>NZ_JBHTHD010000015.1:0-24898 GCF_042675345.1 Neobacillus sp. GCM10027624
TTAGAGAGAAAAACTAAAATGGCGATTACTCGGTTTTTACTTGGTTACTTCTTCTTACGATTATCTAGTTTTCAAAGAACAATTATTGGTGGAGTCTAGGGGGATCGAACCCCTGACCTCCTGCGTGCAAAGCAGGCGCTCTCCCAGCTGAGCTAAGACCCCATATAGAGAATGGTGGGCCTAAATGGACTCGAACCATCGACCTCACGCTTATCAGGCGTGCGCTCTAACCAGCTGAGCTATAGGCCCCCACTATAAAGGATTATTAAATTCAAAGAGAGATTAAACTCTCAAAACTAAACAAACAAGAAACTGTCAACCTTTTTATCAGTCCATGAGGACTGCATTATCCTTAGAAAGGAGGTGATCCAGCCGCACCTTCCGATACGGCTACCTTGTTACGACTTCACCCCAATCATCTGTCCCACCTTAGGCGGCTGGCTCCTTACGGTTACCCCACCGACTTCGGGTGTTACAAACTCTCGTGGTGTGACGGGCGGTGTGTACAAGGCCCGGGAACGTATTCACCGCGGCATGCTGATCCGCGATTACTAGCGATTCCGGCTTCATGTAGGCGAGTTGCAGCCTACAATCCGAACTGAGAATGGTTTTATGGGATTGGCTAGGCCTCGCGGCTTTGCTGCCCTTTGTACCATCCATTGTAGCACGTGTGTAGCCCAGGTCATAAGGGGCATGATGATTTGACGTCATCCCCACCTTCCTCCGGTTTGTCACCGGCAGTCACCTTAGAGTGCCCAACTGAATGCTGGCAACTAAGATCAAGGGTTGCGCTCGTTGCGGGACTTAACCCAACATCTCACGACACGAGCTGACGACAACCATGCACCACCTGTCACTCTGTCCCCCGAAGGGGAAAGTCCTATCTCTAGGAGTGTCAGAGGATGTCAAGACCTGGTAAGGTTCTTCGCGTTGCTTCGAATTAAACCACATGCTCCACCGCTTGTGCGGGCCCCCGTCAATTCCTTTGAGTTTCAGCCTTGCGGCCGTACTCCCCAGGCGGAGTGCTTAATGCGTTAGCTGCAGCACTAAAGGGCGGAAACCCTCTAACACTTAGCACTCATCGTTTACGGCGTGGACTACCAGGGTATCTAATCCTGTTTGCTCCCCACGCTTTCGCGCCTCAGCGTCAGTTACAGACCAGAAAGCCGCCTTCGCCACTGGTGTTCCTCCACATCTCTACGCATTTCACCGCTACACGTGGAATTCCGCTTTCCTCTTCTGCACTCAAGTCCCCCAGTTTCCAATGACCCTCCACGGTTGAGCCGTGGGCTTTCACATCAGACTTAAAGGACCGCCTGCGCGCGCTTTACGCCCAATAATTCCGGACAACGCTTGCCACCTACGTATTACCGCGGCTGCTGGCACGTAGTTAGCCGTGGCTTTCTGGTTAGGTACCGTCAAGGTACCGGCAGTTACTCCGATACTTGTTCTTCCCTAACAACAGAGCTTTACGACCCGAAGGCCTTCATCGCTCACGCGGCGTTGCTCCGTCAGACTTTCGTCCATTGCGGAAGATTCCCTACTGCTGCCTCCCGTAGGAGTCTGGGCCGTGTCTCAGTCCCAGTGTGGCCGATCACCCTCTCAGGTCGGCTACGCATCGTCGCCTTGGTGAGCCGTTACCTCACCAACTAGCTAATGCGCCGCGGGCCCATCTGTAAGTGTCAGCCGAAACCGACTTTCAGCTTTTCCTCATGAGAGGAAAAGGATTATCCGGTATTAGCTCCGGTTTCCCGAAGTTATCCCAGTCTTACAGGCAGGTTGCCCACGTGTTACTCACCCGTCCGCCGCTAACCAACAGGAGCAAGCTCCTATTGATTCGCTCGACTTGCATGTATTAGGCACGCCGCCAGCGTTCGTCCTGAGCCAGGATCAAACTCTCCAAGAAAGTTGATTTAGCTCATTTGTTACGTTGGCTCATGTTCTCTATATAATAGAAGAAACATGATTATTATTGTTTGTTGACGTTTTTGTTTGTTTAGTTTTCAAAGAGCAATTTTTAAAGCAGGATATTAATATATCATCTTGTCTTCAGCGTGTCAATTATTTTTTTAAAAATAATTTCCGCTTGAATCAGCGACATTTACTATCTTAACAGAAACAATTAAACATATCAACTATTTTTTGAAGTTTAATATTTTCTGTCAGTGACAAGAAGTAATATTACTAGATTACTTCACTTATGTCAACGGTTTATAAATAACTTATTCCCATTCTTAAGAACCTGCTATGATGGATAATAGGATTGGGTCTCGATGTAGGTATAAGGACCAAAGGAAAAAAGTAGGATTTACTTTCCACTCTCCTATCTTAAAATACATAATGGAGGTAAGATACCATGGTTAAAAAAGCTATCATTCTTGTTGTGCTCTCATCCATTTTAGTAGCATTACTATTCGTTAAAGTTCACACAGCCGATCCTGTTAACAATTCAATTTCTAAGGGAAACGGTTCCTCTCTGTACATTACAAAGGAATACAAGATTACCAATATTAAAGGGAATAACTACTACGGAAAAGGCGATAACGGGACAGGGATTCGTTTTTCTTCTAAAAACATCGTTTCGGGAGAAAAGATAAAAGTTCATGATGAGGTCTTATGTTATTTTGAAAAGGATAATTTGGGCAAGGGCATCGTAAAAGTGGAGAAAAAGTAATGTTTCCAGATGCCCCCTTGAATCATACCTGGATACGTCATTGATCAATAACCTATTATATAAACTTAATGAAAGAAAGGGAAATTCGTTTGTAGAAGAATACCCTTTATTTTTTTTGCCTATTTAATCGCTCTTCGCTCCAAATTCTCAATAAATTTATCTTTATCATTCCTATTTCCTTCAATTGGACTTTTGCATTGAGAGCCTTCAAAAACCACCACTTTCCGATTATTCAACTATTTCCGACATATTATCGCAATATAAATGCCACGATGGTAATCGAATTAACATCTCTCTGTTCTTTGTTTCAGAATATTTCATGTTACGATTATGAAAACTTAGCAACCAAAGAAAACGGAGGGTAAAAGAATGCTTAAAAAAATTATATCATTGATAGCAGTTGCTGTACTCTCAGTAACTGTAAGTGCTAATGTGTCAGCTGCAACGATTACTGTACAAAAAGGGGATACCCTATGGGATCTATCACGCGTACATAATACATCAGTAGAAAACATTCAAAACTGGAACCATCTTACTACAGATCTTATCTATCCTGGCGATAAACTAACCATTGCAGAAGAGAAACATTATACGGTTAAACAAGGTGACACATTATGGGACATTGCCATGAATTATCATACATCTGTTTCGCTAATTAAAGAATGGAACTATTTAAATACCGATCTCATTCATCCTGGATTAAATCTATTAATCTATGATGGCTTAAATACAAATAACACGGCTGTAACAGAAAAAACAATGAACCTTGCACTACAAGAATCTAAGGAAAATGCACCTGTTTTTAAAACTCAATCAACACAAAAGGAAAGCGCACCAGCGGTAAAAGCTGCACCTGAACCTAAAGAAAGCGCACCAGAAGTAAAAGCTGAAGCAAAAAGTGATTCAAGTTCTAAAGAAATTACCGTGAAAGCTACAGCTTATACAGCCTCATGCGAGGGGTGTTCCGGCATTACAGCAACTGGAATGAACATTAAAGCAAATCCAAATCAAAAGGTCATCGCCGTTGACCCAACTGTTATCCCACTTGGCAGTAAAGTTTATGTAGAAGGTTATGGGGAAGCGATCGCTGGAGATACTGGCGGAGCGATTAAAGGAAATCGAATTGATGTCTTTATCCCTTCTGAACACGATGCAATCAATTTTGGGGTAAAACACCTAAAGGTAACCATATTAAACTAAAACATATTAAACAGCTTATTTATAGTATACCCATTATTATGCAAAACACTGCAACTCTTTTATGTACCAAGGGTTGCAGTGTTTTTTATTTACCAAAAATAATCTAGTAAAGATTCTAGTATCTATGTCCGTCGCATATAGGCACGGACCGTGATGGGTGCAAAGATTGCTAAAATTACTGCAGCTCCAATAAGGGATATTGTAAAATCCCAACCAAATTTTCCATTGTTGGCAAGATTACGGACGACCGTTACAAGATGTGAGATTGGGTTCATCTTCACAAACCATTGGAGCCAGTCTGGCATTGTCTTAACCGGCACAAAAGCATTAGAAAGAAACGTAAGCGGGAACAGGGCAAGCATTGATATCCCCTGAACACTTGAAGCAGTACGTGCAATCACAGCGAAAAAGGCAAAGATCCAGCTGATGGCCCAGGAACATACAATGACAAGCACCCCTGCAATGAAAACGTTACCCAGTCCACCATCCGGACAATAACCCATGATATACCCCATGGTAAAAGTAAGTACGGTCGCAATGGTATACCTGATTGTATCTGCCAACAACGCTCCCGCCAGCGGAGCAATCCGCGCAATCGGAAGCGACTTGAACCGGTCAAATACGCCTTTATCCATATCCTCACGCAGCTGACTCCAGTAACATTGGAAATACAAAAAACGCTCATCCTGAGCGTTTTTTTGTATTCATTGATTTGGAGCAGATCCTGCGGCTTCTTAAAATGAGATTAGGTTCGTCTCCTTCGATTGCGCAAGAACGATGGAATATCCAAAGGGTCTTTTGTCTGCTCGTTGTATCGGTCATAATTTTCTTTTTGCGGTTCGGAGTACCGATCATAATCTTCCCGCGGAGGTTTGGAATATCGGTCGTAATCTCTCCTCGGAGGTTCGGAATATCGGTTGTAATCTTCCCTAGGAGGTTCCGAGTATCGGTTGTAATCTTCCCTAGGGGGTTCCGAGTATCGGTCATACTCTTGAACGGGTTCACTTTGGTATCTCGGCTCACGTGGTCTGCGCGGTAACCTATGTTCCCTGTGATATGTATCAGATATTTCTTCCACGGAAGGCAGGGAAGGCGTTTCTACAACGGTTTCCTCTTCCTCATTGAATCCAGTAGCAATGACGGTTACAATGATTTCATCTTGTAAGTTTTCGTTAATAACCGACCCAAAAATCATATTTAATTCCTCATGAGAAGCATCAGCAACGATATCGGCTGCTTCCTGTACTTCAAAAAGACTTAAATTATTGCCGCCCGTTATATTCATGATCACACCTTGCGCTCCATTGATGGAGGTTTCCAGTAGCGGGCTATTCAAGGCTTTCCGAGCAGCTTCAGCCGCACGATTACTCCCAGTGGCAATACCGATTCCCATTAGGGCAGTCCCTTTATGAGACATGACCGTTTTTACATCAGCAAAATCTAGGTTGATTAAACCAGGCACAGCAATTAAATCAGAAATCCCTTGAACCCCCTGTCTGAGGACATTATCCGCTTCACGGAAAGCTTCCACCATGGGGGTCTTTTTATCTACAATCTCCAATAAACGGTCATTGGGAATAATGATAAGGGTGTCCACCGCTTCCCCGATGGCATTAATTCCGATCTCAGCGTTTTTTGAACGTTTTAGACCTTCAAATTTAAACGGACGGGTAACAACCCCAATTGTTAGAGCGCCAAGCTTACGGGCAATTTTTGCAATAGCCGGAGCTGCCCCTGTACCAGTCCCGCCGCCCATCCCAGCTGTAACGAAAACCATGTCTGCCCCTGCTAAAACCTCTTCGATCTGCTGTTTGCTTTCTTCGGCGGCCTTTCTTCCTATTTCCGGATTGGCACCAGCTCCTAACCCCCTTGTCAAGGCCCCGCCGATTTGCATTGTAATCTCGGCTTTTGATTGATTAAGAGCCTGTGCATCGGTATTAACAGCAATAAATTCTACACCCTCCACTCCAGCCTCGATCATTCGGTTCACGGCGTTGTTTCCTCCGCCGCCAACACCAATGACTTTGATTGTAGCGAATTGGTCGAAATTGTCATCAAATTCTAACATGATGATTCCTCCTTTATCCAAATTCATTTGATTTTTCCCATTAGTATTGCATGATAGATCTTTTATCTAATTTAAATTTTCCGTCTCTTATTGGTGTTTAGTAGATTAGGAGGTCCAAGTAAAGTTTCTAGAATGACTCTTTGACCATTAAACATGATGTAGTTTTAAGTCTACTTAACCTGAATTTTATTGTCTAGTTAAGATAAACCTATTCAAGAGGGGGAAAAAATGAGGAAAAATGCACACTTCTTATTAATAAGATTTACCTAACCTCATTTTTTTTCAGAGAAAAATAGAGTGAGAAATGAAAAAGCAGAAGGTGATTTTATCACCTCCTGCTTGACCTTTGAACGTCGCACCGATTCACAAAGCTGAATTTCGTGCCGCTGAGTAATCTTTCATACAGAATTGTTCTATGTTATTCATGCTTAAACAGATTGAGCTTCGTCTTTTACAGATGATTGAACGACTTTGCTTCTTGTAACTAGACTTACGATAATCGTAGCAGAAACATTTACAATAAGAGCGATAATCCCCGTGTTTAATTCTTGAACTGCTTGCGGCAAAGATGGGAACAATGTACCAATCGAGGCCCCGGTAATGGTAACATAACCTACGACGAGCACTCCTACAATCATTCCGACCGCAGCCCCCTGCTTCGTAACAAAGTTATTCTTCATTAAACAAGCGATCAGCGCCGGGAATAATTGTGTAACAAAACTATAGGCCATCAAAAGTAACGTAACAATTCCGTCTCCGCCATTTAGAGTAAAATAGACTGAAATGAGGGCGATGACAGGAACGAACGCTTTTGAAAGAGTGGATACTTGCTTATCCGATGCGGATGGAATCATCACTTTATACACATTTTTCGCCAGTGCACTAGAGGAAGTCATTAACATCATCGATCCAGGAACTAATGCTGTTAATAAACCTGCTGCCCCGATGACTCCGACAAACCATGGATCAAATGTTTGAATGGAAATTTTAAGCAGAGCAAGATCGGTTGCAGGTCCCTCTAAACCAGGAACTTGACCGATTGCGGCAAAACCGACAAAGAATACGAAAAGCAGCATCACAACATAAAGCGGTGTAAATATTGCGTTCTTTCGAATCGCTTTTGCACTCTTGGCCGAAAACGCAGAAACGAATATATGAGGCCACATGACCGCACCAAATACAGTCATAATAACGGTAGAGATTAACCAAGACATGCTTAATCCTTTATCAGGTATCGTTAAAAATCCCGGATTGGCCGCATTAATTTTCTCAAACATTGGCTGAATTCCGCCGTAATAGTGAAAAGGAATATATAAGCCGATAAAAACAACGATCCCAAAAATCATAATATCCTTAACAACTGCTGTCCAAGCAGATCCGTGAATACCAGAAATCATGACATAAATGGTCACGGAAATGGCTGCAATCCAAATCGCAACAGTTGGAGAAATGGTTCCATAGGAAGCTTCTGAAACAATAATCCCAAGCCCTTTTAATTGAAGGACAATATAAGGGATCATGGAGATCACACCGATAAAGGTTACAAGGACCCCAAGATATTTGCTTTTGTACTTACTAACAAAGAAGTCGGATTGTGATACTGCATTATGGTCTTTTGCATACTTCCAAATAGATGGAAATACCCAGTAGATTAAGACATAGATAAGACTTAAATAGGCGAGAATATAGAGAGCAGGTCCTCCTTTTCCATAGGCCCAGGAACTTGCACCAAGGAATGTAAACGTCGTGAAGGATTCACCCGCCATTAAAAGAAAGACAAAGATTGCACCAAAACCTCGTCCACCGACTGCCCACTGCTCAAGGTTCATATCCTTTCCTTTTCTCGCTTTGATCCCTAAATAAAGTGCAAAGACTAGAAACCCAAAGATTACCAAAAGGGCTGAATTCATCCTATATCACCTTCCTTGTTCGCTGGGTCAAGTTTATAGACGATTGCTAATAGGACTGCTGTCAAAATAACCCAGACAATCACCCAAAAAAACACAAATGGTAATCCGAAGATATATGGTTCTACCTTGTTTACAAATGGCAGAAATCCTAACATTCCAAGAAACGGAAGTAAGGAAAGTAGCGCAATAACAGGTTTCATTAGTATTCCCCCTCGTAAAAAAGTTGAACGCCAGGCCCCCTGTGGTTGGTAAACCCTAGGGGGACGCTTTTCAAATCATTCTAGGATTCCTGCATAACTAAACTAGATTGTGCTGAAGAATGTTCTGAGAGATAATCCATAACTGCACTGATGAATAGTTTTCCAATATCCAGCATGGCCCGCTCATCCACATCAAACTTTGGATGATGATGCGGGTAGGTAGCATTGATTTCAGGGTTAGCCCCGCCGACCCATACGAAAGTTCCCGGCACCTTTTTCACATAATAAGCAAAGTCTTCCATTCCCATCATTGCTTCCATATGGTGGACATTGCTTTCCCCAAACAAGGAGGTCGCTAATTTTTCCATTCTCTTCGTTTCCTCTGGGTGGTTCCAGACGGCAGGGTAGCCTCGCGTGTATTTGAAGTTGGCAACTGCACCAGATCCTTTGCAAGTGGACTCGACCACTTGTTCCATTTGTTCCTCGATCATATCCCTTACCTCTTCATCAAACGTCCGAACGGTTCCGATGATGGTCGCTTTATCAGGGATTACATTAAAGCCGCTTCCACTATTAAATGCACCGACTGTAACCACTGCTGTTTTAACAGGATCCACTCGCCTACTAACAATTTGCTGCAAATTCATGACAAGCTGGCTTCCAGTCACAACAGGGTCAACAGTTAAATGAGGTGTCGCGCCATGACCGCCTCTGCCTTGAATCTCAATTTCAAATGTATCTCCACAAGCACAGATGTAGCCTTCTTTAACGCCAATGATTCCATAAGGGTGCATGGAAGAAACGTGTGCTCCAAAAATCACATCTACTCCCTCTAAACAACCGTCCTCAACCATTGATTTTGCTCCGCCAGGGATCACTTCCTCAGCAAACTGATGAATGAACACAACATTCCCTTCCAATTCGTCTCTCACTTCACTTAACACCTTGGCAACACCAAGCAATGCAGCAGTATGGAGATCATGACCACATGCATGCATCACTCCAGGGACCTTGGATTTGTATTCAACATCTTTTTCGTCTTGAATCGGCAAGGCATCAAAATCAGCCCGCAATGCGACGGTTTTCCCTGGTTTACCACCCCGGAGCAATCCCGTAACCCCTCTTCCTCCCACTCCTGTTTTCACTTCCAAACCTAAGTTGGTTAAAAAAGTGGCTACTTTCTTCGGTGTATTCACCTCTTGAAACGAAAGCTCGGGATTCATATGAAGATCCCTTCGAATATCAACCATTTCTGAATAAAGTTTTTCCAGTTTATCAAAAAGCTGTTCTTGCATAAGTAAACCTCCTTTTAGTAGACTGCATAGCAAATAATCTTCATACTTTTCAAAATCTTATAAAAAGTATAAAATGATTTTAAAGCGTTTTCAATGTAGGTATTTACCGATTATCCCCAATTTTATGTAGGTATTTACACCAGGAGGTTCCTATGGAAGTGATAAAGCCAGCTCTATTCTTTTTAGATCATGTAATAAAAGAAACCCCTTTTCAAATTTGGGCAGGTCAACAGCATGATCAAAAACATATTTATAGTAACGGCATCGAGATTCCTCTTTCACCGCCATTTTTTTCCCTATCCAAACCACTTAAAAACTGTACGATAAACAGGCAAAACGGGAAGACCATCCTCCATTTTTTATATCCGGAAGAGTTTCATATCTGTCTTTGCATTTTTAAAGAAAATTTGCTACTGCCTGACGAAACACTCAAACAGCTTCACTATTATTTTTATCCTTTATACAGTCAAGAGTTGATTCAAAAGCGGGATCACGAATGGAGAATGGTGATGGAAACAACGAGGTCAATCAATTCATCCATTAATACGGAAGAAGTGTTAACAAATATCGTTCGAAATGCCATCAAGGTGATCCCTGCAGCAGATGCAGGGTATTTACAGCTATTTGACGAGGAGCGGGAACGATTGGTTATAAGGGCCGCTGTTGGTTTTAATGAACATATTAACCTTTTCCAGCCCAAAAATGGTGAATCGATTACGGGAATGACTTTTCTTGATGGAAAGACGAGAATTTACCATTCTCGAAAGGAAATCTTAGCTTCGATGAGCAAACAAAAGATTTCAGAAGAAAATTACCATCATATTATGTCTTCTTCCAATGACCATTTTCTTAGAGGAGGAATTTGTGTAGCGGTTTCCGTTGGAGAAAAGCGAATTGGCGTCATGATGGTGCACCAATTTTTCACTGAAGGAGGCTTAACAAACCGGGATATCGATTTATTACAAGGGTTTGCTGACCAGGCAGCCATTGCCATTCAAAATGCAGCGCTTTTTACCGAAATAAAGAATAATATTGCTGTGCTGACAGAACTAAGCGAGCAGTTGACAGAAAAAAATGCGTTGTTAAATAAACGTACTCAAGTTCATGAAACATTAACACAAATTTCATTAAAAAATAAAGGGGTTAACACCATTATTTCGGAATTAGGCAACATGATGGAATCCCCCATTGCTTTTTATGACTGCACGGAAGATGAATTTTTTTGCAGTCATCGAAGCCAGCGCTACATCTTTAATGAGGATGAAATAAAAAAAATCATTCTTCCAAATCAAGGCCCTCGCTATACCGAAGTTCAGAGCACTGAAAATGGCTCTTATTATCTCTATCCGATTCATAATGGTACGGCCTTTTTAGGGTCCCTAATTGTATCAGCTACTAATCCGCTGAGCAAAATGGATATCGTAACGATTGAACAAGGAAGTGCGATCCTTTCATTAGAATTAGTAAAAAAACATACGTTGACAGACATTTACTACAAAAAAACCCATGAATATTTTACTGCAATCATAAAAAATACAAATCCCGATTCGCTCTATGAACATGCAAAAGATCTTGGACTCATTCCATCCTCCTATCTTTGTGTTGCCTTATTTGAAATAAAAACATATCCTGACTTGCAACTTTTGGAAGCAAATATTCACCGCTTAGTTTCATTTATTAAAAAAGGCTTTCCAGAGCATCATTTGTTAATCTATGGTTTTCACAATAAAGTCAATCTTCTCATCTCTACCGATCATCCAGCACCACAAGCAAATATAACAGAAAGACTCGCAAACCTAATCAGAATTTGGGGAAATAAGGATGGATTAGAAGTATCGGTTGGGATTGGTTCAACCTATAAAGGAATTGAATATATTTCAAGGAGCTATGATGAAGCAGAAAAAGCACTCGCGTATTTAGCCAATCGGAGCGAACAGAAGATGATTCATTATGAAAACATTGGGGTAAACCGCCTATTTATCCATCAGCAGCCACAGGAAATTGAACGTTTTTTAGAGGAAACATTCGCTCAGCTTTTGTCAGAAAAGAACTATCATGAACTAGAACAAACACTCCTTACCTATATTCAACTGAACAAGTCAGCTATCGAAACAGCTAAAAAGCTTCATATTCATATTAATACGCTTTACAAGCGGTTAAAAAGAATTGAAGAACTGTTAAATGTTGATTTTAATAATCCAGAAGATAACCTAAAAATTCAATTAGCCTGCCACCTGAGGAACTTCGTACAAGCTTAATAAACGAATAGGTCTTATTGGCGAGGGGGAGCATTCTTTTTTCCATTGCTCAGTCTCCCACTACGCAACCTGAAGGAGTCGCTATAATAAAAGAAAAAGGGGCCGTGTCCATCTAAGGAGCGGCCCCTCATCAAAAATTATAAATCATTAATCACAATATAAGTAGCCTTTATCGGACCATGAACGCCGACAACCAGATTCAACTCAATATCGGCCGAGTTACTAGGGCCGCTAATAAAATTGATGCAGGACGCCACATGTCCGGTCTCCTGATAAATCTCCCGCATTTTCACAGCCGCTTGCGTCGCCCTTGGAACAAGAGTACTTTTTGGAATCAACATAATCGATGTCGCCGGTAAAAAGCTGACTGTTCTGCCCTTGTCCTTGTCACTAAACAAGACCACTGTTCCAGATTCAGCAAGGGTTATTTCACTAATGGTAATGCCGACATTGGCGTTTTCTGCTTTATGAACATTCTCTTCGCCTAATTTATAATCCCATTCAAACACATCAATCTTCTCAGAAGGCCACTTCTCCTTCATTAGGGAATTAAGCCCCCACTTCGAGAACCGTTCGTCTTTCCACGTCACAACCGGGCCGCCCCCATATTCAGCGACTACATCATTTACAACCTCCGGCAGCCCTTTTAAATCGGTTGTAAAAATCTTCGTATGGATTTTCTTACAATGCTCCTTTAGAATCTCCAGCAGCTCATCCTGCGTTGCATCCTTCAACACCTCATATTGAGGCTGGTATTTCCAGTTCGGCTTTTCAACCGGAGCGGAAATTCGCGGCCGGTTGAGCTGACTTGCAACTTGATTTAAAAATTTATCTCGATTATGGATGGTGCCATTCATCATTTTTTGTCTCCTTTATCGCGATTTTTAAACCAATCCCTGAATCTCTCTTTATTCGGGGCCGGGAATTCTCGAATATCCGTCCAAGCTTTAAGCGGTCCCGGTCCTTTGGAGATTTTATCCCCCAAGGTAAATGGAGACATCGCAGCAGGCGCAATTTTTGAACCAATTTTATAAAGAGTTGGAGAAGCAGCTCCAAAACCAAAGGCCTTCATTAATAATTTTTCGGAAACAGGTGCTTTGCCTTCTTTTTCAACAATCACTTCACGGTGTTTATGCAGCAGGTTGTGCAGCGGAATTTTCACCGGACATACTTCTGTACAGGCACCGCAAAGGGTAGATGCATACGGAAGCTCCTTGTATTCATCATAACCGCCCAAGAGTGGCGTGAGGACAGCACCGATTGGTCCTGGATAAATGGAACCATAAGAGTGACCGCCAATATGACGATACACCGGACAAACATTAATGCAGGCAGCGCAGCGGATACATTGTAATACCGACTGAAATTCACCACCAAGAATTTTCGATCTACCATTATCGACAATGACCAAATGGAATTCCTCTGGACCGTCAACATCCAATTCCTCCCGAGGTCCGGTCAATACAGTAATATAACTGGTCAGCTTTTGCCCTACAGCATTTCTTGTTAACAGGCTGACGAGTACTTCCATTTCCTCAAAGGTTGGCACAATCCGCTCCATCCCCATGACGGTAATTTGCGTTTTCGGCAGCGCAGTGACTAAATCAGCATTTCCTTCGTTTGTAACGAGGCTGAAGGAACCTGTCTCAGCCACCGCAAAGTTACAGCCTGTTATCCCGATATCCGCCTCCAAAAATTTATCACGGAGGGTGACACGCGCTTGATAGGCAAGTTCTTCAGGCTTTGAGGTGTTCCGATACCCTAATTTCTTTTCAAAAACTTCGCGAATTTGTTCTTTGTTTTTATGCAAGGCAGGTACAACGATATGGGACGGCGGATCATGATCGTCAAGCTGGAGAATATATTCACCAAGGTCCGTTTCAACGACCTCACAGCCTTCCTCCTGCAGCATTCCATTTAAGCTGATTTCTTCTGTTACCATCGATTTGGATTTGACAATTTTTTTTGCCTTTTTCTTCTGGACAACACTTCGAATATATTCATTTGCTTCTTCCTTTGTTTGTGCGAAAAAGACGTGCCCGCCGCGTCCCGCAACATTTTCACTCAACTGCTCCAGGTAATAATCCAAATACTCCAGAACATGCTGCCGAATTTCTTCACCGTGATTGCGCCAGTCTTCCCAGTTGCTCATTTCATCCGTTGTCACCGCCCTGCGCTTCAAACCCATTCCGTCCTGTGCACCAGCAACTGCACCCCGCATGAATTCATCGTGTATTCCATGATCCACACGTTCCTTAAACTGATCCGTGCCAATTTTCATTGCCATAGGAAATCCCCCTCCATTTTTTTCAAAATTAACGGCTGTTTAATACTTCCGCAATATGCAGCACTTTTACCGGTTTCCCTAGCCGTTCCATCCTGCCGCCGATATTCATCAAACAGGCTGCGTCCGCCCCCACCAGGTACTGTGCCCCGGTTTCTTCGACGTGCCGGACCTTCTCATCGACCATCTGCTCCGAAATTTGTGCCATTTTAACTGAAAAGGTGCCTCCAAATCCGCAGCATTGCTCTTTACCAGGTAATTCGGTGAACGTTATGCCTTTCACATTTTGTAATAAAATCATAGGTGGTTCTTTAACACCTAGTAATCTGGTCATATGGCAGGAAGTATGATACGTTACATTGCCTTCAAATCTAGCACCGACATCTTCTATTTTTAAAATCTCGACAATAAATTGGGTCAATTCATAGGTTTTGGCTGCTAATGCCTTTGCCTTCGGCTCCCATACAGAGTCGCCTGCAAAAATATGAGGATACTCATGGAACATAAACGCACATGAACCAGATGGGGAAACTACATATTCAGCGTCACGAAACGCTTCAATCATCCGTTTCATCGCTTCTTTTGATTCCTTCACATAACCGCTGTTGTAAGCAGGCTGGCCACAGCAGACTTGCGATTCCGGGAATTCTACTTCACATCCAAGCCTTTCAAGCAGTTCAACTGTTGCCTTGCCAACATTGCCTTGGAACATATCAACGATACAAGTTGCAAAAAGAGTAACCTTCATTTTTCTCTTCCTCTCAAAATATAAATTCTTTCTCCGTGTCTGTTTAAAATAAGTTAACTGGTCATCTGATGACTTGATAATTATATTGTAAATCTTACACCAAAAGTAGTAAGTTAGAAAAGGGCTTTCAAGAAGAAAATTCTTTTTGACCTGGTTGGAAAATGCAAAAAATAGGGTTCCAGCTATCTAGAAACCCTATTTTACTCCCCATTAAATTTTGTTGTATGTTGGAAATACTTCCCTAGAATAGCATCTACATTTTCAAGGTGCTTCAGCATGCTGGTCCTTGCTGCCTCTTCGTCCTGTGCTTTGATGGCTTCATAAATGGCCAAGTGCTCCTTATATAACTGCTCAAGTGTTGTTTCGTTTGAAAACAGCCAAACCCTGCGCGTTTCCCTCATCGTTTCTACCATCAGCTCAGAAACATGGTTCATTAAATTCAGCAATAATCGGTTTTGAGCAGCTTCGGCAAGCGCCATGTGAAACTGTAAATCTGCCGTTTCACCAAGTTCCTCATCACCTTTTGCTTCAAGCATTGCTTCGAGGGCAGCCTCCATCATCATTAAATGCTGATCGGTTCTTCGCTTTGCTGCAGCAACTGCAGTCCCGCTTTCAATAATTTTCCGTACCTCTACTAATTCTGCAATATCTTCCTTGTTCATTAAGATAGCAGTTGATAATGGAAAAGCAATTTGATCTTTTTCAAATTCCTTTATGTACGTTCCTTCACCCTGCTTCAACTCGACAAGTCCCATTGCTCGTAATGAGGTTAATGCCTCACGAATAGCCGAACGTCCTACCTGAAAATTTTCCGCAAGCTGCTGTACAGAGTCAAGCTTATCCCCGGGTTTAAGCTGTCCAGACCGAATCAATTCATAAATGGCCTCGGCAACCTCTTCATATATTTTTTTAGGTTTGATTTTTTTGTAATTCATTCCAGTGCCCCTTTATCATTCATCAACTTTGACACGCACTATAATTATACCTATTTTCATAAGATTTGCATCTACTTCTGAATTTGATGGGAAATTTCTGTAAAAAACTTAGTGAAGAATATTGTTCTTTCCTTGGATGGCTAGGGGTATTTGTAACAGGATTGGATACATCAGCAAATGTTTTTTCGCCAAATTGCAAATGATTACCGGCAAGAACTTACTTTAACGGAAACTGGGGTATTTATGTAGAAAAATAATGGGGTTGTGAAGGGTTAAACATTAGAGAAGTGCTCATAACACTTCTCCCTGCAACCTTTACCGTTCTCTAATAATTCATGTGGTGCCAGGTACGATCATGAATGACGGACTGACTCCCTGAAATCGACAATCCCACGAGCAACATCTTTCATTAAAAAGGTGAGATAGGTTTCATTCGAAAGGTTTTTATCCTCGATTGGGTTTGTCATGAATCCCATTTCAATTAAAACCGCTGGGACTTGAGACCAATTGGTGCCAGACAAATCATCACGAAAGGAGATACCATTTACTTTGACATCCCGATTTTCCTTTACATCATCCACAATCAATTGGGAAGCCTTTAAACTATCCTTGTAGATGGTTTTCGTATAAGGATTCTTGCTTGAAGGGGTTAGAATCGAAAAGCCTCTGACACTCCGATCGGTTGACCCGTCCGCATGAAGACGAATAAACAAGGCCGCCTTATTCACATTGGCTATTTCAGCCCTTACTTTATTACTTACATTCACATCGTTCGAGGTTCGTGTATACACGACTTTGAAGCCTTTTTCTTCTAAGATTGCACCTAAAATTCTAGAAGCCTTTAATGTCAGCTTATATTCAGGTGTACCAGTTGTGATCCCCCTAGTTCCTCCCGTTACTTTCGTTTTTTCCAGGTTTGCCCCCGGTCCGATTTTTTCAGTTGATAAATCAGCCTTTTGCTGGTGACCAGGGTCAATGCAGATGACAAGCGGTTTCCTTTTTGGCTTCGCCGTGATCGGAGGTGCCGTCTTTTCCTTTTTTTCAACCCTTGCTGGGGGTTCTTTTTTTTCAACCGCTTGAAAACAAACAAATGTGGTCAGAACCATCACAAGGATGAGAAGAATGGAGCCATATTTCTCAAAAAAGCGGATCACTATAGACTATCCTCTCTTGCCTTGATGGTGGTTACATTTTGTCTTTCTACATCATTTAATGAGCCATCAAAGGAAGGGTTTGGATGATACCACGATTTCCCTGAAAAATACGTTTGCAAATCCTTCGATTTAAACACGTAGCCATGACGGGCGTAGATTTCATTTCTGGCTAAACGAAGCTGCCATTTTGGTAAAATATCTATGTCGTCTAAGCTCAGCAACCTCTTATTACTAGTAGGCACAATATAATCGGAAGAAGAAGGTTTTGAACTTTCTGGCGAAAGGTTACTAGATTCATTTTTATTTTCTGTTGCTTTCTCTGTTGATGGATCAATCTTTTTGGCTGCTGTAACACTAGTTTTTGTTACTGGCTTTTGCAAGCCTTTAACTACGAACGGAGTGACACTTACAACAGCCAGCATCCCAACAATGGATCCAACGGCCACTATTTTCTTATTTTTCGAACGAGATTTCTTTTTTTCCACACGCGAATTAGGGGTTGGCGATATATTCTTATGATCTGTTGTGATTCTCGAACCGCAGTTCGGACAGAATCCACTAGATTTGTTAACTTTTCTACCACAATTACTGCAAGAATTCATGAAATCATTCCCCCATCTATTAAATATTCCTAGAAGGACATAAAAAAATCTATAATCATAGTTATTATAGAACAAAAAGAGGGTTCATTTTTTGCAAACAGATTAAGTTGATGTGACATTTGAACCAACTCCAATCCCATTTCTCCCCCATTATTGTTTTTCCATCCTAAATTCATGACGTTTAAATTTTAGCATCGCTACAATTCCTAGTATCGGTCCGATCGCTAATAGGGAAAAGACCCATTCCCAACCTACAAACCTCTGAATAATCGGAATGAGATTGATAGAAAAAATAGTAATTAAAAATCCAATACACATTTGAAACGTAAGGGCCGTCCCTACATACTCTACTTCGGCCACTTCCGAAACGGCCGCTGAAAATTGTGCGGAATCTGCAATCACGGACATCCCCCAAATAATCGATAGAATAAAGGTTAGCCAAATAAACCCACCATATGTAAATCCAATTAGAATGGAGCAGATTGCACTGATTGACATGGATACAATCGTTAGATTTGACCTTCCGATCTTATCAGATATCAGTCCACCTAAAACAGAACCCATTCCACCTGCAATACCGATTGAAAGAAAGGAGGACAATGAAATAACCCAGTCCGAAACTTCTGGGGAATAACTTTTAAAACTGGCAGCCAAAAAAATGGGAAGCCATGTCCACATCGCATACAATTCCCACATGTGTCCAAAATAACCATAGTTTGCGAGCATGACTGGTTTATTCGTTACTACCTTTTTGATTAATTTAAAAGAGAAAGGCACTTTCTTCGGTTCTGCTGGTGCATCCTCTAAAATCCACTGGACCATGATGGCTGCTAATAAGGACAATATCGAACTACAAATAATTACTATACGCCAGTTTAACGAAGAAAAAAACATCACGACAAAATGGGGTAACGATGACCCCAGGGTTAAAGCGGCAATTAAGATCCCAATGGCGAGCCCGCGTTTTTGGGGGAACCACTGTGATAATATTTTTACAGCAATTGGGTAAACACCGGCTAGAGTGGCTCCCGTTAGGATCCTAAGGAAAATACCAATTAAAGCATGATCAGCTAGAATTAACAACCCATTCAATAGGGAGCCGAGAAGGGCCGAAATCGCAAAAATGGCTCGAGGATTAAAACGATCCGCGATACCAAAATACGAACTAAATAAGGCTCCTATTACAAAACCGATGGGTACAGCTGCAGATAACCATGCTTCTGAACTCTCCTTAAGGTTCCAAATGTCCATGAGTTCAGGTGCAATCACGGAAGCGCTAAACCACAGGCTTAATGCAAATAATTCTGACAATCCAATCCAAAGTAAAGCTCTCCAAGAACCGCGCATTTCTAGTTGCCCTCCAATCTGTTTAGATTATTCTATTTTACTAAATATGGACGCACAAAACGACAAACTTTGACGGTTTCCTATTTAATCAAACGTTTGATTAAAACCACCTCAAAGCCTTTTGGAAAACGAACATGTTCTAGTTTCCGGGGAAATTTTTTGTCGATATAATCGTTCCGTTTCTCCCTGTTAATCTCCCAAACTATCAAAAACTAGCATATTCCCGCATATTTTGACCAGTTCTTACAAACCAGCCTACTAATCAAACGTTTAATTAGAATCCGGAAATAGATTGGTAAATAAGGATTTCCCGCCTCACTTTGGTAAAAACATTGTCAAAATGCGTAGAAAGGGTTCCTCCTCATTAAAATCTGAAATTATTTTCCTTATTATGGGCATAATAAAATGGTATATTGACTGGGACTTATAGGAGGACGCTATGGTTCATGAACTATTTAAATACTTCCCTTTACTATTTTCAATCATACTTCTTGTTGCAGCAATCATATTTGCCGATTGGAAAAATTGGAGGGGATATTACCCAACCATACTATTTGCCATTAGTGTAGATTTTTTTATTGCCATCATTACCAATAAACATTCACTCTGGCTCTTCCATAAATCTTTTTTAGTTCCCAATCATACGATAGCTGATTTTTTTATTGCTTATACCAATATCCCCCTCATCATACTAATTTTTCTTTCACATTATCCAAACAATACTCAATTATTTAAACAATTCTCTTATATTTTTGTTTGGAGTATTTCATTTACGGTCATTGAGACCATTTTTTTATTGATGAAACTAATGTCTTATCACAATGGATGGAACTTTTGGTGGTCATTCATAGTTTGGTTCTTTATATTTATTAGTCTCAAAATTCATCAAAGAAATCCCTTATTTGCATGGGGGATCTGTTTTATATGTACGATCTTTCTCATTTTTTATTTCCAAATACCGATTTTAAAATTGAAATAATGATGAGGTTTTACAGCGGAATTGTTGATATAATCAAAAAAGTGTTGATATCCGTCTAAAATTTGTTGATACATCCTTAAATTGTGTTGATATCTACTAATAGTGTGTTGATAATCGACAAAAGAAGCAGTTAAACTCGGCAACAACCCCAAAAACTTGAAAATAACTGCTACCTAATGTATTTTGAAGAGAGCTAAAATTACGTTTTACCTCAGAATAGGAAGTGAAGTTTATGATAAAAATTGAAATACCAAATCCTGATGTTGTACTAACGAAACAAAAACAGTTAGGTGAAAAAGTAGAAGCCGTGATTAGCAGTGAATATGGTTTTACCGACTATCATCGAATTCCTCGTGATAAAGGCGGGATCATCTTGCTTTTTAACGCAGAAGATGAACTGCTATATGTCGGCAAAGCACGGAAGCTGCGTCCAAGAGTAAAGAAACATTTTGAGGATACCGTTTCCCCGATAAAATTGCACCGCGATGAAGTGTATAAAATTGCCGTTTGCATCGTCGAAGATCCGACAGAAAGAGAAATTTACGAAACCTACATCATCAACAAGCAGCACGCCAAATACAATATTGACAAAGTATTTTATAAATAAATTCCGTCCACATCAAATCACCTTGCACCATAAGTGCAAGGTGATTTTCCTTATAATAGGTGGATCTCCAACTAGATCAGTACGAAGATTGTCGATTGTTGCTGAGGTTACCAGCGTTTAAATGATTGCATTCCTTTACAGATTTAACTGCATGTCCATTATCATCCGTACACCAGGATTGGGATTGGAAGGCTAAAAAAATCCCTGCCCATCGATTCTCTTCAGTAAAATGAATAAGGATCCCACCGTCTTGCCAGATTCCATCATCATTTTTCCAACGACCCACATTCCCCTGATTCATATGAATATCATGGATCCCGTTACCAGGTAAAAAGTGAAAATATTGATCCGGCTCATCCTCCTCCGGTCCCCATCTCTCACCATAAGCATAAAGAGTTGCACTTTTTTCCATGGCTTCCTTGATGTAGTACTCTACTTTTTCTTTTAAATCATTATTGAGACCGGGTTTAAAAGGCGGAAGGGCAACCATATCCTTGGGATCGAATAATCCCCCGCGAATATAGTCGAGGGCAATTTCCTGATTGTCGTTCGTGATGGGAATAAATCCAGAAGGGAGTGATGGCAATTTTGTGATTTGTTCGGAGTTGAAATTCTCGCTGACATAGTAAAGAACTTCCGAGGGGCGCGTTCCTGATTGAATGTTAACCGCGATTCGATAATTCGTCTCTTGGTCATCTTTAAGATGAATTTCAAAATGAGGCTTTCCGGAGCGACCGATGGCAGTGTTCACAACTCTTCCTTTTAAAACGGTATAATTTCGTATAGGCATTGGCAGATCCTCCTCTAGTATATTTACTAACTTGATTCTATTTTAGGTCATACTCTTTTTCCTCACCACATTCTATTTCCTTATTTTTCTATTACAGGGTTCATACTTTTAGATTAAATTAGCGTTCCACGCCTAATTCAGCAGTCCATTCCGATTGAATATCCGTGTACATATAATTTTTTAAAAAAACAGCCTGTAAATGACCATCTATCAATTGTATAGTTACGTTAAGACTTTTAAAGGAGTGTTCTCAAATGTTTATGAAATTAAAAAAAGAGCAACAAGAATTAATGATTTCCGAGATTCAATATTTCTTTTCTCAAGAAAGAGATGAAGATATCACTGAATTTGCTGCAGAAAGAGTATTAGATTTCGTTAAGGAGAAGCTCGCTCCTCACTTTTATAACGCCGCAGTCTTAGATGTTAGACATGTGGTTGAACAGCAGTTTTCTTCTCTTGAAGATGAAATCTTAACACTGGAAAGACCGATCAAAAGATGATGATGCAGAGTGGAAAAATGATTTTCCACTCTTTGTACGGTTGATTATCAAAAAAACGACTACACCAACCATTCACCCTGAGCGATTTTTTCTACCCTACCACCTACAGAAACACTAATTTTCCCTTCAGCATCACTTGCCTTTAAAAACAATAAAGAAGGCCGATTCATTTCATATCCTTGTTCGACGCGCAGATCAATTTCATTTTTTTCAAAAAACCTGTACTTAACCAGGTAACCGGCTAAACAACCGTTCGAGCTTCCTGTAGCCGCATCCTCAGGAATCCCATAATATTCTCCAAAATCACGAACATTCACATCATTTTCAGAATGATAGGCTTCAGGTGAAAAAACCAGGACCGCTTTTGCATCCGTATGTTCAATTAGCTCAAAGTATTTTTCTTTGTTGATCTTTACTTTTTTAACAGCATCTAAAGAGGTTAAAGGTACTATGATCACTGGGAGACCAGTGGAAACCTCCTGGATAGGATATTTTGCATTTATGTATTCTTTATCAATATTTAAAACTTCAGCAACTTTATCAGCTTCTAAAACTTGACCGAAAGTTGGTTCATTTTGCTTCATCCAAATCACTTCTTCCTGAAGGTCGAAGGAAACGGGGATCTGACCAGCTTTAAAATTCAACATAAGTTTGTCCGTAGGTTCTGCTAGAATATCATTTTTAATAATATACGCCGTACCCAATGTCGGATGGCCTGCGAAAGGAACTTCTTCATTCGGTGTAAAAATCCGAACATCATATCCCCCGTTATTTTTCACATTAGATAAAATAAAAGCCGTTTCAGAATAATTCACTTCCTTGGCGATTTGCTGCATCTCCTCACCCGATAAATTTCCAGCATTCTTAAAAACAGCAAGTTGATTTCCTGTATATTTCCCTTGTGAAAAAACATCCACAATTGAATAATTAATTTTCTTCAATTTCGCTTCACTCCTTTATTAGTAGTGCGTACTTAGAAACTCATTAATCCCCGCGTTAATCTTACTAGCATATGAGTTTTTCCGAAGCTTGAATTGATATAGATTCTTTCAACCTCAAACTTTAATAATTGAAGATAATTTTCATAGTGTTGAGAAAGTTTTCTTTTTCCTTCCGGGCTTTCCGATAGAACACCTCCGTTTTACTCAATAGGTATACATCATCCAAAACCCAATATCCTCAAAGCCAATCCGCTTATAAATCGCTCCCGCTTCTGGGTTATCGTAGAACAAACAAAGTTCTTTTCCTTCGCTTAAAAGTTGGCTGCATAGCTTAAGCATACACTTGGTTGCATATCCTTTTTTCTTATAGTCTTCTAACGTTGCGACCCCTACAACCATTGCGGACAATGAATTTTCTGCAGCTGTTGATGCAGTGGAGACCATTTTTCCATCGTCTTCTAGAAAAAATGACCGGGAACTGCCGTCTTTCAATTCACGAATTTTTCTATCCACCGTGATAGTTGAATTGCAAAACTCTGGAATAGAGGTTAATAATAAAACAAGATCCGCTGCATCCGTGGGAGTTGCTTGTTGAACATTTGCAAAATCAATATTCGTAGTTTCAACATTCAATTTGGTGCACTTAGCATAATAGGTTTGTCTTTTCCTTTTATATGGTTGAGGCAAGTAAGGCTCCATTTGTTCTGTGATTTCCTTAAGTCCAGACATCATCTTAAAAGCAGGATCTTTAGACATGATCTCGGCAAATCCTCTGGCATTAAAAGCTGCTGTCGAAAATGGTATATAGTTTTCCTCATACTTTAACAAGACAGCAATCAATTCACCGCTATCATTAAACTCTCCCCAAAGCTTTTGAAACTCTTGTTCGTACCCATATGCTTCAATGTCACCAATAATAAATAAGTTTTCCGCAGGCCTAGCCTTTAGGAAATTAAGACAAACGTTATGATCATTTTTATTTAGCCTTCTAATCATAGTACTCCTCCTTCCAATTGCAATTTTAACCTTCATTATGACGAAAAAAATAGCTTCACAAATACTTTATCAATTCAGTTTTCTCTCCTAATTCTATTATAAATAGTGTGCAGTAACCTAAAAAGCCGTAACCAATCAAGGTTACGGCTTTTTTAAAGTTATCTTTTTAATTTTAGTAGAGGCGTTTCCTCAGGCTCCCGAGCCACACAAAAAATCTATATCAACAGTAGTTATATCCTACTGGGGTAAAAGTACGGTCCGGACGGGACTCGAACCCGCGACCTCCTGCGTGACAGGCAGGCATTCTAACCAACTGAACTACCGGACCATATATTGCGGAGGCAGGATTTGAACCTGCGACCTTCGGGTTATGAGCCCGACGAGCTACCAGACTGCTCCACCCCGCGATAATAAAAGGAATGGAGCCTAGCGGGATCGAACCGCTGACCTCCTGCGTGCAAAGCAGGCGCTCTCCCAGCTGAGCTAAGGCCCCATGGTTATGAATATATTTTGACTGGTCGGGAAGACAGGATTCGAACCTGCGACCCCTTGGTCCCAAACCAAGTGCTCTACCAAGCTGAGCTACTTCCCGAAACAATATGGCGCGCCCGAAAGGAGTCGAACCCATAACCTTCTGATCCGTAGTCAGACGCTCTATCCAATTGAGCTACGGGCGCATTATGAAAGTTATTTTGCATGCACAAAACACTGGTGCCGAGGACCGGAATCGAACCGGTACGGTAGTCACCTACCGCAGGATTTTAAGTCCTGTGCGTCTGCCAGTTCCGCCACCCCGGCAAATTGGAGCGGAAGACGGGATTCGAACCCGCGACCCCCACCTTGGCAAGGTGGTGTTCTACCACTGAACTACTTCCGCATAATTGAAAGTTATTTTGCTATCACAAAAAACTTTGGTGCGGGTGAAGGGAGTCGAACCCCCACGCCTTGCGGCGCCAGATCCTAAGTCTGGTGCGTCTGCCAATTCCGCCACACCCGCATATATAATTAAAAAGTGAGCCATGAAGGGCTCGAACTTGCTCTACCAATTGAGTTAAAACGGCACGTTTATTGAAGATTATTTTCACTTTCGAGAAAAAATCATGGTGGAGGATGACGGGATCGAACCGCCGACCCTCTGCTTGTAAGGCAGATGCTCTCCCAGCTGAGCTAATCCTCCAATATAATGGTAATTATTTTTACTGTCGTAAAAATAATATTGGTGACCCCTACGGGATTCGAACCCGTGTTACCGCCGTGAAAGGGCGGTGTCTTAACCGCTTGACCAAGGGGCCAACTATAAAATTCGGCAAAATAATAGCCCCTATAGGGGCTTAGCCTGGCAACGTCCTACTCTCACAGGGGGACAGCCCCCAACTACCATCGGCGCTGAGAAGCTTAACTTCCGTGTTC
>NZ_JBHTHD010000016.1:0-20257 GCF_042675345.1 Neobacillus sp. GCM10027624
TTTTTTTAACGATTGAGCAGGGTCTTCTTAAGAATTGTCATTTTTCTAATCTTGAGGAAGTTTATTTTCATGGTAGTTTAAGTACAATCCTTCACAATCTTTTTTTGAAAATGAAAAATAAGCCCCTCATCTCGAAGATAGCGTAAATTTTTTTACGCTTTTTTTGTGTGCTGAATTCTTATTATTCAACCTACCGTTCAATAAGTACATATCATTTTAAGGGGAGGTAACAATACAATTGAATAATAAAGTCGTAAAGAGGTGTATTGAACAGTTATTAAAGGAAGGAGAATCCAGCATATGAATTTCCCTTTTTTACTTGGGTTATTATTTTTTTCTCAACAAGTAAATATGTCAGACAGTTTATTAATTACTACTAATGGACACACTCTCTCAACGAAGAACCGTTTTAATTTTTCCATGTACCACCATGAATTACCAATTATAAATACAGAAAAGCTTAACGTGTTAATGGATGAAATCAACAAAAAGGTCTCTAAAATGCCTAAAAATGCAATTATAGATCAAAAAGGAAATATTATACAAGAGCAAGTTGGTTACCGTTTAAATCGTCAAACATTTACAGAACAAGTTTATTCTTATTATTTTAACAAAGAAATATCTAGGTTAGAGGTACCTTTACAACCAATTTATCCAAAGGTGGACAGTGAATTACTTGGAGAAATTCGAAATGAAAAGATTGGAGAATATGTGACATCTTTCAATTCATATAATCAGAGGCGAACCAATAATATATACCTTGCAACAAAGGCGATTAATAATTTTGTACTTTTCCCAGGTGAAAGTTTTTCCTTCAATAAGGCTGTTGGAAAAAGAACATCTGAAAAAGGATATTTGCCTGCCTCAGTAATCAGTAAAGGAGAATTATCAGAAGATATTGGTGGTGGAATCTGTCAAGTATCATCTACCCTTTTTAATGCAGTGGATAATGCTGGATTAAAGGTTATTAAGCGTTTTTCACACAGCAGGCCCGTAAATTATATACCACCAGGGAGGGATGCGACTGTTAGTTGGAATGGACCAGATTTTGTTTTTAAAAATAACTACAACCAACCAATACTAATTCAAGCAAAAACATTAGGAAACAATTTAATTATCGAGTTATATTCTTCAGATGTAATTAAATTTTTTCCAAAAAAGGTTCCAAACCTACCTTATAATCAAAATCCCCCAAAGTAAGGCAATTAGGGACTTTTCACTTACGGCATATAAGATAAGGAGATTTATTCCTTCGAAATCTAACAAGTTATTGAACAAAGAAATGGCGATGCCGTCTTAAAGCATCGCCTCCTCTAGTGGAAAAAGATTACCTCATTATTTTAATCGGAAATTCCCCAATCTTATTAATTCATAAATCCTGTGTTCTTTCCCTTACGTAAGTTTTTTATACATTTTTTACGTGGATACATACAGCAGTTTCGCTAATATAAAGAATATTAGCAACTTCTTTTGTAGTTTTCTCTTTTCAATTAATCGAATAACTTCCCTTTCTAGGGTGGCGAGTAATGATTTTTCCATACTTGAATATAGAAAATGCTAAAAATTGATTGAAGAACCACTGATGATATTTTTTGAACTGTACTTGTAAAAATTTAATGGTCAAAAATTTAGGGTAACTTTCGTATAATATGGTAAGTCCTGTTAAGGTTAAAATTTAAGGAGATGAATATGAAAATTTCAATCATAGATCTTATATTCATTTGTTTAGGTTTTTTATTTGGTACGTATGAATTATTTATAAATCCGATACATCGGTTAAGTTATGAATTTACTGGAGTCCTATCCATCGTTTTATCAATATGGATGTCCATTTCATGTATAAAGTCACAGAAAGAAAAAAACTAAGTAATAATTAATTTTAACCACAAATAATGGTGTTAAATGTGAAATTTTTAACAATGGATTAGAAAGGGAAATTAGCTTGAAGGAATTTACAGTTTGCTATACTCTCGATAATAAGATTATCACCGAAAAAGTAATAGAAGAATTGGATGTTAAAAAAGAAGATGTTGAAAAAATAATAATTGACAGGATGGAACGGCACAAATTCTTTAATGTGCAAAATGATAAAGGGAATTATATTATAAATTCATATTTAGTACGTTATGTCCGTATTACAAATGAAAAGATATTAGTGAAATAATAAATTAAATTTTCTCTGATTTATAAATAACACCTATTTCCTTAAACCATAATAAAAGTGACCTTTGGTGGGAAAGGTCACTAATCGAAGGTTAAGGCTAGAATAATGATGGAAAAGCTGTCCTAAAAATGGGCAGTTTTTTTCTTTTTATGATTGGCTATGTTCAACACATGTCCATTTCATTTTTAACTTGCTTACATAAAAATATAATCAGTTCATACCACAACCTTATTTTTTACTTTCCTTGAAAGCATCATTTTTGACGCTTTTTTATTTTTATTTTTATTACTTCACACTATTCATCAAAGGCAACATAAAAAGAGATGGTTTTTCATCTTGCATATTCCACTAAACTGCCCCGTTACTTCAATAAAAAAAACATTACCGTTGTTCCAGTAAAGCACCCGTTAGCCATCCATGAACCGCAAAAATCGGCGCTTCACCACAAAGAATGAAAATGTATTGAATTAGTCCATACTGCTTCTAAGGCTGGGAGAGGAAGGTCGATCAACTATAGTGCCTTAGAGCCCATCCGTTAGTCTGACTCCAACGACCACGGTGCACCACAAACTGTCGCTCCCTTACGGGAAGCACTCATGGTAGATTAATCCTAATTCTGATTGTTGCACCAGCCTCCAATTTTCAAGCCTAGAAAGGAAGATTTCAATGGATGTAATCATTGAAAGAGCATGTGGATTAGATGTTCATAAGGACAATATCACTGCTTGTATTATGACTTCAGAAGGAAAGGAAATTCGAACATTTTCTACTAAAACGGTTTTTCTATTAAAGCTATTGGACTGGATTAAGGAGAATAATTGTACTCACGTGGCTATGGAAAGCACCAGTGTTTATTGGAAACCAATTGTTAACTTATTAGAGTCCGAGGAAATCGAGTTTTTAGTGGTAAATGCCCAACATATGAAGTCCCTTCCGGGACGTAAAACGGATGTTAAAGATGCCGAATGGATAACCCAACTTCTTCGCCATGGCCTCCTGAAAGCAAGTTTCATACCTGATCGGAATCAACGAGAACTGCGGGAACTTGTACGCTATCGTCGAAGTATTATTGAAGAACGAGCTAGACAGCATAATAGAATTCAAAAGGTTCTAGAAGGAGCCAATATCAAACTAGGTTCAGTTGTTTCTGATATTATGGGCGTTTCATCAAAGGATATGCTTCGAGCAATTGCCGAAGGTGAAGATGATCCTGAGAAACTAGCGAACTTCGCTCGTCGAACAATGAAACGAAAAAAAGAAGAACTCGAATTGGCACTTCAGGGCTACGTTAACCCTCACCAACGCTTAATGTTAAAAACGATTTTAACTCACATTGATTTTCTTTCTGAGCAAATTGAAATGTTAGATCAAGAGATAGCTCAAAGAGTAAACTCTTATCAGGATGATATAGAAAGACTTGATTCAATTCCTGGGATCGCCACAAGAATGGCTGAACAAATCTTAGCTGAAATTGGTACCGATGTTGGAAATCAATTCCCGACAGCCGCACATTTATGTTCATGGGCAGCTTTAGTCCCTGGACACAATGAGAGCGCAGGTAAAAGGAAATCTAGTAGATCTAAAAAGGGAAATAAGTATTTAAGATCTGCATTAACAGAAGCAGCTCAATCAGTAAGAGGGTCAAAAAACTATCTGGGTGCATTGTATAGACGCACAGCTGGACGAAAAGGAAAGAAAAAGGCAGCAATTGTAGTCGCCCATGCGATGTTGCGAATCGCATATTACCTTCTAACCCGAAAAGAAATGTATGTCGACCTAGGCGAAGATTATTTCGATAAACAAAGACAAGTCTCTATTGTACGCCATTCGGTTCGAAGATTAGAAAACTTAGGTTATACTGTGACAATTTCCGAAGCATCCTAAACCATTGTTTGATTTGTAATCCATAAACACCTCTTGATCAGGCGCCCCACTCTTTTTTTTAAAATGAATGAGCTGCGTCTATTTAAGTATTGCCTTTTTACCGATGTTACAGAAGTTAATTTTCATGGTAGCGGAATAAGAAAAACGATTGCTCTTATTGAACAATCGCATCCATTTTGTTGAACAAAAATTCTTCTTAATATAAGGTTTCAAATGAATGTTACTTAACATATTCTTTTTCAAAGATTCTTTCCTGCCATATCTGATAAAGATAAAGAATTACTGCTAATATTGTCATTGCTAAAAGATTTTGTAGAGGAGAGAAACTACCGTTTTCTCTTATCTCAAGCTTGTTTAACATTTTAGTAAGACCCATCCCGTAGAAGAGGTCGATAATTAAATTAACAATTATATATATCCAAAATCTACGGAATGTAAAATAAAATATCCATATTGTACCCACCAAGAAAACTCCATAAACTGTAAATAATGGCGCTAATTTATCCCATGTAAAAAGAGTCTCTTTAAATTTCCACCAGTTATATGACCAAGCCATTTGAGCTAATATAGTGTTCAACACGGTGGCAAATAGAGCAACAGGCATATATCTTCGAATCGCTTTACCGTTTAAAAAGAACAAAGAAATCCACGGAATAATAAATAAAAACCAAATAACTACCTTAACCATATTTTTGTCCTTTCTAATTGAACTTTTATATATTATGCCATTTTTGGTTAAGTAATATTATTTTCTATTCAATTAACCTGCCCCGTTAGCACAATAAGAAAAAGGCTGCCGCAGCAACCTGATCTTAAAGTAAAGCACCCGTTCATGCAAAAAGTTCGCAATTTCCACTAATGTTGCAGATTCAATATTGTAAAGATAATTGATGATTAACCATTGCGAATGGAATAGCTCGTTTTCTGTCAATTGTTCATTCATTTTATTCACTAATAATCGCGCTAACTGCAGATAGTCATGAAACTTTAAATCATTTATCTTATAAAATCCTTTCGTTCTAATAGTTGACTAGTCAACCATCTACTTCCTGTTTTGATTGTGCAACTACCTACCAACATTTTTATTGATTTTTTCATTGGATATTGAGAGCGGAGATTTAGCTCTTTTGTGAAGGGGGTAGCGTTCGAACTGACGGTGACAGATCCTTCTTACCTAAAAGATTTGGTGCTTTTATTGAAGATTGAATTATTGATCTTCCATAATCGGGCGCGATTGTTGAACAACACAGGTAGAAAATGAACAAAATTTTTGATAAAAACCAAATCATCATTCATAATTGGGAAATCCATTTTGATCAATCTTTTTTCAAAATGGATTCTTTTTATTTGCTCTAAAATTCGGGTTCGCTAGGTATTTTTGATCAACTTTTATTTCAGGGCTACAACAAACGTGTGCTTACTGCGCAAAGTGGCTTCCACAAACGGAGGTTACTGCTTCGCCTATTAGTAAAATTAAAATTACAACATATTAAAACGGTAGATTTTAATCTACCGTTAGTATATAACCCAATGGTGTTAGATGGTCCTTAACCAGTTTTTCTACCTCATCTTCGGAACTCACTCCAAACTGAGCGTACATGATACGGGTTATAGCAAATATTAGGTCAAGTTCTATACCTACCTGCAAAAATCGATCGACAACATAAGATACTGTTTTCTTACTTTCTTTCTCAGTTAACAAGTTATTCATTTGAAACTTTGTTCCTCCAGCATCTAATAAACTAAAATTATGTGGATGTCATCTGTAGAATGACAGAATTATACTCATTTAATCAACAAATTTATTCCTACGGTCCTGCCACTTTGCCGTTAAGTTAAGAAATTCATAGTACTCCAAAACGAAAAAAGAGCTGAATCCTCTTAGACAACTGTAGATAGATAAAATTTTCGTGTTGGGGGTTTTCTAAAATATTAGCTTGATGGGCATGTGGAGGAGACCCACTTAGATGTTCTTCAAGCCGCACCTACGTGATGATGATTCTCTTTATATAATTTTTTTATTTTGCTTTTTTCATCTTTAATCAGTTGTTGTTCCGTTGTTTCATATTTTTTCATTGGTATACTCCTTTTTATTACCGTTCACAAAGTATTGAATGAGCATTTGTTGTTCCTCCGTTGGTTTCATTTTTCTTTCCTGGTAAAACAAATCGTACGCTTTATCTATGTCTATGGTTTGAACAACGATTGCTCCTATCGCTAGTAATTCATTAAAATAAGACCAAAATTCTTCTTTCGGTTCTGGAGTACGATGGCCTGTAAGATAAATATCCACTTCAAAGGTTTTTATCTTATGAAGTAGACGCTCTAACTTACCGAATGAATAACTCCATTCACCACTATATAAATCTGGACCTAAACAGTCACTTAAAAATAATACTTTTTCATTTGGAATGTAAATAATTGTTGAATCTTTTGCATGATCACTTTCGACATGATGAAGCTCTGCTAGCTGATTACCTAAATCAATTGTTAACTTATCCTGATATGTTTCAGCCAATAACGTAATGGTTAAATCAAGACGACTTGGCATCTCTTTTTTGATCATATCACGACAAAAGGCAATCTCTTCTCCTGTCTGTACACGCAAATCAAGTGCATCATCTTCCCACGATAAAGTTTGCATCCACTTTAGTTTTTCTTGTGTTAATTCCTGCCCAATAGAATGAAATGGTAACGACTGTAAACCAAATACATGGTCCCAATGCCAGTGTGTAATGACTATATATTTTATTGGCACATCAATAGTTTGTGATACATCATCTAAAAAGCTTTTTGCATGCATAGGTGAGTTTCCTGCGTCAATTAATAGCGCTGCATCTTGACCGACTACACATCCTAAATTTGGGCGATCAGTATCATCATTAAAAGACAAGTAAAATACATTTGATGTTAGTTTATTTAGCATTTAAACACGTCCTTATATATCATTTCTTCCCTAGTTTTAAATTAAGGAATATCGAAGTATTTTATATTTTAAAGATCGGATTCTTTAAAAGAGTTATACAATGTCGTAAATGGTACTTTTTCGGTCTTATTGAATAACTTCCAGCTTTGATAATACTCTTTCAAGCCAAATCAGTGTCAAGAGCTCAAGCCCTCGAAAGGTTAAAACAGATGCAATTGATGCTTATCACCTTTGTGAACTGTTTTATAAAGAGGAGCTAGAGCCCTATTGGACTTATCTCGGACTTACCTCAAATACGTGCAGTATATTTCTTTACTGCTACTGGAAGTGGAGAAACATACTCTTCACCGTTGCGGCGTTCATCTAGCTCAGCTTTTGCTTTCTCAATAAGTTCTGGGCGGTTAAGCACTTCTATGGCTGTAGCTGCCAACACTTTACCCGCATGAAGCATTCCTTTATGAGCAATAGATGTGGTTCCAGTCGCAACGATTTGCCAAGTGTGGAGAGGTGTTCCAAGTGGTTCGCATGCTGTCCAACATTGTGCTGTTGGTACGACCCAACTTACATCTCCGACATCGGTAGATCCCGGCAAAATTCCATTTGCCGGAACATAAGGATCAATGACATCAGATAAGTATTTATTTTCCAATTCTTTATTTATTTGAACTTCTACCTTTTTATCCTCTTCCGAAAGTGTTTCCCGAATATTTCTGGCAAAATTTAATTCTTCGTCATCATGCTCAGGGACACCCAGCCTAACGAAATTATCATGCATTATTTTTTCTAGTGTAGTATTGGGCACTACATCTGACAAAGCTGAGGCAAAATCAATTTCTACCTAGGTCCCTGTCATTAATGCGGCGCCTCTTGCAATATCACAAATGCGTTGATAGATTTCTTCTGTCTGTGAAACTCTCGGAGCTCGAACGAAATACAATACTTCTGCTTCCGATTGCACAACATTCGGTGAAAAGCCGCCTGAATTTGTTATCGCATAATGTACTTTAGCATCAGAAATAATATGTTCGCGCAAATAATTTACACCGACATTCATAAGTTCAACAGCATCAAGTGCACTTCGTCCTAAATGAGGACTGTTCGCTGCATGAGCGCTTTTTCCTTTAAACTTAAAGTATACTTCGTAACATGCAAGTGAAGCCATGGACACAACACCATTCCGTGTGTGAGGGTGCCATGTGAATGCCACATCTACATCATCAAACAATCCTTCTCTTACCATGAACGTCTTACCACCGCCAATTTCCTCTCCGGGGCAACCATAATAACGAACGGTTTCTTCTATATTATTTTCTTCCATGTATTAACGAAGGGCCATAGCAGCTGCTAGTGAACCTGTTCCGAGTAAGTTATGGCCACATCCATGCCCATTTCCGTCCTTTTCCACCGGATTATATTGGGATTCGCCACCTGACTGGCTTAATCCTGAAAGGGCGTCAAACTCTCCTAAAAACGCGATAATAGGTTTTCCACTACCAAAACTACCGATGAAAGCAGTTTCAATATTTCCTACACTTCTCTCAACGGAAAATCCTTCTTCTTCTAATGTTTTGCATAACAATTGTGCAGATTTATTTTCTTGAAAACCTAATTCTGCATAACTCCAAATTTTGTCACTCACTTGTATAAGCTTTTGACGCTTTTCTTCAATTATCTCTGATAAACGATTACGATAATCCATGTCTTTCACTTCCTATAAGATTTGTAGTAAAACTTTACTATAATTGCTTTGAAATCTATTGAGCTATTTCTTTTGAAGCGTTTTCAAAAACACTATTAGTATTTTTCCTGGGAATTTTAAACAATATAGAACAAATAATCGTGATACCTAATGCGACAATAAGGAAGATGAACGCAGCCTGAAACGATCCACCAAACGTATCAATTAATGCGCCCATGGCTGTTGGGGCAATAATTCCCGCTAATCCATTAGAGAAATACATTGTACCCATAAAAGACCCAACGATATTTTCTGAAACGTATTTTAACGGTATAGTTAAAATACTCATAGCTATCGCTGATCCTCCTAAAGAGAAAATGCTTTGATAGACAATAACCATTTGAATAGAGGATGCTTTAAACATTAAATACAAGCACATACCTGAAATTATGGCACAAAATAAGATGATAAACTTCTGTTTGCCTGCTAAGGATTTATCTATTAAATAGCCTGTTAATATAGCAGATGCTAATCCAACCGCTTGTGGAATCATTGAAAGAGAACCTAATTCCGTTAAATTTAAACCACGTGCTTTCTCTAAATAAGACGGCATCCATGAAGACAAGCCCCACTGGGCGATACTGTAACTAAAATACATGATGACAACAACCCATAATGTTTTATTTGTGTATAAGTGTTTCATTCGTATTTTGGGGATTTTACCCTCTTGTATCGTTTTTGCTACTTTTGGTGGATTGTAATATTTAGATAATAGTAGAGTTACAACAAGACCAACACCACCAACAATATAGAACATAACACGCCATCCCCACGTATCTGCGATGTAACCAGTAATGTATAGTGCGAGAACCCCGCCTATTGCCTGAGCAGCAAGTAAAAAGGACTTCGCCCTTGCACGAACATCTTTGTTGTAAATTTCTGTAATTGCTACACCGCTGCCTGTAGGCAATCCCCCATCACCAAACCCAAGAATAAAGCGCATCGCTAATATCGCAACAAATGAGCCAACCATTCCTGTTAGCAATGAAAATAGAGAGATAATGAATGTGGCGATAACAATTACTTTTCTCGAACCAAACTTGTCTGCAATCCACCCTGTAAAAAGTGTCATAAATGCACTGCTTACCCAGAAGCTGCTAATCACCATGCCACTTTGTGTTTGGGATAAGTGTAATTCTTTACTAATTGGTATGATGGCAATATTAATACCATACATCGTTAAAGAATCAACAATCCATCCTAGGAATAGTAATGAAAAAATAAAATTGCTTTTCTTCTTGCTCATTTGTCCTCTTTCCATGGTTGTCCTCCTCAATAATCGTCTTTTAAAGAAAATCCACGTGTCCTATAGAAGGTTTGGTTCTCCTTTCTTTTTATTTAGGTCTATTTACGGTTCCGTCCTTTATTGTATCATATTTTTAAGATTTTGGTATAATATTCTGAAAATTTCCGGAGTTTTTTCGTAGGGTTTTAATACCCAATCTCTGTTACACTATATAAGGGAAGGAGCGAAGAACATTGAGTATATTACTGGGTTTACTTGGACCAAGTGATTCAATTGAAGTAGTTCAACAATATTTGAAGAAATATAACGATATAACCTGTATTCCAATAGAGTTCTTAACTGAGGAAGATTTAAATCAACGTGTTTTACCACGTAAGAATGACATAACAATGTGGCTTTGTACGGGGCCAATTTCATATGACATTGTTCAAAAATGGGGTAAACTATCCGATCCTATTTTTTACATCCCACACCATGGTGCTGCTATATATAGCTTATTGCTCCATATTGCCCATGAGCATAATATAAAAGTTGATGAAATAAGCTACGACGCTTTCTCTCGTGATGAGCTTAAACGAGTCTTACAAGAAGCTGATATTAAAACAACAGCTATACAATATGTTGAATCAGATACGATAGAGTTACAGGAATTAATCGACTTTCATTATCGATGCTATAAAAATGGTCATACTAAAGTGGCTGTTACAGGTCATCCAATTCATGAACAATTAAAAAAGCTTGGTGTTCCTGCGTATCGAATCTTTCCAACAGAGATTTCTGTTACCTCTGTTGTATATGAAATTCGTAGAATGTACGAAATGCTTCATTTTAAACGAGCTCAAATCGCTGTACAAATTATTGAATATGATGCTGCTTTTGTAGGCTTGGTAAATACAGCGTTTACAACTGACAAGCTTCATGAAATTGAACTAGAATTTATAAAGAAATTGCGTACATATGCGAAAAAAATTCAAGGATCTATTCTGACAAGTGGTCCAGGACGTTATGTGATCTTTTCAACAAGAGGTTTTTTACAAGATATTACTCATGACTTTACACGTATAGCAGAAATCGATTCGTTTAAAGGAGTGAATGAAGAAGCCGAGACTTGTGGAATTGGAATTGGTCATTCAGCATACGAAGCTGAAATCAATGCATGGAATGCTTTATTACAAAGCAGAAAGTGGGGAAAAGGTTCATGGTCAGTTTGCTTTGATGATAAGAGAATTACAGGCCCTCTCGGTAAAGAAGAACAACTTACGTATTCATACTTATCAGACGAAATGCAATCAATTAGAGAAAAAACATCCCTCAGTGTAGCTACGCTGCATAAATTGAAATCGATTATAAAAAAGCGTTTAAACGAAGAAATTAGTGCCAATGAACTTGCCCAATATATGCAAATAACAACGCGTAGTGCTCGTCGTGTTTTGAGTGAGTTAGAGGTAAATGGACTTGCTCATGTTATAGCAGAGGAAAATCCAGGTTCGAAAGGTCGCCCTAGGAAAGTCTATAAACTATTATTATGAGAGAATTATTTGGAAACTTTTTATGTTCTGGTGCAATAATACTTAAACCGTTAACCTAATAAAAATATAACCAAGTAATCAGAATGAAAAGCATTTTATCGAATTTATCTGAAGAAAAACATGAAACAGGATCCCCGTTTTATTGAAAAATGAGAACGCTCCCTGATGAGATTTAAGTCGTATGAAACAGCTATTTCTATATTGAGTGGAAGCCATGGATACGATAAAAAGGGCAAATTCACCTTGGTGAATTTGCCCAAAATAAAGTTAAGTTTTATACATAAGTTACTCGGAAGTGGACCGAGCGTTTGGATACGGATTTCGCTGTGTCAGGTTGCCGTATATATTGCGGGTGTGTATTGTTAAGCAAGAACCGAAGGGTGGCTCCTCCCGTGTGGGCATCGCGACCGATTGGGCCCGTTTTTGTGTACAAAGATACCCTTCTCCTTATTAAACTAATCTGCCACGTTAATTTAAGTGAATATATTCACAATCTTTACTCTATAATTCAACATAAATATCCAATTTTATGGATAACGTTCGTCAACATTCTGGACCATTTGTTGAAAAAGAGGCCTTTTGCTTTGGATAAGCAAAGATTTTTTTGACGAGTTTCTTCTATTTAATTCCGTCAATCGGATCTTTGCTATTAACCCCATGGTTGAAGGATTGTAATAACGGGTATTCAAATAATACATCCCAATCGCGTTATCCCAACGATATCCAGCGTAGCGGTATGGGTTTCGATCTGCCAATGTTCCCGTACTGATTGTGATGTTTCCCCAAGCTTCATACGTATATTGTGCTAACACATTACCGTTTCCATCCGATAAATAAGCGACATCCCCATGTCCATTAATGATAATAAACGTAAAACCTTGTTCACTCGTCCACATGGTGGTGGAAACTAAATTATTTCCTTTTTGATCATACGTATAATTTTCTAACAGGGTTCCATTGCTATCTGTTTCATAGGAAAGCTTTTGGCTTGTCCCAATGGCCCAGGCCCAGCATAGCTGTCACCAGGGGCAAAGTAGCATCCAATACCTTGTAGCCACAACGATTTAACGATGTTCCGAATTTGTTTTAGGAATCGGAACTTGCCCATTTTGAAGGTTAAAAATCAGTCAATTATGTGCAAATTAGCATTACTAGCAAAGCGTTTTGTTCCAATACTAGTCCTTTCAGGAATTTTTTTCATCAGTTTACCTTTTATTCACATTCGTTTGTCCCTGGTATCACGGACGCTGGAATTACTCCTATATGGCGGATATTGGAGTTATCTCGGACTTACCCCTATTCGGCCCAACCGAGCAGAATTTTTAAAAAAACAAGGCCCCATTGCAATAGGGCCTCGTTTTTTAAGAGCTTTCTCGGATCAGCTCTTGTTCCTCTGATTGTAAACGCGGTAACTTAAACATAGTTTGGAAATTGAGACAAAGATTCAATACGATTGCAATGATACTTGCTGAGAATAGGCCATTGCTTAGCAACATCTGAAGCATGGCTGGCATATGAGCAAATACATCAGGCTGGAAGTTTGAACCTACGCCAACAGACATGCTCGTACCGATGATAAGTGTTGCATGAGTCTTATGGAAATCAACTTTTGAAAGAATTGAAATCCCAGCTGCTGTTACCATACCGAAAATTGCAAGCATCGCACCGCCGCGGACACATGCCGGAATGATGGTAATAGCTGCTGCAAATTTTGGTAAAAAGCTTAAGATGACAAGAGAGCATCCAGTTGTGATCGATACATAACGGCTTTTCACACCGCTTAGGGCCATAACGCCAATGTTTTCATTTAAGAATGCATGAGGTACAGAGTTAAACAAACCCGATAATACTTGAGTGATTGCTTGCCCTCTTAATCCGCTTACAATTGTCTTTTCAGATGATTCAGTTTCACAAGCCTCATCTAATACTGAGAAGGAACCGAAACATTGAATAAGGTTAATAATACAGAAAATGGTCATCGTAATAATAGCGCTTACCTTGAAGACTGGCGCTCCAAAGTGGAATGGAGTGATGACTTGGACCCAATTTGCTGATAATATCGGGCTTGTATTAATCATTCCCATCAATCCAGCAATTACTGTTCCAATCGCAACTCCGAGCAGCATGGACAATGTTTTAATAATTCCTTTTCCATGCTTATGAAGCAAAACAATGGTGAGTAAAACAATTAATCCAATAATGATGTTTTTAGGTGAACCGTAACCAGGAGTTCCTTCACCGCCTGCAAAATCTTTAAAGGCAGTCGGTGCAAGAGTAATTCCCATAATGGTAATGAAAGTTCCTGTAACAACCTTTGGAAATAATAATAGAATTTTATCAAAGAAAAATGAGAGAAGGACAATAATAATTCCAGACGCTATAATTGAGCCAAAAAGAGTAGGAAGTCCATATTGTTTGCCAATGATGATCATTGGGCCAAGCGTGATAAACGATGAACCCATTACAAATGGTAGTCTAGAACCAATTCCTTTACCGATTCCAAAAACTTGAATAAGGATGGCTAATCCACTTGAAAGTAAAATAGCGGAAACCAAATAGGCAATGGTTTTTGCGTCGAGCCCAATTGAACTACCGACAATAACTGGAACCATAAAGGATCCTACCATTGTAAGGAGATGCTGAAGTCCGAGGGGCAATAACTTTACCAGCGGGAGTTTTTCGTTGAAGACAGCGTTTACATCATTAGATGATTTCGTTTTCATTATTTTCCTCCTTAAATATTAGAAAAGATAGATTTTTCTTGGCAAAAAAACAGAGTAGCAGATAGTAAATTTGATCTAAACGTTTCTCATTGTGTAAATATCTAAGGGAGTATATAGACATTAATTGCACCATCGTAGTTGTTGTTTATTAGGAAACGGTGTTTCATATCTGTTTTAAAAAAAACCGTTTTCTACTTTGCCTAGTATTTAAATCTGTGAGGTAGATAAATACGATGATGTGAACATTATATGGGAATTTTTAATAATTTTCAACATTATTAACTTTTGTAATTTTTTGATAAATATTTTAAAAAACGCTGTATAATTTTAACGGGTTTACTTTAGAAGTGCAAACAATCAAATAACAAATTAAAACACTCTGGTTTTCACATATGAATTCACAGTGTGTTTTAATTTGTTATTTCAAGGCTTAATTCTCAGGTTTATTGTGACCTTTTTTAATCTTATGAAGTATTCTATTGGGATTTTATTTTCAAGGTTATACCTAGCAGAAGTTCTCATTGAGGGCTAATTTTTTGCTTTGAACTCTTAAGGAGCACAGATTATCTTCCTCCTCTAAAGTACCCGATTAGTTTAAGCACATTCCTTCACTATCTTAGTTGTAATGCGATTATAACAGTGCTTATTATCCACGAATACTTACTTTATCAAAAGTGACAGTAATCCATACTTCGGTAAATATAATAATATGATAATTATTATCATTAATATTAGCAATTATTTATCGCATAGTCCAATATTACAGTAATTGAAGGAAATTATCATTCTCACTTATAGAAATATATTCTCGATTATATTTGACTTTAGCTAACAGTAACCGTATTATAAATTTATAATAATTCTAATCTAGGAGATGACTTAAATGAGTAGTAACGATGGGCAATTAGATAACTACTATAAAAAAAATAAAAAGCTTTTTATTTGGGCTGCATCCTTAACCCTGTTTTTTGCTTTAGCTGAAATTATCTACGGATTTATTTCAGGTTCCTTAATGATGATGGGCGATGGTGTACACATGGGTTCAGACGCTTTCTCATTGATTCTTTCACTAATCGCAACCATTCTAGCTACAAAGACAGTAACAAAAAATAAAACATTTGGCTACAAACGATTTGAACCAATAGCAGCATTTATTAATGGTTTTACATTAGTGATTATCCCTATATTTATAATTGGTGAAGCGATCAGTCGTATGTTTAATCCAATAGAAATCATTCCGAACCAAATGTTAGTTGTCGGTACGATTGGTTTAGTTGTAAATGGAATCGTGGGCTATATTCTGACGAAAGCTAATTCCAGTTTGAACGTAAAAAGTGCAATGATTCACGTTTTGGCTGACTTATTTACTAGTGTTAGTGTTGTCATCGCAGCATTGGGTATTAAATATTTTGGCCTAACATGGTTAGACCCAATTGGTAGTTTAATAACATCGATAATCATAATTGCTGGTGGCGTTAAAATCACAAAAGAATCCTTTAATATATTAATGGAAGGGACCCCTAATGGCTATTCCGTTGATGGGATTGTAAAATCTCTACAAGAAACCAACCAAGATCTAACTGTTGAGGATGTAAAAGTATGGTGTATAAATGAAGAAGAAGTATACACATTAATTAGAGTAAAATCTTCTTCGAAGTTAGTTAAAAACATTCAAAAAGTGATAAAGGAATTAGTATCAAATCATACCAAAATACCTTTAGATAATATCTATGTCGATTTAAATTAATTGACTATATAACAAATAGATTAAAGCCTGAATCAATTAAATGGCGCTTTAATAGTGCAATGAAAAAAGCCTAATTTCTTCGCATTAGATTACCCAGGTGTGGTCCAAAAAACTTGTATGCGGAACAAAATAAGAAATCGGCACCGATTTTATAGAACTGTACCAGAAAATGCGGGTAGCATGAACGGCATCTACAGTTATTAACGCTTCCACTTCACTTTTCCCGCTTTGCAATCCTTTCAACATCGGTAATGGCCCCAACGAAATTGGAGGCAAGTGTTACGGCGACTAGTTTGGTATTCTCATCAATCAGATTGTCTAACAAAATCAAATCAAAAGTTAATCTCTCTTTGTCAACCGAAATGAAACGAATTTTTGTATTTGTATCATTGGCCGCGTGTGCCCATGAGTCCACATTTGAACGGTGGTACATTTCATTAACGACAATATTATCCTAATGGGTCCACGTTTTACTAAGTGCGCTCTACTGAGAACATTATGGATGTAGAATTTGGACCAAACACTGCCTCATTTGGTTTGGCACCAACCAAATCGGCAATCGCTTTTCTAGTCTTCTTAAGATGAAGATCATCTCTCTGCTGGTTGGAAATTCTCCGTGCGCTTTGCACCCCTTTGGACATACAAGAGACCATCTCATCAACGGGCAATAGTGTTTCCAATTGAAGAAGTCCGCTGGAAATTTCCAACTTCACCCTTTTTATGTAATTTCTTTAGTACATTGTTTCCATCGATACTTTTATAAAGAAAATAACCATTTGTTCCTTCTAAGCCATTCTCTAAGAACAATCTCATATCTCCAATACTTCTACCTACAAATAAATGCTGTAAGGAAATTTTGTCAGAATGGTCATTAAAGTTATCCCCTACTTTTAAATTTAAGTCATGGTGTGTAAATTCTTGATAACTTGATAAAAATCAAGGTTATAACTCTTAACAATATCTTGTAAAACTTTATTGTTAAACTTTTTCCATTGCTTTTCAGATTCTTCTATACAAACGCTTTTAGGAGGCTTTCCTCCTTTTGAACTGGCAAATACAGTAACATTAGTTGTTCCACAAATTAAAACACTGAACATAAGTAATAAAATAGAAAGCTTTCTATTCATTTTTCATCATCCTAAATTATATTTAGGTATATTTTCCCCCAGTCATTTATAACTATCCTTATTCAAGTAAACTGCCCCTTTAGCGCAATAAGAAAAGCTGCCAAAATGACAGCCTTATCTTCAACTCTTGCTCCCGTTAGCCATCCATGAAGCGCAAAAATCAGCGCTTCACCACAAAGAATGAAAAAGGTATGGAAGGGTCAATACTGATAAAGACCTTAATCCAGTCAACCAATTCATAGACTTATTCATTAAGCTCTACTCTTTTTTTTAACGATTGAGCAGGGTCTTCTTAAGAATTGTCATTTTTCTAATCTTGAGGAAGTTTATTTTCATGGTAGTTTAAGTGAAAACCTTCACAAACTATTCACCATTACCTTACAACAACGATAAGAACATAAAAAAACCCTGTTTAAATTAATACAGGATTTTAATCAAACTTTATTTTATATATTCAATAGTTTTTTACATTTACGCGCCTTAGAGGATTCGAACCTACGACCGATCGGTTAACAGCCGATTGCTCTACCACTGAGCTACTGCGGAACAATTAGAAATATTTATGATGATGGGCCTAAATGGACTCGAACCATCGACCTCACGCTTATCAGGCGTGCGCTCTAACCAGCTGAGCTATAGGCCCAAAATATGGAGCGGGTGATGAGAATCGAACTCACAACATCAGCTTGGAAGGCTGAGGTTTTACCACTAAACTACACCCGCACTATAAAAGTAAGATTGGCTGGGCTAGCTGGATTCGAACCAACGAATGACGGAGTCAAAGTCCGTTGCCTTACCGCTTGGCTATAGCCCAAAATCATTTAATGAAATGGGGCGGCTGATGGGAATCGAACCCACGAATGTCGGAACCACAATCCGATGCGTTAACCACTTCGCCACAACCGCCATAATAATATGGCAGGGGTAGTAGGAATCGAACCCACACTGAAGGTTTTGGAGACCTTAGTTCTACCTTTAAACTATACCCCTAAAATGGTGGAGGGGGACGGATTCGAACCGCCGAACCCTGAGGGAGCGGATTTACAGTCCGCCGCGTTTAACCACTTCGCTACCCCTCCATAAAAAAAAGATGGCTCAGGACGGAATCGAACCGCCGACACAAGGATTTTCAGTCCTTTGCTCTACCGACTGAGCTACTGAGCCATACAAAATCTATATCAACAGTAGTCATCCTACTGGGATAAAAATACGGTCCGGACGGGACTCGAACCCGCGACCTCCTGCGTGACAGGCAGGCATTCTAACCAACTGAACTACCGGACCATATATTGCGGGGGCAGGATTTGAACCTGCGACCTTCGGGTTATGAGCCCGACGAGCTACCAGACTGCTCCACCCCGCGATAATAATAAAACTTTATGGAGGAGGAAGAGGGATTCGAACCCCCGCGCGGTTTGACCCGCCTGTCGGTTTTCAAGACCGATCCCTTCAGCCAGACTTGGGTATTCCTCCATATATATGGACCCTGTAGGACTCGAACCTACGACCGGACGGTTATGAGCCGTCTGCTCTAACCAGCTGAGCTAAGGGTCCATTAGTATTTTTAATAGCGGTGGAGGGGATCGAACCCCCGACCTTACGGGTATGAACCGTACGCTCTAGCCAGCTGAGCTACACCGCCATTTATAATAAAAATGAATGGAGCCTAGCGGGATCGAACCGCTGACCTCCTGCGTGCAAAGCAGGCGCTCTCCCAGCTGAGCTAAGGCCCCATGTTGTAATATCAATTCTCCACTGGTCGGGAAGACAGGATTCGAACCTGCGACCCCTTGGTCCCAAACCAAGTGCTCTACCAAGCTGAGCTACTTCCCGGAAAAACAATAGCGCGCCCGAAAGGAGTCGAACCCATAACCTTCTGATCCGTAGTCAGACGCTCTATCCAATTGAGCTACGGGCGCATTTTAAAATCAAATGGTGCCGAGGACCGGAATCGAACCGGTACGGTAGTCACCTACCGCAGGATTTTAAGTCCTGTGCGTCTGCCAGTTCCGCCACCCCGGCATCTATGGAGCGGAAGACGGGATTCGAACCCGCGACCCCCACCTTGGCAAGGTGGTGTTCTACCACTGAACTACTTCCGCATATATGGGAAGTTATTTCGCTTTCGCAAAAAAATTTGGTGCGGGTGAAGGGAGTCGAACCCCCACGCCTTGCGGCGCCAGATCCTAAGTCTGGTGCGTCTGCCAATTCCGCCACACCCGCAATATTGAAAGTTATTTTGCTACCGCAAAAAACTCTGGTGNATATTGAAAGTTATTTTGCTACCGCAAAAAACTCTGGTGAGCCATGAAGGACTCGAACCTTCGACCCTCTGATTAAAAGTCAGATGCTCTACCGACTGAGCTAATGGCTCAAAAAAACAAAAAAAATAAATGGTGCCGGCTAGAGGACTTGAACCCCCAACCTACTGATTACAAGTCAGTTGCTCTACCAATTGAGCTAAACCGGCAAAATTTAAATACATTAATAATGGAGGATGACGGGATCGAACCGCCGACCCTCTGCTTGTAAGGCAGATGCTCTCCCAGCTGAGCTAATCCTCCATTATGGTAAAAGTTATTTTCGCTTGTGCGAAAAAACTTTGGTGACCCCTACGGGATTCGAACCCGTGTTACCGCCGTGAAAGGGCGGTGTCTTAACCGCTTGACCAAGGGGCCATTGTTTAAAAAATAACAAAAATAATAGCCCAATAAAGGGCTTAGCCTGGCAACGTCCTACTCTCACAGGGGGACAGCCCCCAACTACCATCGGCGCTGAGAAGCTTAACTTCCGTGTTCGGTATGGGAACGGGTGTGACCTTCTCGCCATTATTGCCAGACTATTTATATGAGGTATCATTCCCTCAAAACTAGATAATACAGAAGAAGTTTTTAGTAAAAACGAGTTCACCTTAAGACTTGTCTAGCTTCGGCTCCTAACTTCTCGGCCGTTTCGATCCGTCCCTACAAATCCAAAAGGCAGGATTTGCAGCGCGCGGCTCGTAAGCGTTCGTCGAAGTTGAACAGTCGCCTCCGCTTTTCGTTATGGTTAAGTCCTCGATCGATTAGTATCAGTCAGCTCCACATGTCGCCATGCTTCCACCTCTGACCTATCAACCTGATCATCTTTCAGGGATCTTACTAGCTTGACGCTATGGGAAATCTCATCTTGAG
>NZ_JBHTHD010000017.1:0-15380 GCF_042675345.1 Neobacillus sp. GCM10027624
CGGAAGTTAAGCTTCTCAGCGCCGATGGTAGTTGGGGGCTGTCCCCCTGTGAGAGTAGGACGTTGCCAGGCTAAGCCCTTTATGGGGCTATTATTTTTGATGATTTTTAAAACAGTGGCCCCTTGGTCAAGCGGTTAAGACACCGCCCTTTCACGGCGGTAACACGGGTTCGAATCCCGTAGGGGTCACCAAAGTTTATTTACGATAGTAAAAATAATTGTCATTATAATGGAGGATTAGCTCAGCTGGGAGAGCATCTGCCTTACAAGCAGAGGGTCGGCGGTTCGATCCCGTCATCCTCCACCATGATTTTTTCACGAAAGTGAAAATAATCTTCAATAAACGTGCCGGTTTAGCTCAATTGGTAGAGCAACTGACTTGTAATCAGTAGGTTGGGGGTTCAAGTCCTCTAGCCGGCACCATGTTTCTTACTTCCCTGAAAGACATTAGCGGAAGCATGCAAGAAATCCTGAAGGGATTTTAAGCAAAAGAATATTTTTAGAGCCATTAGCTCAGTCGGTAGAGCATCTGACTTTTAATCAGAGGGTCGAAGGTTCGAGTCCTTCATGGCTCACCATTTAGAACAATGCGCCCGTAGCTCAATTGGATAGAGCGTTTGACTACGGATCAAAAGGTTATGGGTTCGACTCCTTTCGGGCGCGCCATAATATCGGGAAGTAGCTCAGCTTGGTAGAGCACTTGGTTTGGGACCAAGGGGTCGCAGGTTCGAATCCTGTCTTCCCGACCAGTCCAATGCTTTAAACTATATACTTTTTATTTTTACGGAGGAATACCCAAGTCCGGCTGAAGGGATCGGTCTTGAAAACCGACAGGCGGGTTAAACCGCGCGGGGGTTCGAATCCCTCTTCCTCCGCCATCAATTTCATCTTCAGCATTTTTATTATCGCGGGGTGGAGCNCAATTTCATCTTCAGCATTTTTATTATCGCGGGGTGGAGCACGTTCGAATATGCTTCTTCGAATCATCCACAGCGCACCGATTGAACCGCTTCTTGAATAAGCATTATGAAATCGGGGCGGTCGTTAAGCTTGGAGCATCATCCAAACTTAATATTTTCTATTATCGCGGGGTGGAGCAGTCTGGTAGCTCGTCGGGCTCATAACCCGAAGGTCGCAGGTTCAAATCCTGCCTCCGCAATTTGGTCTGGTAGTTCAGTTGGTTAGAATGCCTGCCTGTCACGCAGGAGGTCGCGGGTTCGAGTCCCGTCCAGACCGCCATAATACATATTCATCGAAAGATGTGGCTCAGTAGCTCAGTCGGTAGAGCACGTCCGAATAAGCTTCAGAGAATAAGCATCAGCGGACCCATCGAGCTGCTGCTTGAATAAGCTTTCTGAGATGGGGGCGAAGGACTTACAGCTTTATGGTTGTAGGGGACATAAATTAACATGGCTCAGTAGCTCAGTCGGTAGAGCAAAGGACTGAAAATCCTTGTGTCGGCGGTTCGATTCCGTCCTGAGCCACCATTTAATTTAGTGCTGTTTTATTTTAATATGGAGGGGTAGCGAAGTGGCTAAACGCGGCGGACTGTAAATCCGCTCCCTCAGGGTTCGGCGGTTCGAATCCGTCCCCCTCCACCATTTTGTTTTTAATAAGGGCCTATAGCTCAGCTGGTTAGAGCGCACGCCTGATAAGCGTGAGGTCGATGGTTCGAGTCCATTTAGGCCCACCAAAGTTTTTTGCGATAGCAAAATAACTAACCATATTATTTATTGTTCCGCAGTAGCTCAGTGGTAGAGCAATCGGCTGTTAACCGATCGGTCGTAGGTTCGAGTCCTACCTGCGGAGCCATTTTATTTTTAGGGGAAAATTGTTGCCCTAAAAATATGAATATCATGCGCCTTTAGCTCAGCTGGATAGAGCATACGCCTTCTAAGCGTACGGTCAGAGGTTCGAATCCTCTAAGGCGCGTAAACATTATGAAAAACGCTTGGACAATTGTCTGAGCGTTTTTTTATAACTTGGAGATTTTTGTATAAATAATAAAACCCCTCTGAAAAATAAGACTCAGAGGGGACGTATTTTTTATATCAAAACATTCGTATCCTGTTGCTTATAAACTTTTTTAATAAAATCTAATAGGGTTAAATAGATCAACCCGTTTCCTTCGGCCTTCGGTGAATTTCCTAATGGAACCGTTCTTTTTATCAATTGAGCATACAGCTCAGGTTCCGTCAGCACTCTTTCAAATTGCTTGGAAGAAAGATCTTTCAATAAGGCAAGTGCCCCTGAAATATGTGGTGTTGCCATCGATGTGCCGCTCAGGGTTGCATACGTTCCATTTAGAAAAGTAGAAGTAATTTTTTCACCCGGTGCTACGAGGTCCACTTCATTGTTGGAATTTGTAAAATAAGAGGAATGCCGGTTCAAGTCAACTGCCCCTACACTAATTACTTCATTATAGCTGCCAGGGAAGGCAAACTCATCGGTTGAGGAATCTCCATCACCCTCGTTACCCACTGCACATACAACAAGAATTTGATGGCTCAGCACCGCTTCCTTAATTGCATCATGCAATTCTTTCACATCTGTAGGCCCGCCTAATGACATCGAAATAATATCGACTTTTTGTTCGATGGCATAATGAATGGCGTTAATGATCCAATCATACTGCCCGGAGCCATCTTTTCCTAAAACCTTTAAGATTAAAAGATTTGCTTCCGGAGCAACGCCTGCTACGCCTGTGTTGTTTATTGTTGCTGCAATCGTACCCGCCACATGTGTGCCGTGGCCGTTGTAATCTTCGTATATGGCCGGATTTCCGCCATCATCTTGTGTAAAATTTCGTCCGCCAATGATGCGGTTTTGCAGGTCGGGATGATCGGTATCACAGCCTGTATCCAGTATAGCTACCGTTATGCCTTTACCGGTTGATTGCTCCCACATTTCGGGGGCTTGAATCAACTCAACACCTTTTGGAATCTCGTTCACGTTTTCTAACTGCTCAATCATTTTGTAGGGAATCAGATAGATAGCATCTTTCATAAAAATCCCTCCTATTTTTTAATTGAAGTCAGAACTTGGTGTTAGAGAAATCATATCATTTTGATAGAGGGATAAATAGGTTAAATAGAATTATTTTCCATACAGGAAGGATGTCCTATTATTTTGTGCGCAGAAAAGGTGCGAGATAGGTTTTTTTCATAGACGGAAGGGTGTGGAAATTTAATTCGTTGAATGAAAAAGAGGCTTTTTTGAGAATTGGGTCATTCAACAAACGGAGTTCATTTTTCAAAAAAGGGAATGAGCTCCGTCTGTTATCATTTGGAGAGCTATTATTTAGGATTATAGAGAAATAATAGTGTTTTACGTTTGCTGGAATGTTTTGACCAATACTCATGAAATGCATCCAATACTTCTTTCGCAAATGCATCTCCTTTTTCTTCCTGTCTGACCACGCCATAATTCAGCTGACCCTGATGCGTTTTGCCAGTCACCTGTTTATAATTATCTGAGTCTAATTCAATAAAAAATTCCACTTCGATTCCTTCGGTATTTTTGATAGAAGCGAGATGATTTCCGAATTCTTCAATTAGAACCTTGGTCACCCACCCCTTTTGCTCACTTTCCTTTAAAAATTCTTGGTATAGCCTGATGAAAGAATTTAAATCCATTTATCCACACATCCTTTACTAAGAATTGATCAACACATATAGCAGCAATTGGAATGAAAGCGGCAAGGTACGAGGTGATTTAGTTTGTATTTATAGACTATATGCAACTGGACAAAAGGAAAGAATCGAATTTGGGGTCTGACTCCATTCTGTTAAAGTTTAAAGCGGTGAAATGTGAATATGTAAATATCTATATGAATCACAATCAGGTACCTTTTTTGTTTTTTATATTGCTGATAAAATAAGGTGTTATTGGATGTCGTCAATAAATTGGGAGTGAAGATAAATGAAGGGCAATAAAAAATGGTGGCTGGTGGGTGCGTTGATCTGGATGGTGATTATTTTTTTGGTGACGCAGCTTCCTTATTTTACTGGTGAACGGACTGCATCGGCGATAAATGAAGTGTCCGGTGCAGGTAAGGGGTTGATAGATGAACTGAATTTTATCATGAGGAAAGCAAGCCATTTTTCTGCGTTTGGAATCCTGGCATTCTTATTTTTTCAGGTGATTTGGAACTATCGATTCGCTTATTTCTTTGCCTGGGTTGCTGCCTTCCTCTATGCCATGTCAGATGAATGGCATCAATCCTTTATGCCGGATAGAATGGCTTCCTTTAAAGATGTATTGATTGATGGGGGCGGGGCGTTTCTAGCTTTGTTTATGACTTTTTTGGTTAGAAGGTGGAGAAAAGCGGCTGGATCTTAATTGAGAGTTGAGGTTGCTTGCCTTTTTCAAGGGTGTCCCTATTCTTAAAGGCATTGTAAGAGCTTTAATCGTATGATAAGATGAATTGTGAATTTTCCAATAATAAACATATAGAGTACAAGTGGGGGAGGTAGATGCATGAAGATTAAGTGGTTTAAGAGTTTAGTAGTAACGGCTGTCATTTTAGGATTTGGCATGGCTGTATCCGAATCGGGTGCGCATGCGGAGGAAGTATCGTTTTATACAAGCAATCCGGTCATTATAAAAGTGAAAATTCCAACCTATACATATCAAGACATTGAATTAACCAAAAAGATTGCTTTACAAAAGAAGGATACTTTTTTACATGTAAAACGTTTGGTAATAACAGAAAAAGGCAAACCACGGTTACTGTTAACAAACGGAAAATATGTAACCGCCAATAAGTTAAAGGTCGTAAAAACAAAAGGATATCAAAATCCGAAGCGTTACTATCAAGTGCAATACAACCAAATTCAGCCGACTGGGAAGGTGGGCTATAATCTATCGCGCGGCTTTGAGGGTGTAAAAACTTGGAAGGTCATGCGTGAATTGGGGATTATCGGAACGCATGGGTATGCGAAGTATAACAATAAAACGTGGTATGCAGTTCGAAGCTTTCAGGCGAAGCATAAATTGCCTGTCACCGGGAATATGGATGTGGAAACCTGGAAGAAGCTAGGCTTTAGTGAAAGCTCTTGGTATAGTATCGACCGTTATATTGCGCCACTAAAAGCACATGCTTGGGACGGTCGTTCTGCTCATATTGAAGCGATGATCAAGCAAGCTTATCAATATATGGGGAACCCTTATATTGTAGGGGCATCCTCGTCTCCAAAGTATGGACTTGACTGCAGTGGATTGGTAACGCAGGCTTTGTATGCTGCCGGGATTAATCCGGTACCTGTATCGAGTATTCAACATGCACACCCGGGGAACGAATGGAACAGCCGGAAATTATTTGCCTCGAAGAATTTTAAACATGTGCCCTATAGCCAGCGACAACGCGGTGATTTAATCTTCTACTATCAACCAGGCACTCATACCATCTGGCATGTAGCGATTTATCTAGGAAAGAACAAAGTAATCGAATCCTGGCCGCCGCGGGTCATGCTACAGCCAATCAGGAATTCGCATCGGAACGTGATTGCAGGGGTGACACGGCCGTTTCTATAGTTGTTCGACAAAAATCGAGTGGTGCCTGGCACCACTCGATTTTTGTCGAAAAGGAGTTATGGCTTAGCATTCGCTTCTTTTGCTATTTCATCGCTGAAGTTGTTGAGGATGAAGGTTTTTTCTTCTGCTGCAGTCATTGTTCCGTATGCTTTGCCGACGGTGCCGCCTTGTTGCTGCCAGAAATAGTTATGGTCTTCGGCTATTTCTTCAAAATTCCCCTTTTTCCATTTCTCTAGTATGGCTAGTAGGTCGCTTTTTAGCTCGAAATTGCTGTTTTTCACTATGTTGTAAACTTGGTTAATAGTATCCGGAATCATCGGGACGGCACCCCATTTTTCTTTGGCCTTCACTTTTTGGTGGGTCATCTTGTGCATGACCTCAATCACAGCCTCTTGCGAACTACTTTTATTCAATTTAATTTCGTATTGAACCCCGCCAATATAGCCTGTCTGTTCTTTCTTCTCCTTTGCCGCATCCTTTTTCGCAACAGCAGTGGTTTCCACTGTATGTTTTCTTTCATATTCTGATGCATTGTTCATGACTTTATATACTGCAATTCCCCCGATGAAAAGAAAAGCCAATATCATGGTCGTCGTTAAGCTTAAACCTTTTTTCAATAGAATCCCTCCTAAAAACAGTTGGATAATTCTAACTTAACAAAAAAATAGGAGGTGTACTAGCTATATGTTTGATAGAAAAATAGTAGAGCTGCGACTGTCCTAATTTCTGACATACCATCCTTCGACAATTGTTTTAAAGCTTTGAAGGGGAAATGTCTTACTTCATAACGGTTTGCTTTGAAGCTAATCAAACGTTTGATTGGATAACGAATTTTGGAGAACTGGTCAAAGTATGTAGAATGATTTTATTTTTCGTCAGGATTGGAGCTTTGTAAGGAAATAAGGGCTTTTTTATCGACAAAAAATTTCCCCGGAAACTACAAGAAGTTCGTTTTTCAAAAGGGATTGTCGGGGTTTTTATCAAAGGGTTGATTGAATGAATTTTTGCAGAAGTGTGTCGAATGAGTCCTGACATGTTTCATTCTTTCTCAAGGCGGGTAGTGTAAGTAAACAAGAGGAGGGATTTCAATGTTTAAACATGAAAAGCATTTGGTAGGAGTTTACGATACGGAGCACGAGGCGATTCGGGCGGTTGAGGATCTCAAACGTCAGGGGTATACGGCAGAGGAAATTTCGGTCATTGGTAAGAATAGAGAGGATGTAACGGCAATCAATGATGCGACGGGTACGAAAACGGAAGATGGTCTTGCAGCCGGGGCAGCAACCGGTGGTGCACTTGGCGGCATGGTTGGTTTGTTGGCGGGAATGGGTGCTCTAGCGATACCAGGGATTGGACCGCTTATTGCTGCAGGTCCGATTGCGGCAACGCTGACCGGGGCCGTTTTCGGTGCAGGAGTGGGCGGTCTGACGGGGGCATTGATTGGAATGGGGATCCCCGAGGAGGAAGCAGAGCGCTATGAAGACTATGTGAAAGACGGTAAATTTCTTGTGGTCGTGGAGCGCCGGGAAGATCGTGCAGGTTTTGGGGCAGACGTCTATCAAGATGTTACAGGCAGGAATATGATTGGAAATGATTCACCCAATGCTCCGCTGACTCGGGTGGACCCAGCAAATCGATACTAGAATTCTTATTAAAAGGAAATTGCTATTTTCGGCAATTTCCTTTTTGTTTGTTAAAAATAGTTATTTGGTAGTAAATGGTGGCGACTGTATTAGGTAAAAGGATTCTAAAATTTTTACAGTTTTGTGACAACAAACTGGAATCTACTTTCCATTTGTTATAATTTTTCCAAATTAACTTGATGATAGTTTGAGAGATTGGAAATTGAATGAATCGGTGTTTGAAAACATAATAAATAAATTCATCATTATGTAAATGCGAGTTTATTGCATAGGGTGTTCACGGAAGGAAGAGTTCTCACATGCATTTTACGATTGGATTATTGCTAATAGCAGCTTCATTGAGATGGGCAAACTGGAAGGAATGGCAACGATATTATCCAACCATCTTGTATATTGTGAGTGCGAATCTTTTATACAAATTCTTTGCTTCTAGCAAATTTCCACTATGGAGTTTTGATTCTCAAGACTTTTTCTTTAAAAGTCATATGGGGATCTTCTTATGGCATGTTTTCATTGTAAACACATTAGCTGCTTTTCTTTACTTATCTCATTTTCCTGAAGGGACATTTTGGAAAAAGGCTTTTTATATTGTGAAATGGGTTGTATTTTTTATTGTGGGTGAAGTGGTACTATATCGTTTCCAGCATGTTCGCTATGATCATGGCTGGAATTTAGGCTGGTCTGTATTGTTTGATTTTACTATGTTCATCATGCTGAGATTACATTTTAAAAAGCCAATATGGGCAATCATCCTATCCTTTTTCTTTACCTTACTCTATTTGTATGTGTTTGGCTATTTTAGATAGGCGCTGGTGCCAGCATCGGAAACCTCAGTTAACCAATGGACACTTCCTGCTGGAAAGCGGCCATTGGTGAGTTTGTGAAAAAACGACTAGAGGGTAGTTAATTCCCTATAAGGTATTCCTTCAAAAATCTATTGTCCTCCCTTTAGCGTAGCCACTTGAAGAAGAACTGTCCCCAAGTCTCTTTGCTATCTCTATATCCTTTTGGTCCACATTGAGTTCAATTAAGTTGCCATCGGGATCCGCGCAGAATATTTGTGCAAACCCACTTTTGCTGTTGGGCTTTTCTAGAATTTCCACGCCATTTTTCTTCAACCAGTTTAGCGTATCTTGGTAGTTTTCCACTCTCAAAGCAAAGTGGCCCTCCCGGCTGCTCACGTATTTTTCTTGGCGAATCGTTTGGGATTCGGGAAGAACAATGAGATGGAGCTGCTGCTGCTGCCCAATTCTATACCATGCCCCCGAAAAGTCAAAATTTGGGCGTGGTAACTCCGGTAAACATAAAATCCTGCTATAAAAATCCTTTGCTCTCACTAAATCTGAAACCGTTAAACTCACATGATGAAGCTCCTTATATTGAATCAAACCATTCAACTCCTAACTAGATTTGAGGGATAAACCTATAGTTTTTTTAATAGATTAAATTATTAATATGGTTTCGACAAAATTCGGGTGGTGACAGGCACCGCCCGAGTTTTGTCAAATGGGTTGGATAGTACTATTCCCATTCTTTCCACAATAAATTGAGATTAACAGATGTCTGTTTTTTAAGCCAGTAAAGGAGGGAGGGGGTTTTGTTTTTTTGTTGGGTTCTAGGCCTGTGATTGTCTAGGAGACAGGTATCTGTGAGGTTGTTGTTTTTAAATTTTTTAAGGAGTTAAGATGCGGATGTTGGATGTGCTGTTGACGGAGAAGACGGTTCAGGTTAGGTCAAGGGTTGGGGATTGGGAGGAGGCGATTCGTGCAGCTTCGAACCCTTTGGTGGCAGACGGATCCGTGACTGGAGGGTACGTGCAGTCGATGATTGATAATGTCAAGACGCTTGGCCCCTATATTGTAATTGTCCCGCAGATTGCGATTCCGCACGCCCGCCCTGAGCAAGGGGTCAAAAGATTAGCGATGAGTATGCTTTGTTTGGAAAATCCAGTGAGTTTTTCGGATAAGGAGGAGCATCAGGTCAGGCTTGTCATTGTATTGGCTGCCATCGACCATGAACAGCATTTGCAAGCTTTGTCTCAATTAATCACGCTCCTTGCAGACGAGGAGAAGGTTGCTCAGATCATGTCGACTTCAACGCCAGAAGAAGTGTTATCTGTTTTACATGGAGCATAAAGGAAAGGGGGGATGATCATGAAAATTTTAGCTGTATGCGGCATGGGCTTTGGCAGCAGCATGGTGTTAAGGATGACGATTGAAGCGGTGCTCAGGGAAGCAGGCATTGCCGCAAGCGTTACAACGTCGGATATTAGTTCGGCCAAAGCCGAGCCGGCGGATGTCATTGTGACCTCTGCTGAATTTTCGGAGCTTTTATCTGGAATGAACATCCCGATTGTGACGGTAAAAAATTACGTGGACAAAAATGAAATGAAACAAAAGCTGATCCCAATTTTATCAAAATAAGGGGGAACGAAAATGGCTGTGTTACATTTTATTGTGGATGAGATTTTAAGCAATGCTGCGATCCTTGTGGGTTTTATGGCTCTGATCGGCTTAATTGCCTTGAAAAAATCATTAAGTGATACGATTACTGGAACACTGAAGACGATTATTGGGTTTTTGATCCTCGGTGGCGGCGCCGGAATTATTATCGGCGCACTGAATCCTCTTGGCGCGATGGTTCAAGCAGGGTTCAATTTGCACGGAGTGGTACCGACGAACGAAGCGATTGTGGCAATTGCGCAAAAAAGCTTTGGTGCGCAGACTGCGATTATTATGGCCCTCGGTTTTGTTGTCAACCTGCTCCTAGCCCGCTTCACACCTGCTAAGTTTATTTTTTTAACTGGTCATCATTTATTTTTTATGGCAACCGTTTTAGCAGTTGTGCTGGGCAGTGCAGGGATTACGGGCGTGAACCAGGCCATCCTTGGAGCGATATTCCTTGGTACGGTCAGCACGATTATGCCTGCGCTCGTTCATCCTTTTATGAAAAAAGTAACCGGAAATGCGCCATTTGCGCTTGGTCATTTTAATACTTTAGGCTATATCATTTCGGCGTTGGTTGGGAAAGCCACCGGAAAAAATAGCCGGACGACGGAAGAGATCAAGGTTCCGAAAAATCTCGGTTTCTTGCGCGATTCGCTGGTCATGACCACATTAACGATGATTGTGATGTACTTGATTCTTGCACTTGTTGCCGGTCCTGATGCACTGAAGGATTTTACGGGTGGTAAAAATTATATTGTGTATGTTGTAGTGCAAGCGCTTACCTTCGGTGCTGGAATTGCCGTTGTCCTCATGGGGGTCCGGATGATTCTTGCGGAGCTTGTTCCTGCTTTCCAAGGGATTGCGAATAAAATTGTGCCAAATGCGCTGCCGGCTCTTGATTGTCCGACGACGTTTACGTTTGCTCCGACCGCTGTCATTGTTGGATTTATTTCAAGTTTGATTGGCGGGATTATCGGGATGTTCTTGATGGGGCCGCTTGGTTTGGCGCTGATTATTCCGGGGATGGTACCGCATTTCTTTGACGGGGGGACTGCGGGGGTTTTCGGAAATGCAACTGGCGGTCGTCGTGGTGCTGTAATTGGCGCGTTGATTAATGGCTTTTTAATCACGCTGATTCCGGCTTTACTTTTATCTTTCTTAGGGTCGCTTGGATTGTCGAATACGACGTTCGGTGATACCGATTTCGGCTGGGTCGGGATTCTTGCCGGAGCTATGGCGAAGATTGGTGTCGGCGGTTTTTATGCTTTAACAGTGATTGTCTGCGGCGTCTTGATTGCCTTTGCAAGTTTTCTTTCGGTTAAGACGAATAAAGGTGATGCAGGGGCTTGATGGTATGAGGCTGAGCGGGTGTGATGGGGATTGTATAGTGCCCGAAGTTGAGGGAAAAGAGTTTGCGCGGGCGCTATGGAAAGTGGATAGTGCCCGTGATGGTGGAAAAAGAGGTAGAGCGGGCACTATGGGGGTTGGATAGTGCCCAAAGTTGAGGAAAAAGAGTTTGCGCGGGCACTATGGAAGGTTGATGGTGCCCGGGATGGTGGAAAAAGAGGTAGAGCGGGCACTATGGGGGTTGGATAGTGCCCGAATTTGAGGAAAAAGAGTTTGCGTGGGCACTATGGAAGGTTGATAGTGCCCGGGATGGTGGAAAAAGAGGTAGAGCGGGAACTATGCGGGTTGGATAGTGCCCGAATTTGAGGAAAAAGAGTTTGCGCGGGCGCTATGGAAGGTGGATGGTGCCCGAGATGGTGGAAAAAGAGGTAGAGCGGGCACTATGGGGGTATGATCGTGCCCGAATTTGAGGAAAAAGAGTTTGCGCGGGAACTATGGAAGGTGGATAGTGCCCGGGATGGTGGAAAAAGAGTTTGAACGGGCGCTATGAGGGTTGGATAGTGCCCGCAGTGGTGAGAAAAAAGATTGAGCGGACACTATGAGGTTAAATAGTGCCCGTAACTATTTAAAAAGAGGTCTAGTGGGCAAAAAAAAATTTGATAGCGCTAAAACACCCTTAAAGCTAAGTAATAGGTTGCTTTTTCCAAAAAAGTCATACCTATCTAGTAAACTAATTGTAGAAAGGATGTAAGCATTGAATTCACCGATTCAGCAGCTTGCCATCAATACGATTCGAACGCTTGCCATTGATAGTGTGGAGCGCGCCCAATCCGGACATCCGGGGATGCCGATGGGCGCTGCCCCGATGGCTTTTACTCTGTGGACAAAATTTTTAAAGCAAAATCCTGAACATCCAAAATGGTTCAATCGTGACCGCTTCATTTTATCATCGGGGCATGGATCGATGCTGTTATACAGCCTTTTGCATCTATCCGGATTTGATTTGACGCTTGATGATTTGAAAAAATTTCGCCAGTTTGGCAGCCGCACACCCGGCCATCCTGAATACAACCATACCCCGGGAGTAGAAGCCACAACAGGGCCGCTTGGGCAAGGGGTGGCGATGGCCGTCGGGATTGCCATGGCAGAGCGGCACTTGTCGGCCGTATATAACCGAGCCGGCTATCCGATTGTTGATCATTTTAGCTACTGTATTTGCGGCGATGGTGACTTGATGGAAGGTGTTTCGGGTGAAGCCGCATCCTTGGCCGGCCACTTAAAGCTTGGACGCCTCATTGTGATGTATGATTCGAATGGGACGTCTCTGGATGGCGAGACAGACCTTTCGTTTACGGAAAATGTTGGCGGGCGATTTGAAGCCTATGGATGGCAGGTTCTCCATGTTGAAAACGGCAATAACGTGGGGGCAATCGAAAGTGCTATGGAAGCGGCTAGACTGGAAACCGAACGTCCGACGCTTATTCAGGTTAGGACGATTATTGGATACGGGGCTCCCAATAAGGCGGGAAAAAGTGTTGCTCATGGTGCACCACTTGGCAAGGATGAAGCTTCTGCTGCTAAAGCCTTTTACCGTTTGGTTTCCACTGAGGAATTTCACGTCCCTGACAAAGTCTATGAATTTTTTCAGGCCATAAAGGAGCAAGGAAAGCAAAAAGAAAGAGAATGGATTCAACTTTTTCAAACCTATAAAGAGGAATACCCGACACTTGCGGCTCAATTTGAACGGATTATCAAAGGAGATTTACCAGAAGAATGGTACTCGGCACTTCCACTTTACGATGCAGGGGGAAAAATGGCGACACGGATTGCCTCCAATCAGGTCCTGGAAGTTCTCACGCAGCGGTTACCGGAGTTTTTTGGAGGTTCTGCAGACTTGGCGTCTTCTACTAAGGGCAAGATTAATGGCGGCGGCGATTTCCGAGCGGGACACTATGAAGGCCGTAATGTTCACTTTGGTGTCCGCGAATTTGCGATGGCCGCGACTGCAAATGGGATGGCGCTACACTTTGGTGTACGGCCTTTTGTTAGCACGTATTTTGTTTTTTCCGATTATCTGCGTCCGGCACTAAGGTTATCCGCCTTAATGGGCGTCCCGGTCACGTATGTTTTTACTCATGATAGCCTTGCTGTTGGCGAAGATGGCCCGACGCATCAGCCGGTGGAGCAGCTGCTATCCCTTCGTGCGATTCCCAGGTTGTCGGTGATTCGGCCCGCAGATGCGAATGAAACGGCATTTGCGTGGAAGGCAGCGGTGAAGGAACGAGAGCGACCGACTGTTCTTGTGTTGTCACGCCAAGATTTACCGATTCTCGAAGGTACAGCCCATTTAGGGAAAAATGGTGTGGAAAAAGGTGCATATGTTTTGTCGGAGGCAAAAGGTGATGCGGAAGCCTTGTTGATGGGCTCCGGGTCAGAGGTGCAGCTTTTGTTAGGGGCGCAAAAGGTTTTGGCTGAAAAAGGGATTGAGGTATCTGTAGTCAGTTTCCCATCGTGGGATCTTTTTGAAAAACAGTCAAAGGACTATAAAGACCAGGTGCTTCCGGATTCGATTGATGTACGGATGGCAGTGGAGATGGGATCTTCGCTTGGTTGGCATAAATATGTTGGCAGGAAAGGGAAAGTGATTGGAGTCGATGATTTTGGGTCATCGGGTAAGGGGGTGCAGTTGGTAGAAATGCGCGGTTTTACCGTTGAAAAAATTGTTTCGCAACTTTTGGAAATGTTGGAGACGGACCAAAGATTGGTTAACCCCAAGAAACCACCACGATAATGCTAAAAAAGGAGAAGTGTTAATAGCACTTCTCCTTTTTGACGTACCCTATTTATCTTCTCTCAACAAATAATCATTTCCATCCTGGTCCTTAAAGGAGAACATCGTTCCAAATGGCATGCGCATCATTTCGTCCACCTGAACACCATTTTGTTTCATTTTTTCATAAGCAGATTCGATATCGGTTGTGCTAAATAGAATCGATGGGTGGGCGACCTTCGATGGATCATGCTGCTCCATCGCTTCCTTCGCATAAAGAACCAAAGTAGTAAATTCGTCTTCGCTTGGGCCGACCTCAATCCAAGAAAAATCCGGTCCCATCGGCTGCTCCATTTTTAACACAAAACCAACCTTATTTATCCAAAAATCCTTTGCCTCTTCTTGATCTTTTACATATACCGTTATTTTACCAATTTTATTAATCATGTAGAAAATCCCCTTTATATATTAGGTGAGTTTAGTTTACCAACCCAAAAGGGCAAAAGCAATTTAGGCGTCGGATTTTTGGAGGTAATTTTTCTTAATAAATTGCACCCTTTTCCAAACATTTTCTTAATTCTCCTAAGAGGATGCAAGTTGAATGAATCCATTTAAATAGAAAGGGAAAGATGGATTGGCCTATCGATAAACTGTTATAATAAAGCAGTGATTTTATTGTTCGACAAAATCCGGGTGGTGACAGGCAACGCCTGAATTTTGTCGAATACTTTACTAGTTGAGATTTGAAAGGTTGATTGGATGTTTTTGCATTTTGATCCGACGTTGTTGGTTATTTTGGTTGTGTTTGGGTTTTTGGCGGCTTTTATTGATTCGGTTGTGGGCGGGGGCGGGTTGATTGCGTTGCCTGCGTTATTGTTTACGGGTTTATCGCCAGCGGCAGCGGTTGCGACGAATAAATTGGCTGGGACGATTGGCTCGTTGACGAGTACAATTATGTTTTATCGTTCCGGCAAGCTTGATATAAAATCCGTATATAAGCTATTTCCGCTCACGTTTATTGGCTCGATGATCGGCGCTTGGACGGTTCATTTGATGAATCCGGAATTGCTGAAGCCGCTGATGCTGGTCATGCTTGCGGCTGTTGCGATTTATACCATTTTCAAAAAGGATTGGGGCAGTATTTCCAGCGTTAGAAAATTATCCTTCCAGCACATGGCCCTTTTTATCTTTGCTATTTTTGCGATTGGTTTTTATGATGGATTTCTTGGACCGGGGACTGGTTCCTTTTTAATGTTTGCCTTTTTAATGATCGGTTTTGATTTTTTGAAGGCGGCTGGTAATGCGAAGTTTTTAAACTTTGGCAGTAATATTGCAGCCCTGATTATGTTTATGTTCTTGGGGCAAGTCAATTATGCTTATGGGATTCCGATGGGAATTGCTCAAATTGCGGGTTCGATTGTCGGCTCGAGATTCGCGATTAAAAGAGGAAGCGGCTACGTCCGCGCTCTGTTCATTACCGTCACTTTTTTATTGCTGGCGAAAAATGCGTTTGATTATTTTCATTAAGTTTTTTTACGAAAAAGAGGACCTCTATGAATGAACTGCACCCCAATTGTTAGACACAAATAACAATTGGAGGTGCAGTTTTTAATTATGACCAAATATAGTTTAGAAACTA
>NZ_JBHTHD010000018.1:0-63959 GCF_042675345.1 Neobacillus sp. GCM10027624
CATACCGAACACGGAAGTTAAGCTTCTCAGCGCCGATGGTAGTTGGGGGCTGTCCCCCTGTGAGAGTAGGACGTTGCCAGGCAGAATTAAGATCAACCTGTTCAAGGTTGGTCTTTTTTGATGGTTAAAGAGTTTTCTTTCATATTTAGATTAAGACCGTCTGAGTTGATCTGGGCGGTTTTTTTTGCCTTTAAGCATGGTGATAGTTTTTTCCGTATTCTTATTTTTTATCAGATTGTCCAATCCCTTTTGATATATCAGCATAGTATGTACTAACACTAAAACTAAGAAGGGACCATTATGAAGTTTTTAACTAGTTTTTTTAAAATAGGGATTGGTTCGAATCTCGTTGTATTTCTTGCGATGATGCTTCTTCCTGTTTTCATTGTTACGGACCAATTGGATGTTTTTGAGAAAATCATTTCTAATATTTCGGAAAAATAAAAGCTGCCTATAAACATGGGCAACTTTTTTGTTTTATAGGGTGGTTTCTGCTGCCTTATTACTGCACCTATTACATTAATCATATTCAAACTAAAAAAACCACCCTTGGGTGGTTTAGATGATCAATCTAATCTAGTTCCGGCTGCCATTCTAATAATTCCTGTTCTGATAGAAGTATTACTTTATTGCTATTTATATATTCTTTAAGGTTGCTTTCGGATTGTTTCTTCATTACTTCTGCAACAACAAAAACAATGAATGGGGTTCCTTTTCTTCTCGTTGTTAGGTGGTAAACCTGCTCCATCGATTCGAGCTGGTCTAATGTTTCTTCGAGTGAAACCGGGTTTGCAGTTCTGTAATGAATGCCTACCATAATATCAGGCTTGTTATGGATTTTGCTTAATAGCAGAATATCATACGAGACCTCTGCGATCTTCTTATCACACACTAGATTATATTGATGACTATACTTGGCTTCTAGCTTTTGAATGATTGTTTTTTCAATGTTATAGTAAGTCTTTAAGATAGATGTACTGTTTTGTTGGATTCCTTCAACTGAATTTGGCAAAGGTTTGAAATGGTCCAAAGGTAGGTTTAGGATTACCTCTTTTGTTTGCATTTCAGCCTCTTCACCCAACATGAAATCTCCACCATCGTGTTGGTTGGATGTTATCTTGCTTCCTTTTAGTATGGCGGCAGCCTTTTCTTGGGGAGATTTATCCTGTAATTCTATTTCTAATTTTTTATTGGCAAGTTCTTGAGCTATATTCTTTAGCTTCTGGCTATTATCGATGTCTCTTTGCTTTTTCCACCAGGGATAAATCCCTATCACAATTAATACTGCGCCAATGATTATTAAAAGGATGGATAGATAAGGTAAGACTGAAAATAGGTAATAAAGAGATTCGTTTTTTAGCCCGATCACTCGTTGTGATTCATTTGTAAAAGTTAAAAGCGTCTTCTTTGGCAGATACAAATCAAACTTTTCCTTCATAAGCATCCAGGGCAGGGCAAAAGCAAAAACGATTGATCCTAACCCAAGAGAGACCAAAAACTTATGCACATCACTAAAGTCTATGTTTTTCGTACTTGTCCCCCCTTTTATACCATAGGGCAATTTTCCTTTTAAGGAATTTTTATAATAACTTATGCCTGTTGTTGATAAAAGATGTCCTTAAAAAATAGTAAATTAAGACTATAAAATTATTTATCTCCTCATTATTTTGACACAATTTATAATCTATTTTCAGTATGATAAGACCGCAAGTAAATTTTATCTGTGGAGGAATGTATGAAGAAAAAACTGGGTGCATCAATAGCTGCTGTTGCGTTGGCAAGTTCACTGTTCTCAACTACTTCTTTTGCAAAAGAAAACAATGGAAATGCTTATGGGAAAATTGATTTGGTTGGTCTAGGGGATTCTATTACATTTGGTTACCATTTAGGGGATGATACTAAGCCTTCGTCATTAGCTTTTCCTTATCTTATAGGGGAAGAGAAGGGATTAGGAGTTCGAGACTTAGGTAATGTCGGCTGGACTTCTAGTGATCTGTTAAATGCCATTAAAACGGATAAAAATTTCAGACAATCTATTAAACATGCTAATTATATTACGTTGGATATTGGGAGCAATGATTTCCTTAAACCGCTCCTTCCGTACCAAAGTGAAATTCTTCGGGCTGCTAGTACAGGAAATGAAGAAAAAATAACGCAGCTTATACAACCATTAGTTGGATCAACTCTACTTACTTTTACGAACAATTTAAATCAAATTATCAAAGAAATTTCAGCACTTACGGATGCACAGATTGCAGTATATAACATTTATAATCCATTTCAACCAGATCCAACTCATTTAGAATCATTTCAATCCCTTTCAACCATGCATTTCGTTTCTGATCCTCTAATATCAAAAGTAAATCAAGCTATTGCTATGGTTGCCTTGCCAACTCAATATACAAATATAAAGTTAGTAAATGCACATAGTGCTTTTGAAGGACATCCAAAATATATTATTCAAGGAGATATACATCCAACTAAACAAGGGCAAAAGATACTAGCAGATTTAGGTGAAGAGGCTTTATTTGGATCAAAATAATGTAAACCCAAAAGTCCACCGATTATAATATAATGTGAATATAATCATAATAGTAGAAGAGGCAAATCTCAAGATTTGTCTTTTTTTGCATGCATCTTTCGGCAATCTTTTTACTTAAATATAGATAGAAATCCCCATTTATCCGTATATATAAAATTTAATTTGACATAAACAAATTATCGTTATATGATACAATTCGTAATGTTTCCGATTTATTGATTTCTAAAAAACATAAATTCTACTAAATAATTATCCGTTTTAAATCGTAATGATTACTAATTAAAAGGTAATTGGAGGGAAATAGAACATGAAACAAATTATATACCCATTGATTATTTTGGCTTTGTTGTTAAGTGGCTGCTCAAGTGCAGTACAGACTAATGGCAAGAAAGCTAGTGATGGAACAAAAAAGATTCATATTGTCACGACTTTCTATCCAATGTATTATTTTGCCCAAAAAGTGGCTGGCAACTCAGCAAACGTTGACCTATTAATACCGAACGGTGTAGAACCTCATGACTGGGAACCGACTGCGAAGGATATGGCTAAAATTCAAGATGCAGATGTGTTTATCTATAATAGCCGTTACTTTGAATTATGGGTTGATAAAGTATTAAACAGCATTGATCAATCAAACTTAACTGTTGTTGAAGCAGCGAAAGGAATTCCATTGACGAATGCAATAGATTCAGACGCAGATGAAAACCATCATGAACATTCATCATCCAAAGACCCACATGTTTGGCTTTCTCCTGTGTTAGCTGAGCAAGAGGTTGACAATATTGCACAAGCTTTAGAGAAGAAAGATCCCAAAAATAAAGTGCAGTATGAAAAAAATGCTTCGTCTTTTAAATCCCAACTCGTTGATTTGGATCATCTATTCAAAGAAACCATCGCTAAGGCGAAGAGAAAAGAATTTGTTACACAACATGCTGCATTTGGATATTTAGCCAAACAATACGGTTTAACGCAAATCCCAATCGCAGGATTATCTCCTGATGTGGAACCAAGTCTTGGAAAATTGGCTGAATTAGCTGATTTAACGAAGAAGAAAAATATAAAAATCATTTATTTTGAGGGACTTACTTCCTCTAAAGTGGCTCAGACGTTAGCGAAAGAAATAGGTGCTAAAACAGAAGTGCTTAACCCATTAGAAGGATTAACAAAAGAAGAACAAGAAAAAGGTCTTGACTATATAGGCGTCATGAAAAAAAATCTAGAGTCATTAAAACAATCCATTTCAGATTAATTCTCATATGAGAAGGTGCTTCAAAAAGGTGGTTAATCGACAAAATTCGGGTGGTCACCACCCGAATTTTGTCAATTAGTTATTAAATAAATACATCTAAAATTAAAGTTAGTCCAAATGCGACGAAGGATAGGATGGTTTCCATTACGGTCCAGGTTTTGAAGGTTTCTTTTACGGTTAGTCCAAGGTATTCTTTTACTAGCCAGAAGCCTGCGTCGTTGACGTGGGAGAGCATGAGTGATCCGGCTCCTGTTGCAATGACGAGTAATTCTAAGTTTACACCTGACATATGGGCAACAACTGGTGATACGATTCCAGCCGCTGTTGTTAAAGCAACCGTTGCTGAACCCGTTGCAATCCGGATTAGTCCAGCTACTAGGAAGGCAAGGACAATAGGTGATAAGGAAGCCTGTTCCGCCATCTTGGCAATGGCATCACCAACACCGCTGTCAATGAGAATTTGCTTAAAGCCTCCGCCTGCACCAATGATAATGATAATGGAAGACAGTGGCAATAAACACTCATCTGTTAATTTTTTCAATAAATTTTTATCCATTCCTTGGCGGTAACCCAAGAAGAAGTAAGCGGCAAAGCAAGAGATTAATAGAGCAATGACAGGGCTTCCAATAAATACTAGGAACCTTTCTATGAATCCAGGTAATGAAAGGTAAGGTGCTACTACGGTTAGAACCATTAAAAGAACTGGTAACAAGATAATAAAGAAGGAGATCCCTGTACCTGGCAATTGATTTGACTTTGTTTCAACGCGAATTAGTTCTGGTTCTCCAACAGGAACCACCCGTTTGTGAACCCATTTTGCAAAAATAGGACCGGCAATTAATGCGGTTGGAAAAGCAATGATTAAGGAATAAAGAAGAACATGTCCCATATTGGCATTATAAATTCCAATTGCTGTCATTGCACCTGGATGTGGCGGGACTAAACCATGTACAATCGATAATCCGGCAAGAACAGGAATCCCGATCAATAGTATGTTTTGCTTTGTTGATTTTCGAATCGATATGACTAATGGTAGGAGGATGACTAATCCAACTTCAAAAAATACTGGAATCCCGATAATAAAGCCTGAAAGAAGCATCGCCCATGGCAGTTTCTTAACACCGAATTTTCTGATAAAGAAGTCTGCAACTTGCATTCCGGCACCTGAATCTGACATCATTTTTCCTAAGATAGTACCAAGAGCTAGTATCCCAACTAGGTGTCCGAGAACAGCTCCGACCCCTGTTTCATACCCGCTGACGATTTTATCCATTGGCAGCCCTGAAAAAACAGCTAAAAATAAGCTTGCTACGGTTAAACTGATGAAGGCATGCCATTTCCACCACGATACACCTACGATAACAATGATGATTGCCACGACTGTAATGCCCAGTAAATATAAATTCATAATTTTCCTCTCCCTTTGAGAAATCGCTTTCATTTCTCGCAATAAAGGCCGTTACTGTATGGAATCATTATAGGTAACAATATAGTTTTGTTTTGCTGTATTATAGTACCCTTCACTATATTCCAATACATTCCCCGCTTCATCGCTAGAACGTCGTATTCTTTTTAATACCGCTGCGTCTTTTTCCAGTTTTAATGTTTCACTAATATGAGCAGGTGCAAGGGATACCGCGAACTCATCCCGAAATGATTCAAGACGAATATTATGATCCTCTAAAAAGCGATACAATGAATTAATCTGCAGATCCTGTACCTCTTCATCACTTAAGTCCAGTAAAATGTAGTGAGTAAAGTAAATATACGGTTCATTGTCCAATAAGTAGATCCGCTCCATTTGAATGCAGGAATCCCCAAATATAGAGTAAAGGAACGATTCCGAAGACAATTCAACCTTCTTTATGCTGACTATTTTTTTTGTAATATGATGGCCTTCCTCTACCAAAACTTCAGTAAACCGTTTTCCCTTTGAAAGCTTTGCGATGGTAACATTTGCAATCACTTTCGTTCCTTTACCGCTTTTCTTTTCAAGATAGCCTTCTTGAACCAGTTCTTTAATCGCATTCCGAACGGTAATTTTGCTTACATTAAACTCTTCTTCTAATTGAGGCTCGGAGGGAATGTTTGTGTGAATCGCATATTCACCATGTAAAATACGATCTTTCAAGATTTCTTTAATTTGTAAATACAATGGACCTTTTTTTCTGTTCACATTCATTCCCTAACTCCTGCCTTTACCTTTTTATATCTTCAATTGTTCCTGCCATGGCTGACAGGATTTCCGTTTCTGTTGACATCGGGGTATCCCCAACAATGGTACATGCGAGCATACCTGCAGCGGCTGCAAACTGGACTGTTTTCTCAGCTGGAAAACCAGCTAATTCTCCATGTAAAATCCCACTAGTATAAGCATCGCCAGCACCAATTCTATCATATACAGAAAAAGAAATGTTCTCTGAAAATATAAACGACCCCTTTTTAAACATGTATCCTCTTAATGAATGGGTGTTGTCCCGATTAATTGCTCGATGTGTTCCCGCAATCGTTTGAATCCGATACTTTTCAGCTACTTTAGGAATCAGCTCTATAAGCTGTTCTTCCTTTGAGTTTTTTTCTGTCTCCATTCCTAAAATAAACATCGCATCTTTTTCATTCATCATCACGATATCGGCTAAATCAAGCATCTCTTCATAATGAGGTTTTGCTTTTGTATAGCCTCCGTCCCATAAGGATGGGCGGTAATTACAATCAAAACAGACAAGGCCGCCTTTTTCTTTTACTTTTTTAGCCAGTATTTTCATGCTCTCACGGACCTGATCGGTCATCGCAAGCGTGATCCCGCAAAAGTGGATAATATCCGTACTTTCAGCAATCAAATCGAGGTCATAATCAGAAACGTGAGCTGTATTAAAACTGCTTTCCAATCGATTCGTATAGGTAACACGGCTTGCACGCTGTCCAAAGCCATTTTCTAAGAAATACATACCCACATATTTGCCGCCTCTGGAAATGAAATCTCTCCTAATTCCTAAGCGCTGCAAGAAAGAGATAGCCGCATCACCTAAAGGATTATCCGGTAATTTTGTCACAAGATATCCATCATAGCCAAGTTTGGTCATGGCAGAAGCAACGTTTACTCCCGTGCCTGAAAAAGAGTATTGTAATGTGTTCGCTTGTGTCAGGAGTTCATAACCCGGCACCTGCAAACGCATCATCACTTCTCCAAATGCAACGATTTTTTTAGGCATATTGAGCAACCAGATCTTTTGTGATGGCTAATAATTTTCTTACATCTTCCTCATTCGTCTTCCCAGTCTCTTTATTAATAATTGACGAATACACATGAGGAATAATTTTAGGCACATTTGCTTCTAAGGCGATTTCTAAAATTTTCGCAAAATTATCTAAATCAATTCCGCCCGTGGGTTCTAACGCAAATCCTTCCTCACCGCACGCCTTTGCGACAGCACGAAATTCATCTTCATGTTTTAAGCCCTTCATCGGGAAGTATTTCAATGCATTTCCACCCATATCGCGAACAAGTGCAATCGCAGCTTTTATTGGGACAATCGCTGTTTCCTCAGATCCGGCACTGATAGGGCCAGTAGAAATATTTACGTACCCAACTTTTCCAGTTGGAGAGACAAGGGAGTTAATCCAGCTATCTTTTGCTCCTAAATTTGCCCGTGTAGCTCCTACAGCAGGGAAGACCTGATTAATATGGCTTCCAGGATAATATTTAGCAATTTCTGCGACAATTGCAGCCTGCTTATTATCACCAGCACCTAATCCAATCGATACCGCTTCATCAATAGCTACTCCATATTCTTTCATAGCCGTAACCGCGGCCTCTACAGTCGGATAATCCTTTGAAAGTACACCTACTAACACATGTCCTTCCGCAGCTTCAAAAACTTCCTTTGCATTTTCAATACTATTAGCCAGGACATTCAAAGCCACACGATTTTGATAAAAACGTTTTTCGATGTTCATCATATTTCTCCTCCCAGAATTGATTTTAATCTCGCTTCGATTACATAGATGTCATCACCTTGCAGCGGGCGTGGATCAATATCAAAGAATCCTTGGCGAATTCCGTAATCCCTTGTGTAGATGGCAATATCCCCATTCTTTAGCTTGTCATTTACTTCTTTTGCTGTTGTTTTGGTCACAGAAGGATCAATTTGAATCCGTGCTCTAAAAATAGCTCGGCCAGCTTCATCTTGTACAATTGTTACTTTTACACCCTCTAGATTTGAAAGGGATGTAAGCACTTCAAGACTGGCTTTTTCTTTTTCGCTATTGTCTTTTTTGACAAAATATTCATCCAATGCCTGCAGGAGGCCAAAGGTGGTTTCCTTCCCAACCTTCATGCTTCTTCCAATACAATGAAGCTGGACTTTTAGCCATTCGATATATTTTTGCTTTCCAGCAACGATTCCAGACGTTGGTCCTTCAATCGCTTTCGAACCGCTATAAATGGCTAAATCGGAAACTTGAACATATTTTTTCAAATCTTCTTCAGCAGCGGCGTCGACGATGAGAGGAACGTTATGTGCCTGTGCAACTTCCCAGGCTTCTTCAACGGAAATCATATTTTTTTGAACAGCATGATGAGATTTTACATACAAAATTGCAGCTGTATTCTCTGTGATTGCATCTGCGATATGCTCGGCTTTTCCTTCATTGGCATAGCCAACTTCAACAAGCTTCCCGCCCCCAAGAAAAACCATGGTTTCGACGGGTGCTCCATATTGGACATTATGGCCTTTCAGCATGATGATCTCATTTTTTTGAATATTTTCTTGGTGAAGTCGTTCACTTTTCCGACGGTTTCCTTCAGTGACAATTGCCGCTACGGAAAGAGCAATTCCACTTGATGCAGAGTTTACGACAACCGCTGCCTCGGATTGAATTAGAGCGGCAATATGTTCGCCTGCTTTATCAACTAAATCAGCGATCTCAACGTAATTTTGTCCGCCAATTTTCATTGCTTCCATTACTGTATCTGTTGGGGCTGAAACGCCTAAAATACTCATTCTTCCGCTTCCATTAATCACTCTTTTTAAACCATATTTAGCATTCAATGTATTCTCCATTGATCACCACTCCTTTTACAACAATCTTTTGGTCCGCTTGTCGTTCTTCGCCTTCAGAATCCAGCAAGGTAACCGCTTGATCTTCCACTGAAAATAATGTGAGGTTTGCGATATCTCCTGCTAAAATTCTCCCAAGTGCTGGCTTTTTTAACCACTTGGCTGCATTAACGGTAACAGCATCAATGACCTCTTTAAGGGGATAACCCATATACAAAAACTTTGTTAAAATGTTTGCCATGTTATAGACAGGTCCATGGAGCCGATTTTTTCGATAGATATCTGTACTGATCGTGTTAAAGTGAATCCCATGTTCTTTTGCCTGCTCCGCTGTTTGGAAAGAGAAGCTTGCATTCCCATGACCAACATCCAAATGAACTCCTCGTTCGATTGCATTCATAAGCTTTGGAAGTGGTTTTCCAGATTCCTCAAATAAATTATTGGCTTTCCCATTTAAGTAATGGGTAATCACATCGTTTTTCTCGAGTAAATCGAGGACCTCATTAATATCCGGAGGACCTGATCCAATGTGAACCATAAGCGGTAAATCGGTTTCCTTTGAAAACTCACGAGCTATTTTTAAAGGTTCGACACCGTTGGGACCAACCACGCTTTTGCTGATCCTTGCTTTGAGTCCGACTATAAAATCTTTGTTTTCTTTTACGGCATTTCGTAATTTTTGTTCATCCAGCCAAGAAAGATCCGATAGCTCATCGATTTGCTTTAAACCGATTCGTGAAATATTCAAGAAAGCGAATACATTTGTTTTGGCCTTTTTCGAATTGCTCACCAAGTCATGTATTCGATCGGCTCCGGTGCTTCCGGCATCAATAATGGTTGTTACACCTAATTTATAACCAATCTCGTCAATATCATCTCCATACGGATCGAATTCCGGAAAGGCGTGTACATGCATGTCAATCCATCCACTGGAAACATAGACTTTGCTTTTAAAATCGATGATTTTTTCTCCGACTCCAGTACCCGGCGGAGCAATTTCTACGATTTTTTTGTTTTCTACTACAATATCTGCAGCAGTTTCATCTGTCATTTTTACATTCTGCAGAACGAACCTTGCTGTCATTTTTAATCATCCCTTTTGGTAAGCCTTAATCAAAGTAAAGGGTTCATTGTCCGTTTACTTTTTCTCTTTGCAAAATTAGATTAACACGTATTTTTGAATCAGTCAATATAACGTTATAATGTTTAGTTTCTAATAAATGGCAATTCCTGTATTGATTCTCTCCAAAGTATGGTCTTAACTAAAGTGGATTAGTCATAGAGGCTTTTTAGGATATCAACACTAAATTCGATTTTATAAACAATAAAGCAGGTCGACATCTCTAAAAATTCCGAAAAACGGGAATATTTAAAATCGATTTCCAGAAATCAGGAATTTTCCGTCTTTTCGGAATGAACGAATGAGGCTGTTTCTGTAAGTATCTAGTTTTTTACATTGGCACGATACTTGCATTTATTAGAATAGCGCATGAACTTATGAACATTTTAAGGGGGTGCATGAAGGAGAAACATCGTTTATAGGCGGCAGATGGATTGATGGGGGATCACAGAAGAACTTAGTGTCCGCTTTTCTAAGGAAGTTGTTTGGACCAAAATGATACCGTTTTCATAGAACTTGGGTGGGGTCTATGATAGACAAGAAAAATAATTACGGGTTCATGAAAAAATTCGTAAAGAGAAGGAACGAACTTTAAAAGGGGGATTCATATGGATTTATTCGTCATTTTACTAGCACTTGGGCTGTTAATGTTTGTTGCTTACCGCGGTTATTCTGTTATTTTATTTGCTCCGATTTGCGCACTCTTAGCGGTTGTTCTCGTTGCTCCAAGTCATGTTTTACCTTTCTTTTCCGGTGTGTTTATGGAAAAAATGGTGGGCTTTATTAAGTCGTATTTTGCTGTCTTTTTATTGGGGGCTATTTTTGGGAAGGTTGTTGAAATGTCGGGGATTGCAGAATCCATCGCTAGGACGATTGTCCGCCTGCTTGGAGCCAAACGGGCGATCGTAACGATTGTCCTATTGGGGGCCATTTTAACTTATAGCGGTGTCAGCTTGTTTGTAGCTGTGTTTGCCATCTATCCATTTGCTGCTCAAATGTTCCGACAGGCAAATATTCCAAAAAGACTTATTCCAGGTACGATCGCACTCGGTGCCTTTACGTTCACAATGGATGCTTTACCAGGAACACCTCAAATTCAAAACGTTATTCCAATCGCTTTCTTTAAAACCAATATCTATGCTGCACCAACCTTAGGGACGATTGGCGCTATTTTTGTTTTTATTGTCGGTTTGTTGTATCTGGAGATGAGAAGAAAACAAGCGGAAAAAGCGGGTGAAGGGTATTACGGGTTTGAGGCTGAAACCGCAGCTGCATTGGAAAAAATGAAAGAGAATCCAAACGAAGCGGCAGGTCCGGATTTAACGGCAAAGCAGCCGCTTGGAAAACAGATCTTTGCCTTTGTTCCGCTGATCCTTGTCGGGGTCATGAATAAAGTGTTTATTACCTATATCCCGAAATGGTATCCAAACGGATTTGATTTTTCAGCGATTGGCTTGAAAACGTATACAGTGGATGTGACTACGACTGCAGCGATATGGGCGATTATTATGGCACTGATCGTGGGGATTCTTACTTCGCTTCTTTATGATTGGAAAAAGGTGACGAAGAATTTGAAAGAGGGACTAAACACATCTATTGCTGGCTCTCTCTTAGCCACTATGAATACTGGTGCGGAGTACGGGTTCGGTGGAATTATCGCGGCACTTCCAGGCTTTGCTAAGATTAGTGGAGGTATTTCAGGGACCTTCCATAATCCACTTGTCAATGGCGCAGTGACTACGAGTACGCTTGCCGGAATAACGGGATCGGCATCCGGCGGTATGGGGATTGCCCTTGGTGCGATGGCTGATAAGTATAACCAGGCGATTGCGGCTGCTAATATTCCTCCGGAAGTGATGCACCGTGTTGTAGCAATGGCATCCGGCGGTATGGACACCCTTCCGCACAACGGAGCAGTTATTACCTTGCTTGCTGTTACAGGGTTAACACACAAGCAATCTTATAAAGATATCTTTGCCGTAACGATTATTAAAACCATCGCTGTGTTCTTTATCATTGCCCTTTACACCCTCTTTGGCATTGTTTAAGGGGGAGACTATTATACTCGTAAATTAAGGAGAAGCTATCATGACAAAAGCATTAGAAGGAAAAACAGCATTTATTACCGGCTCCGCAAGCGGGATTGGGCTCGAAATTGCTAAGACATTTGCCCATGAAGGAGCAAATGTAGTGATTTCAGACTTGAATGCTGAAAAAAGTGAGCAAGTGGTATTGGAATTAAAGGAGCTGGGATTTAAAGCATTAGCTGCTCAGTGTGATGTGACCGACGAGGAAGCTTTTAAGAATGGGATTGAATTGGCACAGAAGACTTTTGGAAAGATTGATATTTTAGTCAATAATGCCGGGATGCAGTATGTTGCACCGATTGAAGAATTCCCAACGGAAAAATTTAAATTACTGATCGACATTATGCTAACAGCTCCATTTATCGGAATCAAAAACGTATTCCCGCTCATGAAGGAGCAAAAGTTTGGCAGAATCATCAATATGGCCTCCATTAATGGAGTCATCGGGTTTGCTGGCAAAGCGGCCTACAATAGTGCTAAGCATGGGGTGATTGGTTTGACAAAGGTGGCAGCCTTGGAGGGTGCCGAGCATGGAATTACGGTCAATGCTTTATGCCCGGGCTATGTGGATACACCGCTTGTCAGAAATCAATTAGCTGATTTAGCCAAAACAAGAAATGTAAGCTTGGACAGTGTGATTGGAGAAGTCCTCTTGCCGCTTGTCCCACAAAAAAGGCTATTATCTGTATCTGAAATTGCTGACTATGCCGTCTTTTTGGCGAGTGATAAAGGAAGAGGCGTAACAGGGCAAGCTGTGATCTTGGACGGCGGTTATACGGCGCAATAATTCGTCCGGAAGCTGGACGGGTGTTTTAGTAAAATTTTGCTAGGAATGGATAGCTTTCTTTCCTATCTTCGAAGGTCTGCCTTTTTGTTATAATAAGGTAAAAAAGGTGACGAGGTGGGAAAGAAAGTGAATCCAGGATTTGAACGAGTTCCTTCTAGTTGGCATGAGCAAATTATTAATCTACTAGCTGAACGAGTCGTCATCGTCGATCGTGAGGGAGTTATTCTCTATATCAATGAAGCCTATTGTGAGTTTATTGGAACAACGGTTGAAAAAGCGCTGGGACGTCCAGCAGTCGATGTGATTGAAAACTCACGAATGCACATTGTTACTAAAACAGGGGAAAAGGAACTAGCTTCGCTTCAACCCATTAACGGCAGTGAAATGATCGCCAATCGTTTTCCGCTTTTTGACAATGGGGAAGTAGTTGGGGGCCTTGGAACCGTGATGTTTCGCAACCCTGAGGAGTGGCGGATGTATCAAAGCAAAATTCAGCATCTTGTGGAAGAACTGAAGTATTATCAAACTAAAATTCAAAAGGACATGAAGAGTAAATACAGCTTTCAAGATTTAATTGGGACCAGTTCCACGTTTCTTGCTGTAAAAGAACTTGCTAAAAGAATTTCCAACAGTAATTCTTCTGTCTTACTGATTGGCGAGTCTGGAACGGGAAAGGAATTATTTGCTCATGCAATGCATGATAACAGCGTTCGTGGTTTCTCCCCGTTTGTGGCGATCAATTGTGCATCTATTCCGGAGCATTTACTTGAGTCGGAGCTTTACGGGTATGAGGAGGGCGCGTTTACGGGAGCAAAAAAAGGCGGCAAGAAGGGGCAGTTTGAACATGCGAACGGGGGAACCCTTTTTCTTGATGAAATCGGGGACATGCCTCTTTCTATGCAAAGTAAACTGTTAAGGGTTCTGCAGGAGAAAGAAGTGCGGCGTGTGGGCGGACATAAATCGATTCCAGTGGATGTCCGAATCATCGCTGCCACCCACCGAGATTTAGAAAAGATGGTAGAGGAAGGAAACTTTCGTCAGGACCTATACTATCGCTTAAATGTCATAAAAATACAAATTCCTCCTCTCAGGAAGCGGAGTGAGGATATTCCTTTGATTTCGAGGAGCCTTTTAAAAAAATTGGAAAAGAGGTTCTACCGAAAGGGAATCGAACTATCGAATGAAGTGCAGGAAAAACTCATGGAGCACACATGGCCAGGCAATATTCGGGAGCTTGAGAATGTGCTGGAGCGCTGTATTAATGTGATCGACGGCAAAACGATTCAACCGAATCACTTGCCATTGTATTTACGCGACCAAGAGCCCAAGTTAGATCGTCAAGACCAACTAAAACCAGCAATTAACATTGAGACAGCCGTATCGTCTTTCCCTGTTCAACCCTTAAAAGAAGCCTTAGCTCTGGTTGAAAAACAAGCCATTCAACAGGCGCTGGCGGTCACGGACGGAAATAAATTAGAAGCTGCCAAGCTGCTTGGAATTAGTAAAACTAGTTTTTATGAAAAATGCAAATTATATGATGTCAAATAGCAATGTCACCTAGATGGAAAAGCCACAGGAGGGAAGTCAAAAATGATTCAACATATTTCCATTATTGGTTCGGGTGTAATGGGGAGCAGCATTGCCCAATCTTTTGCTGCTAGTGGTTACACTGTCATGATTCATGATTTAAATGAAGAGTTATTACAAAAAGCAAAGATGCGGATTCTTGAAAATGTTTCACTGATGGTGGAGGAAGCTGGTCTGAATGTGGGGCAAAAGCAAACTGTTTTAGCGAATATTCACTATACAGCAGATTTGGAAGAAGCGGTTAGGGAAGCGGATTTTATCCTTGAAGCGATTCCGGAAGTGATTGAGTGGAAGTGGGAGCTTTACGAAAAATTGGAACGACTGATGAAAGCAGATGCGATTGTGGCCTCCAATACGTCGACATTTCCCATCTCACGTTTAATGGAAAAGGCAACTTTTGCCGATCGGATGATGATTACGCATTTCTTTAATCCAGGCCATTTAGTCCCTCTCGTTGAACTGGTAAAGCATCCTCAAACAAAAGAGGCGGTTGTGGATGCGACAATGGATCTGATTCGCCGGATCGGTAAATCGCCCATTCTCCTAAAGAAAGAGATTTCCGGCTTTATTGCGAACCGTTTGCAGACCGCCTTAATGCGGGAAGCCTTTTATTTGTTAAAAGAAGGTGTAGCCAGTGCACGGGATATCGATACAGCCATCACAGCCGGACCAGGATTCCGCTGGGCGTTTACAGGGCCGATTGAAATTGCCGATTTTGGCGGCCTTGATACATGGCAGCGCGTGTTTGAAAATGTAGCGCCTGATTTGGATCAAAGTGTGGTGGCCCCTAAAGTCATCCAAGAATTGGTTGAACAAGGGAAGCTTGGAACAAAAACAGGCGAAGGCATTTATCCATATGACAATCAACTCGTTTCCCAAAAACTGAATGACCGAGACCGCAACTTTATTAAACTTGGAAAAATGAGAGCCAAAGGCATTCCACAACAGGTAAAAGTTTAATAGATAGGTTGTTTTCGTATAGGTTGTTGCCTTTATCCGCGAATTGAGGGGTTTTATCCGCGAATTCAACCGCTTTATCCGCGAATTGAAGGATTTTATCCGCGATTCCATTTTAATAAGACCAAAAAAATAGGATTGAAAGGTGATGATTTTTAATGGAAAAGTATAAAACGATTGATTCAATAGAAGAAGCGATTCAGGATATCCAAGATGGAGCAACCATCATTGTTGGCGGCTTCGGTCTATCCGGTATCCCTGAAAAGGCGATTCTCGCTTTACGTGATAAAGGAACAAAGGACTTAACGATTGTCAGCAATAACTGCGGTGTAGACGATTGGGGACTTGGTCTTTTATTAGAGAATCGGCAAATTAAAAAAATGATTTCCTCCTATGTCGGCGAAAACAAACTTTTTGAACGCCAATTTTTGAGTGGTCAGCTTGAGGTAGAATTAGTGCCACAAGGGACACTCGCAGAGAGAATTCGTGCCGGCGGTGCTGGAATCCCTGGATTTTATACGGCAACTGGTGTAGGGACACCGATTGCGGAAGGAAAAGAACATAAAGTGTTTAACGGACGGACCTATATTTTGGAAGAAGGAATTATCGGAGATTTTGCGTTTGTAAAAGCATGGAAGGCAGATCCGCTTGGAAATCTAATCTATCGAAAAACAGCTCGCAATTTTAACCCGCTCGCTGCTATGGCCGGAAAGGTTACCATTGCCGAAGTCGAGGAAATCACACCAATCGGCGGGTTAGATGCCGATCACATTCATACCCCTAGTGTTTTTGTTCAAAGAGTCTTCCTCGGAACGAACTATGAGAAGCGAATTGAAAGGCTTACAGTTAGCAAGGCATAGAAAAACTATTTGGGAGGAGAATACGCGATGAGTGAAACGAGACAAAGAATTGTAAAACGGGCGGCACAAGAGATTCAAGATGGAATGAATGTGAACCTAGGAATTGGAATGCCAACGCTTTTGGCAAATGAAATACCGAAGGATTATAATGTATTGCTACAATCCGAAAACGGATTATTAGGGATTGGACCCTATCCGTTTGCAGGGGAAGAAGACCCAGATTTAATTAATGCAGGAAAAGAAACTGTTACGACTGTGCCAGGTGCTTCCTATTTTGATAGTGCGGAATCGTTTGCGATGATTCGGGGCGGACATATTGACCTTGCCATCCTTGGCGGTATGGAGGTTTCTGAAACCGGAGATTTAGCCAATTGGATGATCCCAGGTAAAATGGTCAAAGGAATGGGCGGTGCAATGGATCTTGTTCATGGCGCCAAACGCGTAGTCGTGATCATGGAACATGTAAATAAACATGGTGAATCAAAGGTAAAAAAGGCATGTTCTCTGCCATTAACAGGTCAACAGGTGGTTCACCGCTTAATTACGGACCTGGCCGTCTTTGATTTTACTCCGGAAGGTATGGTCCTAGTCGAAACACAAGAGGGAGTTTCGGTAGAAGAGGTAAAGGAAAAGACAGAAGCTGCTTTTTCAGTAAGTCCGGAATTGCTGTTAACAAAATAAAATCATCATCCTAAGAAAAGTGTTTACGCACTTTTCTTTTTTTATTTTCGGTTACCTTTACATTTGAACATTATGAGTGTCGAAATTTGACGAAAAATATATTATATTGTATACGCTTTCAGTTGTTAAGATAGTTTAGGTTAAAAATTTATAATATTTAGTTTTCCGTAATTAATTTGAAAAGTCTTTTATTCTAACGGGAGGTTCCATCATGCACCAAAATGGCGTAGAAAAAAAGGAGAAGGGAATTAGCGCAAAAACGGTTCGATTAAGTATTGAGGTTCCAGAATGTATTCGTGATGAATTTCGAGACGCAGTTGAGAAAAATGGAAAGTGTATGAAAGATGTTCTTAGGCTGTATATGCAGAAATACATATGGAAACAAAGCGAATTACAAAGAAACCGGGAAAAACGTCGTCAAAGTATTGTTAAAAATAAAAATGGTTTGGCCCTTATCAAGGAGTGATAAGGGTTTTTTGTTGGTTAAGTTTAATTTTGTGATAAGTTGTGGCGGCCAATTTGCAGATATCAACAAATTTTTGAGAGATATCAACACAAAATTAGATTATATCAACACTTTTTGCCCGGATATCGACACAAATTCCGATTATATCAACAAATTTTCGCAGGATATCAACACTTTTTGGGGATATATCAACAATTTGGCAGGTTATCTACAATTTAGGACAATGTTCGTTTTCAAAAACGGTTTGTGGTGATTTTAATCATACGTATGAAATGAATCGAATTGTGTCTTTATTAAGACTTATATGTCAAAGATTATCGTGTGATGTATAATATTCTTTAAGAAGGAGGTGAGTTGAATGAATGAGGGAAAAATGGAAGAAATGTTATCTAACCTAGTGACGATAGTAGGCGGTATGAATGAAACGTTACAAGGCGTCCAAGAAGAAGTACAAGGCCTAAAAGGAGAAGTGCAGGGCTTAAAAGGAGAAGTAAAAGGCGTCCAAGGAGAAGTACAGGGCCTAAAAGGAGAAGTGCAGGGCTTAAAAGGAGAAGTAAAAGGCGTCCAAGAAGAAGTACAGGGCCTAAAGGGTGAAGTACAGGGCGTCCAAGGAGAAGTACAGGGCTTAAAAGGAGAAGTAAAAGGTGTTCAAGGAGAAGTACAAGGCCTAAAAGGAGAAGTGCAGGGCTTAAAAGGGGAAGTAAAAGGCGTTCAAGGAGAAGTACAGGGCTTAAAAGGGGAAGTAAAAGGCCTAAAAGGAGAAGTGCAGGGCTTAAAAGGGGAAGTGCAGGGCTTAAAAGGGGAAGTAAAAGGCGTTCAAGGAGAAGTACAGGGCCTAAAAGGAGAAGTACAAAGCATCAAAGAGGAAATCCAGGTTGTGAAAACGGAACAGCTATCTATGAGTAAAAAACTGCAAATTATAGTAGAAGACCAAGCTGCTGTCCGTGAAAATCAAACGATCATGGATGGAAAGTTGACTCAAGTGATAAATAAATTGACTGATATACAGGCGGACCAAGACCTTATTTGGAAGAAGTCAGTCCAAAATGAAAGAGATTTAGCAAAACTCAAAATACATCTTCAACTTTAACCTCAGTTTTTAACTCCAAATTGTTATTTTCATATGAGAACTGAACGTCAGTCCCATGACGTATTGGGGTTGGCGTTTTTTTATTGGGCTGGGCAGCCTTTGGGGGCGACCATTTTAAGGTTATCAACAATTTTTCGCAGGATATCCACATAAAATTAAATTTTACCCACAATTTTTTCAAGGATATCAACACAGATTCCGACCTTATCCACATATTTTCTGGATATATCCACATAAGACAGAATATTTACAGAAGTGAGCAAAATAAAATGGCGTGGAAAGTTTCCCACGCCTGGAAATCTCCGATTTTTGTTAAAAACCCACTCCTACTTCACCAGCCGGTATAACCTCAATGGACGGCCCACGGTTCCGTATTGCTGTTCTTCCATCAATTCATGTTCTTCCACCAAATGAGAAAGATACGTTCTTGTCGTGGATAGACTAACACCGGCTAATTTGGCAATTTGATCGGCGCTCAAGGGACTGGCTGAAGTGGTGAAGCACTTTTTTATTTTTTCCAATGTCCGTAAATCAATACCTTTTTGATAGAGTGGGAGTGCAGTTGATTCCGAGATTCGCAGCTTTTTTAAATCATCTACAGTTCCTTGATCCAAAAGATCTCACTGACGGTTATATTTTGATCTGAAAAATCCTTATACAGCTGATCGAGCTTTTCCGTGAAAAACAATAAGGAAGGGGTTTCCAAATTAACTTCAGGAGAAAACCTAGCCACTAATTCCTTGTTGTGCAGAACGATGCTTGTTTGAGCAACCTTTGATGGAGCAATGACAAACCATTTCCTGCCTTGGCCGATATCATTCTCTGAAATGCGGTAAAACCTGGTAAAAATCTAGCTACCGTTTTTGGTAGCTATTCTTTTTGTACTAACAGGGAAGGGATATCAACACAGATTTCGATTTAATCGGCATTGTTGCAGGATATCTACAAAAGTGGACCGGTTTTCTCCAAATATTTGATTTTTTCTACAAAAATCTATAACTTATCTACGAAACGTCTAGAATTAATTTGGTCTTTTTTAGTAATCAAATCATAGCATTTTTCTTATTATCTAGAAAAATAGACTGTTAGCCTGATATGAGAAGTATTAATTTACATCGCTACAACCTTTTTAGCTACAGAATTAGATTCTAAGACTTCATTTAATAAAGAGATTAGATCTGAAAAAAACGTCGATTGAATATTCGGAAAATTAATTGACAAATTTAACAAAAAATATTATTGTTTTAACATGAAATATGTTAGAAATAGGCAAAAAGAGATATTAGAGATGTTAAATCAAACAGATAAGGTGTTAATTTCAGATCTAAGTGAACACTTTAAAGTTTCGGAAATGACCCTAAGAAGAGATTTAGATGTTCTTGCCCAAAAAGGAGTGATAAAGCGAATCAGGGGTGGAGCAACGAAAATTAATCAAGGGTCCTATGAAATGCCTTTTGAAATGAGATACGAAAAGGATTACGATGCCAAAAGTGCTATTAGTAAAAAGGCAGCAAGTATGATTAGGGATGGTGAGACAGTAGTTATCGATACGGGAACAACAGCTTTAGCTGTAGCTGAGGAATTAATGGAGCGAAGCAATCTTACTATACTGACCTTTAGTCTTAGGGTTGCTTGGATCTTAGCCGACCGTCCAAATATTAATTTAATCGTATTGGGTGGTATTGTGAGAAACGGGGAGCGGTCCATGGTTGGAGAAATAGCTGAAAATGTGTTCGATCACTTTTATCCAGACACCTTTATTATGGGGGTTGGTGGAATTGATCCCGAATGTGGATTTTCTGATTTTAATATCGATGATGTAAAAGTTAAACGAAAAGCCATAAAATCATCACAACGAACCATTGTAGTGGCTGATGAGGGAAAAATTGATAAAAGAGCATTTGTAAAAATTGCTTCGATTAATGAAATTGATACTTTAATAACCAATAAACCTATAAATATGGAAAAGGTAAATCGCCTAAAGAAAAATGATCTTACCGTAGTGTTAACTTAATCGGATTTAAACAAAAAGTGGGGATTTGATGGGAAAATATATTATTGGAATTGATATTGGGACTACAGCAACCAAATTAGTTCTGGTTCATAAAAGCGGCTCAATTGTAAATAGTGTGTCAAAACCGATCCACCTATATACGTTAAAACCTGGGTGGTCTGAGGAAGATCCCTTACAATGGTGGGAAAATGTAAAAGAATTGTTACCAATTCTTTTACACGAATCCCATGTGACTGCAGATCAAATCTCGGCAGTTGGCGTAAGTGGAATGGTACCAACATTAATATGCTTAGATAAAGATGGAGAACCAATCAGATATTCTATTCAACAGAATGATGCACGTGCATCAGAAGAGATTTTCAACTTATCAAAGCTAACCTCAGGATATAACATACTTCAAAAAACAGGCTCCGAAATAACACAGCAGTCAATTGCACCGAAGATTATGTGGTTAAAAAAACATGAACCGCATGTTTTGGAGAAAACAGCTTCGATTTGTGGCTCCTATGATTACATCACACGCAAATTAATTGGAAAACAAAAAGAAACTTTGGAAGCCAACTGGGCTTTGGAAAGTGGATTATATAACTATCAAACTGGGCAATGGGATGATTTTATATTAGAAAAGGCAGGAATTCATAAAGATTGGCTCGGTCAAGTCTACCCTTCGCATCAAGTGGTTGGAACTGTTCAAGGTGATCATGGTACATGTTTAAAAGATGGTACACCTGTGGTTGCAGGGGCAGCAGATCATGTAGCTAGTGCATTCTCTGCAGGTCTCATTGAAAATGGTGATCTTTTAATCAAATTAGGAGGGGCAGGTGATATTTTATTATCATCCTCCCTTCCCATTTCTGATCCAAGATTGTATTTAGACTTCCATTTAGTACCTGGACACTTTTTGCCAAATGGATGTATGGCTTCTAGTGGCAGTTTGATCCGCTGGTTTCAAAGAGAAGTAGCGAATGGATGTCCGCTGGAAAAGCTTGATCAAGAAGCGGAAGCGACTGAAATTGGATCAGATGGCTTGATTACACTTCCTTATTTTCTAGGAGAAAAAACTCCTATCAATGATTCTAAAGCAAGGGGGATGTTCGTAGGTCTTCACCTTGGACACACTCGTGCACATCTATATCGCTCAATATTAGAGGGAATTGGATTCGGATTTAACCATCATATTGAAATTTTCCGCGAACTTGGATTTACCTTGAACAGAGTTAGAATTACAAATGGTGGTTCAAAATCAAGATTTTGGCGGCAGATTATTGCTGATATTACGGGTTTGACGCTTGAATCAATTATTGAACATCCAGGGTCCTCCTTAGGTGCTGCATTTATTGCGGGAATGGGAGTTGGTGACTTTGAATCCTGGTCAGACATTGACAAATTCATCAAAATAGAAGAAAAAATTGAACCAAATCAAGAAAACAATAAAAGATATAAAATTTTATATGATGTATATCGGTCTGTATATCCCAAGCTAATCAAAGAGCAACATATTTTAGCTGATTTTTTGAGTAAGGAGGAGAAGGCTTAATGGGGACTAATAAAGGCCTGGCAGTTGTTACGGGAGCGGGAAGTGGAATTGGTAAGGCAATTGCAAAACGATTAGCCAATGACGGTTTTGTGGTAGGAGTAACCGATATTGACTTGAACTCTATTAATCAAGTAGTCTCAGAAATTAAAGAAAGTGGCGGTGTGGCAAAGGGTATTTACTTAAATGTAACTGACAAGGATTCGATAACTAGTGCATTAGATCAACTTGTTAAAGAATTTGGAAACTTACAAGTTTGGGTTTCTAACGCAGGTGTTTCCTCGATGAATCATTTTGTTGAATTAAGTGATAAAGATTGGGATTTTAACATGAACATCAATGCAAAGGGAGTATTTTTATGCGGTCAAGCAGCAGCCAAAAGATTTATTTTCCAAAATGCAGGTGGCAAGATTATCAATACTGCTTCTATGGCAGGAAAACAAGGGAATGTTCCTTTTTTAAGTCATTATGTTGCATCTAAATTTGCTGTTGTCGGACTGACTCAGGCCATGGCGCATGAATTGGGAAAGCACAAAATTACAGTGAATGCTGTTTGTCCTGGGTTTGTTTCTACCCCGATGCAGCAAAGGGAATTAGAATGGGAAGGAAGTTTAAAAGGTCAGTCAGCGGAAGAAGTAAAACAAGGAATGATTGATGTAACGCCACTCCGTCGTTTGGAAAAACCAGAAGATGTTGCAAAAGTGGTTTCTTTTTTAGCAGGTCCGGATTCAGATTTTATTTCAGGTGAAGCCATAGCGGTTAATGGTGGCGCTTTTATGGATTAATTCAATATTAGTTGAAAAAAGGGGTGGAGCTAATGTTAAAGAAATTATTTTGTTTTGTACTAATTTTCATATTATTAGCAGGGTGCAGCACAGCAAAAAAAACAGAAGGAACTGAAGGGAAAGTTGTATTAAAAGCACTAATGGAACAGGTCCCTGATTCGGATATCGTGAAGAAAATGGTAAAAGATTTTAATAAGGATAATCCAAATATTCAAATTGAGATTGAAATGCTTTCTTATGATCAAATCAGGGATAAGCTTGTCTCTTCCTTTTTAGCACCAAAATCTGCTTATGACATTATTGTAGTTGATAATCCTTGGATGTATGATTTTGCATCTGCCGGATACTTAGAGCCACTTGATAAAAAAATTGAAGCAGCCGGTAAAGATTATAATTTTGAAGATTTTTCAGCTCCTCTAAGAAAGATTGCTACTGTAAATGGAAAAGTATATGGTGTTCCTTTCTATAATTATGCCACAGGTTTGATTTACAGAAAGGATGAATTTTCCAAAAATAAATTATTGGCCCCTGAGACTTTAGATGAGTTACAAGCTGCAGCAAAGAAGCTTACCAAGGAAGGCAAATATGGAATTGCCTCACAGCCGCAAAAGGGATATAAGATTTTGGAAGAATGGTCAAACTGGTTGTTTGCTGCTGGTGGCCAAATCCAAGATGAAAAAGGAAATATTGTACTTGATTCCCCTCAGGCAAGAGAAGCTTTAACAAAATATATAGAAACCTATAAGAATTCGGCACCGCCAAACAGCTCGAACTGGGCATTTGATGAAGCGATGAGATCAGTTTCGAGCGGTGAAAGTGCGATGACAATAAATTATAACTGGATGTTACCAACATTGAATAATAAACAGGGACCAGCAGGAGATTTAGCAGGAAAATTTGATCTTGCTGAAGTACCAGGTGGAAAAGCTGCATTAGGAGCATGGTATTGGTCCATTCCTGCGAAGACTTCCCATAAAAAAGAAGTATGGAAATTTATCCATTGGATTACTTCAAGTAAACAAGAAGTTAATCGTGTGATTCTAGGTGGTGCTCCAGTCAGAAATAGCGCAATGGATAATTCACAAGTATGGGAAAAAGGGTACGGAGAAAGTTATTATAAAACTCTTAAGAATATTTTAGAAGATGCTGTCCCGCTTGCTGATGGACCAAATGCAGAAGAAACAATTCAAGTCATTGGAACTGAATTGAACGCAGCTGTTAATGGTCAAAAAAGTGTGGATGAAGCCATTAAAGATGCTGCTGCTAAGGCAAAGGAGACATTGGAAAAATGATGAAGAAAAGCGGTGAAGGAAGAAAGGGATCTTTCTTCCTGTTTTCTTACAAATGGCGGATGATCTTGCCCTTACTGGTTCTTATGTTTGTTATCTTAGCATATCCGCTTGCTTACTCGTTTTGGATTTCCCTAAGGGACTTTTCAATTACGAATCCAGGTCAAGATCATTTTGTTTGGTTTAGCCAATATACTAAAATCTTTAGTGATTCACTATACTGGGCCGTTTTCCGTAACACGATCATCTTTGTGATTTTAGCTGTCAGCTTCGAGTTATTATTCGGTATGTTAATCGCACTTTCATTAAAGCGGCAAGTAAAATTCAAAAACCTTACACGTTCCATCATTTTAGCTCCCATGTTTATTACACCTATTGCTGTAGGGTTAATGTTTAAGTTTTTACTTAGTGAACAATTAGGATTTATTCCAGCAATTTTTAAATCAATGGGTTTGTCGATAAACTTCTTTGGTCCCAATACAGCATTAATTACATTGGCTTTTATAGATGTTTGGCAATGGACACCCTTTATGGTCCTTATGCTTTTGGCAGGACTCGAAAGTCTCCCGGAGGAGCCTTTTGAAGCAGCGTATGTAGATGGGGCAAATAAGTGGATGGCTTTCTGGAATATTACAATGCCTTTAATGCAACCAATTATTATTGTAGCTGTCCTTATCAGGGCGCTAGATGGATTAAAAGTATTTGAATATGTTTATGCCATCACCAGGGGTGGACCTGGAAATGCTACTGAGACCTTACAGTACCACATCTACAAACTTGGATTTGGATATTATCGCCTTTCGGAGGCCTCTGCAGTTGCATGGACAGTTGTTGTAATTGTGATGCTCGCAATTGTCATCATGCTTAGAGGGCAAAGGAAGGAGGAATCCTCCCGATGAAAAGCTATCAAAAAGAGACTCTATTCAATAAAACTTTTCGAATACTATTTTTGTTTATAGTTATGGTTTTTGTTTTAACACCTTTTGTTTGGGTCATTTTATCCTCATTAAAAACACCTTCAGAGCTTAATAAACCAACAAGTGTGATTTTTACTCCTGTTTTTAATAATTGGTTCCATGTGTTATCCGGAGATATTCCTATTAACTTTGTTAATAGTTTAATAGTAGGTTTTATTTCAGTCGGAATTTCATTACTTGTGGGTCTGCCGGCGGCCTATTCAATTAGCCAATTTAAAACTGGCGGCAAAATTACACGTTTTAGCATTCTTATTTCTGAGATTGTTCCTTCAGCCGTTTTAGTCGTACCTATTTTTTTAGTTTCTTATTTTTTAAAGGTAAACGGTACATTAATTCCTGTTACAATCGCCCATTTAACCTTTGTTTTACCAATCGTGACATGGTTTTTAATCGGTTTCTTTGATTCTGTTCCAAAATCACTTGAGGAGCAGGCATTGATTGATGGGTGCGGAAGGTTTGAAGCATTTAGAAAAGTGGTTTTACCTCAAGTGCTTCCGGGAATTGGAGCTGCGAGTATTTTTGGTTTTGTTCTTTCTTGGAATGACCTTTTTTATGCTCTTATTTTAGGCGGGGAGGATACGCAAACTCTTCCGGTTGCGATTTCAAGTTTTGATACCTTTCGGGGTGTTCAATTGGGTGAAATGTCAGTGGCCATTTTAGTTTCGGCAATCCCTACTATTATTCTATCCTTCTTTATTCAGAAACGTCTTATTAAAGGAATGGGCGGAGGAGCAGTGAAAGAATAGTTAATAAATAAATTGGAAAGCGGGAGAATCATGCAAGGAAATTATGAAACCGAACTAAGTATTGCCATGCAAGCGCTCAAATCATCTGGATCCATTCTTATGAAATGGTTAAAACCCTTGAAAGAAGAATGGAAAGGGGCGATAAATCCTGTAACCTCAGCAGATAAGGAATCGGAAAGAATTATTGTTGAAGCCATTCAGCATGCTTTTCCAGATGACATCATTATATCTGAAGAAATGAATCCGGTGGACGAAAGCGTGGTTGAAAATAAAAGGAGATGGTATCTTGACCCTCTTGACGGTACAGTCAATTTTATGAGAGGACTACCACATTGGTGCATTTCCATTGCATTGGTAAATGAGAATAATCAGACTGTCTGTGCCGTTGTTTATGATCCATCCAGGGAAGAAGTATATTCGGCCATTAAAGGAAAGGGAGCATGGTGTAATGGGGAAAGGCTCCAGGTGTCTCAAATAACTGAACTAAATCGTTCTGTAGCTGCTTCAGGTTTTCCTTATTCCTTTGAAAATCCGGAAACCAATAATTTATGGGAATGGACCAAAATCACTCCACGTGTACTAACGATGAGATCATTAGGGGCTGCTGCGAAGGATCTTTGTGAGGTGGCAAAAGGAAGAATTGATATTTTTTGGGAGCAAGACCTAGAAAGATGGGATATAACGGCAGCCTCCTTAATCTGTAACGAAGCAGGTGCAACGGTAACAGATATGAAGGGAATCACACTTGAAGGACCTGGGAATCATGTCATTGTCGCAAATTCTTCATTACATCAACAAGTTCTTGAGCTTTTTAAAGACCGTTAAACAAAAGTAGATTCATAGAGTATGAATGTAAGAAACTAGGTAATTAAGTTTAATAATATAATAAAAGGGTGATTAATCATGACATGGTTAAAAGATGTAATAGGAACGGAAAAAGCAATTATTGCAATGTGTCATCTATTGCCGTTGCCAGGTGATCCACATTTCGATAAAGAAAAAGGGATGGAATATGTTATAGAAATGGCAAGAAGGGATTTACACGCTTTACAAGAAGGTGGAGTGGACGCAGTGATGTTCTCTAACGAGTTCAGCTTACCTTATCTTACAAATGTTAAAACAGAAACTGTTGCTGCAATGGCACGTATTATTGGGGAGTTAATGCAGGATATTAAAGTTCCATTTGGTGTGAATGTTTTATGGGATGCTAAAAAGTCATTAGATTTGGCAGCAGCAACAGGTGCTAAATTTGTTCGTGAAATTTTTACCGGTGTTTATGCAAGTGATTTTGGTACATGGGACACCAATGTAGGAGAAACGATCCGTCATCAGTACAGAATTGGTGCGGAAAATGTTAAACTTTTGTTTAATATTGTACCTGAGGCTGCTAAATATTTAGCAGATCGAGATATTGAGAGTATTGCTAAATCAACAGTTTTTAATAATAGGCCTGATGCATTATGCGTATCTGGTCTGACTGCCGGGGTAGGAACGGATGTTGCCTTGCTATCAAGGGTAAAAGAAGTGGTTCCAAACACAGTTGTTTTTGCTAACACAGGGGTACGGTTAGAGAATCTAGAGGAACAATTATCAATTGCCGATGGAGCAGTAACGGGTACCACTTTTAAATATGAAGGAAAGTTTGAGAATCATGTAGACGTTAATCGTGTAAGGGAGTTTATGGATAAAGTTAAGGCTTTTCGATCAAGTTTGTAGTTTAAGATTCTCTTAAATGAGGTAACCTTTACATTGAAGTTTAGACTCCTTTAATTAATTCAATTGAGCAGATTCCAATCGTTAAAATAACCCCATCCATTCATCAAAAGGTGGGGTTTTTATTTTGTCCGAAATCTCCTAGTCCACTAGCCGATATAACCTCAATGGACGGCCCACGGTTCCGTATTGTTGTTCTTCCATCAATTCGTGTTCTTCCACCAAATGAGAAAGATACGTTCTGGTGGTGGATAGACTGACACCGGCTAACTTGGCAATTTGATCAGCGCTCAAGGGACTGGCTGAGTTGGAAAAGCATTTTTTTATTTTTTCCAATGTCCGTAAATCAATCCCTTTTTGATAGAGTGGAAGTGCAGTTGATTCCGAGATTCGCAGCTTTTTTAAATCATCTACAGTTCCTTGATCCAAAAGGGTGGAACTTGATAAGCGTGATTTAAATTTCAAATACTTATGTAAGGAGGTTTTCAGCTGGTTCAAATCAAAGGGCTTGATTAAATAATCGATAATACCGAAACGAAATCCGTCTTCGACAACTGCAAGCTCTTTTGCAGCTGTTATCAAAATCACGTCACAGCGTTTATTTTGCATGCGAATGGCTCGAAGCAGCTCAATTCCAGAACAATCGGGAAGATAGACATCCAGCAGCACTAAATCCGGTTCCACCGATTCAAGCATCATGATCGCTTCTTCGTAGTTATGGGCAGTCCCCGCCAACTGATATCCTTTCTGTGCAGAGATATATTTACCATGCATTCTGGCAATCATGAAATCATCATCCACCACCATTACCCGTAAAGCTTGATCATCCATCCTTATCCCTCCGTAAGTGGTAAGCTAACTTGTAATATTGCTCCTTCTGACGAAGAACTCATCTCGACAGTTCCATTTAATCGTGAAACTAGACGTGAAACTAAAGCTAAGCCAAATCCCCGGCCTTCCCCTTTTGTTGTACCGCCATCCGCAAAAATTTGATCCCCCAGTTCCGGGTCAATCCCTGGTCCATTGTCACTTACTTGTAAAATCAGCTGGTTCCGTTCTTCTTTGATATAGACCGAAATCATCGCTGACCCTTTTTCCTTTGCCACCGTGGTCATGGCTTCCACTGCATTTTCAATCGCATTTCCTAGAATCGTTAAAATCGTTTCCCGATGGGGGCAAATCTCCGATACGGCGGAATTTTCGCTGATGGTTAACCCAATTCCCAGTTCTTTCGCCCGGTGCATTTTTCCAATCAAAACACCGACAATCGCGGGGTCACGCACCCTCGCAAGAAAAAAGTTAAGGACCGTTTGCTGTTCATGATGCACGTCTTCAATGAGGTCTTTTACCAAGTCAAATTCTTTCATTTGAATAAGCCCAGAAATCAGGTGAAGCTTGTTCATAAATTCATGGCGCTGGCTTCTTAGTGTATCAACGTATTGCCCGATATCGGCCAAGCGCTGGTCCATCTGATCGAGCTGCAGTTTATCGCGAAAGCTCGCGACAGCCCCGATCACTTCCCCATCCATTTGCACAGGAACCCTGTTCACCACCACTAATGAATTCCCGATAATCATTGGCTGGTCATAGTGGGAAGTCCCTTCCTCGATGATTTCATTCAGCCTAGAGGTTGGAAGGATGGAGGTGATCGATTTCCCAATGAAATCTCCTGTATTTTGCTCCAGCATGTTTTTCGCTTCCTGGTTGAAGGTCATGATGTTGCCGTCTGTGTCGATGGCCACGATTCCTTCACGAATCGATTCGAGAATGGCCGCTTGCTGCTGGGTGAGGAAAGCAATTTCGTAAGGTTCAAAATTAAGAATTTCCTTTTTTATATGACCGGAGAGGACCCAAGCCCCTATTAGACCCACTACCAATGCGACTAAACCAATTCCGATGATTTCGAGAATGAGAGAGGTAAGTTTTTTCCATATATTCTCCATGGTAAAACCTACAGAAACTACGCCAATTTGATGATGCTTTTCATTAAAAACAGGATATTTCCCACGGATGGAATATCCGAGAGTCCCCTTTGCCATTGTAATACTCCCATGGCCGGAGAGAACCTGTTTGTCATCATCCCCCACCATATGCTTGCCAATCTGGGTGGTGTTGGGATGGCTGTAGCGAATTAAGTTCATATTGGAAACCACAATAAATTGCGCCCCTGATTCTTTTCGGATATCTTCCGCGATGGGCTGGATGATGGAAGAGGGATTTGGATTTTTAAAGGCTTGAACCACTTCCGGCAGGCCCGCTACTGTTTTGGCTACAGACAACGCATTACTTCCTGTCTCCTTATACTCCCGGTGAACCATAATCAAGGAAAGAGTCACGATAAAAAGGATAAGGACAAAAAGGAGATTTACTAAGATCAGAAGATTCATTTTCGTTCGTAACTTCACTTTTCTTTTTTTACCCTTCAAGCTTATCCACATCCTAGTTTGCCTCAATGAAGTTAATTTTCAGAAAAATATGACTATCCTTATTTTAAAGTAGATACTGAATGCTAGTCTATATAAAAATAGTCATTTTTCGCGTTGTGTAAATCGTTTTAATTGTGTTTATTCTCTTTATTAACGATATCGTGTAAACGTTTTCGCAATGTTTTGAATTTTCTATAATCAAACTTGTAAACGTTGAGAAAAAATAATGAAATGGGGGAATCAAGTGGGTGCAGTGGAGAAAAAGGTGTATCGGGCCATGACAGATTCAACTCCAACCATGATGGAGTTAAACGGTGTGACAAAGGAGTTTGTTAAGCCAACTGGAGAAGTTCATACCGTATTGCGCAATATTGATTTGAAAATTCCAAAAGGGGAGTTTGTTTCCATTGTGGGACCAACGGGTTGTGGGAAATCGACTACCTTAAGCTTGATCGCCGGGTTTGAACCACCATCTGCCGGGGAGGTTCTGATTTCTGGTGAAAAATTAGAGGGAATTAACCCAAGGGCTGCCTGTGTTTTTCAAACAGAAAATGCTTTTCCTTGGAAAACGGTCATTGACAATGTTTCGCTTGGGCTGCGAATGCGGGGCAGACCCAAAGCGGATGCCTATGAGGAGGCAAGAAAATGGATTGCCCGCGTTGGACTCAAAGGATTTGAGGGGCATTATCCTTCCCAGCTTTCCGGAGGGATGCGTAAGCGGGTTGCATTAGCACAATGCCTCATTGTTCAACCCGAAATTCTTCTAATGGACGAGTCATTTTCGGCCCTTGATGTCCACACAAGACATTTAATGGAAGATGAATTGCTAAGGATTTGGGAAGAAACCTCTGCATCCGTCTTTTTTATCACACATGATTTGGAGGAAGCGATTGCCTTAAGTGATCGAGTGATTGTTCTTACAGCGGGGCCGGGGGCAACGATTAAAGGGGATTATCGGATTGATTTGCCAAGACCGCGAAATGTAGCTGAAATAAGCTTTGATCCTGCTTTTATGAGAATCCATAAGCAGATTTGGGAAGATTTGAAGGATGAGGTGATGATTAGTTATGAGAACGCAAACAAACTCCATTCCAAATCCAGCTAATCCGGAAGTGGTTTCACGTAAAGCGGAAATGCGGAGAAAGGCAGTAAAACTTCGGGCGCGAAACCTAAGCCTGCAATTAACGCTGTTTATCCTGCTTATGGGCTCTTGGCAATATCTATCCAGTCGAAACATCATTGATCCTTTCTTTTTCTCGAGTCCTTTTGATATTGCCAAGCATATATGGGGATGGGCGTTGAATGGAACAACGGCCGGTCCGCTTTATAAGCAATTCATCATTACTTTTGAAGAAACGATTCTTTCTTTTGTATTGGGTGGGATTGCCGGAATTATTTTTGGCTATGCACTGGGAATGAACGAGCTGCTATCCGTGATTTTAGGACCTTATATTAAAATGATCAATGCGATTCCACGGGTGGTCCTTGTCCCAATCTTTATTTTATGGTTTGGTCTTGGGATGTCGTCAAAGGTTGCTTCAGGATTAGTGCTTACGTTCTTCATCGTATTCTTTAATGCTTTTCAAGGGGTTAGAGAAGTCGATCGAAATTTAGTCAACAATGCTCGATTATTAGGTGCTAGCAAACGCCAATTAGCTAGACACGTTATTATACCATCCGCCCTGACATGGATTCTTTCAAGCTTACATTCTAGCTTTGGTTTTGCCTTAATTGGGGCTGTAGTGGGGGAGTTCATTGGCGCTACAGAGGGACTCGGATACTTAATTGCCCAAGCACAGGGGGCATTTGATACCACTGGGGTATTTGCAGGAATGGTCATTCTATCCATCACCGCCTTGATTGCCGATTGGGGAGTATCAAAACTGGAAAAACGATTTATCGCATGGCGGCATATCCGTCAATAAGTTTGGGCTTTTCTTAATTCGCGGATAACATGGCTGAATTCGCTGAATAAAACCTTTAATTCGCTGATAAAGAGGCTGAATTCGCTGATAAAACCTTTAATTCGCTGATAAAGGGACTAGATTCGCCGATAAAGCTGTTAGGAGGAGAAATTTTACACTTTCAGAAGCCTTTCTTAGTATAAGAAAACAAACTATTTTTAAAAATAAGGGGGAATTACACATGGGTAAGACGATGAAAAGATTAAGTATCGGGGTTTCAGGTATGGCTGTTGCAGCCATGCTTCTCACTGGCTGTTCTTCCAATTCTTCAACTGCCGCATCAACCACACCTAAAAACACCAGCAGTACAAAGGGTACACCAAAAGTCTCGATCATGGTGGGAGGCTTAGAGAAAATTATTTACCTGCCTTATATGCTTGCTGAAAAACTGGGGTATTACAAGGACGCAGGAGTGACAGTTACACTTGTCGAGGAAAGTGCTGGTCAGGATGCGGAATTAGCCCTACTAGCAGGTCAGGTGGATGGTGCAGGCGGTTTTTATGACCATACGCTTGATTTACAGACAAAGGGGAAAAAGGTGGAAGCGGTTGTCACGATGGCTGACGTTCCGGGCGAACAGCTGATGGTCGCCAATCGCTTAAAGGATAAGGTAAAAACATTAGCGGATTTGAAAGGACTTACCATTGGTGTCACGGGACTTGGGTCATCCACCAACATGCTTGCAAGCTATAATGTCGTCAAAGGCGGCAATAAAGAGAGCGATTACAAACCGCTGCCTGTAGGAGCCGGTCAAACGTTAATTGCAGCGATGCAAAATAAACGAATTGATGCTGCTGTTACAAGTGAACCAACTGCTTCCCTTCTTAAAAATAAACATTTGGCCTACACCTTTGTGGACATGAACTCAAAAGAGGGCACAGAAAAAGCATTAGGGGGAAGATATGCTGCAACCAGTTTATATATGACGAACGATTATGTGAAGGCGCATCCGGATGTTGTCCAAAAATTAGCCAATGCCTATGTACGGACATTAAAATGGATGAGCACCCATACTCCTGAGGAAATCGCCGACAAATTGCCTGAAGAGTATTATGCCGGGGATAAAGCCTTGTATATCCAAGCACTAAAGGGACAGCTTCCGATGTTTACAACGGACGGAAAAATGCCGAATGGGGTACCGGAAAATGTTAAAAAAATTCTTTCTGCCTTTAAACCTGTACAAAATGTTGATCTCAGCCAGACTTATACGAATGATTTTGTGAATAAAGTGCAATAAGTCATGTCAGACCGGGAAGCCGATAGGTGGTTTCCCGGTTTTTTAATGTATAATGTGGGCTATTTTTTTGGATATCAACAAATTTTAGCTCGATATCAACACAAAATTTGATTATATCAACACATTTTGCCTGGATATCGACACAGATTCTGATTATATCAACACTTTTTCGCAGGATATCAACATATTTTGGGGATATATCAACAATTCGGCTGAAAATCTACATCAATCATTAACTTATCCACAGCCTACTGGTCGTTTTGATTAGCCACGTGCTCCTGTCACTCTTTTAGTAAATCCACTTATTATGGCTTACTTGGAAAGGTAGTCTGTGTAGGCTTTTACCTTGTATGATTCGACGATTAGAGCACAGACTAAAAGGATGAAAGTCGGTAAATGGAGTTAGTACGATGCAAAAATATTTTCAAATTCCTTCAAAACTCGATTCATTTCGCCTTTTTTCCGTACAGCACCTTTTAACGATCGGGATTATTTTTGTACTTTGTTTTCTCCTGTTCGTTATGCGGAAGGAGCTAAAGAAAAATAGGAACCAAAGGATTTTCCGTTTCTCTCTCGCCATTCTCTTAGTTGCTTCTGATGTTTCGTATCATCTTTGGCTTATCAAAGAGCATGCATGGTCCATAAGGAGAGATTTGCCACTGCATCTTAGTGATCTTGTTGTCATCCTTGCCGTTGTCATGTTGCTTTTGAGAAGCTATAAACTTTTTCAATTCATGTATTTTGCGGCGCTGGGCAGTTCCATTCAGGCCCTCTTGACGCCTAGCCTTGATAGATTTTCGTTTCCTCACTTTCGATATATTGAGTTTTTTGTTTCACATGGAGGGGTAGTATTGGCTTGTTTGTTTATGGTGGCGGCCTTCCATTATCGGCCAACCATCTTTTCCATGTGGGTAACCATTCTGCTCGTGAATCTATATGCAATTTGTGTTTTTGTCCTTAATAAATTACTTGGCGCGAACTACCTTTATATCATGAAAAAACCTGAATCCGCTTCTCTTTTAGATTATCTTGGTCCGTGGCCGTGGTATCTTCTTTCATTAGAACTGGTGATGATTCTGAGTTTTTATATACTCTATAGTCCCTTTTGGATTAAAAGAAGATATCAACATACATCTTGATTTTATCAACAAATTTTCTGAAGATATCCACAAATTTCACATGGATATCCACAAATTTTGGGGATATATCAACAATTGGGCAGGAAATCTACATAAATCAGTAACTTATCCACAAATAAAAAACCACACTGAAATTAAATCCAGTGTGGTTTGTTACATTTTTACGCTACTTTATTAATATCAATCTTTTTGCCTTCCTTACGACGTTTGTTAAATTCAGCTGTTGCTGTGAATAGGACGTCTGTGGAAGAGTTAAGTGCTGTTTCACAAGAATCTTGTAGAACACCTACGATAAAGCCTACACCTACCACCTGCATGGCAACATCATTTGAAATTCCAAATAAGCTACATGCAAGAGGGATCAATAATAAGGATCCGCCGGCAACACCTGAAGCACCGCAAGCACATACAGCAGATAGAACGCTGAGGATGATGGCTGTCGGGATATCCACATGAATGCCAAGTGTATGAACGGCTGCAAGTGTTAAAACAGAAATCGTAACGGCCGCACCTGCCATGTTAACGGTAGCACCTAATGGAATCGATACAGAATACGTATCCTTATCTAAACCTAGTTTTTCACATAATTTCATATTAACCGGGATGTTTGCTGCTGAACTGCGTGTGAAGAATGCTGTAATTCCGCTTTCCTTTAAGCACTGTAATACAAGTGGATACGGGTTTTGGCGGATTCCCACGTATACGATCAATGGATTTACAACAAGAGCAACAAAGAACATACAGCCGATTAAAACGACTAGTAATTTTCCATAGCTTAATAGAGAACCGAGTCCGTTTGCGGTAATCGAATCAAATACGAGACCCATGATGCCAAGTGGGGCAAATTTGATAACCCAAGTAACCACTTTCGAGATCGCATCGGAAAAATTGGCAATCACGGTTTTGGTTGAATCTGAGGCGTTTTTTAACGCAAAGCCTAGAACGACTGCCCAAGCTAAGATACCGATATAGTTCGCATTGAAAAGGGCTTTTACCGGGTTATCCACAAGGTTCATCAGTAAGGTTTTGAGGACATCTGCTACACCGCCCGGAGGTGTAAGATCCCCGGCACCTGCTCCCAGTTTTAGACCTACCGGGAAGATGAAGCTAACAATAACGGCGATCAGTCCTGCCAAAAAGGTTCCTAACAGGTAAAGAACAATAATGGATTTCATGTTGGTTTTGTGACCGCTTTTGTGTTGAGCGATAGCGGACATAACTAAGAATAGTACGAGTACGGGTGCAACGGCTTTTAGTGCACCGACAAACAGGGAACCAAAGATGGCAATTGGTTTTGCTGTATCAGGTATTGCTACAGCTAGGATAATCCCAATAATTAATCCGATAATAATTTGTTTTACTAGACTTATTTGATTCCACTTTTTCAGTAAATCTTTCATCAATTCGACCTCCGCTAGTATAAGATAAAATGCAACAATCTAGGGCCATTCTGTCCTTGGACCTAGGGTTAACCTTGCAATTAGAAAGCCAATATTATCGCAATTATTTCTATAAAACTATTCAATTAATAATATTATAGTGAAAATTTAGATATATTACAATAGTAATATGGGTCTGACCTCTACTCAACTAAAGTTTAAAGTGGTGAAGTATTGCAGTAAACTGGTACTTCGATGCAATCACCGTGGAATACAAGCAACAGCACATTAAAGGGGATGAAACCGCCATCAAAATGATTTAACCGATGGTAGTATTAAAGATAAGAATACAAGTTTTACTCTAAAGGAGTGTTACATATGGTGAAGGTACTAGTTGAGAAGGGAATTGAAGAGTTAGCGATCAATACGATTCGAACTTTGTCCATTGATGCGATTGAAAAGGCTAATTCTGGACATCCTGGAATGCCTATGGGAGCGGCGCCAATGGCCTATACCTTATGGGCGAGGGAGATGAATCATAATCCGCTGAACCCGAACTGGGTGAACAGAGACCGCTTTGTTTTATCGGCAGGCCATGGATCAATGCTCCTGTATAGCTTGCTGCACCTATTCGGCTATGATGTGACCATGGATGATTTGCAAAATTTCCGTCAATGGGGCAGTAAAACACCTGGTCATCCTGAGGTTGGACATACACCTGGTGTTGAAGCGACAACCGGGCCGTTAGGACAAGGTGTGGCGATGGCAGTTGGTATGGCAATGGCAGAGCGTCATTTGGCAGGTACGTATAACAAGGAAAACTATCCTGTAATCGATCATTATACCTATGGCATATGCGGGGATGGCGATTTAATGGAAGGAGTTTCGGCTGAGGCAGCATCCCTTGCAGGACACCTACAGCTTGGCCGTCTCATTGTTTTATATGATTCCAATAATATTTCATTGGATGGAGACCTGGACCATGCTTTTTCTGAAAAAGTAGAAGACCGTTTTGCAGCCTATGGCTGGCAGGTCATCCGTGTCGAAGACGGAAATGATGTTGACGAGATTCAAAACGCCTTGCAAGAAGCGAAAGCAGATCTCGAGCGCCCAACATTAATCGAGGTGAAAACGACGATTGGTTTCGGTTCTCCGAATAAATCGGGGAAATCTGCCTCCCATGGTGCGCCGCTTGGTGCGGATGAGGCAAGGTTAACGAAAGCAGCCTACAATTGGAACGGAGAAAAACCGTTTTTTGTACCGGAAGGAGCCGCCCATCATTTTAAACAGCTGGCGAGTCTTGGGCAGCAAAAAGAAGCAGCTTGGAATGAGCTTTTTGAAAACTATAAAAATGAATATCCTGAGCTTGCAGGACAATTGGAAACAGCCTTAAACGGGAAACTTCCTGACAAGTGGGAAGAGGGACTGCCTGAGTTTGCGGCTGGAGAAGGATTGGCTACAAGAGAATCATCCGGAAAAACGTTAAATGCTGCCGCTAAGGTGATTCCACAATTAATCGGTGGGTCTGCTGATTTGGCAAGCTCGAACAAAACACTTCTTGCTTCAGAAGGGAATTTTGGTTCTGATGGATATGCGGCCAGAAATATTTGGTTTGGTGTCAGGGAGTTTGCGATGGGGGCAGCGATGAATGGAATGGCTCTGCATGGCGGAGTGAAAGTGTTTGGTGCGACCTTCTTTGTCTTTTCCGATTATCTAAGACCTGCGATTCGACTTGCTGCCTTAATGAAGCTACCTGTTACCTATGTATTTACGCATGACAGTGTGGCGGTCGGGGAAGATGGGCCTACCCATGAGCCAATTGAGCAGTTAGCCTCTTTAAGGGCCATGCCGGGTCTATCTGTGATTCGTCCTGCGGATGCGAAGGAAACGGCGGCAGCATGGCGATTGGCGCTTGAAAGTAAGGATACACCGACGGCTTTAGTGCTTTCACGCCAAAGTCTGCAAACATTAGATTTAGCGAGTCCTGTGGTTTTTGAAGGGGTAAAACGCGGCGGTTATATCGTTTCAGAGGCAAATGGAGAGGCTGCAGGGTTACTTCTTGCTACCGGTTCTGAAGTGTCACTTGCGATTGCGGCACAGAAGGAACTTGAAAAAAGAGAGATTCATGTATCGGTTGTCAGCTTGCCAAGCTGGGATCGTTTTGAACAGCAGTCGGTAGAATATAAAGAAAGCATCCTTCCGAAACATCTAAAGGCTCGTCTTGCGGTTGAGCTGGGGGCTTCACTGGGTTGGAGAGAATATATTGGCGAGCACGGGGACAAAATCACGATTGATCATTTTGGTGCATCTGCCCCGGCTAGTAAACTATTTGAAGAGTATGGTTTTACAGTTGGAAATGTTGTTAATAGATTTAAAGCGTTATTGGAGAAGATGAATTAAAGAAAAGGGGAATTTACTATTATGGCTGAAAAAACATTTATTGTAATCGATGAAACCGGTATTCATGCACGTCCTGCAACAACACTTGTACAAACGGCAAGTCAATTTGCCTCCACTATTCAAATCGAATATAATGCTAAAAAGGTAAACTTAAAATCGATTATGGGAGTTATGTCTTTAGGAATTCCAAAAGGAGCAGAAATTAAACTTTCTGCAGAGGGTGCAGATGCTGTTCAAGCGATTGCAGCTTTAGAAGAGACGATTGTAAAGGCAGAGTTAGCAAAATAATCTTATTGGTTTTGGCCGATTATAGGCAGAAGGGTAAGTTGACCTTCTGCCTTTTTATGTTAGAGTGCACAAATATTGTCGAATGCTTATGGCACTCTGTCTGAATAATAAGAAAGTTCATCATCATGTTGCACAATTTACAGGTAACAAATGGCTATGAAAGCGCATCAAAAAATTCGTTGAGGTCTGATAAACTTAAAAACAGATAGGGGGAATCATTCATGTACTTAGATGAAAGGAGCAATACATTATTAAAAGAGGTCATTGGAAACCCCGAAATATCGAATGCCAGACTGGAAAAAAAGTATCAATTGTCCCGGAGACAAATTAGCTATAGTTTTAACAAAATCAATGATTGGCTAGAGGAAAAAAACTATCCATCCATCAAAAGAACCAATAGTGGAAAATTCATTGTCAATCCCATTTTGATTGAACTCTTTGGCGATAAGGTGGAACCCTCTCAGAAAAAATATATTCCTTCTGAAAAAGAAAGAGCTCAGCTGATTTTATTAATGATTTTAAGCAGTGAAGAGGAATTATCATTGGTTCATTTCACCTCTGAGATCGAGGTCAGTAAAAATACGATTTTAAGGGATTTGAAGATTGCCCAAGGAATGGTCAGCCACTATGATCTAGAAATTGTTTACTCAAGAATCAATGGCTACGATTTAGCAGGGTCAGAATGGGATAAGAGAAAGCTGTTAGTGGATGTCTTACAGTCCGTATTTAACATGTATAACGGTGATTGGTATATCGATGAATTCATCGGAATTCCAGAAGAGAAGATCAAAAAGCTTAAACAGCAAATGGAAGAGATTGAAAACACACTCCATCTAAAATTCAGTGATGACAGATTAAAGCTCCTTCCATATGTCATTGCCATTCTACTTGGACGAATAGGGAAGAACAAGCTAATCGCGGACCATTATCATATTGACTATGAGGAATTATCGGATACGAAGGAATATGAGGCAGCTGAAATTCTTATTCAAGATGGGATTGACGTACCGAAGGCCGAGCGGTTGTTTCTTACCTTACAGCTTTTGACATCAAATGTATTAAAGTCTGAATTCTTAACAAAGAATGAATTACCCCAATTCATACAAGCGCTTAATGATAGTTTATCCCTATTTGAAAAAAAGGCCTGTGTGGTATTAAAGGATAAAAATGCTTTATTAGAAAGGTTAGTCCTTCATATGAAGCCTGCCTATTATCGAATTAAATATCACTTAACCACGAATTACACCATGATCGAAAAAGTAAGTGATGAATTTGAGGCGATTCATTTTATTGTGAAGGATTCGGTGAAACCGCTTGAGGAATATATCGGGGCACCGATACCGGAAAGTGAAATCATGTTCCTGACCATCTTTCTTGGCGGGCATTTAATCAACATCGGGGAAAGAATTCAGAAGAAAAAAAGGGCCGTTGTAGTCTGTCCAAACGGAGTTTCCATCTCCAAATTAATGGAGAACACCTTAAAAGGATTATTTCCTGAAATTTACTTTTATGATGCGTTATCTGTTCGTGAATTTGAAGCTTCTAATAAAGATGATATTGATCTTGTCTTCTCACCGGTTCCGTTGCAGTCGGACAAACAATTATTTCTGGTTGACCGGTTCATCACGGATTTTGAGAAAGTGCAGCTTCGTCAACGAGTCATGAAAGAACTTTTCGGTTTAAATGCTTCGGTCATCAGTGTCGACCACATTGTCAGCATTGTTGAAAAATATGCAAAGATCGAAGAGAAACAATCATTGGTGAATGCTTTACAGAATTATTTTTCAAACCAAGAAATTACTCCAGTCGAGCAGAAAAATGGTTACCTTTTATCCGATTTACTTACACCTGAAACCATTGTGGTCCGTGAGCAGGTACATAGTTGGCATGATGCAATAAAAATTGCCTCCGAACCTTTATTAAATAAGGGAGTGGTTACGGAGCAATACGTTGATACAATGCTGAACCAGTATCCAACGATGTCGCCTCACATTGTCCTTCGGAGAAATATTGCCATTCCGCACGCCAGTCCGGAAGACGGAGTTAATACAATCGGCATGAGTCTATTGAAAATTAAAGATGGTCTGGTGTTTGAAAATAATCGGAAGGTTCATTTCGTTGTTGTGATTGCAGCTGTCGATAAAAGTCAGCATTTTCAAGCCTTAATGCAATTAATGAAGTTGGCCAGCACAGAAAGTGATATTCAAAGGATGATTGAAATGAAGTCGGAAGCAGAAATGTATGACCTTATTCAATCCTATTCTAAATAAACTAGACAAATTGCATGGAGGAGAATTGCATGTCTTTAAAAAGTTTTCTTAAAGATGATTTGATAAAGCTGAATATTGAATGTGAAAACAGGGATCACTTACTTGAAATCCTTGCAGAGGAAGCCTTAAAAAGAGGCTTTGTAACTGAACAATTTTTAGAGAAAGTAAAGGAACGGGAGGCCGCATTCCCAACCGGATTAAGTTTAAGCAAATACAATGTAGCCATCCCACATACAGATCCAGAGCATGTATTTGAACAATTTATTGCGGTTGCTACATTAGAAAAACCTGTTTCCTTCCATTTGATGGATGACAAGAATAAAGAAGCGGATATCGATGTCGTCATCATGCTGGGGCTGAACGAGCCGCATAGTCAGTTAACCGTCTTGCAGCAAATTATGCAAGTAATTCAAGATGAAGCGAAAGTAGAACAAATTAAAAATTCAACAACTGTAAGCGAAGTTCATAGCGTATTCAATTAAGGGGGAAATGAAAATGAAAAAAAGAGTATTAGTCGCATGTGGAGCAGGAATTGCAACCTCAACCGTCGTTTGTGAAAGAGTAGAAAACTTATTAAAAGATAACGCCGTTAATGCAGAAGTGATTCAATGTAAAATCGCCGAGGTCTCTTCTCGTCAAGAAGATGCGGATTTAATTGTATCCACTACTATTTTGCCAACAACCTATAAAATTCCGGCTTTAATTGCCACTTCTTATATTACCGGAATCAATATGGAAGCGTTAGATCAAAAANTTTAATTGCCACTTCTTATATTACCGGAATCAATATGGAAGCGTTAGATCAAAAAATTCTTGACCACTTAAAATAATCAAAATTGTAAACGCTATTTTTCTGAATCCAAAAAATAAACTATTAAATGGAGTGAATGTCATGAAAAAAACAGTATTAGTCGCATGTGGAGCAGGAATTGCAACCTCAACAGTCGTTTGTGAAAGAGTAGAAAACTTATTAAAAGATAACGGTGTCAATGCAGAAGTGATTCAATGTAAAATTGCTGAGGTCTCTTCTCGTCAAGAAGATGCGGATTTAATTGTATCCACTACTATTTTGCCAACAACCTATAAAATTCCGGCATTAATCGCAACATCTTATATTACTGGAATCAATATGGAAGCGTTGGATCAAAAAATTCTTGACCACTTAAAATAAACGCTCAACCACTCTCGTGATGCTAAAAACAGGCAATTCTATATGCTGTTTGAATCTATCATTAATAGAGTTAACGATTTTCTAGTAACGAATTCGGGGGTCTTTATGGATAAATTATTAGCTGGTGTTCAATATGTTTTGAATTTAGGTCCAACGGTCATCTTGCCTATTGCCATTCTTGTTATAGGGTTGATTTTTAGGACAGGCTTTAAGAAAGCGCTTAAGTCGGGGATTACTATTGGAATCGGGTTTGTAGGGATTAACTTAGTCATTGGTTTATTGGTTGATAATTTAGGTCCTGCTGCACAGCATATGGTTGAAAGGTTTGGACTAAATTTAACCGTTATTGATATCGGCTGGCCGGGAGCTGCTGCATTATCATGGGCATCCCCTGTTGCAGCGATTCTGATTCCAGTTTGTTTAGCTGTTAATATTCTCTTAATTGTCTTAAAAGCTACCAAAACTTTAGATATTGATATTTGGAATTATTGGCATTTTATTTCTGCAGGTGCAACTGGTTATGTCATTACAGGCAGCTGGTGGTTTGCGATTCTATGTGCGATTCTTTTCCAAGTCGCAACCTTGTTTGTGGCCGATAAAATGGCTCCAATGGTGCAAAAATTCTATGGGTTAGAGGGAATTTCGTTACCAACCGGATCAACCGCTGCATTTGCCCCAATTGGGATTCTTGTAGGCTGGCTTGTGGCAAAAATTCCGGGGATTAAGAATCTTCATGCTGAGCCAGAAACGATTCAAAAACGCTTTGGTGTTTTTGGTGAGCCGATGATGATGGGGGTCATTTTAGGGATTGTCATTGGTCTTCTCGCAGGTTATGACATTGGCGGTGTTTTGAAAATCGGGATTTCCATGGGAGCCGTTATGCTTTTAATGCCTCGTATGGTAAAAATCCTGATGGAAGGTTTAATTCCGATTTCTGAAGCAGCCCGTACATTTTTACAAAAACGCTATGGCGATCGCCAGCTCTACATAGGATTAGACGCTGCCTTAGCTGTCGGGCATCCGGCGGTTATGTCCACAGCCTTGATGCTTGTACCGATTACTCTATTTTTAGCGGTTATTTTACCAGGTAATAAAGTCCTGCCATTTGGTGACTTGGCAACGATTCCTTTCTATATTGCTTTTGTGGTTGGGTCAAGAAAAGGGAATATTGTCCATTCCTTAATTGCAGGTACGGTCATGATTGCTTTATCTCTTTATATGGCGACAAACTTTGCAGAGGCACATACCCAAATGATGCAAGGAGCTCAATTTAAAATGCCAAAAGGCGCGACATTAATTTCTAGTTTAGATATGGGCGGTAACTTATTTAACTGGATCATCCTGAAATTTGCCCAGTTTTGGCACTCCGTTTTTTAGAGAATAGGAAAGTATTAAACTTTTGACTTTGAGAATTGTCCAGCTCCAGCGCCTAGCCCCTCGAGGTTGCTTCGGTCCTGACGATGAAGTCAAAGAACGACTTCACCGTCAGGCCCTCCAGCACTTGTCGGGGCTGACCAAGGCGCTTGCGCTTTTCTTATTGTTCAGTTGTTAGGAGATGTTCTTATGAAAGCTGCAGTACTACATTCTGAAAATCAGATTGTTTTTCAAGAGATTGAAATTGGCGAACTCAAGCCGGATGAAGTAAAGGTAAAGGTGATGGCTGCGGGAATTTGCGGATCCGATACACACAAAATGGTCAGCAAATGGAAATATCCGCTCCCAGCCATCATGGGTCATGAATTCGCTGGTTATATAGTAGAAAAAGGAAAAGATGTCGTACATGTTGAGGTGGGGGACCGTGTGGCCGGTATTCCATTCGTTCCCTGTAATGACTGTGAGTACTGTTTTCGCGGTCAGTTCTCCCTTTGTGAAAATCATGGAATGGTTGGTTCGAAATCCTTTGGCGCCTTTGCTGAATATGTGAACATTCCAGCGAAAAATGTCTTGCCAATTGGAGATATGGACTTTGAAGATGCGGCCATGATTGAGCCATCGGCGGTTGCATTACATGGTGTACTAAATATTCATCCGCAAATTGGTGATGTGGTAGCGGTCTTCGGTGTTGGGACCATCGGAATTTTAGCGCTTCAATGGTTAAAAGTGGCCGGTGTGAAAGAAATTATAGCCATTGATATTTCTGATAAGAAGTTGCAAGATGCGATCGCACTTGGCTGTGAAAGGACCATCAACCCGCTAAAAGAAAATTTATTGGAGAAAATCCATGAGTATACAAATGGACTGGGCGTTGATATTGCGATTGAATGTGCCGGGTCGAAAATAACCCAAGAGCAATGTTTATTAATTACCCGTAAGCAGGGGAAAGTTGGGTACCTGGGAATTGCCTATTCCGATATCAACCTTTCTGAAAAAGCATTTGAAAACATTTTTCGAAGAGAATTAAAGATTAATGGTTTTTGGAATTCGTATTCCGCTCCATTCCCAGGAAAGGAATGGACCAATACGGTGGAATATGTGAAACAGGGAAAAATTAAGCTAAAAGAATTAATTTCTCATCGATTTGGTTTAGAGGATACACAACAGGCTTTTAATATGATCATTAACCGCGAAGAAGAGTACAACAAGGTAATGATCGTTCCAAATGGGGAGTGAGTTACGTGATGAAATCAGTGATGAAGGTAGAACCTGGCTATGACAATATGAAACTAGTAGAAGTCGAAGAGCCAGTGGTAACAGATGATTTAGTGAAAATTAAGGTAGCTTATACCGGTATTTGTGGTACAGACCTCCATACCTTTACAGGAGAGTACCGGAATGCAAAAACGCCGCTTGTTCTTGGACATGAGTTTTCCGGGATTGTTGCCGAAGTTGGCAAGGACGTTAAAACGGTCAAAGTAGGAGACCGGGTTACCAGTGAGACGACGTTTACCACATGTGGCGAATGTGAATATTGTTTGGAAAAGGATTATAACCTATGTCCTAATCGAAAAGGACTTGGCACACAGGCCGATGGAAGCATGGCGGAATATGTGATTTCTCGTGAGGAAAGTGTTCGAGTATTGTCTGATAAAGTTAGTCTTTTATCTGCGGCTTTAACAGAACCTTTAGCTTGTTGTGTGCATGCTGCATTGGAAAAAACAACGGTAACGAAGGATGATAAGGTTCTCATTTTTGGCCCGGGTCCAATTGGTTTACTGCTTCTTCAAGTTGTCAAAGCACAAGGCGCTTTTGCGATTATGTCTGGAATTACGAAGGATAAACAACGTCTAGAATTAGCGAAATCATTAGGGGCAGATGTGATTGTCGATACACTTGAGGAGAATTTAGAAGAAATCGTGTTCCAGCATACGAATGGGTATGGAGTCGATAAGGTATTTGAATGTTCAGGTGCGGTCCCAGCCCTTAATCAAGGGCTGCCATTGGTGAGGAAAAAAGGAACGTTTGTTCAAGTAGGGATTTTCGCTCACAAAACCAATCCATTGGATCAAGAGTCTATTATTCAAAGAGAGATCCAATATATCGGCACACGCTCGCAAAAGCCGAGCTCCTGGGATATCGCTCTAAGGCTCTTAGAAGAAAACAAAATCGATACCGATAAAATGGTCACGAGAATTGTCCCTTTAGAGGAATGGCGCCAGGGATTTGAAGCGGTCATGTCTGGTGGAGAAATTAAAGTCATTATCGCTTCATAAGAAGTCTGGGGTTCTCTGGCCCTTGCTTCGCTAAAAAAGGGGGAAGATGCAGATAGTATCTTCCCTTTCCTATAGGTTGTTGAGGTATCTCGCTTGGTTATTGGCTGGAGCAGCAACTTTTAAGGTGATAAGTAAACTGGTTTTTACGATATCACCACATGAGAAGTGGTTTTATTTTTTCAATATTTTCCCCAGCGGTTCATACAGCCAATTCACTGCTTGCGTGGGGTTGGGGACCGATGGGAAAAAGATTAGTACTATCGCTAAAATCCCTCCAAGGATCGAAAGCGTGAGAAAAGCTAATTTATCTCTTTTTGGCTTTTGGTTTAGTTTTGGCCATTGGTAGAGAATCATCGCTAAAACTAGCAGTAGACTTCCTAACAAAACTCCCCATTTCATTTGTTGCCCCTTCTTTCACTTAAGAACTCATGCCCTGTCTGCGGATTTTACTTTTTGTTTTGATCAACACCTCTACATTCGGAAAAATTTCATCCCAATGATTTTTTTCCTTGTTCCATCTGTCAGGATATTTACGATGGAAGGCTTCACCAAAGCCGAACACATCTGCTTTCATATCCTTCTGAACAAGTTTCAAGGCGAGTCTTATTCTGCTTTCAATTGCTTTATTTACTTGTTTTTCAATCATTTTCCCTACTTCAGGATTGGATACATCCAATTTTGTTGTATTTTGAACAATATCACTATTTGATTCGGCTTGGAGCGTGATCATCCATTTCCCGTTCTTGATTTTAGGCAATAGCTTTGAACTAGCCTGTGTTAAGTTCACCGAAATATATCCTTCCGTATGAGGTGGTTTTATCGTAACGATGGCTAAGCGAATTTCATCTCTCAGCCAAAGCACGCCCCTTGTGACAGAAGAGTTAATCACGCCAACCATTTTATCCTTCTTGAAAATCGCAGTACCTGTGATATAGGCGATTGTTTGATCTTGCTTTTTTCCTTTCTCAGGGGGCAGGATTTTAATCCAGGGCAGGGCACAATCTCCCGAATCGCCAATCAGCATTTGCGCTAATTTTTTCGTGGTTACATTCATGCCGACTTCATGTTGGACTAATTGATTCAAAACCTCAGACAAGTCTCGCTCAAGCGGTGGCATCAGCTCCAATATGTCCTTTGCTTTTTGTTTACTGACAAAGATTTGTCCGCGCTCCCGAAGCTGCGGATGCCGCATAATAAAATCAATATGGTCACGGATCCCGTCTTTTGCCAGTGCTTCATTAAAAATAAATACCTCACTATGACCCCAGAAAATCGTCCGCGGCAGCTTTTCTTGCAGTTTTGACATGGCATCGGCGATCGTGGTTCCTTCCGCTGACCGGACCAAAACATTGGAGCTATTACCGCTGCTGCTGATTTCCATTGACTGCTGGCTCCCGCCGCCTTTTGGGATAAAGACGAGGACGGTTAGTTCAATTTTGTTATTCGCCTTTTTATCAATTCCTGCAGCCGTTACTAAAGCTAAATCATTTACTTCCTCTCGATCCCAACAGGCTGTTAAAAACAGAACGGTAAAAACAAAGAGAAAAGCGATAGCACTTTTTTTAATGATTTGCTGGGGAATCATTCTGTTTAGATCCTTTCCGTTTTTGAGCTTTCATTCGAATGATGGCAATGAGCCATAAAAGCAGTGGAATCACCACTTGAATCGATAGAATATAAAACGCCCCTGATGTTGCAAGAAAGTGGGAAAGTTCCTGTAAATCACTGGCCGACCATATCCCGCAAAGGATTACCAAGAAGCCAATGGGCAAAACGATGGGACGAAAATCAGAAAGCTTAAGCCATTGGGCTGTGCCAAGTGTAAGGATATAGTAGAAGACGGTAATTTTAATAAATGTTCCTGCAATCCAAATCGCCATGACAATCGACTCTAAATGCTCCAGGAAGTCGGAAATGCTAATATAGCGGGCTGCCACCATGACCGGATAGGTTAAGTGAGAGGTCAAATTTCCAAACAGCATTAGATTCATGATATTCGTGAGTACCATTAAAAATAAAACGCTGCCTACTGAAATCATTCCCCACTTCATTCCTTGAGCCCTTTTTGACAAATACGGTAAGAAAAACGAGACAAGGATGAATTCGCTAAACCAGCTTTGTGGGACGATGGAGCCCATTAAAGAAGGTTTGATTCCTTTTTCCATAATGGGAAGCATATTTTTTATTTCTAAATCCTTAATGAGCATGACGAAAATTAATAGATACAAAAGAATCACAAACGGGACAATCATTTCGGATGCCCTTCCAATGACTTCAATTCCCCCCATAACAGCAAAGGAGCAAACAAGTACCATTGTTCCGATAATGATGACCATGGGCGTTTGGTGCAGAAAGGTCCCGGAGACAAATTCCCCGTATTCTCGAACGATGATGCCGGTTATGTGCCAATAAAAAAGAAGGAAAATGGCTCCGACTACTTTCCCAAAAAATTTCCCGATGATCTGTTCACTATATTCAATGATGGTATCCGTTGGATATAGTTTGTTTAATTGATTGGCGACAAAAAGGACTAAAAAACCAATAACGGAGGCCCAAATGGGTGACAGCCATAGGTCCTGATGCGCTATTTTTGCAGTGATAGCGGGTACGAGAAGGAGAACCGTTGCTGAAATAGCAGGGTTCATCATGAAAGCCATTTGGGTTGGTGAAATTTTTCCGCGTTCGATCATGTCTCATCCACTCTTATTCGTTTTCATTGTTAGGAGAAGGTTTTTGGCTGCTTGACTGCCGGGTTTGATTATATTCACCTGTCCAGTGCGGGCGTTTTTTTAGCGCCCACCATGGAGCTCTGATTAAAACATCCTTCATTTCGGATTTTTTCATTGGCGCCATTGGCTGAAGATAGGGGACACCAAAGGAACGGATGGTGCACATATGAATAATAATGGTAAGAAGCCCAAGCATGATTCCAACCAGCCCTAGTGTTCCAGCAAGAAACATAATCGGGAATCGAAGCATTCTGAGGGCGATAGAAGCACTATAGCGGGGGATTAAAAAGGAGGCTATCCCCGTAATTGCCACTACGATGACCATTGGAGCCGATACAAGACCGGCAGAAACCGCTGCTTGCCCGATCACCAATGCCCCGACAATACTGATTGCCGAACCAATATTTTTCGGTAGTCGAATTCCTGCTTCTCGTAATGCCTCGAAGGTCATTTCCATCAGGAGTGCTTCGACCAATGCGGGAAATGGAATCTGTTCTCGAGACTTAGCTACGCTAATCAAAAGAGAGGTAGGAATCATTTCTTGATGGTACGTTAGAATGGCCACATAGACAGAAGGAAGCAGCAAAGCGATTAGTAAAAAGAAATAACGAAGCCAGCGAATCAATGTACCACTGAGAAATCCTTCATAATAATCTTCCGGAGATTGCAGCAATGAATAAAATGTAGTGGGAGCAATTAGGACAAAAGGTGTTCCATCAGTTAAAATAACCACATTACCTTCAAGCAGGCTTGCCGCCGTGACATCTGGCCGTTCGGTATTTAAAATTTGCGGAAACGGGGAATAAGGGTGATCCTTTATAAATTCCTCAATGTATCCACTTTCTAAAACCCCATCGATATCAATCCGGTTTAATCGGTTTTGTACCTCTTCAATGAGTGTTTGATCAGCGAGCCCCTCTATAAACATGATGGCAACTTCCGTTTGACTGTATCTTCCTACCTGAATGGTTTTCATCTTGAGGTTTGGGCTCTTGATTTTTCTGCGGATTAGAACAATATTGGTGCTGATTCCCTCAATAAAGCCATCTCTAGGACCGCGAACAACCGATTCAGCGGTTGGTTCCTGAATCGAACGTTTTTCCCATTTGGATAGTCCGGTGGAGAATCCTGCTGGTTGCTGATCGATTAAAACAACTGGGTTTCCTGATGAAACCTCTTTTACGACAGCATTGTAGGATCTAACCTCATTTACACCTGAAATCGTTAACTTTTTTTTTAGAATGGATTGTACATCTGAGTCCGTTTCCTGTCCCATCAAGGGAAGAAGGACATGCTGGTCGATTTCTTCGATATTTGACATCCCGTCCAGATAAATCAGAACGGCATTGGTTTTGTTGCCAATTAAAAAATAACGAAAAATGATATCGGAGCAATCCTTGTAGATGGATTGCAAGCGCTCGATGTTTTCGGTTAAACAAATGGATAAGGAGCCTTGGTTTTGGATTTCAGGGTCTATGCCCTGGTTATTTTGTTCTACGTTCCATTTTAATCGTTTTTTTCCAAAAGCCATATTCCATTTCTCCAGTTATCGGATTCAATCAGTTGAAATCCCATTTTTTATCTGTTTTAGTATGAATTAGAAAGCAGGATTTTAATCAAGAATATTTTGATTTGGCTAATATTCCCTAAGAACAACTGGAAGAATAGAGCATTATAGAGTTTATTGGTGGGAAAATTGCCGTTAAAAGGGGAAATGCAAATGTCTTTAGAAAACCAGCAGCAACCGTTTTTCAAATCTTATAATATTGATGAAGGAGAATTCAATGAGGCTGGACTTGTTTGGCCGGAAGTTATTCAGATCTACCAAGATTATCTGGAGTTTATTCCTACTTTAAAGGCAGCCACTTCTCCCTTGTTAGCCATTCTTCAAAGTCATCCGGATGTTCACTCGGTTCGGACACGGGTGAAGGATCCGGAGCATTTAGTTGAAAAAATCATTCGGAAGACGATTAGCAAAAAGAAGCTAAATCGGGATTATAAAATTACCGTGGGTAATTACAGAACAGAGGTAACGGATTTACTAGGGATTCGCGTTCTCCATTTATATAAGGATCAAGCGATTCATATTGATGAAAAAATAAGAGATACCTGGAATCTCCATGAACGGGCAAAGATCTATTTCCGTAAAGGGGATTATAATGATGCGGAGATTCGAAAGTATAGCGAGCATTTTGATTTTGAAGAACATCCGGCAGGGTACCGTTCGTGGCATTATTTGATTGAGAGCCAAATTACGAAAGAAATGACGATTGCCGAGATTCAAGTACGGACGATTTTTGAAGAAGGCTGGAGTGAAGTCGACCATCAGCTGCGCTATCCGTATGACCTTGAAAATGAGTTATTAACAAAACAATTGATGGTTTTAAACCGTCTGGCTGGTAATGCTGATGAAATGGTTAATTCAATTCGGGAAACGAAAACGAATTTGCATGATCTTTTGGAGGAAAGAAGGAAACAGGAAGGGATTATTCATGATCTCAGTAATGAGTTAAAGGATTTAAAAAATGAGCTGGAGGAAGTTTACCATAAGAAGGAGATTCAAGAAGGGGATTTAAATTCTTTACGAAAAAAAATAAAGTCCTTGGAAGACTCGCAGAGGAAATTGACCTATTATGATTTTTCGCTTGCCGGCAAGGGAGCGGATGGAGGGACTTTGCCTGTTGTCGAGGGTGGGGATTATGTGAATACGGTAAAAGAGGTGGAGAAGATCCAATTGACTTCTGATCAGTTGAAACTCCATAATCCGCTGCTTCGGGGGTTGGATACGAGTAAACAATAATTTTGTTTTGGAGAGGTGTTAGGGCACTTCTCCTTTTTTTTATTTGTTTCAGTTCTCGACAATTTCATCGACAAAATACTTCCTAGGAAACTAGAAAATGTTCGTTTTCCAAAGGGTGTGTATCGGTTTTAATCAAACGTTTGTGTAGACAGGAGTGGAGTCGAAGGCTGTCGTTACATGGAAATCATACTATCAGGACAGGTTGGTGCATATTCTAGATTGATTAGTTTTTTAAAAGGAGATTTTCATGTATAGGAGATCCGCTCAATTAAAGAGGATTGTTGTTGGAGCTTTGCTGGTTGTAGGTGTTTTTGTTGTTTTTCAAGTGCTTAAGTGGAGTTTTTCTTCTGAGGATAGTCAGGTAAAAGGCGTGGTAGAGGATTTTTATCATTACGAGCAGGATAGTGATTTTGCCGGTTCGTGGGGGTTGTTTCATTCATCAATGAAGGAGAAGTTCAATAAAAGTAATTATATTCAGACTCGGGCGCATGTGTTTATGAATGATTTTGGCGTGGATACTTTCACGTATAAGGTTGGCAGCCCTGAGGAATTGGGGAAGTGGCAGATGTCGCAAAAAGGGCCGTCGTTCCAGCATGTCTATAAGGTCCCCGTTGTTCAAAGCTTTAAAGGGAAATTTGGTAATTTTGATATTGAGCAAAGTGTTTTTGTTGTAAAGGAAAAAGGTGAGTGGAGGATTGTGTGGGATTATGCGAAGTAAATGTGAACATGGGGGGAAGACCCTCATGTTCACATTTTTATCGATTCATGGCATTGCGTATTTCCGGATGATTCATGAGAATTTCATTCCCAAAATAATAACTAATCGAGAGTGCCGCGGCCAAACCGATATAAATTAAAAATAATTTCAGTTTTGTTTTTTTATCTGTTTTATAATAGGTTTCGGTTGTTTGTACATCTTTTTTAAACTTTTCTATTTTTTCTTCTAATTGGAGTAGAATTTGTTGAATTACTTGTTCATTTTCATTTTGAGCTTCTTCGCTTAAAGCAGGGGTACCTGTTATTTGCTGCAGGTAAAGATTCTTTTTCATTTTTTCAACTTCAGAACCTAATTGATCAAAAACCTTCATAATTTCCGGTTGCGAAATTTCCCATTTTGCTTTTCTCATTATTGCTTGGATGGATTCAAGTTGATTGGATTCTTCTTTTAATTTACTTACGAGTAGATCAAGTTTTTCAATTTCTGTTTTATTCGAATGTAAATTTTTTTGTTTTTTATAGATTTTGTACCATTCAATCGAACCTAAGATGACAATCAAAAATCCTATAAAACTTCCAAACTTAATCGAAAATGCCACCAACAACACAATTCCTAAGCCCCATAGCTTGGTGCTGATCCCTGCGGCAATTCTTCCGCCATCTAATGGTGTAATTGGGATTAAATTAAATAAATTAATCGTCCCTCCTAAAATGATGCACAGTGCCCAAAATGGTTCATGTGTGGTGAGATATAAGGGAATGGCAGGCAAAAAAGAAAATAACCCAAATAATGGTCCCATGTAGGCCAAATAGGCCTCGTCTTTTGCACTTTTTGGCATTTCCTTTAAACCAATTGCTGCACCGATAAAAGGGATAAATACTGCTGGGCTGACAGACAGTTTAATCCTCTTGGCAGCAAATAAATGTCCCATCTCATGAACAAACAAGAGATAGACCAGAGCTGCTGCAAACTGCCAGCCAAAAATAATGGCGTAGGTTCCGAGCGTAAGAAACATGCTGATCAGTGTTTGCAGTTTAAGGATTTTAAAAACGACCAAAAGATATTTTAATTTGCCAAGTAATAAGAGTCCTAATGTGCCTAATATGCCCCAAGAAGATTTCTTAACGTTTTTTTTCAAAAAAGCACCTCCTTTTTTAAATTCCTGCTTATAGTTTATTTTATTTAACCTTTAATGATGATTCAGGAGGGCGCTTGCCGTTCTGTAAATCGGCGAGTGTTAAGCCAAAGTCCATTTGTAAATGCGGATAATCTTTAAACTGGGGCCAATCACCGCCCCATTGAAATCCTAAACTTTTTGCGATGGCCACGACTTCTTCCCAATCCGGCCTTCCATTTTGATTTCCATCGTAGTTCCGATCCCAAATCACATGTGCGGAAGAAGTTTTTAGCGCAAAATCAACGGCAAGTCCATAATTGTGAAAAGATTCTCCGCCCCTAGCGTACGTTACAATAGTTCCGCCAGTTGTACGACCTTTTTTATAAAGTTGATCCTGGTCTGCTGCGCTGCGGAATCCATCGGTAATCACAACCGTGATTCCTTTTTCCGCAGTTTGCTGGATTAATTGATTTGTAGCTTCTTTTACCATTGGGTTGAGCCCGGTTGGTAAGGGAACGGGGTGTTTCTCTGTTTGCATTTGAGACGCAATATATAGATAAACGAAAATTGCTAGAAAAAGTATAAACATAAAGCTTCCAAATCGTTTCAGTTTCAAAACTTTAGTTCCTTTCGTATTCCGATTAGTCATTATTTAATACGTAAAATATAGAGTAATTGTTTCATAAGTTTATCTTAATTTCTATTCCTGTGCATTGGAGTCGTTTTATCAACACTAATTTCGATTTTATCGACAATTTGAATGGATATCTACCATAAAAAAAGAAGCATGAAATCATCATGCTCCTCGATCGATTGGTTAGAACCGCGCTGCAAACAGGTTTCGTTCCCAATCACTTACATATTTCGAATACTTGTCCCATTCCGTTCTCTTGATATTGATAAACTCTTCCCAGATGGTTCTGCCGATGGTTTGTGCTAGGACTGAATCTTCGGCTAAGGCGTTAATGGCTTCATTTAGGCTTCTTGGCACCCATTTGATGCCTCTTTCTTTCAATTGGTATTCACTTGCCGTGCTTACATCAAATTCAACTGGCTCACCAGGGTCAATTTGATTCTGAATGCCGCGAAGACCTGCTGCTACAAGGCAGGCAGCAAGCAGATACGGGTTACAAGTCCCATCAGCACCCCTGAATTCGAAGCGTCTTGTCCTTCTTTTTTCAGGAATCCGCACTAATACCGAACGGTTTCCTGAGCCATAACAAATATGTGCAGGAGCAAAGGATCCAGGTTGCATTCGCTTGTATGAGTTAATACTTGGAGCACCAATCGCGATGAGCGAAGATGCATGCTTCAACAGTCCGCCAATAAAGTGGTAGGCTTTTTCAGACATATCCAAACCGCGTTGATCCGTGGAGTCTTCAAAAAGATTCTCGCCTTCATCAAATAAACTAATATGAACATGGAGACCACTTCCGGCATGGTTTTGAAATGGTTTTGGCATTAGGGTGCCTACCAAGCCTTTGTCACGGGCAATCTGTTTAAACAAATGCATGAACGTAACCTGATCGTCAGCGGCTTTTAAGGCATTTGTATATTTTAAATTGATTTCGAGCTGGCCGGGGCCGTACTCGCTTGATAATTGCTCGGTTTCAACGCCCATTGCGTCAAGGGCGTACACAAAGTCTTGAATGAAATCCTCCTGAATATCTGCTCCTTCAATGGAAAAACAGTGGCTATTGTCGGCAGGTTGAAGCTTGCCGTCGACTTCTTTCAGTAAATAAGCCTCTTGTTCAAACGCCATATTCATTTTTCCGCCAAGAAGGGTTTCGACCTCATTGAGCAGCCGTTTTAAAGCACCCCTTGGACAGCCATGCCATGGTTCTCCGTTAATATCGACTAAATCACAAAGCATCCGGGCTGTGTTTTTTCGATAAGGAAGGATCGCAAATGTTTGTGGATCCGGGATAGCAAAGAAGTCCCCATCGTTTGCCCCAAATGCCGGGTTCGGAATATATTCATCAAACACATCGAAGCTCATAATTGCCGTGCTAAAATTAATCCCTTTTTCCATCGCATCTTTTAGCTGGAGCGGACGAATCGTCCGGCCGCGGGTGATTCCCGCATAATCAAGAAATTCAACGCGGATAAATTCGATGTTTTTCTCTTTCACCATTTCTAATACAGTTTCTTTTGTCATCAATTCTTTATCTTTTACTAACATTTTCTTCAACCCCTCTTGATAGTTTCGATAATACGGTTGAGGTAAATAACTGCACCCCGATTGGAATGATGGACTCATCAAATTCAAATTGCGGGTGATGCAAATCAAATGCCTGTTTTCCTTCTAGTGCAGTACCAAGTCTGAAATACGTACTTGGAACCATTTGGGCAAATGCCCCAAAGTCGTCTGCACCCATTGATGGTTCCTTTAACTGAACCACTTTTTCGGAACCAAATAGTTCAGCTGCACACTCCTCAACTGATTTTGTAACCCATTCACTGTTAATGACCGGTGGATGACCATCTTTATAGTGGACAGTGGCTTTTCCGCCAAAGCTTTTTGCAATATTTTCACATAAATTAATGAGTTGCGATTTTAACCTTTTCCTCGTTTCAAACGTAACGGCACGGGATGTTCCTTCCAAAACCACTTTGTCGGCGACGATGTTACTGGCGGTCCCGCCGTTAATTTTTCCAATATGAACGACGACCGGTTCTACCGGATTACTAGATTTTGTTACGAGCGTATGAAGTGCTTGGATAATCTGCGAACTGATGGTAATGGCATCAATCGCTTGATGTGGTCTCGCACTATGGCCGCTTTTTCCTTCAATTTCAATGGTAAAATCATCACACGAGGCTGTAATGGCGCCATATTTAATCCCAATCGTTCCATGTGGCAGGTGCGGCCATAAATGGAGGGCCAGCATTCCGTCTATGGAAGGAGTTTCAAGCACGCCAAGATCAATGAGTTGCTGGGCAGCACCGTCCGCCTCCTCGCCGGGTTGAAAAATGCAGCGAACACGTCCTGAGAATTTGTCCCTTAATCTATGAAGCTGGTAAACGGTTCCGAGGAGAATGGTCGTGTGACCATCATGTCCGCATGCGTGCATGACTCCTTGGTTGGCGGATGAAAAAGGAAGCCCGGTTTGTTCTTGAATGGGAAGGGCATCGATATCAGCCCGAATGCCGATATGAGGGCCCTGTCTGTTCCCGCCTATAATATCAACAAATATTCCTGTTTCTGCAATTCTATTATAAGGAATTCCCCAATCTTCTAATACTCTAGCAATATACCCGCAGGTATTGTATTCCTGAAAGGATAATTCAGGATGTTGATGGAGATGCCGGCGTATCTCAATTAACTTTTGTGTGACCTCTTCGCTTACTTGAATTTGCTCTTTTATGATCATGCTAAAAAACCTCTCACTTACATAGATTCTTTTTTTCTATCAGAAGTAGAAATGGTTCTCGATTTATTGAAAACTTTAAACAGAAGAAAGAGTACGCCCATCCAGATGACGCCGCGTAAAAGGGTCATTGGAGTTCCGATGAAACTGCCGTAAAAGACAATGGCAATTCCAATAAAACCTAGAATCGGAAACAAAGGATAGAGCGGCTGTTTCCATGGGAGCTGAAGAACCTCTGATTTGGCATTTTTTCGATAAAGAACACTTGCAATTAAGGCTAATGTCCAGGAAACCAACCATGCAAATACCAATTGGTTCGATAATTCTACGTAAAGGAAATCCGGATTGATCATCCCTAAGATAATTAAGGCAACCGATGCCGCCCAGACAACGATAATCCCATTGACTGGAGTACCTGTTTTTGGATGAAGACGTCCGAAGAACGCAGGGAGGTATCCGCTTTTTGCCTGTGCGTAAAAAATCCGGGAAGCGGCATATAAGGTCCCCATTAATAAACAAGTGGCTGCAGCAATCCATGCTGTCATATTCATGATATAAGCACCGGCGATACCGAATACTTGATTGGCTGCAACGGTAAATGGCGAATCATCAATCGTCACTTTATTCCACGGGATAATGCCCTGTAAGACAAACTGTGCTGCTGTGTACAAAACTAAGAAGGTAATACTAGACCATACCAATGCTTTCGGAAGATCCTTTGGATTTTTCACCTCGCCGCCAGCGGTTGCTAAGGTTACAGCGCCCAAGTAAGCATAAGTGCCCAATGGAATGGCTGCCCAAAATCCTTTTGATCCGTGTGGCATGAATGGCGTGAAATTATGGATGTTAATATCTTTTAGTCCGATGATGGAGAAAAGAGCCATTACTACTGTCATAATGATGACTAATAGAAGCTGCGTTTTTGCTGCAATTTCGGTTCCAAGAATATTTAATACGGCGAATATCGTCAAGAAAAGGATGGCAAAAAACGCTGGCCATAGATCCCCTTTTAGCTGGGGGAAAAACCACATGGTGATTCTGCCGATTGCGATACCGACGCTGCCGCCGCAAATGACCCAGCCAAGTGCAAAGGCAAATCCGGACAAAAATCCCCACCAACTTCCCATAAACCGTTCGACCCAATGGGACATGGCCCCGGCATTTGGCATTCCTACCGCTAGTTCACCAAGTGCAATCATAAGGAAAAGTTGTGATAATCCAGCAATTCCATAGGCAACGATAGAGCTAGGACCTGCTGTGGCAATCCCTTGCCCCATTAGGAGGAAGATTCCGTCCCCGATTACGGACCCTACCCCAAGGGCCCAAATCGCCCAAAATCCGAGCTTCTTTTGTGGAATCATCTCTGTCACTATTTGCTTATTGTTTGACATACAGCAGCCTCCTTCATGTACTTTTGATAAACATTTTCATAGTTTCGGTATAGGACCATTTTTCCAATGGCCTGTGCGGTTTCGACATCCATGTAGTCTGAATCAACCCAGGAATTTAATACTTCTTCAAAGGACTCTTTAAACAGATGGACGCCCATCCAGTTCATTTCCGGCACGGTAAAGGCATCAGAGCCGTACATTACCTTATCAAATGGCGCAAATTCAAATACTTGAGATAAAATACGTTTCACCCCGTGGCCGCTGAAAGGATTTTGCAAAGAGATATCCATATAGACATTCGGCAGGATGCTGACAATAAAGGCAGCTTCCTCCATCCATGGATAACCGCCGTGAACGAGATGAACTTTGGTATTTTCATATTTTTGATCGCGGAGCATGTCGATGAGGAAGCTGGGACTTGCTTTCGAAAGGACGACTTCTCCGTCACCGACACCTGTGTGAATATGCATGACCTTGTCAGCCTTCGTACATTCTTCCATTGCTATATGCAGGCAATAGTCACGGAATTTTTTTACAACGGCACGGGTATTGAGTTTGAATTCCGCGTATTCTGCTGCCGCAGCCTGCTCATCCATTGGAGCGATTTCCAATCCGCTTCTGTAGGCAATAATCGATTTTAATCCAACAATTCCTTTTGTATTTAACGCCTCTGTCAGATTTGCACGATATTTTTCGTTGAAGTCAGCAAAGGATTCACATTCTTGACTGAGCTGAACCATGGCAGGTTCGATTCGGTGGATTTCCCAGATACGGGCTCCGCAAAGGTCGGCATATTCTGCTTTACTTAATGGAGGCTGCGGATAACCGAAATCACCGACAACACCTGTCAGTTTTGCATCCGAAAAAAGATCGTGAGTATATTTTTTAAAATCGACTGCCCTCGCATTGCGCTGTTCGACTACCGCTTCAAGGGTTGGCTCACATGAAAAATATTTTGCTAATCGTTTAACAAGGATTTGCATCCACATGTTGGTTCCAGGGAAGGGTTGTTTTGGTAGTCTTTCATAATCGGCAGGTATTTGGTTAGGAATAACAGCTAAGGACAGCTTTCTGACAAATTCTTCTGGTGTATATGGTTCTGGGTTTGCTGTGTAGGGGTGTGCATGAACATCAATGGCTTGAACGTCTTTTAAAGATACTTTCATCATTCGTTAATTCCTCCTTTACGGTTTCACTATGAATACTAGCAAGTTTTATGCCAACCTGTTTTGAATATTCAGAATTAGGGGAATCATGGCTATACTAGGAAAAGTTGAATGCTACTGTCCGCAAAAAATTTTTGATAGAAAAAAATTTTTCGGAAAATATTTTTCTATTTTTCATATTAGATTGAAATTTCTGTTTTATCAATCTTTAAATATGTTACTATTTTGGTAGAAAGAGCTTGCGTTTTGAAGAGTGACAAATTTTTTTCACTTAGAATTTTCCGGAAAAAGTGGTGATAAGAGTGGATAAGCAGTTTCATTTATCCTTTTTAGATGTTTGGAATCATTCGTTTGAAAGTATAATCTTGTTCAGCGAACAAGGAGTAATTTTGTCCTTAAACCGTCCGGCAGCACGTTTGTTTTCGGAAAGTCCCTCTACGCTAATTGGTGCTTCGATTCATGAGTTGATTCCATCCGAGGATTTTAAAAAATGCCTTCAAAAGAATGGGAAAACAGGAGTTTCTATACTTTTGGGGACCAAACAATTAGTAGCAAACATCTCCTTTTTTGAAAATTACGAGATGTACCTGCTGTTTTTAAAGGATATTTCGCAAGTTCAGATGCTGCAGCATCAAATTCAGGAATTGAAGAAAACGAAGCAATTATTCGATTTGATTCTGGATCAATTAGAAGAGGGAATCTCTGTTATTGATGAACATGGGAGGATTCTCTTTTATAACTTTAAAGCAGGTGAGATGGATACATTGGAACCGGAGGCGGTTCGAAATAAAAGGGTACAGGATGTTTGGAATGTCGATGAAAATACAAGTACCTTATTGACTTCGCTTCGAACGAGAAGGACTCTTCATCACAGGGAAACGAAATTTTCCTCAAACGGGAAGGCGATTACCACGTTAGCTCGGACTGTCCCGTTGATGCTAGATGAAAATGTTGCGGGTGCTATTGAAATTTTGAAAGATATCACTGAGAAAAAGCATCTTTCCGATACCATCTTACAGCTGCAAAAACAGGGTAAGGGAGATTTAGAATCGACAAATCCTATCTCTTCGCAGAAAAATAATACCCGGTTTCAGTTTGAAGACATTATTTTTTCGAGCAGAGAGATGGCTCAGTCGGTTGAGCAGGCTCGCCGGTCGGCAAGGTCAAAATCCAATATTCTCATCGTGGGTGAAACAGGGACGGGCAAGGAGCTGTTTGCTCAGAGTATCCATAATGAGAGTCCGAGAAAAGACAAACCGTTTATCGCGCAAAACTGTGCGGCGCTTCCGGAGTCTTTGCTTGAAAGTTTGTTGTTTGGAACAACGGCAGGCAGCTTCACCGGTGCTGTCAACCGTCCGGGTCTTTTTGAACAGGCTCAGGGCGGGACGCTTATGCTCGATGAAATCAATTCGATGAGTATTAACCTTCAGGCGAAGCTGTTGCGGGTGATTCAGGAACGGAAGGTACAGCGGCTAGGTTCGACAAAGGTTATTGATATTGATGTAAGAATTGTTGCGACGATGAATGAGGAGCCATTAGAAGCGATTGCCAACCAAAGGCTTCGGGAGGATTTATATTATCGGCTTGGTGTGGTGAATCTCGTGATTCCGCCTTTGCGAAATCGAAAGGAGGATTTACGGGTATTAATTGATCACTTTATTACGAAGCATGCTGAACTATTAGATGTACGTGTTGACGGGTTGGACCAGGATGTTTTTCATTATTTTATGAATTATCAATGGCCTGGGAATGTCAGGCAGCTAGAGCATGTTATTGAAGGGTGCCTTAACCTTGTTTACGATGAGCGAACCATCAGCTTCAATCATTTACCGCCTATTATTAAAAATAAAATTCAGCAGGCGGAGCGCGCTTTAGGTCATGAATCCTTATCGTCGTTTTCAGGAAGTCTCCCTGAACAGATTGAAAGGGTGGAGCGCGTCATGATTGAACAGGCGGTGAATCAGGCGCAAGGCAATATTACGAAGGCAGCGGAACAACTGGGAATTTCAAGGCAAAATCTCAATTATAAGCTGAAAAAATATCAGATTTTCTTTTGAGGGGGAGAGGGTTTGGATACTTCATTTCTTGATGCTGAAGGTCAAGTGATTGCGGACAGTTTAAAAATTCGTTTTTACCCTATTGCTGTTAAGGCTGCAAAGGGTACGCGGGTGATCGACCAATCTGGAAAGGAATATTTAGATATTGCGGCCGGCTGGGCTGTTGCGAATATTGGTTATGGACATCCTCGTGTGAGTGCGGCGATTAAAGAAAAATATGATAGCTTATCGTTTACTTCACAGCTTTCCGCTCCCGAGTCGACGATGGTTTCTTTGGCTCGGAAATTAATTGAGATTACGCCGGGTGATTTTTCTAAAAAGGTTTGGTTTGGCCATTCTGGATCTGATGCGAATGATTGTATTGCAAAACTGGTTCCGCTTGAAAAGAAGCGGTCCAGAATGATTTCTTTTATGGGTTCGTATCATGGGCAGACGATGGGTTCGCTTTCGCTCTCTGGGCATCCCGCCCAAGCGGGTTTTGTTGGCAGCGGCAATGTGGTGAAAATTCCTTATCCGAATCCCTATCGACCGCTATTTGGGGAGACGGACCGTCTGACGGATCAGGTTATTGGATATTTAGAGGAAGAAGTGTTTAAGACGATTTGTCCGCCCGGTGATACGGCTGGAATTATTATTGAGGGAATTCAAAGTGATGGTGGGCTGATTGTTCCACCGGATGATTTCTTGCCACGGCTTGAGGAGGTCTGTAGGCGCTATAGTATTCATCTCATTTTTGATGAAGTGAAAGTAGGGCTCGGGCGGACGGGTAAGTGGTTTTCGTTTGATCATAGCGGGGTTGTTCCGGATGCTGTTGTGCTTGGGAAGTCACTTGGAGGCGGGTTGCCAATTAGTTCGGTTGTAGCCAGAAGAGAAATTCTTGATGCGGGCACGGGGATCCATATGTTTACAATGAGTGGGAATCCTGTCTGTAGTGCTGCATCGCTGGAAAGTTTGCGGATTATTGAAGAGGAACAGTTAGTTGAGAATGCTAGGGTTAATGGGGAATATTTTATTGGTCTGTTAAAAGGTCTCCAGGAGAAGTATGAATGGATTGGGGATGTTCGTGGAAAAGGGCTTGCGATTGGTGTTGAGTTGGTGGAGGACAGGGTAACGAAAAAGCCAGCTGCTGAAAAAACGGCTGCTATTTGTTACCGATGCTATGAGCTTGGACTGCTCGTCTTTTACGTAGGCATCCACAGTAATGTCATTGAAATCACCCCGCCTCTCACCATCACTAAACAAGAAATCGAATTAGCGGTACTCATACTCGACCAAGCCTTTTCGGACTTGGAACAGGGGAAAATTAATCTGGATTTAGTGAGGGAGTATGGTGGGTGGTAGTTGAGAGTCTGACATCCTGCTGGGTTGAAAAGTGTTATGACCATTAAGATGGAAAACTCGAAACTAAAAATCGAAATGCCAACAGAGGCTGAGTCTTTGTTGGCATTTGTCTAATTCTTGTCTAATTTCGTTAAACCAAGTGCTCCGTTATCCCATAATATTTTTTCAACGGTTTTCCATTGATCTTCTTCACACCGAATCATCAAAACGATTTCAGAACTAATGTTTTTTGACCCGCTTTTTCCCTTTTTTACAATCAATAGTTTTAGAAGAAACCCTAAAAGAAGACCGGAGATAGCTCCGATAATTCCCCATATAATCGGGCCCCATTTTAGAATAAATCCATAGATAGATCCCAGAAGCATGAAACAGGTCCCGAGGATAGCCGCACCATCAAATAGACTCAATCCATCCGCTCTATGGATGGTATCGAACAATTGTCTCTTCCCGGTTCTTTTATCAAGCGGAGCAGCAAGGATCTTTTCATTCGTAAGGCCATTTTGTTTGAGTTCTGTAATCGCTAATTCGATAAAAATTGAATTTTCGTAGGTAGCAATTACTAACATAGTATTCACAATCCTTTATAGGGGAGTTTTAAAATGAATTTTTTGATAGTTTTTTCGTAAATATGCGGCCATTTCTTTTTCGAACAGTTTATTGTTTTCGACTGCAGAAACATAGGCATCGTAGATGATGAAAAAGTAGATGGATGGAAAATAAAGTGCCCATTGCATATTAATCGTCTCTTTAGCCTGTATAAAATCGCCTAGCATGGATAAGTGGATTGCGTAAAGAATATGACCGTAATAACAAATCCCGACGGTATAAATAAAAATAAAGAATCCTGAAACTACATTATGCAGATAAAGATGACCGAGACCAGGGAACAAGGCGGACCAGACTAAAGCTAGCCAAGGCTTCCGTTTATCTAAGTAGTTCATATCCCAAGAGCCCAGTTTAATATTTAACATGGGGGCATCCTCGTAATCCGCCAATACATATTGTTTGTTTAAGTCAATGGTGGTCCGATATCCGTCCCATATCCCGAACATATAAATGGCTATATAGAGAATTAACCACTTTTCATCTAGAACTTCTTTGGCTTTGTCAAAATCACCTAATAAGGAATAGAGAATTCCTAGGTTTACTTTTGCCATCCCGTTTATAAAGGTTTCCCATAGAATCAAAATAAACCCTACTATATAGCGATGCTGCATAAGGTGCCCAAAGCCAGGATAGGAAAAGGAAAAAAAGGCAACAACCCAAGGGTTTTTTAAATGAAGTTGACTTGTTGTAAATTGGGAAAGGTATGCCCTTTGTCTTCGAAAGGGAGGTATTTGGTTCATGATCTGTTGCCCCTTCATAAGATTAAGATTTATTATTTTATTAATCACCAATATTTGTAATTTTCATCCATGCAGGATTTTAATTTGTTAATGTTTATTGAATTTGAACTCTTGGACAGGTTATTTGAAACTAAATCGTAAGTTTTTTTGAAAAGTGGTTGACTTATGTATAGCAATCTAGTAATATTAGTTCTTGTCGCCGAACAAACAAGTGCGATTAACAGAAAAATAAAACACTCTGAAAAAAAAGAGTTGATATTGATGAATGATTCTGTTAAGATAGTAAACGTCGCTGATTCAGGCGGGAAATTATTTTAGAAAAATATTTGACACGCTGAAGATGAGATGATATATTGATATCCTGCTTTAAAAATTGCTCTTTGAAAACTAAACAAACAAAAACGTCAACAAACAATAATAATCGTGTTTCTTCTATTATATAGAGAACATGAGCC
>NZ_JBHTHD010000019.1:0-128627 GCF_042675345.1 Neobacillus sp. GCM10027624
AATTTGGTCTGGTAGTTCAGTTGGTTAGAATGCCTGCCTGTCACGCAGGAGGTCGCGGGTTCGAGTCCCGTCCAGACCGCCATTTAAGTGGCTCAGTAGCTCAGTCGGTAGAGCAAAGGACTGAAAATCCTTGTGTCGGCGGTTCGATTCCGTCCTGAGCCACCTTTAAGTTTTAATAGATACGCCGATGTAGCTCAATTGGTAGAGCAACTGAATCGTAATCAGTAGGTTGGGGGTTCAATTCCTCTCGTCGGCACCTTAAGCTGACAATTCAACTCTCATATGTGGAGGGGTAGCGAAGTGGCTAAACGCGGCGGACTGTAAATCCGCTCCCTCCGGGTTCGGCGGTTCGAATCCGTCCCCCTCCACCATTTTAGGGGTATAGTTTAAAGGTAGAACGAAGGTCTCCAAAACCTTTGGTGTGGGTTCAATTCCTACTACCCCTGCCAATTATTTTCATTATGGCGGTTGTGGCGAAGTGGTTAACGCATCGGATTGTGGTTCCGACATTCGTGGGTTCGATTCCCATCAGCCGCCCCATTTAATTTTTATTGAATAAGTGGTAAATTTATTATACTATTGGGCTATAGCCAAGCGGTAAGGCATCGCACTTTGACTGCGACATGCGTTGGTTCAAATCCAGCTAGCCCAGCCAATTTGCGGAAGTAGTTCAGTGGTAGAACACCACCTTGCCAAGGTGGGGGTCGCGGGTTCGAATCCCGTCTTCCGCTCCAGAGCTTTTTCACGTCAGTAAAAATAATTCTCTTTAAATGGCGGCATAGCCAAGTGGTAAGGCCAAGGTCTGCAAAACCTTTATCCACCGGTTCGAATCCGGTTGCCGCCTCCATCTTTACAATTTGTGTTGAGATTGGAAAATTAAAATAATATGATTTCGCCGGGGTGGCGGAACTGGCAGACGCACAGGACTTAAAATCCTGCGGTAGGTGACTACCGTACCGGTTCGATTCCGGTCCTCGGCATTAGCTTCAAAAATTTTATACACGCCGGTGTGGCGGAATTGGCAGACGCGCACGACTCAAAATCGTGTTCCGCAAGGAGTGTCGGTTCGACCCCGACCACCGGTATCACAGACAGTGTGAGAACACAGTCACATCAACGGTTTGACAATTATGTCAGACCGTTTTTTGTTGTTTGATGAAAATCATATTGAACAAATCAGATGTTTGTCATTCTCTTCCTCAAGAGTTGCAGATCATTTTGAAGGGATTCTAGCAAGAAAATGTTCTTCAAGGCTTGTAGGAGCTGGAAGGATATTCATTCTCATCTTATAGGTTATAATAAAACAAATTAGAAGAAAAAGGATGATTTTAAATGAAAAATTTGGAGAACACATCGGAAACAATTAAGGTGATGCAAAGTCATGTCTCTGTCCGCAAGTATTTAGCAGACCCAATCCCAAAAGAACATTTATTGGAAATCCTTCAATCAGGACAGGGTGCGGCTACTTCCCATTTTGTCCAGGCTTATTCCATCATTCATGTTACGGACAAGGAAAAGAAAGATCAAATAGCTGAACTTGCCAAAAATAAACATATAAGCGACGCTGCAGATTTTTTCCTATTTTGCGCGGATTTAAAGCGCTTGGAAGTGGCTGGCAGAAAGCATGGGATTGTCATTGAACACGATAATTTAGAAAATTTTATGGTCGCAATCATTGACACCGCCCTTATTGCCCAGAACGTTATCACGGCAGCAGAATCACTTGGTTATGGCGGCTGCTATATCGGAGGTGTTCGGAATAATCCCGATCCCATTAGCAAGCTTGTTGGCCTTCCTGACAAGGTAGTGCCGCTATTTGGATTATGCTTAGGCATTCCTGCCGAAAAGAACGAGGTAAAACCGAGAATCCCGTTAGACGCTATCCTCCATGAAAATCAGTATAACGTAGAGAAATATGGAAGTTTACTTGACGAGTATGATCAAACAATGAGCACCTATTATCAACAGCGTTCTAGCAATAATAAACAAACTACATGGACTGAATCCATGGCTAATTTTATGAAAAATAAGAGAAGAGTTCATATGCGGGAATTTGTTGAAAGCAAAGGATTTCATTTGGAATAGAAAAAAGGTTAGGCGCCATTTTCAAATGGCGCCTGATTTATTTTGGATATTTGTTATTAAAATGCATATTCGGACATGCAAATAACGCCAAAAGGTTGTTCGAATGCATAGCCCTAAATTGTCCGATAAAATAGAAGACTATAAACCAATTTTCTAAAGCTCCCATGCCTCTTTTAATAACTGAATTCCTTTTTCAATTTCAGATTCGGATAAACCGCCAAAACCGAGTAAGACCCTAGAACCAAAGCTTCCTTTAGAATGATAATAATAGGCCGATAAGGGATATACCTTTATCCCAACCTTTATAGCTCTTCTGATTAGCTGCTCTTCCCCCATCCCGTTTTTTACTTCCAATACAATATGAAGCCCGGAATTTTCACCAATAACAAGCACGTTCTCCCCAAGAAAATTTTTAATCGACTGCATTAAAACAGCATGCTTCTTGCGGTAGAGGGTTCTCATTTTATTTAAATGACTTTGCCAATAACCTTCACTCATAAAGCGATAAAGGGTATCCTGATGCAGTCGGGAGGACGTCTGCTTATAAATGGTATAGCGTTCGTGATACCTCTTTAACAAAATCGGCGGTAAAACGAGATAACTGATTCGGATCGAAGGTATTAAAGACTTGGAGAAAGTGCCTAAATAGATCACCCGTCCTTTCTGATCCAAACCCTGCAACGAAGGAATCGGCTTTCCCTTATAGCGATATTCGCCGTCATAATCATCTTCAATGATATAACCATTCTTTTCCTCCGCCCATTTTAACAATTCCAACCTTCGGGATATAGGCATTACCATCCCAAAAGGGAATTGATGAGAGGGAGTCACATAAGCAACACTAGCGTGACTGCTATTCAGTTCCTGTATATTCAATCCATCTTCATCAAGTGGGATAAAAATCGTGTTGGCCCCGAAGTCTTGTAGGACCGTTTTCGTTCGATGAAATCCGGGATTCTCCAGTCCATAGGTTTGGCCTTTTCCGAGTAACATACACAATAATCCGATTAGAAACTGGGTCCCAGCTCCAATGATAATTTGCTGGTCAGAACATTTTACCCCCCTGGAGGCAAATAAATACTTTGCAATTTGCTCACGGAGTAACAGTTCTCCTTGAGGATTTCCATTATAGAACAACTCTCCCCGATCCAAAGATTGGATCGTCAATTTCCGCCATGCGGCATTTGGAAAGTTTTCTAAATCCACTTGGCCTGAATTGAAATCAATTTTAGCAATTTCTTGTGGTATTTGATCACTGATTACCTCCATTTTTTGAGGATAATCCTGGCTTGAGAATAGGTCATCTTCAAAAGGAGTAACAAATAGGCCTTTTCGGGGTTTACTTTCTAAATATCCCTCTGCACATAACTGATCATAGGCTGACTGAACAGTGTTAAGGCTTAAACCAAGATAATTAGATAAATTTCTTTTGGACGGTAATTTTTCTTTCGGTTTTATTCTACCTGATGAGATTTCTTCTTTAATGTAGTCGGCCAACTGTAAATACAGCGGTTTACTCATGCTATTATCCAAAACGGGTGTTATTTCAATCATGATTTTATCCTCCAGTCTATTTCTGGAACCATTAAGTTTGTCGAAACTGGTACTTTTGATTATACCAGATTGTGATTTAATATTGTTAAAGGATCCTTAAAGGGGATGAGGGAAGATGGAAAGAACAAAAATAAGGATATTGAAAAAACCGCAGGAATGGAAAGAAGCATTTCCAATAATGAAACAGCTGCGGACGCATTTAAATGAAGCAAGCTTTCTTCAATTGGTTCAGGAAGCTGTGGAAAAAGAAGGGTATCAATTAGCGGCCTTATATGAAGATGAAAGCGTTGTTGCTGTAACAGGATTTATGCCCATGATCACGTTATATAATGGCAGGTCCATTTGGGTCTGCGATTTAGTGGCAGATGAAGAAAAGCGGTCGAAAGGGTATGGAAAAAAACTTTTAAATTTTGTCCATCAATGGGCAAAAGAGAATGGCTTTGGGATTGTCTCACTCTCATCCGGCTTACAACGGGGAGATGCTCATCGTTTTTATGAAGATAAGATGGAATATGACAAGGTTAGCTATGTTTTTTTAAAAAGACTTTGATATAAAATAAGGCTATATAAATCAGGTTTTACCAGAATCTTTACCTGCACAAGGTATCATTTTTATATTAAATATGCTGTGTTAAACTTGGTTGTTGATTTCCGCTCCAATCAACTTTGTTTAAAAATCAACATTGTTCTTCAAAAAAGCCATTAAAAAAAGAAAGAGGAAAGCATATGAATTCAACAATGTTACAAACAGAATCATCTAAAACAAAGGCCATCGTCATAAACGCACTTTTCATCGCAATGACCTTTGTCGCAACAATGTTTATTAACGTAAGGCTGCCATTAATGGGTAACGGAGGTTTAATCCATATGGGTAACGTGCCTCTTTTTCTAGCAGCCTTGGTTTACGGAAAAAAAACAGGAGCCATCGCAGGCGCCTTCGGTATGGGCCTCTTTGATATTGTCTCTGGTTGGGCAATATGGTCACCGTTCACATTTGTCATTGTGGGTGCAATGGGCTTTGTAGTTGGTCTAATATCTGAAAAGGCCAAAGGTAATAGAGTCCTTGTTATTACCCTAGCAATTGCAACTGCACTAATTATAAAAGTCGTGGGCTACTATTTTGCTGAAGTCATCCTTTACGGTAACTGGGTACAGCCATTCGGCTCCATCCCAGGAAACATTATGCAGGTCGTATTAGCCGGTATCATTGTAATCCCAATTGCAGCGCGTTTGAAGAAAAGAGCTTGATTATAAGCGTGAAACATATTTTGGAACGATATCAAAATGGCCGGCAAACGTAAATTTTGGATTTGTTGACTTTTCATTTTGTCTTCGATTCGTCTAACTATTTAATGATCAAATATCAATCAGTTCGTAAAGAATGGTTTTTGCAGGCGGTAAAAGGCAATGCTCTTTCATGCTTGAAGCAGCCGTTCAAGTTCTTCTTTTTCGTCAATCGACAAGATATTCTCTGCTAATGGAAACAGCTGTTTTTCTTCCTTAGCGAAATGTTGTGTTAAGGTTGCATGAGCTTGGACGGCATACACTGTAATCCATTGAACATCGTTTTCATCAATGGTTGATGCCTTTTTATTAGCTTCAGTTAGAAAATCCTGTAAATGGTGCTCCGCTTTCTCATGTTCAAATTCCATCACTTCGATTGTTCTGTCTTTTTTTCCGAGGCGGCGGGCCATCATAGGGAACAACCCTTCTTCCTCTCGTTTGGAATGTGTCCTCAACTTATCAGTGAAAGCCGAAACCTGCTCATACAATTTCGCGAAAAGTTTAACCACAGCTGGACCCGATTCGAATTCTATCTCTTCAGTGATCCCATAGAAAAGATCCATATCTACCTGGAGTGACACGTGTTCGTCCTTCAATTGTTGCAGAGGAGCACTTAATACAATGTTCGAAACTTTCATCGTCAAAATCCTCCTCAACCTTCCTCCACCACTTATCCTATCATCTATGATGGCTTCAGTCACAGCTTAATAACTCTTCTTAAAGCATAAGCCAAAAGTGAAACTGATATTGTGATAATAATCATATATCCGTATCTGCTGTGTTGGAAAAATGTGAGGGGAGTTTTGTCCCCCGATTGCTTCCTAGCAAAGAAACAACGATAGTGCAACCAGTCAGTTGCATGTGAAATTATTATGTGCTACCATATGGTTGCAAATTAAATTATTGAGGAGGTATTTAGATATGGAAAATAATCAAATCGAACGAGAGATATTCATTGACGCACCGCTGGAAAAGGTTTGGTCGTTAGTTAGCGAGCCAGCCTGGTGGGTTGGCGATGCCCCTGGTCCGAATTCTGTTCGTGTTGATGGCAAACGTGTGGTTGCGGAGACAAGGTTTGGCAACTTTCCAGTGCTGATTGAACGAATGGATCCACCAAACTATTTAGCATGTCGATGGGCAAGTTCCTTTCCTGGTGAGGAGCCAAGAGAAGGTAATTCCACATTGGTTGAGTTTACTTTGACTGCTAATGATGACGGAACTGTGCTCCTTGTGGTTGAGAGTGGTTTTGCTGAATTAACCACCACACATGATGAACGAATGAAGTTTTTTAGGGAAAATACGGATGGATGGAAACAGCAACTAGACTACTTACGCCAACGTGCTGAAAAGACGGTGGAGTGAAATTGGATAAGGAACAAGACGAAAAAGTTTTGGCGGCACTCGCTGATCCTACTCGCCGCCAGTTGCTCGATATCCTCGCGGCTTATGGAGAAGCCTCTGCAACGACATTAGCTACTCAAGTAACGATATCTCGCCAAGCGGTGGTCAAGCATTTGTCGGTTCTTGAGAAGGCTAGACTAGTATCTTGTGATCGTGTGGGCCGTGAGATGCGTTATACGGTCTGCACACAACCACTGGAATCGACAGCTCAATGGATGGCGAACCTCGCAACTGATTGGGACAGGAAATTGAAGTCAATCAAGCACAGAGCAGAAATGGAAGAATGATATCTCTATAGCAGCAGGAATCTTTCTTTGAGAATTGTCCAGTGCAAGCGTCCAAGCCCCTCTAGGTCATAAACCAATCCGTCAAGAGGTTTAAAGAGCAACCTTCCCACCGGCTTGGCTTATGTTTGTCGGGCCTGAACCAGGCGCTTGCGTATTTCTTGTCTATCTACACAGTTTGCTTTGATGGATAAAACTCTTTTGGAATAGAGCCAAAATTTCTACGGTGATACAGCATTGGATCTTTCTCTTTATTGATCTGCAGGTCGGTAACTTCCCCAATGAAAACTGTATGATCTCCCGCTTCAATGTCTTTAAATGTGTTACATTCAAATACTCCAAGAACTCCATCAATTATAGGCAATCCGTTGCTCGATAGCTCCCAATCACAAGTGCTGAAACGGTCATCATGTTTCGTCGCGAACGTTTTACAAAGTTCAACCTGCTCTTCTGCTAATACATGAATAGCAAATTTCCCACCTTCTTTAAATTCCTTAAGTAAGGATGATCTGTGATCAATAGACCAAAGAACCATTAGTGGCTCGAGCGATACAGAAGCAAATGAATTTACTGTCAGCCCCACTGGTGTCCCATCCCCCTTTGTTGTGGTAACGATTGTTACACCGGTCGGGTAGTTGCCCATAATTTGTTTGAATAAATCCTGATTCGTTTCTTTTTGCATGTATCTTTCTCCTTTAAAAATAAATTTTGACTTTATATTATTATAATCTGAATATTATGAAGGATTTATCTTTGCATTTAACATTGTGAAATGTATGAAATTCTTTTATGAAACTTTTAAGGGCATGGAAAAGGTTATAAAAAAAGGTTTTTACAATTTAAAAGTTGCTAATAGAAGTTAACCTATTTTATAGTACTATTATGCGTGTATTTTGAATTTTTCGATAGTTGGATTTCCTCTTATTTATTTTTTTGAAGAAGAATTAAATAAAAATAGGAGCGTGAGTCATTTTGATTACTTCAGTTAGCAGGGCATGTCAAATTTTAAATTGTTTTACTCAGGACGATCCAGTGCTTGGAAATGCGGAGATTGCAGAAAAGCTGGGATTAAGCATAAGTACTACACATCATCTTATTAAAACCCTTTGCAAGGAGGGAGTTTTAATAAGAGATGAAGATAAAAAGTATAGACTCGGCTGGAAGATTTTTGAGTGGAATAATCAAGTAATGTTTCAGCAGGATTTTTATGATAAAGCAATGCCGTTAGTGAAGGAATTAATAGAAAGATTTAATGGGACAGCGCACATCTCCATGTTTGATCAGGGTGATGTAATCCATGTTTTAAGATTTTCTTCAAAAGATATTGATTCAGTGCCAACCTATCTCGGGGCAAGAAATCCTGCCTATTGTACGAGTGCAGGAAAAGCATTGCTTGCTTACAATAAGGCATACCTTCAGAAGACAGTCGAAAAAGGATTAACAAGACAAGGTTTGAACACGATTACGGATGTCAAATTGCTTGAAAGGGATTTGAAATCGATTCGGGAACAAGGTTATGCAATAAGCGATAATGAAAATGATACGTGCACCTATGCCATAGCTGCTCCCATTTTCTCCTATTCGGGGGAAACCATTGCTTCGATTAACTTAGTTGGTCCAATAAGCTATATGAAAGGACTTCATCGCGCACACATTATCCAAAGCGTTGTACATACTGCTAAAGCGATTTCCCGCGAGTTAGGCTACATTGAGTTGAAAAGGGATAATAGGAAATATATCAAAGGGTAAAATTCCTTAAACGTTTTAACGAGTAAAAAAAATTCCCTAAATTTTCATAATGTTTCACTATTTTAAATCACTTAATCAAAGTGTAATGAACTTTTTTGTATAGTGATAAACAAGTGATAGAGATTGGTGGATTGAAAGATTAATAAATGGCAGTTATGTAAACGTTGCCATTTATTTTAATCGTTACGAATGTGCTGTTTCCATCTGTATGGAGGAAGCAGGCCAATCCGTCATTTTTATAGCTGAAACTTATAAAATTTGGAGGGAATTAAGATGGGGATTAGAACAGGAGAACAATATATTAAAGCATTGGAATCTCGTACTCCAGAGGTATGGCTTCGTGGTGAAAGAATCACAGATTTGGTCAACCATCCAGTATTCAAACAGCCAATCCAGGAGATTGCCAAGCTGTACGATCTGCAGCATGACCCTGAATATCAAGATAAAATAACACATATTTGTGAGGAGACTGGCGAACGGGTGAATAACGGTTTCCTCATTCCAAGAAATGGCGATGATCTTAAGGCTCGCAGGCAGCTTTTCGAAGTATGGGCTGAGTCTACTTTTGGATTGATGGGCAGAACACCAGATTTTTTAAATATTGTCGTGACATCTATGGCAACAAACGATTGGTTTTTCCGGCAGTATGGTGAACAATATGGCGATAACATTATTAACTATTACCGATATATAAGAGATCATGATTTGTTTCTTACACATGCCATCGTAAATCCTCAGAATGATCGCAGTAAGGCTTCTTTTGAACAAAATGATGAGTTTACTCACCTGGGTGTAGTAAAAGAGACCGAAGATGGATTAATTGTTCGGGGTGCTAAAATGTTAGCAACACTTGCACCTATTACGGATGAGGTAATTGTTTATTCTTATCCAGGCTTTAAGCCGGGTGATGATAAATATGCCATCTCATTTGCCCTTCCACTTGATACTCCAGGCCTCTGCATCTATTGCCGAGAGGAAACTCAGGATGGGAAGCGATCGACTTGGGATCATCCATTGGCGTCACGATTTGAAGAAATGGATGCCATTTTAGTATTTCATGATGTTCTTGTACCATGGGAACGGGTATTTATTAACCAGAATGTAGAGGCAGGGAATTTACTCTATCCTAAAACGGGTGCAAACCTACAGCCAGCCCATCAGTCTGCCGTTAGAGGATTATGTAAGCTTTCATTTGTAACGGATGTGGCATGTTCTGTAGCTGATGCTATTGGTGTAGACGGATTCTTAAATGTTCAAAATCAATTATCCGAGCTAATTCAAGGCGTCGAGACCATTAGAGCATTGGCGCGAATTGCTGAGTATGAATATATGATTACAGACCAAGGAGAAGCTCTACCAAACATTGTGCCGCTTGAAACCATCAGGGGATTGCTTCCAAAAATGTACCCAAGGGCCATTGAAGTATTACAGACAATTGGTGCTGGCGGCCTCTTAATGTCACCAACTGGTGCGGACTTTGTAAATCCGGAACTAGCTTTGGACATGGAGAAATATTATGTTGGCCGTCAGGGTGTTTCTTCGGAAAAACGAGTCCGGTTATTCAAGTTAGCCTGGGATTTATGCGGGGAGGCATTTGGTCAAAGACTGCTGCAATATGAGCGTTATTATTCCGGTGATCCAGTCCGTAAAATGGGAATGTTCTACAATGTCCATAAGAGAAACAATCCTTCCTATCCGCTTGTGGAACGGGCATTGGAAGAATCCCTGCTGATGTCGGAGGAATATAAGGCGAAAATGCAAAAGGTGTAAGTGACACGAAATCATTCGAGGGTAAGGAGGGATTTGCTTGAAAATCCATCAGACTGAAGGGCTAAAGTTAAATGGTTCCGTCATTGCTATAGGTGCCTTCGATGGAGTACATCGCGGCCATCAGTCTGTCCTCCGGGAGATGGTAAAAGACAGCAAAGTGGAAGGGTTGCCGAGTGTCGTTTATACATTTTATCCACCCCCGCGTTCTTATTTTCAAGGTGCGAAAGTATTGACTAGCCCGGAGAAAAAGATGCAACTAATAAAAAGTTTAGGGGTAGAGCATACCGTGCTTGCGCAGTTTAATGAAAAATACCTTCAGCGGACAGCCGACGATTTTCTTCAAGAGCTATTGTTATTGAACCCTGTAAAAATTTTTGTTGGGGATGATTTTCGATTTGGCTATAAACGTGCGGGAGATATTCAATTATTAAAAGAATATTTCCCGGTTCAAACGATCAACCCAATTTGCAGCACGGATGGAGAAAGGATTTCTTCTACGAGAATTAGAGAACTTATTATACAGGGAAAACAGGAGCAAGCGGTCCCGCTTCTCGGATGGACATAAGGGAATAATCAGATAAATGAAAGTTTAAGCGTAAAAAGGCACAGCTAGCATATCGACTAAGTTGTGCCTTTTTAGCGTTTCAAGGCTGGTTTAAAGGGCATTGGAAAAAAGAAAGGAGTTATAAATACAAAAATAAATATTTCTCGAAAAATTGGACTAATTTCATAATATGAAAAAAGTGAATGTTCTTGAAAGCGCTTTTTCATTATACTCGGATTAGAAACTTAGTAAATTCCAAGGCTCATAGATTTCTTTGGTGATTTTTTATACAAAATAAATTAAAAATAGGAGGAACTGTAAAATGACAAAATCTACTATGACAAAGTTGAAAGCGTTTAACTTATTGAACTGGATTGAAGAAAATAAGGATCAGCTTAAGCCGCCGGTAAATAATAAAGTGCTTTGGGAAGATTCCGAATTTATTTGTATGATTCTTGGCGGACCGAACAAACGCCGCGATTTCCATGTCGATCCTTCAGATGAATTCTTTTATCAGATTAAAGGTGATTGCTTTGTAGAAGTCATTAACAATGGAAAACGTGAAGTGGTAACCGTGAAAGAAGGGGAAGTTTTCATGCTGCCGGCGAATGTTCCACATTCCCCGCATCGTATCGCAGATACCTTTGGCCTAGTCATTGAACGAAAGCGTGACCAAGGAGAACTGGAAGATTTCGTTTGGTTCTGTGATAACTGTGATCATGAAATGCATCGCAAAACGGTTCAATTAACAGATATTGAAACGCAGGTTAAAGGAGCCATTCAAGAATTCAATAGCAGCCAAGACCTTCGCACTTGTGAAAAATGCGGGCATGTCATGTCAGAAGAAGTAGGGTTATGGAAATGAGAGTAGATTTTCATACACACATAATTCCAGAAGACATTCCCAACTTCACGGAAAAATTTGGCGGCGGACGCTGGCCGACGCTCGAGAAAACATGTTCCTGCGGTGCAAATATTATGGTGGACAAAAAGGTGTTCCGTGAAGTAACGGACCAGGTGTGGGATCCTGAAAAAAGAATCAAGGATATGGATGAAGAAGGGGTCGATATTCAGGTATTGTCGCCAATTCCAGTGACATTCACTTATTGGGCAGAGCCCGGGGCCGCTGAAGAAATGTCGAAAATCCAGAATGATTTTATCGCGGAAACCGTGAAGAAGTATCCGGACCGTTTTGTCGGATTAGGTACGGTGCCAATGCAGGATGTGGAAGCCTCCATTCGCGAAATGGATCGCTGCATCCATGAGCTTGGCTTAAAAGGGATCGAAATTGGGACAAATGTGAACGGGAAAAACCTAGACGACCCGGACTTTACGGGGTTCTTCGAAATGGCTGAGAAATGGGAAGTACCACTGTTTGTTCACCCATGGGAAACATTGGGAAGAGAAAGGATGCCGCGCCATAATTTCATGTACACCGTCGGCATGCCAAGTGAAACAGCTCTTGCTGCCGCTAGTTTAATCTGCGGCGGTGTGATTGAGAAATTCCCTGGTCTCAAAGTTTGTTTTGCACATGGCGGAGGATCTTTCCCCTATATCTTACCTCGCTTGGATCAAGGGTGGAAGGTTTGGCCGCATTTAAGAGTGATAAGCAAGCCGCCAAGCCACTATGCGAAAAACTTTTATTTTGATTCATTGAATTATGATCCGTTGAACATTAAATATTTGGCCGATCGTTTTGGCCATGAAAAAATTGTCTTGGGATCCGATTATCCGTTTTTATTAAGGGAGATTCCTCCTGGCAATGTGGTGGATCAAACTGTAGAGCTTTCGGAAGAGCAAAAACTAGATATCTTGGGAAGAAATGCCCTTGCCTTTTTAAATATTGAAATAAAGGAAGCGGTTAAATCATGAGTACACCGGAAGAAAAGCTGAAAGAACTTGGGCTGGAATTGCCGCCATTACGTCCTGCACATGGAGATTATGTCGGCTGTGTCAGAACGGGGAATCTGCTGTTCACCGCTGGCCAGGGTGTGGATCAATACCACGGCAAACTGGGCAGAGAATTAACAGTGGAAGAAGGATATTTAGCCGCACAGCAATCGATGCTGAACCTTTTAAGTGTAGTGAAAAATGAAATTGGCGAGTTAAGCAAAGTAAAGCAGTTCATTAAGGTGCTCGGGATGGTCAATAGTACGGAGGAATTTACAGATCATCCGAAAGTCATGAACGGGGCATCCGATCTGATCAGAAAGGTTTTTGGAGAAAAAGGGAAGCATGGCCGTTCAGCAGTAGGATTTGCCCAATTACCGAACAATACAGCGATTGAAATTGAAATAATTCTTGAGATTGAGGAATAGGAGGAATGAATGTGCCGAAGGGATTAGTTGTTGAAAAAAACATTATTCAAGATGCGAAACTGTTTATCAATGGGGAGTATCGGGATGCTCTCTCGGGGGAAACGTTTGATTCTCTTAATCCAGCGACAAATCAGAAGCATGCTTCCGTGGCAAATGGCGGGCAAGAGGATGCAAAGCTTGCCATCGAAGCCGCCCAGCGCACATTTGCTAGTGGCGTATGGAGTAAAATGCCTGTGGAAGAAAGATCAAACATCCTCTGCAGGATGGCAGATTTAATCATGGAAAATGTCGATCGTCTTGCACTGATCGAAACATTGGATGTCGGGAAGCCGATTAAAGAAAGCCGCGGGTTTGATATCCCACGCGCCGCTCAAAACTTCCGCTTCTTCGCTGAAATGGCAAAATACATGGTACACGAGCATTTTGATATGAGCAGGCATATGTCATATGTGCAGTATGCGCCTGCGGGAGTCACTAGCTTAATCATCCCGTGGAACCTGCCGTTTATGCAAATGACCTGGAAAGCATCGGCCGCTCTGGCAGCGGGAAACACTGTTGTGGTTAAGCCGGCTTCTTATACACCATTAAGTGCGGTATTACTTGGTGAGATTGCGAATGAAGCTGGATTACCGCCTGGTGTCCTGAATATCATTACCGGTCCGGGGGGCACAGTCGGCAATGTGATGGCGTCACATCCATCGGTCCGGAGAATTTCTTTTGTAGGCGAGTCGAATACAGGGAAAACCGTCATGCGCAATGCCGCTGAAAACTTAATACCTGTTTCACTTGAGCTTGGTGGCAAATCGGCAAATATCGTCTTTGAAGATGCTGATTTAGACGAAGCAGTTGCCGGTTCACTGGAAGCGATTTTCCGCAACCAAGGAGAAATTTGTTTAGCTGGCTCCCGAATCCTGGTTCAAGAAAGCATTTATGATAAATTCTTAGATAAGTTTGTTGCAGCAGTTAAGAAAATAAAAGTTGGGGATCCAACCGATGAGTCGACAGATATGGGAGCGCTCGTGTCTGAGGGGCATTTACAATCAGTTGATGAATATGTGCAAATTGGGTTAGCCGAGGGTGCAAAGCTTGCAACCGGCGGTAAGAGAGTCACGGGTCTATTGGAAGGAAACTTCTATGAACCGACTGTTCTTTATGATGTCAATAATAAAATGAGGGTTGCCCAAGAAGAAATCTTTGGTCCTGTCCCTGTGATCATTCCATTTAAGACAGAAGAAGAAGCAATCCAGATTGCCAATGATTCCATCTACGGTTTGGCTGGGGTTGTTTGGACAAATGATTTAAGGCGCGCTCATCGCGTGACATCCCAAGTCTTCTCTGGATTACTGTGGGTGAATTGCTGGTATGTCCGTGACTTGCGAACACCATTTGGCGGTGCAAAAGCGAGCGGCATTGGACGAGAAGGCGGGCGTCACAGTTTCGACTTTTATACTGAAGCGAAAACGATCACAATGAAAAAATAATGAAGATAAACGAAAGGTGGCATCTTGTTCGCCTTTTGTTTATTTCGAATAAGGAGGTTTTTCTGGTGGCAGTACGAACGATTGATTTTGCCAATGAGCTGTTAAAAGCGGAGGAAACGAGGGAGGCGGTCCCTGCCTTAACTGACCGCGATGAGCATTTAACGGTTGAAGATGCCTATCAGATTCAGCTGGAAGCAGTAAATGTAAAGCTTGCGCAGGGGAAAAAGATTATTGGGAAAAAGGTAGGATTAACAAGTACGGCGATGCAAAAAATGCTGAATGTGAATGAACCGGATTACGGTCATTTGCTGGATGATATGCGTGTGGAGAATGGGGAAGTCGTAAAGGTTGATTCATTGATTTCACCAAAGATTGAAGCAGAGATCGGTTTTGTGCTAGCCGAGGATTTAGTCGGACCCAATATTACCTTCTTGGACGTAATGATGGCGACAAAATATGTTGTACCGACGATTGAAATCATAGACAGCCGTGTAAAAGATTGGAGGATTAAATTAATCGATACAGTAGCTGATAATGGCTCATCCGCAAAAGTTGTGGTGGGTGACAAATTCACCGAGCTTGATGGTGTGGATTTGCGTGCAGCCGGCATGTCGCTCTTAAAGAATGGGGAGCTTGTGGCAACAGGCGCGGGTGCGGCCGCACTTGGCCATCCGGCACATGCAGTTGCCTGGCTTGCCAACAAATTACATGAATTCGGAATTTCCTTGAAAAAGGATGAAATCATTTTACCAGGAGCTTTATCCGCTGCTGTACCGGTTGAAGCTGGAGACATAATTAAGGCCGAATTTGGTGCGCTGGGATCTGTAATGGTTCATTTTGAATAAATGGGATGGTTTGAAAATGTAGACTGCTGAGAGGGCAGGAAGAGATGAGCCACAGGCAGAAGCCAAATGAGTGAAAATAAAAAAAGTGAGGGCATAAAAGATGACTCTACTAGTGGATAAACACGGAGAAATTATTGAGTATTTATATACGGCAGAGCGTGATGCACGGGAAGTCATTAAAGTGACGGACAACTATCCAGAATTGACAGTAAAGGATGCATATGAACTGCAGGATGGTTTGCTTGCCCGTAAACTTGCGGAATCCGGCAGCAAAGCAGTTGGACTGAAGTTAGGATTAACAAGTAAAGCCAAACAAGTCATGATGGGTGTGAATGAAGCGATTTACGGTTATTTACATAGTGATATGCTCGCCTATGAGTGGGAGGGAATCTCTTATTCGGGCCTGATCCATCCAAAGGTGGAACCAGAAATTGCCTTCTTGCTTGATAAAGATTTACAAGGTGAAAACATCACGGGGGAAGACGTGTTAGCGGCAACCAAATATGTTGCTCCCGCTCTTGAAGTGATTGACAGCCGGTATAAGGATTTTCGCTTTACCTTAGTTGATGTGATTGCAGATAATTGTTCTTCGGCTAAATTTGTAGTCGGGAGTAAATGGGTCGCGCCGCAGGCGATTGATTTAGGGAATGTCGTCATGGTGATGTCCAAAAATGGCGAAGTGGCGCAAACAGGTTCGAGCGCTGCAGTATTAGGGCATCCCGCGACAGCCATCGCCTGGGCGGTAAATGAATTAGGGTCCCGTGGGCGAGGACTGAAAAAGGGAGATATCATCCTCAGCGGAGCCATGTCCGAAGCCATCGCGTTTAAACCGGGAGACTCAGTCATTGCCACTTTTGAAGGTTTAGGTAGTGTTTCGATGTATTGCAAGTAAGGTAGCACAAGGGACTGTTCTTTTTAAGGCAACAGAAAGAACTGTCCCTTTGCTTTAAAGGCTATAAAGTTACCAATCTCTAGAAGATTTTATATAGGAGGAAAAATAGGATGGAAAAAGTAAAAGTTGCGATCCTTGGCTCAGGGAATATCGGAACAGATTTAATGATCAAATTAGCACACTCTAAATTTTTAGAGCTGACTGCTGTAATCGGAATTGATCCGCAATCGGACGGATTACGCCGTGCAAGGGAATTAGGGTATGCAGGGGTTGATACAGGGATTGATGGATTTTTGGCAGATCCGGAATTAAAAGCAGACATCGTATTTGATGCCACTTCTGCAAAAGCGCATCTCTATAATGCAAAGATGTTAAAAGAAGCGGGAATAAAGGTTATTGATATGACTCCAGCGGCGATAGGACCTTTAGTCTGCGCCGCCGTAAACATTGAAGAGCATTTAGATAAGGATAATATCAATCTCATTACTTGCGGAGGTCAGGCAACGATTCCAATGGTCCATGCCGTAAACAGAGTAGCGCCAGTCGAATATGCCGAGATTGTTGCCACGATTGCAAGTAAGAGTGCGGGGCCAGGAACTCGTGCCAATATCGATGAATTTACAGAAACAACTGGACGTGCGATAGAAGTAGTTGGCGGTGCAAAAAAAGGGAAAGCGATTATTATCCTAAACCCTGCTGAACCGCCAATCCTCATGCGTGATACCGTTTATACGCTTGTAGAGGAAGGGAAAATGGATGAAGAAGCGATTCGGAAATCGATCAGCGAAATGGAGAAAGTGGTTCAATCGTATGTCCCGGGTTATCGCGTACGTACCGAACCAATTTTTGAAGGAAATAAAGTAACCATCTTCCTGGAGGTAGAAGGAGCTGGTGACTACCTGCCTGTATATGCAGGTAACCTTGATATCATGACGTCAGCTGGTGTGAAAATTGCAGAGGCGTTTGCGAAAAAATTATTAACGAAAGAAACAGTTTAAGCTGTAGAAAGGGGCAAATAAACCATGACAATTGAAAGAGATATTCTCATTACAGAAGTAGCGTTACGAGATGGGAGCCACGCCATTAATCATCAATATACGATAGATCAAGTACTTAACATAACAAAAGCATTAAATGATGCAAATGTTCCTTTTATTGAAGTCTCTCATGGTGACGGTTTAGCTGGATCTTCCTTACAATATGGTCTTTCACGGACAAATGAACTGGAATTAATCGAAGCGGCGGTTTCAGTAGCAGACAAGTCGAAAATTGCTGTACTTCTATTACCAGGTATCGGCACACTACATGAATTAAAAGAAGCCGCCAATTTAGGTGCCAAAATGGCCCGTATTGCTACACATGTAACTGAAGCAGACGTGGCACCGCAGCATATTGCCTATGCAAAAGAATTAGGAATGGAAACAGTCGGTTTCTTAATGATGAACCATATGGCCCCAGTAGACAAACTGGTTGAACAGGCAAAATTAATGGAAAGCTATGGAGCTGACACCGTATATGTTGTTGATTCAGCAGGATATTTGCTTCCAGAACAGGTTCGAGAACGTATTCGTGCCCTTAAGCAATCTGTAGGGATTCATGTCGGCTTCCACGCCCATAACAATTTGTCGCTTGCTATGGCCAACACACTTGTGGCAATTGAAGAGGGTGCGACTCGGATTGATGGCAGTGTACGCTGTTTAGGAGCAGGTGCCGGTAATACTCAAACAGAGGTACTTGTTGCCGTTTGTGAACGAATGGGAATTAAAACAGGGGTAGACTTATATAAAATGATGGATTTGGCGGAAGATATTGTTGCACCTATTTTGCAAGTGCCGCAAGAAATTACTAGAGATAGCTTAACTCTCGGGTTTGCGGGTGTGTACTCAAGTTTTGCCCTTCATGCAAAACGCGCAGCTACTAAATTTGGCGTTGATTCCCGTGATATTTTAGTAGAATTGGGCAAACGTAAAGTAGTGGGCGGTCAAGAAGATATGATCGTCGATGTGGCTGCGGAGATTGCCAAAGAAAGGAATAAGGTTGTTTTGGGTTAAGTGCTTTGATGAAGGTGTCCCAAAAGTCCAACTTTTGGGGCACCCACTTCTTATATTTATAGGAATAAATATAAGAACATTATTTTTCACTTCTTACTAATTTTTAAATTCCTTGTAACTCTGTTTAAATACTTCCTTCGTTACAGCATGAAACGATAGTTTTTGGTCGGTCTTCCAAAAGGACAGGTCGAATCCAGTGGCACCTTCATGAAACTTGCCTTCCAATTTGGTTGTTTTTCCGTCTACAGTGGTGTAAAACTTCACCAATCGCCCATCTGTTACTCCGTTTAATACAAACCTGGATTCTTTCCCCTTGTCATCCATTATGAGTAGAAAACCAGTCAATTCTCCTTCTAGTAAGGCTTCATCAATTTTGACGAACAATTGGAAGGAGTTGTCCTGAGCGGTGTAAAGATAACCGTAAACACTACGAAGATCGGAAAAAAAGTTTCTTATTCTTTTATTTTCGTTTTCTTCAGCGTGATAGTCTTTTAGCGCTTTTATATATCCATCGAGTTCTTTATGATTTACGGGATTGTATAGTCTGATGTCTTTTTCCCCTTGCCTTTGTACTGAAAGATGTGGTCCAGAAAACCAAGCTTCATAGGTTGTAATTTTCCCGCCATTATTTACCTTGAATTTATACCCCTTTTCGGTTGTTTCCCCAGTTAGGGAGTATATTTTCTCTTCCTTAAAAGGTGATTTCCCTGCTTTTTCTATGAATCTCTGTTGGTGAAGTTTCCCCGTGACTTTCCCCGTGACTTTCCCTCTTCTACTATTTAGTTCAAACCAATGAAGAATGCCGTTATCACTATACACAAATGCATCCGATTTGTTTAGCGGGTCCTTTAGGTCCTTCACTTTGGATGTTGCCCACCAAAATGCTGTTCCAATCAACAAACCAATAACTGCCGCTGCTCCCCAATATTTTAATTTCTTCATTTGGTTTCCCCTCCTGAGTGAGGTGCATACAATCAATTTTTGATTGACTGTACCTGACCTGGTTTTCATTCAACCAACCTTTCCAGCTATTTAAACAACATCTCTCTAAATTTTAACATAAATATCCAGAAATCCACCTTGTAAAATTCAATTCGCATCATGTTATTGCACTAAAGGGCCAAGATGGTGGAACAAAATTTTTAACGGTTATTTAACCTAAAATACCATTTATAAAATATCCATGCTAAAAATAAGGTAGCATAAACGGATGCCCAGGTATAATACCAGTGCCAATGAATATATGAAATTAGATTTGTATACTTTTCTATGATGACTTCAGGTAAGGTTAGTCCTGTGGAATATGCACATATATATAGGGATTTTTTCCAAAATGAATTTGTTTTGGGGTAAAAGAGACAAAAGAAGACGGTTATGACGGGATATTGAAAGAACTCATATAAAAAGCTGGTGCCATTCACTTTTGCGAGTTCTCGAACAGGGTACTCTAATAAGTTGAATCCCACAGCAAGAATCCCAGCAAACCATGTAACAAACTGTTGAAATAAGAAGATAATGCTGGCATCTCTTAATTTATCCTTTGGTATGAATGCTAAAGAAATAAAAGTACATGAATAAAGAATGTATAAAATCAACTGGTCAATCTTCATTAATCTCTAACCTTTCATAGTCAGGATGTGCCATGATCCACAAAACAAAACGACGGCATATCCATAGTTCAATGATAAAATTAAAAAAACTTCTTATGATATTCTCCATTCCAATACTCATAATGTTTGTAAATTTTCCTAATAAAAACATAAAAGATAAAATAATGCCTATCCAAAATAAATAATGTAACATACGTCTTATGAAGTTTGCGTGTGTTGGAAATTTAAGCTGGAACAAAACAGCAAAAAAAGGAAATACTAAAAATTCCATCGTAAAATTTATTTTTGTTGCATGTTTAAATATTCGAATTGGTGATTCTAGAAATCCAAAATAGGTTAAGTAAATGCTAAACAACCATGTTAACATCTGAAAAAACAAAAGGGTAGCAATTGCTTCACGAAGTCGATTTCGAGGGATAACTTTCCAAAGAATGATAGGTAGTATTATCCATAATAGAAGCAACACAATATAATCTGATTTCATAAATGCTCACCTTTTTATGACATAGTCTGAGTTATAATAGAGTAAATTATCCTGATTATAGAAGAAACATTTTCTGTTTTGAATTGAACATGCACCTTAAAATAGTGCCAATCAAATTTTTCTGGTTCCTCGGTCTCTCATACATTATTACCATTTTTGCTAATACCGCTTCACTCCCTTTCAAATTTCTTGTAGAATTGATTTCTTTGAAAGCAGTATATTATTTATATATATAATAGAAATATGGAAAGTAGGTTGGGGCTTGCATTCTGCCAAAATGAGAGGATTTAGAAAGTAGGGAGTTTTATGAGCAACAAAGTGATGGATAAACAATTAGAAAAAGGCCTTATCAAGGCTTTGTCTGGATTTAAAAAAATGTCCAAAGATATAGAGGAAAAACAGGATCAAAAACATTGGGGCAATCTGAATGTTCCTGTAACCTTACAGGAACAACTAGGTAAAATGACAAAGAGCGAGTTAGATAACATTAGAAAAAATTTAGAATTAAAAGGTGTCAGCAGTTTGAAAAAAGCTGAACTTGTTACAGTGTTACAAGAAATGATTCCTAAATCGCTCGAACAGGTTTGCCTTCCATTTGATGCCGAACGGTTTAGATTACTAACGAAAATCGCCCATAATGGCGGGCATATAATTGCTCCAGATATAGAACCGCATCAAATCGAATATTTTCGTGCACGTGGTTTGATATTTACAGGAACCTTTCAAGAAAAAAAGATATTGGCTGTGCCGGATGAACTGATTGATCCAATCATAACCCTTGAAGATAATAAAAATGTAACATCAATCATAAATAGAAATACAGAGTGGATCAAACTTACATACGGTCTTTGTTACTATTATGGGACATTAAGTGCAGCACAACTATCAGAGAAGTTGGAAACCTATACGAAAGAACTTTTACATTTAAGAGAATTTCTTGACGTTATTCATAATGCCAATTCCTATCATAAAGGAATTACTCATAATGAAGAGGGCTTCTCAGATAGAAGAGTGTTTGATCCAAAAAGAGTGAAGCAAGAACACCGGATGAGAGAAAATCTGGCATTTTTTCCTTTTACCAAAAAACAACTTCTCAAAGCGGGGGAAGCCGGATTTGTTGAAAAGAATCAAAGCTATCTGGAGTTCGTCCAGTTCCTTGCACTATATTTTGAAATAGACAGGGAGGCAGCTGATAGCATTGTAGAAGAGTGTGTCTATGCAACTCGAATTGGTGACGGCCCGAATGAGGTTATGCAATATTTAGGAAGTGTCCTTGAATTTGAAAGTTTGGAAACGGTCCAAGCGGTTATGGATCAAGTGGTTCATTTGATGAATAACACGAAGCAATGGTTTTTGAAAGGCTATACACCAATCGAGCTAAGGGAACATTCATTGAAACCGGTACTCTTAACGGGCCCAAAACATACTGAAGGTAAATCAAACGAGAAAATTGGCAGAAATGATCCATGTCCTTGCGGAAGCGGAAAGAAGTTTAAAAAATGCTGTGGAAGATAAGGTAAGTCAAGCTGAACGCCATAGGTACATCATGAAGTATATGCATTTTAGTGAGGTTCAATTGTCAAGATGCTAAGGAGTGATTGGGATGGTTAAGCAATCTGCTTTTACTTTTGAGACAAATGATGGTGCTAGGATCCATGTTAACAAATGGATGGGGGAGGAAAAGCCGAGGGCTATTGTCCAAATTGCCCATGGTATGGCAGAGCATATCGAGCGATATCACTCTTTTGCTGAAGAACTCGTATCTCAAAATATAGTCGTATATGGTAATGATCACCGTGGCCATGGAAAAACGGCTAGTTTAAATAACTCTTCAGGTTATTTTGCTGATGAACAGGGTTTTGAAAAAGTAGTAGAGGATCTGTTTACCCTTACCAAGATTATTGAAAAGGACTATCCCAATGTCCCGATTTTTTTATTTGGTCACAGTATGGGATCATTCTTATCCCGTCGTTATATTCAATTACACGGGGATTGGATTGCGGGGGTGATTTTGTCAGGGACAGGCGGCGATCCGGGAATTATGGGGAAAGTCGGCAGGATGATTGCTTCTAGGCAAATGAGGAAGATAGGTAAAAGAACTCCTAGTCCGCTATTAAATAATCTTACATTTGGTAACTACAATAAGAGCTTTCAACCGAATCGAACGGAATTTGATTGGTTAAGCAGGGATGAAAGAGAAGTAGATTCGTATATTGAAGACCCCAATTGTGGTGGTATTTTCTCATCAGGCTTTTTTTATGATCTACTTGGCGGTCTTGAAACGATAAATAAATTGGCTAATATTGAGTTGATTCCAAAAAAGTTGCCGATCTATTTGGTTTCCGGAAGTATGGATCCAGTTGGCGGAAATACAAAAGGTGTGTTAAAAACCTATCAAGCTTTTAAAAATGCCGGGATTACCGATGTCACTTATAAATTTTATGATGATGCCAGGCATGAAATATTAAATGAGATTAATAAAGATGAAGTGATTGCGGATATTATTGTCTGGTTGAATGGGCATTTATATTTATGATAAAAATAAGCCACTAAAAGAGACACTTGCAACCTAGTGTTTTACCTAGGAGCCTGTGAAGAAGAAAAAAGAGTGGCCGCGGTCACTGACAAGGGTTCTAAGAGCCCGTGAAGAAGAAAAAAGAGTGGTGGCGGTCACTGATAAGGGATCTAAGTGCCCGTGAAGAAGAAAAAAGAGTAGTCGCGGTCACTGACAGGGATTCTAAATGCACCAGGGTGCAGCTTTTATCATAAAAAGGGAAAAGCACCCCACCACCTCATCACCAAAAGAGCCCTCAATTCATCTCAAATTCACTTCAGCACAAAATCAAGCTAAAAAATCGACAAATTTCGCAAAAAACCTTGACGAAAAAGTGAAAGCTGTGTAATATAATAAAGGTCAGTTGATTGAACATATCAACTTAATAAATTGCGGGTGTAGTTTACTGGTAAAACCTCAGCCTTCCAAGCTGATGTAGTGGGTTCGATTCCCATCACCCGCTCCAATATTGTGACTAACGTAGTGTATCGTTTCAAAGAAAAACGATGCGTTACGTTTTTTTATTTGACCAAAAAAAGAATGCCTCTATCAGCATCCTAAAATGCGATAAGAAGCATCCCCGCCGTGGACTTGAACAAACATATTCATTAAAGATTCCGTTAGCATTTTCGCGTTATCTACATCCAAAGATGGCCGAATATAGATCATTTGCACCGCCTGTTTGGTTTCCACCGTTACAGGTGTTCGGTCTGAGTCTACAAACGGACTGCCAAATGGTCCTTGCTGATCTGCCGATACAATTAAGTTCTCTAATGAGTTCATTCTTCCATTTAAACCGCGATATTCTTCCCCGGCAGCACCAATCTGGATTGTAACAGGTCCTTCCAATTTCTCTTTATCGTAAATCCCAATCGGCACTTGATACTCAAGCGAGAAAAAGTTGTTAAGATCAATCGCACTTTGAACAGGGGATAGATAATTCTGCTTTTGAACTCTTCGGTACAGTGCTTCTGCAGAGTGACGGTAGCGGTTCGGGTCCTTTCCTGTCATTTTAAACACACTTCGCCATTCCTGAATTCCAGGTAAATCAGTCACATTTTTATTTTCTAGCTCAAAATAGATCGACTCTTGAAACAGTTGAAGACGGCCTTTAACCATTTGCGGTGAATCCCCGACAGTGATATTCTCGTATTCAATAACTCCCACTTTAAAATGAGGAATCTTTTCAATCAGACTTGATGACAATTGAATTTCCAAGCTTTTTAACCTCCAAAATTTGTTGAAAATAGTTTATCATAAAAAAGTGTGTAATAAATAATTAACCGCTTCATTTAGATGGAAACCGTTTGAAAGAAGGCTTTAAAAATGAACGTTATACAATTTAAAGAAGAACTAATTGCTTACAGTAAGGAAATTGGCATTGATAAAATTGGTTTTACCACTGCTGCTCCCTTTACTGAACTGAAAAATAGATTAATACGCCAACAGGAGCTAGGATTCCAATCAGGTTTTGAGGAACCGGATATTGAAAAACGCGTTAATCCCTCCCTGCTCCTTGAAGAGCCGCACTCCATCATAGCGATTGCGTTAGCTTATCCATCTAAAATGAAAATCAGAATGGTGAGTAAAAAGGGAGAGCGAAGAGGGATTTTTTCAAGAGCTTCTTGGGGAATGGATTATCACCATATTCTCCGTGATCGACTAAAAAAACTGGAAGCATTTATCCTTGAAAAGGTACCGGATGCCCGGGTTAAATCGATGGTTGACACTGGGGAACTTTCAGATCGGGCTGTGGCCGAGAGGGCAGGGATTGGTTGGAGTGGAAAGAATTGTGCTGTGATCACGCCTGAATTTGGCTCTTATGTCTACTTAGGTGAAATGATTACCAGTATTCCCTTTGAACCGGACACTCCAATAGAAGATCAGTGCGGAACATGTACAAAATGTCTTGAGGCATGCCCTACCAGTGCATTGGTACATGGCGGGCAGATCAATGCTCAGCGGTGTATTTCATTTTTAACGCAAACAAAGAGTCTTATACCCGATGAATTTAGGGAGAAAATCGGAAATAGGGTGTATGGCTGTGATTCCTGTCAAACCGCCTGTCCGGCAAATAAAGGTAAGGACTTTCATTTTCATGATGAAATGGAAACCAATCCGGAAATTGAAAAACCATTATTAACCCCGATTTTAAAGATGAGTAATCGCGAATTTAAAAATAAATTTGGCCATTTAGCAGGGTCTTGGCGTGGGAAAAAGCCAATCCAACGCAATGCCATCATTGCCCTTGCTCATTTTAAAGATGAAACAGCAGTTCCCGATTTAGTTGAGGTTTTGCAAAATGAACAAAGTCCAGTAATGAAGGGAACAGCTGCATGGGCACTTGGTAAAATTGGCGGCGAGAGCGCATATACTGCCCTTGAGAAAGCAAGGAAAACCGAAACAGATGTAGATGTTCAACTGGAAATAGAAAAAGGATTACGTTTGTTGAATATGTAAAAAAGGGCGAATCATGATGATTGGCTCTTTTTTTGATTGAATTTCATCCTTTCCACATATGTATGAATGGAAAGGAGTGGAGAGAGATGCAGGAAACACTTCAAGAATTGTTTGAACAAAGAATTCATCAATTTATTTCAAATACGAGGGAAAAGAAAAAATTATATCCAAAGGCGGAAAGAAAATTAGCTTCTTTGTCCAAACGGTCTGCGGAAATTGTAAAAGTAAAGGCTGCGGGCAATATCATAGAAAAAATTGAAAATGGGAATTACGAAACCGTCCATTATATGGCCCATTTTCAATACCTAATTAAACAAAAAGATGCGCTTTATCTAGAAGAGGAAACTGAAATGAGGCTCGCAAAGCTTTTTAAAGGAGAAGTGATCTCTGATGAAGAAATCGCACCTGTTCAAACTGGCGATCATCATCAGGAATTGTCCATCCCAGCGGAAGAATTGGAGGAGCGTTCAAGCTTCCAATATGACCGCTTAAAGGCGGTGCAATATGCGGAACGCTGGTGGAATAGTTATAATCCTGCGTATAAAAAATTTGAAAACAATTGTACCAATTATATATCACAATGTCTCCGTGCCGGCGGATCACCGATGAGAGGGTATCCGAACCGCGGAAGCGGCTGGTGGGTGCAAAATAATAATTGGAGTTACAGCTGGGCAATAGCAAATTCCCTAAGATTATATTTGGCGAACTCAAAGAGTGGTTTAAGAGCAAGAGAGGTCAGCAGTCCTGACCAATTAGTGTTAGGAGATGTAATTTGCTACGATTTTGAAGGGGATGGCCGGTTTAATCATAATACGATGGTGACTGGAAAAGATGCCTATGGAATGCCGTTGGTAAATGCCAATACGTACAATAGCCGAATGAGGTATTGGGCCTACGAAGATTCATCAGCCTATACGCCAAATATAAAATATAAGTTCTTTTCGATTTTGGACTGATTTCTTGTCTGAAAACAACATAGTGGTATAATTGCAGGTAGAGATTTTTATTTGAGGTGAAATTCATGTCAAACCACGTTGTATTATACCAGCCAGAAATTCCTTCTAATACAGGAAATATCGCCCGTACCTGCGCTGCCACGGATACCAGTTTACATTTAATCCATCCATTAGGCTTTTCAACAGAAGATAAAATGTTGAAGCGTGCTGGTTTGGATTATTGGGAGTTTGTGAACATTTTTTATTATGATTCAATAGATGAATTTTTTGAAAAGAATGCTGGCGGTGAATTTTTTTATTTAACCAAATTTGGAGAAATCCCGCATAGCTCTTTTGACTATAGCGATCTGAACAAGGATTATTATTTTATTTTTGGCCGGGAAACGACAGGTCTTCCTAAAGATGTCATTGCCAATAATAAGGACCGCGCGTTAAGGATTCCTATGAATCAAAATGTCCGTTCTTTAAATTTGTCCAATACAGCGGCTATACTTGTATATGAAGCACTAAGGCAACAAAATTACCCTAACCTACTTAATAAAGGACCTGCTTTAGGTCAATAAAAAAAGGCTGCCAGGCATTTGGCAGCCTTTTACATTGTCCAGCTTCAGCGCCTAGCCTCTCGAGGGAAAAAATGAACTGCTTTTTTCCTAGGTTGCTTCGGTCCTGCCGATGAAGTCAAAGAACGACTTCACCGAAGGACCTAAAGCCTTGTCGGGGCTGATACATGCGCTTTTCGCTTTTCTATTTATTTGCGCCTGGCTTGTCGTTGTATCCTGAGGTGAAGATGGCAGCTAAGAATGTAATCATAACTAAAATTACAATAAAAGTATTCACTATGTAAACCCTCCCGCAAATTTTTTCGATTAGTCGAGCATATAGTTTTATTATAGCCTAACTTTAAAAAATGAAAAGGGCTGTAACAAAAAAGATAGGGACTAATTGTCTTGGTTACGCATGTTCAAGTTCCTACGTGCATAGAGTATATTAATCGTCTCTGACTAAGCTACAGGGGGAGGGCCTTATGGATATTTTAAAAAAAATCGAGATGTTTCGTGAAGAAGAAGAAAAGCTGCGTTGGGAAGGAACTTTTGCCGATTATTTGGAGTTGTTGAAGAAGAAGCCATGGGTTGCACAGTCTGCACATTCTCGAGTTTATAATATGATTAAGGACGCGGGGATTGAGGAAGAAAAAGGGACGAAGAAATACAAATTCTTTAGTAATCAATTATTTGGTTTAGAGGAAGCACTAGAACGCCTTGTGGAGGAATACTTTCATCCGGCCGCTAAAAGGTTAGATGTCAGAAAACGTATTTTATTGTTAATGGGCCCAGTCAGCGGCGGTAAGTCTACATTAGTGACGATGCTAAAAAGAGGGTTAGAGGGTTATTCACGCTCAGATCGAGGGTCTGTCTTTGCGATTAAAGGCTGCCCGATGCACGAAGATCCATTGCATTTAATTCCCCATCATTTACGGGATGAATTTCATGAAGAATATGGGGTTCGCATTGAAGGAAATTTGTCGCCATTAAACATGATGCGCCTTGAACAAGAATATGGCGGAAGAATAGAAGATGTTCAGGTGGAAAGAATCTTTTTCTCAGAGGATAAACGAACCGGTATCGGAACCTTTAGTCCATCCGATCCAAAATCACAGGATATTGCCGATTTAACTGGAAGCATTGACTTTTCAACGATTGCAGAATTTGGTTCCGAATCAGATCCACGGGCATACCGTTTTGACGGAGAACTAAATAAAGCTAACCGAGGAATGATGGAATTCCAAGAGATGCTAAAATGTGATGAAAAGTTTTTATGGCATCTGCTTTCGTTAACACAAGAAGGAAATTTCAAAGCGGGCAGGTTTGCGTTAATCAGTGCGGATGAATTAATTGTCGCACATACGAATGAAACGGAATACCGTTCATTTATTTCCAATAAAAAGAATGAAGCCCTTCATTCCAGGATTATCGTCATGCCAATTCCATACAATCTTAAGGTGTCACAAGAAGAAAGAATTTATGAAAAAATGATCCGGGAAAGTGATGTGTCAGATGTTCACATTGCACCGCATACGCTAAAGGTTGCCGCGATGTTTACCATTTTAACTCGATTGAAGGAACCGAAAAAAGGTGATATCGATTTAGTTAAGAAAATGCGTCTATATGATGGCGAAAGTGTTGAAGGATTTAATACAGCAGATATTGAGGAACTTAAGAAGGAATACCAGGATGAAGGGATGAGCGGAATTGATCCGCGTTATGTCATTAACCGAATTTCCTCTACGATTATTCGTAAAGAGGTACCTTCTATTAATGCCTTAGATGTTTTAAGGTCGTTGAAGGATGGGCTAGACCAGCATCCATCCATCACAGCAGAACTGCGTGAACGCTATATGAACTATATTGCAGTAGCTCGTAAAGAGTATGATAATATCGCGAAAAATGAAGTCCAAAAAGCATTTGTCTACTCCTATGAAGAGTCTGCTAAGACACTTATGGATAACTATCTGGATAATGTCGAAGCCTACTGCAATAAAGCAAAGCTTCGCGACCCATTAACGGGTGAAGAAATTAATCCGGATGAAAAACTAATGCGTTCCATTGAGGAACAAATTGGTATTTCCGAGAATGCGAAAAAAGCGTTCAGGGAAGAAATCTTAATCCGCATTTCAGCCTATGCACGAAAAGGCAAGCGGTTCGATTATAATTCCCATGACCGTCTGCGTGAAGCCATCCAGAAGAAGCTGTTTGCTGACCTTAAGGATGTTGTGAAGATTACCACATCATCGAAAACGCCGGATGAACAGCAATTGAAAAAAATCAATGATGTTGTGGCAAGGCTGATTGATGAGCATGGTTATAATTCAACATCAGCAAACGAACTATTGAGATATGTAGGAAGCTTATTAAATCGCTAACGGCTATACGGACTGGCAGAAGAAATTTTGCCAGTCTTTTTCTATCAAAATTCTTGTCCATTTTCATAGGCAAAACACCAATTGTCAAAATTATTTGTAAATTATTCGCTGTTTCTGCATAGGATAAAGTAATCAATATTTCATATGGATTTTTACACTCGAGTTATAGTATGTGGTAGAAAAAAATGTGTGCAAAGGATTTTCAAAATTTTATAGGGAGGGGTTTTAATTGTCAGACAACAACCATCAATTTGTGATTTCTAGAGAAGATTGGTCCCTCCACCGTAAAGGCCACGATGACCAGCAGCGGCACCAGGAAAAAGTTCAAGAGGCGATTCGAAATAATCTTCCAGATCTTATCACAGAAGAAAGCATCATTATGTCAAACGGTCGAGATGTGGTAAAAATTCCGATTCGTTCATTGGACGAATATAAAATTCGTTATAATTATGACAAAAACAAACACGTGGGCCAAGGTAACGGTGACAGTCAAGTCGGGGATGTAGTAGCACGTGACGGTTCCAGCGGGCAAAAGGGTCCGGGAAAAGGGCAAGGCGCCGGCGATCAAGCTGGAGAGGACTATTTTGAGGCCGAAGTTTCGTTAATGGAACTAGAGGAAGCATTATTCAAACAGTTAGAGCTTCCAAATTTAAAGAGAAAAGAACAAGAAGAACATTTGGTTGAGAATATTGAATTTAATGATATTCGAAAAACAGGATTAATGGGGAATATTGATAAAAAACGAACCATGATGTCTGCTTTCAAACGTAATGCGATGAGCGGGAAACCTGCATTTCATCCTATTTATAAGGATGATTTAAAATTTAAGACCTGGAATGAGGTCATTAAGCCTGATTCTAAAGCAGTGGTACTCGCGATGATGGACACTAGTGGAAGTATGGGGATTTGGGAGAAGTATATGGCACGAAGCTTTTTCTTCTGGATGACACGCTTTTTAAGAACGAAATACGAAACGGTGGAAATTGAATTTATTGCTCACCATACGGAAGCAAAGGTTGTTACGGAGGAAGATTTCTTTTCTAAAGGAGAAAGCGGTGGAACGATTTGTTCCTCAGCCTATCGTAAAGCGTTGGAATTGATTGATGACAAATATAGTCCACTAAAGTATAACATCTATCCATTCCATTTTTCAGATGGTGATAATCTAACATCCGATAATGCACGCTGTGTCAAATTGGTTGAAGAATTAATGAAGGTATCGAATATGTTTGGTTATGGCGAGGTAAATCAGTACAACCGCCACTCGACCTTAATGTCTGCTTATAAAAATATCAAGGATGAGAATTTTCGCTATTATATCCTCAAGCAAAAAGCCGATGTATTCCATGCCATGAAGAGCTTCTTCCAGCAGGAAGAATCAAAATTATATGCATAACAAAAACGACAGGTGTCAGGCACCTGTCGTTTTTCCATTATTCAATTGAAAGGATTCCATTCTTTCCTTGCTCGGTTTGACCGTGCTTTTTCANGACCGTGCTTTTTCACATTTAATTTTGTTAAGTTTGTAAAGATGACTGGTGTGACCGTAGAAGGAACTGATTTCTTAATGAATTCTAAATCAAAATTAAGAATCGCTTGTCCCTTTGTCACTTTGTCTCCCTCATTCACGAGAACCGTAAAGCCTTCTCCTTTTAAATTTACCGTGTCTAATCCGATATGGATGAGAATTTCGTAGCCTTGTTTTGAACGAATGCCAAGCGCATGCTTTGTTGGGAACACATTTAGAATTTCCCCGTCAACTGGTGAAACAACCGAACCGTTTGCCGGAACAATTCCGAAGCCATCCCCCATCATTTTTTGCGAGAAAACTTGGTCCGGAACTTCCGTAATGGGAATAATTTCTCCTTCAATTGGCATCACAAAGTCTTCATCTGATAACGGCAGCTGGCCGTTCGCCCCAGTTGAAGCCGCTTCGGTGAGGGAAGAGTCAACCTTAACATGATTCATATCGATCCTCTTCATTGCATCTGCAACAAACTCTACCTCTGTACCCACCACAACTTGCAGGTTGTTTTTATTCAATTTCATTATTCCTTTGGCACCATGTGCTTTTAAAGAAGAATCCTTTACTTTATCCATATCTTTAATATTTAAGCGTAGACGGGTTGTACAATTGTCAATTGAAGTGATGTTTTCTCTACCGCCAATATCTTTTATAAAGTGATAAGCCATGGTCTCATATTTGTTACCTTCAACCGTGCTTGGAGTATCTTGATTAAGCTCAGCTTCCTCTTCATCCTCACGGCCAGGTGTTTTAATATTAAACGCTTTAATTAATCCATAAAAAATGATGAAATAGATAACTGCGTACACGACACCAACCAATAATAACAATAGAGGCTTTTGAGCAATGTTAAAGTTTAATGCATAATCAATGGCACCTGCTGAAAAGGTAAACCCATCCTTAATTCCTAATAATGAAGTAATCCACATCGATAGCCCCGTTAAAACTGCGTGAACACCATAAAGTAATGGGGCAATAAACATAAATGAAAATTCAATTGGTTCTGTAATTCCTGTTAGAAATGAAGTCAACGCGAGCCCGATAAACATACCGGATACGGATTTTCTTTTTTCAGGCTTAGCGGCAGCAATTATCGCAAAGGCTGCTGCAGGAAGTCCAAACATCATGATGGGGAAGAATCCTGTCATATAACCGCCAGCAGTTGGATCTCCTGCAAAGAAGCGGGCAATATCCCCTGTTTTTCCTTGAAATTCTCCAAATTGGAACCAGAATAAACTGTTTAATACATGGTGAAGTCCTAATGGAATCAGCAAACGATTTAAAAATCCAAAAAGACCTGAACCAACCGCACCTAAACCAATAATCCAATTTCCCAGACCATTAATACCATCTTGAATAGGCGGCCAAACAAATCCGGCAATGCCTGCCAAAACAACCATTGCGACCGAGGTGATGATTGGAACAAATCTTCTGCCACTGAAGAATCCTAACCATTCCGGCAGCTTTACATCACGGAAACGATTATAAAGAAGCCCTGCAATAATCCCGGTTAAAATCCCGCCGAGAACCCCCATATTTATATTTTTATCAATTGCTTTTGTACCTTCTGTTAATACTAAATAACCAATAGCACCTGCTAATGCGGCTGCACCATTGTTATCTTTGGCAAAACCCATCGCCACCCCAATGGCAAAAATCAATGCTAAATTTGCGAAAATAGCATTTCCAGCATTGGCGATAAAAGGGATGTTCAATAGATCAGGCTGTCCAAATCGGAGTAATAATCCGGCAGCTGGAAGCACCGCAATTGGAAGCATTAATGCTTTTCCAATTCTTTGTAAAAATCCTAACATATCTGTTTCTCTCCTTTGTTTTAAGAAGTTATTTGTGAAAGCGCTTTTTAATGCATTGCTATCATAACACTCGATAATTATAGATGTCTATACCAATTTTAAAATTAAAAGGGAATAATTTATTACCAAATTCTTTAATAATAAGGACGAAAACATTGATTTATTATGAGTTAATAATAGAGTATGGTTAATTGGTATAGACAACTATAAGTTAATGGTGCTAATATGAAAGTATCTTGAAAGGGGTAATGAAGATGCCTGCAAAAGTTAATCATATTTTACTAAAGGGTATTCAAATTTATACAGAAGACAAGATTATTCAAAATGGTTATTTAAAAATTAAAGATCAAAAAATAGTGGAACTGGGATTAACAGATGAGCTTAAAAATGTAGAAGAATATGAAATGATTGAAATTTCATCGCAATATAAAGCCATCCCCGGTTTTATTGATGTTCATATACATGGAGTTAATGGCGCCGATGTGATGGATGCTACACCTGAAGCTTTGGAGAATATGACGGCAGCCCTTCCAAAAGAAGGCACGACCAGCTTTTTAGCTACTACCATGACACAGGAAAAAACGGAAATAGAAAACGCATTAATCAATGCGGTGAATTTTATTGAAACACAATCGACCCAAGGAAATGCTGAAATTCTGGGGATTCATCTTGAAGGGCCCTTTGTCAATAAAAAAAGGGCGGGTGCGCAGCCGATTGAGCATATTATTGATCCGAATCTTTCTTTATTTAAGAAATGGCAGAACCTTTCAAAGGGGAATATTAAACTTGTAACGATAGCACCTGAACGTCCCGGTGGTATAGAGCTGATTCGTTATCTTAAGGAAAATGGGGTGATTGCTTCGATTGGTCATACGGATGCGGCATACGAGGAAGTTATCACCGCCATTGATGCAGGTGCCAATCACGTCACCCATCTTTTTAATCAAATGCGCGGGCTGCACCACCGCGAGCCGGGTGTGGCGGGAGCTGCCCTTTTACGGGATGAACTAATTGCTGAAATGATTGTAGATGGAGTCCATGTCCGCCCAGAAATGATTGAACTGGCTTACAAACTAAAACGCAAAGAAGGGTTAATTTTAATCACAGACTCAATGCGGGCAAAATGTTTGAAGAACGGTCAATATGATCTTGGAGGTCAGCAGGTAAATGTTCGGGATGGTAAAGCATTTCTTGATGATGGGACACTGGCGGGAAGTATTTTAAGGCTCGGGGATGCTGTGAAAAATATTCTTACATTTACAGGATGTTCACTTGAAGACGCCATCGAAATGACTTCAGTAAACCCGGCTAAGCAACTAAATATTTATGATCGAAAAGGAAGTATTGCTGCAGGGAAAGATGCAGACATCGTGATATTGGATGATCAGTTGGAAGTATATATGACGATTTGCCGAGGAAAAGTGGCCTATAAAAAGGAGGAAAACTAAATGAAAATTATTGAAGTAAAAGATTATCAGCAAATGAGCGAAAGAGCGGCTGAATATATAATGGAAAAGGTTCTTGATCATCCATCCATCACCCTTGGACTAGCTACTGGCGGTACACCAACTGGGACCTATCAAAACCTTATTAAAGATCATCAAAAAAATGGAACCTCCTATCAGCACGTCACGACCTTTAATCTTGATGAATATATCGGCCTTGCTGGAACAGATAAAAATAGCTACCGGTACTATATGGATGAGAATTTGTTTAACCATATTGATATTAAAAAAGCGAATACTTTTGTTCCAATAGGTAATGGCAGGAATATTGAAGAGGAATGTAATCGTTATGAGGATTTACTAGCGGGTCACGGCGGCATTGACCTGCAGGTTCTTGGAATTGGAAGTAATGGGCATATTGGTTTTAATGAACCGGGAACATCCTTTCAATCAAAAACACATATTGTGAACCTGGCGCCTTCGACAATTGAAGCGAATGCAAGATTTTTTAATCGTCCGGAAGAAGTTCCGACACAAGCCATTACAATGGGGATTTCAACCATCATGAAAAGTAAGGAAATTCTTTTACTGGTTTCTGGAGATAGCAAAAGGGATGCCATGTACCAGCTTATACACACGGAATTAAATGAAAATTTCCCTGCTTCTGTACTGAAAAATCACCCATGTGTTACAATTATTGCAGATGAAGCAGCTATTTTAGATTTGAAAATTCCAGTATTGAAAGAATAATTTTTCTTTCGATTTGCAGGTGGCCAGTTTACCGAGAAAGGACGCAGTTAAGAGGAGCATGATTGATAAACATTCCCCCATTCCAATTTATTATCAATTAGAAGAACATATAAAGGATTTAATTGAAAAAGACGAACTAAAGCCGGGAGATGCGCTGCCTCCTGAAAGAGAGTACGCTGAAAAGTATCAAATAAGCAGGATGACGGTTAGACAAGCCTTTACTCAGCTAGTAAACGAAGGATATTTATTTCGCTTACAAGGGAAAGGAACATTTGTAGCGGACCGGAAAATTGAACAGGCTTTGCAGGGGTTAACAAGTTTTACAGAGGATATGAAATCCAGGGGCTTAAACCCGGGAAGTCAACTGCTGTCTTTTGAAGTGATTCCTGCAACCGCCCAAATTGCTAATCAATTAGCCATAAAAGAATATGGCCCTGTTTATGAAATTAAACGGATCCGCTTAGCAGATGATCTGCCCATGGCGATAGAAATCAATTATATCTCAGCTAACTTGATTAAGGGATTAACAGAAGAGATTGTCAATCGATCTTTATACGAGTATATTGAGGGCCAGTTAAACCTGCGAATTGATTACGCCACCCAGACGATTGAATCATCGATTGCCAATCCGCTTGAGGCCCCTTATTTGAAAATTTCTGCAGGAGCACCAGTCATGCTAATTCAACGAAATACCTTTTTACATGATGGTACTCCAGTTGAATTTGTAAAATCAACTTATCGTGCAGACCGCTATAAATTTATGATCCGAATGAAACGGTAAAATGGACAGAGGATGGAAAATCCAACTGTCCATTTTTTATTGGTTGCCTGCTTTCATATAGGGTCTGATGGATGGAAATTTAAAATGAAATGTAGTACCGGCATCTACTTCACTTTCTACCCGAATCCCTCCGCCCATGGCACGGATTATGCTATACACGACCATCATTCCAAGACCTGTCCCTTTTGAACCTTTTGTAGAATAAAAGGGTTCGCCAAGCCTTTCAAGCTGTTCTTTTGTCATTCCGACACCTGTATCCTTAACCGTAACAGTCACATTTTCCTGGTCATATTCCGTTTTTAAGGAAAGATATCCTCCGTTTGGCATGGACTCAATTGCATTTTTGAGGACATTAATAAAACACTGACGAAATTTCTGCTGGTCGCCTTTTATAAAACCAATTACCGAAAAGTCTGTATTCATTTCTACAGAATTTTGATTGGCTAAAGGCTGTAGAATATTAATGATTTGCTTAAGTTCATTTTTTACATTCAGTTCCTCATACGTCTCTAGAGCAGGTTTTGCAAAGGTTAGGTAATCTTGAATAACCCGTTCAGCAGAATGTAATTCGTCCTTTACGAGTGCAAGGTACTCTCTTCTTTTATGTCGTGGCAGATAATCATCCTGTAATAACTGAACAAAGCCACTGGCTGCTGTTAGCGGATTGCGAATCTCATGAGAAATTGCTGCCCCCATTTGTTCGACCGCCTTTAATTTCTCTGTTTTAATCAATTGCAGACGCATTTGGTTATTTTTTTTGACAAATTCAATGGCATACGAAACAATTCCAATTCCTAAAGGAGGAATAAATAAAAAGGCAAACCAGACGTCAATCCAATTATTATGGGGATGGAATAGTTCCATACCACCAATGGTAAGGATACCAAGGATCATCCCTAATAACACAGCAATAATGATTCGTCGCGAAGAACTCTGCTTCCAATACCAGGGAGTCATGAGCCAAAATACAATAGCAAGTGCACCATAGAGTATGGAGGTTTCCAATAAACCCATATCCCAACCGAAAAAACTTCTAATGATCAGTAAAGCTAAAACGAGGATTGGACCAATCCCAAGGTACAAACCACCAATCACTAAAGGAATAATTCTTAAATCGTAACGGGAAAACGGTACTGGATTATAGGAAAATTGAACACAAACCCATATTAAGCCGGTAAATAAAAGGATTAATATCGGTTTAGCAGTTAGAAATCTTTTATATTTTTCAAAACAAATCAAGTAAAAAAACAGGAGAATTATTAAAATGGAAAGGTTTAGGAAGAGATGTTTAGTAATTTCCATTCATTTCACCGTCCAAAATAGCTGATAGGAAAATTTTACAGGTTATTTCCCAAAGATTCAACAAATTCATGCAAAATTTTCAAAATTTTGTGATTTTACCTCTGTATAAAAAAAAGGCTGGTGATTCCAGCTTCCACGATTTTTATGAGTGAACAGATGAAATTCTATTTCTTCCATTGGTTTTTGATAAGTAGAGAGATTGATCGGCCAACTGAATGATTTTCTCCCGATCTAAGGAAGTTTTAGGATACATTGTGGAAATACCAATACTTAGTGTAACGATATCCGATATTTTTGAGCTAATATGAGGAATACTAAGCGTTTGAATTACTTTTTGAATTTTTTCGGCCATTTGAATCCCATCATTCTGATCTGCGAAGGGTAAAATAAGCGCAAACTCTTCTCCTCCATAGCGGCAGAAGGTGTAGGAAGGATGAATATAAATCTCGTTCTTTATCGCATTGGCAATGGATTGAAGACAGCGATCTCCTTCTAGATGGCCGTATGTATCATTGTATTTTTTAAAATAATCTATATCGAACATTAACAAGGTTAGCGGGGAGTTTGTGGAAGATAAATTTGCCCACTCCTTTTCAAGGGTTTGATCAAAATATCTTCGATTGGAAATTCCCGTAAGGCCATCAATATAGGAAAGTTGGTTTAATAGGCTATTGGCCTCTCTAAGATGTTGCTCGGCCTCATTTGATTTAGCAATAAATATTAATAAATGGTAGGAAAAAAAACCTCCAATTAACGAAATAACGTAATGGTACGCGAGGATATTCATTAAAACACCGCGATCATGAATATTGATAAAAAGAATTATGGAAATAATGAACAATCCCATGAGATTCATAAGGAGGGCTTTTAAGGTGGGAGGATATTTGAATTTTGAAATCCCCCCGCAAATTAAACCTGTTAAGATGACCCCGGCTGATGCCAGTATGGAAGTATTATTAAATCCAAAGAATAAAATTCTTCCAATTCCAATAAGGATTGAAGCGACCATTGCAGGAATAAGACCTCCAAAGGCCCCGGCTGTTACAATTGCCAAATGTCGTAAGTCAGCAATGGTTGTTACATTTATATGGATACTGTAGATCATTAAGATATTTCCAAGAATTCCAAAACTAAGTCCCCAATAAAATTTTACTGATAGGGGAGAGGAAAGGTGTAATGGCTTTTCTTTAAATAATTGTCCCATGATGGAAAAAGAAGCAATTAAAATTGCTCCATTTGAAACAAAGTCTTTTAACATTTTATGGATCTCCTGTAATAAAACGTTCCTAATATAATGATAAAGTAAAAATTTACATCTTATCAATTATACTATGGATTTGCGGAATTTAAAATTTTTGTTGAAAAATGCAAATAAAAAAAGCTTCCCAATATTTTCGGGAAGCTTTTTTGTCACTCACTATTTTGTGTTGTGTTAAAAAAATCTCGTCTTTTATTGGTACTTTCTTTCTTGTGATTTCCCATTTTCCCATCGGATTCATAGGTTAAAGTTTTATCTTGTTTTTTATGCGTTTTCATCTTACCCCCCCTTATATTTTTATAGTATACCCATCTGTAGATTTAATTCAGGAAAGGGGATTTTATTAAATATTTATTATTTGGAAAAATTTTAATAAAACGCTTTCAAAAATTTTGTTGACGTATTGATAGGGCAGATGATATTCTACAAACAGAAGCAGTTAGTTAGTTTAATAAACTAACTAACGAATCGATAATCTCGAGATATTATTTTTTTGAATGGTTTTGAAAAGGTTTTCAAATAATATGAGTGGAGGGGAAAAAATGAGTCAAAATGCAAAGCTCCAAGGTACAACCATTTCGACAAAATCAGAATTCAGAAAATTTGGAATGAAGGACAAATTCGGTTATTTATTTGGTGATTTTGGCAATGATTTCTTTTTTATTCTTGTTGCTAGTTTCTTAATGGTTTACTATACAGATATTTTCCATCTTAATCCGGCAGCAGTGGGAGGCCTCTTTTTAGTTGCACGTTTGTGGGATGCAGTTGCAGACGTTTCATGGGGGCGCTTTATTGATACAAGAAAAACAGGGGAAAATGGCAAATTCAGACCATGGATTTTAAGAATGTCTTTTCCACTAGTAATTTGCGGTGTGTTAATGTTTGTTCATATTCCAGGTATGTCAAATGGGTTTTATACTGCTTATGCTTATGTAACGTATATTCTTTGGGGAACTTTATATAGTACTGTCAATATCCCTTACGGATCTATGGCTTCTGTTATCACAGCGGATCCGGTTGAACGGACATCATTATCCAGTTGGAGAACACTTGGTGGAAATTTAGCAGGTTTAATTATTAACGTTGTCGGTCCAATGATTTTATTTGTTAATAATAAAGCAGATGCAAACCACTTTTTACTAGGTGCTATTATTTTCGGAGTGCTAGCTATCTCTTGTTATATTGCTTGTTATAGATTGTCAGTTGAACGTATTGTAATGGATGAATCAGCTAAACCAAAAGTTAATTTTGGCAAAACAGTAAAAGGTCTTGTGAAAAATAAACCATTGCTTTGGATTCTGCTTTCGTCATTAATCTTCTTAGTCTGCTTTATGTTGATTGGAGCAGTAAACGTCTACTTGTTTAAAGATTATTTTGGCAATGCGCATGCATTAAGTATGGTTGGACTTGTCCAGTCCATTGCAGTATTTATCGGCATGCCGATGGTTAAGCCGTTAGTTGCTAAGTTTGGGAAAAAGGAAGTAGCCTCTGCAGGAGTATTACTCGCAGCGATTGTATTTGGTGTTTTATACTTGTTACCAAATTTAACAGCCACTCAATTTATTGCTATTCTTTCCATCGGAACATTTGGGTATGGACTCTTTAACTTGATCATTTGGGCATTCGTAACAGATGTCATCGATTATCATGAATATTTAACCGGATTACGCGAGGATGGTACAGTATATTCAATTTATTCATTTGCTCGTAAAGTAGGTCAGGCTGTGGCTGGTGGTGTTGGTGGTGCAGCAATTGCGGCAGTTGGTTATAATCCAGCCCTTCAAGCACAAACGCAAAGCACACTACAAGGTCTTCATACACTTGGTACGTTAGTACCTGGAATCATTCTATTAGTGGTATTTGTAATTATCAGTTTCTTATATCCATTAAATAAGAAACGTACAGTTCAGTTAGCAATTGATTTAGCAGAAAAAAGAAAAAGCTTACATTAATAAACGAGTAAGCTTTTGCTGAATATTTCATTCGGAATAAAAGCCGGATCATCATTACATGGTGATCCGGCTTATTCTATTTAAAGCATCCTAAAATAACTATTCCATGGAAAATATGAATAATGGCATAAACCGCTTACAAATATTATTGACGAAATATGTCGAAGGTGATATCCTACTAATATAATATTTTGTTAGTTTAATAAACAAATTAATATAGACGGTTTATCTCCAGATGAAAAAAAGGCTTAAATTTTTTATATTGTCATGAAAGGGGTTTCAGCCCTTTCAAAATTTCTTATCAAGAAGACTTAGGGATGATCTTCTGAGTATGGAGGGACAGAAAATGGGAGAAGCAGCTAGAAAACTCGTTACTGAAACAGTAGCAGTAAATGATGAAATGAAGAAATTTGGGATGAAAGATAAATTTGGGTATTTGTTTGGCGATTTTGGAAACGATTTCTTCTTTATTCTAGTGAGTTCATTTTTAATGGTTTACTATACAGATGTTTTTCATATTAGTGCTGCTACTGTGGGAATCCTCTTTTTAGTCGCACGGATATGGGATGCTGTTGCGGATGTATCTTGGGGCCGCTTTATTGATACAAGAAAGGCTGGGAAAAATGGAAAGTACAAACCGTGGATATTTAGGATGTCGTTTCCACTCGTTATTTCCGGTGTGTTAATGTTTGTTCATATTCCTGGAATGTCAAACGGATTTTATATCGCCTATGCTTTTGTTACTTATATCCTATGGGGAACATTGTATAGTACAGTTAATATTCCTTATGGTTCAATGGCTTCAGTCATCTCAGGGGACCCAGTTGAACGCACATCATTATCCAGCTGGAGAACATTAGGTGCTCAGTTTGCAGGGTTAATCGTAAGTGTTGTCGGACCAATGATTATGTTTGTTAATAATAAAGCAGATGCCAATCACTTTTTACTAGGGGCAATCATTTTTGGAATTTTGGCCATCTCTTGTTATATGGCTTGCTATAAATTATCTATTGAACGGATTGTGATGGATGATTCAGCTAAACCAAAAGTTAACTTTGGAAAAACAGTTAAAGGTCTTATGAAAAATAAACCATTGCTTTGGATTCTAATCGCTTCATTAATCTTCATGATTTGTTTTATGTTGATTGGTGCAGTAAACGTCTATTTGTTTAAAGATTATTTTGGTAACGCAAAAGCATTGAGCATGGTAGGACTCTTGCAGTCTGTTGCAGTATTTATCGGCATGCCGATGGTTAAACCATTGGTTGCAAAGTTTGGTAAAAAGGAAGTAGCCTCAGCAGGGGTATTACTTTCAGCAATTGTTTACGGCATGTTATATTTATTACCGAATTTAACGGATACTCAATTCATTGGAATATTAACGATCGCAATGTTTGGATATGGACTCTTTAACTTGGTCATTTGGGCATTCGTTACAGACGTAATCGATTACCATGAATATTTAACCGGCTTACGTGAAGATGGAACCGTTTACTCAATCTATTCGTTTGCCCGTAAAGTAGGGCAGGCAGTTGCAGGTGGTATAGGTGGTGCAGCGATTGCAGCTGTGGGCTATAAACCAACCCTTCAAGTACAAACGCAAAACACACTTCATGGGATTCATACACTTGGTACTTTGGTACCGGCGATTGCTTTATTAATGGTTTTTGTGATTGTCACTTTTCTTTATCCATTAAATAAGAAACGTACAGAACAACTTGCTATTGATTTAAGGGAAAAAAGAACAAGAAATTAAAAAGTGCTTAATAAAAAAACCTTTAGCTTAAATCCCGCTAAAGGTTTTTTGGTAGGAAAACTTCTACACGATGGTGCTTTCATTCATTTTACTTTGTTTCTCATACGTTAAATTTAACATTGGTACATCCAGGAAATTTTTGATTGCGAGTGCACAAGCACCTAGAACAACGGATTTCTTACCGAAATCTGAAATAATTAATTCACGATAATGGCTGATCGAAGAAGTTAAATTCCTTTTAATTTTATTTAATGAATCAGGATACATCCGCAATAATTCACTTTCAAGGACGATTACGTCTGGATTGTACATATTAATCATATTATTTAGTCCAATAGCCAGATAGTAAATGAGCTTTCCAAGCATGTTATGAACTTCTTCATCTCCTTCATCAAGCCAGGTTTGGATCTGTTCATAGGTTAAATTTTTTACTTTCCTTTTCTCTGACAAATATTCAAAAATGCTCGATTCAGATGCGTACTTTTCCCAGCATCCCATATTTCCGCAATTACATGGCTTACCTTCCGGAACGATAATCATATGGCCGGCTTCACCTGCATATCCATCATGACCCCTAAAAAACTCATCTTTCATCATCATACCGATTCCGATACCAGAATAGAGGGTTGCACATAACAAGTTATCCGTATCATGATGCAAATAAACACGCTCCGCAAAGGAACATAAATTCGCATTGTTTTCAAGATAAATAGGAATCTCGATTTCTTTCTCCAGGTCTCCCTTTAAATTCAAATCATCCCATTTTAGTCTAGGAACATAATGAATGACTTCTTCTTTAGAGACTAAACCGTGGATGGCAATTACAATTCCGACAATACCATATTGGCTGTCAGAATAATCCTTTTGGAATTTCTTTATTTGGCTAATTAATATTTGGAGAATTTCAGAATAATCTATTGTATTTATTTGGATACTAATGGACGAAATCGGTTGCCCGAGAAGATCAGTTAGCGTGAAGGATAGTTGTCCATAGTCAAGGTCTATACCTAGAGCATAGCCGGCCTGGCTGTTTATTGAGAGCATGATAGGCTTCCGCCCTACAGAGTTGTGCTCAAGCTGTGTTTCAATGATTAGTCCTTCATCTAATAAATCTGCAACTTGTGCAGAGATGGTTGCTCTTGTCAGGGCTGTAACTTTAGATAAATCAGCTCTGGAAATCATTCCTTCTTTAATAATATTCCTAATGATTAAAGAGCGATTAATTTTTTTTATATAAGCCGCGTCACCGGTAATCATGTAAATCCTCCATATTAAGCTGTTGTTTTAAGTCTACCCTTATTATATCAAGTTCTTTCATTAAATGGCCGATATTATTCTATTAATTTGTTAAGAGTACATTGACGGAATAGGTTAAACGTGATAAGTTTGAAATATAATTAATTTGTTTATTAAACAAATTAAAATGAACAAAAAATTTCAGGTGAAATAATAAGCATTCTGTAAGGGGTTACAGGTTGACAATTACATTACATTTAATGAGGAGAGGGATATGATGAAAAAGTTTTTGGATCAGCATTTTTTATTAAATACAGATACAGCCATTAAATTATACGAAAATGCAATTCTTGGATTACCAATATTTGATTTTCACTGCCACTTGAATCCACAAGAGGTTTGGGAAAATAAGTCTTATGGAAATATCACTCAATTGTGGCTGGGTGGAGACCATTATAAATGGCGGACAATGCGTATTCATGGCATTGGGGAGCGATACATTACTGGAGATGCAAGTGATTGGGAAAAATTTCAGGCATGGGCAGAAACAGTACCACATTTAATTGGGAACCCGCTCTACCACTGGACACATATGGAATTGAAAATGTTTTTCGGAATTGAAAAGCAGCTTAGTCCGGAAACAGCCCGTGAAATTTTTGATGAATGTAATGAAAAGCTAAAAGGACCAGATTTTAGACCAAGGGCATTTATTGAAAAATCAAATGTGAAATTTATTGGAACAACCGATGATCCTGTTTCAACATTAGAGTACCATCAATTACTTAAGAATGACGATTCGTTTAAAGCGATTATTGCGCCAACTTTCCGTCCGGATGGAGCTCTTTTCATTGAGCGCTCAACTTTTAAGAGCTGGAACCGGAATTTGTCAGAGGTTTCCGGTATTAACACAGACACTCTTGACGGGTTTCTAAGTGCACTTAAACAACGTGTAGATTTCTTCCACGAAAACGGCGGCAGAGCATCTGATCACGATATTCAAAAAATGGAATATGTAGAAACCACTAAGCAAGAGATAGAGACCATTTTTAATAAACGTATAAGCGGGGAACAACTATCAAATGATGAGTTGGTAGCATACCGGGCATTTTTATTAAAAGAACTAGGAAAAATGTATGCGGAAAAAGAGTGGGTTATGCAGCTTCATATGGGGGCCATGAGGAGCAACAATACAAAAATGAAAAATCTACTCGGCCCAGACACAGGCTTTGACTCTGTTGGTGAATTTAATTTTGCAGAAGGATTGTCTCGTTTTCTTGATGCACTTGATCAAGAGGATGCCTTACCAAGAACCGTTTTATTTAACTTAAATCCGAAAGACAATGCCGTCCTTGCGGGGATGATGGGGAACTTCTATGATGAAGGGATTCCGGGAAAAATTCAATTTGGTTCTGGCTGGTGGTTCAACGACCATATTGATGGAATGGAAAAGCAAATGAAGGATCTTGCCAACGTGGGATTGTTAAGCCATTTTATCGGAATGTTAACTGATTCCCGTAGTTTCCTTTCTTACGCTCGCCATGATTATTTCCGACGAATCGTTTGTAATCTTCTTGGTGACTGGGTAGAAAATGGTTTAGCACCAAATGATATGGAATTCCTTGAAAATATGGTTCGTAATATTGGTTATCATAATGCAGAAAAATACTTTCTTGAAAGATAATATAGGAGGAGAAACTATTTATGTTATATCCTATTGTTACAGATACACGCAGTATTATTGATTTAAATGGTATTTGGAATTTTAAACTTGATAATGGAAATGGGCTTCAAGAAAACTGGCAGAATTCAAAATTAACAGACACCATGTCAATGGCGGTTCCTTCCTCCTTTAATGATATTGGAGTCACAGCAATTATCCGCGATCATGTTGGCTGGGTTTGGTATGAACGTGAATTTTCAGTTCCCGCCATTTTAACTTCAGAACGTGCCGTATTACGTTTCGGTTCTGCTACACATGCAGCAAAGGTGTATGTGAACGGAAAACCTGTTGTCGAACATAAAGGCGGTTTCCTGCCATTTGAGGCGGAAATCAACAGTTTCTTGGAAGCCGGAAAAAATCGTTTGACGGTTGCCGTTAATAATATTGTCGATGAATCCACATTGCCGGTTGGCTTTATTTCGGAAAAAGAAATACCGGGTGTTGGCAAGGTAAAACAGAACAGTCCGAATTTTGATTTCTTTAACTATGCCGGCTTACAGCGTCCGGTCAAAATTTATACAACACCACAAACCTATGTTCAAGATGTAACAATTGTAACGGATATTGAAGGCAAGGTTCATTACTCAGTTGAGATTGTGGGTGAGTCACAGACTAAAGTGAGTGTTGTGGATGAATCAGGAAATGTTGTTGCAACAGCCGAAGGTAATTCCGGTACCGTAAGTATTCAGAATGTTAAGCTTTGGGAGCCGCTAAATGCATATTTATATACACTTAAAATTGAGTTAAATAAAGATGGGAATACAGTTGATGTCTATGAACAACCATTCGGTGTTAGAACAGTAGAAATCAAAGGTGGAAAGTTCCTGATTAATAATAAGCCATTTTATTTTAAAGGTTTTGGTAAGCACGAAGATTCTCCGATTCATGGAAGAGGTTTTGATGAAGCAGCCAATGTGATGGATTTCAATCTTATGAAATGGATTGGAGCAAACTCATTCCGTACATCTCATTACCCATATTCAGAAGAGTTAATGCGCTTAGCTGACCGCGAAGGATTTGTGATCATTGATGAAGTACCTGCAGTAGGATTGCATTTAAACTTTATGGTGATGTTAAGCGGTGGTGAGGCGAAAAGAAGTACATGGAAGGAACTTAAAACCTTCGAACACCACCAAGATGTCATCAAAGAACTAATTGCTCGTGATAAAAACCATCCATCTGTCGTCATGTGGAATGTTGCCAATGAGCCTGCTTCAGAGGAAGAGGGAGCATATGAGTATTTTAAGCCGTTAGTGGAACTTGCAAAAGAACTCGACCCGCAAAAACGTCCCGTTACGCTTGTTACCCACTTGGGGGCGACTCCAGATAAGGATAAAGTAGCCGAATTACTAGATGTTCTAACATTTAACCGCTATTACGGCTGGTACATTGACGGTGGCGATCTTGTCTCTGCAAAGGCAAAACTGCGTACAGAATTCAATGGTTGGTTAGAACGGTGCCCTGGCAAACCATTCATGATGACAGAATATGGTGCCGATACGGTTGCTGGATTCCACGATGTTGAACCCGTAATGTTCACGGAAGAATACCAAGTAGAGTTTTACCGGGCAAATCATGAAGTATTTGATGAATTTGAGCATTTTGTTGGTGAACAGGTCTGGAATTTTGCTGATTTTCAAACAAGCCAAGGAATCATCCGCGTTCAAGGAAATAAAAAGGGAATTTTCACACGTGAGCGGAAACCAAAATATGTCGCTCATGAGTTGCGCAGCCGCTGGACGAAAATCCCTGAATTCAATTATAAAGGATAATTGACATAATATAATGGCTATGAAAGAGAGGATATAACATGAGTAAACAACAAATTGGTGTCGTTGGATTAGCGGTTATGGGGAAAAACCTTGCCCTAAATATCGAGAGCCGGGGCTATTCCGTTGCTGTATTTAATCGTTCATATGACAAAACTGAAGCCTTTTTAAAGAATGAGGCGGAAGGAAAAAATTTCGTTGGTGCCAAAACGGTAGAAGAATTCGTTAATTCCCTTGAAAAGCCCAGAAAAATTTTATTAATGGTAAAGGCAGGAACAGCGACAGATGCAACCATTGATTCCTTGAAGCCATATCTCGAAGAAGGAGATATCCTGATTGATGGTGGAAACACCTTCTTCCAAGATACCATTAGACGCAATAAGGAACTAGCCAGTGCAGGTTTTCATTTCATTGGAACAGGTGTTTCCGGCGGTGAAGAAGGTGCTTTAAAAGGACCTGCCATTATGCCGGGCGGTAAAAAAGAAGCCTATGATCTTGTTCAACCAATTTTTGAAGCCATTTCTGCGAAGGTAAATGGAGATCCATGCTGTACCTATATTGGTCCGAATGGGGCCGGTCACTATGTGAAAATGGTGCACAACGGAATCGAATATGGGGATATGCAATTAATTTGCGAAGCTTATTTTATCCTGAAAAATGTGCTGGGCTTAAATGCTGATGAACTCCATCAAGTATTTGCTGAGTGGAATAAAGGTGAACTTGACAGCTATTTAATTGAAATTACAACGGATATTTTTACCAAGGTTGACAAAGAAACAGGAAAACCAATGGTCGATGTGATTTTAGATACTGCAGGACAAAAAGGAACTGGTAAGTGGACAAGCCAAAATGCGCTAGATTTAGGCGTGCCACTTCCGCTTATTACCGAATCTGTTTTTGCTCGCTTTATCTCTGCCATGAAGGATGAACGCGTGAAGGCAAGTAAGATCCTTAAAGGACCAGAAGTGAAGACTTTTGAAGGCAAGAAAGAAGAGTTAATTGAAGCTGTCCGTAAAGCCTTATATATGAGTAAAATTTGTTCTTATGCTCAAGGATTTGCGCAAATGCGTGCCGCTTCCGAAGAGTATGATTGGAATCTTCGTTATGGTGATATTGCGATGATTTTCCGCGGTGGTTGTATTATTCGTGCTCAATTCTTACAAAAAATAAAAGACGCTTATGACCGCGAACCTGAATTGGCAAACCTCTTACTAGACCCTTACTTTAAAGAGATTGTTGAAAATTATCAGCAAGCATTACGTCAAGTTCTGGCAATTGCGATTGAACGCGGAATTCCGGTTCCAACGTTTGCAAGTGCGGCGGCTTATTATGACAGCTATCGTACAGAAACGCTTCCAGCAAATCTTCTGCAGGCACAACGTGACTACTTTGGTGCGCATACTTACCAACGTGTTGATAAAGAAGGGGTATTCCATACAAACTGGATGGAGTAAGCTTCTGTTAATTTTCCTTCTAAGAGACAAAACTTTTCCTAAAAAGGTCAGTTTTGTCTCTTTTTTTTATAATAATTGTCTTGAGTTTCGTTATAAAAAGCAATATCAGTCAAATAAAAGTCCAAATTAAGCATTTACGGAGAATGTTTTTTAGATAAAAAAAGACTAAACTAATATCAAGGTTTGATAACGCTTACAAGAAGGGTATGGGTGTTTTGGATCAAGTAAAGGCAGCTCATGAACAACAGAGAATAAACGAAAAGTGGATCACTGCATTTTATAGAGTCCAAGGAATTGATTCCAATTCCTATTCCTTTCAATTTCACTCCCATCACGAATATGAAGTTTATTTCTTTTGTGGGGGAGATTGTAAGTATTTAATCGGAAATCGGATTTATGAATTGCAACCTGGAGATATTATCCTTTTGGATGGCACAACACTTCATAAACCGAATCCGAAATTGGAGAGCACTTATACAAGAAGTATGCTCCACTTCTCACCAACATGGCTGGCAGAAATCGCCTCTGTTCTTGGTATATCTAATTTGTTGGATCCATTTAAAAAACTCAACAATGTTTTATTACGAACAGGATACAATGAATCCGGTCAATATATTGACGGTCAGATCAAAAAAATCGCAGGATTACTGGCAGAAATAGATGAAGAAATACAGCGAACAGGTATAAAAGATAATCTATCAGAAGCTGAAGTCAAACTGGAATTAGTCCAATTGCTCTTAAGAATTTATAAAATGAGTCAACAAGAACTAGCACATGTTCCAAGTAAGAAAACAGAAAAGGAAATCCATGCTGAGGCAATTGCCTCATGGATTAAGGACCATTATGCCGAAAAAATAAGTTTGGATCGACTCTCGACTGAACTAAATTTAAGCAAGTATTATACCTCACATGTTTTCAAAGACGTCACTGGTTTTACAGTCATGGAATATGTGATGGGATGCCGGCTTAATCAAGTAAAGTATTTGTTAGAAATGGAACCCAACCTTACCTTGGCTGAAGTATCCAGTGCAACGGGGTTTGAAAGTGTTGCACATTTCAGCCGCTTTTTTAAGGAAAAGGTAGGCTTAACACCATCACATTATCGAAAAAATAAACTCAAATCCAGCACATCTGCAGCAAAGGAGGATTCATAAATGAATCAGGATTTATTGATCTCTGGTTTTTCAGATGAAATTTCATCAGATTTTGACACACAGCTTGAAGTGGTATCAAACCTTGGGATGCACTATATTTCCTTGCGGGGTATTGACGGCAAAAACATTGGCGACTTCACCTTAGATGAGATAAAGGATAATGTACAGCCGCGGCTTAAACAAGCAGGTATTGGCGTTTCTTCAATTGGTTCCCCAATTGGCAAGGTGTTCATCAATGATGAAGAGGGCTTTGAAAAACAAAAAATAATGTTGGACAGGCTTTGTCAGATTAGCCAGTTACTGGATTGCAAATATATCCGTATATTCAGCTTTTATATTCCAAAGGGAGAAAATGCTGATCACTATCGGGATGAAGTAATCGGCAAGATTAAAGTTTTTGCTGAAATTGCGGAAAAGTACGATGTGATTCTTTTGCATGAGAATGAAAAGGATATTTTTGGCGACATCGGCAGACGCTGTCAAGAGATTTTAAAAGAAGTTGGCTCTGCCCATTTTAAAGGGATTTTCGACTTTGCTAACTTTGTACAGTGCGGTGAGGACACTGGGGAGTGTTATGATCTGCTAAGAGATGAAATTGTTTATATCCACATAAAGGATGCTGTTACAACAGATAGCCAAAATGTGGTGTGTGGTACTGGTGAGGGGAAAATACCTAAGCTATTGGCCCAATTTATACAAAGCGGTTACAAAGGCTTTTTAACGCTTGAACCACATCTGGTTCTCTTTGACTCATTAAAGGACTTAGAGCTAGAAAATGCTGAAGAAATTATTAAAGATAACAAAGGGCTTGATGGTGCCGGCGGCTATAAGCTTCAATATGAGTCTTTACTAAATATTCTTGAAAAAATAGAAAGTGAGGAGAAGTAAAATGGAAAACGTAAGATTAGGGATCATTGGAATCGGTGCACAGGGCGGGACCTACGCTGGATTTATATCTGAGGGAAAAGTTAAAAATATGGTACTAGGGGCAATCTGTGACATTGATCCAGCTAAAAAGGCAATGTGTGCAGAAAAATATCCTGATGTTCCTTTCTATGACAATTATATTGATATGCTTGAAAGCGGCAATGTTGACGCAGTGGTCACAACTGTCCCACATTACCTGCACCCAGAAATCGGTATTGCAGCACTTAAAAGAGATGTTCATGCCCTGGTAGAAAAACCAGCGGGTGTATACACAAAACAGGTGAAAGAATTAAACGATTTCGCTGCTTCAAAACCAGAGTTGACTTTTGGTATTTTCTTCAACCAAAGAACCAATCCACTCTATCAAAAATTGAAAGAGCTTATTGATAATGGTGAAATTGGTAAGATTCGCCGAACAAATTGGATTATTACAACTTGGTGGAGACCACAGGGCTATTACGATCAAAGTGCATGGAGAGCAACATGGGGCGGAGAAGGCGGCGGTGTTCTCGTAAACCAGGCACCACACCAAATCGATTTGCTTCAATGGATTTGTGGTATGCCTAAAAAAGTTTATTCCAATGTAAAATATGGCTATCAAAGAAATATCGCCGTTGAAGATGAAGTAACGACATTGCTAGACTACGGCAATGGTGCAACAGGTGTCTTTATTACATGTACACATGATATTCTTGGTACGGATCGTTTTGAGATTTTGGGAGACAAGGGAAAAATCGTTGTGGACGATAGCAAGAAAATTACTATCAAACGACTTAAAACACCTGAGCCGGAAATGAATGCAACGATGAGCTGGGCAGATGTTATGAAAATTTTCACTGGTCAAGGCCCATCCGATATATTCAGTGAAGAAGTTCTTGAATTTGAGAGTGTATGGGGAGGACAACATATTGCGGTTTTAGAAAACTTCGCTGCAAATATCGTAAATGGAACCCCATTAATTGCACCTGGAAGTGATGGTATCCACGGCGTTGCATTAGCAAACGCGATCCATCTATCAAGCTGGTTAGGTAAAGAAGTAGAACTTCCAATTGATGAAGAGTTATACTTTGCTGAATTGAACAAAAAGATTGAAGAAGAAAAAAAGAATCCAATTAAAAAATAACTGTTTGATAAATTCATTGAACTCATGGCCATGATGACCATGAGTTCGTTTTAAAAGGAGATGTGCTGATGCTTAAAGCAGTGGTTATCGGACTGGGGGATATCTCTAAAATTCATATACCTGCTTTACAAGCAAACCCTGAGGTTGAATTGGTAGCAGTATGTGATATTGATGAAGCATTAAAGGATTCAGTGCCCGGCGTAAATTTTTATAGCGATTATCGTGTAATGCTGGAAAAAGAAAAAATAGATTGCGTGCATATTTGTCTGCCGCACTATCTTCATTATCCAGCAACAAAAGCTTGTGTGGAAAAAGGGATTCATGTTTTTCAAGAAAAGCCCTTATCGTTGAATTATGAGGAAGGAGTGGCTTTAGAAGCCCTGGAGGAGAACAACAAAAATATTAAAATCTGTGTTTGCTTTCAAAATCGCTACAATGAAACTTTTGAAATGCTGCAAGAGTTAGTAGACAGCGGGGAATATGGGAAGGTCATTGGCATTAAGGGGTTAGTGGCTTGGTTTAGACCTAAAGACTACTACAATGTAAAACCGTGGCGGGGGAAAATGAAGGAAGCCGGCGGTGGTGTGATGATCAATCAATCCATTCACACGTTAGATTTAATGCAGCTTTTAGGCGGTGAACTGGAATCAATCAGGGGGTCGATTGATCAACTTCTGGATTATGGGATTGAGGTTGAGGATACGGCAAATGCTCATATTAAGTTTACAAATGGTGCAACAGGTTTATTTTTTGCCACGAATACCAATGCGGAAAATTCCAGTGTTGAGCTAGAGGTCATTTTGGAAAAAGAAAAATTTACAATTAAAGACAGTATTTTAACCAGGGGCCAATATAAAGAAGTACTAATGGAAGATACAAAGATGCCAGGTTCAAAATTCTATTACGGTGCAAGCCATATGAAGTTGATTAACCAATTCTATTCTTGTATTGCTAATGATACCCAGGATTATGTACATGTGAAGGATGCTCTGACATCCATGAAAATGATTGATGCGATTCGCAAATCGTCAGAAGAAAAGAAAGTAATCAAAATGGAGGAATTTTAACATGCAAACAGCAAAAATTGGCGTTCAAATGTTTAATCTTAAAAATAAAATTGCAGAACTCGGCGTTTATGAGACGATGAGACAAATACATGAGCTTGGTTTCCATTATGTCGAGGTAACACAAATTCAAATGTCTGCGGAAAATGTTGCGGAATTAAAAAGAGCGAGTGATGATTTTAATATTAAAATCGCCTCAATTTCAGCGCCATTGGACACTATGCCTGGAATGCCAGGGGAATCATTAACTATGGATTTTGATAAAATTGTTAACGATTGTAAATCATTAGATTGCAATTTTATTCGAATTGGAATGATGCCGATTACCTTAATGGGTCATAAAGATAAAGCCATGGAGTATATACAAGCTGCGGAAGCAATGGCTGAACGCTTGGCGGAGTATGGAATTGAATTGTATTATCATAATCATCATATTGAATTCGAAAAATATGATGGAGAATGTCTGTTAGATATTATGAAAAACAACACATCCAAGCTTGGTTATGAGTTAGATGTTCACTGGGTCCAAAGAGGCGGTGAGAATCCGATCAATGTGATTAAACGGTTTGCAGGACGCGTTTCTTTAATTCATTTAAAAGATTATCGTATTGGCCGAATGGATGTAAATGAGGAAGATTTTAAAGATATGTCGAAGTTTATGTACAAATTCACCAACATTGTTGAATTTGCGGAACTGGGTCAAGGGAACCTTGATATCAAAGGGATTATCGAAGCAGGGGTTGAGAGTGGCGTTCAATATTTCTTAATCGAACAAGATGATACCTATGGGCGTGACCCATTTGATACCCTTAAAGATTCGGGAGATTATTTAAGAAAATTAGGCTACGGAGATTGGTTCTAAAATCTATTTATTAATAAAAAGCCAGTTCACTTTAATTTTGTGAATTGGCTTTTACTGGTTCTGAAAGGTGAAATGGGATGTAATCTGCATTGTTTTCAATTTTCTCAATTAAGATTTGGATTAACTTTTTCATTTTTATTGCCCCCCATGTGATTTGATACTTTAATTATCATATAAGATTGTCTTTTAAACAATGTGGCTGAAAACGGAACCAATCATGATGAAAACGGGAACATTGTCGATGAAAGCGTGCAACATCTGCTATTTCCTCAGTTTTTCATCTCTTTTCTAGCATTTTCAAATAAGCAAACTAACTTTTACATGTGCCCTGTACCTATAATAGGAAAAGGCCCTTCAAAAGGGCCAAAATTGTCGAGGACGGTTATTTTTTACGGCAATTTTCCATTTTGTTTAAATCTAAAATCCCAATTTTTATTAAGAGATTGTCCATGCTAATGGGCCTGTTGATTTCCGCTCCAGGTGCTTCGCTTTCCGCGGGCGTGCCGGGGAGCCTCCTCGGCGCTTTGGCGCCTGCGGGGTCTCCCCAGCCCCGTACTCCCGCAGGAGTCTTCGCACCCTCCGCTCCAATCAACAGGGAGTGAATTAATCTAAATTATTGACACACACCTTTTTCAATAAGTTTGTTGTAATTTTTTTATATTTTGGTAGGTAGCAGTAAAGAGAGCTTCTTCACAGTAGCGAAGCCCGTGCAGCTCTTTTAGTCTGTAAAACTTGACTCAATTTTTTTCTTTCCAAATTTATAGGGTCTGTTATTATTCATTGTTAATTTTCGTGTAGGTATGAGAATTCATAGGAGGAAAATTTCCGGCTAATGTATATAGGGGAGCTTAAGAGGCAGATATAAGCGGAGATATTCCGATTAACTGCTCTAAATAAGACAAAATCCAAAGATTTGGATCATATAAACGGAAAAACTTCCTTTATTTTTAAGGAAATATGGGGATTTCCTAATTTAACTGGAATTTTACTGTTTATTTCTCAAACACAAGTGAAATCTACATTCAGTTATAAGCAAGCCAATTTATAAAAAATTTTTCCTGATTCAAATAAGCGATATTACCTTCCTTTTCCTTGTAGGGCTTTTTTCCAAATTCCATTCTATCCTCTTCGATAACAGTTTCTACTTCCACCTCTTCTTTTATAAACTTATGCTTATTGCCGTTTGGCTTTATATGTGTTGAATTCGTAAATAAAACACGCCCCCCCCAACTATTTTGTGATTCATTACTTGGAGAAAAATGTTATCGAAAATATATTGAATTATATCAGTATCTCTAAACGATGTTGACGATATTAATTAATCGTAGAATGATGTAGAACTGAATAATGGGATATTACTTATTTTTTTATTAGTTTAGAGGGAATTCCTTATTGAATAACGAGAGTTGATTGGAGCGGAAATCAACAGACCTGTTGCAAAAACTTTATGATAATAATTTCACTCAAATTAAAGAGGAATTGTTAAAGAAAGTGAATGAAATAAAAGGCTCTCGATAGTTTTTCGAGAGCCTTGAGCCCTTCAAAAGGGCAGTTTCTATTATTTATTTTCTTCTTTTATCGTTAAGCATAATTCCGGAATGTCTAAAAAGTTTTTAATGGCTAGGGCGCATGCTCCCATTACACATGCTTTATTGCTAAGTTCAGAAATCATAAGCTCATAATAATGGCTGATGTTCGAAGTCAAATAACCTTTTATTTTATCAACAGCATTTGGAATCATTCGAAGTAATTCGCTATTTACTACTAAAATTTCCGGGTTATATAGGTTAATAATATTATTAAGGCCAATGGCTAAATATTTAATGTATTGGTCGATTTGATGACAAGTGTTCTGCTCTTTATCCAAAAGCAAATTCTTTATCTCTTCAAACCTTAAATCAGGCTTATTGTTGTTCTCCGATAATTGTTTATAAAAGCTTAATTCGGATGCATATTGTTCCCAACAGCCCAGATTTCCGCAGCTGCAAGGTTTTCCATCGGGAACGATAATCATATGACCGATCTCTCCAGCATAACCATGATATCCCTTAAGAGATTCACCATTGACCATAATACCTAGCCCAATCCCTGAATACAAACTGATTGATAATAAATTCCCACACTGATGGTGTTTATAAACTCTTTCCGCAAATGAACACAAATTAGCATTGTTTTCAATAAATACACTGGTTCCGATTTCATTCATTAGGTCTTCTTTTAAATTAATATTTTGCCATCGATGCTGCGGTACAAAATAGATCATCTCATCGTTATTCACAATGCCATGAATTCCAATTACTACACCAGCAAGACCGTAGCGAGTATGAACACATTGCTGTTTGTAATCCTCTATCTGTTTGACTAATAGTTTAAGAATGACATCATAGTCAGAGGAATGGAGTTCAATTGTATTCGTCTGAACAGGGGTGCCATTAATAGTAGACAACGTAAAAACAATGAATCTTTTATCGAGGTCTATCCCTAAAACAAAGCCTCCCTGTGGGTTAATCGAAAGCATGATCGGTCTTCTGCCTAGGTTTTTATGTTCTTGCTGAGTTTCGATAATTAATTCTTCTGATAATAAATCTGATACTTGTACCGAAACGGTTGCTTTGTTTAAGCCTGTAATTTTTGCTAAATCGGCTCTAGAAATTAAATTATGTTCGATTATCTTGCTTAAAATTAAAGATCGATTCATTTTCTTGATGTACGATGCATCTCCGGTGAGCAATGTAATACCTCCTTGCATGATTTATCCCGCATTAACGGGCAGTAAGCCCCCCACTTAAGGGCTTAGAGTAAGCAGGAGACTAAGTGGGGGATCAACTGCCCGTAAAAGCCCGATCGGTTCAACTAACAATCAGTGGGGGATGAAAAAAAACCCTACTGATTGAAGTTTCACTATATATAGGAAATTTTTCATAAATATTGACGTAAATAATCCATAATGATATTATACAGGTAATTAATTTGTTTGGTAAACAAATTAATTATTCGATTGAAAAATAAGTCTTTTAAGATTTTCTTTGAAAGGGATTACAAGGGTTTACATATGTAAAAATTGTTTTAAACATTACATGGAATAGAACGTCAAGTGGAAAACTTGAAATGAATGAAAAGGAGTGATGCGGTCATGGGTATTCTTCAAGAATTATTAAAAGATATTCCCGTTCCAAAAATGGCAAAAGTCAAAGTGAATTTTGACAATAATAAGATTGATGACCTCGGAGCTGTATTAAGTAAAAAGTTACAGCAAGAAGCGATAATAAATAAAATTCAACCAGGAATGGAAATTGCCCTAGCAGTTGGAAGCCGTGGACTGGATCGAATTGTCGAGCTTACGGCTGTCACGGTTCAATTTTTAAAAGATTTAGGTGCTAAACCGTTTATTGTTCCTAGTATGGGAAGTCATGGCGGGGCAACGGCTGAAGGCCAGCGTGCTGTTTTAGAACATCTAGGAGTGACAGAACAAAGTGTGGGAGCTGAGATTCGCTCTTCCATGGAAGTGGTGAAAATCGGTGAATTGCCAAACGGATTACCGGTGTACGTGGATAAATATGCTTCAGAAGCCGACGGTATTGTAGTAATCAATCGAGTTAAACCGCATACTGCCTTTCGCGGACCGGTTGAAAGTGGAATTATGAAAATGATTAGTATTGGATTAGGAAAACAAAAAGGGGCAGAAGCCTGTCATCAAATGGGATTTAAATATATGGCAGAAAATGTACCTGCAATGGCAAAAATCATTATGGAGAAGACACCATTCCTTTTTGGAGTTGCAACCGTTGAAAACGCCTTTGATAAAGTGGCGGTTGTCGAGGTATTAACTCCGAAAGAGGTTATAGAAAAAGAACCGGATTTACAGAAACAAGCCAAATCATTATTACCAAAGCTTTTTTTCGATCAGTTGGATGTCCTCTTGATTGATGAAATTGGTAAAAATATCTCGGGTGATGGGATGGACCCGAATATCACAGGCAGATACCCGACTCCATATGCTTCTGGTGGCCCGGATGTAAACAAGATGGTCGTTCTCGATGTAACTCCACAGTCGGAGGGGAATGCCAATGGAGTGGGAACAGCAGATTTTACGACACAACGTCTTTTAGACAAAATGGATCGGGAAGGAACCTATGCGAATGGTTTAACTTCAACTGTTTGTGCTCCTACAAAAATTGCGACCACCTTGCCTAATGATAAAATGGCCATCCAAGCTGCCGTTAAAACATGTAATATATTAGATTTTAATAACGTGAAGCTTGTGCGGATTAAAAATACTTTAGTACTAAGTGAAATTGAAGTGTCTGAGCCTTTACTCCAATATGTAAAACAACATCCAAACATGGAGCAAATTTCGGACTTATATGATTTTTCTTTTGATGAAAATGGGAATCTATTTTAAAAAAAAAGGGAGAGAAGATATATGGCACAATTATTTGATTTAACTGGAAAAGTAGCAGTTGCAATTGGGGGAAATGGTGTATTAGGTTCTGCGATGGCAAAAGGATTGGCAGAAAACGGAGCAAAGGTTGCCATCGTCGGCCGTAACCTCGAAAAGGCAGAAGAAGTTGTAAAGGAAATTCAAGAAAGTGGCGGCGAAGCAAAGGCGTTTTCAGCTGATGTCAGTTCAAAGGAATCTTTAATTTCTGCAGCCAATGAAATTGAGCAATGGTCCGGCGGCTGGGATATTGTTTTGAATGCGCCTGGAACGAATAGTGCGACACCATTCTTTGATATTAGCACGGATGAATGGGACAAAATCATGGACATAAACTTAAAAGGGATTGTCCTAACCTGTCAAATTTTTGCGAAAAAAATGATTGAGCAGGAAAGAAAAGGCAGCATTATTAATATCTCATCTGTTTCATCTACAACGCCACTTTCAAGAGTATTTACTTACTCCGTATCAAAAGCAGGGATTAATAGTGTGACACAGTTCTTGGCACGTGAGTTCGCGCCAAACGGGATTCGTGTAAATGCAATCATCCCAGGATTTTTCCCTGCTGAACAAAATCGCAAAATTTTAGATAAAGAAAGAATCGAAGATATCATGAGACATACTCCGATGAAACGCTTTGGAGAGGCAGAGGAACTTCAAGGTACAGCTGTTTGGCTGGCTGCAGACAAAGCTTCCAGCTTTGTAACAGGGGCATTGATTCGTGTTGATGGCGGTTTCGGAAGCATGACAATTTAAAAAGAAACATAATGTAAAAATAAATAAAATAAGTTAACAGTGGTTGGCTAAAGAAAAAGTGTTGGGAGATGGGACAATGTTAACGGAAAAATATAACAAATTGACGTCTATTCTCCGTGAAATGGGGTCTGTCGTTGTAGCGTTCTCTGGGGGAGTCGACAGTACCTTCCTATTAAAGGCAGCGGTTGATACATTGGGCACCGATTGTGTGCTTGCCGTGACAGCTGACTCGGAAACCTATCCATCAAATGAACTTGAAGAAGCAAAAGCACTTGCCGAAATGATTGGGGTCAAACATCAGGTCATTGAAACATCTGAATTGTCGATTCCAGGTTATGCGGAGAACAATAAAAACCGATGCTACTTTTGTAAAAGCAGTTTATTTGATCATTTAATACCGGTTATGGAAGAAAAGGGTTTTCAAAATGTCATTTATGGTGTGATTGCTGACGATATGAATGAATATCGCCCAGGAATGCAGGCTGCAAAAGAGAAAGGTATTCGCGGCCCTCTTCAAGAAGCTAATTTGTTTAAAGAAGAAATTAGAGAACTATCACGAAAGTTTGATTTACCTACATGGGATAAACCATCCTTCGCTTGTCTTTCTTCAAGAATTGCCTATGGCGAATACATTACAAAAGAAAAGCTTACAAAGGTTGAAAAAGCAGAAAACTATATTAAAACCCTTGGTATTCGACAGGCTCGAGTCCGGACTCATCAGGATATTGCCAGAATTGAAGTGGAGCCCGCTGATATGAAGATGATTTTAGAACATCATGACTCGATTGTAAGGAATCTTCGAGAATATGGATATAAATATATTACCTTAGATTTATTTGGCTATCAAAGCGGCAGCATGAACAAGGTGTTAGCCAATAACGGTTTGTCTCAACAAACTTAGAATTGAAAAGCTTTGGCAAAAGCACCAAAGCTTTTTCTTTTAACTGAATAATATAAATGAACGTAGGGGGGATTAAAAATGCTTGAGGAAATATTAAATCAAGTTCAAAAAGGGACCCTAAGCGTACAAGAAGCAAAAAAACAATTAGCGACATTCGAGAATTTAGGGTTTGCAAAAGTTGACCATCATCGAAAAAAACGCCAGGGATTCCCGGAAGTCGTTTATGGTGAAGGTAAAACATCAGAACAAATCATTTCAATAATACAAGCATTAAGGTCAAGAAATCATCAAGTACTGGTAACTAGAATTTCTAAAGAAAAAGCCGATAGAGTGCAAAAGGCTTGTCCTGAATTTATTTACAATGATATGGCCCAAATATTATTTTGGAAAGATGAAACGGGTACCGAAGAAAAATCCAATGGATACATTGCGATTATTTGTGCAGGGACCTCTGATTTAAAGGTTGCAGAAGAAGCAGCCGTCACTGCCGAAGTATTGGGGAGCAAAGTGCATCGAATTTATGATGTGGGCGTAGCAGGGATTCATCGCCTGTTCAATCATCTTGAAGAAATACAAAATGCAACGGTCTCCGTTGTTGTAGCGGGTATGGAAGGTGCCCTTCCAAGTGTGGTGGGCGGACTTGTTTCCCATCCTGTTATAGCAGTTCCGACAAGCGTTGGATACGGAGCAAATTTCAATGGTTTATCAGCTTTATTAACGATGCTAAATTCATGTGCTTCCGGAATAAGCGTGGTAAATATTGATAACGGATTCGGCGGGGGATATAACGCGGTCTTAATTCATCAACTTGCACAAAAAGGGGCAGGAAAAAATGAAGAAACTGTATTTTGATTGCTTTTCTGGAATTAGCGGGGATATGGTGATTGGTTCACTCATCGATGCGGGAGCAGACCCCAATCAACTTTTAGAAGAACTAAAAAAGCTTCATATGGAAGATGAGTATGAATTACAGTGGAAAAAGATTGTGAAGAATGGAATTACCAGCACAAAATTTGATGTGGTGCTCTTGAAAAATTCGATTAATGGGGATAGTCATGATCACCAACATGTGCACGTACATGAACATAGCCATGACCACAATCATAGCCATGAACATCATCAGGAGCATGACCACGACCATAGCCATGAACATCATCATGAGCATGACCATGGCCACCATCATCATGAACACCGTTCCTATCAGGAAATTGTTGGATTAATCAAAAAGGCTGGATTCTCTGAAAAAGTAGAGGACACTGCATTTAAAATTTTTAAAAGAATTGGCGAAGCGGAAGGTCTTATTCATGGAATTCCGTTAGAGAAGGTTCATTTTCATGAAGTAGGTGCAGTTGATTCTATCATCGATATTATTGGGGCAGCGATCTTAATCCATCAATTAGATGTTAGTGAAATCAAGTCATCGCCTATTCCAGTTGGAGCCGGGAGGATACATATTGACCACGGTATTTATCCAGTCCCAGCACCGGCCACACTCGAAATATTAAAGGGAGTCCCGATTGAACAATCAAATATCAGAGCAGAGCTTACTACACCGACTGGCGCGGCAATCGTTGCGGTCCTTGCAGAAGAATTTTGTTGCCTTCCCTCTATGAAGGTACAAGCAATAGGTTATGGTGCTGGAACGAAAACCTTTACTGATCATCCCAATGTTCTGCGAGTCATCATTGGTGAGTAAACTGAACACCCAAGAGAGGAGAGTACAAAATGGCTGCTCATCCACCCGACAAAGAACATCTTGATGACCATATGGTCAAAATGGAAGTTAACCTTGATGACATCCCCGGCGAATGGCTTGGATATGTAATGGACTTATTATTCGAAGCAGGGGCAAATGATGTTTTCTATACTCCTATTTACATGAAAAAAAACAGACCGGGCATTTTACTTCAACTGCTATGTTCATTAAAAAAAGTAAATACAATGAAGAAAATCCTCTTTAGCGAAACAACAACACTCGGTGTTCGTTATTATCCTTTAACCGTTCATCGCTTAGAAAGAACTTATAAAAAGGTTGCGACTGAGTGGGGAACGGTGACGGTAAAAGAAGGAATCCATGATGGCATCGTTGTGCAAAGAGCACCTGAATTTGAAGAATGTAAAACGATTGCAGAGCAGCATCATATTCCATTGAAAAAAGTCTATGAACAAGTTTGGCTCGTGATGGGGGAAGAGGCGTAGGCAAACCGGGTTACTGTTTGAACAGAGGGGAGGAGAAAAGAAATGTTCATGAGTTTTATCTCGGTTTTATTTCTGGGATTTATTTTAGGAATCAAGCATTCTATTGAACCTGATCATATTATTGCCGTGTCGACCATGGTGAGTAAAAGTAAAAAACTTTCACGTTCTACTTTGACCGGTGTATTTTGGGGCATTGGCCATACCAGCACATTGTTTATTGTCGGAATGATTTTGGTTGTAATGAAGGGTGAATTATCAGATAAATGGGCAATGTCGCTCGAATTTCTAGTAGGAATCATGCTTGTTTATTTAGGAATGAAAAGTATGCTTTTCATTAAAAAGATAGATTCTAAGCAAAACAAGAAGTTTAGCGAACGGTCTTCCTTAATAAAGATTACCATTATCGGGTTTATTCATGGTCTTGCCGGGAGTGCTGCAATGGTGTTATTGACGATGTCTACCGTTTCTTCAGTCTGGCAATGTGCAGTCTATATAATGATTTTTGGTACAGGAACGATTATCGGTATGCTGATGTTTACGACGATTATTGGAATACCTTTTGTATATAGTAAAAAAAGCAGGGGACTAAACCGATTATTAACTCAATTTGCAGGTTCAGTCAGTTTAATATTCGGAATCTATTATATGTATAATCTAGGGATAACAGAAGGGTTATTTCATTTATGGGCGCAGTAATATTTGGAGAATGATAGCAGCTTTATACGAATTGGGAGGTGTTTCACAATGAAAAACAGTTGCATTGGAAAAATTCAAACTCACTATCCTAAATTGAGCGAAAAAGAAAAGAAAATTGCCAATTATATTTTAGAAACTCCTGATAAAATCATCCATCGTACGATTAATGAAGTGGCCGAAGAATTGAATCTTGCTGATGCAACTGTTTTTCGTTTTTGTAAACGAATTGGATATAAAGGCTATCAAGCTATGAAAATTGCACTTGCTTCAGAAATGACAACACCAGTCATTTCATCTCATGAAGAAATAATTCACGAGGACAATGAAAAAACTATATTAGAAAAAGTGTTTAAATCAAATATACGGACGATCGAACATACCTTTCAAGTGAACGAGAATGAATCGATCCATCGGGCAATAGAACTGCTTTCTAATGCAAATCGGGTTGAGTTTTATGGAACGGGAGGTTCTGCCGTCATTGCTTTAGATGCTTATTATAAATTTATCCAAACAGGGATAAAAGCTTCCGCTACTTTGGATTCCCATTTTCAGTTAATGTCTGCCTCTCAATTAACAAAGGAAGATGTGGCAGTTGTTATCTCACATACAGGAACAAACAAAGATTCACTTAATATTTTAAATACTGCTCGTGGAACCGGGGCAAAAACAATCGGTATCACAAGTGTTGCTAAATCCCCCATCGGGCAAAAGGTGGATGTAGCATTATATACAAGTTCCGATAGAACAGAATATCGCTCAGAATCTTTAGCATCACGCATTGCTCAACTCAGCCTGATTGATGCACTTTCTGTAAATCTTATGGTATTGAATAAAAAGGTTCTCATGAAGGAGGATATATAAATATGAATTCAAAATATGTCATTGGCGTTGATATCGGTACAACAAGTACAAAATCCGTTTTATTTTCTGCAAGCGGTTCAGTTATCGCTAGACATGGGATTGAATATCCATTATTCAGTCCAACACCTGCAACGGCTGAACAAGATCCTGAAGAAATTTTTTCAGCTGTCCTTCAAACAATTAAGACAGTAATAAAGAATAGTAAAGTTTCTCCGAATGAAATCCTTTGTGTTTCTTTTAGCTCAGCCATGCATAGTGTGATTGCGGTGGATGAATCCGGAAAGCCGCTTACTCGTTGCATTACCTGGGCGGACAATCGAAGTGCTAAATGGGCGGAAAAGATTTTAAAGGAAATGAATGGGCATGAGATTTACAGGCGAACAGGTACTCCTATTCACCCAATGGCGCCACTTTCAAAATTAGTATGGCTTAAGGAAGAGCAGTCTGAACTGTTTAAGAAAACCTATAAATTTATTTCGATTAAGGAATATGTTTTTTATAAATTATTTAAAAAATTTGTAATCGATTATTCCATAGCATCTGCAACAGGGATGTTCAATTTAAATTCACTTCAATGGGATGAAGAGGCACTTAAAGTAGCAGGGGTTACAGTGGATCAGCTTTCTAAGCCAGTTTCTACAACCTATTATCTAGCCGGATTAGACAAAGAACGAGCAGAGGAACTTCTGCTTTCAGCAGATATTCCTTTTGTTGTTGGGGCTAGTGATGGAGTGCTATCAAATCTAGGGGTTAATGCTATTGAACCGGGAGTTGTAGCGGTAACGATTGGGACAAGCGGTGCGATTCGAGCCGTGACGGATAAGCCAATTACTGATCCGAAAGGAAGAATTTTTTGTTATGCCTTAACGGAAAACCATTGGGTAATCGGCGGGCCCGTTAATAACGGAGGGATGATTTTTCGTTGGGTCCGCGATCAGCTTGGAGCCTCTGAGGTAGAAACGGCGAAGCGCCTTGGAAAAGATGCTTATGATGTATTGACAGAAATTGCGGAGAATGTAAATCCCGGCGCTGACGGTTTGATTTTTCATCCTTATATGGCGGGAGAGCGGGCTCCGATTTGGGATGCAAATGCTAGAGGGTCTTTTTTCGGACTAGGATTACATCATAAGAAGGAGCATTTAATTCGTGCCGTTTTAGAAGGGGTAATCTTAAATTTATATACTGTTCTCCTTGCATTAGAGGAATTGATTGGCGAGCCTAAAAGTATTCAGGCAACCGGAGGGTTTGCAAGGTCTGAACTTTGGCGGCAAATGATGGCGGATATTTTCAACCAAGAGGTAAATATTCCGGAAAGCTTTGAAAGCTCTTGTCTTGGTGCAGCCCTCCTCGGATTGTACAGTTTAGGAGAGATTGATTCCTTAGATGTAGTATCTGAAATGGTTGGAGCTACCAACCACCATAAGCCGATTGAAGATAACGTGAAAGTTTATCAAGAGATTATTCCCATCTATATTCGATTATCCAGACTCTTTAAAGAAGAATATGAGAATATCTCCAACTTTCAAAAAAAGTGGGTTGAATAAGGAAAAAGGCTGCCAGTAATGGCAGCCTCAAATTTTATGCCCATTTTACTTCCTTAACTAATTGTTGTCTAAAAAGTTCAATGATAAAGTCATTATAAAAGTCTTTTCTAACAATAATTTGATATCTTTGGTTTGTGTGGGCATATACAAGAATATCTGTTAAGACCTTATTTTCATTAAAAATTTCTCGAATTTTATATACCTGTTTTTTTATATCTGAACCTAAGCTGGTGATATTGAATTCAATGTCATCGTCATTTGCTGTCTCATTTAAGTCCAGAAGCTTTTCATCATACGAATAAATTATTTTCATCTTTTTTAGCTCCTTATACTAAATATCGTAAATAAATGTAAACGGTACAAATGATAATCGACAGAATCATTAGTGGAAAAGCAATCAATAGGAATTTTCCAAAGGAAATATGATACCCTTCTTTTGCAGCCAATCCTGCAACAATCACGTTAGCGCTAGCCCCGATTAGAGTTCCGTTACCTCCAAGACAAGCTCCAAGTGATAAACTCCACCAAAGTGGTTCTAGGTTATCGATTCCAAGCGACCCCATGTCTTTAATCATCGGAATCATGGTTGCCACAAATGGAATATTGTCGATAAACGCGGAAGCAATAGCGCTGACCCATAGAATTAAAATAGAGGATGAGGCCACATTACCGCCGGTAAGATGTACGGAGTAATCGGCTAAAAGGGAAATAACGCCTGTTTCAATTAATCCTGAAACGAGGACGAACAGCCCGATAAAGAAAAAAATAGTCAACCACTCAACCTTTAAGAATGCTTTTTCTAAATGCCTTTCTCCAGTTAATAACAACAAAAGGAACGCTCCCGCTAAGGCAACAGATGCTGATTCCAAATGGAATAGCTGGTGTAAAAAGAAGCCCAAAATGGTAAAGGCAAGGGCAATAAGAGATTTCACCAATAGCTTTTTATCGGTAATTTCTTGTTTTTCATCCAAATCCATTAAATTCGCTTTTAATTCCGGAGTAGTCTTCAGCTGCTTTCGATATATAAAAGCAAGAATCACCACGTTCACAATCAAAATAAAAAAGGAAATAGCCGTTAGATTATAGATGAATTCCATAAATGTAAGTTCCTTTACGGCACTGCCAATCATAATATTCGGAGGGTCCCCAATCAGTGTAGATGTTCCGCCAACATTGGATGCAATAATTTCAGTAATTAAATAGGGAATGGGATTTACCTTTAATTGTCTTGTAATACTGAAAGTGACTGGCACCATTAACAGGACCGTAGTGACATTATCCAAAAAAGCTGAACCAAGTGCCGTAATGATTCCTAAAGCTAGGAGAAGTTTTATGGGATCTCCCTTGACCTTTTTTGCGGCGAAGATGGCAATATAATTAAATAGGCCCGTCTCGGATGTGATGGCGACAATAATCATCATGCCTGTCAGTAAACCAAGTGTATTAAAATCAATATGATGTAGGGCTTTTTCTTGATTTACAATTCCAAGTAGTACCATCATGATTCCACCGGCCATAGCAATAATGGTTCGATGGATTTTTTCTGTAACGATAAATGCGTATGTAATTAAAAATACACCTATCGCAATGATTGCTTGTGTTGACATTTTTTCCCCTCTTTCCGTATGTATTTCCTAAAAAAAGCAAAAAGGAGCCTGTGTTGACAGACTCCCCCAAAAAACAAGCTTATTTATTTACTTTTTATTATAGTAGAGTGGAGAATAGGCTGTAAAGAGAATTATTTTCAATTATCAAAACTCGGCCGGCTAAAGCCCTAGTTTTTTAATGAATTCAACGGTTTCCCGATGGTCTCTTTTAATTTGTTTGAATAGCGCTTTATCTGTTTTTACAATCGAGTTCCCATTTTCATCCGCAATTGCTCTTGTAGTTGAACTGCTTTGTAAAACCATCCATTTTCCCGCAATCTTTTTTAACTTAAGGTCAATAATCCCGAGCCTGCTGCCAAATGCCCCTGCCATCACTACCGGCTTAGCATTTATTTTCCCCGTTTCTAAATTTGTATTAGGCAGGAAAGAATAGGCGGGTCCAGGGAAAATACCATGGGAGTGTCCTGCAAGGATGGCATCAATTCCGGGAATTTTCGTAAGGTAATAAACGGCATTTTCAGTATCAGGGTGATAGGTCTCATTACTTATACCTGTATGGGCAAGAGCAATAATGATATCTGCGCCTTCCGCTTTCATTTGCGGTATGAATTCTTTTGCTGTATCAACAATCGGCTTGGCCATTACCTTTCCTTCTAAATTTGCTTTATCCCATTTCATGATTTGAGTCGGCATAAAGCCAATTACGCCAATTTTAATTGGGTGAGGTATTCCCTTTTCATCGAGAACCTCCCTATTTAAAATGACATAGGGTTTAAAATAAGGTTTTTGTTTTTTTAAGGAGTACACATTTGCATTCACGTAAGGCATTTTCAGCCCTTTTAATGCGTTTTTGATAAATTGCAGTCCATAATTAAATTCGTGATTTCCGAGGGCTATCGCATCGTAATGCAAATAATTAAAGGCCCGGTAAACAGGATGGACTTTTCCTTTATGAAGCCCTCTTACACGTACTAAATATTCACCAAGAGGGTTGCCCTTTAAATGGTCGCCATTGTCAAACAGCAGGGAGTTTTCCACTTCTCTCCTAGCCTGTTTGATCAGCGTTGCCGTTTTAACAAGCCCGATTCGGTTGTCCACTTTCGTCTGGTAATAATCATAATTCACTAGAGAGGCATGCAGATCTGTCGTCTCAAGAATCCGTAACTGAACCATTTCACTCGTATTGGCCCCGCTCTCTACCGCAAAGGATGGTATAGGGGAGGATTGCCAAATTAGCATGAGAGTCAGCAATAGCAGGATAAGTCTTTTAGAACTTCTCAAAACAATCTCCTCCAAAAGTTTAGTATTTTTAGTATTTGTTTAAAAGAAGGTTGTATGAGTTTTTAATGGTTAAATTTAGTTGGACAGAAAATTGTCATAAACATATGAATAAAAATTGAAAATTTGTTATCTCCCCATTTTAAGAAGTTACTTTTGAATATAATGAAGGTATCCAAAGTGGGAGGTAATGAAAAATGAATATAACAACCATCATTGAATTACAAAACAACGAGGTAGAAGCAATCACGGGAGCCCAGCTAGTTTTTGCTCAAGAAAAAATTGATGAAAATATCATCGAGACCTGTGTTGAATGTTTTCAAGTAAAAGATTCTGAAGAAAAAATCTCAACAGAAGAAGCAATGCAGAAGGTATTTGAACAATTAAAAACGGAAGGGGTTATCCCTTCAAAGGTGGAGGATTTTTCCTTCGAAATGCCGTCATGTGAACGATTAAAAAGTAAATCGCAAGATGCGAAAGATCTTCCGCAAAAAGTAGTTCTTTCGTATATGTCATAAAAGGGGTTCTTTGAACTCCTTTTAATTTTTGTCAAAAATTTGAACATATTAATGTTGAGTGATATTGGTCACTTAAATGAAAATAGTTTTCAATTAAAATGAAATTAGTTACATTAAGGAGGTAATTATAGTGGAAAAGAATTCAGTAAAAGCCTTTATGGAATATAGCGAAGAAAGATTTACAAAAAGGGTGATCTATAAAAAGGGAGAAACGACGGCTTTTGTTTTAAACTTTTTACCTGGGCAGGAACTTCCAGTTCATAAGCATCCGGGAACAGAGGTTTATCTATATGTGGTAACAGGAGCTGGAACGCTCGTCATTAATGGTGAGGAAACGGGTGTTACAGAGGCAGATCTTATCCATGTAAGCAGTGATGAAGAAATGTCCTTTAAAAATAATGGGAATGAACCTGTCAGCCTATATGTAGTCTTAAGCAAATTTCCAAGTGAACAATACGCGAAAAATATTTAATAAAACAGAGCCAGCCGTTTTTTCAGGCTGGCTTTTTTCGATTGCTACGAAGCTGTTTATTTTTATACCCAAAAAACCACCAGTTCCAATCACCAAGCAGCTTCATTAAAGCCGGTACAAGGACCATTCTCACTATGGTAGCATCAATAAAAATCGCAATTGCAATCCCGACACCCAATTGTTTGATCGGCATAACACCTGTAAAGGCAAATGCCCCGGTTACAACAATCATAATAGCAGCAGCAGAAGTAATAATTTTACTCGTATACGTTAACCCGGCTATGGTTGCTACGCTGTTATCGCCTGTTTTTAAATAAAACTCCTGAATTCTAGAAATCAAAAATACTTCATAATCCATAGATAAGCCAAAAACAAGCGTAAAAACGAATACAGGTAAAATTAAAGCAATATCCACCGGTTTTAATCCGAAATGTCCCTGCTGGAATATCCAAACCACAATGCCGAACGTACATCCCAGGCTTAAAACATTCATCAAAATGGCCTTTAATGGAATAAGAATCGAGCGAAAGGCTGCCATGAGAATTAAAAAGGTGGATGCAAAAATTAACAATAAGCCGTAGGGAGCCTTTGAGAAAATTTCATCAAATATTTCCTGCTCAAATTTAATTGTGCCCCCAAAGGAAGCCTTGATTCCTAAATCCCGTTTAGACCAAGAATCAACCCATTCCCTGGCTTTGGCGGAGTGCTCACCGGTGTTTAAAAAAACTTCCAGACGCATTTTATTTCCGCTTAAATAATAATCCTTTACTGGTATAACCTTTTGTTTTGGTCCGTATTTCAAAAATTGATCTAACTGTTCTGCATGTTTCATTCCCGTAGTGGAAAAAGGAGAATTGATGGTATGGACTAATGAGTCCTTTTGAATTTTATCGACGACTTTTTCTGCCTTTATTAAGTTTTCTTTATTCAAAAAATCCTTCTTTGATTCAAGAATTACCGTTACTTTTTTCTCCTCCCGCTTGTTCTTCGGAATAAAATGGTCGCGAAACACTTCATACGCCATTCTTGAAGGATAAGTTGGCGGCAGAGAATCTGTGCCTGGAATGGTTAGAATCATTTGTCTTACTGGAATTAGACCAACCAGCAAAATCGCAAGGGCTACTATGGTTAAAAAAATAGGATGATTCATGACAAACTTCGCAAACCGATGCCATATACTTGTTTGATTTTCCGCAATCTTCAAAAGGCTAAATTTATTAATCCCATTCCCAATAACAGATAGGAGGGCAGGAAGAAAAGTTAACGCACAAAATACTGAAATAAACACAACTGTCATTCCACCGAGAGCCACATTTTGAAAGATATCGATTTGAATAAACCAGAGTCCAGACAAACCAATAAACACACAAAGTCCTGAAAAAATGATCGAACGGCCGGCGGTTGCAACAGTGATTTTAACAGCTTCCGGTACGGAATTCCGCTGCAGCTCTTCTTTATAGCGATTGATAAAAAGTAAAGCAAAATCAATACTTAAGGCGAGGCCAATCATTGGAATAATATTTAAAATGAAAATCGTCAAATCGGCTCCGTAGCTAAAGAAATAAACCGTTCCCATCGTTATTAAAATGGATACAACACCTATTATTAGCGGTGTAGCAGCAGCAACCAATCCACCGAAAGCAAGGATCAAGACAAGTAAAGTGATGGGGAGTCCAATCATTTCTGCCTTAGCAAGGTCCTCTTGGCTGGCAGTATTCAAATCTTTCACAATAACGGGTTCACCCGTCATGGTTACCTTTAGACCTTTTCGATTTTTCAGTTTTTGCTTTAATTGGACAATTTCCTTTCCAAGAGCTTCGGCTTTTTTTTGAAAGATGATCAGTCCGTAAGCATAATTTTCTTTTACCATTCCTTCTTGTGCATAAGGGGAGATGATTTTTTTTGCCCCATCAAAGTTTTTCAGATTTAGGAATGTTTCCTCTATAAATGATTTCCAGTCTTGGTCACTAATCGATTTCTCTCGTTGAAACACAAGGATAATCGAGGATTTAGGCTGTCCAAAATCTCTTTCAAGAATCTCTCTTGTTTTGTTGAATTCCCCGTTATATTCAAAACCATTGCCACTTAATACGGATGGCAATTTCGATGCGAAAAAGCCTAATACAATAATGGCAAAAAACCAGGTGAAAAGGACAAGTTTTCGGTGTTTATAAATGAAACTGCCGAGCTTATTCATAATCAATTGCCCCCTTTGATTTACTTTTCCCTAAAAATGAACCCTTAAAAGAGACAAGAATTGTAATTTAATAAAATAATGTTCATTTTGGTTTTTACAAATGTTCAATTATTTGTTATAGTTACAGAGTGAATAAGAAAATGAATGGTTATTTAAATAAGGGGGAAGTTTACGATGACTCAAAATATTGTAAAAATGATTGATCATACATTATTAAAAGCAGATGCAACGAAAGCTGATATTATAAAACTTGTGGAAGAGGCAAAAGAGTACTGCTTTGCATCGGTGTGTGTAAATCCTACATGGGTTCGTACGGCAGCACAAATGCTTGCAGATACTCCTGAGGTTAAGGTATGTACGGTAATTGGCTTTCCGCTCGGTGCCTCAACACCGGAAACAAAGGCATTTGAAACAAATAACGCAATTGAAAATGGTGCGGATGAAGTCGATATGGTTATGAACATCGCAGCACTTAAGGACCGTGATGACGAATTAGTGGAACGAGATATTCGTGCGGTTGTGGAAGCGGCTAAAGGAAACGCATTAACGAAAGTGATTATTGAAACCTGCCTGCTTACAAATGAAGAAAAAGTAAGAGCTTGTGAGCTTGCGGTTAAAGCCGGTGCAGATTATGTAAAAACCTCAACGGGTTTTTCAACTGGCGGAGCGACTGTTGAAGATATCCAGCTTATGCGTCAAACCGTTGGACCAGAAATAGGTGTTAAGGCATCGGGGGGTGTCAGGAGCCGTGAAGATGCCCTTGCAATGGTAAAAGCAGGAGCTACCCGAATTGGCGCGAGCTCAGGAGTTGCAATCAGCAAAGGTGAACTATCTTTAAGTAATTATTAAAAAATCAATTTTAAGTCCCAAGAGGTATCTCCACACAAATATGGAGTACCTCTTTTTTATGTTAAAGGACAATGTTAACTTTTGAGCAATGTTGATTGGAGCGGAAACCAACAATCAATTTAAGAGCCCTTTTTTATAAAATAATCAAATGAAAAAATGTCCATAATATACATACACAACAGGAAAAAGGATGATGGCCATGATTTATATCTATAATGATTACGGCGGAACACATACAACCTCATTGGCTGCGGCCTATCATTTAAAACAATTACCTCAATCTGAGAGGAAATTAACGACGGAAGAAATTTTAAATGTACAATATTTTAATAAATTAACCCATGCCGATTTTGGAAAAATCATTTTTCATGGAATGGATGAAGACGGGAATCCAGTTTATACAATAGGAAGGAAGAGAAATAAATTAGTTGTCCCAGCTTTAAAGGAATTAAGCCTATTACTACAATCAAAGTTTGCGTTTGAGGAAAAAATCATATTCTCCAATACATCTCCAACCGTTCCATTCGTAATGTCCATGGGCGGATTTTTTTCAAGAGGTCTAAAGATTGATTCTATAGGTGTACCTCTTTTGATTAAAGGGGCGAAAAAATGTTGCGACAATATTTTTAGGCTTGTTGAGAATACGAAAGAAATTGGAAAATCCTCATTTGCTGAAAAAGTGATTATTTTAGAAAATGAGATGTACAAATCATAAAATGAAAAATATAGTGTTCGTTTCTATTATTGATGACGAAGAAATCATTCGATCCCTGTTACTAAAGATATTAAAAACAATAGAGATTGAACAAGTTGAATTAGATGTAGCGGCGTTTGAGGGAGGAATTCCTTTTTTTGAATCGAAACGTGCCGAAGATTCAAGGAACCATCTCATCATTCTAGATGGGATTATGCCTGCAATGGATGGGATGGAGATTTTACAAAAGGTAAAAAAGACGAATAATGGGTCAAATATTTATGTTCTCATGCTTTCGGGGCGAAAAAGTGAGTCTTATGTTCAGCGTGCTTTATTGCTCGGTGCAGATGACTATGTTACAAAACCGTTCGGTATTCAAGAATTAAAAGAAAGAATTCGCAGGCTGTTAATAAGGATGAATTGAAATGCTGAATAATGAGCTTTTTTACCTGGCCATTCTCACGCTGACTTTTAGTGGTTTATTGGTGATTTTATTAACGTACCTTATTATACGAAAAGCATTTGTTATAAAAAAAAGGAGAACCATTGAAACTTACAAACAAAGATATAATTCCGTTATCTTTAAGCTGCTGACCGATGGTGGTTATTCAAGGGAATTAAATCCACAGAACAACCAACAACTAAAAGCAATTGAGGAGATGCTTAGCAGGTATGCAAATGTTTTAGAAGGAGAACAGGAGAAAAAAGCCTTATCAGAACTAGCCTCTCTTTATCTAAAAGATTATTATCGAAAACGGCTCCAAAGTAAAAGATGGAGCCGTCGGATGAATGTATTGTATCATATTGAGGATTTCCATATTAGGCCCCTTTTAGAGGATGTTTATAAGATGGTAAAGAAGAAGGGACCCTCCTATGAGGAAACAGTACATATTTTAAGAATTCTAGCTTCTTTTCAATTCGAAGATATCCTTGGATTATTAACAAAAGACTTTTCGAATTTATCAGAGTTTGAATACCGCAGTATTGTCATCCGCCTAGAACAAAAACAAATGGATCAATTTGTTCTAAGCTTCCATAAGCTGCAAACCTCTCTACAAATGGCGCTTCTTGACGTTCTATCTATAAAAAAAGAATTAAGCTATCAATATTTTATTGAAAAGGTTTTTTTAAACTATACCGGGGAAATCAAGCTCCGGGCATTAAAGGCATTAGCAAGCATCGGAGTTGTTAAGGATATTGATTTATATCTAGACCTAATGGATTCCGATAAATGGCAGGAGAGAATGTTAGCGGCGAAACTAATCGGTTCATTAAAAGAAGAAAAAGGTATTCCAAGATTAATGGAATTATTACATGATCGATCATGGTGGGTTCGTCACCAAGCTGGACAGTCCATTTCCCAGTTTTCGAACGGAAAAGAGATTTTAACTAGGATTTTAGAAACAACAAAGGATCCCTTTGCAAAGGATATGGCTTGGGAGTGGATCCATAAAGGGGTTTAGAATTTGCCAACTATTCAGTGGGGAGATATTGTCTCAGTATTTGGATGGTTTATTGCTGTATACATGGTTATTGTCATCAGTTTTTACTCGATTATTTTAATGATCTCCATATTACAGCTGCGAAAAGAATATCAACTTGATCGGGATCAAGCCTATGAGGACTATATGGATGAAATTTATTCAAAACCGGTATCGATTATTGTTCCCGCCTATAATGAGGAGGTTGGGATTGTCCAAAGCGTTCGGTCTTTGTTAAGTATTAATTATCCTTCGTTTGAAATCATTGTCGTAAATGATGGTTCAACAGATATGACGCTGCAAAAAATGATTGAGCATTATGATATGAAGGAAATAAAGAAAGTAATCCGAAAACAGGTAGAAACGAAGCCGATAAAAACCATCTATCAATCCTCCATTCTTTCGAACCTTTTCCTTATTCATAAAGAGAATGGGGGAAAAGCAGATGCCTTGAATGTGGGTCTTAATTTTTCTCATTATCCCTATTTTTGCTCGCTGGATGGCGACTCTGTCCTAGAGCCGGATGCATTTTTAAAAGTGATGAAGCCGATTATTGATTCAAATGAAGAGGTGATTGCTTCAGGCGGCAGCGTCCGAATTGCTAACGGATGTAAAATCCAAAATGGCCATATTATAAAAATTGGCTTATCAGAAAGACCTTTAGTTGTCATGCAAATTATTGAATATTTACGGGCCTTTTTGATGGGGCGAATTGGCCTGAGCAGACATAATCTTCTCCTTATTATATCGGGGGCGTTTGGTGTTTTTTCTAAACACTGGGTAATCGAAGCAGGGGGATATAAAACCGATACCGTTGGTGAAGATATGGAATTAGTGGTCCGTGTTCATCGAATGGTAAAGGAAAGACGATTAAAGAAAAAGATTGTGTATGTGCCTGACCCCGTATGCTGGACGGAGGTCCCCGAAAGCATTTCGATTCTTCGGAAGCAAAGAAGGCGCTGGCACCGGGGATTATTCGAGAGCCTTTGGACACATCGCAAACTCACCTTTAATCCACGATACGGTATGATTGGGCTGATATCTTTTCCTTATTTTTGGATTGTGGAGTTTTTTGGTCCGATTATTGAATTTTTAGGCTATATATTTATGATTCTCTGTCTATTTTTCGGAGGAATTTATATTGAATTTGCCATCCTGTTATTTCTCCTGTCGTGCTTATATGGTTCCATCTTTTCGATGGCAGCCGTACTGCTGGAGGAATGGAGTTTAACCAAATATCCTAGAGTATTCGATATTATAAAGCTTTTTTTCTATTCCTTAACAGAAACCATCTGGTACCGCCCGATGACGGTTTTTTTTCGATGTGAAGGAGTTTTGCAGATGCTTAAAGGCGATCAAAGCTGGGGAGAGATGAAAAGAAAAGGTGTTTCCGAATGAAGAAGCAAGTCTATTTAATGATTTACGTCTTCTTATTTTTGTTGATTCTTACGAGTCCCTTTTGGCTTTGGTTTATCCAACCTGAAAAAAAGCTAAACGTTTTAATCATGGATAAGACCGTTCCGAATCAGTCGTATCGAGAACATAAGGGATTGGTTTGGATTCTTAATAATGAAAAGTATGTTAAAAATAAAAACAATCCCTATTCAGCTCGTTCGGATTATAAAGGCTATGAACCAGAGAAAGGAAGCGGCTACAAGATTATTCCTTTCCCTAAGGATTTAGCGCAGTATGATGTTTTTTATTTAACCGACCAGTACGGAGTATATAAGGAAGATGTTAAGCTTCATAATCCATATGGAAAAAGATCCGAAAAGATTTATGGAGGATTAGATTCTCATGATGTCAACCAAATCGAAAAGTCTCTATTAACAGCAAAAGGAAAAACGTTAATTGCTGAATTTAACACATTTGCAAGTCCTACCTCCGAAACGGCCCGATCCAAAATATCAAACTTATTAAACCTGGATTGGTCCGGCTGGATTGGCCGGTATTTTTCCGATTTAAACAGTACAGAAGTTCCCCAATGGGTTAAAAAACAGTACGAGGAAAAAAATAAGAAGTGGACTTTTTCCGGACAAGGTATTGTATTTGTAAGTAAAAATAATTATATTGTCGTGATTGACCAAAAGGAATTAACCGATAATGGATTACTTTTCCAAGTAACAAGGAAAGGAAGGAATCAATTTAAAGAAGACCTTCACGGCAAGTATCAATATTGGTTTGATATCATCCAACCAAGAAATGATGAAGAAATCCTAGCCAACTATCAACTCCCGATTACGAATGCTGCAAAGAAGAAATTGAAAAGTTTTGGAATTCCAACCAGCTTTCCTGCTGTGATTTCACATCAAAATGTAAAATATACTTCTTATTATTTCGCCGGTGATTATGCTGACGAAGTGGATGTGCCTGGAATCTATCAGACAAAGGGCTTCGATTTATGGAAACAGCATTTTGGGGCAGGAAATTCATTTTACTGGGAAACCTATGTCCCTATGTTGAAAAGAATATTAAAAGATGGGCTGTATCATCAAATTAAGCAAGAACCGGTTGAATCGAGTGTGACGAAGGGGATTAAGATAAACAGCCGGACGGGGAATTCCTATCTTCAAATTAAGAGGAATGGAAAATGGTCAAACTTTCTCATAAAAGGTGTGAATATGGGGATTGGAAAGCCGGGGTATTTTCCAGGGGAGACGGCAATTTCTAAAGAAGAGTACATGCGCTGGTTTAAGGAAATTGGAGCCATGAATGCCAATGCGATCCGCATTTATACTCTTCATCCGCCGGCCTTTTATGAGGCCTTTTATGAATACAATCGAATGGCGAAAAAGCCGTTATTCTTGTTTCACGGTACATGGGTCAATGAGGAAAATCTTCTTCGAACTCAAGATAGTTTTGCAAAAGAAAATACAAGCGATGCCAAAACAGAGATTAAGAATATGGTGGATATCATCCATGGCAGGGCCAAGCTGGCTGCACGCCCGGGGCATGCGTCCGGTACGTATTCTTATGACATTTCAAAATATGTTCTTGGGATTATTGTTGGAACAGAATGGGATCCCGGTATGGTGGCGAACACCAATTCAAAGCACCCAAATATGCACCAATTTACGGGAAACTATTTCAAAACAATTGGGGCATCACCATTTGAAATTTGGCTTGCCGGGCTAATGGAATTTGCTTCTGAATATGAAGCGACAAAGTATCATTGGCAGCACTCCATCAGCTTTACCAATTGGGTTACAACCGATTTATTAAAACATCCGGATGAACCTTTAGAAACTGAGGACTTGGTTTCGGTTGATCCCAATCATATTCGGGCAGGTAACCAATTTCATGCAGGGCTATTTGCCTCCTATCATATCTATCCTTATTATCCCGATTTTCTAAACTATGAGCAAAAGTACCTTAACTATGTGGATAAAAGCGGGAGAAAGAATAATTATGCCGGGTATTTACATGACCTGCTCGCTGCCCACAAGATGCCTGTACTGGTAGCTGAATTCGGTGTTCCATCCTCAAGAGGGTTAACCCATAAAAATGCATATGGGATGAATCAAGGATTTCATTCAGAAGAGGATCAGGGAAAAATCAATCAGTGGTTACTTCAGTCGATTGTCAATGAGGGGTATGCAGGCGGTATGGTTTTTTCCTGGCAGGATGAGTGGTTTAAGCGAACATGGAATACGATGGATTTGGATGACCCGAACCGAAGACCTTTTTGGAATAATCAGCAAACAAACGAACAGCACTTTGGCTTGTTATCGTTTGAACCGGGATATCGAGAAACCGCCATTACGGTAGACGGCGAGGAAAAGGATTGGGTCATGGCAGGAGTTGAGAGTGCTTATAAAACAAACAATACCAGACTTCCAATAAAGGAGGTACGATTCACGTCGGACAGCGGGTATTTATATTATCTGCTTTCTTTTCATAAGCCAATTGATTTGAACAGACAAAACACTTATTTGCTTTTTGATACGATTGATCATCAAGGCCAAACCAAGGTAAAGGCAGGGTCAAAAAAGGTACAATTAGATTATGGAGTTGACTTTTACGTTCAGTTAGTTGGTCAGAAGAATTCGAGAATGATGGTGGACAGTTATTATGATCCCTTCTACTATCAATACAGTAAACAGCTCAAGATGCTTAAACAAGCAACATATGCCAGTCAAAAGGATAATGGAGTATTCCATCCGATTCGTCTTGCCCTTAATAAAGAGCAAATGATTCCATCCACAAAGAAAAAGATTCCCTTTGAGGATTATGAAACGGGAGTGTTAAAGTTTGGTAATGCCAATTCCTTAAGTCAGGATTTTAATTCTTTAACAGATGTTAGTATTAGTAAAGATAAATTGGTATTAGAAGGAAGAATTCCATGGCAGCTATTGAATATTAAGGACCCAAGTCTTAAAGAGGCGATGGGGGATATTTGGAAAGGTGGATTACAGGGCAGTGTGAAGTTGAATGGAATCAGGACGGCAGTAGTAATGCTGGAAAATGATACTTTTACCCAAACATTTCCTGAAATAGTGAATGGACGGCTTCAGCAGGAGAATGCAAATATATATTCCTGGAAAGAATGGGAGCATCCTGCCTATTATGAACGGCTTAAAAAATCGTATGATATATTGAAAAACACCTATCGTTCAACCGAAATTCGTAAATAAAAGAAAGGCTGGGGTGCCAGCCTTTCTTTTTACATTCATTAAACAGAAATTTCTCCAGATTGTTCTTGACGAATTCGTTGTTTTTTTGCCTTTTTAAAGTGGAATAATTCGTAAATCACCGGAATGACCACAAGAGTTAAAAGCGTCGCAACAGCAAGCCCGCCAATCACGACGATCGCAAGACTTTGGGAAACAAGATTCCCTGTTTCCGCCTTTTTAAACAATAGCGGAAGCATGGCTGAGATCGTCGCAACGGCAGTCATCAAAATCGGTCTCATTCGAATAGAAGCGGCTTCAACAATCGCATCGCGAATAATCATCTTTTGTTCATTTTGTTTGATTCGATCTAGAAGTACAATCGCATTTGTGACCACAATTCCAATTAACATCAAGGCACCGAGCAGAGATGTAATATCCACCGTGATTCTGCTGATGAGTAAGGCAAGCACAGCCCCCACAGCCGCAAGTGGTAATGAGAATAATATTGAAATCGGTGCTCGAATCGTTTTAAAGGTGATGACCATGATTAAAAAGACAATTCCAATTGAAGCTCCCATTGTCATAAATAAATCAGTGAAATCATCCGCCTGTTGGGCACTTGCTCCCCCGATAAAGACTTCAACACCTGAAGGCAGCTTGACCCCCTTATGATCCTTTTTATCTCCGTTGATAATTTTAGCGATTTCAGTAGAAACCTTCGAAAGTTTCTTCGGATCAACGGTGGCGGTGACTTGAATATAAGGGTCGCCGTCTTTATGGAATTGGTTTGTTGGTTTTTCCTCTTTTATTAATTTTGCCACCGACGAAACCGGTGCGGGACCGGATGAAGTCATAACAGGAATATCTTTCAAATCCTTAGATGATTTCGGATCTAAAACAGGGTTAAGAAATACTGCAGTTTCTTGGCCATTTAAATCCATGGAACCTAGCGGTGTTCGATTTAGCATTACAGACAGCTGCTGGGCCACTTGAGCCGGATTTCCTTTTTCAGGGTCCACTTCAAGCGAGTAAACTGTCTTCTTAGCATCTTCATTGGTCGCTAATTTCTCAATTCCGTCAATTTCTTTGATTTTTTCTTTAATTAATGTCGAAACGGTCTCAAGTTTGGTTAGCTGGTCGCCTACGACATCAATTGTAATTTGCGGGTTTCCGCCACCCATTAAGGACGATGCAGCAACGGTAAGCGTTGCATTAGGAAATTGATTTTTTTGAGCTTCTATTTTTTTGATTAATCGATCCGTATCGTCCTTATCCTTTAAAACAATATTTATGTTTGCCTTAGTAGGAGAGTCGATTGCTCCAAATTTTGCCGCATCCTCATTGTTTCCGAGCATTGTAAATTCATCTTTTACTTCTTTTTGGGCAAGAATGAATTTTTCGAGCTTTAGAGTACCATTTTTCACTTCTCCAATTGGCGTATCATTTGGATAATTAAGTGCTGTTTGAACAAAATCTGCCGAAGAGTTGTCTACCGCACCCTTTGGCATAACAGAATAGACTCCAATGGAACCTACGAATAATAAAAAGGAAAGAGAGAGGATGATCCATTTATGGTCAAGCGACCAAGTGACCAATCCGATAAATTTTTTTGACGGTTTATGTTCAGGAAGCTTTGCATTTTTTAAAAGCCCTGCACTCATTAAAGGAACAACGGTTAGGGCGACGATTAATGAAGCAAGCAATGAGTAGGTAATCGTTAAAGCGAATGGCATTAAAAAGTCCTGTAATCCGCCATTAACTAATCCGATAGGCAAAAACACAGCAACTGTTGTTAAGGTAGAAGCCGTAATTGCTGAGGATACCTCTTTCGCTGCATCCATAACTAATTGAAAGGTAAATTTTTCGTTTTGCATTTTCCTGAAGATGTTTTCAATTACTACAATACTATCATCTACTAAACGACCTACTGCTACCGCAACACCGCCCAAGGTTAAAATATTTAAAGTAACACCGGAGCGGGATAACAAGAATAATGTAAAGGCTAAGGACAATGGAATCGAGACGATTGTTATAAAGGTAGATCGGATATTTCTTAAGAAGAGCATAATCACAATCGTTGCAAAGAGGGCACCAAGCAGAACTTCCTTCATCATCGATGTTACGGATGTCTTCACCATATCCGCTGTTGCCACAATTACAGAGGTTTCAAGTTGGTTATATTTTTTATTTATTTTTTTCGTGACATCTCTCAAGTCTTTACTTATTGCTACAGCATTTGATTGACTATCCTTTGTTACAATTAGCAATAATCCGTCCACACCGTTAACTCGGGTGATCGTATCTTGTGGTTTGGTAACGTTAATGGAAGCTATATCCTTTAATTGAACACCTGGCGCAACGGTAAGGTTTTCTAAAGAAGATAAACGGTCGATGTTTCCAATCACTTTAATATTACTGGCTTTACCTTCAATTGTTTTTTCGCCAATTGCAATTGCGCTATTTTGTCCTTGGAGAACACCCATAACGGATTGAATGGTTACTTTTTTCTCTGATAATAATGTGTTGTTTACTTTTACAGAAACATAGGAGCTGGCCATCCCATAGGTTTGAATGGATGCCACACCTTTAATATCTTTAAAAAGTGGAACGATTTTTTTGTCGGCAAATTTTAAATTTTCCGGTGTTAATCCTTCTTTAAAGGTTACAGCTACGTCTGCGATGGGAATCATGGAGGTATTTAATTGGACGACAGTGGGCTTTGAAACATTTTCAGGTAGATGAACATTGGACAATACCTCCTGCACTTCTTGTTTTGCTTCTTTCATGTCAGTTTTAGGATCATAATTAATATCAACTTTAGCGTAACCATCACCTGTTGTTGAGAAGATATTCTTTTTCCCTTTTACACCTGAAATCGACTCTTCAATTGGAGTTGTCACCTGATCCTCCATTGTTTTTGAATCAGTACCCTGCCCCATAACAATAATCGATATTTGTGGATTGTCAGCAGAGGGTAAGAATTCCATCGGTAAGGTAAAATAACTTGCCACACCCATGATTAGAATTAGAATCGACATAATCCACATCGCGGCTTTGTTCCGGAAGGACCATTTTGTAAACCAAGACATATTTCATTTTCTCTCCTCTTATGGTTATTTTTTCCTATACAACCATAAGAATATTATCATATTAAAATGGAAAATAAAACTATTTTTTTAATAATTTTCTAGATGATTTTGTTAAGTTTATGTTAATAAGTATGGGGTCTGCTTGTAACAGTTACGGTAGTCATGAGACCGACAAATATAATCGTTAATAGCGAATAAAAGAATTTTTCGAGCCCAACCACTTGGATTCCACTTGTAATCACGAGACCATCGATTAAGAAAATAATGATTCCTATATTTATAGAAGTAAATTTTGTTAGAAGCTTGGCGAGAAGATCTGTTCCGCCTGTACTTGTTTCATAGCGAAGCATGAGTCCAATACCAATTCCAACGAGAATTCCGCCAATAATGGTACTTGGTAAAATTCCTATATTAATTTTCCCGTCCATGAACGAAAACAAATCAATACAAAAGGAAGATATGATGAGTCCATGTAAGCTGTAAAAGAAATAACGCCGTTCAAAAAACCAAGCCAAGATATAAAGTGGCAAGCTTAAAATAATCATACTTAAACCTGTCGGCCACCCGTAAAAATAATGGATGATTAATCCGATTCCAATTACTCCGCCATCTAGCAGATGATAGGGAACTAGAAATCCATTTACGCCTAAACTTAACAGCAAACTGCCAATAAGCATCGCTAATATTTTTTGTTTCATCCTATTTCACCCCATACTTGTCCCTTTAATTTAAAAATATGAAAAGGAATGTAAATTAGAAGTGAATGCATAAAAAAGAGGAAGAATCAATCGATTCTTCCTCTTAAAGGCTTATTTTGAACTTTCTTCGGTCATCCGTTGAAGTTTTCCGGAAAGGGCTAATAAAACTAATCCAAGTACGATAGCCAATAAACCGATTACACTGAAAATTTCAAAGTAACCTAGTGACTGTGTTAGTGCTGCTAATTGTCCTGCAAGAATGTTTGCAATTCCGGAACCTGCAAGCCATACACCCATTAATAGGGAAGCAAGTTTAAGTGGAGCAATTTTACTTACAAGTGATAAACCAACTGGAGATAGAAGTAATTCTCCGAGTGTGTGCATTAAGTAGGTTAAGACAATCATCATCATGTTTGCTTTCATTGCGATATGATGATCATCGCTGCCTGTTTTTAATACTGCTAATAAAAGAATCATATATCCTAAACCTAAAAGCACCATACCTAATCCCATTTTTTTCGGTCCGCTCATATCTCCACGCTTTGTGTAAGAAAGCTTTAACCAGAGAGCGGAAAGGATTGGTGCAAGAATAACGATAAATAGTGGATTTAAAGATTGGAACCAAGCAGTTGGTACGTTAAATCCGAAAAGGTCACGATCAACAAAGCGATCAGTATAAAGTGTTAAGGAACTTCCTGCTTGTTCAAATCCTGCCCAGAAGAATACGACAAATGCAGTAAGGATAAAAATAACAGCTGTACGTTTCTTTTCAATCTTTGTTAAAGGTTGTTTAGTGTGCGTTGCATTTGTTGTTTTTGAAGCCACCTTACCTGTTGGCTTTTTACCAATGTCCCCTAAATAACGATTGCCCAAAAGGTTAAAGATTAACTGTCCAACAATCATACCAATCGAAGCAGCAAGGAAACCATATCTAAATCCGTGATGAACGACTCCATTGATTGTTGTCTTGAAAAGGTTATCGGATAAAAAACCTACCACTAATGGAGAGAAAAAGGCACCGATGTTAATACCCATGTAAAAAATAGTGAAAGCGCCATCACGACGACGATCATCGGGAGCATATAATTCTCCAACAATGGTTGAGATATTTGGTTTAAAGAAACCGTTTCCAATGATTAGTAATACCAGACCAAGATAGAAAGCCGCTCTACTTTGATCGGCAAATAATGCAAAGTTACCAACTGCCATAATGATTCCGCCAATTGTAATCGCAAGGCGTTGTCCTAGAAATCTATCAGATAACCAACCACCAACCATTGGTGTAAAATAAACTGCACCTGTGAAGAATCCATAAATACTCATTGCAGTAGCATCACTAAATCCTAAACCACCACTGATGAATTCTGTTGTAAGGTATAAAACAAGGATTGCACGCATTCCATAATAGCTGAATCGTTCCCACATTTCTGTAAAGAAAAGTAAATATAGGCCAGGTGGATGCTTTTTCAAGGCTTTTGCCTGCTCGGACTGTTTTAATGAAGCTGTAGTGTCCATTGTATACCTCCTAATGTCCATAATAAAAAGAATATGTTATTATTCTAAATTAATAAATATATACCGGTCAATAGAAAGTTACAACAGTGAAAAGAGTTGATATATTAGGAATTTACGGAATTATAAACAATGTTTTTAATATACAGAAAATGGAGATTTAATTATTTTGATATAATTTTCAGATTAGTTAGTTGGCAGGGGTAGCAACTTCAAGAAACGGTTCAATAATAAATTGGAACAAAAAAGACCAGAGATCTTGTGAACTCTGGTCTTAAATAATTAAAAAATAAGATTAAGAAGAAAATATAAAACGGACGCTAATAATGCAGAGATTGGCAAGGTGATGACCCATGTAATGATCATACGCTGAGCTGTATCCCATTTAACTCCTTTAATCCGGTGCGCAGAACCAACACCTAAAATTCCGGACGAAATAACATGTGTTGTACTAACAGGTAAATGGATGTAGGTAGCTCCAAAGATAATGGCAGCACCTGTTAAGTCAGCAGCAACCCCGTTAATCGGACGGATTTTCATGATTTTTCCGCCAACCGTCTTAATAATTTTCCAGCCGCCAATTGATGTACCAAGTCCCATTGCGATCGCACAGGAAATTTGAACCCAAAGTGGAACTTCTGCGTTATGAGGAAGAATATTATTTGCAATCAGTGCCATCGTGATGATCCCCATCGACTTTTGTGCATCGTTTGTTCCATGGGAATAAGATTGCAATGCTGCTGTCCCAATTTGAATATATCGGAAGCTCCGATTGGTCTTTGTTAAATTGAAATTTTTAAATACTACTTTAAAAATGCTGTAAACAATGTAACCGACAACGAAAGCTAAAATCGGTGAAAGAATAAGTGCCTCAAGAATCTTTAAAAATCCGCTATAGTTTAACGCTGCAAATCCTTCTGCAGCAATGGCTGCCCCTGCGATCGAACCAATAATGGCATGTGAGGAACTGCTTGGAATTCCGAAATACCATGTGACTAAGTTCCAAATAATCGCTGAGAGGATTGCTGCAAGAATAACGACCGATCCATTGTGAAGGGTAAAGGGATCAACAATGTCCTTTGAAATGGACTTTGCAACACCAGTAAATGTCATCGCTCCAATAAAATTCATTACTGCAGCTAAAAGAATTGCATGCCTTGGCTTTAATGCTTTTGTAGATACAGATGTTGCAATGGCGTTGGCTGTATCATGAAAACCATTTATGAAATCAAATGCTAAGGCACCAATAACAATTAATATCGTTAGGATAAAAATTAAGCTCATATTATTGCTCCTTACGCATTTTTCATTATGATGGTTTCAAGTGTATTGGCAACTTCCTGACAGCTATCGGCAATATCTTCAAATGTTTCATAAATTTCTTTGTATTGAATGATACGAATAGGATCCTTTTCGGTAGCGAATAGATTTTTAATCGATTGTCGTAAAATATTATCGCATTTTGATTCGAAATCTTTAATTTTGATGGCATGTTCTCTTATTTGAGGTAATTTTTTATTAGAAAGAAGTCCAACTGCTTTATCGATTTCGTGTACACTGCCTTGAATGGCTTCGACAAATTTAAGCATAAAGTCATCAGCTTGTGTGATGGAGTACATTTCGAATAATGCCGCGCAGCCTTCAAGCCCGTCCAGTACATCATCCATACTCATCGCAAGGTGGAGAATATCTTCCCGTTCAATTGGAGTAATAAAGGCGTCATTTAATTCTTTAATGATTTCATGAACAAATGAATCTCCTTTTGATTCATATTCCTTCATTTTTTCAGAAAAAATCTTTAAATCACTGATAGTTTTTAATTTATATTCGGTAAAGAAATTTACACTTTCTTTTGAATTAGAAGAAATATTGTTTAACAAAACTGAAAACTTGTCATGTTTTTTGAATGCCATAGTCTATTTACCCCCATATAATTGTTGAAAAGTTGTCATTACCGAAAAACATTCTATCTGATAAATGTCGAAAAAAGAATTATTTTTTAACAAACTTTACAAAAACTTAACATTAGAATTTTCTGAAAAAAACTATATATGGCTTGATAGATACCTGTTACTTTTACCAGATAAATGATTTTTTATGTACGATTCAAAGGGAAGTGACTCGGTTGACGAATCTTTTGGAAAGGAATATAATTATCTCGAATTAGAGATAATTGCCTTTGAGATTTCTTAGGAGATCGAAGGGATATAATAATCATAAATCATCCATTCGTAAGGAGTGTTTATGCATGTTTGATATATATAAAGCGGAGGAAAGATATTCTGCAGATCATGGCTGGCTTAAAAGTAATTTTAGTTTTTCTTTTGCTGAGTATTATGATCCTGCCAACATGCAGTTTGGGCCGATGCGTGTTTTAAATGATGATATCGTTCAACCCTTAAGAGGGTTTGGAGCTCATCCCCACCGTGAAATGGAGATTGTTTCAATTGTTTTAAAAGGACAATTAAAGCATGAGGATAGTACAGGAAAAAGTGCTGTCACCACATTTGGAGGTATTCAACGGATGTCGGCAGGAACAGGAGTTATCCATTCAGAGGTAAATCCTTCCGCAGACGAGGAAGTAAATTTTTTACAATTATGGTTTATGCCTGAGGAATATGGACTCACGCCGTCATATGAAAGAACCGATTTTGATCCTGCTAAAATGAAAAATGCCCTTTTACCGGTTGTTTCAAAACATTATGGAGAGAATGTAGCCAATATACATCAAGATCTTACGATATATTTATCAGAATTAGAGGCAGAAAAGGACCTTCGTTTTCATCAGGAAACGGGACGCAGAATTTTTTTCTTTGTGATTGAAGGGGAAGTAATCATTAATCAGAACCAACAATTGAATAAACGGGATTCTGCCCGTATAACAGAAACAGAGAGTTTACAAATTAAAGCAGTAAATCATGCAAAATTCATGCTAATTGATTTACCTTAAATCATAATAACCACCTTAAAAATAAGAACCGGATGTTTAATCCGGTTCTTATTTTTATATAGGATTAGAAGTATAAAATTTGGGTACTTTATACATACAAGCAATTCAGTACATGGAGCTGAATGCTTGTATCAAATGAAATAATGAATACTAAAAAGGAGTGTTCGCAGGTGAGCTTCATTTGGTCATTAATCGTAGGTGGTATTATTGGATGGTTAGCAGGCCTTATCGTGGGAAGAAATATTCCAGGTGGCGTTATTGGTAATATAATTGCGGGATTCGTCGGGGCCTGGCTTGGACAATTAATTCTGGGGGATTGGGGTCCAGATGTGGCGAATTTTGCAATAATTCCAGCAATAATCGGCGCAGTGGTCCTAGTCTTCCTGCTAAGTCTTGTCATGAGAGCCTTCCGAAAAACAGATCGCTAAAACAAAAAGCCTCCGATTTTCGGAGGCTTTTTATTATTAGAGAGAATAGACATCGATTTCTTTAAAAATTTCCGGCTTGTCTAAAAAAGGGGCATAGCAGATCACTTTTTCTTCTGTAAAAGGGTGAATAAACTCAAGCTTTGCTGCATGAAGGGCTTGCCGGTTAACAAGCGGTTTACCTCCATATAACGTATCACCGACAAGTGGATGTCCGATATGACTTAAATGAACACGAATTTGGTGAGTCCTTCCTGTATCAAGCCAGCATTTTACATAGGATAGCTGCTTTTTAGAGTCCACTTTCATTACCTGAAAATGAGTAACGGCTTTTTGACCGGTGGAAGATACCCGCCTTCTTGATGCATGGTGGCGGTCGCGTCCAATTGGTTCATTAATTTCTCCCTTTTTTTGCTTAAGCAGGCCGTGAACAAGGGCAATATAGGTTCGTTTAATCTTACGATTTTCCAGCATTCGATCCAAAATGGATCCTGCCAATGGGTGCTTTGCAAAAAGGATGGCTCCAGAGGTATCTTTATCTAGACGATGGATTTGCCGAATATTTCTCATTTCCCCCTTTGCTTGCAGATAAAAAGAAGCAGCATTAACAAGTGTATTGGTATCCTTTGTTAGGTCATTTGGATGAGTATTTATAAAAGGAGGCTTATTTAATACAAGAACATGATCATCCTCATATAAAACAGTAACCTCCATATAATGGAGAGGTAGGTTCATTTCCTCTTCTTCAAATAATTTTATTTGTAATTTACTGCCGACTGCAATGGATTTGTTCCAAGGATACGTTTGGCTGTTAACTAATACTTTTTGTTCCATACGAAATTGATGGGTTAGCTTCTTCGGAGAATTCCATTTTTTTTGAAATAGATCTTCTATCGTTATTCCATCCCAAATTTCTGGAATCGTTAACTCGAGCCAATTGCCTTTTTTACTTGTTTTTAACATTTTATTCTCCTTAAAAATACAGGTTTTGCATGGTTTTAATTACCACAGTTTTAACACAAGAAATTATGTTATCCTTATGATAAATTAAATATACATTAGAAAAAAGCGATAGCAAAGGTGGGTTACAAGTGAAAATTGTTTTTGCCTCAACACCAAGTCAAGAGGAAGAAATTTGCGGACTTGTGGGGTATATTTATTCAACTGTTTTTCCACTCTATTTTTCGGATGATGAAATTCGTTCTTTTGAACAGCTTAAGGTTTTGCACACCTCTAGCAAACAATTCGAAGATTTTAGCACATTAAAAGATGCTTTTCAAGTGATGACCAGCATGCAAACGATTATTTCCATCCTCGAGTCTCCCACTCTTGATGATCAATATTCGTCACTTTTTAATAAGAATGTTTCAAATTTACAAGAATTTGGGCTATTCTTCCCGTTTGAATATGATCAATTTGTGGAAGCGAAAAATATGAAAAACAGTATCTTCAGTATCTATACAAAAGCAGCAAATGAATTAATAATTTAAGCACCTGACTAGCAGGTGCTCAGGCTATCGAAAAATCTTTCGATAGCCTTTATTTTATTTGCTCTCTTTAACGATTTACTGTGTTAATTTATTTTGTTATTAGTTTGGTCTGTGCAAACAAGTCTGTTGATTTCCGCTCCAGGACCTCCCCGCGGAAAGCGAGTGACCGGAGCGGAAATCAACAGGCCCTTTTGCAGTGACAATCAATAAAATTGGTATTTGATTTGACAAAGTAAAAAATTGCCGAGAAAATATCCTTTCTCGACAATCTAAGCACCTGCCTAGCGGGTGCTTTATTTTTTATTCCATTATTTCCTTGTGCTTAATATGAAGAAAATTTAAAATAGTAAGGGGAAAAATTCGTTGAAATTTATTCTTCTGCGAAAAATGTCGGAATAATTCCAGGAATTTTAAAAGGAGTAACAATCTTGAACTTCGAAACAATATAGAGTAGAAAGAATCAGGAGGAGATAAAATGGACTGGAAAGAAAATGCAACAAGATGGATCAACTTTGAGGGGTTAGATTCAGAGCTAAAAAATCAATTATCGGAACTAAAGAACGATGATAAACAGCTGGAGGAAGCTTTTTATAAAAATTTAGAATTTGGTACCGGCGGCATGAGAGGGGAAATCGGTGTTGGTACAAACCGGATGAACCTCTACACGGTGAGAAAAGCTTCAGCCGGATTAGCTGCATACATAGAAGAAAATGGTCTTGAAGCAAAAAAACAAGGAGTGGTTATTGCCTATGATTCGCGGCATAAGTCTCCGGAATTTGCAATGGAAGCCGCGAAAACATTAGCAACAAAAGGCATTCAAACCTATGTTTTTGATGAATTAAGACCAACACCGGAACTTTCCTTTGCATTAAGATATTTAAATGCATTCTCCGGAATTGTCGTTACAGCAAGTCATAATCCTCCGGAATATAACGGGTACAAGGTATACGGGCATGATGGCGGCCAGCTTCCTCCTGAAAGTGCTGATCAGGTGATTGCTAGGGTCAATGAGATCGAAAACGAGCTGTTGATTGAGGTGGACTCAGAAGAGAGTCTTCGAAATGCAGGTCTAATTAAGATCATCGGTGCCGAAATAGATAATGCCTATTTAGAAAAATTAAAAACTATCTCGGAAAATCCAACACTTGCTGAAGAGTCGAATATTAAAATCGTTTTTACACCTTTACACGGAACAGCTAATAAACCTGTACGGAACGCACTTGCTGCTTTTGGGTATAAAAATGTCACCGTTGTAAAGGAACAGGAGCTGCCAGATTCCGAGTTTTCAACTGTAAAAAGTCCGAATCCAGAGGAACATGCAGCATTTGAGTTAGCGATTCGAGATGGTAAACAAATTGATGCCGATATTTTAATCGCAACAGACCCAGATGCAGATCGTCTAGGAATAGCCGTGAAGAATCATGAGGGAGAATATGTTGTCCTGACTGGAAACCAAACAGGTGCATTGCTGCTTGACTATTTGCTTTCACAGAAAAAGGAAAAGGGCACCCTTCCTCAAAACGGCGTGGTTTTAAAAACGATTGTTACCTCTGAAATTGGCAGGAAGATTGCAGACTCCTATCAATTGAAAACAATTGATGTATTAACAGGCTTTAAATTTATTGCGGAGAAAATCAATGAATATGAAAAAACAGGTGAACATACTTTCTTATTTGGCTACGAAGAGAGTTATGGTTATTTAATCGGCGACTTTGCCCGCGATAAAGATGCTGTTCAAGCAGCACTTTTGGCAACAGAGGTTTGTGCTTATTATAAAAACCAAGGGATGACCCTTTACGAAGGCCTGCTGCAGGTATTTGCAAAGTATGGTTTTTATCAGGAAGGACTGCGCTCCTTAACGTTGAAAGGAAAAGATGGAGCGGAAAAGATCCAGCGAATTTTGGCTTCCTTCCGTTCTGAGCCATTAACAAGCTTTGGATCCTTGAATACTTCCACTTCAGAGGATTATTTAACAGGAGTTCGATTAACCAAAAACGGTGAGGAAAGAATTGATTTGCCAAAATCCAATGTTTTGAAATATACGTTTGAGGATGGTTCATGGGTTTGCTTAAGACCATCTGGAACGGAACCAAAAGTGAAATTCTATTTTGGCGTAAATAGTGGAAGCTTTGAAGAAAGTAAAAGCAAGCTTGAAAAGATTGAAAATGATTTTATGGGGCTTGTCGATGAAAAAATAAATTTAGTATCTGAAAGGCGATAACATCTTAGAACCACAATATGAAAGGGAGTTTCAAAAATGTTAAAAGATCAAATTGCCATTGTGACAGGTGCATCCAGGGGAATTGGGAAGGAAATTGCTCTCAAATTGGCTGAACAAGGTGTGAAATTAGCATTAATCGGCAGCTCTGAGCAGGTTACCCAAACGGCAGAAGAGCTGAAGAATAAAGGTTTTTCTCATGTCCTTTCGATTCAGGCAGACGTTTCAAATGAGAGTGACATGCAAGAGGCTGTAAGAAAAACCATTGAAGAATATGGTCACATTGACATTCTTGTTAATAATGCAGGAGTTGGCTTTTTTAAATTAACCGAAGAAGTGACTGTCGAAGAATGGAAAAAGGTATTTGAAGTAAATGTGCAAGGGGTATTCCTTGGAATTAAAGCGGTTCTGCCGCATATGAAAGCACGAAGATCAGGTACAATTATAACCATCTCTTCCGATGTTGGCAGATACACGATTCCGAATGGAGCAGCCTACACTGCCACGAAATATGCCGTCCAAGGCTTTTCCGGTTCAGTTGCTCAGGAAGTACGTGAATATGGAATCCGGGTCGGAACGATCAATCCAGGGATGGTGGATACCTTTTTTGCGGAGTCAACCCAAGGCTTGCCAGAGAAAAAAGATTGGCTTAAGGTCGAGGATATTGCGAATGCTGTTGTCTATATGGCGTCCGCACCAAAATATATGCTAATTGATGAAATTGTCCTTCATCCGTTAATTCAACAATACCCAATCGCATAAATGAAATAAACTTGAAAAACGGCACCATAAAATGGTGCCGTTTTTTGTGGTGGAATTCTTTAGCCCGGTTGTAAATATTTTCTCGCACAAAACTGTATTCACTTGCTGTTTCAGGAAAGACTATACATCGGAATCTCATTTGGGTCGGTTTCTGCCGCTTCGTTTGCATGGTCGATGTATCGAAGCAGGGCATACAATTTTTTTTCTAATACTGAGTAATCATGTTCGAAATGGTAGGCATGCAGGAATTGTTCTATTTTCTTTGATAAAAATTGGTCTTTTGTTCGAACCATTAAAATTAACAAGTTATCCCATTCGGACCGGTGCGTATAATACAACGCACGGTCATAATCCACTTTATTCATTTAGTTGTCTCCTCCTTGTTAGGAGTTGAGTTTATTTTATGATTTTTTGCCGAAAACTTTCGCAGAAAATGTTGGACACCCTTAATTGACGCGTTTTTCAACTTTTACCTGTATAAAATTTTAAGTGGTAAACCACTACTTTCGGGGGGAAGATATGTTCAAATACTTCTTGTGCTTCATGATTTTATTTACACTTCAGCCTGACAATGCCTTTGGAGAAAAATTAATTGAAGTTAATAAACCCTATACGTACGAAATTTTAAAACAGGACCTTTCAAAGATTCAGAAAAAATATAAATCAGTGGTTGAGATTAAATCCATTGGAACCACTTATTTTGAAAAGAATATTTGGGCCGTCAGACTTGGGGCGGGTAAAAAAAATATTGTTCTGATTGGCAGTCATCATGGACGGGAATGGCTGACCAGCATGGTGCTGATGAAAATGCTCGAAATGTATGCTGATGCATATGAAAAGGGAAAAAGATCAACTGATATTTTAAACGAAGTTTCGATTTGGTTTATTCCGATGTTGAATCCAGATGGTGTCATGATTCAACAAAATCATTTTTCCCAGCTTTCCCGGAGCCAAAAAATTAGTTTAGTGAAGATGAATGAAGGTTTAGAGCAATTTGAAAGGTGGAAAGCAAATGGTATTGGAATCGATTTGAATCGCCAATATCCTGCAGGATGGGAAGCACTAAAGAATGAACCGGAGGGACCATCGTATAAGTCCTATAAGGGTAAAGCTCCTCTAGAGGCAGAAGAGGTAATCTCCTTAACAAAGTTTATTCATCGTATGCAGCCAATGGCGGCTGTTGCCTATCATACCGCGGGAAGAGAAATCTTTTGGAAGTATAAAAACGGCAAACATCTAAAACGTGACCGAAAAATTGCGAAAAAACTCTCCAAACTTACTGGCTACAAATTAGGTAGACCCGATCAAGAGGCAGTGGGTGGAGGTTTTACGGATTGGTTTATTACTACCTACCACCGACCGGCTCTCACAATTGAGATCAGCTATCTGGTTGGAGAAACCAACCCGCCATTATCCGTATTTAAAAAGGAATGGAAACGAAACAAGAAGGTGGGCTTGATGCTTGCAAAAGAAGCAAAAAAATTAGAGTAATATCTAGTCTTTTGTCTATGTTTTTTCTATCTTGTTTCATCATTCCTGCCTTTTCTTCATACATTGTGGTAATAGGAAAAGGGGGAATGGCTCATGAATGGGGAAGAGCGCAAAGCGCTTGAATATGCCATTAGCGAGATTACAGAAATCGCAAGCGGCTTTGGCCTGGATTTTTATCCGATGCGTTACGAAATTTGCCCGGCGGAAATCATTTATACATTTGGTGCATATGGAATGCCAACCCGGTTTTCACATTGGAGCTTTGGCAAACAATTTCATAAGATGAAGCTTCACTATGACTTAGGATTAAGTAAAATATATGAGCTTGTTATCAATTCAAACCCATGTTATGCCTTCTTGTTGGACTCTAATGCACTGATTCAAAATAAACTGATTGTCGCTCACGTACTTGCCCATTGTGATTTCTTTAAGAATAATGTTCGTTTCCAAAATACGAAGCGGGACATGGTGGAAAGTATGGCTGCAACGGCAGAAAGAATTCGCAAATATGAAATACAATACGGGAAAAAAGAAGTAGAGACATTTTTAGATGCTGTATTAGCCATTGATGAACATATTGACCCATCCTTGATGAGACCAAAATTAGCATGGTCAATGGATGATTTGGAGGAGGAAGAGAGCGGCGAACACCGCAGCCCCTCTCCATATGATGATCTTTGGTCATTGGATGATAAAGATAAAAAAGTTGAAAAAAAGCCGACAAAAAAGAAATTTCCACCAAAGCCTGAAAAGGATTTATTGTTATTTATTGAAACATACAGCAGAGAGCTAGAGGACTGGCAGAGGGATATTTTAACAATGATGCGCGAAGAGATGCTGTATTTCTGGCCGCAGCTTGAAACGAAAATCATGAACGAAGGCTGGGCTTCCTATTGGCATCAGCGAATCTTAAGAGAAATGGACCTAACCAGTGATGAGGCGATTGAATTTGCAAAATTAAATGCCGGTGTCGTTCAGCCGTCAAAAACAGGAATTAACCCATATTATCTTGGCATCAAGATTTTTGAGGATATTGAAGAACGTTATAATAACCCAACAGAAGAAATGATACGCAGGGGTGTTCTGCCAGGCTCCGGCCGGGAAAAAATGTTCGAAGTCCGTGAAGTGGAATCCGATATCTCCTTCCTGCGTAATTACTTAAATAAGGATCTTGTGATGCGTGAGGATATGTATCTTTTCCAAAAACAAGGCAGGGACTATAAAGTGGTTGACAAACAGTGGGAGCATATCCGTGACCAGCTTGTAAACATGCGTGTCAACGGGGGATTCCCATACATTACAGTAAATGATGGAGATTATTTGAAAAATGGGGAACTTTATTTGAAGCATTGGTATGAGGGTGTAGAACTGGATGTAAAATACCTTGAAAAAGTGTTACCTTATATTCAACAGCTTTGGGGAAGACCAGTCCATATGGAAACAAATGTCGAAGAAAGAAAAATGTTATTCACCTACGATGGTAAGGGAGTTCACAGGAAATATATCTAGTGGATGATTAAAGCAAACAAAAACCAAGGCACCTGTTCGAAGGTGCCTTGGTTTTTCACGTTCTGCGGATTCGGATTCCTTTTAGTATGGTGTATAATCAACGTTTGGCGTGTATTTGTTGCTGGCATTCCAGAGAAGGAATTCATGAATTCCTTGGGAGTGCAACCCGCGAATTTGGTCTTCAATTTCTTTCTTGCCATATACTTTATAATTGCCAGTTCCAAGCCAAGCTGCGGTAAAATCTTGAAGCCATGGCCTGGAAATAGGAGGGTTACTTAACTTTTCTAATCGGCCCTTTTCTACCTTCGCGTATTCTTTGATAAGCTGATAGGGCTGCAAATCAGGTTTCTTTATTCCAAAAATCCCTGTCCAATGACTTGGATAGATCATAGCGGAAATAACATCCACATATTTGGCAATTTTAGAGAAATTTTGCCCAATACCGGGTGCTTCCGGAATGACAGTAGCGTTACCGAAAACATCTACTGATACTTTAACATGATAAGGTCTTAACTTTTCCGAAGCGTACTTTACAAAACTTGATACAGCTGCAATTCGATTTTGTCCATTCTTGGAAGGAAAGGTACCCTGTTCGAAGCTAAGCTGTTTTTCAAAGGTTTCAAACTTCTCCGGAAAACGGACATAGTCAAATTGAATTTCTTTAAACCCCATGTTGGCGGCAATGATGGCAACCCCAATATTATAGTCCCAAACCTCTTTCAAAAATGGATTGGTGAAGGAATCTCCCCGTGCGTTTTTCCAAATTCCATTTGACGTTCTATAGGTGAGGCTAGGAGATTTTTTTGCCAGTACACTGTCTTTAAAGACAACAATCCTCGCAATTGGAAAAATTCCGTTGGTTTTTAATGTATCCATTAATCCTTTCGGGTCTTTAATATAAGGCTTGCTGATCGAAAAATAGGGTGAGTTTTTTGGTGGGAGAAAGGTCATATTACCGTAATCATCTTTAACATCTATGACCATAGCATTTAACTCTGTTTGGTTAACGAATGAAAGCAGTTTTTGAAACCTTTGGCCGCCTGTATTTTCAGCCTTTACATAAATCCCGCGAATCGGCTGTTGTGTACCTAGTAGATTTACAGCGGATTTCTTGGCGAAAATTTCGTTTGGGACGGGATATAGCGAAAGGGTAAATATAACGATAATAGAAAGCAAAATTCTTTGCATCGGTCCACTCCTCCTCAATCATCTTGCTTTTATCGTTCTCCGTTGTAACCATATTCATTCTAAGTGGAAGTATTAAAAAATCCCCACAAGCATTAAACTTGTAGGGACTTAAGATCATTTTATTAAATAGATGCTAGTTCTTTTTCTAATGCATCTTCTACTGTTACAAAGTCATACCCAAGATCTTTTGCAACTGCTTCGTACGTAATTTCACCGTTTGCAACGTTTACGCCAAGCTTTAAGGCATGATTTTCAACAATAGCTTTGAATACACCTTTGTTAGCAATTTGAAGGGCATATGGAACTGTAACATTTGTTAAAGCAATAGTTGAAGTTCTAGGAACCGCACCAGGCATGTTTGCAACAGAATAATGAACCACACCGTGCTTAACAAAAGTAGGGTTGTCATGTGTTGTTACATGGTCGCTGGTTTCAACAATACCACCTTGGTCAATCGCAACGTCAACGATGACAGAACCAGGCTTCATGGCTTTTACCATTTCCTCAGTAACAAGCTTAGGAGCCTTCGCACCTGGAATTAATACTGCACCGATTAAAAGGTCAGCCTCACTAACGGCCTCAGCAATGTTAAATGGATTGGACATTAAAGTTTTCACTTGGTTTCCAAAAATATCATCTAATTGACGTAAGCGGTCTGCACTTAAATCAATGATGGTTACATCTGCACCTAAACCAACAGCCATTTTAGCTGCGTTGATTCCAACAACTCCGCCGCCAATGATGGTAACCTTACCGCGGTTAACCCCAGGAACACCTGCAAGAAGGATACCTTGGCCGCCGTAGAATTTTTGCAAGAATTGTGCCCCGATTTGTGCAGCCATACGTCCTGCAACTTCACTCATTGGTGTAAGCAATGGAAGAGTTCTGTTAACTTCTACTGTTTCATATGCGATCGCAATTACACCGCTATCTTTAAGCGCTTTTGCTAATGGCGGCTCAGCAGCTAAGTGTAAATAGGTGAAAAGAATTAAACCTTGGCGGAAGTATTTATATTCACTTGCTAAAGGCTCTTTAACCTTCATGATCATTTGTGCTTTTCCCCAAACTTGGTCAGCGCTATCAATAATTTCAGCGCCAGCTTTTGCATAATCTTCATTGGAGAAACCGCTTCCAATTCCAGCGTCTTTTTCAACTAATACAGTATGACCTGCATTTAAAAATGAAACAACCCCAGCTGGTGTAAGCGCAACCCTGTTTTCATTGTTTTTAATTTCCTTAGGTACTCCAATAAACATTCTATAAATCCCCCTTAAAAACTTAGGTTATTTTTGCTCTGGTTTTAGTATAGAATGTTTGATAAATTTTTTCTTTGTGGAGAAAGGAGAAATATTTTTCTCCTTTTTGTTGATTTTCACAAACGGTGATATTTTTCTAATTTTAAATCTATAAATAAGAGTATTTTCTGATTGGGATCTTTAAAATTAACCTCTCCAATTTCGGCAATCCTCTTCAATCGATAATTTAATGTATTCGCGTGAACATTTAATTCCTTTGCAGCATCTGCAATATTCGTGTCGTTATTTAGAAAAACCTCCAGGGTTTCCACTAGATTGCTGTTGTGCTTTTGGTCATAGTTATGAAGGGATTTTAACGAGTGGTTTTCATATTCCTCTTTTTTTCTCTTCTCTAAAAGGACATCGAAAAATTGGTAAATCCCCAGTTGTTGATAATGGAAGATATCTTTGGTTTCAAATGGAAATTTTTCTTTGATCGATAAAACCTTTAATGTTTCTTGATAGGTTTTCCCAATCTTGCCATAATCATCATAGATACTGCTGAAAACAGGGGTAATATTCTGAATGTTATAACGTTCATTCATTTTCCGCACAAATGATTGAGCAAAATGGTCTATTTCCTCCAGCGGTCGTTCGTTTTTTGATGCGGATACTAGCAGTATGAGCTGGTTACAATCAATTGTATATAGCATAATGGTTAAGCGCTGGCTTGTTTTCAGCAGATAAGAAATGGATTGCTCCTCTTTTCGGGTAATGTTGTGCTGAAATTGAAAAACAAGGACAGCGTAGGAAGGGGAAGGAGTAATTTTTAAGGTCTGGAAATTCTGAATGATTTCTTCTTTAACCGTTAAATGACCCGTTAATAATCTCCAAAAGAATTCTTGAAAATGCTCGCCTTTTTTATTTTTTCTTGTCTGTAATTGCAGTAATTTATTTTTTACAGCAGCGGCAGCTTTTTTGAGCAAGCCAAAATCCTTGTCGGTCAAGGTCTTATCAATTTCAATCGCCCAAATAAAGCCTAGGACTTCTTCTTGTTTCCAGATTGAAATGGCTACCCTGTCACTGAGTCCAATATCGTCCATACTTTTTACACGGATGGGCTGGTCAGTATTTAACAGAGCAGGGATGGTCCCTTCTTTCCATAATTGATTAATTACTTTTTCGGGAACTCTTCTGCCAATAATTGTAGAAATTCGTGCCGGATCCGTTCTTTCGTCATGGGTACTATAGGCTAGCAGCCGATGGTTGGAATCTTCAATTGTAATTGGGCATTGAAGCACTTGACTGATTAGATCGGCAAACTCATCTAAACTATCAAATTCAGCCCTAAAAGGATCATTTAATAAAGAATTCAAGAGATTTCCCCCCATATGGTAGAAACAATTTAATAGATGTATTTTGTTTAAATATACAAAATGACAACCAAAAATTCTAGTTTTTACACAAAAGAAATAAATAGTAATAATGTTAAAATAATTTTAGGTATTTGCAAAAGTAAAAAATATTTGTATAATTGTAAAATGTAAGCGTTAACAGTATTAGGGTAGGGGGGTGAATACATTTACTGAGAACGAATTTTTTCTTTTGGAGCATAGAAATTATATAATATTATTACTATATTAATAAAGATAATTAACTAGTGAAATCCACCAATAGAATTACGTTGCTTTTGGAAGTTATTAAAAAGAGGAGATGAAATTATGAGTAAAAACCCTCAAGGAAAAGACCTTCATCGTGGTTTGGAAGAAAGACATATTAATTTAATGTCTCTAGGAGCTGCAATCGGGGTAGGATTATTCCTCGGTTCGGCAACAGCCATAAAAATGGCGGGTCCTGGAATTATTCTTGGATATGGATTTAGTGGATTAATCATGTTTTTTATCATGCGTGCTTTAGGGGAAATGGCCATTCAAAAACCTGTGGCAGGATCATTTAGTAAATATGCACGAGATTATTTGGGACCTCTTGCGGGGTACATAACTGGCTGGAATTATTGGTTCTTATGGGTTGTAACCTGTATGGCAGAGATTACAGCGGTCGGAGTTTATATGAAATATTGGTTTCCCGGGACTCCGGGGTGGATTTGGGCATTGGCCGCACTGGTCATCATGGCAACTGTCAATTTCCTTGCGGTAAAAGCCTATGGCGAACTGGAATTTTGGTTTGCACTTATTAAAATTGTCACCATTTGTTTAATGATTGTTGTCGGATTAGGAATGATTTTCTTTGGAATAGGTAATGGCGGGATCGCCACAGGAATACAGAATTTATGGAATCATGGCGGATTTTTCCCACATGGTTTAAAAGGAATCCTAATGTCATTGCAAATGGTCATGTTTGCTTACTTAGGAATTGAAATGATCGGGGTTACAGCAGGAGAGGTTAAGAACCCGGAAAAGACGATTGCAAGAGCGATTGATTCTGTTTTCTGGCGTATCTTGATTTTCTATGTGGGTGCACTATTTGTTATCATGTCCATTTATCCTTGGCAGGAAATCGGAACAAAGGGCAGCCCGTTCGTATTAACTTTCGAACAAATTGGAATTAAGGGGGCAGCTGGAATTATTAACTTTGTTGTCCTTACTGCTGCTCTTTCTTCATGTAATAGTGGAATCTTTAGTACGGCAAGAATGTTGTTTGACCTAGCGAAGCATGGTGAGGCACCGGAGAAGTTCGGAAAAGTTACGAAGACAGGCGTTCCTGGTTTGGCTATTATTGCGTCAGCCGTTGTTTTATTATTAGGTGTAGTCTTAAACTATGTTGTACCTGCAAAGGTATTTACATGGGTAACAAGTATTGCCACCTTCTCTGCTATTTGGACTTGGGCAGTAATTCTAATCTCCCAGCTCAGTCACCGCAAACATATGAAGCCGGAGGAACAGAAGCACCTGAAATATAAGCTGCCGCTATACCCGCTATCGTCTTATCTTTCACTGGCTTTCTTAGTATTTGTTGTAGGAATTATGGCAATCAATCCAGATCAAAGGATCGCCGTAATCGTGGGACCAATCTTTATTGGAATCCTGATTGCTACCTACTATTTAAAAGGGTTTCACAAAAGAAATACAAATCAAATGAATAGTAAAAATCAAGCTAGCTAAGCTTAAAATGGGGTCCAGTTTTGGACCCCATTTTTTAATGTTTCTAAATAAATTAGACTGATTTATTTATTTTAACAAATACTAACCTCGACTAAATGAAGGAGGTCATGTGATGAAGAAACTTACAGTTTTATTGGCAACAGCTGCCCTATCCATTTCGCTTTTTGGAGTAAATGCTAAAGCCCAGAATGTTGCCAATCCTACCGCTGCACTGCAAGACCAAAATACAATGTCCGTCCTTTGGTTTCAAAAAGCCGGTGAAGCAAAAGCATTGTATTATCAAGGCTATAATGTTGGGAAAATGAGATTAGCTGAAATCCTAAAGAAGAAACCAAAGAATAAGGCTTTAAAGCGAGCTGTTGTATTAGATATTGATGAAACGATTTTGGATAACAGTCCTTACCAGGCATGGAATGTGGTTTCAGGAAAAGCCTATCCATTAAATTGGAATGAGTGGATTAATAGCGCACAAGCAAAACCGCTGCCAGGAGCAATCAATTTCCTGAAATATGCAAATTCAAAGGGTGTAGAAATATACTACATATCAAACCGGACCGAAGCCCAAAAGGAAGCAACGATTAAAAATTTACAAAAAGTTGGTGCACCGCAAGCAGATGCAGCACATGTTTTGTTAAAGCAGCCTGGGGAAAAAGGGAAAGAGACACGCCGCAAACAAGTAGCGAAAACACATGAAATTGTTTTATTATTTGGTGATAACTTGGGGGATTTTAGCGGTTTCGATGATTTATCGGTTCCTGAAAGACTCCAGGCAGTAGACAAACATCGTAATGAATTTGGTAAGAAGTTGATTGTTTTCCCTAATCCAATGTACGGAGACTGGGAAGGAGCGATTTATAACTATGATTTCAGTAAATCAGATGTGGAGAAAGCGAAGCTGAGAAAAGAAGGACTTGTCCCATACCAGCCATAAATAAACCGCAGCCAACGAAAAGTTGGCTGTATTATTTTGTGATTCCAGTTTTTTTCGTTGGACGATAGTTATTAATGAGAGTATAGTAGTTTCCATGAGTTTATATCACCTACTTGTTAAGTGTTCTATCAAGGAGGCCTTTCATGGATCGATTATTGCAATTAAATACGATTTTTATCAGTATTGTTATTGAAGCTATCCCTTTTATTATTGTTGGGGCTTTTGTTTCAGCACTGATTGAAGTTTTTATTTCTGAAAATATGATTGTTCGAATCATGCCTAAAAATCGAATACTATCTGTCATTACTGCTAGTTTAATAGGGGCTTTATTCCCCGGTTGTGAATGCGGAATTGTTCCAATCACGGCACGCTTAATAAAAAAGGGGGTTGCTCCTTATTCGGCTATTTCATTTATGCTTTCCGCACCGATTATTAACCCGATTGTTCTTTTTGCAACATTTATCGCATTCGGTGATAGTTGGACGATGGTTTGGTACCGAGCAGGTTTGGCGATTGGTGTTTCCATTTTAGTTGGTATCATCCTATCTTTTTTCTATAAAGAAAGCCCGTTAAAAATGAATCATGTTGAACATGTACATGACCATTCTCATCAAAATACAAAACAAAAACTGATTAGTGTGATCACCCATACAATTGATGAATTTTTAAGCGTAGGAAAATTTCTTGTTATGGGTGCATTAATTGCTTCTGCAATGCAAGTCTATATCCCAACGAAGATCCTTGTTACATTAGGGCATACGAAAATTACTGCCTCATTAATTATGATGGCATTAGCTTTCATTTTATCGATTTGTTCAGAAGCAGATGCATTTGTAGCTTCCTCTTTTCGAAATAGCTTCGGACAAAGTTCAATTGTTGCCTTTTTAGTCTTTGGGGCAATGGTAGATATCAAGAACCTGCTGATGATGTTTGATTCCTTTAAACCGAAATTTGTGATGCTTTTAGTTTCGTTAATTTCAGCGTTGGTATTCGTTGGTTCACTGCTTTTGTAAAGGATGTGGGATAATTGTATCGAATTGTGATTTTATTGCTTTTCACTAACCTATTTTTTATGTTGCACTCAACGGGAAACATCTCAAAATATATAAACCAAAAATATTCTTTCCTTTCATATAGTATGATCTACGTTTTATTTTTCTTGACCATTGTTGAAGGGATTCGTTGGTATTTTGCAAGTAAGAAAAATGAGATGGAACATCAACATAATTGTGATTGTCATCATGACCATGACCACCATCATCATGGGTACAGAGAGGGCACCGAGAAAAAGTTCACTAAGAAAAAAATTAAAAAAATCTTGGGGTATACTTTTGTATTAATCCCTGCAATATCAGGTGTTGTTTTGCCTGTTGCTACTCTTGACTCCCAGCTAGTGGATGCAAAGGGATTTTCATTCCCTGCATTAGAGGATGGAAATGACCAATACGGGACCCACCAAGTTCTAAACCCTGATATGAGCAAATTCATGAATCAGGGCGACTTTCAAGATTTAGTCCACAAGGAGTCTAAATCCTATGTTGGAAAAAATAATATTGCTTTAACAGATAAAGACTTTTTAGTCGGATTAGAAGTTATTTATAATTTTCCAGGGACTTTTGCGGGAAAAACGATCACAATGAAAGGATTTTCTTATAACGGCCCTGGATTACAACCAAATCAACTATTCTTACTTCGATTTGGGATTATTCACTGTGTAGCAGACTCTGGAGCTTTTGGAATGTTGATTCAATTCCCTAAAAACATACACATTCCAAATGACCAGTGGTACCAGGTAACTGGAACTATGGATACAGTTTTTTATCAACCGATGAAAATGAAAATTCCTGTTTTAAAAGTGACGAGCTATAAAACCATCCCAAAACCAAATGACCCTTACGTTTACAGAAACAGTTTGAATTAGGAAGAATAGTTCTAGGCCCTCTGGGGTCTTTTTTTGTATAATCTAGTAACCAACAAAAGTAAAATAAGCGGAGATTTTTCGGTTACATGTAGAATGGAGCTCATTTCGGGGTAAATAAGGGAAGATTTTCCGATTATGCAAGCAAAATCTCCCCTTTTCGAATTTTTCGAGTCAATAGGCGAAATCTCTCCGTCTATTTAAGTCGTTTTTAATAATAATTACTAAATAGGTTAATTTTTTCCATCTATTTATCAGCTCGGGTGCTTCTTTTCCTTTACACAAAAGACCCCCACCATCAGGAAGGGGATTCACAAGTTTATTGTATTGTCTTGGATCTCTCTCAACCGCTTAACGTCTTCTTTAGGTGGTAAGCCAAACATACGCGAGTATTCACGGCTAAATTGTGATGGACTTTCATAGCCAACCTGGAATGCAACATCTGCTGCATCGTCTGATTCGGATAACAACAGGCTTCGAGCTTCCTGTAGTCTCAGTTGTTTTTGGAATTGAATGGGGCTCATTGCGGTTACCTCTTTAAAGTGCCGATGTAGTGAAGAAACACTCATATTTGCTATTTCCGCAAGTTCCTCAATCTTAAAAGATTTTTCATAGTTATTCATGATATGTTGAATCACGTCACTGATTTGATTTGTGGAACTTCCTTCTATTGCTATTTGTTTTAACATTCCTCCATGTTCTCCTTGCAGAACCCTATAAATGATTTCTTTCCTAATTAGAGGAGCAAGTACCTTGATATCTTTCGGAGTATCTAGCAAACGAGCTAATCTTGTTACTGCATCTAGCAAAAAAAGCTCTATTTTGCTGACATACATACCTCGTTTAGCATTTTCTTTCTTTTCAATTCTCATTAGGAATTCACGTAACACCTCCAATATTTCACTCGGAGTGAATTCAAGTTTGAGAGCCAGATAAGGAACTTCAGAAGTGGCTTCCGTAACTTGTCCGGTAATTGGCAGATTAACGGATGCAACAAGGTAATCGGCAGGACCGTACCTGAAGCGCTCCTGTGAAAGCAATACCTCCTTCATCCCTTGAACGACAATGCATAGGGAAGGCTTGTGAACTCCGTAATTTGGTCCAGTTTCATTAGAGTAACGGGAGAAAAATAAAGACGGAATAGCAGTCATTTGAGTACCGTCCTGTCCTGTGTGAATCTCTATGATTTTGGCGAGTTCAACTCTTTGTCTATATAATTGTTCAAACATAAAATCCTCCTTTGTTTTCTTCATCCGTTGGTCCCATTATAAGGCTAATTTACTTTCTGCGTAAATGGTTGTGAGAGGATTATGCAATCATTTGACAGGATTGTGATACCAGTCGTATTTTCATATGTTGCATAATGAGAATGCAAGTTATTGCACATCTTTATTTTCAACCTTTAATAAAAAAGAAAGGAAGATAAAATATGCAAAAACGTATGTTAGGAAATAGCGGCATAGAAGTTTCTGCTATAGGTCTTGGCTGTATGGGAATGAGTCATGGTTATGGTCCGGCATCGGACAAGAAAGAGATGATTTCGCTGATTCATGCAGCAATTGACCAAGGTGTTACTTTCTTCGACACCGCAGAAGTTTATGGTCCATATGTGAATGAGGAGTTGGTTGGTGAAGCGCTTCAACCTTTCAAAGGGAAAGTGGTCATTGCCACTAAATTCGGTATCCAAATGGAAAATGGCAAGCAGGTGCTTGATAGTAAGCCGGAAACTATTCGGCAATCAGTTGAAGGCTCGCTAAATCGCCTAAAAGTTGACACCATTGATCTCTACTATCAGCATCGGGTTGATCCAAATGTGCCGATTGAGGAAGTAGCTGGCGTTGTACAAGACCTAATCAAGGAAGGTAAGCTTAAACATTGGGGGCTTTCTGAAGCAGGTGTGGAAACGATTCGCCGCGCACATGCGGTTCAGCCTTTGACTGCAATTCAAAGTGAATACTCCATGATGTGGAGAAAACCTGAAGAACAACTGTTGCCTACTCTTGAAGAACTTGGAATCGGATTTGTGCCGTTTAGCCCTCTGGGCAAGGGCTTCCTTACCGGAAAAATTGATAAAAATGCAACATTCGTTAGCTCCGATTTTCGCAGTATTGTTCCTCGCTTCAAACCGGAAAATATCGAAGCTAATCAGATATTGGTTGAACTGATAAAGAAGATTGCAGTGGGTAAAAATGCAACTCCGGCTCAAATCGCATTAGCATGGGTACTTGCTCAGAAGGCATGGATTGTTCCGATTCCCGGTACAAGGAAACTGGATCGTCTGGAAGAAAATCTTGGCGCAGCAAAAGTTGAGCTGACAGCTGAAGAACTACATGATTTGAACGGCGCACTATCAAAGATTGAAATTTCAGGAGAGCGGTACCCGGCAGAATACGCAAATAGAGTGGATAAATAAAAGATACTCAAAATAAACAGGAGGAATTTTTTATGCAAAAAGTTATTTTAAACAATGGTGTTGAAATGCCGATACTCGGTTTTGGTGTTTTTCAAATTCAAGATGAAAAAGAATGTGAACAAGCGGTTTATGACGCGATTATGGCAGGCTATCGTTTGATTGACACAGCTGCCTCTTATCTTAATGAAAAAGCAGTCGGCAGAGCCATCAAGCGCAGTGGTGTACCAAGAGAGGAATTGTTTATAACAACCAAACTTTGGGTTCAGGATACTGGTTATGAGAAGACAAAGAAAGCATTCGAAAGATCACTGGATAGACTGCAATTGGATTATTTAGATTTGTATTTAATTCATCAGCCATTTGGAGATGTTTACGGTTCATGGTATGCGATGGAGGAATTGTACCGCGAAGGTAAGATTAAAGCAATTGGCGTTAGCAATTTCTATCCGGATCGTCTGACCGATTTCATTATTCATAATGAAATTGTTCCTGCTGTAAACCAGGTTGAAACGCATCCTTTCAACCAACAAATAGAAAGTGCTAAATTGATGAAAGAGAATAATGTTCAAATCGAGTCTTGGGGACCGTTTGCTGAAGGAAAAAATAACATGTTCCAAAACGAAATTCTAGTATCAATAGCCGAAAAGCATAATAAATCCGTTGCCCAGGTGGTTTTGCGTTGGTTAACACAAAGAGGCGTGGTTGTGATTCCAAAGTCTGTTCGTAAGGAAAGAATCATCGAAAACTTCAATATCTTTGACTTTGAATTAAGCCAAGATGATATGGAGAAAATTGCTACCTTAGATACGAAACAAAGCTTGTTCTTTTCACATCAAGACCCTGAAATGGTGAAATGGATCGGGACGCGTAAACTTGATATTTAATGCTAAATACAATGCTAGCAACGGGCAGTATTCGTATTTTATATACTCAGCACAAGATAAAAGCTATCTTTCCCTTAATGAAAAGATAGCTTTTATCCTTATTTTACTTGCTGGAAAACATAATCATGTCTTTACTCATTTTTTTGTTTTCAGTATTGACCTAACTTTTACTTTTCGCAAAGCATATTTTCTTATTCTTCCACAGGATCTTTAGGTCCGTTAAGTTCTAATTGATAAAAAGCTAAGTCAAGCCATCTATTGAATTTAAAACCTGCCTTTCTTATTGTACCAGAATGAACAAAGCCAAAGTTTTTATGCATGGCAATGCTTTTTTCATTCGCCGCATCAATTCCAGCAATTAAGGTCATATACTCTCTTTCCTTGGCAATAGCGATTAATTCTTCCATTAAAGAGGTCCCAATTCCTTTTTTTCTGTATTCCTTATCAACATAAACAGAATGTTCAATTGAATATTTATAAGCGGGCCATGCTCTAAAAGGACCGAATGTCGCAAATCCAACCACTTTATTTTCTTGTTCACATACTAATATTGGAAAACCCTCATCCATCTTTTGTTCAAACCAAATTTGCCTGCTTTCAAGCGTTTGGGGTTTATATGAGTAAACAGCAGTAGTATTGAGAATGGCATCATTATAGATATGTAAAATGTCCACCAAATCTTTTTGAGTTGCTTCTCTGATCAATTTTTTTCTTCCTTTCAAAATAAATTTTTCTTCCTATATCTGATTTTAGATTGTTCCATGCAAAACGTAAAATTGAACTTTTTAACCGTTTGCTATAGGATAAAGTTATAGCAAAAGATCCAACAAAATCAGTTAAGGTAAGGTGAGTACATGTCACCCCAACAACTTCGATACATTGTGGAGATTGCCAAGCATAATTCTATTAGTCAAGCTGCTTCTGCACTTTTCGTAACACAGCCGAGTATCAGCAAAGCAGTGCGTGAACTCGAAACAGAGTTAGGGATTACCATTCTTGATAGAACGAATAAAGGCGTTGTCTTCACAAAAGAGGGCACAGAGTTATTATTTTACGCAAAAAAGCTTCTCGAACAAATGGAGTCTGTTGTCCATCATTTTAACAAAGAGAAAACAATAAACTTAACAAAGTTTTCTATTTCATCTCAACATTATGGTTTCGCTATAGAGGCTGTTGCAAATTTAATGGATTATTTTGCCGAGCGGAATTATGAGCTGGCGATTCGAGAGGGTAAGACAACTGATGTGATTGATGATGTGTATGCAAGCAGGAGTATTCTTGGAATCTTATCTCTGACCGAATTAAATAAACATTTTTTTGAGCGTTATTTTACCTCAAAGTTACTTACGTTTACTCCCCTTGCTTCATTGAAACAGCATGTGTTTCTACGAAAAGAGCACCCTCTGGCTCATCTCAAAAGCATTACCTTGGAACAGTTAAGGGACTATCCTTTTCTGACCTATCAGCAGGACGATATGTTGCTACATTTTGCTGAAGAAGCCCTGAATGTAGACAATATCGGGAAACTAGTCTATCTCAAGGATAGAGGGGCAATGAATAATCTCCTATCAAATACAGATAGCTACAATTTAGGAACAGGCTTTATCGTGAATAATTACATGAACTCCAATATTATCTCTATTCCTTTGGAAGGAGGCAATCTGATTCAAGTGGGCTTGGTGAAACGAAAAAATGTGTTTTTGTCAGAAGAGGTTCTAATATATATTGATTTTTTAAAATTAGCATTAGAAAAATCTATGCCGAAGGAAATGTAAAGTAAGCGTAGGTTTGGCACTCTGCGGTTGTTTATCCATGCTATATATAATAGGTTCAATTAAAGTGAGATAAATCGTTTTGTTTCATACCGAAATAGTGGTAAGCTTTTAGTGAGATAGGCAAAATGTTTTAAAAGGGAGATTATCATGAAAAAAATAATCATTGGATTAGCACTATTATTAGGGCTGCTTGCGGGCTGTTCGAATCAAAGTGGGTCTAATACCAATAACAGTAACGAGCCACCGCAGGTGGTAGAGGTTGCTATCAAGTTTGTTCCGGAAAATATAACTACAAATGAAAAAGCAAAAATAGAAGCGGTTGTCACACAAGGGAAAGATAAAGTATCAGATGCGGATGAAGTAAAATTTGAAATTTGGAAGTCAGGTCAGGACAAACATGAGATGATTAAGGCCAGTAATGAAGGGAAAGGGATCTACTCGATTACAAAAACCTTCAAGGACGAGGGACAATACTATGTTACCGCTCATGTAACGGCAAGAGATATGCATACCATGCCAAATCAAAAATTTACAGTGGAAAAATAAAATTTCAAAAGGGCTGCCGGTAAATTGGAACCGGAGCCCTTTTTTATAATCAGGAAAATTAAATTAGTTCATTATTACTTTCTAAGATTTTTTAAAATATTGATGGCGAAGAGGATAATCCCTAATACCATTAACGTACCCCCGGTTGCTACTGCAGGAGCCGCTGCTGTTGTGCCCGAAACCAAGAAGGCAAGACCAATCATCATAATCGGCAGGCTGATATTATGAAGCCAAAAGTGGACTTTTGCCAATGTCGTTTCTGCTGCAGCTGGAAAGGCAACATAAATAAGACCCGCTAATGCCATTGACATCCATCCGAGTAAATTAATGTGGACGTGAACAGGTGTGAAGTCAAACTTTTCCGTCATGGACATATACATTCCAATGCAAACCCCAATGACAAAATACACAACAGAGATTTTGATAAACTTAATCCCCATTCTTCATCCCCCTTTTTACTTAAAAATAATGACTACAGTAGTAAATATGACTTAAAAATTCGAAAAAGAACTGACAAATGTCATGGACAAAATTGATTTTTTTATAGGTAAAATTTATCCCCAAATAAAAAAGCTGCCTTTTGGTTCAAGGCAGCATTTCAAATTAAAAAAGCATTCTCAAGCTAACTAAAATAAGCCCAATTAAGAATCCGCAAACCGCTCCATTTACGCGAATCCATTGCAGATCTTTACCTACATTTGTTTCAATCATGTTAATCAGCGTTTTATCATCTAATTTTTCAAGGTTTTCTTCAACTAGTTTCCCGATTTTTGAATGATTTTTATCAACGAAGATGGAAATTTGTTTCCTAATCCAGTTTTCTGCTTGTTCGATTTTTTCTTGATTTGATTTAAAATCATTTAATAAATGGGTTATAAACGGTAAAAGGTACGTATTAAAAAAGCTGGGGTCATGAATAAAATCGATTGCCTTTTGCTTAAATTGTTGAAGAAAAGAAACAATCTTTTCTTCCGGCTCCCATCCCGATACTAGTTTTTCCTTTAAATTATTTAGTTCAGCTATCAAATTTTCATCGCTTTTGATATTTTGCAGTTTATCGTTTAATGACATTAGGAGTGTGACTCGATTTTGATTATAAGGATCCCGAAAACTATCTACGCCTTTTTGAATAAGGTTTTGAATGATATTACCCAACTTTTCTTCATTAACCAGATTACTAAACGACTTTAATGCAAATTGCATAAAACCATCAGCTTTAATATTTTCGATTGCCTCAACTGCCATTCTCCCCAAGCGGTCCTTTGTGGTATCTTTTCCGGCCCATTCATCAACTTCATTTAAAATATAATCAAGAGCTTTTTCATCATATTTTCGTTTTGTTAATTCATCGATGATAACCGGAAGGTAGACTCCCATATCCAAACGGTTTATCAGCAGTTTAACTTCTTTTTCCACCAGAGGCGCTATTTTTTCGACCTTCACTTTTTCAATTAAATAGTGAATCCCATTAATGATATTCTTTCGAGCTGGAGCTGTTTCCAGTTCTCTTTCGGCAATGCCTACTAGTTTTTCCATGAAGGGAATGACGGCAACTTTTTTACGAATACTTTCCTTTGTCAGCCAGTCATTTTCAAGCATGGAGATTATTGCGGCGATAATTCTTTTCCTGTTTTTCGGCAGTAATGCTGTATGTGGGATCGGAATCCCTAATGGGTGCCGAAAAAGGGCGGTAACAGCAAACCAGTCGGCAAGACCGCCCACTAATCCCGCTTCGAAGCCGCCTTGGAGCAGCATGCCCCAAATCGAAGATTGTAATGGAATGGTCGCCACAAAACCAACTGCCATTATAATAAGTGATATGGTTGCTAACCGCTGTGATTTTTTCTTGCGTGTGAACATTTTATAACTCCTTCATCTTTAACCTAAATATTGTCTTCTAAAGCTATTATCTCAATAAAGCTATAAAATGCAATTTTCAAGCATAAAAAGCCGAAAAACTCCTCTTATTATTAAGAGGAGCTGCCTGATTCCGGTTTTACATGTGTAATCAAGCCGTCCAGTTTCGTGATATAGAATTGTATGTCCGGAATCTCTTTCAGATAGTGGTGCTCAAGTAATTGATAATAATTAACCCGCCGCTCAGCGTCAAACTTTAGCATTGGATATTCTTTATGTTCTTTTACATATTGATCAACAGCTTTTTGAACAAGATCCATCACTGGTGGGATATGTTTTTCGCTTTCTTCAAATAAATCATAGGTTTCCTTGGACATATAAACATTTCTTGAAGGAGTTCCTCCCAAAATAGGGGCGATGTGTTTATGATCGATACTGTGGTCATCACGAACAAGTATGGTCCGGTAAACACCTTTCGGTAATTGATCAGAAAACTTTCTCACAGCCTGACGGATTTCCTCAAGCGTTACATCAATAGATGGGAATTGGGTAATATCATTATCTCTTAGAGTTTTCGCCTGTTTTTTGCCGGTCAAACTCTTAATAAATCCAATAATCCCGATAAATATAAGGATTCCAACAATAAAGATTAATAATTTCATCTTATCACCCCTCTATAGTATATTATAGTTTAAAAATTGTTATAGCCTTCAAATGATTTTTTCAGTAAATTGGATATAAGCGATTTTTTTAAGGCAGGTGATCTCAAATGAAGATACTAGTGGTAGAAGATAACGAGAGTGTATGCAGTATGATTGAGATGTTTTTTATGAAGGAAGGCTATAAAGGGGAATTTGTACATAATGGTCTGGAAGGGTACGACCGCTTCCGCGCAGGCGATTGGGATTTACTCATTCTTGATTGGATGCTCCCTGGAATGGATGGGGTAAGTCTTTGCAAGAAAATTAGAGAGGTAAGCAATGTCCCGATCATCCTTTTAACGGCAAAGGATACAGAATCCGATCAGGTATTGGGATTGGAAATGGGGGCTGATGATTATGTTACCAAACCTTTTAGTCCGCTTACCTTAATGGCAAGAATAAAAGCAGTCTCTAGAAGGTTCAAACAGGATATTAGCATCCATGAAAGTCCGTACCTAGAAACAGAACATTTCAAGATAAGTAAGGAAACAAGGGAAGCAATCTTAAATGGCGAAAAAGTTACAAGTCTAACACCGAAAGAATTTGATTTATTATTTTTCTTTATCCAAAATCCCCGCCAGGTTTTTTCGCGTGAACAATTATTAGATAAAGTCTGGGGTTATCAATATTATGGGGATGAACGTACGGTGGATGTTCATGTGAAACGATTAAGAAAGAAAATTGGCACAGAGGAACAGCCGTTTATTCACACCATTTGGGGTGTGGGCTATAAATTTGATGAAAACACTAATTAGTTTAAACAAAAGGTATCCGTGAAAATTCATGGATACCTTTTCTATAAGAAGATTAATTCACCATCAAATTGTTCTGTTCTCTGAAGCTTACTTGCAGTTCTTCTAGACGGTCATCTACTGATAAAAGGGTCTGAGTATCTTCAAAAAACCAAACGTCATTTCCTTCGATAAAAAAAGTAATCCCATTAACCTCTTTTGAATATCCTGCATTTGCCGGTATTTCAGCTGAAAAGGCAAGGCTATATCCTTTATGCTTCTGACCAAAGCCGGCATATTGAGGAAACATCCGAATACTGAATGGTTTGTTCATCTCGAATTCCTTAGTAAACCAAGAGGCAGCTTTTTCATCAATTGTTATGAACATATTTTTGCACCAACCTTTTCTTAGTTTGTAGATCCAATTTTTTAACCTCTATTGAAAGAATATAATTTTTTTTGAATATTGCCTGTGATATTAGGCACGTACATTGTTTAACTGGATATTTTTTAAAAAATGTTCAAATTTTTGTTTTAAAAAGTTCAAATATGTGAAATAGAGCAACAACTCTGTTTTAAATAACTGTTTTAATTAAAATAAGATATCAATTTTTTTCAATGGAGGTTTTGAATATGGATAAAGATTGGACGAAGGACCTTGAGCATGATGAATATGAGGAGGATATTGATTTGATTCTTAAAGATGCCTTACAGGCAGTGGAGGATACAAAGGAGGGCTGTTTTGTTAATCTTGTTACGTCAGAAGCGTTCGGGAACCCTGTTGATTATTTGCAGCCCCTACTAGAAAAGGTGTACTCCAATAAAGTGAAAATAAAATTTATTGACCAATGTGGATGCGGGGGATATGTACTAAGGGTTTGGAAAATTTAACAGTGTTGATTGTTGCTGTTATTGTAACATATTAATAGTAAAAATGATGATAAAATGGGGTTACTTTAATAAAAGGGGTTTTTGACAATGGAACAAAAGCTTGAGAAATTAACGGAAAACATGAATGATATTAAAACATTAATCCATACATTTAATACAACCTTAGAAAATATTGAACAGAGACTATCAAGATTAGAAAAGGTAGACAGCATTGAACATCGGGTAGCGGTAAACCAAATTGACCTTTCAGATATAAAGGACTCGCTTCAGCGCATCGAAGAGTTACAAGGTACAGTATTAGAAAAAGTGGAGAAAAAGCAGGAAAACACGGAAGAAATTCATTACATTAACCGCCGGCTGGATTCGCATTTGATTAAAATTGCGAAAGCTGAGGAAGAAATTATTATGTTAAAAGAAAAATAATTGAAAAAGATCAGATTGCAGATAATCTGATCTTTTTCCTGTCTGTTTGGTGTATTCGGTTACATTCTTTTAAATAATGCTTTTACACCTAAATATAGGATTGCGAGAGCAAATACCAGCATAGCAAGTGCACCAACGATATCGAAGAATGGTGTAAGGCCAGCTAAGAATGATACTGCCGGTAAATGAACCAACGCATAACCAGCTAAAATAGAAACTAAAAATAAAATTGCTAAATCCTTCATTTTCATCCCCTCCTTATGAGTAGAATATGCTTGAGTTCAAAAAGGGGGACTAGTCGAATACACATAAACAAAAAAACAGACCATTTGAACTATGGTCTGTTTTGCAGGTTTTCTAAGATAGTACCTCAGATTTGGATAATGCGATTTTTTGAACAGTTTGTTCGCCTTCACTCGCATTTTTCGTTACTTCAACATATTTAATATGGTGTTCTTCCATATCAAGAATTTTAAAGGTATAGGATTCATGAAGGACGATGTCGCCTTCTTTTGCATCGTAGTTTTCAGTGAGAATCCAGCCGCCGATGGTATCTACATCTTCATCTACAATTTCGACACCTAGCAAGTCATTTACCTCGCTGACTAACACCTTTGAATCTATAATATAATGATTCTCATTAATTTTACGGATCATCGGAATTTCGTCCATATCTGTTTCATCGCGTATTTCGCCAACAATTTCTTCAAGGATATCTTCAACGGTCACAAGTCCGGAGGTTCCACCGTATTCATCCATAAGAATGGCCATATGCATCCGATCTTTTTGCATTTTTACAAGTAAATCATGAATAGGAATGGTCTCGATTACTCGAATGATCGGACGAATAAAGTGTTCCAATGTTTGAGAGGAAGGTTTTTCGTTTCCAATCAAATCTGTTGTCATTTCTTTAATATTCACAAGTCCTATAATATGGTCTTTATCCCCATCAATAATTGGATACCTGGTGAATTTTTCTTCCCGTAAGACCTGTAGAAACGTTTCTAAAGTATCGTCCTTGGACAAAGAAACAATTTCAGTCCTCGGAACCATAATTTCCTTTGCAATCCGATTATCAAATTCAAAAATTTTATTTACATACTTAAACTCAGATTGGTTAATTTCACCACTTTTGTAGCTTTCAGATAAGATAATTCGGAGCTCTTCCTCCGTGTGAGCAATCTCAGTTTCAGAGACAGGTTTTAAACCGAAAAGGCGGGCTGTTACTCGAGCTGATCCATTTAAGGCCCAAATGACAGGAAACATCACCTTATAAAACAGGATAAGCGGACGTGATGTAACCAGCGTAATCATTTCAGCTTTTTGAATCGCTAATGTTTTCGGTGCAAGCTCTCCGATTACAACATGTAAAAAGGTAATGGCTGCAAATGCAATACCGATTGACAGTACATGGGTGACGCTTTCAGGAACATGCAATCCAAGGAATAATGGGCGCAGTATTCTTTCAATCGTTGATTCACCAAGCCATCCTAAACCGAGGGCGGTAATGGTAATACCCAATTGGCATGCTGATAAATATTCATCAAGATTTGATATTACCTTTTTGGCTGAAATTGCCCTTGAATTACCTTCTTCTATCAACTGATCGATTCTTGTGCTTCGAATTTTAACAATCGCAAACTCCGAAGCTACAAAAAAAGCTGTCAAAGCAATTAAAATGGCTATAATAACCAAGTTAAATATGTCCAAATAAATTCCCTTAGCTCGTTTTTAGACGAGTAAGGAGTCACCTCCCAATTTTATACAAAAATTAATTTGTTACATTCAAAAGAGATTTCAATAATGTTGTTCTTAATAAACTAAGATTATTGGTTAATTTTTCTCTTTGTCCGTCATCCAATTTTTCCAAGAGGGGAAGAAGGTCAAATAAATCATTGTGAAGTTGTTTCATTTGCTGTGTGACGGACTTAAGGTATTTCTCAACTTCTGAATCAATGATTTTCTCTTTCTTAATATCTAGCTTTCTTCTAATCTCGTCTAATGGAAAATGCAAACTCTTACATTCCTCGATAAACTGTAAATCCTGTAATGAATCTTCGGTATATATACGGTAATTGGATTTAGAACGTTGAGCACTTAAAAGGCCAATCGATGTATAATAGTCAATGGTTCTTTTAGATACATTCGCTCTTTCAGCTAGTTCCCCGATACGATAGACAGCCCCATCATACCACCTCAATTATTTTAAAATTAACAATAATTATAAATAAATTAAACCATACAGTCAAACGTTTCGGTTGCAAAACGGGTTGATATTATCATTTTATGGTAAAGTGTAGAATATATGAACAGTTAAATCGAAATATTCAAATAATTTACATGACGATTACGCCTCCTATTCAGAAGGCGCTTTTGTCTTTGTTACATCAATATAAAGGATATGATGACCCTCGATTTCATTTATTTTGAAAATGAATCCATCCTTTTCAATGGAATCTCCTTTATGTACATCAAACTTTTGGGTTAAAAACCAGCCGCCGATGGTATCAACATCCTCTTCTTCAAGCGTTGTCCCTAATAAATCATTTACTTCACTAATAAGAACCTTTCCATCTAAAATAAAATGGTCTTCGGCTTTTTTCTGGACCAAAGGAAGTTCATCGATATCGAATTCATCACGAATCTCTCCAACAATTTCTTCAAGGATATCTTCAACCGTCACAATGCCTGCTGTTCCTCCATATTCATCCGATAAAATCGCCATGTGGGATTGACTTTTTTGCAGTTTCACTAATAATTCTTGGATGGGAATGGTTTCAATCACATGAATAACGGGTTTTAAATAGGTCTTTAAGGGTTCCTGTTCATTGCATTTTTGTTGGATGCAATCCACCAAAACCTCTTTAATATTCACAATCCCGTAGATATTGTCCTTATCTCCGTCAATTACGGGATATCGGGTATATTTTTCTTCCCTTACTGTCTCAATAATCTCTTTCATGGTTGCATCCTTTGACAGTGCGATAATCTCTGTTCGCGGAACCATGATTTCTTTCGCAATTCGATTGTCAAATTCAAAAATTTTATTAACATACCGATATTCCGACTGATTAATTTCACCGCTTTCATAGCTCTGTGAAAGAATCATCCGTAGTTCCTCTTCCGAAAGTACCATGTCATTCTCAGATACAGGTTTTATCCCAAAGAGTCCGCTTACCAAACGTGCGGAACGATTTAGAATCCAAATAAAAGGATACATCAGCCGGTAAAACCAAATGAGAAGGGGGGCAAAAAGTAAGATAATATCTTCTGATTTTTGAATGGCAATTGTTTTTGGTGCCAATTCACCAATTACTACATTAAAAAAAGTAATGATGAGAAAGGCGATAATAAAAGATATGACCTGTTTAAAGGAAAAAGGTAATTCAATCTGATCAAAAATGGGATCTAAAATTTTTCGAATGGTTGGCTCCCCCAGCCAGCCTAAGATTAATGATGTGATGGTGATTCCAACTTGGGTTGCAGATAAATATCCATCCAAATTTGTAATCACTTTTTTGGCAAGTTCTGCTTCTTTTTTTCCCTCAGAAATCAATTGATCGATTCTTGTAGTCCGAACATTAATCATGGCAAATTCCGAAGAAACAAAAAATGCTGTGAAAGCAATGAGCATTGCTATAATTAATACATTTATCCAAACCATTGAACACCTTACATTGGTAAGGCAGCCACCTCACTTACAATTTACTCTGTGTATACATTATATCCTCTAATTACATTTTCTACTTGACAATGGTCAAGAAACCTTATCTATATTATTTCAAAAAAAGGTTTTAAGGGCAAATAAAAGAACAACTGCCATTTTGACAGCTGTTTGTCAAAGTTATCCCGCCCATTCACGGGCAAGCTTACTATAAACAAAGAGATCATGGAAACGTCCGTATAATTGCTCTCCATCTCTGATGATTCCTTCTTTTACGAATCCAAGTCTTTCAGGAATCGCGCGGCTTTTTGTGTTTTTTATGCCGCAGCGGATTTCAACCCGATTTAAACCTAATTGAAAAAAGGCATAATTTAAGATTGCACGGACTGTGCGAGTAATGATACCATATCCTTCTGCGTTTTTAGATAAATAATAACCAATACTTGTAAAACGATTATGCCAATCGATTTGCTGTAGACCAATAGAGCCAACCAGTTCACCCTTATAGAGAATTCCGGCATATAGGCCATTATTTTCAGCAAATTGCTGGAGCCAGATGGGGATGATTTGTTCAAATTGAAAGGGAGATGTCATGCTATCCACCCACGGCAGCCATTCCCTTAAATGTTCTCGGTTTTCTTCCACTAACTGAAACAGCTTTAATGAATGATGAGGCTGAAATAATTGAAGCTCAATTTCATGATCTACCTTTAATGTAAACATGTCTTCTTCTCCTGATTTTTTAGTACATCATATGCAGGAAAGAAAATTTGGGATATAAAAAAATCCCAGTGCACAAACTGGGATTTAACAAACTTGTATATTTAATTTTCTACATTAATAGGCAAGGTAATGGAAAAGGTGGTTATTTCAGGTGAGGAATAACAAGCCAGGTTTCCTTTATGTTTCTCAATGATTTCCTTACATACAAATAGGCCAAGTCCTGTTCCAAGCGTTTTAGTGGTAAAGAAAGGTTCAAAAATGGTCTTTTGCAGTTCAGCCGGTATCATGGGCCCGTTATTGGAGATGGTCACTTTAACAAACTGTTGATCTTCTACTGAACTACTGATTGAAATCGTTGGCTGAGAATGACGATGATGATTGAGGACATCAATCGCATTAAAGATAATATTGATGAATACCTGCCTAATTTCATCCGAATATCCAATTAAGGTTAAATCCTCACGTAAATCATTTTTAATTTTGACTTTACTGTCAAGAATACTTGGATAAAGAAAATTTAAAACATCTTCAATTAATTTATTTAGCTTAAAATATTCCTTATCTTTCCCGATAATCTCCTTTTTCGATAAAAGAAGGAATTGGGAAATCCGGAAATTAAGCTGATCTAACTCGCTGGAGATAATATCTAAATAACGCATATTTGGAAAATCAGCCTTTAATAATTGAATAAACCCTTGAATGGATGTAAGCGGGTTTCGAAATTCGTGAATAAAGCTGGATGTCATTTGTCCAAGGAGGGTCAAACGGTCTTGGTGGGTGGAATCAATAAACCTTGTCTTTTCTTCGATAATTTGATTTTTTGCCTCTGAATAATGGGAAGCGGCAAAGAAAATAAACTTATCGAAGCAAAAATTGATTTTATTTATGGATTCCTGTAAATCCGGCCATTCCAAGCCTGTCTTTCCTAAATAACTATACAAAACCGACCTGCCAAGGTTCACATTGTAGACAAAATCTCCAATGTTGACATCTGCATTTACTCTTTCCTCGGAAACTTCAATGGCCAGCTTATGAATTTTTTCGATAAGCTCTTCTTCAGTCAGTTCGTTTATATTAATAATTACATTAAACAGTGCTTCCCCATTCGCACGAATCTTCATCTTATAGGGGTCCCCATTTGAAATAATAATTAACTTTTCCCATTCTTCTATCAAACAATCTTTGTTTTTAACAAAAAAAGCGAGTAGATCTGACTTTACTTCAGATAACATGCTAAACTTTCCCCCTAAGGTCTTAATACCAACTAATTCGCTGATTAAGGGGAAAACTCCTTTTTGAAAAAGATTGAAAATTTTTTTCAAACTATTGTCACATTTTTTTAATGCAGATAGGCTGATTTTAGTGATAAAATAATCTTATCTATAAAGATAATCATTCTCAATTAACATATATAAAAGGGTGATAAACATGTTTAGTTTGTTAAAAGCAGGGGATAGAGGAAAAATTATTGATGTATCACATGTTGGTCACCTTGTTCAAAGACGCTTGCTTGACTTAGGCATTACAGAAGGCTCTGAAGTTTGTGTCAAATGCGTAATGCCGTTCGGAGGACCTATAATGATTGAATCCTGCGGACAGTGTATTGGGATTCGCCGCAAGGAAGCCAATCAGATTGAGGTGGAAAAATTATAATGGAAATCGCTCTTATTGGTAACCCCAATACGGGGAAAACTTCATTGTTTAATAATCTAACAGGATCCTATGAGTATGTAGGGAACTGGAGCGGTGTAACGGTTGAAAAAAAAGTAGGGGTTTTTAAAAATAATATTGGCAGATTAATAGATTTACCTGGTGTTTATACATTAAATCCTCTCTCAAAGGATGAAGGGGTAGTTACCTCATTCTTTCTAAACGAACCAGTGGATCGTTTGCTTAATATTTTAGATGCCTCACAATTAGATCGGAATTTACATCTAACGCTTCAATTGCTTGAATTTGAAAAACCTGCACTTATTGGTCTAAATATGATTGATGTTGCAAAAAATCGCGGCATCCAAATAGACGTACACAAGCTTTCAGAAATTCTCGGAGTACCTGTTGTTCCTGTAGTAGCAAGAAGTGGGAAGGGGTGCGACCGTCTGGTTGAAGTGATTGGAACAGAATCCGTCCATCCACCCCAAAAAAATCTAGTTTTTTACGGTAAGGTAATTGAAACAGCTATACATGAGCTGACTGCTGAAATTACAGGTAAAACAGAACATTCACCACGATGGCTTGCTTTGCAATGGTTGGAAGGAAATGAATATATAACAACCTATTTATCACAACTAGTTAGTCCAAAAAGGCTGCAGGAGATTTTGGCGAATGTGGAAACACAGCTTCTACAAGATCTCGATGTAAAATCACTTCCAAACTATATTTATTTAAAAAGAAAAGAAGTAATTGAGAAAATTATTTCGTCTTCTGTTAATAAAAATGAGGCACATGTTCCACTTTCCGAGAAAATTGATATGATTGTCACCAATCGTTTTTTAGGAATGCCAATCTTTTTACTGCTTATGTACTGCATGTTTATGTTGACGTTTGATTGGCTCGGTACACCTTTATCGGATGGGCTGGATGCCTTGATAACAGGACCGGTTACGGTCGGAATTGAAAGGGTATTAAACCTTATTCATGCATCCACTTTTATTCAGGATTTGATTTTGCAAGGGTTAGTGGCCGGTGTTGGCGGAGTTCTTGTGTTTGTTCCGCAAATTTTTATATTATTTTTCTTTATATCTTTGTTGGAAGACTCCGGGTATATGGCGCGTGTTGCCCTGGTTATGGATCGGATTATGGAGTCTGTTGGATTAAACGGTAAAGCTTTTATCCCGATGATGATTGGATTTGGCTGCAATGTACCGGGAATTATGGCAGCGAGAACGATTGAAACACCAAGAGAGAGACTATTAACGATTTTACTGACACCGTTAATGTCCTGCTCTGCACGGTTACCTGTTTATGCGTTATTTGTTGGCGGCTTTTTTGTTGGGAATAAGGCATTGATTGTTCTTAGCCTCTATGTTCTTGGGATTGTCGTGGCACTAATTTTAGCGAAGCTGTTTTCTTCAACGATATTAAAATCGGAAACTTCGTTATTCGTTATAGAGCTTCCGCCTTATCGGCTTCCTCAATTTCAATCCTTATGGAGGAGTACTTGGGATAAAGGAAAGGGATTTGTTCGGAAAGCAGGTACGTTTATTTTTGCAGGTTCTGTTTTTATTTGGCTTTTATCTTATGCAGGTCCAAGCGGATTAAAGGTCGATATGGATGATAGTTTTTTAGCGGCAATCGGAAATGTCATTGCTCCCATATTAAGTCCACTTGGATTTGGAACATGGCAGGCGGCTGCATCGTTAATTACAGGATTCCTGGCAAAAGAAGCGATTATCTCAACCATGAATATTATCTATTTTGTTCCTGAAAATGCTACCTTACAAGGATTGTTAGCAAATTATTTCACGCCGCTCTCCGCTTTTAGTTTTATGGTGTTTATCCTGTTGTATATTCCATGTTTAGCAACTGTCGCTACAATCTTTAAAGAAACAGGCTCTAAGAAATGGACGGCTTTCTCAATGGTTTATGCCTTAACCATTGCCTATGTGTTAGCGATCATCGTTTATCAGGGTGGAAAGTTATTCGGACTTGTATAAACTTATGTAGGGGTGGAAAATATGATTGCCAGTATCGTCATTGGTGTAGCAATATTTGGATATGCCTCTTGGGCGTTAGTCAAATTTATCAATAAATCGAAAAAGGGAAAATGCGCCGTATGTGATCTTCGAAAATCGTGTTCAAGTGGATGCGGAATCCCTCCGGAAGTTAAATAAATTTTAAAAAACTGCTATGGAAAAATGATAGCAGTTTTTTACTTTTAAAAGTAAGAAATCTTGTGTAAAATTACACTAGAATCCACCGAAGGAAGGGTTTCAAGTGACCAGGGAAGATATTATAAAACTAGTTTCTGAAAAACTCCGTTTGATCCGTACGGAAGCGGGGTATACTCAGGACAAAATGGCTGAAATAATTGGTGTGTCCAAGAAAACACTTGTACAAATTGAAAAAGGAAGAGTTCTAGCCAACTGGTCAACAGTAGTAGCCATCTGCGCACTATTTAGGGAAACGGAAACAGTTCAATTTTTATTCGGGAACGAACCGCTTGAGGTTCTTGAGACGGTAGCGCGAGAAGGAATTGATTACCGAAAAATGAAAACTTTAGGCGGCCGTATTTGGTGGCGGGTCGTTACAAAGAAAAATGAATTTATTCTGCAGCAAAATATTCTTAGTAAGCACTTTCGAATATTGGATTCAAAGAATTATCGAATCTTTAGCAGTTTTGATGAAAAGCTCTCAAGAAAACGTTTTAAGGAATTAACAAAAAACGATGAATAAGACAAGTTTAAAGACGGGATCCCCCCGTCTTTTTTAATTCAATGAGTAATTTTCTTACTATCTGGGTAAAAGAAACTGATGCCTATTTTGGTATTTTTTATATCAAGGAGCCCATAATGAAAATTCATGATATTTGGAAAAATTGGAAGAGATGGCATATGAGCCAAGTGACAGTTTTATCAGTTTCTACGATTGTCCTTGGTTTTTTTGGACTTTTACATTTTTATGCAAAGGATGTTGATATATCGGCACTGAAGGATGAACTTCCTCAACCAACTGTTTTTTTTGATCAAAATAACCAGGTAGCAAGTAAAATATCGGCCAATAAAAATGAAGGGATTTCGATTAAGCAAATTCCCGAATCGATGAAAAACGCGGTAGTGGCCATAGAGGACCATCGATTCTATCAGCATCATGGCGTTGATTTTATCGGTACTTCTAGGGCATTGGTCCGTGATTTAAAAGCGGGCGGGCTAGTAGAAGGCGGCAGTACCATCACACAGCAATTAACAAAAAATACGTTACTCACCTCACAAAAAACATTAAAGCGAAAAATAGAGGAAGTTTTCTTAGCACTTAAGATTGAGAGAGAATATTCCAAACAGGAAATCCTTCAAATGTACTTAAACAAAATTTATTTTGGAGATGGAGCGTGGGGAATTAAACAGGCAGCGGCTAAATATTTTGCTAAGAATGTAAAGGACCTTACCATCAGCGAGTCGGCCTTACTTGCGGGATTAATTCGGGCCCCTTCTGCATTAAACCCCTATGAGCACATGGAAAAAGCAAAAAAAAGACGAAATCTTGTTTTATATGAAATGAAAAAACAGGGATATCTTTCGAATCGCCAATTTGTGCAAGCGAAAACAGAAAAGGTTGTTTTGAATGATAAGGGCAGCGATCCTTTTCGAGGAAAATATCCTTACTATGTGGATCAGGTAGTAGATGAAGCAATTAAGGTTTATGGCCTCTCACAGGATGAATTATTAACAGAAGGATATCAAATTTATACAGAACTTGACCCAGCTATGCAAATGGCAATGGAAAAAGCCTATCAAAATGATGCTTTATTTCCGAATGGTCATGATCCTCTCTTGCAAAGCGGAGGTGTTTTAGTCGACCCGAAGACGGGCGGGGTCCGGGCTCTAGTTGGCGGAAGAGGGGAACATACATTTCGGGGCTATAACCGTGCCTCCCAATTAAAGGCACAGCCCGGTTCTTCAATTAAACCAATTGCGGTTTATACCCCGGCACTTGAAGAAGGCTGGAAGGTCACAGATATGTTGAAAGATGAACCAATGAAGTTCGGTGATTATGAGCCAAAGAATTATGATTTCAAATATGCCGGTGAGGTACCGATGTATGATGCGGTTAAAGACTCAAAAAATGTCCCAGCAGTTTGGTTATTAAATGAAATCGGAATTGATAAGGGAATTGATTCAATTAAAAGGTTTGGCCTCCCACTAGAAAAAAATGACCGCAGTCTTGCCATCGCTCTTGGGGGATTGGAAAGAGGGGTTTCCCCAATGAATATGGCCGAAGCCTATACGGCTTTTGCCAATAAAGGATATCGGGAAAAAATACATGTCATTAAAAAAATCGTTAATGCTGATGGGAAAGTTGTTGGCCAATGGCAAGAAATAAAGATAAGAGTGACAACCAAATCGGTCACAGACCAGATGACAACGATGCTTCTAGGTGTCGTGGAACAAGGTTCAGGAGGGGGTGCACAAATACTGGGAAGAGAAGTTGCCGGTAAAACAGGTTCCACTCAAGTCCCGCTTAAAGGAATCTCGGGCGTCAAGGACCAATGGTTTGTAGGCTACACACCACAACTCGTGGGTGCCATTTGGGTTGGCTATGATAAAACAGATAATAGCCACTATTTAACTACAACAAGCGGTACGGGTGCAGCGATTGTTTTCCATGAAGTCATGAAAGACGCCCTAAAAAATTCACCTGCAGAAAGTTTTCATGTCCCGCATATCTCTACTTATATTGATGAGAGAAAACGGGAAGAAAATAAATTTTTCTGGCAGTTTAATAATGACGTGAATAAGTGGGAAGAAAAATGGAATCAACAAATGGAAAAGTGGAAAAGGAAATGGAATAACCGGGAAGGAAATGGCTGGGGATTTTAAACAAAGGTGCGGAACAATCCGTACCTTTTATTTTTATTTTTCTGGATGTATGATGAAAATATCTAGTGACGAAGGTGAATAAAAATATAAATATGATAGGGGTGATCAGGATGATGGTTGTAACAACGGATACATTACCTGGATGGGAAATAAAGGAATTATTGGGGTTGGTAAAGGGAAGCACCGTGCAGTCTAAGCATATTGGCAAGGATTTAATGGCAGGATTAAAAACAATTGTTGGCGGCGAAATCAAAGAGTATACAGATATGTTAAATGAGGCAAGGCAAAAAGCGATTGAAAGAATGATTATTGAAGCCGAGGAAATGGGTGCAAATGCCATCATTGCGATGAGACTTGAAACCTGTTCTGTTATGCAGGGGGCCTCTGAAATAATTGCCTATGGGACCGCTGTCTGGGCTGAAACATTCTGAAAAATGGGAATTGACTTTGGAATAAACTGGTGATAATCTAACAGAGGAAGAAAAAAAAGGAAAAGGAGGGTTACAAAATGAACATGAATGGATCGAATCAAATGGTTGTAAAAAATGAATATCATAATGTAACCTGTCCGAAAAGGTTCTTTATTTAATCCTTTCCTTTGGTAAAGTATTAATAAAACCAACACAGGTTACGTATCTTCTTTGATCGTAATGTGTGTTTTTTTGTCTCTTTTTTTAATCAGAGGCATACTGCACAACAGCGGTATGCCTCTTTTTATTTTTATTAAAAAGATAGGAGGAAAGTGGAATGATTAAATTTGGAGGAGTTAGACTTGCAGATTACAAAGGTGAGCTAGATGGCGGATAGATGAACAATCAAAAGGAGGAATACAGCGATGTTTTCGGTGTTAAAAAAATTAAGTTGGTTTTTTAAAGAAAACAGGAAAAGGTACACTATAGCAATCTTTCTATTAATATTCGTAGGTATATTGGATGTTCTCCCACCCAAATTAATTGGAATGGCGATAGATGATATTCATTTCGGCGAAATGAGTAAACATAAAATTTTCCAATACGTAGGAATTCTATTAGTGACTTTGGTTTCATCCTATGGAATTACCTATGTTTGGCAATTTCAATTATTCGGCGGTGCCTTCCTGGTAGAAAGAAAACTACGGTCCAAGTTTATAAGGCATCTTTTAAAAATGACTCCGGCATTTTATGAGAAAAATCGCACAGGAGACCTGATGGCCCGGGCAACGAATGACCTAAAGGCCATTTCCATTACAGCGGGTTTCGGGATTCTTACTTTGGTGGATTCTAGTGCCTGGATGCTGACCCTCCTACTGACGATGGGCTTTTTCATTAGCTGGAAATTAACCTTGGCTGCAATTATGCCATTACCAGTAATGGCGGTGCTGATGCAGATTTATGGAAAAAGAATACACACCCGTTTTATGGAAGCTCAGGATGCCTTTGGAGAATTAAACGATCGCGTCCTCGAATCTGTTGCCGGAGTCCGGGTTATTCGTGCCTATGTACAGGAAAAAGCTGATGCTGCAAGGTTCCATCAATTAACCGAAGATGTATTTTATAAAAATATTAAAGTAGCAAAGATTGATTCCTTATTCGATCCAACGATCAAGGTTTTAGTTGGGATCAGTTATTTAATAGGGATTGGGTATGGAACCTATTTAGTGTTCCATCAGGCTATTACATTGGGGGACCTTGTATCCTTTAATGTATATCTTGGAATGCTGATTTGGCCGATGTTCGCAATTGGTGAGTTAATTAATGTGATGCAAAGGGGAAATGCTTCACTTGACCGTGTAAATGAGACACTTTCTTATCGTGAAGAGGTAGGAAATCCTTTACAGCCAAAGGAGATTCTTTCAGCAGACTCACTTCATTATAAGGACGTAAACTTTCGTTACCCTTCTTCGAAATTTAATAACCTGCAAAATATCAATCTTCAATTGCTCCAGGGTCAAACCCTTGGAATTGTCGGAAAGACCGGCAGTGGCAAAACAACCTTTATTAAACAGCTATTAAGGCAATACCCGCTCGGGACAGGAGATTTATTCATTTCCGGGACATCTATAGAAGAATTGAGCTTAGCTCAGGTTCGTAATTGGATTGGGTATGTTCCACAGGATCATGTTCTATTTTCTAGAAGTGTAAAAGAGAATATTCTATTCGGAAATAAAGAGGCAAATGAAATGGATCTAGAGGAAGCGATTGAGCTGGCGGCTTTCCGTAAGGATTTGCAAATGCTGCCGGATGGGTTAAATACACTTGTTGGCGAAAAAGGGGTTGCTCTTTCAGGGGGGCAGAAGCAAAGAATTTCGATTGCCAGAGCACTGATTAAAAAACCGGAAATTCTTATTCTGGACGATTCCTTATCAGCGGTTGATGCCAAAACGGAGAAAAGAATTATTGAGAATATCCGTAATGTTAGGCAGGATAAAACCACGATTATTACAACCCACCGAATGTCAGCTGTCCAGCATGCAGATCATATCATTGTCCTCGATGAAGGAAGCATCGTAGAAGAAGGGACACACGAACAACTCATGCAGCAAAACGGCTGGTATAAGGAACAATTCATTCGCCAGCAAGTTGAAAATAAAGCCGAAGAGGAGGTGTCAGCATGACTACAGGTAGAAGATTAATCCAATATGCGCTTTCGTATAAAAAAATCATTATTGCTGCCCTGTTGATGCTGACGATTTCTGTCGCGGCAGATTTAGCAGGTCCGTTCATTGCAAAGAATATTATTGATCAGCATATATTGGGAATCGAATCAAATTGGTATGAAACAACTAAAGGAAAAATGGCGGTAAAATATCACGAAAAATATTATAAACGGGAAAAATATTTTTCGGCAGGTGAAGAAAAAGGGAAACAAGTCCGTATTCTTCAGATCGGTTCAAAATTTGTATTTACCGAACAAAAGATTGATTTCGACGGAAAAAGAAGTTTTAAGAATGGACTCCTAACCATTAAAAAAGGGAATGAAAAGGCAGATTACAAGGCAGAAACTATTAAAGGCCGTGAATTACTTGCCTTTTATCAGCCCGAAATTCCGGGGATTTTTCAATTAATTCTTATTTATTTCGGATTATTAGTGGTATCGGCCCTTTTCCAATATGGTGAAAAATTTTTCCTGCAAAAATCAGCCAACCGCATTATCCAAAAAATGCGTGAGGATGTGTATGGACATATTCAGCGGCTGCCCATTCAATATTTTGATAACCTTCCAGCTGGAAAAGTCGTGGCCCGAATTACCAATGATACAGAAGCCATCCGCGAGCTATATGTAACGGTATTGGCAACCTTTTTTACAAGTGCTATTTATATTACAGGCATCTATATTGCGCTGTTTATTTTAAATGTAAAGCTTGCTGCAATTTGTCTGTTATTATTACCGATTCTATATGCTTGGATGTTGGTGTATCGGAAATATGCCTCGAAATATAATCGGGTTATTCGCTCAAGAAATAGTGATATTAATGCAATGGTTAATGAATCGATTCAGGGAATGAATATTATTCAAGCGTTTAACCGGGAAAACGATACGCAAGCTGATTTTGAAAAATTAAATCAGGAGCATTTTAAATTTCAAAACAAATTGTTAAGTTTAAATTCACTCACTTCCCATAATCTTGTGGGGATTTTACGAAATCTTGTGTTTGTCGCTTTTATTTGGTACTTTGGCGGTCAGTCACTGACACCTTCTGCCGTCATCTCCCTTGGTATGCTGTATGCGTTTGTTGACTATGTGAATCGGCTGTTCCAGCCTGTCCAAGGGATCGTGAACCAATTGGCGAATTTAGAGCAAGCATTGGTTGCAGGTGAACGCGTATTCAAGCTTATGGATGAGCCGGGGGAAAATGTCAGCGCAGAACGAATCCCAAGGTTCAAAGGAAACGTTAAGTTTGATCACATTTCCTTCGGTTATAAAGAAGGGGAATACGTCCTTAAGAATATTACTTTTGAAGCGAATCACGGAGAAACGGTAGCGCTCGTTGGCCATACGGGGTCAGGAAAGAGTTCGATTATGAATTTGCTATTTCGATTTTACGATTGCCAAAAGGGGAAAATTACTATAGATGGAAAGGATATTGAAAGTATTCCGCGGCAAACGATTCGAAATCATATGGGGATTGTTCTGCAGGATCCGTATTTATTTACGGGAACGATTGCCTCAAATGTAAGTCTGGATGACCCGGGGATTTCTCGGGAAAAAGTGGAGAAAGCTTTAAAGGATGTAGGCGCTGAAATGGTGTTTAAGAATCTAGATAAGGGCTATGATGAACCTGTCATTGAAAAGGGCAGTACGTTATCAAGTGGCCAGCGTCAGTTAATTTCCTTTGCCCGGGCACTTGTCTTTAATCCTGCTATTTTGATTTTAGATGAGGCGACATCCAGTATTGACACGGAGACGGAAGCATTAATTCAAGAAGCGATGGACGTTCTGAAAAAGGGGAGAACCACTTTTATCATTGCCCACCGACTCTCAACGATTCGAAATGCGGATCAAATTCTTGTTTTAGATCGGGGTGAGATTGTCGAGCAGGGTTCTCATGATGATTTAATGGCGTTAAAAGGAAAATACTATCAAATGTACCAGCTCCAGCAGGGTAGAGAAGAGCTTGCTGGATAGGATTTAAAGGGGACTATAATTGATCTGAACCCAAAAAGTTAGACACAAATATTAGGCAGCTTCCTGGGCATGAATTCGGTATTCAACCGGACTCATGCCCTT
>NZ_JBHTHD010000020.1:0-3598 GCF_042675345.1 Neobacillus sp. GCM10027624
CGAACACGGAAGTTAAGCTTCTCAGCGCCGATGGTAGTTGGGGGCTGTCCCCCTGTGAGAGTAGGACGTTGCCAGGCTGTTATTTTAAATAACATGCATACTTTATTATATTAAACATATAATAGTATGGTATTAGTATCGTCGCGGGGTGGAGCAGTCTGGTAGCTCGTCGGGCTCATAACCCGAAGGTCGCAGGTTCAAATCCTGCCTCCGCAATTTGGTTTGGTAGTTCAGCTGGTTAGAATGCCTGCCTGTCACGCAGGAGGTCGCGGGTTCGAGTCCCGTCCAGACCGTTACATAATTGATTTTAAAGGTACGAAACTTGGTTTCGTCTTTTTTTATTTAAAAGCATTTGAAGAGCCCATAGATTTTTCATCCTTAGGAGAGATCCTAAGGTTTTTTTGCACATAAATAAGGTAAAATGAAGATAATGACATGTTTATGTAAAAAGGTGATGGAATGAAGCAATACGAACTAAATACAACGGATTCAACTCAAACATTAAGCTTTGCGGTAAAATTGGCTGAACGTTTGCTGCCAGGAGATGTTATTACTCTTGAAGGAGATTTGGGCGCAGGTAAAACAACTTTTACAAAAGGATTAGCCCAGGGTCTGGGGGTTAAGCGGACCGTAAACAGTCCAACTTTTACAATCATAAAAGAATATGCAGGGAGAATGCCTCTCTATCATATGGATGTGTATCGGGTGGGAGATACCTTTGAAGATCTTGGTTTTGATGAATACTTTGAAGGCGATGGAGTAACAGTAGTGGAATGGGCTCATTTAATTGAAGAGCAGCTCCCATCAGAACGTTTGACAATTTTCTTGTACCATGAGAGCCAAGAAAAAAGAAAAATAGTTTTCGTTCCAAAGGGGGAACGATATGAGCAATTATGTAAGGAGATTTTTTCATGACGATTTTAGCAATTGATACTTCTAATTATGCCCTTGGTGTAGCACTTTTAGAAGAAAATCAAGTACTTGGCGAATATATGACGAATTTGAAAAAAAACCATTCAGTCCGAATTATGCCTGCTATTCAGACGTTAATGCAGGATTGTGACCGTGTACCTGCCGATTTAACAAAAGTAGTCGTGGCAAAAGGACCAGGTTCCTATACGGGTGTTAGAATTGGAGTAACGATAGCTAAAACACTGGCTTGGACATTGAAAATTCCACTTGTGGGTGTTTCAAGTCTAGAAATTTTAGCTTCTGGAACTGGCCGCCACTTTGACGGCTATGTTTCTCCTTTATTTGATGCCAGAAGGGGACAGGTTTATACAGGATTATATCATTATAAAAATGGTGAGCTCATCCAGGTTGAACAGGATCAGTTAATCATGTCAGACGATTGGGCGCGTTCCTTAATAAAGACGGATAAACCTGTTCTCTTTGTCGGCAATGACCTGCCTATTCACCAAGAGAAAATTGCGGAAATTCTAGGAACTAAGGCTATATTTGCAGCAATAACGGAACACAATCCGCGACCTTCTGAACTTGCCTTATTAGGCCAATTTCAATCAGAGGAAGATGTCCATTCATTTGTACCGAATTATATTCGTTTAGCGGAAGCAGAGGCAAAGTGGTTAGAGGCAAATAGGAAAATTTCTAAAGGACAGGATTAGAGGAATATGGTAGATTCTTTTGTTTTTCGATATATGAGGGAAGAGGACATTGATCAGATTTTAGAAGTGGAGCATGCCTCCTTTACGACCCCATGGAGCCGTGAAGCCTTCTATAATGAACTTAATAATAATAAATTTGCAGTCTATATTGTTCTTGAGGAAGAGGATAAAATTATTGGCTATTGTGGTGCTTGGATTGTCATCGACGAGGCCCATATTACCAATATTGCCATTCTACCGGGATATCGGGGCAAGAAGCTAGGAGAGGCCTTGCTGCAAAAAATGATGTCTGTGGCTAGAGAAATGGGGGCAAAGAGTATGACCTTGGAAGTGCGTGTAACTAACCAGATTGCCCAATCCCTTTACCGAAAATTTGGATTTCAAAATGGCGGAATCCGAAAAAATTATTATTCCGATAATCAGGAAGATGCTTTAGTAATGTGGGTGAATTTATGAAAAAAGACCAATGGATTTTAGGAATTGAAACGAGTTGTGATGAAACGGCAGTTGCAATCATAAAAAACGGAAGGGAGATTGCTGCTAATATTGTTGCCTCACAAATAGAAAGTCATAAACGATTTGGCGGGGTTGTACCGGAGATTGCCTCAAGACACCATGTGGAGCAAATAACCATTGTTCTTGAAGAAGCATTAAATCAAGCAAATCTTTCCTTTAAAGATATTGATGCAATTGCTGTGACTGAAGGCCCTGGGTTGGTGGGAGCTTTATTAATCGGTGTTAATGCAGCAAAGGCTCTTGCCTTTGCCCATAATCTTCCGCTTGTACCGGTTCATCATATTGCAGGACATATATATGCCAACCGCTTGGTAACGGAAATGAAATTCCCGCTATTAGCCCTTGTTGTGTCAGGTGGGCATACAGAGCTTGTCTACATGAAGGAACATGGCCATTTTGAAGTCATTGGAGAGACAAGGGATGACGCAGCAGGAGAAGCCTATGACAAGGTGGCAAGAACACTTAATCTTCCATATCCAGGGGGACCGCATATCGACCGTCTAGCCCATGAAGGAAGCCCGACCATTAATCTGCCGCGTGCCTGGTTGGAAGAAGGATCTTATGATTTTAGTTTTAGTGGATTAAAGTCGGCAGTTATTAACACTGTCCACAATGCCGAGCAACGTGGTGAGACTATTACCCCGGAAGATCTTGCAGCTAGTTTTCAAGAAAGCGTGATTGATGTGCTTGTTAAGAAGACGGAAAGAGCTGCTTCCGAATATAATGTGAAACAGGTATTATTAGCCGGCGGGGTTGCAGCGAATAAGGGGCTTCGAAGCGCCTTGGAAAAGGTATTCTCTCATTATCCTGAGATAGAATTAGTTGTCCCTCCAATATCTTTATGCACAGATAATGCTGCGATGATTGCGGCGGCAGGAAGTATTATGTTTGAAAAAGGCGTTCGTGCTGAACTTTCACTTAATGCAATTCCAGGATTAGAGATTGAATTATATAATGATTAGCTCTTCTGTTATAAGAAGAGCTTTTTTTGTGGATAAAAATATTATTCGACATTTCTGGCAATTGAGGTTTAGTGGATAAGTCACTGTAAAGTGTTAATAATGTGGATAAGTTGAACGATTACTGTGGATAATGTGGAAAAGGTTGAAAAACAGTGAAGTTGTTACTGTTTATTATGTGAATAAGTCTGTGGAAAAGGTGGACATATTAACATTTTTTAAATGGAAGAGTGAAAAACTAGCGTAATTTCTAAGGATTTTGCCGGAAAATGTCGATTTATTTTGAATATCTATTGATATTGTCGAATAATATGTTGATAAATGCTGAAATTTGGTTTTCAGATTTTTTTAGCTCTGTGGAAAAATGCATAGGGGATAGGGGAGTTGTCCTTAACAAGCCGATGAAAGCCAAAACTCATCGCAAGAGCCCAGAAAAAGGTCTTCATGAAGGCGATGAAAGCCAAAACTCATCGCAAGAGCCCAGAAAAAGGTCTTCAT
>NZ_JBHTHD010000020.1:3735-56342 GCF_042675345.1 Neobacillus sp. GCM10027624
GCAAGAGCCCAGAAAAAGGTCTTCATGAAGTCGATGAAAGCCAAAACTCATCGCAAGAGCCCAGAAAAAGGTCTTCATGAAGGCGATGAAGCCCAAAGCCCTGAGAAAATCCAACAAAAATGTCCTTCACCACTTGGATGAAGGACTAACTATTTTATTCCGCAAGCGCTGCCCACTCTTCCATTAAATGTTCGAGTTCGGCTTTTGCTTTTTCATTCAACTGGGTAATTTCTAACACCCTTTCGTGATCCTGGAAAACATTCGGGTCACATAATTGCTCCTCATAACCTTGAATTTGGTCCTCGAGACCTTCAATTTTCATCTCAATATCTTCTAACTTACGTTTGCGCTGCCGCTCGAGCTTCTTACTTTCTTTATCCTGTTGATAACTGCTCTTTTCAGAAGCGTCCTCCTGTCCGGCTTTTTTAGCAGCAGCCGAAGCCACAGCCTCAAGTGCCGCAATCTCCTCCTGCTCCAGTTTCTTCTCTAAGTAATAATCATAATCTCCCAGATACTCTAAACTGCCATCCCGGCTCAGCTCGACAACCTTTGTAGCGATACGGTTAATAAAATATCTGTCATGGGAAACAAACAAAATAGTTCCTGGATAATCGATTAAAGCATTTTCAAGAACTTCCTTGCTATCCAAATCCAGGTGGTTGGTAGGCTCGTCCAAAATTAATAGATTCGCTTTTTCCAGCATTAACTTCGCAAGAGCAAGCCGTGCTTTCTCGCCGCCGCTCAAGGTAGAAACAATTTTTAAAACATCATCTCCGGAAAATAAGAAATTGCCCAAAACTGTGCGGATTTCCTTTTCGCTTTTTAGTGGATAATCATCCCACAGTTCATTTAAAACACGCTTATTGGAGGTTAATTCCGCTTGCTCTTGGTCATAATAACCAATTGAAAGATTTGTCCCATAGAGGATATTTCCGGCTAATACAGGAAGCTTCCTAATGAGTGTTTTTAATAGCGTCGATTTTCCAATTCCATTAGGGCCCACCAGGGCAATGCTTTCCCCCCGAAATACTCGAAAGGAAATTCCCTCTGAAATTCTTTCGCCGTTATATCCGACAGCCAGTGAATCGAAGGTTAAGACATCATTTCCACTTTGCTTCTCAATTTCAAACGAGAAGGAAGCTGACTTTTCATCCCCCACCGGGCGATCGATTACATCCATCTTTTCTAGTTTTTTCCGTCGACTCTGGGCTCGTTTTGTTGTTGAGGCCCGGGCTAAATTTCGCTGGATAAAATCCTGTAAGTTTGCTATTTCCTGCTGCTGTTTTTCATAAAGCTTCAGGTCACGTTCATAATTTGCCGCTTTTTGTTCAAGGTAAGTACTATAATTGCCAGTATATCTTTGGATTTGCTTTCGAGAAACCTCGTAGACCTGTGTCACGACCTTGTCCAAAAAATAGCGATCATGCGATACAATTAGAATCGCCCCATCGTAACTTTGCAAATATTGCTCCAGCCAGGAGAGGGTATCGATATCTAAATGGTTAGTAGGTTCGTCTAAAATTAAAATATCTGGCTTAGTCAGGAGCAATTTCCCTAAGGCCAAACGGGTTTTTTGACCACCGCTTAAAGAGGCAATCATTAAGGAATAATCAGGGAAATTTAACCCGTGTAACACGGAGCGAATATCCGCCTCATACTGGTATCCACCCTGTTCCTTAAATTTTACCTGAAGCTGGTCATAGTCTTTTAGAATCCGCTCATATTTGCTTGTATCTGCGATTGCAGCAGGGTCAGCCATTTGTTCTTCAAGCTGCCTCAAACTTTTTTCCATCGCGCGCAATGATTCAAATACAGTCAGCATTTCTTCCCAAATGGACAAATTAGACTCTAATCCTGTATTTTGCGCTAAATACCCAATGGTCACTTCTTTTGGCTTGATGATTTCTCCGCCATCATGTGACAGGTGTCCAGCAATAATCTTTAACAACGTCGACTTTCCCGCACCGTTTCGTCCAACTAAAGCGACACGGTCCCGTGTTTGTAATTCTAGTTTTATATTCGATAAAATAAGGTCAGCACCATAATATTTTGCTAATTGATTCACTTGCAATAAAATCATTGTTTTTTCACCTCTATTACATAGAACTAGTGTACCGTATTCCTAGAGTGTCGGCAATAAAACGCAGGCCGCAAAGGGCGCATCTGCCGAAAATGTTGGGAAAATGTTAAAAATATAAGAATGATTCGCTCAAAGTTTCACACACATAGACTGAAAAATAGTGTATGATTTGAAAGGAGGAATTTTTTATATGGCAGAATTTACTCACTTTAATGAAGAGGGCAGAGCGAAAATGGTGGACGTTAGTGATAAACCGGAAACTGCCCGCACCGCATTAGCTCATTCCAGTATTACCGTCAGTAAAGAAATATTTGGTAAAATTACCCACAATGAGATGAAAAAAGGAGATGTCCTGGCAGTCGCACAGGTTGCTGGTATTATGGCGGCCAAAAAGACATGGGACATTATACCGATGTGTCATCCGATTCCATTAACAGGGGTGAATATTTCTTTTTCCTGGGAACCTGATCAGCAAGAGATGTATAAATTAGGTATTGCCGTATCCGTTAAAACAAAAGGGAATACAGGTGTTGAAATGGAAGCGCTAACAGCTGCATCTGCTTGTGCGCTGACCGTTTATGATATGTGTAAAGCAATTGATAAGGGCATGGTGATTGGACCGACTTATTTAGTAGAAAAAACCGGCGGCAAAAACGGCGATTTTAAAAGAACTAATGTTTTTTAAAACATGAACGAAACTATTTATGCGGGGGTGCAGGAGGAATATGACAAACGAAACAATGAAAATTCCACAAGCAACAGCAAAGCGACTACCCTTATATTATCGATTTATTCAAAATCTGTATGCTTCAGGGAAACAAAGAGTTTCCTCAGCAGAATTAAGTGAAGCGGTAAAAGTGGATTCAGCAACAATCCGCAGGGATTTTTCCTATTTTGGCGCCCTTGGGAAAAAAGGTTATGGCTACAATGTGAATTATTTATTGACCTTTTTCCGAAAGACATTGGACCAGGATGAATTAACAAAGGTTGCGTTAATCGGCGTTGGTAATCTTGGAACAGCATTTTTAAACTATAATTTTTTAAAAAATAATAATACAAAAATTACGTGCGCCTTTGATGTAGACCCGAATAAAATGGGTACAACCATCGGTGATGTCCCAGTCTATCATATGGATGATTTGGAGAAGTATATTACAGAGGAAAATATTCAGGTTGCGATTCTAACCGTTCCGGCTCCGGTGGCGCAGATCATTACGGATCGGCTTGTGAGTGCTGAGGTGAAAGGAATCTTAAATTTCACACCCGCCCGTTTAAATATACCATCTTCCATCAGGGTTCATCACATCGACCTTGCTGTAGAGCTTCAATCACTTGTTTACTTTTTAAAGCATTACCCAACAGCGGAAATTGCAGAATAAATTTGAGAATCAACCTTTCCATAAAAATGGGAAGGTTTTTTTATTTGATAAAACAAAGCCACCTTTACAACGTAACAGTGTTATGTTACATTAAGAATAAGAAAGGGGCCATTACAATGAACGAGGAGTTAATATCGAAAAAAGAGTTATTGGAATTAGCAGGAATCTCCTATGGGCAGCTGTATAGGTGGAAACGGAAGGACTTGATCCCGGAGGATTGGTTTATCCGGAAATCAACGTTTACCGGACAGGAAACCTTTTTTCCAAAAGAAAAAATCTTAGATCGAATCAATAAAATTCAAACGATGAAAGAAAATCTATCACTGGATGAACTTGCCGATATGTTTTCTCCCAATATATCTGACTTAAATTTAACTAAAGATGATTTAATAAGGCGTAACATTGTTTCAGAAACGGTTATAAATTTTTACTTAGAGAATGAAAATGGCAGTTTACAATTTAATTTTTCAAGAATGCTTGAAGTGTTTGTGTTAGAAAAGCTGTTGCAATCAGGTCAAATTAATCTCGAAGAAGGAAAAATGGTACTCCAGGTGTTAAAGGATCAAACATCAATGATCAAGCAAAAAAGTGCCGAACTGGTGATTACGAGAAAGTTGGGGGTATCCTCCTGTCTTTTGTTAATCAATACAGAGTCCTTTCATTTTGAACGAGGAATGAAAATTGTTGCTCAGCTGTCGCTAATGGCCTGTATGGAAGAAGTGAAATCGAAATTATTATAAAGGAGAATGGGAATGGAGATGCAAAAAAAGGGGGACCTGGTTATAAATGGCTTCGGGGCATCGAATGGCGGACAGTTTCATCAGGTAACACTCAACGGAAAGGGAACGGTAAACAGCGATGTCGAATGTAAGGGATTTGAATGTAATGGAACAGGGACGGTCAAGGGGAACATCCACACTGAAACGGCCAAAATTAATGGGATGGCCAAAATAGGTGGAACCGTTGCGGCTAAAGACCTTTCTATTGATGGCACTGCAAAGATTGGAAAAAACCTATTAGTTGAAAAACTTAAGGTTTCAGGAAAAGCTTCTGTTGGCGGCAAAGTTAAAGCAGAAGAAATAAAGGTAAAAGGTAAGCTGACAGTGGAAGAGGATTGTGAGGCAGAACTTTTCAATGCTGAATCGATGTTTACGATTGGCGGCCTGTTAAATGCGGATGAAGTGGATATTAAGATTTTTGGAGAGTGCCAGGCGAAGGAAATTGGCGGGCAATCGATTGTTGTGAAATATAAGCCGTCTTGGCTGGGATTATTTAAATCTCTTTTTCAAACTCAATTAAGGGTGGAAATCATTGAGGGTGATACGATCCACCTTGAAAATACGAAGGCTGCGGTAGTGCGGGGAAACCATGTAACCATTGGCCAAAATTGTCAAATTGACGTTGTCGAATATACAGATGAACTTTCTATTGATTCAAGTGCTGTTGTGGGCGAAAGCAAAAAAATGTAATGAGGGGGGATAAGGGAGATGAAAAGTAAAGAAAATCTGATTATTAACGGCTCAGGGAGCTATCCCGGCGGAAGATATGATAAAATCAGTGTCCGAGGCGAGGGTACGATCGTTGATGATGTTGAAGCTTCCGTGTTTAAGGTTTATGGAACAACGGAGGTTGCGGAAAATCTCAAAACAGGTTCGATGAAGGTTTTAGGTGAGGCAGAGGTAAAAGGGAATGCCCAGTTAGAAGATTTGCTGGTAATGGGTACAATGGAAATTGGCGGCAAAGCTTATTTGAAAAAAATAAAAATCCTGGGAACACTTGAGGTTGGAGAAGACCTTAATGGTGATACAGCCAATATTAAAGGCAGTATTGCAGTTGCGGGCGATGTTGAATATGAAACGTTCGATTCAAGTGGCGGGTTTGAAATCAAAGGGTTATTAAATGCTGATACGATTAAAATTTCTTTACGGTTCGGGGAAAGCCGTGCGGAGGAAATCGGCGGCGGGAAAATCACGATAAAAAGAAAAAGAAACTCTCTTTTACCTTTTGTAGGTGAGGAAGGTAGCCTTATAGCAAAGGTGGTTGAAGGAGACGACCTTTATTTAGAAAATACGAAGGCGGAAACTGTGAGAGGAAATACGGTTAAAATTGGCCCCGGCTGTATAATCGGATTGGTAGAGTATAAAGATGATTTTATACAAGATTCAAATGCAACAGTAAAAACGTCGAAGAAGATTTAAAGGAGAATGGGATGGTAGCGAAAAATAGTAAATTAGGATTTGTGGTCGCCGGTCTGCTGCTCGGAATTTTGATGGCTTCAATGGATAATACCATTGTTGTAACGGCAATGCCAACGATTGTCGGCGACCTCGGAGGGCTTGAGAACTTTGTATGGGTGGTATCCGCCTATATGGTAGCGGAGATGGCAGGGATGCCGATATTCGGTAAATTGTCGGATATGTATGGTCGAAAAAGGTTTTTTATCATGGGGTTGATTTTGTTTATGGCTGGTTCGATTTTATGTGGGACAGCAGAAACAATTACCCAACTAAGTGTGTATCGCGCGATTCAGGGAGTCGGCGGCGGTGCACTTGTACCGATTGCGTTTACTATTATGTTTGACTTGTTTCCTCCTGAAAGGCGCGGGAAAATGGGCGGACTGTTCGGAGCAGTTTTTGGTCTCTCCAGTATTTTCGGACCCCTGTTAGGGGCGTATATTACCGACCATATTAGCTGGCATTGGATTTTCTATATCAATTTGCCGCTTGGGATTCTCTCGTTTATTTTTATCATTGCCTTCTATAAGGAATCTCCCATTCATCAAAAGCAGGCAATTGATTGGTGGGGCGCCGTTACATTGATTGGTGCCGTTGTCTGCTTGATGTTTGCTCTTGAGCTTGGGGGACAGAAATATGATTGGAATTCAAGTACGATCATAAGTTTATTTATCGGATTTGCGGTCCTATTTCTCATCTTTTTGTTTGTGGAGACGAGGGCAAAGGATCCAATTATATCGTTCACCATGTTCCGGCATCGCCTTTTTGCCGGTAGTACGCTAGTTGGTTTATTTTATGGAGCTGCATTTATGGCAGCAACTGTTTATATACCAATTTTTGTCCAAGGCGTTTATGGCGGAAGTGCTACAAATTCAGGGTTAATCCTCTTGCCGATGATGCTTGGGTCGGTGGTAACGGCACAAGTCGGTGGTTTTTTAACTACAAAGTTAAGCTACCGCAATATCATGTTTTTATCCGGTGTGATTTTAATAGCAGGGATATTATTATTAAGCACCTTAACCGTTGATACAAGCAGATGGGTACTTACCCTTTATATGGTTATCATTGGTTTTGGGGTGGGATTTTCTTTCTCCGTGTTAAGCATGGCGGCGATTCATCCGTTTGGAATGATGCAGAGGGGCTCTGCAACCTCTACAAGCAACTTTATCCGTTCCTTGGGGATGACGATTGGAATTACGATTTTTGGTACGATTCAGCGGAATAGCTTTAAAGGAAATCTAGAAGATGCTTTTGTTGGAATGGGACCAATGCCAAAAGACGGATTTGGTGATTCACGTGCATTATTGCAAGAGCAGGCACGAAGTCACATACCGCCGCAAATTTTAGAAAAAATCACCGAGGCCCTCTCAAGCTCTATTGTTCAAACCTTTACATGGGCTCTCGTCCCGGCTGGAATAGCGTTTCTTCTCATTTTTACAATGGGGAAAGAACGGATGGTGTTGAAAAAGGAAGTTGGCGCAGAAAGAGAAATTTGAGGAGTAATCGATACGCAGATAAATGGGGGAGGAACGCAGATAAAATGGCGCTTATCGCAGATAAATCGTTGACTATCGCAGATAAAGTTCATCTTATCGCAGATAAAAATTTTCTGCCGGAAAAAAGCTATCGAAATTACTAGTTTATTCAAGGAAAAGTCTATTTTCTATTAAAAAAAGTTGTCCCAAACATAATTTGGGGCAACTTTTTTTATTTTTTCAACTGATCCTTATACTTCATATAAAAGAAAAATAACTTAAGGCTGGAGCCGAAATCAAATGTGGCTAATATGACAAGCAGATAGCTAAAAAATCCCCAGCCATTTTGATTTACATCATGAATGGCGAAATATGTAAATAAACTTCCGAGCAGGAAGTAAATCACGCTGGAAAACAAAGGTGAACGTCTCATAAAAATCCTCCGATAAAGTTTTGCATCGACTCTGCATCCCGGATTAATCTTTCAATATCGTCTTTGTAAGCGGACTGAACAATGACAACCATTGTATTCATTGTCACATGAGCAAAAATCGGTACTAAGATATGTTTTGTTTTTACATAAAGAAAAGCGAAAGTAAAGCCCATTGCGGAATAAAGGAGAATATGCTCCAGTTCCATATGCGCTAAAGCAAAAATAACCGAGCTAATGATGGCCGATATAAAAAAGTTAAAACGTTTATGCAATGTGCCAAAAAGAATCTTTCGAAACACTATTTCTTCAAGAATCGGGCCGAAAATAGAACTGACCAGGATGGCAAGCGGGAACTCCTCAATAATATGGATAATATCCTTTGTGTTCTCTGAGCCCATTTCGACACCAATCAACCGTTCAATATTTGCTGCGATCGCTTGCGCAAAGAGTGCTAAGAAGACACCAAAAAATGCCCAAATAATCGAGAGACCCAAAGAGGTTCCTCTTTCGTTCCTATTGTTCCTCATTTCTTTCCGTAAAATAATAAGCGTAATAATAAGTGCTAAGGTAAAGCTGATCACCAGCCAAACGGGGACTGCAAGCCTCCCGTTGATCCCGGATAATTTAAAGCCGTACATTAGTAATGGGACTCCTGCAAGACTTGAAAACTGCATGGCAATATAAACAATTAAGATTATCCAATATTCCCGTTTCAACTAATTCTCTCCTTTTAACATCCACTCAAAGATTTTCTGTGTATTCTTCATTCTACTCTTAAAACCAGTCTTGTTTCAATTTAGAAACTTTTTAAAAAGAAATGTATAGATTTCCATTGGTATCATATACTTGTAAGGTTGTACAAAAAAGCTTTCATTTTTATATTTTTTTATGAAAAAATATATACATCAAACTTGCAAAAGATTGTCAAATTCATTATTATAATAATTGTGTTAGCACTCATGTATGAGGAGTGCTAATAATGTCAGAATTACATATATTTTTGAGGAGGTTGTTTGATTTGTTAAGACCATTAGGTGATCGCATTGTCATTGAGCTTGTTGAATCAGAAGAAAAAACTGCAAGCGGTATTGTTTTACCAGACTCAGCTAAAGAAAAGCCTCAGGAAGGAAAAGTTGTTGCCGTAGGTACTGGCCGTGTGCTTGAAAATGGCGAGCGTGTAGCACTTGAAGTTTCTGTAGGCGATCGTATTATCTTCTCAAAGTATGCTGGTACAGAAGTGAAATACCAGGGTACAGAATATTTATTACTACGTGAAAGCGATGTCCTTGCTGTTATCGGCGAATAAGGAAAATTAAAAAATATAAGTTTTAAAAATTTAGAGGAGGTTTTTTGAACAATGGCTAAAGAGATTATGTTTAGTGAAGAAGCGCGCCGCGCAATGCTTCGTGGTGTAGATACACTTGCAAATGCAGTAAAAGTAACTCTTGGACCTAAAGGACGCAACGTGGTACTTGAGAAAAAATTTGGTTCACCTTTAATCACCAATGACGGTGTAACCATCGCTAAAGAAATCGAATTAGAAGATGCATTCGAAAACATGGGTGCAAAGCTTGTTGCTGAAGTAGCAAGCAAAACAAATGATGTTGCCGGTGACGGTACAACTACTGCAACAGTTCTTGCTCAAGCGATGATTCGCGAAGGCTTAAAGAACGTAACTGCAGGTGCCAACCCAATGGGAATCCGTAAAGGGATTGAAAAAGCAGTTGCTGCGGCAGTTGGTGAGTTAAAATCAATTTCAAAACAAATTGAAGGCAAAGAGTCTATCGCACAAGTAGCCGCTATTTCTTCCGATGATACTGAAGTGGGTCAGTTAATCGCTGAAGCAATGGAGCGCGTTGGCAACGACGGCGTTATCACTATTGAAGAATCAAAAGGATTCACAACTGAGCTAGATGTTGTAGAAGGTATGCAATTTGACCGTGGATATGTTTCAGCTTACATGGTAACCAATACCGATAAAATGGAAGCTGTATTAGAAAATCCATATATCTTAATCACTGATAAGAAAATCTCCAGCATTCAAGAAATCTTACCAGTTCTTGAGCAAGTGGTTCAACAAGGTAAGCCATTATTATTGATTGCTGAAGATATTGAAGGTGAAGCATTATCTACATTAGTAGTGAACAAGCTTCGCGGAACATTCAATGCAGTTGCTGTTAAGGCTCCTGGCTTTGGTGACCGTCGTAAAGCAATGCTTGAAGATATCGCTGCATTAACTGGCGGTGAAGTAATCACTGAAGAACTTGGCCGCGATCTTAAAACTGCAACTATCACATCTTTAGGACGTGCTTCTAAAGTTGTTGTGACAAAAGAAAACACAACAATCGTTGAAGGTGCTGGTTCAACTGAGGAAATCCAAGCTCGTGTGAACCAAATCCGTGTACAATTAGAAGAAACGACTTCTGAATTTGACCGTGAAAAATTACAAGAGCGCTTAGCTAAATTAGCTGGCGGTGTAGCAGTAATCAAAGTTGGTGCTGCAACTGAAACAGAATTAAAAGAGCGTAAGCTTCGTATCGAGGATGCTTTGAATGCGACTCGTGCAGCTGTTGAAGAAGGTATCGTATCCGGTGGTGGTGTTGCCCTTCTAAATGTATACAGCAAAGTAGCTGAGATCCAAGCAGAAGGCGATATCGCTACAGGTATCAACATCGTATTACGTGCGATGGAAGAGCCAGTTCGTACTATCGCTCAAAATGCAGGACTTGAAGGATCAGTTATCGTTGATCGCTTAAAGCGTGAAGCAGTAGGCACAGGCTTCAATGCTGCTACTGGCGAGTGGGTAAACATGATTGAAGCTGGTATCGTTGACCCAACGAAAGTAACTCGTTCTGCACTTCAAAACGCAGCATCTGTTGCAGCTATGTTCTTAACAACTGAAGCAGTTGTTGCTGACAAGCCAGAACCAGCTCCTGCAATGCCTGACATGGGCGGCATGGGTGGAATGGGCGGCATGATGTAAGGCTTTTGAGCCTTTCATCTGAGAAATAGTTATAGCTATTTTTCTCCCTTTTGAGAAGTAGTCATGTAAATAATTTATATCAATAGCAAAAACCTCTTCCTATAAAATTTAGGGAGTGGTTTTTTGTGTTGTTAAAATTTGCGTATTCAAGATGTGCCCACAGCTAACACAATATTCTACTATATCGGTGAAAGTTTGCTACGAAGATTTTTATCGGCATTAAAAAAGGATCTTTAATTGGAAGACCCTTTGAACTATTTATTTACTTTAAGCATTTGTAATTGATGATGGTTTATATTTTGTTAAACTACTTTAATTTCCTCAAATTCAATAAAAAACCAAAGACTAATCCCTGTATAATGGACAACATAGGAAGCCCAAACTGGAATCAATAATATTCCAAAAAAGATGAGTATGATGGCCTTTACGTATTTTCCATTTAATAACTGACCAAACCAAGGAAGAACAAGGCCCCAAATAATTTTTTATAGGGATTCATTGCGTTAATTCTGTATTAATTTGTCATGGTCGACTGCTTGCGGAGGTTCCTCCATCCAGCCGTGTTTAATCATAATGTTGGCTCCATCTTCGACATACAGCGCGACTTCTGGGATCAATGACATATATTTAAGTCCTAAATCTCTCCTTAGACTTGCTGCTAATGACGTTCCATAATATCCAATTCCTGCTGCAACCATGGTGGTAACATGAAACATCATTAATTTATCTGAAAAAATACTTGCGGTTGTATCTAAAACAGCCGAACCTAAACTTATAGGGGCAGGGAGATTCTCCTTGGTTAAAAAATTGCTAAATATATCTACATATTTTTGGGAAAGCTCTTTCCCTCTTAAAAAATACTGTTTTACATCTTCATTTTGAGCAGTCTGAGCAAAGCCCGTTACTATTTCTTTACCGATAGCATTTATTAGAGTATTTAAGTATAAATGAGTGATTTCTAGTGAATTAATAGACCTCTTTTTCCCAAAAAAACCGGTTAAATAATATTGTTTTTCTACAAAATCCACCTTATCAGGAATAGGTATTGAAGGAGGTTTTACATAAATCCCTTGTTTTAGCATTAAATCGCGTGTTCTGTCCTGCAATTCAACCCCTTTATTCAGTATGCGCTTATGAAAAGTAACAACATCTGGACGTGTCGCAACTGTTAGTGCCGCACTGCTGGCTGTCATTGCAAATACAGCCATTTGACTTAGATGCTTTAAGAAAAATGTATCTGTAAAAAGTTTTGGAGCTTTTGTATTGACATCTTGTTCCGTAAATCCAATGGGTATCGGGAAATTCTCTTTTTGAAACAGTTCCTGCAAGATAGAAACATTCTCTTTTGTTGTATCGAGGGTCCACTCAATAATAGGGCGTATTTCTTTATCCTCTACTTTTTCTAAGAAATAGCTGTCGATACAAACAGCTATTGTATCGCCTATGTATTGAGTCCATAAACCAGCCATTTCCGCAGCAGTTAAAGGAATATTTGTTTTATCTTCCATTAGAACAACCTCCTGTTTTCAATTAATACATCATAGAATAATATCTCCTGAATAGTGGAAAATATAAATGAACAACCTATCTAATTCATCGAATGAAAAATGTAGGGAAATCTCTCTCAAGGCTTCCCCCCTAATCAAACCGTATGTGCCCTATTAAGGCATACTACAAATATTTAAGGTCCGCTTTAACTGAAGCAGCTCATTCTGTAAAAGGATCTAAAAACTATCTCGGAGCACTATCGCACCTACGTGTAGAAAGTTGATGTTAAGTGGTTGTTTCTACTATGGTGACCGCTATAAACTATATGGGCGGCATGTTGTAATAAATATTATAAAACCTTTTAATAGAAAGGTTTTAAGTCAATAAAGGTTTCTTTGTCTTCCTTTATAAATTGACAAGTGAGTGCATAGAAAGAAAAAATGCCCTACAACAGAAGGCTTTTCATCAGTTTACTAAATTGGTGAGAGGCCTTTCTTCCATTCTACATAAATAATTCCACTACGATTAAATAAATCTCTTCAAAAGTATTTTAGTTTCCATTTCAAGTCACTTTTAAAAAAATAGATCGTTTCCCCGTTCAGCGGTACAGTTTAGTTCCATAACAAATTAAGATAAATTACTCTTGTCACATTATGCGGCGTATATTAATGTTAAAACGACTGCAATGTGACAATTTAATATTTGTTTTGGAAAAGGCAGCAACTTTCGTAAAAATTCGTTTAATAAATTACCAATAAAGATAGAATGCTTCAATTTAAATTAAAACAACTTTTTGTAAAGATATTATAAATTGAAGCAAGATCAGGTTTTCTTGCGATTGCTGAAAATGTTTTTAGGAAGGGTGAAGAAAAATGCTTTATATGTGGAATATTGAGAAGATCATTAAAAGTACATTACAAGAGCTCAAATTTAATATAAATGTTGAATCCAGCAATAAACTCACTGCACCGATGAGTTATAACGTAGCGACAAATACGATAAAGTTTAACTACCTGCAAATTAACGGATATAACGGTAAGCTTAACTTTAAGATTAAAGAAACAGATGAAAACTTTGTGAAACTTATTCTTTATCTTCAGCTTGGTTATTATTTAGAATTTAGGAAAAATACAAGAGTTTTAAAGACTCTCATTTATGGTGAAGAGAAAGAAAAGGAACAGCTTTTAGCAGAAATCGAAGAGAATGCTTGGGAATATGGAAGAACACTGGTACCTGAATATCTATTGAAATCTTATGATCAAGTACGTGAATTGAATAAACTTCTGTTAAAAAACTGAAGAGATTAAAGGGACAGTTCTACCATTTCGTATCGGTTGGCGATATAACACTTGAAAATAAATCTAAAAGCCTTCATATTTAATAGAAAAGGAGATAAGATATGCGACGTGATATACAACCTAATGAAAGAGCTTTCTCTTCTAAAGAAGTGGCAGAAGAAGTGGGGATTGCAACACCCACTGTCCGAAAGTATGGACAAATCTTAGAGCGGAATGGATATGAGTTTTTAAAAGATGGTGATCGGCGTATATTTGTTCAATCTGACATAGGAGCGCTTATAGCGTTACGCGATACGGACAAGCCCCTGGACGATACAGCTAAAGACCTTGCGTATCAACAGAAGGAAAAATTAGAAGGGTCCAATGAAACAGAGGTTTCCATATCCGATACATATGAACATCTACCTGAAGACCCCAATCAAATAAAAGAGATTTTAAGGTTTTTAGTAAATGAATTGGCAGCCTCGCGTGAAATGAATGTCCAACTGACAAACGATATGTCTCAGCTTAAAATAACGGTTTCCCGGCTCCAACAAGATCATCATGTAATAAGTTCTACTATTGGAAATTCATCGCAAAAAACTCAAGCTAAAATTGAAAAATTAACTGAACAACAAAAGAACCAATACGAAACATTGCTTCAACAAGAAATACAAAAAAGTGAATTCTTACAAAAAGAAATACAAAATTTGCGGGACGAACAGAAAAGAGAATGGAGTTCACAAAATGATTTTAATAAACGTTTAGAACAAGCGATACAAAAGCCAAAAGAAAAATGGGGGGGACTTTTCTCCATATTCCGAAAATAAGATGCCTATCTAAGGCTTTTTTTTTGCTTAACAATGCAAAAATGTATTGAAAATCTATTTAAGCGATATGAATCTAAACAAAATACAGAACTCGAAGAAAATGATTAATTAAGGACAGGTAGCCTTTGAGGAATTCAATTAAAACCAGTGTTATCCTTAATAGGGATCCTTTGATTTGGTCGATTGTATCCTTTTTTGTATCGTATCGCTGGGCGATATAACATAAAGATGAATACAAAACCTTTTTATTTACTAGAAAAGGTGAGTAAAGGGCTAATCGGCTCTTTTTTGTTTTGTATCGCTGGGTGATATAACTTGCAAGTAATCTAAAAATTATATTTCAAATTTCTACAGATTCCCGGGAAATATCTACAAATTCTGATTAGATATCGACAAAATTAGCAGTTTCTAAATAGCTTTTTGTTTCTTTGGAACGCAGAAAAAACCAATATGTCAAAAAGTCAAATCCCGTACCATTTTAAAGGTTGATACGGGATGTTTTTTTGGCTTCAAGATCTTATTAGAATTCAGCATTATTAAGGACAAATCTAATTGTCCAATCGCCCTTTTGATTGAAAATCCCATGAGTATCAAATGTCATATGAGGACTTTCAGGTCTGTAATGCTGTAGTTGTGCTTCGATTGTTCCTTTATATTCGTTTTTCCCTACCTTTTTAAACGTATCGGAAGTTTCACGAACTAATGTGTGTTCAATCCAAATATGCGGACTTTCCATTAGGCTTCTGGTATTCGGATCTACTTGAACATCTGAATTTGAATGAATCGTATAATTCAGCCTAATGTTTTGACCGTGGTTTACAATGGTATAGCCATCGATTGTTAGCTTGATTCCGTTATCTTCAGCAGAACCTAAGCCCTGATTTTGGGATTCGGCACTAGTAGAAGCAGGGGAGACGAAGCTGATGAGCAAGCAAATGAATAAGGCGACACTACTGAAACACAAAGTATATTTCGATAGGTTTCTCATTTTACCACCATCCTTTTATTTCGTTTATAGGTTTCGCCGCTTTATTCCTGAAACAATCTGAGTCCGAATAAGGTGATTGGACTCGGACTGCTTCAAGAAAACCATTATTTCTTTTTGGACAGCCATTCTGCTAGTGCTTCTGCTTCTGCACCTTTAGCAAGGCCTGCTGGCATGCGGTCGCCGCCGTTTAAGATTTGATTCAATATGTCTTCTTTGGACATTGATTTACCGATGTGTTGAAGATTTGGAGCTGTTGCACCCTGAAGATTATCTCCATGACAGGAAACACAACTTTTTTTGTAAACCTTTTCCGGGTCGATAACGACATCGGCTTGCCCTTGTAATTTGGCATTTTTATTAGGGGCTGCAGCCTTTTCCTTACCGCCGAGGCCATAGACCACGACCCTTGTTCCACCAGTAATCATCGCGACATATTGTTTGCCGTCAACGGTATAAATAGAAGGCGCCATTTTGATTTGTTTTCCTCCACTTTCCATGCTCCACAATATTTTTCCTTTTTTAATATCTAGAGCATTCACTGTTCCGTCCAATTCACCGTAAAAAGCAAGGCCCGTAGCAGTACTTGTGAATCCGCCATACATCGGATCATCCGTTTTGAGTTGATAGACCTTTTTACCTGTATTAACGTCGATAGCAGTAATAGTACCAGAAGTATCAACGTCATGTGGTAAAGGAAGGATTTTCGTACCAGGGAAGGTATTGTTATCTTTCGCAATCTCTTTCGCATCTTTTGGTGCTAACATTAAATTCGGGTAATTAATACCTGGAATCAGCACATAGTTGGTATCGGGATCATACGTCTCTGGAGCATAGCTCTCGCCACCTGGCGTACCCGGCCATTGAAGTTTAACTTTACTCTCATCGGTTGGTAGTGCGGAGTGCTGAATTTTGACAAACGGTACACCATCATAAATGGTTTTTCCAGTTTTGGCATCCCATGCATACCATTTCCCGTTTTTTCCGCCTTCCACTATAATCTTCTGTTTTTTCCCGCCGACCTTGGCATTAAGAACCATTGGGGTCGCGGCAGCGTCATAATCCCATACATCGTGATCAACTTCGGACGAAGCCCACTTAAATTTCCCTGTTTTACTGTCCAAGGCAACGATGGAATCCGTATATGGATTTTTTCCTTTTCGATCCGCATCGTAAAAGTCAGGGGCTGGATTTCCTACTGCAAAATACATCATATCGGTATCTGGATCGAACGACATCGGTGTCCATACGGAACCTCCGCCCGTATATTTCCCCTTCGCCCAGCCCGTTCCTCTTTCAGGAACGGTCCAAAACGGTTCTTTCCAGAGTGGTTCGAGGCTATCTGCTTTAAATGCCCAAACAAAGCCTCGAGTACCATTATCACCGCCGCTGCTCCCAACATAAATGTTGCCATCATAATACATTGGAGCTGAAGATTCATAATATCGGTTTTCTAATTTAATGGAGGGAACATGATCCCAGAAGTTAACCATTTTTTCCAGTTTTCCGGTTTTGGCATCAAGTTTGGCCAGCCGATTGTCGATCATCAAGACATATACCTTTCCATTGGCCACTGCGACACCTCTGCTTGCCACGTTGGATTGCCATGGTAAACTATTAAGATGATCAAGTACCTCCTTGGGAGGTGTCCATGCCCAAAGTTTCTTTCCGCTTGCGGCATCTATTGCAAACACATGGTTTTTTGCACTCGTTACAAACATGACCCCGTTTTGTACAACAGGGAAATCCTCTTGTAAATTCGGAACATCCTTATTCCATTCCACGATATCCTGCTGCCAAACAATCCCCATCTTTTTTACATTATCTTTTGTAATCTCTTTATAGGGCACATGTCGGGTATGTTGAATGTCATAACCCCAATTTGGGAATCCTGTTTCCTTTGCCTGGTTTGTCTGGTTGGATTCCTTGGTCTCTTCCTTGTTATTTGCATTATTCTTGTTATTATTCGATTGACAGCCAACCATAACCATACTGGCAATCAAAACTGAACCTGTTGCCTTTAAAAAGCGCCTCATGAAAATACCTCCTCACACTTTGAAATCTTAATATGTAGTGAATTACTGAACATGAAATGTCCCAGTTTGTTCCCCTCCTTTAGAGGATAAAATTTGATAAGAACAAGGATATGGTGCCCCACAGGATTCCTAAATTATACAAATTGTGAAAAAGATGCCCCTTATTTTGTTGGAATGGGGTGCTTCTTGTTATTACACACTCGTACCTAAAGGCCAGCTTAATGTAATTTATAGTCAAAAAGGTTACATACGTTGCCCCATTAATAAATAATGAAAAGACTACCTCCTAACAAATAGAGGTAGTCTTTTTTATGTACGATTACTTTTTTATCTGAAAGGTAATTGTCCAATTACCTTTTTGATTAAAGATCGCATCAGTATTAAATTCTACATCCGATACTGCAGGCCGATATTGTGGCAATTCCACCTTAACCGCACCTTGATATTGCTGGCTGCCTACTTTTTTATGCCAAGAGTCAATACCTTGAACAAACCGATCTCCAATTGTAAAATCCGGTTTATTAATTAGACTCTTCCCTTCCATCGGATTCCCCGATTTTGATTGAACCGTATAATAAACTACCATCTCTTGACCATAGTTTTTTAGTTCGTAATTATTAATTGTCAGTTTAATTCCATGATCTTCGGCAGATCCGATTATTTTTCCTGGAGCCGCCTTTGCACTTTGAGAAAATGTAATTGTCGAACCTAAGCAAAGCAATAAAATTAGCCATCCAAAACCATTTTTAACTTTTAAGAAAAATTTCATAGAACCACCGCCTAATTTATTTTCGTTATTTTAAGGATTCCAAAAGGAACATCCTCACATATAGGTTGTCTCCATTTTTTGTAAATATGCTTAATCCATCATCTATAATCAGAAAGCAAAAAAAATTGCATTTATATATCTAAACTGTTTCCTTTTTCGCATAATTTAGGCAGCTTTTTCTAAATCTAGAAGAAGAGTTAGGTCTAAACAATATAAGTATCTTCTATATAGGGGAAACTTTAAAACCTAAAAGAGGAGATTAGGGGAATGATTTGACCACTCATGAAATCATAGTATAGGAGGTCTTTTCTTGAAGTTGAAGCGTTATGTAAAGGTGACCAGCACGGCTTTCTTGGCGGTAATGTTGTTACTTGCTGGTTGTCAAACGAAGAAGGAAAACAAGCAGGATACAGCCGAAAAACAAACCACCGAGACAAAAAAAGATACCGGTTTTCCACTTTGGGGGTATGACTATCAACATACTAGACATGTCCCTTATAAAGAGATTACAAAAGACAATGTAAAGGATTTAGGAATTGTCTGGCAGAAGGATTTAAAAGACTGGGATAATAAAGCACCAAGCGCCGCTGAGGATTTCCCAGTTGTCAAAGATGGTGTCATGTATGTCACGACATCATTGAACCGAGTGTTTGCAATGGATGCTTCAAATGGGAAGAAGATTTGGGAATGGACGCCACCAAAAGATGTACAAGATCATCTTGATAAAGCCGATCTAAGTCTTTTGGAAGTTGTCGCAACCCGTGGTGTCGCGGTTGCAGAAGGAAATGTTTTTGTACTTACTGCAGATAATCGGTTGGTAAAACTTGATGCGAAGACTGGGAAATTAGTAAAAATGGTTAATTTCTGGGATATCGATACGATGAAAGGGGTCACACTTGAAAATAGGTATTATGAAACAATGGCCCCAATGTATTACAAAGGAAACGTCTATGTTGGCAGCAGCGGCGGGGATAATGGAATTCGAGGTTTTGTTATGGCCTTTAAAGCTAGCGATTTGAGTACGGCCTGGGATCAACCGTTCTGGACTGTGCCTGAAAGAGGAAAAGACTGGGTGAAGGGCAAATACACTGGGGGCGGTGCTGTTTGGAACCCAATGGCCTTTGACGAGGATACCGATGTCATGTATTTTGGAACAGGAAATCCAGCTCCAGACTTTTTTGGAGCGAATCGGCCTGGTAACAATCCTTATACTGACTCAGTTGTTGCACTTGATAGTAAGACGGGTAAATTGGTTTGGGCAAAGTCAGAAATGGATCATGATGTGTGGGATTATGATGCAGCATCCACTCCGATGATTCTTAATGCCAAGGTGGATGGTAAAGATAGAAAAATTGTTGTCCATGGCGGTAAGAACGGAAAATGGTATGCCTGGGATGCAAAATCAGGGGATACCATTTATGATGGTGTTCCATTTGTAAAAATCAAGCACACACCGCCACCGACAGACGAAAGCAAAGCGGTGCCGCAATGGCCAGGTGCAGAAGGCGGACAAAATTACGCTCCAGAAACGTATGATCCGGAAACAAACTATGTATTAATTCCTGGTATCAACAAACCATCTATTGGGGTAGCAGCAAAAGATGAAAAGGAAGTTGAGCAAAAAAATGGGTTATTCCCAGGAACTGCGATTACGCTGTCTCCTAAAGGGGTTGATATATCCGGCACGATCACTGCGATTGATGTGAATACCGGTAAGAAGGCCTATCAGATTAGGACGAAAGATCCAATGCGGGGAGGGTTTACAAGTACAGCTACAGGACTTGCCTTCTATGGAGAGTTGGATGGAACTGTTAACGCTATGGATATCAAAACGGGCAAAGTATTATGGAATATGAAAAGCGGCGGAGCACAGATCATGATGGCGCCGACAATCTATATGGATAACGGGAAACAATATGTTACTTTTGTTACCGGCACAAAGGTTGTTACCTATGGTCTTGGCGGAGATAAAACAGTAATACAAGAACAAAGCGCACAAGAACAAGGAAAAAATCAAAATGCCAATCATGGCAGCCACGGTAATAAAGAAGCAGATAAGAAGCAGCCTGCTAGTATTAATCCAGAGGCTATTTATAAGAAGAGCTGTGTCTCCTGTCATGGTGAAAACCTTGAGGGCGGAGCAGGACCAAATCTCCAGCACGTTGGTTCAGCCATGTCTGAAGATGATATTTATAAACAAATTGTCAACGGAGGCGGCCGTATGCCGGGAGGCCTTGTTTCAGAGGACCAAGCGAAAGTGCTGGCCAAATGGTTAGCAGGTAAGAAGTAACTATTCCTTATCACTAAGGAAAATTTTGCGAGTAATTTTTAAGGACCTGAGTCTTATTAAACGGACTCAGGTTTTTATTTTGTGCGAAAGAAACTTGTCCTTTTTTGCTATATATTGCAAAAGTCCGTAGCATTTTTGGACAACTTCAGGTCGAAATTCTAGTTATTTTGGGGTTTCTGCCAACATAAGATTAAGTTGAAAGGGAAAATGAGACACAGCATGAATAATGATGATTATTGTTAGACATGAAAGGGGGAGAAATATATGTGGGTGAAGCCTGAGTATAAAGTAATTAATACAGCTTCAGAGGTGACGATGTATATCTACATCGGCAAGTAGAATAGACCTGCTTGCCTCTTTTACTTATTTTTTAACGGCAAATCGAGGAGGTTGTGCAAATGGGAAAGAACCGTTATCTAAAAGCACTGATAGGAGCGATTATTGGGTGTACAACAGCTGGAGGGTGGCTTGTTGTTGATCTCCTCCTTCCGGATCCAATCGGAGATTATATACTATTTCCTCTTATGGGTCTGACCAATATTGTGATTGGGTGGCAAGTAGGAAAGGTATTTGCAAAACGGCAGGAAATTAGTCATAAAGATACTCAGATCTCGGGCGAAAGGACTGAAGGAAAATTAGAATTAGAGTCTTAGGAACAGCAGCGGGAGGGGGATTTCCTCAGTGGAACTGTGCATGTCCAAACTGCCGCGGTGTTCGCGAAGGGAATCATGAATTTCAACCATTATTACAGTCTTCTCTTGCAGTAAGTGCAAATGAAAAGGATTGGTACCTCATTAATGCAGGCCCGGATGTTCACAGACAGATTGAATCATTCTCTGCGCTGCATCCGGGCCCTGGAATAAGAGAGACCTCTCTCGCTGGTGTAATTTTAACAGATGCTGAACTCGATCATACAATTGGGCTGTTGTCACTGCGAGAGGGCTCTTTTCTGACCATTTACGGAACTGAGATTGTTAGAAGGTGTTTGCAGTCCGCTTTTCCGGTTTTCCCAATGCTAAAAAACTATTGCTCGTGGGAATGGCAGTCGCTTCAGCCAAATATCGGGCAACGGGTAGGAGCTTTTGGCGAAGGGACGATAATCGTAGAAACAATCCCGGTGTCAAGAAAGCCACCGCTTTATGCCCAGTCAAATCTGAAGGATGAGCTGCTAGACGACCTTTGGGAGGTTGGGTTGGTTCTTCATAATCCAAGTTCCGGCAAATGTCTTGCTTATTTCCCTACATTAGTAGACATCACTCCGGATATAGAGGCTTGCCTGAGGAAAGCTGATATCTTAATGGTCGACGGCACCTTTTGGTCAGAAGAAGAATTGGTCAAGATGGGTGCGACTAAACGCGACGCAAGAAGCATGGGGCATTTACCGATTAGTGGTTCGGTGGGGATCGCGGAAAGGCTAGGATCATTCCCAGCCGAACGGAAAATTCTGATCCACATTAATAATAGCAACCCTATTTTGAAGAAGGACTCCGAGGAAAGATCTACATTGGAGCGACTTGGTTTTGAGATTGCCTATGACGGAATGGAAGTGGAGGTATGAGGATGCCGGAACAAGGTGAGCTCATTGGCAAGAAAAAGATTCTGTATCAAAAAGGAGATTCACTTTGGACAAAGGATGAATTTACAGAGCGTTTAAAGGACGTGGGGCGTTCTTTTTATCATGACAAACATCCTTTTCATTTGGCCATGCATCAGGGGAAATTAAGCCGGGAACAAATTCGCGGCTGGGTTGCAAACCGATTTTATTATCAGAAATCAGTTCCAATTAAAGATGCAGCGATTCTCTCGATTCTGCCATCAAGGGAGATGAGACGTGAATGGATTCAGCGAATCATTGACCATGATGGTACAGAAGGAGAAGATGGAGGGATTGAAGCATGGCTTCGATTAGGAGAAGCTGTAGGGTTGACAAGGGAGGAAGTAGAACGAGAGGACCATGTTGTACCGGGTGTACGTTTTGCCGTCGACGCCTATGTGAACTTCGCAAGGACAAAACCGTGGATTGAAGCGGTTGCTTCCTCGTTAACTGAATTATTTTCGCCTGACCTCATCTCCAAGCGGATGAAGATACTTGATCGTTTGTATCCATGGATTGACAGTAAAGGTTTTGAGTATTTTCAAAATCGCCTAACGCAAGCCCCGCGCGATTCAGATTGCGCCCTTAAGCTTGTTTTGGCTTATTGTCAATCTCCTGAAGAGCAACAGCGCGCAGTCAAAGCCTTAAAATTCAAGTGTGATGTGTTGTGGGCACAGCTTGATGCTATTGAAAAGGCATATCCCTCTAATTTGTGACCGATATTTTAAGATTAAAAGATTGGTGGTGGAGCCAATTTTAACTAACAGCTTTCCAAAACTCGCCACAAAGGCGCGATTAAAATTTGATAAGGTAAGAGAGAAACATCTCCTCTTATTACCGGAAAGGGTTGTGGTCCTAAACGAAACCGCCGCATCGATCCTTACGCTATGTGATGGGAGTCGAACGGTGCACACCATCGCCGAAGATTTAAGGAGTTCATTACAGGCAGGCACAGAAGAATTGAGTACAGATGCTTTACCTGATTTAAATGAGATGAAAGAAGACATTACCGAATTTCTTCGGGAGATGGAGGTTCAAGGATGGGTGGTGATCCATAAACATGGAACAGTCGATTACCAAGAGCAATAATAGGGTGGGGCCGCCGTTTTCACTTCTCGCGGAGTTGACCCATCGCTGTCCGTTGCATTGCCCCTATTGTTCAAACCCATTAAAAATGGCCGCGGAGATAATGGAGCTTACGACTCAAGACTGGTGCCGTGTCTTGTCAGAGGCTGCCGATTTAGGAGTGGTAGAGGTTCACTTTTCTGGTGGTGAACCACTTTTGCGCAACGACTTGGAGACGCTGATCCGTCACGCTAATTCATTAGAGATGTACACCAATCTCATTACAAGCGGTATAGGTTTGACAACTGAAAAAGCCGCTCAGCTCAAAGAAGCTGGAATTGAAAATGTGCAGGTAAGCTTCCAGGCAGGGGAAGCAAAGCTTTCCGACTTCATTGGTGGATATAGAGCCTTTGAGAGGAAAAAGGAAGCAGCCATTGCAGTAAAAGAAGCAGAATTGCATTTATCATTAAATGTTGTATTACACCGGTTGAATCTTGATCATTTGAATGAAATCATTAAGCTTGCGGAGGAAATGGGAGCTGAGCGTCTGGAACTTGCCAATACACAGTATTATAACTGGGCTTTGCTTAATCGGGAGAGGTTGCTGCCAAGTTGGGATCAAATTGAGCGTGCAAGTGAAATCTATGAAGCTGCTAAAGCACGCCTTGAGAGAAAAATGGAAATCATTTGGGTTATTCCAGATTATTACGCTTCGGCACCCAAGCCTTGTATGGGAGGATGGGGTGCGATTGGTCTTACGGTAGCGCCGAATGGGGATGTTCTTCCTTGCCCAACCGCCGGGATGATTGAGGGATTATCCTTTGAGAATGTTCGTGAGGCTTCCCTAGAGCAAATATGGTATAAATCAGGGGCCTTTAACCATTTCCGCAGTGAAGCATGGATGCCTGAACCTTGTCGTTCATGTGATATGCGGCACCAAGATGGTGGCGGCTGCCGGTGTCAGGCTTTTGCTTTAACGGGGGACGCTAATGCGACTGACCCAGTCTGCCAATGGGCGCCAAACCATGATCTGGTTGAAAAAGCTATACAGGAGGCTAATAGTAAAACTTTCATAAAGTCATCATCAATAATCTATCGAAGACATCTTGTAGATCAATCCGTATCAAAAAGACCGATACAAAAATAAATATTTTAAATTTGGTGCTAAAAGGAGGCAGATACATAACCTTTGGCACTTTTTTTGTTTACTAAAAATGGAATTTTATTTTTTGCCAAATTCTAAAAAGGTCATTCTCAAAGAAGAAAACCTGATTTTCAGTAGTTTAAATGAGGAGTGGTGGGTAAAAGGCGAAAAGCGGTGGGTAAAAGGGGGAACCGATGTCGCTCGATTGTGAATAAATAACAATTTGTTTTGGAACCCTTTTGAGTAGAACCACCCTAATAGAAAAGAAGTGGTAAGAGTGAAGTTTATGTTTAATAAGAAAATGGATACGGCCATTGGGCAAATCCATCCGTCAGCTAGAAAACTTATGTTAGTCAATGCAATAAGAAGCATTGGACAAGGCATGATGGTTGTTGAGTTAGCTTTGTATCTTGATGCGCTGGGGTGGAGCACCGCTGCAATTGGAAGTGTGCTTGCTGCCGGAGGGTTACTCGGTGTTGGACTAGCCCCAGTCATAGGCATCTATAGTGATCGATGGGGGAGAAAACCGTTTCTTCTTGTTTCTGAACTAGTAACTGCCGGATGTGCATTGATTGGGGTATTATCTACAAACACTATTTTATTGTTTATTGCGATTACACTTTCCGGTTTTGGAAAAGCGGATGCGGGTTCCCCAAGTCCGTGTGCCCCGGTGGAGCAGGCTTGGCTGGCGGCTTTTATCCCAAAAACGGAGCGTGGAAGACTATACAGTCTAAATAATGCGCTCAGCTTTTTCGGAATGGCGGCGGGTGCGGCGCTGGCGGGGACCACAGCTCTATGGAAAAATATCCTGCCAGGAGGATCTTCTTATCGGCCTTTATTTATCTTTATCTTCATTCTATCACTGATTACGGCCTCTATCATTTTAACCATTCGAGAAGAGAAGGTTAAGAGGCAACAAGGATACATAATGGAAGAGTCCGGGAATCAAGAAAAGAAAATCTTACACGAAGAAAATTCGGCAGTTATGAAATTGGCTGCTATTAACATCCTTAATGGGATTGCCATCGGACTGACAGGACCGATGATGTCCTATTGGTTTGCGGCCAAATTTGGGGCAAGCAGTTCTCAAATTGGCGGTACATTGGCTCTCACCTTTTTTGTAACGGGTATGACCTCGATTTTACAAGCAAGATTATCCCATAAACACGGGACCATCCGATCGATTGTGTTAATTCGTTTTATAGCCAGCCTAATGCTGATCTTAATGCCCTTACTCTCTTCCTATGCTCTTGTCTCAGTATTGTATATGATCCGAACAGCTTTAAACCGAGGTACACAAGGAGCACAGCAAGCGCTAAGTGTAAGTTTGACTCGTGACATGCGCCGAGGCTTCGCATCAAGCATCAATGTCTTTTCTATGAGGCTGCCTATGTCGGTTGGACCGTATATTTCCGGCTATCTTTTTGGACTAGGTTCACTGTCCTTGCCTTTTTACATCGCTTCCGGTTTACAATTGAGTTTTGCTTATTTATACGGAAAGATCTTTAGTACATACGAAATTCGTATGGGGACGTATCCCCATCCAATTGAGGGAAAAGCGAATCCAGCCAAATAAAAAGATGTGAAATCGAAAGCGATCTCACATCTTTTTTATTCAAAAGGCTGTGTTAAAGGACAATATTGATATTGACTGCGTTGATTGGAGCGGAAATCAACAATCAAGTTTAACAGCCATTCAAAATGAATTATCCAATTTTCTGTTCCTTAACTAATTTCGTTCCCTTTTTGCCAAACAATGTTTCCATAACAGGATTATTTCTCTCCTGTGCCCGTTTCGCAAAAATTGGATTTAAGATCAGAATGCAAAGAATATTAACGATAAGCCCCCAAAATCCTTCATAAGCCCCGAACGATTGGTGGGTGGCATAAAGAACAGCGATCACGACCATCCCAACGATAAAACCGGTAAGGGCTGCTTCTTTTGAAAGCTTTCTCCAGTATAGACTGAAAACGACAGCAGGGAAAATTTGAACAATACCAGAAACACCCATTAATTGTAAGGAAATAAGGGCATTCGGGAATAATAAACCAAATAATAAGGCTAGTCCAATCACTACAAATACCATGTAACGAGTAACCATCGTCATCCTGGATGATGATGCTTTTGGATTAATGACATCGCGGTAGATGTTGTTAGCAAATAAACTGGATGCCCCAATGGCCATAATCGAACATGGTACTAATGATGCCAATGCAATCGTAGAATAAGCCAATCCTTGCATGGTACCGCCATAGGATAGATGAATGAGTTCTAAGAATGCAAAACGTGGATCCGTTCCTTTTGGAAGAACTAAAAAGGCTGTAATCCCTAAAAATGTAACAAGCATTAAGACAATGTTATAGAAAGGAAGAACAATTGCATTTTTTCGTAATGATTCACCGCTTCTTGAACTAAATACACCTGTTGCGGTATGTGGCCACATAAATAATGCCATTGCTGAGATTAGTGCTGCTGTGGAGAACCAAAGCATCCCTTTCGGCCCTGAAGTTGGTAAAGAAAGCATGTGCGGTGTTTTATCAACTGCAGTTTGCATCATATTGCCCCAGCTGCCAAAGTGAATCGTTGGAATGGAAACAACCATGTATAACATAATGACCCAAACTAAAATATCTTTAATAATGGCTGTATAGGTTGGTGCTTTAATCCCGGCAAAGAAGGTATAGAATGCAACAAGTAAAAACGATACAACCACAACAAAGGTGATATTAATATAGCCTGTACCTGCTATTCTTAACGTATCTTGGATACCGCTTAATTGTAAGTCAATATACGGAATTAACATTAATACTCCGTTAATCGCGATTAAAACTGAAAATAATTTACTGTCAAATCGACCCTTAATATAATCAGCAAGGGTAGTAAAATTATGTTCTTTACCAACCTTCCAAATTTTTGGCAAAAAGAAATAGGCAAGTGGATACGCTAAAACAACATATGGAGTCGCAAAAAATGCGATACTTCCACCAGAATAAGCGGAGCTGGTTAATCCTAAAAAGGTATACGCTGTATAAACGTCTGCCCCAATCAAAAACCATACGAATAAGCTTCCTAAACGACGGCCTCCGACAGACCATTCTTCAACAGAGCTGCGAGATTCTTTGCTCCGCCCTGCAAAAAAACCAATACCGATTACAATCAACACAATGATAGAAGTAATAATAAGAGCGGTTAAATTCCCTTTCATTCTCCAACTTCCCCCCTAGACTTCTGAATTTTGTAAACTACCCATGTAAATACTGGAGTAAGAATCATCCAGATGAGCAGCCAAAAATGAAATAATGGAAAACCTAGAATCATAGGGTGGATGTTATTCACTAATGGCAACGCTACCAATTGTGCGAGGAAAGGAATAAGAACTAAAACAAATATTAATACTTTCAAGTGTGCCGCCTCCTTTGAATGCGTTTTCATTTCCTGATTTGATTATATCAGTCAATTTTAGGAAGCAATTTATATCTGTCCTATCATGTTGAAAACTGTATGTAAGATGTCATAATTCCACTTTTTGACGTAAATCTTTCACATAATTTCGGCTGACAGGCACTTCTGATTGTTCTTGGTCATCCATAATAATATTATATGAGCCATTAAACCAAGTCCTCAGTTCTTTAATCTGTTCTAAATTAACCAAATAGCTTTTATGTGTTCGGAAAAAGGAAAAACGTTCGAGCTTTTCATACAGTTCACTAAGTGTAAAAAGAGCTTTCATGGTTTCAGTTTTTGTGTGGATGATCACTTCGCGCCCTTGTTTCTCAATAAAGTAAATTTCCTTTGGTGATAAATAGGTGATTCCATTTTCTGTTTCAATGGCTAATTTATTTTTAGAAGAAGCGGCTTTAAGCTGGTTTTCCTTTAAAAAATTAGAATAAGTATCGAATACTTCCATGATATCTTCTAAATCATACGGCTTTAAAAGATAATGAAACGCTCTCAATTTAAATGCCTCAATGGCAAAATGGTCATAGGCTGTTAAAAAGACAATCTGTACAGGAACGTCTAATTCATTGATCAGTTCAGCCACTTGCAATCCGGTTAAATCGGGGAGCTTAATATCCAAAAACATTAGTTCCGGCTTTAACTCTTTGACTTTTTTGACCGCTTCCATCCCAGTGGATGCCTCAGCAACGAGTTCTATCCCCGAAATTTCACCAAGCATATAGGCTAACTCTTCCCGTGCCGGCTGCTCATCATCCGCAATTAATACACGTACTTTCATCATAAACCACCTCTAGCATTTAGATTGTTTCATCAATGGGTCGAATAAAAGATACACTGGTTCCTTTCCCTATATGTGACTCTATAGAGAAATTGGAGTTTTCTCCAAAATGGTAGAGCAGACGCTGCTGGATATTGGCAAGTGCAACACCCAGATGTTCCTCTTGTTCTCCATTTTCAACTTGGGAGACCATTCCTTTTCCGTTATCAATCACTTGAATCAGAACCCCATTCGCTTTTTTTTTGACGCTAATTTTAATTAAACCATAACCGCTTATTTCACTAATTCCATGTATGACTGCATTTTCTACTAATGGTTGTATCGTTAAAGGTGGAATCGTGTAGTTCAAATCCTGTTGATCGAGCTCCCACTCAACCTCAAACCTTTCCCCAAATCGTGCCTTAACCAAGCTTAGGTAGATTTCGACGTGGGCTAATTCCTCTTTTATCGTGATTAAATCTTGATTCCTATTTTGCATATTCTTTCGTAAGTATTTTGCCAGTTGTGTGATTAATTTTCTTGAATCATCAGGCGAGGTTCGAATCAAGGACTTAATTGTGTTCAATACATTAAATAAAAAATGCGGGTCCATTTGCGCCTGTAGTGCTTTAATCTCTGCATTGGTCACTAAATGTGCCTGCCTCTCCGCTTCTGCGAGGGCGTACTGCTGGCTAAACAATTGACTTAATCCTTTTAAAATGGCAGTTCCTTCAGCTGTTTTGTGGTCTTGCTCCCTCTCATAAAACATGCGGAAAAGACCAATCTTTTTTGTGTTATATTCTATCGGTAAATCGACTTCAAACGGAGTAGTTACTCCTTGCTGAAAGATTAATTTCTCTTTTTGATGAAAGGCAACACCAATGGCCGCGGTTTCCCGAATAAGGGCTTGGCTAATTTCTCTCACTGCTTCAGGAAGGGGTTTCCGCCAATAGGATAAGGTCATTTCGGCAATTTGCAGCGCCTTTTGAGCATACTCTGCCCCAATTCTTTCTTCTTCAAGAGCAACCTGAATCAGGATTACAAAAAACGCCGCAACCCCGAGACTATTGGAAAGAATTTGGGGAATGCCAATTAACATAACCAAAGCAAGTGCTTTATCAAATGGATGGGCAAGCAGTAAGATCAACAGCATTTGTAAGGTTTCGGCAATAAAGCCGACCATAAAGGACATTTGGATGGAAGAAATATGTCGGTATCTTTTTTTAAACGAATTTTTCATCAGTCCGGAAAAAAGCCCCTGAAGGATAGGAGCAATCATACAAGGTATGGCTACAAAGCCACCTAATAAATAACGATGGATTCCGGCAATTAAACCGACAAAAACCCCGGCTCGAACCCCGCCGAATAATCCGGCAATCACGACCCCAATGGTCCTTGCGGTAGCAATAGCTTCCCAGCCTGAAATTTTATGAATCCAAGGTGTTTCATGAAAACCAATCCCTGTTACCGGTAGTCCCGAATAGGTGCCTAATATGGCGAAAAAGCTAAATAATAGGATGAAATACCATATATTTTGTTTTTCTCCCTGATAATGCATAAAATGGCGGAGCTTTTGCTGCCTTGAAAGCAAAAAGGCCATTGCAATAAGGAAACCAACACGCTCCACTTGTTCGGCTAAAAGGTAAAGCATTGGTAAGGACCTCCTGTTGAAGGGAAAAGGGGAGTGTCCGACACCCCACTCGCAATTCCATCACACGAATAGTAATTTGGTATAGAATCCCATAATCACGCTCACCTTATTCTACATTACTTTTTGTAGCGTACAAATAAAAAACACCCCTTTTCTGGGGTGTGAAGATGATTGGATTACGCTTTAATTTCTCTATGAGTATAGCCTCTATCTGAAAGTGAAACTTCGAACCATTGGTATCTTGTAGATTTAAGCCACTCATAATGAGGCAAATAAATAACATAGCTTAATAGACCCTCGGCATCAAATATCGATTTGAAAATTTTAGCCGTTCCATATCCAAACGTCTGATCAAGATACCCCTCAATTCCTTCTCTAATGAGCCTTTTCCTGTTTTCCTTTTCTTCATGACTTAACTCAAACAATCCGTTAATAAAAGCGCTCAACAGAAAAATTGTAATCGGGATTAAAACTACAAAAACGATAAACTTGAACAACTAAAACCGCCTCCTAAATTTTCCTTTAGTCATATCTGTATTTGATTATGCCATCTCTCATCTATAAATGGTGTTACAAATATTCGAACTTTTTTAAAGGATTGAATTTAGGGTTATAGGGGATAAAATTATCATTTTTTAAGTTTAGTAGCTAGAATTTCTTTGATTATAAAATCTCATCCCCGCAATACTGACTAATCAGCTTCACAGCCCTCGTTTGGCTGATATTTAAATCTTTAGCCACTTTTCTTGAGCTTTTATGTTTTTTATAGGATTGTACAACAAGCGTTTTCTTCACATGCTCAATCGCATCATCAAGATTGTCAGGCAGGATATGCTGCGTTTGCGGTTTTATGTTTTTTAAGATTAAATCAGGTAGTTCGCTTGTATGGATGATGGAATCACTGGTGACGACCAATCTCTCCATCACATTTTCAAGCTGGCGGATATTACCTGGCCAGGAATACCAAAAAAATAGATCCAAGCATTCCTGCGAGATGATTTTATTCATTTCGTATTTTTTATTAAATTTATATAAGAAATTATAGGTTAACGGAATAATATCTTCTCTTCGTTCCCTTAGCGGCGGAAGCTGGATATCAATAATATTTAGGCGGTAAAATAAGTCCTCGCGAAACTGGTTTTTATGCACCATGTCAATTAAATCACGGTTAGTTGCGGCGATAATCCGGACATCTACTTCTTTCATTTCCTGTCCGCCAATTGGGAGGAACTGTTTTTCCTGAATGACTTGGAGAAGCTTTGCTTGGAGAGATAAAGGCATTTCACCTATTTCATCAAGGAATAATGTGCCTTTATCTGCAATTTCAAGCAAGCCTTTTTTCCCGTACTTACTTGCCCCAGTAAAGGCCCCTTGGGTATATCCAAAAAGCTCCGATTCAAGTAAATCCTCTGGCAAAGCAGCACAGTTTATTTTTAAGAAGGTTTTGTCACTTCGTCTGCTGATGTTATGGATGTAATGAGCCAGTACCCCCTTACCGGTACCCGATTCACCTTGAACTAAAATCGTTGAATCGACCTTAGCGATTTTTTCACACACCTTTAAAATATCTTTCATTTTTTCACAATTGGTGATGGGGGTAGCGCTGTTAGGATTGCCGGAAGGTATTACTTCTTCTTTTTCCGTTTTAATTGTTTTATAGTTTTGCAGCGCTTGAGATGTCGTCACAACGAATTCAATTTCATTTTGATCATTTAAAATAGGGACGGCTGTTGTTAGTAACTCCGCTCCTAAATAGGTTGTCTGTTTCATACTAACGGTTTTCTTTTCCTTAAATACTGAAGGGACAATGGAAGGTTTCCAGTATCCTTTTTCAAATAATTCAATGTTGTATTTCCCCACAACATCATCAGGTTTTAACCCGTAATGTCTTTCGCAGGCACTATTAACGAAAATGATTCGTTGTTGTGCATCAATCACGAAGATTTCATCAGATGAATAATCAAGTATTTTTTTGAGTGTTTCAACAGTGATTTCGAACGGACTTTGTGTTTCAGAAACCATTCAAGATTCCTCCATTACAAGATGAGTTGATTATAATTCAAATGAGTTGAAAACAACTCAAATTTGAACAAAGTTTGAACAAAATTCGAAAGAAAATTGACAGTTTTCAAGGTAATTCAACTAGTTATAGTTTTGGCACGTTACTTGCATTAATTAATAGTGAGTGTCGTTAGACATGGATGAGAAATCTCATTGAATTAATTAAACAAAATTTTCATTATCTTGTAAACGCTTAATTATTACTATTGTCACGTTGTATTTAGGGATTTCAAAGGTGAATTAAAAATGACTCATTTTAAAAATTGATTTTGAAGGGGGAGATGGCCTTCAAACAGCCTGAAATATTTCTTAGGAACATAATTTTATCAAAAAAATGATGAATGATTAGAGGAGGAAAATTAAAATGGCAACCTATAATGAAGTACAAAACAAAGCAAATCGAACGTTTGAAAGAACATTATCCTATGATTTATATACAGATCCAAACGTGCTAGAACAAGAAATGAATGATGTATTTGCTAAATCATGGCAGTTGGTCGGCCATGTGAGCCAGTTAGAAAAACCAGGGCAATTTTTTACTACTGATGTTGCAGGTGAGCCGATTATTGTTACACGTGGGATGGACGAGGTCATTCGCGCTTTTTATAATGTTTGTCCACACCGTGCCACAAAGCTAGAAAAAAATGAAGCGGGACAAAAGAAGATTCTTCAATGTGGCTACCATGGCTGGACATTCCGTTTAAATGGAGAATTGAATAAAGCTCCTAACTTTACCGGAGAAGATGCCCATTGTGTCAGCGACCGCTGCTTAAGATCTGTAAGAATGGAAATCTTGGAGTCATTAATATTCGTTAACCTTGATGATAACGCAAAAACTTTACAAGAAACATACGGTGATTTCTTTGACCGCTTAAGCAAGTTTCCATTCCTAGGAGAGTTAAAAAGAATCAATCAAAAAACACGTGTAATCAAAGCGAACTGGAAGGCGTTCATTGATAACTATTTAGAGTGTGACCACTGCCATGTTGCCCACCCAAGTTTTGTTGCCACTTTGGATATGAAAAACTACCAAATTGTTACATGCCAAAACTACTCCGTTCAAGGATCAGTGATTAAGCCAGATAAAACAATGGGAACAACAGATTTGAATGAAGCTGAAATGCAGGGTGGAGAGTTCTATTGGTTATGGCCAAACTTGATGGTAACCATTTATCCAGGACCAGCAAATATGGCAACGATTCAAATGATTCCAATTGATCATGAGAATACATTAGCGGTTTATACTTACTACTTTAGAGATGAAAACCTAACACAAGAAGAAAAAGATTTGGTTACATTTGCTGAGCAAGTAAGACAGGAAGATGTTGACTTAGTAGAATTAGAGCAAATTGGATTCCGTTCCCGTGCCTTTAACCAAGGAGTATATTCCCAATCGGAAAAGGCAATTGTTCAATTTCACGAAATGGTATTGGAGGCGTTAGGACGATGATAAATGTAAAGGTTGTAGAAAAGAAACACTTATTTATTAATGGCCGAGATGTAGAGGTTGATAAATATGCACCGCTCTACTCTCCTTATTCTGATGAAGTAATCGCCGAGATTGCCATGGCGGATGAGCAGTTAACAAAGGATGCCATTTCAGCAGCGCAGGAGGCGTTTCAAGTAATCTCGAAAATGGCAGCATTTGAGCGGTCAGCTATTCTGGAAAAAGTGGTAGAATTATTGAAAGAAAGAGCGGACGAAGCTGCTGAGGTAATCGCTATTGAATCAGCAAAACCTATTTCTTTTGCAAAAGGTGAAGTTTCCAGAACAATTGAAACGTATAAGTTTGCCGCAGAAGAAGCGAAAAGAATTCATGGGGAAACAATCCCTTTTGATGCTGCACCAGGCGGGGTCGGAAGAATTGGTTATACCGTTCGTAAACCAATTGGCGTAATCGGGGCCATTACACCGTTTAACTTTCCTATGAATCTAGTGGCCCATAAGGTTGGACCAGCGATTGCTTCGGGGAATTCAATCGTATTAAAACCTGCTTCGCAAACTCCTTTATCTGCTCTATACATCGCAGAACTTTTCAAAGAAGCCGGTTTGCCAGACGGAGTATTGAATGTCGTGACTGGGTCAGGTTCAGTAGTGGGTGAGGCGATTATAAAAGATGACCGTGTACAAATGATTACCTTTACAGGAAGTCCAGCGGTCGGAATCGGCATCCGCAATAAAGCTGGCTTGAAGAAAACCACTTTGGAACTTGGATCAAATGCTGCAGTCATTTTAGATAAAGATACGAATATTGATCAGGTCATTGACCGCTGCATCTTGGGGGCCTTTTCGAATCAAGGACAGGTATGTATCTCCCTTCAGCGTGTCTACGCCCATGAAGAGGTATATGATCAATTTGTTGAAAAATTTGTAGAAGCGGCGAAGCAATTAAAGGTTGGTCATCCGTTAGATCCAGAAACGTATATTTCTTCATTAATTTCGAAAAAGGAAACCGAACGCGCATTAAACTGGATTGAAGAAGCAAAACAAAACGGTGCAGTGGTGCTAGCAGGAGGTAAACTAACTGATGGTATTTTAGAGCCAACTGTAATTGCGAATGTTGATCCGCTGTTGAAGGTTTCCTGCCAAGAAGTATTTGCGCCGGTCGTGATTGTTAATAAAGTAAAATCAGTTGAAGAAGCAATTGGCTACGTAAATAATTCAAGATACGGGCTGCAAGCCGGTGTTTATACGAAAAATATCGATCATGCGTTATTTGCAAGTGAGGCACTTGAGGTAGGGGCTGTCATGATCAATGATATCCCAACCTTCCGGGTAGACAATATGCCTTACGGCGGTGTAAAAGAGAGTGGCACAGGGCGTGAAGGACTCAAATATGCAGTGGAAGAAATGACTGAAATGAAATTAATTGTTTGGAACAGAGGCGAAAAGTAATGAGCAAATATAAAATTGCCGTTATCCCAGGAGATGGGATTGGTCCTGAAGTTCTCCAGGAGGGAATTAAGGTTTTAAATAAAATTGCTGAACTGGATGATTCTCTCCAATTTGAATACACGTATTTTCCATGGGGCTGTGAGTATTACACGAAGCATGGTGTGATGATGGATGAAGATGGGATTGAAAAATTACAAAGCTTTGATGCGATTTTTCTAGGTGCTGTCGGTTACCCAGGTGTCCCTGACCATATCTCTTTATGGGATTTACTTTTAAAAATTAGAAAAAGCTTTGACCAATATATCAATATTCGTCCCATTAAATTAATTAAAGGTGCAACCTGTCCATTAAAGGATGTTAAGCGGGAAGATGTGGACATGCTGTTTATCCGCGAAAATAGTGAGGGTGAATATGCAGGGGCAGGAGATTGGTTATTTAAAGGCCAAGAGAATGAAGTGGTCCTGCAAACCGGTGTGTTTTCTCGAAAAGGAACGGAACGCGTCATTCGCTATGCGTTTGAAACAGCAAGAAAAGAAGGAAAATCGCTTACGAGCATTAGTAAGGGAAATGCTTTGAACTATTCCATGGTTTTCTGGGACCAGGTCTTTGAAGAAGTAGGCAAAGAGTATCCGGATGTGAAAACCGCTTCCTATCTCGTTGATGCAGCAGCGATGTTAATGATTCACGATCCGAAGCGCTTTGAGGTGGTTGTTACTTCCAATTTATTTGGCGATATATTGACCGATTTGGGTGCAGCCTTGGCTGGGGGAATTGGGCTTGCAGCAGGTGCGAATATCAATCCGGAAAGAACGTATCCATCGATGTTTGAACCGATTCACGGGTCTGCTCCGGATATTGCTGGAAAGGGTCTTGCCAATCCTTTAGCAACGATTTGGTCCGCCAGCCAACTGCTCGACTTTTTAGGTTATGAACAGTACGGAAAATTAGTTCTCGATGCAATTGAGCAGCTGCTTGTTGAGGGTAAAATGTTGACGCCTGATATGAAGGGAAAAGCTTCTACATCAGAAGTAGGAGACCGTGCAGTGGAGATTATTCAATCACTTGTTTCATTAAAAGCTTAATTTAATATTAGGGTTGCTAGTTTTATGAGAATAGTTAAAATAAAGTAACATTCATCCCCTTCTAATTCTCGTTCGAATATAGAAGGGGGACTTTTTTCATCGTTAATTATCTGATAATATAAAAAATTCATTATTCATTTTATTGAAAACGTCTACATGATTTTTAGATAGATACTTTCTTGAAAATTCACATTGGAGAGGAATTTTGCTTATGAAGAAATGGATTGCTTTTCTGACCATCCTGCCTGCAATTGGATCATTAACCGTGGTTAATAAAATTGAACCTTATGTTTTCGGCTTACCGTTTATTGTTTTTTGGTCTACATTATGGCTAATTCTAACTTCGGTATGTTTGATTGCTTGTAACATCATGTATGATCGAAAGGAGCAAAAATAAATGAACAGCTCCATTATTATTATTGGTTTAACATTATGCTTAGCGATTTACCTTGGAATTAAAGCAAGAAAAGGGCGGGATATGAAGCTCGAACAGTGGGCCGTTGCAGAGAGAAATTTTGGTTCGCTCATTATGTTTGTTTTAATGGCTGGAGAAATGTTTTCGACCTTCATTTTCTTAGGTGCAAGCGGAGGAGCCTACCGTATGGGAGGTCCTACGATTTATGTTTTTTGTGCCATTACCTATGTCATTCCTTTTTGGATCCTGCCTCCAATTTGGCGCTACGCTAAAAAACACAATCTTATCACTCAATCCGACTTCTTTGCTAAAAAATATCAGAGTAAGAATTTAGGGTTACTTGTTGCGATGATCGGTGTAATTTCGATGATCCCATATATTGTTTTACAATTAAAAGGCTTTCAAATTATCGTTTCTGAAGCTTCTTACGGAGCAATTCCTCCAAAGATTGCGGTTTGGATTGGCCTGATTGCGGTGACGATTTTCGTTTATATCTCAGGTATTCACGGATCTGCATGGACAGCTGTCTTAAAAGATATTCTAATGCTTACTGTCATTCTCTTTTTAGGATTTTATTTACCATTTCATTACTACGGTGGAATCCAGCCAATGTTTGAGACGCTAGATAAAGCGAAACCGGGATTCCTTTTAATGCCTGACAAAGGCTTAAGTATCTCTTGGTATGTTTCGATCTGTTTGACGATTGCGTTAGGTCAATATATGTGGCCGCACTGTTTTGGTGCCAGCTTATCCTCTAAAAGTGAGGCAGCTTTAAGGAAAAACACGGCGATTTTACCTTTGTATCAAATCGTTCTCGTCTTTATTCTATTTATTGGATTTACAGCGGTATTGCAAATCCCTAATTTGGAAGGCACAGCTTCGGACTTAGCCTTGTTCAAAATTGCTAAAGCCTCGCTGCCACCTTGGTTTATCGGCGTAATAGGAGCAGCCGGCTTACTTGCAGCTCTCATTCCGTGTTCCTTACTTATTCTATCGGCATCAACGCTTCTTTCAAAAAATATTTATAAACACTTTAAACCGAATACATCAGAGCAAAAGCTTGCAAAATTAACACGTATTTTTGTTCCGGTCCTTGCGTTAATTTCTTTGTTTTTTACATTCTATGGCGGCAACACGATGATTGCATTGCTGACGATGGCATATAGCTTTGTTCTACAGTTATTCCCGTCGCTAGCTTTCAGCTTCATGAAGAAAAATCCGGTCAGTAAGGTTGGTGCTGCCATAGGAATGGTTGTTGGGGTGGCAATTGTCGCTTACCAAACGATTCAAGGCACAACAATGGCTACGATTTTTCCAAGTGCGCCACACTTCATTCAGGATTTAGACATCGGGGTCGTTGCGATTTTAGTCAATACGGTTGTTATGCTTGCTGTCAGCGTATTTACCAAAAAAGTTGCTGTTATCCAAGAAGAGCCGATCAGCCAAGTGAGTAACCTATAGGAAAAGTGTGACAATCCCATGAAGTCTGGTGACTCATGGGATCGTATTTTTTGAGGGGTAATTTAGAAAGGAAATGAGGTCTTTTAAAATGAAACCAATTCAGATTCTAGTTGAAAAAAATGTCGCATGTGAAATGAGAGATGGTGTAATCCTCTATGCAGATATTTATCGTCCAAATGAGGAAGGGACCTTTCCGGTTCTGTTAACAAGACTTCCTTATAGTAAGGATTTACCTCATTATTCACATCGTTACTTAGATACAAACCGTCTTGTAGAAAATGGATTTGTAGTGATTATACAAGATGTGAGAGGGCGGTATCAGTCAGAGGGGGAATTCCAATCTTTTAGACAGGAAGCGAATGATGGGTATGATACGGTGGAATGGGCGGCATCGCTGCCATTTTCAACTGGAAAGGTTGGCATGTTCGGCATGTCCTATTATGGATATACACAGTTGATGGCAGCGGCGAAGAAGCCGCCGCATTTGGCTGCTATCTTTCCCGCCATGACGTTGAATGACCAAAGAAATGGTGCTTCCTACCGAAATGGTGTTTACCAGCCGGGATTTACGGAAACCTGGACGCTTGAATCCATTGCACCTGATTTACTTATGAGAAAGTATGGAGAGCCGAAAAAAAGAGCAGATGCATTAAGAATTCTTGCTGATCAGCTTAATAAATTGGACGAACTATACCAGTTTGCCCCGGTGAATCAATGGTTGCCATTAAAGGAACTTAAGGTTGCTGAATTTTTTTTCGAAGAATTGGAACACCCGATTGAAGATGAAGATTATTGGAAGGAATCTAGTATTATCGATAAGTATGAAGACTTGCAGATTCCGGCCTATCATTTAGGAGGCTGGTATGATTGCTTTATTGGCCCGACCTTAACCAATTACTCAGAGATGACCAAAACGGGAAAACACCAAAAACTGATTGTCGGACCATGGGGGCATGGATATTTTGCTTCTATTCAAGGCGAATGTTCCTTCGGTGTGCACGCTTCGGGTGATTGGATCGATTTAGGTGGGAATATCACAGACCTCCATATTTGCTGGTTTAATCATTGGTTAAAGGGAATCGATAGTGGTTTGGAAGCGGAACCGCCGGTTAGAATTTTTGTCATGGGCATCAATGAATGGCGGGACGAATGGGAATGGCCGCTTGCACGAACCCAATATACTAATTTCTATTTGCATAGCGGAGGAAAAGCAAATACAAAAAATGGCGATGGTGAGCTTTCGCTGATGTGCCCTGTGAATGAAGCCTTTGATTCCTATTTTTACGACCCAAAAAACCCTGTACCAACAAAAGGTGGAAGTACCTTATTTGCCGGTCCGCTGACAATGGGTCCATTTGACCAATGTGAAATAGAAGAACGAGAAGATGTGCTTGTTTATTCGACTGAGCCATTAACTGAAGCAATAGAAGTGACAGGTCCGGTAAAGGTGAAACTGTGGGCTTCAACTGATGCTGAGGATACGGATTTTACTGCCAAACTCGTCGATACGGCTCCTGATGGAAAGGCTTTGATTTTAACGGAGGGAATTGTTAACGCAAAATACCGGAATGGCTTTCATCCCGAGAAAGAATTGACGGGGGAAGTGGTGGAGTATGAAATCGATCTTTGGGCGACAAGCAATGTGTTTCTCCCAGGGCATCGAATCACGCTTGAAATTTCTTCAAGCAGTTTTCCGCACTATTTGCCCAATCCGAATACCGGAAAATCATTAATTGAGAGTAGTCAGGCAATAAAAGCCAAGCAAACCATTTTTCATAATGAACTATATCCTTCTCATCTAATTTTACCTATTATTCCAGTGAAAGAATAAGTACTAAGGCAAAGGATGTTTCCGTTTAAGGAAGCGTCCTTTTTGCATTATTTGTAAATTATTACAGGATTTATTTTTCATTTATAGAATTAATTAGAATGATGCAAACATTTGGTGTAACAACGGAGGAGGATTTAAAATGTCCCTTGAAAATATGAATCCAACAATAGAAAGAATACTTGCGAATATTGAAAAAGTAATGATCGGAAAGCGAAACGTCGCAGAACTTAGCCTTGTTTCCCTATTAGCTGGAGGTCATGTCCTATTAGAAGATGTACCAGGTGTCGGGAAGACGATGATGGTGCGGGCGCTTGCTAAATCGGTAGACGCCAAGTTTCGCAGAATACAATTCACCCCTGATTTATTACCGTCAGATGTTACGGGAGTCTCGATTTACAATCCAAAAGAAATGGAATTTCAATTCCGTCCGGGTCCTTTAATGGGAAATATTATCCTTGCAGATGAAATTAACCGGACATCACCGAAAACCCAATCTGCCCTTTTGGAAGGGATGGAGGAAGCAAGTATAACGATTGATGGCGTGACCCATAAGCTCCAAAAGCCGTTTTTTGTGATGGCAACACAGAATCCAATTGAATATGAAGGGACCTACCCGCTCCCGGAGGCACAGCTTGACCGTTTTTTACTAAAAATGAAAATGGGCTACCCCGACTTGGGGGAGGAGATAGAGGTATTAAACCGGGCGCAAAAGATTCCGCCAATTGATGAACTAGAACCGGTAATTGACCTCGCAGGTCTGCTTTTATTGCAACAGGAAATTAAAGAGGTGTTTGTCGATGATACGATGAAGCGGTATATTGTCGAAGTGGTCAGCCGAACAAGAGGCCATGGCAGTGTTTATCTAGGTGCAAGTCCAAGGGGATCGATTGCCTTAATGAAAGTTGCTCAGGCATATGCTTTTATGTACGGGCGTGATTTTGTTCTTCCTGATGATATTCAATATTTAGCTCCATTCGTCCTATCCCATCGGATTATTTTAAAATCAGAAGCCAAATTCGAAGGGATTTCCGCAGAAGAGGTTATTAGCGGGATCGTTGGCAGAGTTCCAGTTCCGGTTCAAAGGTTTGTGAAATAAATGAAGAAAATAGCCATTTTTTTTAAAAAGGTTTGGAAGTTTACGGTTTTATTACTCTTGATTCTCTTAACCTTTTCTTACGCAATGTTTCAAGGTGGATTTGTCAGCTGGTTTTTATTTTACAGCTTTTTGCCATTTGGCTTCTATTGCTTGGTTTTATCCTTTTACTCCTTAAAGGACATGATGGTAATTAGAGAAATTCCAAAATCTGATTACAATGCCGGTGAACCATTAAAGGTTAAAATCACCCTCCGAAGGGGATCTTCTTTTTCATTGTTCTACCTGATGGCTGCCGACCAACTAAGAGAAAACTTTTCCCCATTGCAAATAAACCAAAACGCACTCCTCATTGCCGGTTTGAAAAAAGAGCTTTCCTACGAATACACCATTGATGAACTACCGAGAGGTGAGTATCTTTTTCAATCGATTAAGGTAAGAATCGGCGATCCGCTTGGTTTAATCGAAAAGGAAAAGGTCTTTACAGTTGAAAATAAAATCATCGTTTACCCTGCCTATTCTGAGCTTCTGTACCGTCCGTTTGAAAACCACTATGATCAAGGGATGACTGCTTCAAGGGAGCGGGTACAGCGCGATACTTCCATGGCAATTGGAGTAAGGGACTACCAGCCGGGGGACCGGTTTTCCTGGATTAACTGGAAGGCATCCGCCAAACGGAATGAAATCATGACAAAGGAATTTGAGCAGCGGCAATCGCACGATGTGTTTGTGGTGATGGATTGTGTACCGGATCCACGCTTCGAAGCGATTGTTTCCTTTACTGCTTCACTTTTAAGGGCAGTATTGAAAAAAGGAGCACAAACGGGTCTATTAACAATCAGTCAGGAAAGAGCCTCTTTTCCCATTCGAGGGGGAGAACCGCATCTCAAACAGCTCTTTTATCACCTTGCAAAAATTGAAGCCAAAAGCGTTTCTTCTTTGGAAAAAGTGTTAGAAATGGATGGGTTACTTATTCAGCAAACGCTATCGTTTATGGTGGTAACCGCACAATTGAACAAACCGCTTATTGAAAAGGCAAGCTTTCTCGGTCGAAGAAAGGGCTCAACCACCATTTTTCTTATCAAAGCTGAAAAAGAATCGCCAACCGAAAATGAACGGTCGCTCATCGTGATTGCAAATGCTCGCGGGGTTCGGATTATTATGATCCATGAAGGGGACTTCAGCCTAGCTTTCTCGGAGGTGAGTTTCCGTTGAAAAGTCGGGATATTTCAACCCTTTTATTATATGCATTGGTTTTTTTCCTTTTGTGGGAGTGGCTTCGGCCAATTGAACAATTAACCGATACGAGCCATATTTGGATCTTTATAGTGTTCTTACTTTTATCAATTGTGATGTCATTTTATCGTATAAAATGGATATTGTCGTTTTTGATAAAAGTATTCTATGTGTTCTTTTCAATCAATCGACTATATTACCAGGAAGGCTTTTTCGACATTGGCTGGCTGGCTGCGTTTTTGGCTGATTTGAAAAATAATACTGCCTTGCTTTTTACAAGAGATTGGAATAACTTATCAGACCAATTCCGTTCCTTCTTGTTTTTTATTCTATTGTGGTTAATGGTGTATTTACTCCATTATTGGCTGTTAAAACGTCAAAGAATTTTTATCTTTTTCTTCATGACGTTAATCTACATTACCGTTTTGGATACCTTTACACCCTACAGTGCAAAAGCGGCGATCGTTCGAACAGTTGTTCTTGGGTTTACTGTAATGGGAATGCTCACCTTTTACCGGATGATTGCAAAAGAAAAAATCGATAAAAAATATGCTACGCCAAGAAAGTGGATGATACCCCTTGCCGGGATGATTGCTTTTAGTGTCCTTGTTGGGATTGCTGCACCAAAGGCTGCTCCAATCTGGCCTGACCCGGTCCCGTATTTAAAAGGAGATAAGAAATACAACAGTGATGACAAAGGTGGGGGAATCCAGAGGATTGGTTATGGAACGAATGATGCCCAACTAGGGGGCCCATTTTTGGGCGATAATAAAACTGTTTTTCGCATAGAAGCAAATGGGAAGAATTATTGGAAAGTGGAGACTAAGGATACCTATACGGGAAAAGGCTGGGTGATATCACCGGGATCTGAAACCATTCCATTTAGGGAAGGGAATTTTGTACCCGTTTATCCATTGGGTAAGACTGTAAAAACGGAGAAGGAACAGGCGAGAGTATTTCCGGTTCAGGATTACCAATATCCTCATGTGATCTATCCTGCAGGGGTTAAGAAAATTTTAAATTTCTATCCTAATCCCGTGGGCGGAATTTCGCTTAATGTGGATACAACAATGGAACGAATTGTTGCGGTTTCTAGCTATGACCAACCGATTGTCCCGAGTCTTTATACAATTGTGTTCGACATTCCAAAATATCAGGCAAAAGATTTAAGGAAAACAAAGAAATTTGATTCTAAAGTGATCGACCCTATCTTTTACAAAAAATATACGCAGCTGCCTGAGGAGCTGCTTCCTCAAAGGGTTACCCAATTAGCCAGGAAGATAACATCGAAGGAAACCAATTGGTTTGACAAGGCAAAAGCAGTGGAGAAATATTTTAGTCGTATGGAATACACCTATGAACAAAAGGATGTCGCTTTTCCAGGGATAGGTGATGATTATGTCGATCAATTTTTATTTGAGACGAAAAAAGGCTATTGCGATAATTTTTCCACCTCTATGGCAGTCATGCTGCGGACACTAGGGATCCCGACACGCTGGGTAAAAGGGTATACAGGAGGGGATTTTTTACAATATAGTAAGCAAGATCCTTCTAAACAGATTTACGAAATTACCAATAATAATGCCCATTCATGGGTAGAGGTTTTTTTACCAGATCAAGGATGGGTGCCGTTTGAACCGACGAAGGGTTTTTCAAATGATGTTTCAATAAGCTATTTAGATGGATCAACAAGCTTAAGCAGTACCTCAAAAACGGAAATACCTGCAATGAAACCAGTAAAGAAACCGCTAAATGAAGAGGAAAATCTGAAGAGTTCTGAAAAGTCTACAGATCAAAAGGGCTTTCTAAAGGACATAAAAGTATTTTTTATAAAGCTTTGGAAGCCGCTGGCGCTTATCCTGTTGGTTGCCTTAGGAGTTTCAGGGATTCTTTATCGAATTCGTGGAAAATGGTATCCGTATCTCCTCCTTCTAAGATTCCGTTTTAGGAAAAAAGATGAAAATATTAGTCATGCCTACTTAATTTTATTAAAACAGCTCGAGAGATACGGGATTATTCGGAAGGAAAATCAAACCTTAAGAAATTATGCCAGTTATGTTGACTCATTTTTTTCAACAAGTGAAATGACACGTTTGACCTCAAGATATGAACAGTATCTCTATCATAATCAGCTGCCTGAAGGAAGTTGGAAGGAAGCCTGTGAATTGTGGGAAAATTTAATTAAAAAGACAATCGCTTGAACAAAAAACGACAAATTGCTACAATAAGTTTTAATTCAATAAGGTTCGTTTTACGTTACCTTCATATATCCTCGATGATAGGGTTCGAGAGTCTCTACCGGGCTGCCGTAAATGGCCCGACTATGAAGGCAGAAAGTTTTTTGAGCGATTTTGCGAGAAAACTAGAATTCTGCCTTCCTATTTTTTTTTGGGTTGGAGAAAGCTAGTTTTCTTTTTTTATTTATTTTTTTCATTTGTAGTAAAAACTAATTAAAATTGCATGAAATTAAAAAAAGAGGTGGCCGCATTGTCAGGTAAACAGGATATGATAGTTGTTTTAGATTTTGGAAGCCAGTATAACCAGCTTATTACCCGCCGAATTCGTGAATTTGGTGTGTATAGTGAGCTGCATCCCCACACAATTACCGTAGAAGAGATCAAAAAATTGAATCCAAAAGGGATTATTTTCTCGGGTGGTCCAAACAGTGTTTATGATGAAAATTCCTTCCGTTGTGATGAAGGGATTTTTGAAATGGGTCTGCCAATTCTGGGGATTTGTTATGGGATGCAATTAATGACCGTTCATTTTGACGGCAAAGTCGAAAAAGCAAAGCAGCGTGAATATGGAAAAGCAACCATGACCATACAAAATCAATCTGCTTTATTTAAGGATCTTCCAAATGAGCAGGTTGTTTGGATGAGCCATGGTGATTTGGTTGTTGAAGCACCTGCAGGTTTTACAATAGTTGGAACGAATCCACACTGTCCGATTGCAGCTATGAGTGATGAAGCAAGAAAGCTTTACGCAGTACAATTTCATCCGGAAGTCCGCCATTCTGTTTATGGAAACGACCTTCTGAAGAATTTTGTTTTCAATGTTTGTGATTGCAGCGGCGATTGGTCGATGGAAAACTTTATCGAAATGGAAATGGAAAAGATTCGCCAGACTGTCGGTGACAAAAAAGTCCTTTGTGCCCTTAGTGGCGGTGTAGACTCATCTGTTGTAGCTGTCCTAATCCATAAAGCGATTGGCGACCAACTGACATGTATTTTTGTGGATCACGGTTTACTTCGTAAAAACGAAGCAGAAAGTGTTATGAAAACTTTCTCCGAAGGTTTCCATATGAACGTTATCAAGGTTGACGCAAAGGATCGCTTCCTTTCCAAATTGGAGGGTGTTTCAGATCCGGAGAAAAAACGTAAAATCATCGGTAACGAATTTATCTATGTATTTGACGATGAAGCAGCGAAGCTTGAAGGAATTGAGTTTTTAGCGCAAGGAACGCTTTATACCGATATTATTGAAAGTGGTACGGCAACGGCGCAAACGATTAAATCCCACCATAATGTCGGTGGTCTGCCTGAAGACATGCAGTTTACATTAATTGAGCCATTGAATACCCTTTTTAAAGATGAGGTCCGTGCTCTTGGAACTGAACTTGGGATTCCGGATGATATTGTTTGGCGCCAGCCATTCCCTGGACCGGGTCTTGGTATTCGGGTACTAGGTGCAATTTCAGATGACAAATTAGAGATTGTACGTGAATCCGATTGGATCTTACGTGAGGAAATTAAAAAGGCAGGCTTAGACCGAGAAATTTGGCAATACTTTACTGTCCTTCCTGACATTCGCAGTGTTGGGGTTATGGGCGATACCAGAACGTATGATTACACGATTGGTATTCGTGCTGTTACCTCGATTGATGGGATGACATCCGATTGGGCACGGATTCCGTGGGATGTGCTTGAAGTTATTTCAACCCGAATCGTCAATGAAGTTGCTCATGTAAACCGGGTGGTTTATGATATTACCAGCAAGCCGCCAGCTACGATTGAGTGGGAATAAGGTGAAATTTTAATCAGTGGGGGCTTCCCCACTGATTTTTAGTTGTACAAAAATTAAATAAATGTTGGAAAATACGAATGTTTTTATTTTAATAATAAAAAACGTTCGTATTTTTTATTGACAGAAAACCTCCTCCTTGATATGATACTAACGTACTAAATAATTGTCATATTGTGTCGTATAATCTTGGGGATAGGGCCCAGAAGTTTCTACCGAGCTACCGTAAATAGCTTGACTACGAGGTGAGTTTTTAATAGGGGATTTTTGTCCTTTTGTTATTTACATATGCCTTTTGTCAACGCTTCGGTGGATACCGGAGCGTTTTTTGGTGATTTTATTAGATAAAGGATTAATTAGGGGGTAAATAGGTTGAAAAACTATTTTGAGTTTGCAAAGTTCGGTACCAGTTATCGTCAAGAATTCATGGGCGGTATGACTACTTTTTTAGCAATGGCTTATATTTTAGTGGTAAACCCACTAACTTTATCTTTAGCAAGTATTAAAGGGTTCCCGGATGCTTTAAGAATGGATTATGGAGCAGTATTTGTGGCAACGGCTATTGCTTCTGCTATCGGTTCAATTGTCATGGGACTCCTTGGAAAATACCCGCTTGCGCTTGCGCCGGGGATGGGGTTAAATGCATTTTTTGCTTATACCGTAGTATTGGGGGATAAAATCCCTTGGCAGCATGCGTTAGGTGCGGTATTAATTTCTGGTGTGTTCTTCTTCGTTTTGACACTCACTGGACTTCGTGAAAAAATTATTAATGCGATTCCAATCGATTTAAAACATGCCGTTGGGGCAGGTATTGGTTTGTTTATCACCTTTATTGGACTTCAGGAATCAGGAATTATCGTAAAAAATGATGCAACTCTTGTGGGCTTAGGCAACTTATCAAACGGGAATACTTTGCTAACGATTTTTGGTATCTTAGTTACGGTTATCATGATGACCAGAGGAATAAAAGGAGCCGTATTCTTTGGAATGATTATCACGGCGATTGTCGGAATGATTTTTAACTTAATTGATGTTCCTCATCAAGTTGTCGGAAAAGTACCAAGTTTAGATCCAACATTTGGTGCTGTATTTTCATCCTTTAGTGACAGTTCTTTCTGGTCAACAAGTATGGTGGGAATTATCCTGACATTCTTGTTTGTTGATTTCTTTGATAATGCAGGAACGCTTGTTGCAGTTGCTAACCAAGCGGGATTAATGAAAGACAACAAGCTTCCGAATGCAGGAAGAGCGTTGTTATCTGACTCAATTGCAACAATGGTTGGTGCTGTTTTGGGAACTTCTACTACTACTTCTTATATTGAATCTACTGCAGGAGTAGCTTCAGGGGCTAGAACAGGATTTGCTTCATTAGTAACAGCGGGCTTCTTTATTTTAGCAATCTTCTTCTTCCCGTTATTATCAGTAGTTACTACAGCTGTTACCGCACCTGCACTGATTATTGTCGGAGTATTGATGGTTTCTTCGTTAGGCGATATTGAATGGAAAAAATTTGAGATTGCCGTACCGGCTTTCTTAACGATGATTACCATGCCGCTTTCTTATAGCATTGCAACAGGTATTGCAATTGGGTTTATTTTCTACCCAATTACCATGATTGTAAAAGGAAGAATCAAGGATGTTAATCCTATTATGTATCTCTTCTTTGTAATCTTTCTTGTATATTTTATTTTGAAATAAGTGAGAAAAAGGAACCTCTTTCCCGGATTGAGGTTCCTTTTTTGTCGACTATTGGTCATGATTTCCGTGGAAATAGTCGAAAATTGCCGTTGACTTCCTGTATTCTCTCTTTTACGATGATGATACTAAGGAAAAGGGAAATGGAGAAAAGGGTATGGCAAAATTATTGATTGATAAAGTGTTGAATAACAATGTTTTAATCGCTAAACACCCTTCCTATGAAGAAGTTGTCTTAATTGGAAAAGGTATTGGTTTCAATCGGAAACAGGGGAATTTTATTGAGACTGATACAGTTGAAAAGCTTTTTGTTTTAAAAAATGAAAATGAACAAGAAAGTTATATTAAGCTGCTTCCTTTTATTGATAATGATTTTCTTGAAGTGATTATTTCTGCCATAGATTTGATCAAGCAAAGAACAAATTCACAGCTCAATGAACATATCCATGTTGCTTTAACGGACCATTTAATGTTTGCAATTACAAGGGCATCACAAGGGATGGAAATGTCCAACCCGTTTTTAGTGGAAACAAAAGCGTTGTATCGGCATGAGTACGAAGTAGCGGCAGAAGTCGTCCGATACATTCGAGAGAAAACGGGAATAAACCTCCCAGATGGTGAGATTGGTTTTATTGCACTGCATATTCATAGTGCGATTACAAATAAAAATCTCTCCGATGTGAACCGTCATTCTCAGCTTATAAGCAGGCTGGTTGAAATGGTCGAAGAACAGCTTGATATTGAAATTGATAAAGAAAGCATTGATTATATGCGTCTTGTTCGTCATCTCCGATTTGCGATTGAAAGAGTGCAGAAGGGGGAGCGGGTAGAGGAACCAGAAAAAATTGCTTCCCTATTGAAAGAAGAATATCCAGTATGCTATAATCTTTCCTGGAAGCTCATTAAGGTAATGCAGCAAACATTAAGGTTGACAGTCTATGATGCAGAAGCAGTTTATTTAACAATGCATTTGCAAAGGCTTCAAAAGAAAATTAAATAGCTATTATTTTTTACGTGTTACTGATTCGATCAGGCATGAGTGAAAAGTATTCATTGAAATAAAGTGTAGGGGGCATTCTAAACCCATACCTTTATTCAGTTTACTTTTACTCATGCCTTTTTTTGTTGGTTTTATGCCATAAATGAAAACGCTTAATGAGCTAAATTAAAAATATTGGGGGTTATATCATGTTTAAAAATGCCTTTGGCGTCTTACAAAAAGTCGGTAAAGCATTAATGCTGCCAGTTGCAATTTTGCCGGCTGCTGGGATTTTACTTGCGATTGGTAATGCACTTCAAAACCCAACCTTATTAGATCTTGCACCATTTTTAGATAACCATGGTGTAGCAATGGTTGCAAAAGTTATGGAACAAGCAGGAAGCGTTATTTTTGGGAATCTTGCTCTGTTATTTGCAGTCGGGGTTGCAATTGGATTAGCCGGAGGAGACGGTGTTGCGGGTCTAGCGGCAATTGTTGGTTTCCTTATCATGAACGCAACGATGGGTACAGCACTAGGCATTGATGCAGATGCTTTAACGAAACATCCGCAAAGCTATGCATCTGTATTGGGGATTCCAACTCTGCAAACGGGTGTGTTTGGCGGTATTATTGTCGGGATCATTGCAGCAACAATGTACAATAAATTCTTTGAAATTGAACTCCCATCTTATTTAGGATTCTTTGCGGGTAAGCGGTTCGTACCAATTATAACGGCAGCAAGTTCAGTCATTTTAGGATTAATTATGATTGTGATTTGGCCGCCAATTCAATCTGGCTTAAATGCATTCTCAACGAACATGGTAGACGCAAATTTAACGCTTTCTGCCTTTATTTTCGGGGTTATTGAACGTTCTCTTATTCCATTTGGATTGCATCATATCTTCTATGCGCCATTCTGGTTTGAATTTGGGAGCTATACAAATAAAGCGGGTCAAATTGTTCACGGTGACCAGCATATTTTCATGGAGCAAATTAAAGATGGTGTAAAACACCTAACTGCCGGTACATTCACAACTGGTAAATATCCATTTATGATGTTTGGTCTTCCTGCTGCTGCTTTAGCGATTTATCATGAAGCAAAGCCGGAAAAGAAAGCTGTTGTCGGCGGTCTTATGTTTTCTGCTGGTTTAACATCATTTTTAACAGGTATTACAGAACCAATTGAATTCTCATTCTTGTTTGTAGCACCAGTATTATTCGGTATTCACGCCATTTTTGCCGGACTATCCTTTATGACCATGCATCTTTTAAATGTAAAAATCGGAATGACCTTCTCAGGAGGATTGATAGATTACATTTTATTTGGGCTTATTAACCCGCAAACACATGCATGGATTGTTATTCCAGTGGGCCTTGTCTTCGCAGTCATTTACTACTTCGGATTCCGTTTCGCAATCCGTAAGTTTGACCTCAAAACTCCTGGTCGTGAATTAGAGGAAGAAGAAGATGACGCTCCAACAGGAAAAGCTGGATCAGGTGACCTTGCAGCAAATATTTTGGATGCAATGGGTGGACAGAAAAACATTGCTCATTTAGATGCGTGTATTACTCGCCTGCGTGTATCAGTAAATGATATTAAAGAAGTAGACAAAAGCCAATTGAAAAAATTAGGTGCTGCAGGTGTTCTTGAGGTAGGTAATAACATCCAAGCCATCTTTGGACCACGTTCTGAAACCATTAAAGGACAAATGAAAGATATTATGGAAGGAAAACGTCCAAGAGCTGCAGCGGCGCCAAAGGAAACTAAGCTTCAAGCTGTTCCAGCCGGGAATACTAGTAAAGAAATCATTGTTGCTCCATTAAAAGGAGAAATCAAACCGATCACTGAAGTTCCAGACCAAGTCTTTGCTGGAAAAATGATGGGAGACGGTTTTGCGATTGTTCCTTCAGAGGGGACGGTTGTATCACCTGTTGATGGAAAAATTGTTAACCTATTCCCAACGAAACATGCAATTGGAATCTTATCCGACGGTGGTCGCGAAATCCTTATTCACGTGGGAATCGACACGGTTAATTTGAAGGGTCAAGGGTTTGAAACATTAGTGTCTGAAAATGACCGTATTGTAAAAGGACAGCCATTATTAAAGGTCGATTTGGATTATGTAAAAGAGCATGCGACTTCTACGATTACTCCAATTGTTTTCACCAACTTAGCAGAAGGTGAAAAAGTCGTGCTTGAAAAACAAGGCCGAGTAGATTTGAAACAAGCAGATATCGTAAGAATTACAAAATAAGTAGTATGCGGAGCCGACCTTTTAAATGGGGTCGGTTTTTGTGTTTTATAAGTATCGAATTTTTGAAATAACGAATCATAAACGTATAATTGATTACAAAGACAGATAAATTGAGAGGCGGCAATCCTGTGCAAATGAAAAAGTCAGTCAAGTGGGTAATTAGTGTTTTATTCTGTTTTGTGATTATTACGATAGCGGCATTTAATGTATATGGTAACACCCAGTCGGGATTGCAAGGTAACCTCAAGAATAGGCTCGAAGTGTTTATGGATAAAGAGGCTGTAGATAGTCAATTTAATGGTGTCGTGTTAGTTGCCAAGGATGGAAAGGCGATATTTGAAAAAGGCTATGGGTTTGCCAATAAGGAAACCGGGGTTCCTAATCGACTAAACACCCAATTTCGTATCGCTTCGCTAACAAAATCCTTTACAGCGGTATCCATCCTTCAGCTTGAAAAGAACGGGAAATTGAAAACTTCTGATCCAATATCGAAGTATATAGATCATTTTCCTGATGGCGATAAAATTACCATTCAAAGTTTGCTGACCCACAGCTCGGGGGTTGCTGACCATTCTAAACTAACAGATACAACTAAGCCAATCACTCTGCCAGCATTTATTAATTTAATGAAGAAACAAACATTGACTTTCAATCCCGGAACAAAATATATGTATTCTAACACAGGGTATATGATGCTTGCTTATATTATTGAAAAGGTTTCTGGAAAAAGTTATCAGACCTATTTTCGGGACAATATCTTTAAACCTGTTGGTATGGATCATACCTATTTTAGAAAGGTGGATGCAAAGGATTTTGCAATCGGATATAGGAACATGCAGAGAGCGGTAGAAAGTGATGATGAAAGTCAGCTCGCAGGAGCGGGTGATATTATTTCAACAGTCGGAGACATGATGAGATACAATAATGCGATCCATGATTTCAAAATCCTTTCGCCAAATGAGATTGAAAAAATGGAGACAGGCTATATCGATACCTCTAAATTGGGCGTTTTTAAATATGGCTACGGTTGGAAAGTAGCAAATAACTTTATTAGTTTTGGAAGACCGATGATTGAGCATAACGGCAGTTTGCCTGGTTTCAAATGTGAAATAGTGGATTTTATTAAGGACAGGGTTACCGTTATCGTTTTGTCTAATAATTATGGAACGTGGAATTCAGGAGCGCTGGCGCGTAAATTGGCTTCTATTTGTTTAGGGACGAAATTTTGGTTTTACCAAAAATATTTTTAAAACGAATCCATATAAGTAGGAGAAAAGGTTCAAAAGGATTCTAGCCAATTCTAATTTGAAAAAGTGAAAAATAGTGTTGACGTAGCAATAGAAATGGTGGTAATATATTTAAGCAGTCGTTAATGACGAGTCAACAACAAAATGATAATAATGATTTAAAAATAAATGTTGACAAATCATTAATGGGATGATATTCTAATAGAGTTGCTTCCGAAAGAGATTTTAGAAGCTGAAACAAGATTGTTCTTTGAAAACTAAACAGACAAAAACGTCAACAAACAATAATTATCGTGTTTCTTCTATTAATATAGAGAACACGAGCCAACGTAACAAATGAGCTATATCAACTTTCTTGGAGAGTTTGATCCTGGCTCAGGACGAACGCTGGCGGCGTGCCTAAT
>NZ_JBHTHD010000021.1:0-14898 GCF_042675345.1 Neobacillus sp. GCM10027624
TACCGAACACGGAAGTTAAGCTTCTCAGCGCCGATGGTAGTTGGGGGCTGTCCCCCTGTGAGAGTAGGACGTTGCCAGGCAAATGAAAGACAACCTGAAGAGGGTTGTCTTTTTGTAGTTTAAAAAAGAAGAGCTCAGTAAGATTAAATTTTAAACAAAGGCCAGGATCAAAAGACCCTGGCTTTTTCAATTCATTAAATACTCATAAATAAGAAATGGGCCTTTCTTTAAGGTACTATTTAAAAACGATTGAATAAAAGGGAAATCTCGATTAGGCATCATTTTCGTTAACTCACTCCACCACTCCGTTTCATAGCGGGCAATCATACTTAAGTTATAAAGAAGCAGATAATGAATTAAAAGTTCCGGAAAATGGAGAAATTCACTTTTTCGGACAGGGAGAACTAGATGCCCTTTTTCCAAATGATATTTAAAGGGTGAACTCTTTTTCTGAAAAGTCCCGTTAAACATGAAAGAAAGCCCTTCTTCGGAAAATGAAATGGGATGCATAGCTTTAGATGTCAAATACTCCTTTAGTCGATTTTCTGTCATATGGTAATGGTCTAATACTTTATCAGGAATTTCAAATTGTTCTCCTTGGAAAGGTATACTTGAAAATGTCCTCGTTCCATCCAGTAAAAAAAATAAATCATCTAATTCAGGAATAAGCCTTAATAAATCCTCCATAATGACCTTTTCCCCTTCCAATTGTTTCATGTGGAACATTTTTTCTGACATGAAAGGAAAAAGTCCATTTTTTTGTAGTTTCACCTCATCATGAAAGAATTGATAATTTTGCTTTTTCCGCTTTCTTGTTGAGACACCATGCGCCAACACACTTGTAGTTTCTGGATATGCCGGGTCAATAGTTAAAATACAAGCCTTAATTAAATGAACCAAACCATAAAAGAGAAGAATCGGTTTAAGAATAATCGGAGACTTCTCTGCTTGTTCATAATAAATCTGTCCATGTTCCAGATAATATAAAAGAGCGTAACCGTTTTCATAGCTTTTTTGCTCAGGGTTATCGATCATGCGTTTTTGATAATTGCGTTTTAAAAATAGCTGACAATATTCAGCTGAAAAAAAACACGAAAAGCTTGCCCAGTCTTTATAAGAGATATCCAATCTAAGATCTCCTTTTTTTCAGAATAATCAAATTAAAACTAGTTCCTTGACAGTATTTTGTCCAATTGATAACCTACAAATAAAAAATTTTGTCCTGGAGGCCTTAAAAATGTGGGAAAATAAATTTGTAAAAGAAGGATTAACCTTTGACGATGTCTTGTTAATTCCAGGTAAGTCTGAGATTCTGCCGCGTGATGTAAATCTTCAAGTTTCGTTATCAGAAAACGTAAAGCTTAATATTCCAATTCTGAGTGCTGGGATGGATACAGTAACTGAAGCTGAAATGGCTATTGCAATGGCACGCCAAGGTGGTTTAGGCATTATCCATAAAAATATGACCATTGAACAGCAGGCCGAGCAGGTTGAAAAAGTAAAAAGGTCAGAAAGCGGCGTTATTACGGACCCATTTTTCCTCACTCCTGAACATCAAGTATATGATGCAGAGCACTTAATGGGGAAATATCGGATTTCAGGTGTTCCAATTGTCAATAATGAAGAGGAACAAAGACTAGTCGGCATCATCACAAATAGGGATCTCCGTTTTATCCAGGATTATTCCTTTAAAATTTCAGATGTAATGACAAAGGAAGATCTTGTAACGGCACCTGTAGGGACAACATTGAAGGAAGCAGAAGAAATTTTGCAGCAGCATAAAATTGAAAAGCTGCCGCTAGTAGATCATGATGGGGTATTAAAAGGGTTAATTACCATTAAGGATATAGAGAAGGTTATTGAGTTTCCGAATTCAGCAAAGGATCGCCAAGGCCGCCTACTGGCTGGAGGAGCTGTCGGAGTTACAAAAGACACCATGATGAGGGTAGAGGCCCTTGTTAAAGCGAATGTGGACGTCATAGTAGTCGATACAGCCCATGGCCATTCCAAGGGTGTCCTTGATACAGTAAAACAAATTAGAAGTGCCTTCCCGGATTTAACTATTATTGCAGGGAACGTTGCAACAGCAGAAGCAACAAAAGATTTGTTTGAAGCTGGTGCCGATGTGGTTAAAGTGGGAATCGGACCAGGTTCTATTTGTACAACCAGGGTTGTCGCTGGTGTAGGGGTTCCTCAGATTACAGCTGTTTATGATTGTGCAACCGAAGCAAGGAAACATGGCAAGACCATCATTGCTGATGGAGGAATCAAGTACTCCGGTGATATCGTTAAAGCACTTGCAGCTGGAGGCCACGCAGTTATGCTGGGAAGTCTGCTAGCGGGTGTATCAGAAAGTCCCGGGGAAACAGAAATTTTCCAAGGCAGAAGATTTAAAGTCTATCGTGGAATGGGCTCTGTTGCTGCTATGGAAAAGGGTTCAAAAGACCGTTATTTCCAAGAGGATAATAAGAAGTTTGTACCAGAGGGTATTGAAGGCCGCCTGCCTTATAAAGGCCCATTAGCGGAAACAGTTTATCAGTTAATTGGCGGATTACGTTCTGGTATGGGATATTGCGGGACAAAGGATTTAGAAGCATTACGAAACAACGCTCAGTTTATTCGGATGACAGGCGCCGGATTAAAAGAGAGCCATCCGCATGATGTCCAAATAACTAAGGAAGCACCAAACTATTCTTTATAAGCCAAGCAGTATGTAACATAGTAAGGAGGGACTATACCGCCCTCCTTTTTATTTTTGGAAAACAAATAGGTCTTTGCTCTGTCTATGATTTGAATGGGAGTTATGTTAAAATAACCAAGGTGTATAAATTCGTTGGAGGGCATTATAGTGAATAAATATTTTTATCGAAAAAGTATTTCGGGCTTATTAGCATTAATTATGTTTTTTAGCCTGTTTTCAGGCTTAAATAAAGCAGAAGCACAAGCGCCATTAAAGGTGAATGCAGATAGTGCAATTATTGTGGACGGAGAAACCGGAAAGGTTTTATACCAACAAAATGCTGACAGTTTACTTGGTATTGCCAGTATGTCAAAAATGATGACTGAATATATCCTGCTTGATGCCATTAAACATGGCAAGGTGAAGTGGGATCAACAATATTCTGTGAGTGAGCTTGCTTATAAAATTTCACAAAATCGAAACCTATCAAATGTTCCATTAAGACGTGATGGTAAATATACAGTAAGAGAATTATATCAGGCAATGGCTATTTACTCTGCCAATGCTGCGACAATCGCTTTAGCAGAAGTGATTGCTGGCTCAGAAACAAACTTTGTAAAAATGATGAATGATAAAGCGAAAGAATTGGGTTTAAAGAACTATAAATTTGTTAACTCTACAGGTTTAAATAATAGTGATTATTTTGGCCAGCAGCCTGCAGGGACAAGCGCTGACGAAGAAAATGTCATGTCCGCCTATTCAGTTGCACAATTAGCTTTCCGCTTAATTCATGATTTCCCCGATGTATTAAAAACAGCAAGTATTCCTACAAAGAAGTTTAGAGAAGGTACAGATGACGAAATTAAAATGGATAACTGGAACTGGATGCTGCCAACATTAATTTACGGTTATCAAGGCATGGACGGGTTAAAAACAGGAACTACAGATTTTGCAGGAGCTTGTTTTACCGGGACTGCCATGAGAGATGGAAAAAGATTTATTACAGTTGTGCAGAATGCGAAAGATGCAAATGGAGCTACAAGTGATAAGAAGTCCCGTTTTGAAGAAACAAGAAAGATGATGGACTATGCCTTTAGTAATTTTAGCAAGGAAGAGATTGTCCCTTCCCATTTTCAAGTAAAGGGTCATAAAACCTTACCTGTGATTAAAGGTAAAGAAGACAGTGTTAAAATTTACTCCAAGTCAGCCATTGATATGATGGTTCTAAATGGCGAAAAACAAAATTATCAACCAGAATTGGTATTAGATAAAAATAAAATTAATAAAGATGGTGAATTAACCGCACCAATTAAAAAAGGTGAAACCATTGGCTATTTGACGATTAAATCCAAAAAGGGCGACAAACTAAGTTACCTGAACAGCCAAGGGGAAAAGAGCATTAAAGTGGATGTGATTGCAGCACAGGACGTAGAAAAAGCAAATTGGTTTGTTCTCATGATGAGAGGAGTCGGCAGCTTCTTCGGAGATGTGTGGGGCGGCATTTCTAAAACAGTTAAAGGCTGGTTTTAGAGGAATTTAAATCTTCATAATTAACTGTTTAACTTGGATTCATGTCTTGACATGGATCCTTTTTTGTTGCTATTGCCTAAGGGAGAGGAAACCCTTATAGAGATGGTTAAAGAAGTAAAGGCAAAACATCTTGTATAATTTGGTTGCAATTAGTGGATAATTATAGTAGATTATTAAATACAAATCCTTAATATGTTTAAAGCAATGAGAGGAACTAGTAGCAGGAGTTTATTCTTAAGAGAGCCGGTGGCAGGTGGGAACCGGTGAATGGCGCTTGTGAATCCATCCTCGAGCAAGGTATGGAACCCTCCGATAAGGAGGCAGTAAATACTTTCGGCAGAAACCGTTAATTTTTTTCAAGGTGGGCAGACGTATTCTGTCAACCAGGGTGGTATCGCGGGTAACTCTCGTCCCTGTTTTTAGGGGCGGGAGTTTTTTATTTTTTAGGCGCTGTTAAACTTGGCTGTTGATTTACGCTCTAGGAGCTTCAATCACCAGGTGTAAAATCAAATGGTCATTAACACGGCCTATTTCAAAAAAAGGAGTGGAAATATATGCTTGATATTAAATTATTAAGAGCTAATTTTACTGAAGTAAAAGAAAAACTTCAGCACCGTGGTGAGGACTTAACAGACCTTGGAAAATTTGAAGAACTGGATCAAAAAAGACGTGATCTAATTGTTGAATCTGAACAACTGAAAAGCAAGCGGAACGAGGTTTCCCAACAGGTGGCTGTTTTAAAGCGTGAAAAACAGGATGCTGACCATTTAATCAAAGAGATGCGCGAAGTTGGCGACAGAATTAAAACATTAGACGATGAGCTCCGCGGTGTCGAAGAAACATTGGAAATGTTATTGTTAAGCATTCCAAATATTCCCCATGAAAGCGTACCGGTTGGGGAAACGGAAGACGATAATGTAGAAATTAGACAATGGGGTAACGTACGGGATTTCGCTTTTGAACCAAAGCCGCACTGGGATATTGCAGATCACTTGGGCATCCTTGACTTTGAACGCGCGGGCAAAGTCACCGGCAGCCGCTTTGTGTTTTATAAAGGCCTTGGTGCTCGTTTAGAGCGTGCACTCATGAACTTCATGCTGGACCTTCATGTCGATGAACATGGCTACAAGGAAATACTACCTCCATATATGGTGAACCGCACAAGTATGACAGGAACAGGTCAGCTTCCAAAGTTTGCCGAAGATGCTTTCTTAATTGAAAGCGAGGATTATTTCCTGATTCCAACGGCGGAGGTGCCTGTTACTAATCTTCACAGGGATGAAATCTTAAGCGGTGAGGAGCTCCCTATCCGTTATGCGGCTTATAGTGCATGCTTCCGCTCAGAGGCTGGTTCTGCAGGCCGTGATACCCGCGGCCTCATTCGCCAGCATCAATTTAATAAGGTTGAATTAGTCAAATTTGTTAAGCCGGAAGACTCTTACAATGAGCTTGAAAAATTAACGAATGATGCGGAGAAGGTCCTTCAATTACTTGAACTCCCATACCGAGTATTAAGCATGTGCACAGGTGACCTTGGCTTTACTGCTGCGAAAAAGTATGATATTGAGGTATGGATTCCGAGCTACGAAACGTTCAGAGAAATTTCTTCTTGCAGTAACTTTGAAGCGTTCCAGGCAAGACGTGCAAATATTCGTTTCCGCCGTGATCCGAAGGCTAAGCCTGAGCATATTCACACCTTGAATGGTTCAGGACTTGCAATTGGCAGAACCGTAGCGGCTATTTTAGAAAATTATCAACAGGAAGACGGCAGTGTGGCAATCCCTAAGGTTTTACAGCCATATATGGGTGGCCGCAGTGTGATAATTCCAGAGTAAGGTGTATTTCGGACGGAGTTTTTCCGTCCGAAAGATTTCACTATTTTTGTTTGACACTGAGAAAGATATATGATAAATTAATTTTTGTTGTCACGGAGGAATACCCAAGTCCGGCTGAAGGGATCGGTCTTGAAAACCGACAGGCGGGTTAAACCGCGCGGGGGTTCGAATCCCTCTTCCTCCGCCATAACTTTACTTAAATCGCGCATAAAAACTGGAGATAAAAAAATCGTTACAATTTATTGTAGCGATTTTTTTATGCACTTTTTTAGGGTTAAGACAGTTTAAATAGTTCACTGTAGAGAAAAGGGGCAAGGAATCAAGCGTTGATAAAGGTTATAGTGCCGGTAAAGAAGGGAAATTAGAGGGTGCGGTCACTAAGAAGTCCTCATAGTGCCCGCAAAGAGGAAAAAGTAGAGGCTGAGGTCACTAACAAGGCCTCATAGTGCCAAAGATAAAGAAAAAAATCAGAATAAAGCCTCAAGGACTTCATTAAAAAAGCACATATTGGGTTACCCAATATGTGCCGTTTCTTTATTTAAGATTTCATTTAGCTTTCCTTCGACCTCGCGGCAAACCTTTTTAGCATCCGCGTTACTTTTCACAACATCGGTAGTGTCCATATCAATTATAAGGACTTCACTCGCGTCATATTGATTCAATACCCACTCATCATAGCCCTTCCACACCTCAAAGTAGTATTCTTTCAATTCAGGATTAATTTCGAAGCTGCGGCCGCGCGCCATGATGCGGTCAATTACCGTATCAAACGAACCTTTTAAGTAGACCATTAAGTCTGGAGCCTTTTTAGGGAGCTCCTTTAATTCTTCCATCATATTTTCAACAAGCTCTTCATATATTTTAAATTCCAGGTCTGAAATTCTGCCTAGATTCTTATTTACATATGCAAAATACCAATCTTCATAAATGGAGCGGTCCTGAATCGTGTAAACCGGTTCTCTCCAATTAATGCATTCTTTCACTGTTTTAAAACGTTTATTTAAGAAAAATAACTGTAAGAGGAAAGGGATTCTTTTGGCATCCAATTCTTCTGGAGTCAATTCATAATAGAGCGGAAGGATTGGATTATCGTCCACCGCTTCATAGAACACCTTACTTTCGATTCCTTTATTTTTAAAGTGCGCACTTAAAGTGTCAGCTACACTTGTCTTTCCCAAGCCAATCATACCACCGATAACAATACTCACGAACATCCCCCTGTTCTTATAATGTATTAGACCAACTGTTCTGTTTTAATGAATTCGATAGTTTTTTAATAATATGCTGTAAGTCCTCTTCACTTTTTACAAAATCTAACGCATCACCGTTAAAGCGGAGAACGGGTATTTCTGGATGTTCCTGTTCAAAGCTTGCCAGAGCATTTTCATAATCAATTGAAAGCTGCTCTAAATACAATGGGCTGATATTTTTCTCAACCTCTCGTCCTCTGAGCTTGATTCGCTTTAATAATGTATCAAGGCTTGCATTCAAATAAATAATGACATTAGGCTTTGGCATATCGGAAGTCAAAATTTGATAAATTTTGTAGTATTTCTCGTATTCTTGTTTATTCAGGGTCCGAGAAGCAAAAATTAAATTTTTAAAAATATGATAGTCAGCTACTACCGCCTGATTTTTGCTTAAATAATGGGTGTTGATATCCCCTAATTGTTTAAAGCGATTGCAGAGAAAAAACATTTCCGTCTGGAAACTCCATTCCTCTATATTTTCATAAAATTTCCCCAAAAATGGATTCTCATCAACAATCTCTTTTAATAAAGCAAAATGAAAATGCTCCGAAACGGCTTTTGCAAGAGATGTTTTCCCTACACCAATCGGCCCTTCAACGGTAATAAAGGGTGTATCTCCCATTGAATATCCTCCCTCTCCACTGCCTGATCTTTCTATAATGAACCAGTCTAAAAACCGGGTCTTTTTTACTGTCTTTATAAAAGTGACACAAAGAATATTTTATCATAATCTTAAGCAGGAAGGGATATGGAATATTTTTGAGGATGTTGGTTTTTGTCGAATAAAAAGAAAAACTGCCGAATATAGGCAGTTTATGTTCTTTTTGTTACATTAAAATTGTCAACGATTAACAGCCAGTTTTGCGGGAAGGACAAACCAAGTTTCCAATAACTCATTCCTCGTAAATTTAATTCCTTAATTAAGTCAAATTTTGCCTGGATGGAGCGGGCATCTTCAAACCAAACTTCATGCTGCTTGCCATTCTCGGTATATCTAAAAAACGGTGCCTGTGCCTTTGAATCATATTCAATCGGCACATTATGACTGGCAGCAAGCTGAATAGCCTGTTGCGGGCTTACTGCTTTTGCAATTGACCCTTGAACAAACGGCAGGGTCCAATCATAACCGTAAAGATTTTGACCCATAAGAATTTTATTTGAAGGCATTTCACTGATAGCGTACTCTAAAACCTTCCTTACAGGTCCAATCGGGGAAACAGCCATCGCAGGGCCGCCGCTATAGCCCCATTCATAAGTCATGATGACGACAAAATCAGAAATTTGTCCATGCGCCTTATAATCATGTCCTTCATACCATTTTCCTTTTTGTGTCGCGCTTGTTTTCGGCGCAAGTGCAGTGGACATTAACCAGCCTTCACTTTTAAAACGGGCCTTCGCCTTCCGTAAGAACGTATTATAGGCTTCCTTGTCGGCAGGGCGTAAATATTCAAAGTCAAAATGAATATCCCGGAAGCCATACTTTTTAGCCGTTGCGACAATATTATTTAAAAATTTATCCTGAATGGCTATGTCCGTGAGTAAAATCCGCCCTAATTCGTCACTAAATTGATCATTCTCCTGGTTGTTGATTACCATCATCAGGACCACTTGGTGGGATTTTGCAATGGATGGGAAGTTATTTAATAATGGTTCCTTTAATGTTCCGTCACGGTGGACCTGGAAGCTAAAAGGAGCTAAATAGGTTAAGTATGGTGCTGCCTCACGAGCACTGCTTTCGAGTGCAGGAGCAACAGTGGTCCCGCGTGGTTCAACATAGGCATTAAAATCTGCCGGCCTTTTTTTACTTTGTGGGATATAGAGCCGTAGACCTACAGAGAGCGGTTGTGTGGCTGAAATTCGATTAATAGTGGCAAGCTGCTGATAAGGAACTCCCACCTTTTGTGCAATACTATATAGGGTCTCTCCCTGTTTAACAGTATAAAAACTCCCGATAATTGGAATCACAATTGCCTGCCCAATTACAAGATTATTTGGATTTGGTAATTCATTCGCATCGATGATATCTTGAACGGTAGTACGATAAGCCCGGGCAATTGTTGTTAAGGATTCATTTCTTTGAACCACATGAATTTGCATGCTTTTCCCTCCTAACGCACATACGCTACAACAATCATATGAGCGCAAAAGAGGTTACATGATATAATTTTTATCAGTTGCGGGCTGAATATTTGCTTTTAGTACATTTTGCATCATTGTTAAAGCATATTGATTATCTTGGTCATCTGCAGAGGCGATGCAGTTTTTCGGGACATAAAGCTGGAATTCTCGCATATAGGCGTCATTTGCGGTAAACAAAACACAAATATTTCCGGCAATGCCGGAGAGAATCAATGTGTTCACCTTTAATTGGTGGAGCAGAGTATTTAAAGCAGTACCGTAAAAAGCAGAATGCTTTGGCTTAATTAAAAAATAATCATGTTCTTCCGGAAGCAATATTTCAAACACAGGTTGACTATAATGATTTCTACAGAGGTTAATTATTTTTGTATATTCTGCCTGCCATAAATTATAGTGATCATTAATAAAAATGACCGGCAGACCTTTTTCATTAAAGTTCTTCTTTAACTTTTTAATAGGATGGGCAATTTCTAGGGCCTTTTTTGCCAAAATCGGTCCGTGGGAAAAATCAAAGTTATTAATCATATCGATAATAATAAGTGCAGGATGGATTTCCTTCATGAATTATCTCCTCCTAATTATAGTTTGGAAGGAGGTAATAAATCTTATCCTTGAAAGGAACAAATGATGACGGTGAATATAAATCAAGATGAATACTATATGAAAGAAGCAATAAAGGAAGCAAAGAAGGCGGAGACACTAAACGAGGTTCCGATTGGGGCTGTCATTGTCCTGGGGGAAGAAATCATTTCTCGTGCCCATAATTTAAGAGAGAATGAACAATCCGCCATTGCACATGCAGAACTGCTTGCGATTGACCAGGCCTGCCATGAAATAGGATCATGGCGACTGGAGGATGCTACCCTTTATGTAACATTGGAGCCTTGCCCAATGTGTTCCGGTGCTATCATTTTGTCTCGAATCAAAAGAGTGGTATATGGGGCACCTGATCCAAAGGGGGGTTGTGCCGGTACCTTTATGAATCTTCTTCAGGATGAAAGATTCAATCACCAAAGTGAGGTTATAAAGGGAGTCTTGGAGGAGGAATGTGGTCAATTGTTGTCCTCCTTTTTTCGCGCAATTCGGGAGAGGAAAAAGGCAGATAAGCGTAAGGAAAAGCAAATGCAGATGGATGGACTTACAAATATTAACATCGAATAGACGTTGCATTTTCCTTTGAATGTTAGTATACTAAAAAAGTGTCAGATATGACGCACTAATATTGTTTTCAACTTTGCCGTGCTAGGCGGGGAGGTAGCGGTGCCCTGTACTCGCAATCCGCTCTAGCGAGGCTGAATCCCTTCCTGAGGCTCGTGACCTGTAGGGTCTGCCTTAAGTAAGTGGTGTTGACGCCCGGGTCCTGCGCAATGGGAATCCATGAACCATGTCAGGTCCGGAAGGAAGCAGCATTAAGTGGACGCTCTCATGTGCCGCAGGGTTGCCTGGGTCGAGCTAACTGCTTAAGTAACGCTTATGGGCGCCAGTCGAAGGAAGGTGCACGGCAGTTTAATTACATATTTCTTAACAAATTACTTATCTCAGAAAAAATGGGATGAGTTTTTTTGTATATTCTAATATTTTCACTTCTTAAATAGATACGTTATAATGAGAAAAGCAGAAGCCTAGACAAAAGTTAATGAAAATTTGAGAAGGGGGCGATGTCCATTGGCTTATCAGGCTTTATATCGTGTTTGGCGGCCTCAAACCTTTATTGATGTCGTAGGACAGGAGCATGTGACCAAGACATTGCAAAACGCCCTGCTTCAACAGAAAATTTCACATGCTTATTTATTTTCAGGCCCAAGAGGAACAGGGAAGACCAGTGCAGCTAAAATTTTGGCAAAAGCGGTTAATTGTGAGCATTCACCTGTTGCAGAACCGTGTAACGAATGTGCTGCATGCCGGGGAATTACAGATGGAACAATCTCGGATGTTTTGGAATTTGATGCAGCTTCAAACTCACGCGTTGAAGAAATGAGAGACGTACTCGATAAGGTAAAGTTCGCTCCCAATGCCGTCAAATATAAGGTCTATATCATTGATGAAGTGCATATGCTATCCATTAGCGCCTTCAATGCCTTATTAAAAACGTTAGAGGAACCGCCGAAACATGTAATTTTTATCTTGGCGACAACCGAGCCTCATAAAATCCCGCTAACGATTATTTCAAGATGTCAGCGTTTTGATTTTAGACGGATTACAGCTGGGTCGATCGTAAAGAGAATGAAGCTAATTGTCGATGAAACGGGTGTGGATTGCGAGGAACAAGCACTGCAAATGATTGCCAGAGCAGCAGAAGGTGGTATGCGTGATGCATTAAGCTTACTGGATCAGGCGATATCGTTTAGTCAAGACCGTGTAACAGTAGAGGATGCACTAACTGTAACAGGGTCTGTGTCACAAGGGTTTTTATATAAGTTGGCTCATGCTTTTCAAGAAAAGGATGTTGCAAGTGGATTAGAAGCGTTAGAGGAACTTTTATTTCATGGAAAAGACCCGGCTCGGTTTATTGAGGATTTAATTCTATTCTACCGGGATTTGCTTCTCTATAAAACTGCCCCCAATCTTGAGGAATCCTTAGAAAGAGTGACACTTGACAGTGAATTTCAAAAAATAGCGGAAACGATCCCGACTGAACAAATTTATCTGATGATTGACCAATTAAATAAGACGCAGCAGGAAATGCGTTGGACCAATCATCCGAGAATCTTTCTAGAGGTTGCAATCGTAAAGTTGTGCCAAATCGAAACCAAACATTCTGATCAGGCTGCACCTGGGCAAATCTCTCAGCTTCTTGCAAAAATAGAACAGCTTGAAGATGACCTGCGGCAATTAAAGGCAAATGGAATTCCGGCAGCACAGGAAGCTCCTGCTCCTGTACAAAAAGCAGCACCTAGAACATCAAGAAAAGGATTCCAGCCTGCTGTTGGCAAGATAAATGAAGTTTTAAAAAATGCAACAAAAAATGATATCAATCAAATTAAAAGTAATTGGGCGGAAATGCGGGCACGGCTAATGAAATCACACGCAGCCTTATTAAATGAGGCTGAGCCTGTGGCAGCTTCGTCCACTGCTTTTATTCTAAAATTCAAGCATGAAATTCACTGCCAAATGGCCATGGATAACAACCGTTTTATTGAAACGGTAATGTCTGCACTACAAGAGTTAACCGGTCATCGGTTTACGATCCTTGGTGTGCCTGAAGATCAATGGTTGTCCATTCGGGAAGGTTTTCTGAGTCATCAGCATGCTGAAGATGGAGAAGGGAAAGATTCCCAGGCGGAGGAGCAACCCCATATATCTGAAGCAAAAAAACTATTTGGTGCTGAATTTGTGGAAGTTATTGACTAATAAAAATGGAGGTAATGTAAATGATGCGTGGTGGCGGAATGGGAAATATGCAAAATATGATGAAGCAGATGCAAAAGATGCAAAAGAAAATGGCAGAGGCACAGGAAGACCTAGGTAAACAGCAAATTGAAGGTACTGCCGGCGGAGGAATGGTTACCGTCATCGTCTCCGGTCATAAAGAAGTTTTAGAGGTAAAAATCAATCCTGAAGCTGTTGACCCTGATGATGTAGAAATGCTTCAAGACTTGGTGCTTGCTGCAACAAATGATGCACTTAAAAAAGCAGAAGAATTAACAAACAATACAATGGGACAATTCACTAAAGGAATGAATCTTCCTTTTTAATGTCCTACATTAGCGCTTGTAGGGGTGCATACGCATTTCTAAGGAGAGGAATAATAGAAAATGCATTATCCAGAACCGATCTCAAAGCTGATTGACAGCTTTATGAAATTGCCAGGAATCGGTCCGAAAACGGCCGCTCGTCTGGCCTTTTTTGTCTTAAGCATGAAAGAAGACACTGTATTAGATTTCGCTAAGGCGCTTGTAAATGCCAAACGTAATTTAACTTATTGCTCAATCTGCGGTCATATTACTGATCAAGACCCCTGCTATATTTGTGAAGATGTCCGGAGAGACAAGAGCATCATCTGTGTTGTTCAAGATCCTAAAGATGTTATTGCAATGGAAAAAATGAAGGAGTTTAATGGTTTATATCATGTCCTTCATGGAGCCATTTCACCAATGGATGGAATAGGTCCAGAGGATATCAATATCCCTGATCTATTAAAGAGACTTCAGGACGAAACGGTGCAGGAAGTCATACTAGCAACCAACCCAAATATTGAAGGGGAAGCAACAGCCATGTACATTTCCCGGTTATTAAGGCCATCAGGTATTAAGACAACAAGAATTGCCCATGGCCTGCCGGTTGGGGGAGATCTTGAGTACGCAGATGAAGTTACTTTATCAAAAGCCTTAGAAGGTCGAAGAGAATTATAATGTACCGGGGGAATCATTCATGTTTTTTCGACGAAAAGGATGGCTTCGAAAAGAATTTGATGAAAAGCTCTTAACCCAATTGAATAAATTTAAAGAAAATTCACAGCAGCAAAAGATACTCTTGGAGAAGTGTTTTGATCCATCGGAAGAAGTTATATGTCAAACGAAGATCGCAGAAGCTAAATACTTCTTCTTAATAAGAGAAGCCAAACAGCGGAATGTGTCTTTAAAAAGATAATCGAAAAGCTATCCCATTCTTAGGTCTTTTTTAGATAACTTGTACATAGTTATTAGTAAAAGTAATCTGGGAGGGGGATAGCTTTTTTGGAACCAATTATTATAATCTCCATTTTAGGGGGACTCATTGTTATATTATTATTTTCAGGTGCTCCTTTTAAGCCGGCCCGTTTTATTGGCCAAGCTGCGATTAAATTAGTAATTGGGGCATTATTTTTATTTTTCTTAAATGTGGCAGGTAATCGATTCGGAATACATGTTCCGATAAATTTTGCCACCTCAACTGTTTCAGGTTTTCTTGGGATTCCTGGAATGATTGCCCTAGTGGCTATACAAAAATGGATCATCTAGTTTGAAACAGGCCGTTCTTATTGACGGCTTTTTCTTTTTGAAAGGTTTGTTAAACATAGTTGTTGATTTCCGCTCCAGGCGCGAGCGGTTCGTGGGCGGACCGGGGAGCTTCCTCGTCGCTTCGCTCCTGTGGGGTCTCCTCTGCCCCGTACTCCCACAGGAGTCTTCGCGCCTTCCGCTCCTATCAACGTTGTTCAAGAATCAGCATTGTCCTTTAACACAGCCTTTTGAAAAAAACTTTTAAAAAACTATTGACCTATCAAATATATTCCTGTAATATATTAAAAGTCGTCAGCGATTGACGAACGAAAGAAAAAAAGTTATTGACTTAAATAACTTTAGATGTTATATTAATAAAGTCGCTTTTGGCGATTAAGAGAAATTGATCTTTGAAAACTAAACAAACAAAAACGTCAACAAACAATAATATTCATTTCTTTCGAAATGAAGCCAACGTAACAAATGAGCTATATCAACTTTCTTGGAGAGTTTGATCCTGGCTCAGGACGAACGCTGGCGGCGTG
>NZ_JBHTHD010000022.1:0-102781 GCF_042675345.1 Neobacillus sp. GCM10027624
TGTATTCTTTCTTCAGCTGTAAATTTGGCCATAAAAAAACCCCTAAACGTTAGAATGGTGTCTAACATTTAGGGGGCATTTCACTACCTTTTGGGTCAGGCTTTTAATTTACCTTTGGACCATGCTCCATTTCCCATAACTTTTCAAAAAATGGCTGCCCTTTAATTATATTCTCACAAAATGTTACATGCCTCTTGCCCCATCCGTATTTTGTTTCCTCAAATAATTGCTCCCAAACATCCTCAACATTCATTTCCTGGATGGCGGCGTATCGTTCCGGACACCATTCGGTATACCAATAACGAACTTCTGCTTCATTATTTGAAGAGTGTAATTGGTCAAGGGCCATAAATAATAACTGCTTTAATTGGCGTTCCTTTCTTGTTAGGCCACGCATTAATTCTGGCTCAGGCGATAAAATATGATGATCTTTCATTTCGCTAGGCTGATAAAAGTGATAAACATTTGCCTCATGCGTTTCAATCATCTCATATACAAGCTGTTCTTGCCTTGGAATTAACCTGCTTTTTCGGATTGGAATGGTATAGCCAATCGTATCAATTGCTAAAATACCTACCCCATCCGTTACAACAAAGCAATAATCAAGCTGAATTCGCTCATGGTTTTTTCGTAAATATGCTTTTTGATAAATATCATCTAGGAGTTGTTGAGGTAATTCTGCTAAATCATTCTCAATATAGTTAAATAAAATCGGTTCAATCTTTAAGAGTGGAACTTGATCCAAAAGTTCGACTCCATCATCCTTGCGCCATTCATGAAAGTGGCATACATTATACCCGTTTTCTTCACCTTCAAACCAATTCACCCAAACATCATGAAGATACAACATTGTACAACCCCTCACTTCAAGAAACTGTTTGTCAATCAGTATGGGCAGACCTTAGTTAAATTATTCCTTTATATATGTTTTGCTCCATAATTAACTTTTATTACTAATATTGATGAATCTTTAAGCAGCAGGTGATGCTTTCATTTCAATACAAAAAAAAGAGATAATCACCAAAGTGACTACCTCTTTTTACTTTATTATTCTACTTCAGGGGTTTCGCTTGTAACACCAACTTTAGCCCAAACATATGGGTCAGCTGTATAATTGGCAGTTAATGATGTTACACGATTGTTAACTCCTGAAATCGTAGAACGGAATAGTGTTGGAATAACAGGCATTTCATCATTCATAAATGCTTGCCACTCATCGTAAACTTTTTTACGATAGTCATGGTCAAATGCTTTTACGGAATGACCGTCTGCTAATAATTGATCGTTTTTCTCACTTACAAAGCGAGAGTAGTTAAACGGAACATCTTTACCGTATAAACCATATGGGTCAACGTCTGTCCCTGTTCCCCATGCACCAGCATAAATGTCAACTTTCTTGTTATCTTCTTCAACCATTTTGTAGAAAGAGTTAAATTCTGCCAAGCGGCCATCTACAAGGGAAACATCTAGCCCAACATTTTTCCAGCTTTGTATATAGAATTTTGCAAGTGGTTCAGCTGTGTCACCGCCACTCATCGATAAGAAATTAATGTGGAATTTCTTACCGTTTGGATCTTCACGAAGACCGTCATTATCAGTATCTTTATAGCCTGCTTCATCTAATAGTTGTTTTGCTTTTTCCGGATCATATCCAATAGCATTTGCATCTTTGTTATACCAGCTTGGGAAGGACGGCGGAATTAAGGATGTAGCCGGGAAACGTAAACCGTTATAAATTTTCTCACCCACAGATTTCTGATCGAGAGCATAGGCCATCGCTTGTCGTAAGCGTTTGTCTTGGAATTTAGGGTTATCCATAACATTTATGCCTTTTTTAGCATCCCAGTGGCCTAATTTAAAGCCAATGTAGTTATAAGCTAGATCGATTTGACCGATAAATTGGAAGTTCTTAGATCCCTTAGCTGCAGGGTATTGATCTACAGGGAAATCAGCAACATCGACTTCACCCTTTTTAAGTGACTGTAAAATAACTTTTGGATTGACAACTTTTGCAATAATCGTTTTTAATTTTGGTTTTCCACCAAAATAATCATCGTTACGCTCGAATTCTACTGATTCACCTGGAACCATCTTTTTAATCTTGTATGGGCCAAATCCAATTGGAGTTTTATGGATTTTATCTGCCTTTGCAAGGTCTTTTATTGGAATATCCCCAATATAATGCTTAGGCATCGCATATGGCCATAGACCTGTTATTAAAGAAGGATTTGCGTTTTTAAAGGTAATCGATAGGGTTTTATCATCGATAATTTTGATCCCCGAAATATTTTTGGATTTGCCTGCGTGGTATTCTTTCATCCCAACAATACTTTGGATGATCGCATCACCATAACGCACACCTGTGTAATCCTTGTTACCAATTACCAAGAATGAATATTCATAGTCTTGGGATGTTACCGGTTTTCCGTCGGACCAATTAACATTGTCCTTAATTTTTACAGTAATGGTTTTATTGTCATTGGACATTTCATAGGTAGCAGCACCATCATTTGTAAATTCATAGTCTGCATTGGTTGAGAATAGTGGAATGTCGAAGAATTGCAGGACTTCAGCATCTGGTTGTCCAGTATAATATGCATAGTTTAATGTACCTTCGAATGGAGTATCGTACACTAATGCATATGTTAGTGACCCATCCTCAATCACAGGCTTGTCGCTTTTAATGACTGAAGGGAATGTACTAATATCTTCTTTTGGCTTGTCACTTGATGACGTTGGCTTTTTACTTCCACTGTCTTTGCCTCCGGTCGAATTGGAACATGCTGATAGAAGCATACCCAAGACAACCAGTAAACTAAAAAACTTGAAAAAATGCTTTCTCTTCATCCTTCTTTTCCCCCTTTTTTATCCTAATCTTTGCCTTGCATCGGCTGCACGTTTTAACGCTTGACCGATATAATTTATACTCAACATCATGACTAAAATAAGTAATGACGCAGGTAACCATATCCACCATTTATTTTCGAGAACATCCGGATTGGTTGCATAACTAACAAGAGTTCCCAAACTCGGAGTACTTTCCGGTAATCCAAATCCTAAATACGTTAACCCTGATTCAATTCCAATATTTCCTGCAAGATTTAGAGTTAAATTTACGATAATAATAGAACTTAAATTAGGCAGAACTTCCCGGAAAATAATTTTCCAATCAGGCGTCCCAAGCGTTTTTGAGGCACTTACATAATCAAGCTCCCTTTCAGCAAGGGTTTTTGACCTTATTAACCTAGCTTTACCTGTCCATAAAAACAAACTCATAATTAGGATAAAAGTAAAAACATTATATTGTGGCGCTATGGAAACAAAAACAATAACTAACATTAAGGTTGGAAGGATAAGAAAAAAGTCAATAATACGCATGAGGATATTATCGACTTTTCCTCCGAAATATCCTGCACATAATCCGACACATAGACCGATACATCCTGTTAATAATGTAATGCACAAGCCAATTGTAAAGGAGTTTTTAGCCCCTATAATTAGTTGGCCAAATATATCTCTTCCGCCATAATCAGTCCCTAACCAATGCTCTGAAGACGGAGGAGAATAAATAGATAACAAATCTACTGTTACAATTTTTTCTTGGTCTAATAGAAGAGATGCACCGTACACACCTACCACAATCAGCCCTAATAGGATTAGAGAACCCAGTGCTAGTTTATCTTTCACAATTTCCCGCCATAAAATGGAGAAAACTCCATTCTTCGGCTTTTTTATCGCCTTTGGCTGCTTAGGATTAACGATTTCAGCTTTCATATTGGCTCCCTCCCCTTTATTCAATTCTGATTCGTGGATCAACAGCACTTAAAATGATATCTGAAACTAAAGTTCCAACTAGGGTGGCTAGACCGGATATCATAACAAGTGCGGTGACGACACTGAAATCTCGCTGCATGATGGAGGTGAGGAACAATTGTCCAATCCCCGGATATCCATAGATAGATTCCAGAAAGACTGAACCGCCTATTAAATAAACAATTTCATAGCCTAGAAAAGCCGCAATGGGAAGAAGTGAATTTCTAAAAATATGGCGGGTATAGACCTTTGATTCACTAACCCCTTTTGCTCTCGCCGTTTTAACAAAGTCCTTTATTTTTGTATCAATGATTTCATTACGTAAATATTGAATCGTTACAGTTGTACTTACAATCGCACCTGAAAATGCCGGCAAAATGAGATGGTTAAATTTACTCATGTAATAGGAAAATGTCCCATCTTCCGCACGGATATCAACACTTCCACTTGTAGGGAACCATCCAAGCACAAAGCCAAATATATATAATACTAATAACGCAAAAATGAAAAGTGGTGTAGCGAATGTTAGATAGTTGTAACCAACAATCATTTTATCCGCCAAAGAATCTGTCCATCTGCCGCCAATGATTCCAAGTGGAATGGAAATAAGATAACTTAAAACCATTATGGCAAAACCTAAAAGGATTGTATTTCCCATTTTACCTGCGAGCAGGTGGGTTACCGATGTTTGATGGATGACAGACAGACCTAAATCTCCATGAAGCAATCCCTTAATCCATCTTCCATATTGAATATATAAGGGATCGAATAACCCCAATTTCTGTTTTAATTCATGTATTGTCACGGCGTCCATTTTAGGATTACTTGCTAATTGGCCTGTTAACGCATCACCGGGCATTGCTTTCGCCAACAAAAATATAAGTATACTTAAAATAATTAGCTGAGGGATCATTACCAAGATTCTGCGTAAAATAAATTTCAACATTTATATAAACCCCTCCCTATGGTAGTGCAACTGAATGGGTTTCAGAAATAGATTTAAGATTATAAACTTTACCCTCAGCATTAAAATATTTATTATAGGAATCTCTATATTCGTTATTTACCTGTTGTCGAATCTTAATTTGTTTTTCTCTGTTTTCCGGATTTATTTCCGGAATCGCTGAAATTAATCTCTTTGTATAGATATGCTGTGGATTTGTATATATATCTCTACTTGTTCCTTCCTCAACGAATTGGCCGCGATACATAATACCAATCCTGTCACACATATGTTGAATAATCCCTAAATCATGGCTAATAAATAAATAGGTCAGATTAAACTCCTTCTGAATATCCTGCATAAAGTTTAAGACCTGTGCCTGAACGGAAACATCGAGAGCTGAGACAGGTTCATCAGCAATGATTAACTTTGGCTTTAAAGTTAAAGCACGGGCAATCCCAATCCGCTGTCTTTGCCCGCCTGAAAACTCATGCGGATATTTGTAGATGGCTTCCGGATTTAAACCAACTTTTTCTATGTAAAACTGTACCTTTTGTCTCTCTTCTGTTGGCGAAAGCTTTTCAAAATTTCTAAGCGGTTCAGCAACGATATCCAACACCCGTTTTCTTGGATTTAAGGAGGAATAAGGGTCTTGAAAAATCATTTGAATATCTTGCCGATAATGATGAAAATCACGGCGGCTTATTCTCATTAAATCCTGATTTTCAAAAAGAATTTCCCCTGAAGTAGCCTTTATAAGTCCGATCAGAGTTCTGCCGGTTGTTGTTTTACCGCACCCTGATTCACCCACCAATCCATATGTTTCTCCCTGTTTTAGTTCAAAGCTAATATCATCCACAGCCTTTACATGACCAACCACTCTTTTGAAAAAACCACCACGAATAGGATAATATACTTTAAGATTATTGACCTTAAGAAATGACATAGTTCATGTCTCCCATGTTTTTTTCTGGAAAGTGAAAGTTTTTATAGCAAGTGCATCGCACAAAATGATTTGGTTTAACTTCTCGTAACACCGGATTCTCTTCATGTTCATGGACATCAATCCACTCAATCCGGTCTTTAAACCGACATCCGGCCCTTGGTAAATTTTTCAAGGACGGTACAATACCTTGAATAACATGTAATCTTCCCTTGAATGTGGTAGAGGATGGAATGGAATTAAATAATGACCTTGTGTAGGGATGTAAGGGCTTTCTAAATAATGTATTCACGTCTGCTATTTCAACAATTTCTCCTGCATACATAACTGCAACACGATCGGCCATTTCAGCAACGACTCCAAGGTCATGAGTGATAAGAATAATACCCGCTTTCGTCTGCTTTTGCAGTTCTTTTAGTAAATCCATTATTTGGGCTTGTATCGTAACATCTAATGCGGTGGTCGGTTCATCTGCTATCACTAGCTGCGGGTCACATGCAATGGCAATGGCGATTACGACACGCTGCCGCATTCCGCCGGATAATTCATGAGGATATTGTTTGTAGGTTCGCTCTGGATTAGGGATCCCTACCTTTTTCAAGAGCTCAATAACTTTTCTTTGTCTTTCTGGTCCAGATAAATTAGTGTGAAAGATCATACTTTCTTCTATTTGTTTTCCGCAGGTCATAAGTGGATTAAGAGCTGTCAGTGGATCTTGAAAGATCATTCCAATCTCTTTGCCTCGGATTTTATTCATTTCTGCAGTTTGAAGGGACAGCAGGTTTTTTCCTTTAAAATTCACATTCCCTTCTTGCTTCGTTCTATCCTTTGGATGCAACCCCATGATGGACAGAGCAAATGCGCTTTTTCCACATCCCGATTCTCCCACGATTGCTAATACTTCATTTTCATTTACTGTCAATGAGACATTATCTACAGCAGCGAAATAATCGTTTTCAATCCGAAACGTGGTTCGAAGGTTCTGCACCTGTAACAGTGGATGATTGACCAAAATTGAGACCCCCTAAACTATATCATTCTATAAAAATCCCTATCTTGAAATCACCATAATTTCAAGTAATAACATATTCTGTTTAATTTTGTATGTTAATAAAATTTTATTACAGAATTATTTCAATTGCAACACTTTTGGGAAAATTGTTATTTTTCTCTCATATTAAAATAAAAAAAACCTGATTTATCAGGCTCTTTCTCTTTTTCTATTCTATGAATTTGGAAGAAGGGATCGTAAAAGATTGTTTTGTAGAATAGTGATGACTTTCGTAATATTCCTTCACAATTTGGTAACCGGCAGCATATCCCAATAGTTTAGGAATCCTTCCTCCCCCATATAATAGCTGGTCGTGAGTTCTCTCATTTTTTTTACGATCAAGCTGATCATTTAAATACTTTTTCCAAAAACCCTTTATTTCTTGTTCCGTATACATGTGACACCAGCTTGCTGTGTAATTTCTCCCACAATTTTTTAATACAGCATATTCAGCAAGTCCTTCAATAATGATAGAATCCAATAGGGTATATTGGGTCATTTTCTTGTTTAGTTTACTTAGCCTGCAGACATGGTGATATTCGTGTACAAAAAGGGCTTCTAATTCCTTCGAGTCATCCAAAGGGGATAGAAATAGGAACATTTTATCCGGATAAGAAACACCTGATTTGTTTTTCTCCACCCGAAAGAAAAACCCTCCTGATTGGGCAATTGGAAAGAGAAAAATCGGAATATCCGGACCTGACCATTTTTTTTGGTAATCTTGAAAAAGTTTCTCCACTTGATTCCACATGTTTTCTTTTATCATTATGTCAAAAATGTATTTTGAGCTCCTCGAGGGCTTATACATTCCAAAGCTGATTAATTGATGGTAGATTTCATTCGCAGTGTACCCCTTAAAATAGGGCAGTAATTTCTCGCAAATCTTCGTTGGGCGGTCAAACTCCTCTTCGAGCCATTGATTTGTTCGTACAATTCCCATTCCCTCACTCCATTTTTCAGGTAACTCCCTAAAACATTTTATGAACGGGTAAAGTTAAAGGTTCTAAAGAAATGGCTTTGTTAAACCTGTTGTTGATTTCCTCTCCAGGCACAAGCGGTTCGTGGGCGGTTCGGGGAACCTCCTCGTCGCTTCGCTCCTGCGGGGTCTCCCCTGTCCCGTACTCCCACAGGAGTCTTCGTGCCTTCCGCTCCAATCAACGCTGTTCAAAATCAACAATGTCCTTTAAAACAGCCAAAGAAATAAGAAAGGACTAAGCATATGCCCAGTCCTTTAAACGTCATTATTTATACTTTTTAAAGACAATCGTTGCATTGTGACCGCCAAATCCAAGAGAGTTACTCATTGCCACATTAATCTCTTGTGAACGGGCTTTATTTACAACATAGTCCAAATCACATTCCGGATCAGGAGTCTCGTAATTAATTGTTGGCGGGAGTATGCTGTCTCTTATTGCTAATACGGTAAAGATTGCCTCAACACCACCAGCCGCACCAAGAAGATGCCCTGTCATGGATTTAGTTGAACTCATTGCCAGTTTATAGGCATGTTCGCCAAAAACTTCCTTAACCGCTAATGTTTCAAACTTATCATTATATTCGGTACTTGTTCCATGAGCATTAATGTAATCCATATCCTCTGGTTTCAGACCGCCATCGTTTAGGGCCATTTTCATTGCCCGCGCTCCACCCTCGCCACCAGGAGCTGGAGCAGTAATATGGTAAGCGTCACCTGTAGCACCATAGCCAATAATTTCAGCATAGATTTTTGCACCGCGTGCCAATGCATGTTCTAATTCTTCAAGGACAACGATACCAGCCCCTTCACCAATAACAAAACCGTCGCGATTTTTATCAAAAGGTCTGCTTGCTGTTTGCGGATCCGGATTTGTTGAAAGTGCAGTATTGGCGCAGAAGCCAGCAACCGACATTTTCGTAATAGGCGCTTCCGCACCGCCTGAAACCATGACATCTGCATCGCCACGCTGGATTACTTTAAAAGCATCTCCAATTGAATTAGTTCCAGTTGCACAGGCCGTTACAGAACAGTTATTAAAACCTCTAGCACCAAGAGTAATCGATACTTGACCAGTAGCCATATCAGGAATCAGCATTGGAACAAAGAATGGACTAACTCTTCGGTAACCTCTTTTTTGAAAAATTTCATATTGATCTTCAAATGTTTCCATACCGCCAATTCCTGAACCAATCCAAACACCCACTCGATGGGAATTTTCCTCATTGATGGTCAAATCAGCATCCTTAACAGCCATTATAGCAGAAGCAACTGCATATTGAGTAAAACGGTCCATTTTTCTGGCATCTTTTCGATCCATATAGACTTCAGAATTAAAATCATTGATTTGCGCAGCTACCTTTGCCGGATATTCATCTGCATTTACTCTCGTTAATGGACCAACACCTGATTTTCCATCAATAATATTTTTCCATGTGGTTTCAGCATCCAAGCCAAGAGGGGTAACCGCTCCAACCCCTGTAACCACAACCCTACGCTTTTCCATGAATTACAGCTCCTTTTCCAACTATTCTTCCCTATTTATTCTAATTTGTTCTATATTCATTCTAAGCCCGATTGCTTAAAGGTTATCTTCCCCAGCGGATTGCAATAGCTCCCCATGTCAAGCCACCGCCGAATCCTACCATTACAATCACATCATCATCTTTTATTTTTCCTGCTTCTAATTCCTCAACAATGGAAATCGGAATCGACGCTGATGAAGTATTTCCATATTTTTGGACTGTTTTTGACATTTTTTCAACCGGAAGCTCTAACCTCTGTCTAGAAGCCTCCATGATGCGAATATTTGCTTGGTGCGGAATAAGCAGATCCACATCATCATTGGTTAGTCCAGCCTTATTCAGCACATTTACGCAACTTTCGCCCATTTGGCGTACAGCAAATTTAAATACTTCTCGTCCGTTCATAATGATATATTCATCCTGATAAAGATGCTTTGCACCAGTACCGTCAGCACCTAATTCAAATGCCAGGATCCCGCGGTTATCTGATACAGGCGCTATAATCGCAGCACCGGCACCATCACCAAATAGAACTGCTGTATTTCGATCATTCCAATCGGTAATCTTCGAAAGTTTTTCTACCCCGACGACTAGAATATTTTTATAAACCCCTGTCTCAATAAACTGCGACCCAGTTATGATTCCATACATAAAGCCGGCGCAGGCTGCACTTACATCCATTGCCGCTGCCTTTTTTGCGCCTAATCGTTCCTGTAGGACACAGGCAACTGACGGAAACGGATGATCAGGAGTTACCGTTGCAACTAAAATCAAATCAATGTCCATTGATGTAATTCCTGCATTCTTAATCGCATTTTGTGCTGCGGCAAAAGCCATATCCGATGTATCTGTATTATCGTCGGCAATTCGGCGCTCTTCAATACCCGTCCGTGTCCGAATCCATTCATCTGAAGTATCCATTACCTTTTCTAAATCAGCATTTGTCACAATTTTTTCAGGCAAATATCTGCCCATTCCAATAATACCGGCTTTCATCACAGCCATCTCCTTTTATAAGGTAAACCCTTTTTAATAATAATTAATATCAAATATTATGACTTGGTACTAATTTTATCAAATACACCCCAATTTAATCAACTGGAAATTACACATTCATCCTCCGCTATTGTCCATACCCTTTATTTATTTAAACATATTCTAGATTATAAACAATTTTAAAGGGGGTTTTTTCAAATGGATGAAAACCTTCAGGAAGATGTTAGGGACCGTGGGAATATGTTTGATCATTTCATGTTTGGACCTGGCCAAAGGAGACAAGAACAACTTCAACCGCCGGAAACAAATTATAGTCCAAACTATATCGATTATGGTGAATTAATCGTCCATCTTGACACTTTAGTAGAGTCTACCAGAAATTTAAAACCACTGTTTCAAAAGATTTATCCTTTTATTGAACAATTCTGGAAAAAGAAATAAGCTGCCTTTTGTTGGCAGCTGATTTCTATTCGTGTTCTAATTCCTTCTTAGCTTCTTCCCAACCAAGTTCATAGGCTTCATGCATTACCTTCGTAAATAGGTTCATAAAAGGCTGAATCAAATCCATTGATAATTCTACTCCTGCCTTATCTAATTGGTCCTTTGCCTCTGGTAAGTATTTCATTGCAATTTGCATAAATTGTAAAGATTTATCTTGATTAATCATATGTATCTCCTTCTTGTGGTAATTTTCCTGTTTGTTTATATTTTTCAATTTGCTTGTTCATTTTTTGTCTAAAATCTTTGTTTACGAGAGGACTGTATTTACCTAATGTAATCACATTATCTCTAAAGTCAAATGAAAGATTACCCGATTTTAAATGATTTTCATTGTATTGTTTTGCCACTAATTCATATAATTTATCCACTTGTTGAATGGTGCTGGTTAGAACCGTATTTTCACCTAAATCCGATTGGTCCGATACATACCCAATTACATATAATCCGTGTTCCTTTACATTTTCAATCACTGGAACATTAAACCCATCTCCAGCCGGATAGACAACATCCACTCCCTTTTTCATCATATGATCAACCAACTCGATAGCTTTTTTCTCGTCATCCCAATTGCCGACATATTCAATGTCAACATTTGTATTTTTGTTTTCAGCCAAAGCCCCCTGATAAAAGCCCTCTACTTCAGGCTGCCATTCATAAGCAGCCAGTATACCTACATTATGCCTTTTTGACATATGTGCAGCAACCATCCCGCCAAAAAAACCCATTGCATGCCCTTTAAAATTCAAGCTGGTTGTATTCTTGTTTTTTGCATCACCATTAAAGCTGACAAAATGAATCTTGGGATAGTCTTTGGAAATATCATTAAAGTATTCGGCATATTCAGAACCATGTCCAAAAATTAAGTTAACCCCTTTTTGGCTAAATTCTTTAACAGCTCGTTTCACAACTGGTTCTGAATTCATCCCTTCTTTATAATAAACATCCGCATTAAACTTGGATTGAATTCGGAGCATCCCTTTAAAGCCTTTTGTCCCCCATACTTGATCATTGACTGTTTCGGGAACTAACAGCCCAACTTTCTGTAATTTGCCGGTGGACTTTGTTTCTCCACAAGCACTAAGTAAAAAAAAGCATAAAAGAATGATCCCGAAACGGTTTAGCATTAAATGCATCTCCTTCTTACAGCGCCAGACCCATAACACGTTACACAACACCATTTTAACCAATTATATTCTAACCCCTATGAAATAAAATGAAAAGATAAATTTCCTCTGTATCCATTATCTGTAAATCAATAATCCTTTGCCTTGGTTTACAGTATATTTGAATATAACTGTTGAATATGGTCGATCTGTTTTGAAAAGGAGTCATCGATAGCCGTAACACTTTTGACAGGCACCCTGACAATCTTTCGATTACCCACAATATTTCCACTTAAATCTGAATCGAGTGGTTTCCCTTCGATTTGTAAATACTCTGCACACAATTTCCAATAATTCTTTTTACCGCTTTCAAAGAAATAACTTCCGGGCTTTTTGCTCTCGATGATTTCCAACATAGCATCAAGAGCATCATCAATAAACAATGCGTCTGCCCGATCTTCCCGCTCACCTTGACCCTGAACACTTCTATTCAGATTAGTTAAAATTTTTCTTTGGAAGAGAAAGGTTTCAGGCTGCCACGGACCATAAATAGTAGGTAAATAAAAGAATTGTGTTTCGTCCGCCGGTATATTCATTTTCGTAAGAAAGTCATTAAAGATGTTTAACGTATTTGAGAATTTTGAGCTTGCAGCCAATTGGCTCGGCAGAAGTAAAACAATTAAATCTTTTCCTTCCCTTTCATTCACGTATCGAAGAATGGGCTTTGTTACAGATTTACTTTCCAAAAGATTCTCTTTATGAAGCATATAGAGGTCATAAAGAGAAATAATAACATTCGTTTTTGAGATAGGCTCGTCATTTCGTACTGCCCAATCTGTTAATAAATACTCATTAAAGTTAGCATTTCTGCCAACTTCCAGTCTTTTCTCATCAAGATAGGGTTCCTTTTGACTCTTATCCAATACAACCCCATTCACTTCTACCCCATTATTCAACAATGCCTTGCAGAAATGAAAGCTAACGAAATCGAATACATTAAAAATAACTGCCTTGTCCATAAAATCTTCCTCCCTAAAATTACCTTATTGAATCCTATGCAGATAATAAGGAATTATTTCATTTAGGGAGGAGGTGAATTAAAGGAATATTTCATATCGCTTGAAAAACTTTATAAACATTTTACCCAGCTGTTGTTTTTTTTCAGGAACAACATAACTAGGGCTAATTTCCGTTTGGCTGACAATTTGCTGAATAAGCTTCGATTGATGATAGGATTTCCCACCTGACATTACATGAATGATTTTTACAGGTATGCCAAAGTCAAGTTTAATCACACCATCCGATTGGAGAAGCTCACCTTCAAGAATTTTATGATCCTTTTTATAAGCTGCCTCTAATTCTTTCATCAATTTTTTATAGAAAAATTTATGTTCCTTCTCTTGTTCAAGATGATGCTTTAAGGAAAGAATCGGATTTAGGAGAGCCACTGACCTGAGATGGTCCTTCATTTTCTCCATTAACTTTATTGCCACAAGAGCCCCCATACCTTCTGCTAAAATATGAATCTTGTCATTCAAGATTTCATTGCGAATCACATATTGATATAATCTTTCGGCTAGTTCCACCGCTTCTTCACTGCCCCAATTTCGGCCATACAGATTTGAGGAAAAAATGGTGTACCCAGATTCTTTTAATTGGTTGATAATCGTAAGCTTTCCTTCATTCTGAACCCAGAAGCTTTTGCTTTCATCCACAAAATGCCTTTCATCACCGATTACTAAAATCCCGAAACCTGTAGGCCTTTCAGGGTAATGGATAATATTCCACTCGGTATCCAACTGAAAATTCCGGTTCTCCATCGTTATATCCCCTTTTACATAAACCCTCACCATATTGTATGTTGCTTCACATAAGTTGAAAGGGGGGTTTGCCCAATTAGCAAGGTATTCAACGTATTTTTTAGCCCATAATGGAAAAAGCGAAAATAGCGTTTATTAATTTAATATGCTATGGTAATATTAAACGAGATGAAAAACTTTTAGAGGTGAATTTTTGTGCGATATTTTTGGACTTTTTTCTGGGCATTTTTATTAGCTGAGATGTTAACGTATGTTGTCAGCTCGATGACTGGATCTGCTTTTAATTTTCAACTCGGTGCAATCTTAGGAGTAATCGTAACCATTTTAGTTTATGTTATTTCTGCAGTGATTCCGAACGAACCGGCTCAAAAACATTAAACGGTAGCAAAAGGTCATCCTTCTTTTTAGGATGACCTTTTTTCTTTACGTACTCTATGCTTTATTGAACGGATATTTCTATTTCCCTATTATCACAATCCACAAATACTTTCGAGTGATCGCGTACTTTTCCCGCAATGATCGCCCTAGCCAGCTTTGTCTCAATACTTCTCTGAATATACCGCTTTAATGGTCTTGCTCCAAAAACAGGATCAAACCCATTTTCAGCGATAAACTCTTTTGCCTCATCACTAACAGAAATTTCAATATGTTGATCCTTTAAACGATTCTCTAGTTCATTCATCATTTTCACTACAATCGTTTTGATTTCACTTAATGATAATGGTTTAAACAGAATGGTTTCATCAATTCGATTCAAAAACTCCGGTCTAAAATGAGTTCTTAATTGATTAAATACTTTATCTCTAGTAGTTTCACTTATTTCACTCTCATTTTCACTGCCCTCAAGTAAATACTGTGATCCCAGATTGGATGTCATAATCATGACTGTATTTTTAAAATCTACAGTCCTTCCTTGCGAATCAGTAATTCGCCCGTCATCAAGGGCTTGTAATAAGATATTAAAAACCTCCGGATGTGCTTTTTCAATTTCATCAAGCAAGATGACGGAATAAGGCCTTCTTCGAACAGCTTCCGTCAACTGGCCGCCTTCTTCATACCCCACATAACCAGGAGGTGCACCAATTAGCCTTGAAACAGAAAACTTCTCCATATATTCCGACATATCAATTCGAATGATTTGCTCCTCACTATCAAAGAGAGCCTCAGCTAAGGCTTTGGCTAATTCCGTTTTCCCGACACCGGTTGGGCCTAAAAATAGGAAAGAGCCAATTGGACGGTTTGGATCTTTAATCCCAGCACGAGCACGAAGTACAGCATCTGAAACCAATTGTACTGCCTCATCTTGACCTATGACTCGCTCATGTAATAAGGATTCGAGCTTTAATAGTTTTTCCCTTTCTCCTTCTACCAGTTTTGATAATGGGATTCCTGTCCATCTCGAAACAATATTTGAAATCTCCTCCCCTGTTACCTCTTCCCTTAGAAGCTTATCACTCTTTTCAGCTGCGGTTTCCAACCCCTTTAGTTCCTTTTCGGCTGATGGAATAAGTCCATGGCGAAGTTCTGCAGCTTTGTTTAAATCATAACGGTCCTCTGCCTGCTGAAGTTCACGGCGAAGTTTTTCAATTTGCTCCCGCTTCTCTTGGAGCTTTTGGATGCTTTGCTTTTCAAGAAGCCATTTTGCTTTCATGGCATCTGCCTGTTCCTTAAGTTCCGCTAGCTCTTTTAAAAGAATTTCCAGTCTTTGTTTACTTGCTTCATCCTGTTCCTTTCTTAAAGCAGCCTCTTCAATTTCTAACTGCATGACCCTGCGTGTAACCTCATCCAGTTCTGTTGGCATCGAGTCGATTTCCGTTCGAATCAGTGCACATGCCTCATCTACCAAATCAATCGCCTTATCAGGTAAAAATCGGTCCGTTATATAGCGATCTGATAAGGTTGCGGCTGCAACCAGTGCATGGTCATGGATTTTCACACCATGATGAACCTCAAAACGTTCTTTTAACCCTCTTAATATCGAGATGGTATCTTCCACATCTGGCTCCTGAACAAGAACCTGTTGAAATCTTCTTTCAAGAGCAGGGTCTTTTTCAATATACTTTCGATGTTCATCAAGTGTAGTCGCACCAATACAATGCAGTTCTCCACGTGCTAGCATTGGTTTTAACATATTCCCCGCATCCATTGCTCCTTCCGTTTTACCAGCGCCGACAATTGTATGAATTTCATCAATAAACAAGAGAATTTGTCCTTCACTTTTTTTTACTTCATTTAAAACTGCTTTCAGTCTTTCCTCAAATTCTCCCCTGAATTTTGCACCGGCAATTAAAGCACTCATATCCAATGAGAAAATCGTTTTATCTTTTAGACCTTCAGGAACATCCTTTCTTACAATCCTTTGCGCCAGCCCTTCAACGATCGCCGTTTTTCCTACTCCGGGCTCACCAATTAAAACCGGATTATTTTTCGTTTTTCTTGATAAAATTCGAATAACATTACGAATTTCTGCATCCCTGCCAATTACCGGGTCCATTTTGCCAGCTTTTACCTCCGCTACTAAGTCTCTGCCGTATTTTTTTAAAGCATCGTACCCTGCCTCAGGATTTTGTGAAGTCACTCGTTGGTTCCCCCTTATTTCTTTAATTGCCTCCATAATATCTTCTGGTGTTTTACCTAATGCTTTTATCATTTTTTTTAAGTTGCTTTCATTTGAATAGGCAGCAGCGAGCAATACATGTTCAACTGATAAATATTCATCTGAAAATTTTGAAGCAAAATCATCCGCCTCTGCAAATAGCCTTTGCAGCAATCGCGTGATGAAAAGTTTTCCTTGTTCTGCCCCTCCCCCGGTAACCTGCGGTTTTTTTGCAAGCTCTTGCATAAATTTTTCTTCCACCTGCTGCGGCAACAATCCGATTTTTTCCATTATAGTAACGACCAGACTATCTTCCTGGCTCATTAGTGATATAAATAAATGAGGTTCATCCACCTCTTGATGATGATGTTTTATGGCAATTGTTTGCGCATTGAGTAAACCAGTTTGCAAACGTTCTGTCATTTGATTTAAATCCATACTCCCACCTCATTTGACCTTTTTTGACCTTTAATTATATTATATCCGATTCCTGATTAATTACAAATTTTGCACATGAGAAAAGCCATCCTTTTTGGATGACTTTTTCATTGTTTTATGGTTTCCGCTGATAGGTCCAATGGCGGTTATCATTTGACGTTTCAGGGAATGCATCTCCTGCTTTTAACTTAATCTTTTTGGGATTTACAACATTATCTCCCGTTTCGCCTACCTCAAGATATACTCCATTGTTTGGCGCCTTTTGTCCTGATTTAAATTGGCGATTTTGTCCCATCCAAATCCCTCCTTATCGAGTACAGTATTATTGTTTCCAAATATAACGTAACCATTAGAGGAATTTCCTTCATACACTTTCCATTTTCCGACATTATTTCCCAAGTAATATTCGGCATTTTTTTTAGTTTATGACGATTGTATGAATTTATTCTACAGTTATTGCTAAATTTTCTTTGTAATCAATATAATTATAGTATAAACTTGCGATTCGATTCGCCCCCTTTAAGGTGGTTATGGATATGAAGTCATTAAATGACATTCCCTTTATGCTAGATGAACTTTCAAAATTGTTCCATCATACTCGTAAAATGGAAAAGGGCTCTTTTCTTTTCCAAGAAGGTTCTACGGCCAATGAACTATATATGATCCAAAGCGGAATAGTACAATTAACGAAAATAATCCCTGATGGACGTGAACTTACCTTAAGAATGTGTTCGAGAGGAGAATTGGTTGGAGAACTTGATTTATTTACCCCATCCCCGTCCTATCTATTAAGTTCCCGCGTGGTAGAGAGCGGAGAGGTGGCGGTAATTATGAAGGATGTTCTGGAAGAAAAACTTTCGACAAATCTTCCGCTTTCCTTAGAATTTATGAAATGGATGAGTAAGCAATATCGAAAAACGCAGACAAAATTCCGTGATCTCGTCCTTCACGGTAAAAAAGGTGCATTATATTCTACTCTTATAAGAATTACGAATAGTTATGGAATTAAAACGAGTAACGGAATTTTAATTGAATTACCGTTAACGAATCAGGATCTCGCCAATTTTTGTGGTACATCCCGTGAAGTGGTGAATCGTTTACTTAGCGAACTGCGAAAAAATGGGATTATTTCGGTGAATAAAGGGTCGATTACTGTCCATGACCTTAATTATTTAAAGACTGAAATTGATTGTGAGGATTGTCCGATAGACATATGTAAAATAGACTAAAAAATCGGTCGAGTAGACCGATTTTTTATTTTAGGATCATCAATTGTATAGTCATGACCATAAAAAAGATTGCCGAATTAATGATTTCATAAATACCGATTTGTTTTGGTGATAATGATTTTCCATAAAAAAGAATCGAGCGAATAAGGCTCGGTATATAGGCTATTGCCGTAATCCAAAAACCGGATATGACCCAAACCGCAGGTATTAGGATATGATAAACCCATGATATCCATTTAAAATGCATATTTCGTTTTTCCCGAATCATTGTTTTTACATAAAACGTACAACCGATAAAAAACAAAACAGAGGATAAGAAGAGCAAGACGGAATGAGCCGTTATCACCCCAAGCCCTAGATAACTGGTAGCTAAACCGGCAATGGAAAAAGCAAAAATAGCACTAAAATCATTCATTAAAGCCCGGTCTTTATTCTTCGTTGAAAAAATGGCATTAATGATAAAAAACGGAACCATTAAAAGACCGAAATGAACGATGGAAAGTCGTTTAAGAAGTGGAAACAGCAAGAATAAAATAGCAGGAATCATGTAAAAAAGGGTCCATTTTGTATAAAAAGAAAGCTTCTTCTTTTTAAATAAAAGCAACATCGGATAGGTCCCTAGATATAATAAAATCCAGCCAATAAAAAAGGGAATGTCCTGCCATAAAAATCCCCCATTTATCACTCCTAGCCAAAATGGAATGATGGCCATCGCCCACGCACCATGCTGTTTTGGTAAAAATAGCTTCATTTCATTCACTCCTATTCCCTTGGCTTATCCTAAATATAAGATAGAAGAACCAGAAAATATGTGAAACAAATCACAGATCTACCGAGAAAATTGTGAAAAAAAATTCACTTTTACCCATCGTAAAGCGACGAGGAGGCTCCCCGGAACGCCCACGAACCGCTTGCGCCTGGAGCGGAAATCAACACTTTTGATAAAAGAGAGACAAAAAGAAGGCCTAGGCCTCCTTTTTTATTAGTAATTCTGCAATTTTATTTACAGCTGTTTTATCGTGAATAGAAAAGTGAATCATATCTTCTTGTTGATCTAAAATTGGTTTTATTGTTCCATCCCAATATAGAACAATTTTTACATTTTGCACCATTTCTAACAATGAGAGATCCGCTTTATCTCTTATAATCAAAAGCTTTGGATAATGCTGATATTTATGCCCCTCAATTAAGATGACATCTGGCTGTAAATTTTTTAAAAGTTCAATTTGCTTTTCAAGTGGTGTTACTGTGTTTTCCACTTGAAGCAGCAATCTCCCCTCTCCTTCGACAATGGAAGCAGCTGCTCCAGCATCAATATGCCTAGAAGAATCTTTTCCGGATAATACAGTCGGCTTTCCACCATGGCCATGATGTTTAATCGTAACGGTTTTGCGGTTTCGTAATGTTAAAGCTTCAATAAGCTGAAGAATTAAAGTCGTTTTCCCACTATTTTGAAAGCCAACGATTTGAAAAATAACTGGCGTTACCAAGGCCACTCACTTCCGGTTTGATCTTCTAATATAAGGACATCGACCACATTGCCCGCCTCAAAACCCCTTGTGCCACCAGGCAGCACCATTAAAGAATTTGCACCAGCAAGACTTGTCACGATATTGGACTTATCTGTCCCGCTAGGCGATACTGTCAGCCTGCCTTCATTAATTTGCACAGTGCTTCGAACAAAACGGGTAAATGGATTTGGTTTTGGAAAATTTGCCAGGAGTTCAGCCTTTTCTTTTCTTAGATGCGGTTGAGTTGAAAACAACATCCTACGAATAATCGGCCTCGTAAATAATTCAAAGCCTACATAACAAGCTGAAGGATTTCCCGAGAGACCAAAAAGAATTTTACCTTGAAATTTAGCAACGGTTGTCACACTCCCTGGCCTCATTGCCACCTTATTAAATAAAACCTCGGCTCCCAACTTTTGATAGATTTCCGGAAGATAATCAAAATCACCAACCGACACTCCACCAGTTGTGATGAGTAAATCGACCTTTTCTAAAGCATTTTTCACTGCATTAAAGCATGTATCAAAATCATCAGGAAGCTTGCCATAATAATGAGCTATTCCTCCGGCTCTTTCAATTTGGGCAACAATCATATGGGAATTGCTGTTGCGGATTTTTCCCGGTTCCAACGGTTCATTTACCTCCAAAAGCTCCGTTCCAGTTGCAAATAACCCAATAACAGGTTTTTTTGCGACCGGAACCTCACTATAACCAAAGGTTGCAAGGATGGCTTGTACACCAGGATTAATATATGTACCTTTTTTTACTAGGGTTTCCCCGGCTTTTGTGTCTTCACCTCGAAATGACACATTATCCCCCTTATTAAGCTTGCGCTTAATGGACATAAAAGGTTTACCATTCTTTTCGAAGCTATTTGTCAGCTCAAGCATAACAACTGCATCAGCCCCATTCGGCATCATTGCACCGGTCATAATCCTGACTGCTTGAAATTCATTCACGGTTTGACTGGATACATGTCCTGCTCCAATATGGTCAATGACTTCAAAATCAACAGAGTGGTCAAGCGAGGCATCCTTTGTATCAATTGAACGCACTGCGAAGCCATCATATGGTGACCTGTCAAAGTGCGGGACATCATTCGTGGCATTAATATTTTCCGCTAATATACGACCATAACTCTCTTCAATAGGTACATATTCAGTCACACCAGCTAGTTGGTTTTCCATTATTTTTTTTACCGCATCCCCTACTGGTATCGGATTTCTTCTTTCTAACAAAGCAATCAGCTCCTGCCTTTAATCAGTCAAATTCTTAAGTCATGATAGTCAATTTTATTATAAGACTATCGAAACGGTATGAACATCGCAACTATCAAAGTGACGACATACTTTTATTTTAAACAAAAAATTCATATGAATCGTGTGATTCAGGTCACCTGTTTTTTTTTCGATTTCGATTATGCTTATAGTAAGAAATAAAAAATACTTTTCAATTTTAGGAGGAAACAAAAATGTCCATTCCATTTACTTCAGATACATTAGTTAAAGATATTGTAAACGAATTACCTAAAACAAGTGATGTTTTTAAAAAGAACCGGATTGATTTTTGCTGTGGCGGTAATATACCACTATCTCAAGCTGCTGCACAAAACAACCTAAATATGGACAATTTAATCGAAGAATTAAAAGAGGTTTATGAAAAAAGTGAACCTGCAGATACAGATTTAGAAGTATGGACTAATTCTGATTCCAATACGATTATCGATCATGTTATTGCGGGGTATCACCGTGTTACAGAAGATGAGTTAACACAACTTAGCCCCTATGTGACAAAGGTATCACGTGTACATGGTGACAACCATCCAGAGCTGTTAAAAGTAAATGAACTATTTTATGAATTTAAAAAAGAAATGATTGAACACATGGCAAAAGAAGAAGAAATTGTTTTCCCATTAATTAGACAGCTTGCAAATAATACTGCCCCAAATCGTGAAGAGGCCATTGCAATGATTGTCGAGCTTGAAAAAGAACATGACCATGCCGGGGAAATTTTAAGACAAATTCGCGCGGTAACAGCTGATTTTGAACTTCCACTAGATGCCTGCGGAACTTATCGATTAGTTTACAAGCGGTTGGAGGATCTTGAAGGATTAACCTTCATGCACGTACACCTTGAAAATAACATTTTATTCCCTCGCCATATAGATTAATAAAAAAAACAGCCTGCTTGAAGTGAAAGCAGGCTGTTTTTTATTATCCACCGATATAAGACATTTCAATTTTTTTCCGCTTCTTATTGGATTCAGCCATTCTTTCGTCAGAGTAGCGATCATCGCGGCCATTCCAAATTTCTGAAATCCGCTTAGTAAGTTCCTCGTCCGTCGCACCATTTCTCATGATATTACGAAGGTCATGACCGTTTCCATTAAACAAACAGGTAAATATTTGGCCATTTGCCGATAAGCGTGCACGGGTACAGCTTGAACAAAAAGACTCAGACACGGATGAAATAAACCCAACGTTTACATTCGTATCTTTATAACGGTAAAGTTTAGCCACCTCACCAAAATAAGCTGGGTTCACCGGCTCCAACTCATAATTTTCTTTTAGCATTTCATAAATCTGCTTTTTCGTAATGACATCATCCATTTTCCAGCCGTTCGTTGAGCCGACATCCATAAATTCAATATACCGGAGCTCAAGACCATTTTTCTTGCAAAAATCCGCCATCGGGACAATTTCAGTATCGTTTAGCCCTTTTTTTACTACCATATTGATTTTTACGCCTAATCCTGCTTGTTTTGCTGCTTCGATTCCTTCTAGAACGGGTTTGGTTCCGATATTTCGTCCGTTTATTTTTCCGAACAACTCATCATTCAGGCTGTCAAGGCTGACATTAACCCGTTTAAGTCCCGCCTGTTTTAGTTTTTCAGCAAATTTCTTCAGCATTACACCGTTTGTTGTTAAACCAATATCTTTAAGACCTTCTATTTTAGAGAGTTTACTAACCAAAACAGGTAAGTCTCTTCTTAACAGCGGCTCTCCACCTGTTAATCGAATTTTTTCAACTCCTAATTGAACAAAGATCTTTGCTAGCCGCTCAATTTCTTCATAGGTTAATAAAGCGCTTTTTGGTAAAAAGACAAAATCGGGTCCAAATTGATCGGCTGGCATGCAATACTGGCAGCGGAAATTACAGCGGTCAATTACAGAAATCCGCAGATCATGTAATGGCCGATTAAATTTATCTTTAATAATGGTATTTTCCATTCTAATCAACTCCATTATTTTAAAAAAACCACTCATTTATTTTGTTTTAATGAATCACTTTTTCACTAGTTAACTTACTATTTATCATAACAGAAGATGGATTTGGTACAAACGATTGTTTTTGGAAATATTCATTGCAAAATATTTCAAAACACTTGTCAAAAAAGCGATAATCAGTTTTCACTATATTGTCATTGTTTACTTCTTTTTTTTACAAAAACCTGAGGTAAAATGTTTATAACAATACAAAAATGACCTAGTAAAATATAACTAGTTTTTAACTATAGACGGGGTGAGAACTGAATGATGACGAAAATGAAACCAACCCATTCATTAGAAATAAAAGAATTACTTAAATTCGCTGACCGTAAGTTCAGAAGTGAGAGAGGAAAATTTTTATTCCAAGAAGGAATGGCTGCTGAGGAGCTCTATATCATCCTTTCCGGCAAAATCCAAATTAGTAAAATTACCTCAGATGGACGAGAGCTTTCCTTAAGAATCTGTGGGGAAAATGATATTTGTGGAGAATTGACACTGTTCACGGATAATCCAAAATTTTTACTCAGTGCCAAGGTCCTAGAAGAAGGGGAAATTGTCGCTATTAAAAAAGATGTGATTGAAAGCGAAATTTTCCAAGACAGCAAACTTGCTTATGAATTCATGAAATGGATGAGTGATCATTTCCGCAAAACCCAAACAAAATTTCGTGACCTTGTCTTAAATGGTAAACGCGGTGCACTTTTTTCAACGCTTATTCGAATGTCTAATAGCTATGGTATTCATAAAGACCGTGAAATATTAATTGATTTACCCCTTACAAATCAAGAGCTTGCCAATTTCTGCGGCACCTCCCGTGAAAGTACGAATCGTATTTTAAGTGAATTAAAGAAGGACAATATTATTTCAGTTAAAAAAGGCAAAATTTCGATATTGGATCTTCAATATTTAAAAGATGAAATCGGCTGCGAGAATTGTCCAGCTGTTTATTGCAATATCGAATAGGATGGGAAACCATCCTTTTTTATTTGGATCGGGGAAGCACTCGGGTTGAATTACTTCCCCGAAATTTTTACTGGACTTGCTTATCTCTTAATGCTTTTGGAATGTAAACGCAGAATGGTTCACTTTCAAGATAATCCCCTGTCATCGCATATGCTCTAGATCTTGATCCCCCACAGACATAGCGGAATTCGCATACACCGCATTTTCCTTTAAACGAGTCCGGATCTCGCAATGATTTAAAGATTGGAGACTCACGGTAAATTTCCGCAAGTGGTGTCTCACGGATATTCCCCGCTTTTACAGGTAAAAGTCCACTAGGATAGACATCACCGATATGAGAGATGAACACAAAACCATTTCCGTCATTGACGCCTTTTGGTGCACGTCCTAAGCCGTCTATTGATCCTGTTAGTCCTTTTTCCGTTAGAGCAGTTAAATAGTCAATTTCATCGGTTTGTTGTTTGGCTTCACGCATTTTTTGCTGGATGACCACACGGCGGTAATGCATTGCTTCTGTTGTTTTAATATCAAAGGATACTCGTTTACTTAAATCATAAAGCCATCTTAGAACTCTTTCATGTTCAACTGGAGAGATCATATCTGAAGCCTGGCCTCTTCCGGTCGGGACAAGGAAAAAGACACTCCAAAGTACACAGTTTAAATCCTCGACCATTTTCGCCATTTCATCTAGATATTCAACATTATATTTTGAAATTACCGTATTAATTTGAATCGGCAGTCCTACCTCATGCAAGTAATTTATTCTTTCCATCGTCAAATCAAAGGACCCTGCAGTACCGCGGAAATGGTCGTGGACTTCTGCATTTGGTCCATCAATACTAAATGCCCAGCGGGAAAGACCAACTTCCTTCGCCTTTTGAATGGCTTCCTTCGTAACATTTGGAGTTGCACTTGGTGTCATCGAAACTCGGACGCCTTTTTCGACTGCATATTTAGCAATATCAAAGATATCTTCCCTCATAAGCGGATCTCCGCCTGTAAAGACTAGCATAGGATTATTCATTTCATATATTTGATCAATAAGATTTTTGCCTTCTTCAAAGGTTAATTCACGCGGATCCCTTGCATATTGGGCATCGGCACGGCAATGCAGACACTTTAATTGACAAGCACGTGTAAGTTCCCAGATAACGATAAATGGATCTTTATTAAAATCTCGGCTAATAGCCATGATGAAACGCCTCCTACATCAGCTATTTCAAATCAAACAGCTTTAATAACTGTATTATAAAGTTGTTTATATTTGAAAAATGTGAAGTAACTCACTAAAGAGCGATTAAATATGTCTGTTTTGTGAAGACAAAAAAAACAGCAAGAGTTCGACTCTGCTGTTTAAAAAAACAAAATATTAGCGAATTCCAAGGGCAATTTTAGCATAGCGTGACATCATTTCTTTATTCCATGGCGGATTCCAAACGATATTAACCTCTACATCTTTGATTTCCGGAATATCTGCTAATGATCTTTTCACCTGATCCACAATTGTTCCTGCGAGCGGACATCCCATCGAAGTTAACGTCATCGTAATATCAACTTTGCCTTGATCATCCATTTCCACATTATAAACTAAACCTAAATTAACGATATCAACACCTAATTCAGGATCGACTACTAGCTCAAGGGCACCCATTATATTTTCTTTTAATTCCTCATTCATTATGTTCACTCCTGTTCATTTTCTATTTGCTTTACAAGTATTTTACAAACCAATCAACCGTTGCTAATAAGCCTTCCCTGCTAACCTTATGACCGGCATGTTCATCTGTTATAAAAGCCAACCTTTCAGGGTCTTGGCTATAGCTTGACTTAATGTTTTCATAAAATTGATGCGTTAAGGAATACGGAACAATCGGGTCTTTTTTTCCATGCCAAAACAATAACGGTCTTTGTCCTAGTTTCTCCGGATATAGACTTAAATCATAATCCCTAAGAATCATGAGCTGATCCGCAATTTCTTCCTCAGTAAAAGGAATTTCCATTCCTTGGCTTTTTAAATGGTCAAGCTGCCAGAGAGAAAATTGCTCGTATGCCGGCATCCCCATTAAGCTTACTGCCGCTTTCATCCATGGGAACTGGGTGATTGCACCGAGTGTTATAATTCCACCCATTGAAGTTCCAACAAGGCCGATTCGATTTGGATCAGTCAATCCATGTTGAACGAAATGTTCTTTTAGCGTCTTAAGTTCAGTAATGGTTTTGATGACGATGTTCCAAAATTCGGTTACTAACTCCTTCTCCTCTAATTCTTTCTGACGTTCACCATGGTGGATGGTATCAGGCAAAATCACCCGAAAACCTTTTTCTGCTAATAAATAGGCATAGTGCAGGTTATGTTCCTTTGCACTTGTAATACCATGAATAAAAATAATGGTTGGCAGTGATTCTTGATGTATATCTTTTTTAACAACTTCTAGTGCAGGTATATCCTTAATGTACTCTCTTTCGATGATGACCACTACAGAATCCTCCTGAAGCTATATATAAGTATATCGATAATTTACATGGTATGATGTGAATTTTTTTACAGGTTAGGTATAAAATTGTTAACATAGTATTTATACAAGTTTTAAACCTGCTTCCAATTGTATGTAAGAAAATCACAATTGTAGTGTATCATGTAAACAATCATTTTCCTAAAATAAAGCTTTTATCGCTTCCAAAATAAAAATAGAGAAGGAGTCCATATCCATATGGCAGAAAGACACTTAATTGCGTTAGATCTAGATGGGACATTATTAAAAGACGACAAAACTATTTCATTAAAAACAAAGGATATTTTGAAAAAAGCCCGAGACGCGGGACATATCGTTATGATTGCAACAGGGAGACCGTACCGCTCTAGTGAAATGTATTATCGTGAATTGGACTTGGATACTCCTATTGTTAATTTCAACGGAGCATTTATGCATCATCCACGAAACTCTGGCTGGGGATTATTTCATGAACCATTGGATGTTAAAGTGGCAAAGGAAATTGTTGATGCCTGCAGATCCTTCCAATTTCATAATATTATCGCAGAAGTGATGGATGATGTTTATTTTCATTACCACGATGAAAAGCTTCTTGATATTTTTGGAATGGGCAAACCAAAGGTGACCACCGGGGATTTAAGTAATTTTTTAAAGGATTCACCAACAAGCTTATTAATTCATACAGAAGAGGATGAATTACGGCTAATTCGCCAGCATTTATCTGAAATCCATGCGGAAGTGATTGAACAACGCAGTTGGGCTGCACCATGGCATGTGATTGAAATTATTAAATCGGGTATAAATAAAGCGGTTGGCTTGAAAAAGGCTGCGGATTTTTTCAATATTCCTGCTGAAAGAGTGGTTGCTTTTGGGGACGAGGATAATGACCTTGAAATGATTGAATATGCCGGGCATGGGATTGCGATGGGCAATGCAATCGATCAGTTAAAAAATATTGCAAATGATGTTACCCTTACGAATGAAGAAGATGGTGTTGGGGAATATATAGCTGATTTATTGAATTTAAAATAGTGCTTTTTTCGCCATTGTTTACCTAAATGAAAACGTCAATTCGGAGCATACTAATTTTTGAGGCAGCACTTGCTGTTTCAATCGAAGCTCAAACATTGGAGGGATTCGAATGGGTAAACGAAACAAATCAAAACGCTTTGTCCAGCAAGGAAAAGATACGGTCTCTAAGCATGCCGAACGTATCCCCTATCACATGACCTATGCTGAAGCGGAAGCTCAGAAAATGTCCAATGTGCAAGACTCCTCGCTGGGAGGAATATAAAAATGGGTAACCAATTATTCCAGGAAGCACGAAGATTTGTGGAGATGGCGAAGTCTGCCAGCCCTGCTGAACGTGATTCGGCTGTGGAAAAAGCCAAAAATGCTTTAAGTTCCGCATTTGCTAATTCTACATTTGCCGAACAACGTCAGCTCCAACAAATGCAAAATGAGCTTGAGCAATAAGAAAAAGGAAAGCGCCTGGCGCTTTCCTTTTTCTTTCCTACTGATAAAATTTTTCTAAAATAACTGGGAAGGAATGGGTTATTTTATTTTCATGGTCTCGTTCATATAAAAATAAAATGAAGGAACCATGCTCAGGAAGCTTTGTTTCAGAAATTTGAACTTGAATCGTAAACGGTTTCCACTCTTCTGTTTTCCGTCCCATACTTATTTGTGTTTCTTTAACAAACTCCCTGTGTCCATCTTCCACTGTATAATAAAAATTCCCTTTTGATGGTTTTGTTTCACCCATTATTTTGTATTTCCCTCGGTTTCCTTCCACCTTCACATGTCGGAAGACTGGATTCTCTTCAGGGATAATCATTTTTTTATGAATCGTTAATTTCTCTCTATTTGATATAGGTTTGTCATTCAAATTTACAGGTTTTAATGTGATTTGAGCATTGTATTCACCAGCAGGAGCCCTTTTTCCGTCCACCATATAATCCCAGACAGCAATTCTTTTATAAGAGGTTTTTGGCTCAATCTTTATTGTTTGAAAGGCCTGTAAAAAATAGCGTCCTTTGGAATAGCGATATACTTCATTGCCGCTTTTATCTGTGACGATAATGTCAAAAAGTTGAGAAGTTGGGAATTCCAAGTTAAGCGGTATTTCTCCTTCATTCTTAAGAAGAAATTCAAATTCCACAGCTTCCGGCCCTGCTGAAGGGACTACATTAAATGTAAACGCAGAATCACTTACATTCCTCTCGATTCCATTTGCAAACGTATTCGTATGAAAAGAAAAAAATAGTAGAAAGATACAAAGTAGATTTTTCATAATGCCTCCTGTTAATCTTTTCGAAAGAAACCGTAAATTCCCGCTGTTTCAATGATATTTGTAAATGCTTTTGGGTCTACCTCTTTAATAATTCTTTCTAAATCAAAAAGCTCATAGCGAGTAATCACAATCATCAACATATCTCGGGGTTCATTAGAAAAAGCCCCCTTTGCCGGAACCATTGTGATCCCTCTAACCAGTTTGTTTTGAATTTCCTTTTTTAATTCATCCGCTTTTTTTGTAATAATCATCGCAGTCAGCTTTTCATGTCGTGTGTGAATGGCATCAATAATCCTTGTGGACGTGTACAAGGTCACTAGTGTATAAAGGGCTTTTTCCCAGCCGTAAAGAAGCCCGGCAGTTGCAATGATAAATCCATTTAAAATAAACATATACGTCCCAACCGGCTTGTCTTTCATCCTTGAGAGAACCATTGCAATGATATCCAATCCACCTGTTGATGCTCCCCATTTTAAAGTGATTCCCACCCCAACAGCCAAAATTACACCGCCAAACACGGCATTTAACAAGATGTCATGAGAGACCTTAGTAATAGGGATAATGGATAAGAATAAAGAAGAAAGAACTACACTGAGAAAGCTGTAAATGGTAAATGACTTTCCTACCTTCATCCAACCAAGAATTGCAACAGGAATATTTAACACTAGCAATAAAAATCCCATTGAGACATGTAGCGGTGTATGGTCACTTAACACTCTTGAAAGCAATTGGGCAATCCCTGTAAAGCCACTGGAATAGACATTGGCAGGAATTAAAAATAAGTTCATTGCAATCGCATTCAATAAAGCTCCCGCCACGACGATTACTATTTTTTTCGTTTGCAGCCAAAGCATTTCATCATCCCTTCATTTGTAAAATTCAATGTTCTGATTGTGCAGTTCTTTCCATTTCTGAATTGTATTTTAAGCCTTAAACCGATAAACTAAAGTTAACCATATTAGCTTGAAAGCAGGTGAGCTTCATGCCGATAAAGATTCTGGCGGATAGCGCATGTGATTTACCTCTCGGTTTTTATTCTGAAAGCAATGTAACACTGATTCCGCTAAAGGTTCACGTAAATGGTCAGGAGTATGAGGATGTAAAAACCATTGATCCTAAAACTGTTTATGATGCCATTCGAAACGGAAGTGTACCGAAAACATCCCAAGCATCTCCTCTATTATTTGAGCAGATCTTTACAAACATGGCTGAAAATAATGAAGTTGGAATTTATATAGCCTTTTCCTCACAGCTATCTGGAACCTATTCAACCGCTGTTATGATTCTTGACCAAGTCAAGGAAAAATATCCAAATTTTGATTTAACAATTATTGATACGAAATGTGCCTCTCTTGGACAAGGACTTATTGTGATGGAAGCGGCAAGGCTTTCATCGAAAAATGTTCCGAAAGAAGAAATTTTGAAGGATGTTATTTTTAGAAGTCAGCATATGGAGCACCTTTTCACCGTCGAAGACTTAGACTATTTAGCAAAAGGTGGCAGGGTTTCGAAAGCATCTGCCTTTCTCGGAGGATTACTAAATATTAAACCGGTTTTAAATGTAGAGGACGGAAAATTAGTTCCGATTGAAAAAATACGCGGAAAAAAGAAAGTGTTGCGCCGTTTAATTGAATTGATGAAGGAGCGCGGTTCCGATATTCAGGAGCAAGTCGTTGGAATCAGTCATGCTGACAATGAAGAAACAGCCTTGGAAATGAAATCAATGATTGAAGAGGAACTACATCCCAAAGCGGTATATATTTCTTCCATTGGCTCAGCAATCGGTTCCCATACCGGTGCCGGAACCATTTCGATTTTCTTCTTAAATCAATTGCCATAGTGGCTTTTGCCTCACTTAGGCTGTCGAACTTTCGATAGCCTATTATTTCTTCATTCTCTTCAATAATTTACAGCAATAATTTATTAAAGCATTAATAATATAAAGTCTGTCAACAGGTCAGTTGATTTACGCTCCAGGCACTTCGCTCCAATCAACAGGTGCATTCAATAAAGTCTACAACTCCAATAAATAATAAAATAAGTTGTAATTCTAATGCTTAGCCAAAAGAGTCTAGGAAGAGCATTTGAATTTGATTCTATTGATGAATTATTACTGGGCTGCCACCATCTTCACCAGATTGACAAAAATATAGATTTTCCTTTCTCCTAGAAGAGCTTTCCCCTTTTATCGCGAGGTTAAATGGATGCCCCTTTGATCTCCTTATTCACTTTAAAATGTTGTTTATAGAGTATCTTTTTGGTATTCATTCCAAAAGGCATTTAGAAAGAGAAAATGAACGTTGCCTTCAATTGGTTTTGAAATCCCATAATTTAGTTCCGCATCATTTTAAGATTAATTAAAATCGTCACACGGTTTTAAAGATACTGATGGTTCAAGATATTTTAGATGAAATTATTTTCCAATCAATGAATCACAAATGGTTTGGAGGCGAGATTTATTTACGGATACATCTCATGTAAAGAGAAACGCCAATAAGCATATTTTTACAAAGGAAGAGGTGAAGTATAGGCTCACGAATATTATGAGGAATTAAATAAAGCTATTCAAGAAGATAGAATAAAAAACTGGAAAGAATCCTTTAAATGAAAGGGAGAAAGTGAAAGAGACTCAAGAAATTCGGTTTAGTAAATAAGACCATAAATGAAGATTCATGTCCCGTAAAAAATAGCAGGAAATGTTCTGTTAACTAGACCACTGGACTACAACCAGAATTTAAAAGGTGTGTGGCAATTATTAGGTTGATTTGCTCCCTGTTGATTGGAGCGGAAGGTGCGAAGACTCCTGCGGGAGTACGGGGCAGGGGAGACCCCGCAGGCGCCAAAGCGCCGAGGAGGCTCCCCGGCACGCCCGCGGAAAGCGAAGCACCTGGAGCGGAAATCAACAGGCCCTATAGCATAGACAATCATTTTAAAAAATCAGTATTTTAGATTTAATAAAAATTGCCAAGAAAAATAACATTTCTTGACAATTCGAGTGAGACTTTTGGTTGTCTAGCTCTAGCGTCTGGGGGCTCTGGACATAAGCCCTTGGTAAAGACGCTTTCACTTTTCTTATTTATGGTCTGTTTTCTTCGAGTATTGATTTTTCCCTGCTTGGCGATTTTTTTCGCGCATCATGTTTTTTTCGTGTCTTAAGGCATTATTGTCCTGTGCTTTTTTATCATTATCTGATGTATGAGGCAAATTCAAAACTCCTTTCCTTCATGTTCAATCATTAGTGTAAGCATTTCGAAAAGGAGTATGTAATAACTTGCTAATCTTTTTTTACATAGGTCCAGCCATTTTCCTGATAAACCTTGCCTTCTTTCATCAGCTTTCCGAGAGCACGTTTAAAGGAACCTTTGCTTAGACCAAATCGTTCTTTAATATCCTCAGGCATACTCTTGTCCCCGTATGGCATGGCACCATTTCTGCTCATTAAATATTCATAAATTATTTCTCCATCCTGATCCAGTGATTCCTCTTTTCTAGCAAGCAGTGAGATATTAACCGTCCCATCTTCTTTTATATCAATGATTCTGCCTTCAATTTTTTGTCCAAGACGGGGTTCTTGCTGTCTTTGTGACTCATGAATAAAACCTTTAAAGCCCTCAATTGTATAAACCCAGCTGCCGACTTTTGCCGTACGGTAAATATGGCCCTGGACATTTTTATTGAATGCCTGTCTCGTTGCCTTGACGGAAATCGATTGAATGATCTGGTCACTGGCAAGCTTTGCGTACAAAAGATAATTACGATTTACCCTCAATGTAATGTAAACCATATCACCAGGCTTCGGCCAGACGGATTTATGGGCTGGGAGATCGTCTGCACCTAATAAAAGGTCCTTTTGCAGACCAATATCTAAAAAGACTCCAATTCCCGGATTAAAATCTGTTACCTTGACCCAGCCATACCCGCCAACAGAAATTTCCGGAATCTTTGTTGAAGCAATCATCCTACCCTGCGAATCATGGAAAAGAAAGACCTCTAAGCGCTCCCCTTCTTCATATTCACGCTCGGCTTCATTTATATGTAACAAGACATCCTCATTTCCATCTGTTAAAAAATAGCCAAATGGCGCTTTTCGTGCCACTTCCAAACTGGTAGTGTGGCCAATCAATTCTTTTAATGACATGTTTATTCCCCTTTTCTTTCCTTTGGAGATAGTTGTTTGAACTGCTATATTTTACTATAATGTACCCATAAAGGGAAACCATGCAAAAATTGGCGAAATGATAAACAGGAGGATTTTGTTATGTCTAAAGACAGTTCGTTTGATATTGTATCCAAAGTAGACTTTTCTGAGGTAACAAACGCAATCACCCAAACAATGAAAGAAATTTCAACCCGTTACGATTTTAAAGGCAGTAAAAGTGAGGTATCTCTTGATAAAGAAGAGCTTGTCCTTATTTCCGATGACGAATATAAGTTAGACCAATTGAAGGATGTCCTGTTAAGCAAACTGATTAAACGAGGGATTCCGATCAGAAATCTTGATTATGGTAAGATTGAAAAAGCTTCCGGAGGAACCGTAAGGCAAAGGGCGAAACTTGTTCAAGGAATTGATAAAGAAAATGCCAAAAAAATAAACACAATCATTAAAAATAGCGGTGTTAAAGTCAAAAGCCAGGTGCAGGACGACCAGGTACGTGTCAGCGGCAAGAACCGGGATGATCTCCAAAAAATCATTTCATTAGTTCGAGAAGCAGACCTTACTGTTGATGTTCAGTTTATTAATTATCGATAGACAACGTGGGAAATGGTTGAAAAACCTTTTCCCTTTTTTCATATTCTTAGGTTTTTATCGAAGACTAACAGGTGTAATTAACACTTGGAGGTAACAATATGAGCAGCCAAAAGCAACCAAAAGCAATTTTTCCGCCACAGCACCAAAATCATCAGCCTGGCGTGGAAAGTGAAATGAATCCTCGACCCATTTCGATTGATGCAAATTATAAATCCAGCGGAAAATTATCTGGAAAAACGGCGATTATTACCGGTGGTGACAGCGGGATTGGTAAATCAGTGGCCATTTATTTTGCCAAAGAAGGCGCGGATGTAGCCATTGTCTATTTAGAAGAACATCAAGATGCGGAAGAAACAAAACAGTTAATTGAAGAAGAAGGAAGACGCTGCCTGCTCTTTTCCGGCGATATTGGCAGTGAAGACTATTGTAAGGATGTCGTGAACAAAACCATCGAAGAATTTGGAAAGATTGACATACTCGTAAACAATGCAGCGGAACAGCATCCGCAAAAAAGCTTATTGAATATTACAGCGGCCCAGCTTGAAAAAACATTTCGTACCAATATTTTTTCCTATTTTCATATGTCAAAAATGGTCCTGCCACATTTAAAAAAAGGAGCATCGATTATTAATACAGCATCCATTACTGCCTACAAGGGAAATGAACAGTTGCTGGATTACTCTGCCACAAAAGGAGCAATTGTTTCTTTCACTCGCTCGCTTGCCCTATCGCTTGCATCGCAGGGAATAAGAGTGAACGGGGTTGCACCAGGCCCAATATGGACCCCGCTCATACCCTCTACCTTTACAGATGATCAAGTAGCCGTATTCGGATCGACCACTCCATTAGGAAGAGCAGGGCAGCCGCATGAGCTTGCTCCAAGCTATGTTTTTTTAGCATCCGATGATTCTTCCTATATTAGCGGCCAAATGTTCCATGTAAACGGCGGGGAGATTATTAATGGATAAATAGAAAAGCTCCAGCGCCTTGATCAGACGCACTTGCGCTAGACAAAGAACGCACCGGAAGCATATCACGCTTTCCGGTGCGTTCTTTTAATTCATATTTCTTTTACTTCTCCTGATGACCAAAAACAAAAATAAACAGGCCAAAATGATCACAATCATAATGGCTGAAACAAACGGAATATTCATCCCTGTTTTATCCGCCAACACATAAATTTCAGAGTAATCCCGGTCGAGAATAATCGTATATCGATCGCCTTCACTCTTTACCGTATCACCGTTAAGTAAACCGCGAAGCTCTTTTCCCGCTTGTAATTGCTTCCCCTTTAACGTGATACTTTGTGATTTTCTCGTATTATTAATTGCAATGACCGAGGTTTCACCTTTATATTCGCGCTTATAAATAACCATGCCATTTTTTTCATATAATACTTCAAGGTTCCCTCTTGTTAAAGATGGAAGTTGATTTCTAAGCTCTCCGATTTTTGTGGTAAAATCAATTAAATCTTTTTCTGCTCTGAAGCTCATCTGCCGGCGATTATCCGGAATATCACCGCCATTCAAAGCAATTTCCGTTCCATAATAAATTACAGGTATTCCTGGAATCGTATATAAATAGGTCAACGCCGTCTTCCAACGGGAACCAGGGAACTGTCTATTTTTTACAATTTCTTGTGTGAATCTTGTTGTATATTCATTATCGAAATAATTTACCATGTTGGCTGACGTATCAAATGGTTTTTTTCCGTTGGCCAATTCAGAAAAAACAGGTTGAATCGATTGGTTAGTATTGGCAAAGGCGTTCCTTAAATCCGCACTAACGGGCCCATTAAAAAGACCATCAATCCCGGCCTTTTCATACTCTAGTCCATTGGTTGGTGATTTTACTGCCGGTATTCCCATTAGAAAAAAGTTTTGCTTCACACCTTTAACTGAAGTTGAAAAATCATGCCAAAAGCTGACAGGCACCATGTTTACTTCGGGTAAACTATATCCATCAATATCTGTTTTCTGAATCCACCATTTAGCTGCCTTTATTAAATAGTTTTTTACCTTAGGGTTATCCTGATTCAGGTCCGGCAACCCATCGGCCCAGCCATTTTCAACCTCTTGAGCGTTGTTCCAGTCCTTTATATCCCGTTTTTTATGAAACCAATCCTGCTTATTTGGATCAGTCACCCACATATGATTTGCCGCAACATTGTTTACAGGAAAATCAATTAATACTTTCATTTTGCGTTTATGAGCTTCGTTAACCAGCTTTTGAAACGTCTTAATCGAGCCAAAATGCTCGTCCGTTTTATAAAAGTCTTTCACCCAAAAGCCATGATATCCTTTGTCGGCATTATCAAAAATCGGATTGAGTCGAATAGCGGTAAAACCCATATCATGTATGTAGTCAAGTTTATCGATGATTCCTTGAAAATCGCCGCCGTTATAGACATTTGGATCTTTCGTATTTACATCGTTATTAATACTTGTGTCTCCATCATTAAAGCGATCCACCATAATTGAATAGATGGACTCATCCTGCCATAACCGCTTATCTTTTTTAACTGCAGCATTTGCAGGAACGGAAGACAGCAGAAAAACTGAAATTAAAATGAGTATGATTCTTTTCATATATTGTTCCTCCCTTAAAAAGGGAAGAGGCTCTCCCTCTTCCCTAAACCCATTTTAATCGAATAATGGTTTGAAATCCAAATTTTAACTCAATTTACTATGTTAATATTATAGTCCTTAAACCATGTGTGTAATTGAACAAAATAGGCTAACAGCTGCGGTCCTGTCATCAGCTGACCAAACCATGGTTCTTTAAAAGATTCTCCCCCGGAATCAACAATACTTTGTAATGAGGTCTTATCAAAAAATTCATGGAGAGCTGATGATTTATCCTTTAAAATCTCTACCAAACGTTTTTGGATCATAGCGGTATATTCCGGATTATGTGTTTTTGGATAAGGACTTTTCTTCCGATAAAGAACTTCTTCGGGTAATATCCCTTCAAATGCCTTACGAAGAATCCCTTTTTCTCTTCCTCGGTACATCTTAACATCCCATGGAATATTCCAGACATATTCAACAAGACGATGGTCGGCAAAAGGAACTCTGACCTCAAGGCTGGCCCCCATACTCATTCGATCCTTGCGGTCAAGCAAGGTGGTCATGAACCAAGTCATATTGATATAAAATAGTTCCCGCCTTTTCGACTCTTCCAAGCTTTCTCCCGGTAATCTCGGTGTTTCCTTCACTGCTTGCTGATACTTTTCCATCACATATTCTGATAGCTTTAATTTTTCCCGCCAGTCTTGGCTCAATAAATTTTCCCGTTCAAAAACGGAACGCATCCATGGAAACCCGGCACGTTCAAGGTCTTGTTTCCGATGAAACCAAGGGTAGCCGCCAAAAATTTCATCTGCACATTCGCCTGAAAGACTAACGACGAAGTCCTTTTTGATTTCCTTGCAGAACCAAAGTAAGGAGGAGTCCACATCTGCCATTCCTGGGCAGTCTCTGACATGAACAGCTTCGATAAGAGCGTCTGCGAGTTTTTTCTGCGATATTGTTTTGTTATGATGTAAGGTATTAAATCGATCTGTAACCATTTTAATATATCGGCTGTCTGCATCCGGCTGGAATTCATTAGCTGCAAAATGGAGATCATTACCCTCATAGTCAATTGAGTACGTATGGAGCTGCCCTTTCCCTTGGTCTTGAAAGCCTTTTGCAGCAATCGCAGTTATGATGCTTGAGTCAAGTCCGCCTGATAAAAATGTTGATAAAGGAACATCTGAAACAAGTTGTCTCGTCACTGCATCTGTCACTAGAAAACGTACCTTTTCTGCTGTTTCCTCCACCGAATCTTTATGTTCTTCACTTTTCACGTTCCAATAACGCCAAGTTTTTAGGCCATTTTTTGAAAAGGTCAATGCATGTGCCGGCCGTAGCTCTTTCATTCCCTTAAAAATCCCTGAACCTGGTGACCTTGATGGTCCTGTACCAAGAATCTCGGCCAGCCCTTCACGGTCGAGTTCTGTTTTGATTTCGGGGTGCGTGAGGATTGCTTTTAATTCTGATGCAAAAAGTAACCCTTTTTTGTGTTCCGTGAAAAAGAGCGGTTTTACCCCTAATCTGTCACGTCCAATAAAAAGCTGTTCCCTTTTACTGTCCCAAACAGCAAACGCATAAATTCCGTTTAAATAATTTACGCACTCCTCCGCCCATTCTATATAGGCTGTTAACAGAACTTCTGTATCAGAATGACCCCTAAAAGAATATCCTTTAGTAAGGAGAATTTTACGTAGATCTTCTGTATTGTATAATTCTCCGTTGTAGCAAATGGTGTACACAATGCCTTCTTTTTGTTTTGACATTGGCTGTCTTCCCCCTTCTGGGTCGACAACAATGAGTCTCTTATGTCCAAAACCAACATGTGTATTTGTCCAGATGTTCGTTTCATCAGGGCCTCTTTTTGCAAGTGTATTGGCCATTTTTGCTATTGTTTCTGTTTCATTTTTTAATAATTTTTCAAAATCTACCCATCCAGATATCCCGCACACGGTAGTTGGCTCCTTTCTACTACTAAAACTCCAAATTTCAATTTCATGTTGTAGTGTATTCAGCCCAAAGCAATTGGTTAATTGTCCAAATAAAATGGTATACCAAGTTATAAATTTGCAAGAAGATGTCAACAAAGAAGATGAAAGCATTTGGCACGGAGGTTAAACATGAATCGACAGCAGCGAAATAAACTTTATGATAATCAACAGAGAGCTTTTAATGAGGGAACTGTTGAACAAATTAATGATCAATGGATCTTTTTTGATGAGGAAACAGAAGAAGCAAATATGATTGATGATTTTCTCCAGCAAGAAATAGAAATCTTTCGGATGAACCGCTGGAGGAGAGGAATTTTATTTGAGTCAGGAAAAATCCGTTTGGGAAACGAAGTCATTATGCTTCGCGACCATGATCAGGTAAGAATTAAGAAGCATTTGGTGTATTCCCTGGAGAGATTACTTGAAGGGATTAATGATGATGCCTTTTTTCAATTTGTCACTACCCTAAACTCATTAGGTTTTTCTATTTATGATTGTATCTATTGCTATAACCATTTATCTTTCCTATCAGAGGAACAGCGAAAGGATGGGGTAAATTTTATTGTTTTTGATAATCAGGAACAAATTTGCAATGTGCAGCACCATTTTTTCTATTTTGAAAAGGTCAATGATCGATTTGAATTTACATTGAATACAGGGAAAAGGTTAATCATTGAGAAAATGATTTCATAAAAAAAACTGCCGATAATGGCAGCTTTTTTATGGGGTAAGGAAAGACATTGGCAGTACGGCAAATCCTAGGTATAAAGCAAGGGCGAAAGCAACCACAAACTGAATCCAAAAAACGGAGGTCCTTCGATCGTTTTTAACGCGAGATAAAATCATTTCAAAGGTTCCGATTACCCATAAGCCAGCAACTGCTTTTAAAATATATTTCCAGTCAATATTAGATACCTGCGAGAGCAAACCAACACCCGTAGCAATAATCAAAAGGTAAAATAATCTTAAAATCATTTGGACAATTTTCGCACCTTTTGTTTTGCCGCTTTTATTTAAAGAAAGCGCAACAAAAAATAAAATAAGTGCTACAATCCATGTCGTAATATGTGCGTGAATCATTTCATTTTGCCTCCTTATGTATAGTCCAAACTATCATATCACAGGCAAAATAAAAATACTAAAAAATAAGGCTTAAATGATGACAATTGTTAACTAAATAAAGAAGGCGGCATGGATATACCTGTTGCTTCAAGCTCCTTATAAAACTTCGGCCTCACGCCAGTTGCTACCAAACGACCGATAATTTTCCCTTCCCGATTGATCCCTTCTTGTTTAAAGGTAAAAATCTCCTGTAATAAGATTCTATCTCCTTCCACCCCTAAAACCTCTGCTATACTGATTATTTTTCTAGATCCATCCGTTAAACGGGTCTGATGAATAATCACATCAATTGCTTTTGCGATTAGGTTTCGAGTAGCCCTTGCCTCTAAATCCACCCTTGCTATATGCACCATCGTTTCCAAACGGGTAATCATATCCCTTGGGCAATTGGAATGTCCTGCGGCCAGAGCCCCCGTGTTACCTGTATTCAGAGCTTGAAGTAAATCAAATGCTTCCTCAGCACGAATCTCATCAATCACAATATGGTCAGTCGCTACCTTTTCTTCTTCCTCAATAGCTATCAAGCGTTCACCATTCGGAATAAAATTCTTTAGAGCACTGATAGTAGTCGATTTACCGGAACCTGTCCCACCGCTAAGAAACAGATTGAGCCTAGCCTTTACGCATGCATTCAGGAAAACTGCAATATCCTCTGTTACTGTACCAAAGCTAATTAATTCATTCATTTTATAAGATTCCTTCGAAATCTTTCGAATCGTAATAGCCGGTCCATTAAATGCTAATGGGGGAATGATTGCATTCACATGTGACCCATCCGGAAGCGTAGCATCCACCATTGGTGAACTCTCGTTAATTCTTCGCCCAAGCGGGGCAATCATTTTTTCAATTAATCTTATAACATGTTTATTATCATGAAATTGGATGGGTGTTAAGATCAGTTTCCCTTTCCGTTCGCAGTAAACCTGATTTGGTCCATTTACCATTACTTCCGAAACGTCCTTATCAAAAAGAAGTTGCTTAATCTGGCAGTACTCCGCAAAATCGAATAGTAATTCTTGATTACAATTTACTTTATTATTCACATGATTGGGAGAGGATGAGTTTAGTTTAACAAAAGATGCCTTTTTAGCTGCCTCACCGCCACTTTGGTTTCTTTTATTTTGATTGATTAAACCCATTCATACACCCTGCCTTTCCCAAAAAAATAACCCCGCCTTTATCTAAAGGGGGGTTGTAGACACAATAATCTTTAGAACATAGAATGTCTATGCTTTCTAAAAATATTTGTGATAAAACACCCTGATCCTTCGGTAACTGGCAGGCGTAGTGCGTTGCACCTTAGCCCCTATAGCTTTGCGTCACTGATTTTCACCAGTTTTGCCTTTATCGAGTTCAGTGTCTTTATAATTTCGACTGATCTCTTAATCCCATCATAGAACGTTTTTTTCTAGGAGAATACCCTACCTTTTTCTTATTTACTCCTAAAATCGATAGTTCTTTTGAACTATTTTTCTTTTTTATCCCGTAAATATTAATCATAATTATAGGTAAATGGACTTTCGTACTATATCGCTAGAGAAAAATCCTCCTGCCTGGAAATCAGCAAGAGGATTTTGAACCTATATTTGGAGGCTTTATTATTCGTCGATATCCGGACTGTTAACCATGATTCCGGCAACTTGTGTCAAACGGTCATAAAAGGCTAATCCCGCCGGATTTTGATCAAGACCAATTTCCTGAAATGCTTCCCACATACAATGCAGCCAAGCCCTTGCCCTTTTAGGTGTCACTTCAAAGGGCAGATGTCGATCGCGCATCGCCGGTGGTCCAAATTCCTGGCTGTAAAGCGCAGGTCCGCCTAAGAACTGTGGCAAAAACATACGCTGTTTTCTCATAATTTCTTTCATATCGCCCTCAAATAAAGGCCTTAATTCTTTATCAGCATATACACGTGGATAAAAGGCATTGACAAGCTGGTCGATTGTTTCTTGCCCGCCGATTTCATTATAAAGCGTCTTAAATTGATAATTCATTTTCTTCACCCACTTTAATTTTTCCTATTTTTATTATTATAAACTTAAAATAGGAATAGCTTTGTGATACATATCACACCAAAATGACTTGTACTATTTTAGCATCCACTTTTTTTGGGCGAATGAATCACATTATATCCGCCTATACATATGATAAGTAAAGAAACCTATAACAAAGGGTGTTGATTATGCCAGCGATTGTTGGAGTTGCTCAGGTTATTACACTGGGGAACAGTTCAGTTTTCCACATTGGAGATGTTTATAAAATTATGCCTTTTGCCGCTGCAAAAACATTCTCTGGAGCAGGTTCTTTTAACACTGGGGAACGTTTAAACGTCCATAACAATTTAAGCTCCACTAATACAACGGATCCAGACATGATTGATCAAGCGAATGCCTTTAATATGTAATGAATGGGTGATCTAGAATGAATTTTTACATCCAGCAGTCCATTCAAATTAATTTTATCAAAATTGGCGGGATTACCAATTCCTCTGTCCTGCAAATTGGCAGTGCCGGTATTATTAAACCGGCAGCTTATTTGTATAATACTGGTGGGTTTACAGGACCGGCACCGCAAGCTATCAAGCCCGGTGAAACCCCGATACCACAGTCCTCACAAATACTAGCACCAGCTGTTCCATTGCAGGCACCGGTAAGAATGGATGAATAAATTCCCCGTTATCAAAAGTAATTAGCATGTCTCGAGTCGTTCCGCATATATATTTATTTAGGGTAGGGAGACGACTAGACGGGGTGATTTTAAATGTATCAGGATTTATACCAATATCTTCAATGGTTGGTATCAAGCATTCAAACACAGGAAAAAAGGATCGCAGCATTAGAACAAGCATTGCAAAAAATGCAGAATGATCTAAAGCAAATAGGGGAAAAACCAACAATTCATGTAGGTACAATTGAATATAAATTTGATCAGTTGAAGGTTGAAACCCTTGAAGGCACGCTTTCGATTGGCCTTAATCCTAATGATTTATCCGGAATTGAAGATTTTGCGATACAAGGTCAATCATTGAATACCCCAATATCTCCAAAGGACCAAATGCAGCGGTCAATGAAAATAGAAGAGGCGATTTATCGTTATTTGGAAACAGATTTACCTCAAGTCATAGAGGATACCGAAAGACAATTAAGAATCCAGCCAAATGAGTCTTATTTAGCTTTCATAAAACAGGACATAGTCAAACAGCTTCCCAATAGAATTGAGTATCATTTAAAATCCATTCCTGTAAATGAGCAATCAGATGAAAATAAAACATTAGTGGAAAACCGGATTATAGAATTACTGAAACAGGAAATTCAGAATGGTGTTTATACCTTTTTTAATAATTTACCAGATAATGTGAAAGGAATGAATATCGAATGAACTTAGAAGTTTATAACCGCGAACTCGTTGTAGGAAACCTTCAAATTACTGGTGTTGCCAGTTCTTCCTTAGTTCTTGTGGGTGATACCCAAACAATTCAATTGGCATCAGCTTTCGACACTCCTGCTGAATCATTGATTATCGGACCATTTGTTCCGCTAGAACCGGATGTGACCCCTGGTTATGCTACAACGAACATCTAATGTTGACCAATTAAATGTAATGGTCCTATCCTACTCCTCGATCATTCAGCTTGGGGATTCCTGCATCATTAATGGATTTTCCCGCGCCATTGCTGTTCAAAGAGAAGCAGAAAGATTCTACGGAAATGAGGGGAATTTTCCAACCTATACAGTTTTTAAAAAACCTATTCCATTACCACCTATCAATGAAGCCATTTCATTTTTACCTCACAATCCAAAACCAATGATTAAAGTAAAAAAAATTGATATTATCGGTATTTCATCATCCTCGATTTTACATGTAGGAAACAGTAGAAATATTTCAATGGAGGCTAGAGTAAAACATATCCGGCAAGAACTCCCCTTTGGGCATGAACAGGATATGCCATAGCCGCATATGTTACCTTAGACATTTTTATGGTAAAGGATGTTTTTGATGCCAGCAATTATTGGCCCTGTACAAATTGTTACAGTGAGTGGAGGAATTGTTCAATTTGGTGATACAGTTTATATTTCACCAAAGAGCACTGCAAAGGCTTACGGTGGCTCCGGAGGATTTAATACAGGAGGAATCATCGTTGCGAACAATGGTATCAGCGGAACAAATGTGCTTGATACTGACCTTATTGATCAACCTATAGTTGGAAACAATTAAAAAACGACATAAACCTATGAACTGGTTTATGTCGTTTTTTAGTTTATCGCCTATTATCCAAATTTAGAATATGGGCACCATCGAAGAAAAACAAATAGCGTTCATTCACTTTTCTTTTCCAAATTTGCTCAATTGCCTTTGTATATAAATCAATTTGCACTTTATAACGTTCATGTAGGATCGGTTTTGCCTGCTCAAACCCGCCTTTATATCGGTCCGTTATTCCATCTGATTTATAATCAATCAATACAAGCCCTTGGTCATCTTCGAATATACAATCAATAATCCCTTGAACAAAGATTGATTCTGTCTCGTCTTTCCAATTCATGTATACCTCTTCAGCAGGGAGTGATATGGTAAAAGGAACTTCACGGTTAACCTCTTTAGCAGCGCACAGCCTTTTCCCCAATTCAGATGTAAAGAATTGAACAATTAACTTGGCATCGATTACCTGAGCTTGTTCAGCGGTTAATAATTCATTAACGACCATATTGTTTATTTGTGATTGGATCGAATCAACACTGACTTGTTTTGTTAAATCAATATGCTGCATTACCATGTGAAGAGCTGTACCACGCTCCGCAGGGGTCAATTGTTTTTCTTGCATAAACTTCGGCCGCTTTAAAATCGGTTTGTTAATCCTTCGAATAAGGTCGGTACCACTCTGCTCATCCGAAATTTCCCTTTGCCGTTTCATTTCTGAAACGGATTGTTTCGAACGATTTGCCACAGCATCCCGGTGGATATATTCCCATGTCAATCGATCCTGTATTTCTCCTGCATAGGGTGAATCAACCAATACAGACTTGGACAATCTTACTAAATCTAAATTGTCATCTTGCTCACCCTCATCGCCTATTTCTTGATTTTTAAGATTTTCACTCGTCAAAATGGAAATCTCCCATGCCGAAGGATGGCACATAATTTCACTGGAAGTTTGCAAGTCCTTATTTTCTGAGATCCTTAAATCTGCACAATCCTGATGCCGAACCAGTGCTGGGCCAATCCAATCCATATAACAGGGGGCAGATGCCCTTTCATAGTCCTTTAAGAGCCATTCCTGATTTGCCACCCCATCATTCCATTGATCTATTTTTTTTCCGGCATCATTTACTGTACCAAGTAAATATAGTTTTTCCTTTGCCCGCGTTAAAGCAACATACAGTACTCGCATTTCCTCCGCAAGCATTTCCATTTTCTTTTTTCGCTTAAAAGCCATTTGCGGCAAGGACGGGAAGGTAATTCTTTTTTCTACATTTACATATTTGGCAGCAAATCCATACTCCTTATCAAGCATATACGAATTTCGAATATCCGACATATTAAAATTGCGGGACATCCCTGCAACAAATACAACCGGAAATTCAAGACCTTTACTGCTATGGATGGTCATAACCCGAACAACATCTTCCTGCTCTCCAAGCGCTCTTGCCGCCCCCAGGTCATCTCCGCGTTCAATCATCCTTTCGATAAAACGCAAAAACCTGAATAACCCTCTGAAGGAGGTTTGTTCGTATTGCCGAGCCCGATCATATAAAGCGTTCAAGTTCGCCTGACGCTGTTTGCCGCCTGGTAATCCTCCTACAAAGTCATAAAAATGGGTATCTCGGTAAAGCTGCCAGATTAGTTCTGAAAGTGCTCCTTTTCTAGCTGTCGCCCGCCATTCTTTTAATAACTCAGAAAAACGACGGACTTTTTCAAAAAACACTTCGGTATTTTCGGCCTCCGTACTCCTTGAAAACGCATGAACTGCATCCCAAAAAGACCCTCTTTTTTTATGAATTCGAATTTTGGCAAGCTCTTCTTCATTTAGCCCGACAATGGGAGAACGAAGAACAGACGCCAAAGGGATATCCTGATAGGGATTGTCGATTACACGAAGCAATGACAGCATGATCGCAATTTCGGTTGCTTCAAAATAACCTGTTGATAAATTTGCATAGATGGGTATTCCCTGCTGCTTGAACTCTTCAAGAATTTGCGGCGCCCATGTCATCGACCTGAGCAAGATGACAATATCCCGATACATAAGAGGCCGGCTCGTTTTAGTTTTTGTATTGTAAACTGGCTTTCCTCCCGAGATTAATTCCTTAATTTTCGCTGCCATCACTCTTGCTTCAAGCTGTGATTTTTCTAAATCAACTGCATCAAACTCAGCCTCCGGTGTATCTCCTTCTTCCTCTGCCCCCTGCGTTCCTTTCTGCTCCTTATTTAAATCTACGAGCAATAGCTCTAACGGATAAGGATCCTCCTCAGGATAAGGGGCACCATTACGGAGTTCAGCTGCTTCATCATATTCAATTTCCCCAACCTTAATTCCCATGATTTGTTTGAATAAAAAATTCGTTCCATCTAAAACCTCTTTTCGGCTCCTGAAATTACGGGCTAGATCGATTTTAAGACCCGATAATTCTCCATCATGGCGAAAACGATTGTATTTACCTAAGAATAAATTGGGTTCCGCAAGACGAAAACGGTAGATAGACTGTTTGACATCCCCAACCATAAACAAATTGCCGTTTATTTCATTTTCATTAGCCACCAGCTTTAAGATTGTTTCCTGAACCATATTCGTATCCTGGTATTCATCAACAAAAATTTCTTTAAAATGCTTTTTATAGGCTAAAGCGGCACTTGACGGAAGAAATTCTCCTTCATCAGTAATATCCCCAGTGAGAATTCGCAGACAATTATGTTCTAAATCGGCATAATCTACGAGTCCTTTTTCCTTTTTCGCTTTCTCGAAGCGTTCTGAAAAATCGCTTACCAAATGAACAAGTGTCTCAATCAGCGGATACATTTCCTCCATATCACGCAAGAAGCTTTCAGGCTTTCTGGAAAAAAGTTCATCCTTTAAATCAGTCAGCTTTTTCTTCGCTTTGTCCCGCAGTTTTTGGGCCTTTTCGGTTAAATCTTTATTATATTCGTCCCCTTTAACTGGCTTAGCTCTGGAAAAAGACCAGGCCTGCATAGCGTTGTAAAGCGTTTGCCATGAATCTTGCTTCGCTGATATAAGCGTACCAATAACGTTTAAATCCTCTAAGAAGTTTTCTGACCTAGGGTGTGGACCGCCTGGCTGTTTTGCGATTTCCAAACAACTCATAATCATTTCCTTTGCAGCCTCCAGCTGCAATTCAATATCATAAAGAAGCGCCCTAATAAATGGTAAATTTTCAATTGTCGATATCGAAGTGACATCGTACATTTTAAGAATCGATTCCAAATACTTCTCCGGTTCCGGGTTCGAACGGGCAAAATCATAAATGGAGCGGACAATATCCATTAATGCCGCGTCGTTCCGGTCGTTTGTAAACGAATCAACCAGGGTAAAAAATGCCTCATTATTCGGCTTTCCGTATTGTTCTTCAAACAATTCATCCATGACTTCATCCCTAATTAATTGAGCTTCAGTCTCATCCGCGATCCGGAACCCTGGGTCAACATCGATTAAATAATAGTACTTGCGGATTACTTCCATACAAAAGGAGTGAAGTGTAGATATTGACGCTTTATTTAATAAACTAAGCTGTTTTCTTAAATGTCTTGATTCCGGATCATGGTCAATAGCCTTCTCTAATGCTTCACCAATACGATGGCGCATTTCTGCCGCTGAAGCATTTGTGAAGGTAACCACCAGCAATTCATCCACATCGATTGGGTCTTCTGTCGAAAGGATTTTTTGAATGATTCGCTCCACAAGGACAGCCGTTTTCCCCGAACCTGCTGCTGCTGCAACGAGTATATCCTTATTTTTCGCCATGATCGCCTTCCATTGATCTTCTGTCCAGGTTGCACCTTCCGGCATAGGCGGGATCATCAATTTACTCATTCTGAGTTACTCTCCTTTCCAATCAACTCAAGAACATCCTCTTTCGAGTGCGGAGCTAGAATCCGGTACCTGTTATCTTCAATTGCTTCGTCAAATTGACAAACTGATTTAAAGGCACAAAATGTACAGGGTGTTTTATCTTTTAGCTTATATGGTGCGATCTGAACCGCCCCATCGATAATCGAATTTCCCGTTTTTTGATAGAGATTTCGAACGTAATGCCGTAAATTCTCAAATTCATTTATGCTGGCTACTTTGGACTTTTTAGATAAATTTCCGTCCTTTTTGATTCCCGCAGAAATAATTTGTGAATCACCGGATTCAAGTGTTTGGTCCATCAAACGAATGACATTTTGATCACTCAGCATTAACCCGTTCATTTTAAACTTTTTCATAATTTCCTGTTCGATTTCATCGATGGTTAACATTTTTTTCGTACTAATAAACGGGTTGTGAACATGGAAATAAAGAACACCCGCAGGAGTCGCTTCCATTTCTACCAGCTCTTTTGAATGGGTAATAACGATATCGAGATAGGTCAGCATTTGCAATGCAAGCCCATAATAAACTTCGCCTAAATTAACATCTTTTTCACTTGATTTGTAGTCAATTACCCGCAAAAAGACACTTCCGTTTTCATCTTTTGCTTGATCCACACGGTCAATCCGGCCTGCCAACTCCATTTTCTTTCCATTTTTCAAAGAAAAACTTAATGGAGGAAGTTCTCCTTTTGAGCCAAACCCTAACTCTAAGCCAATCGGTGAAAAGCCGCTAACCTTGGCATGTTCACTTAAAACTAGCGAGGCACGGGTAATAATTTGCTCCAATTTTCTTTTAATATAATGATGGCGTTCAGAGCTCAGTAAAATTTCATTTTGCAGTTTAGGAGCTAGAGTATTAACCGCTTCCTTTGATAAAACCTCACATTGCTGCCTTGTTAAATTACTCCAAGAAATCTTTTGTTCATTTACAGTATCTGATATATGCTTTAATGCCGCATGGAATAATTCCCCTATATCAGGTGCTTCTAACCGGAAAATTTGTCGTTCCCTTAGTTTGAGACCGTGCTGGGCAAAATGAGAAAAAGCACAGCCATTGAATAATTCCATTCTCGAAACACTTGCCTGAATGGTCTCTCCGTATAATTCATCTGCTACATCCTTTGAAAGGTTTACCGTTTGGTTCGTGTAAAAAAGGCTGGATAAAACTTTTTCAGCCTGGGCTTTGCCCACGCCTTCCATATAAAAGTTATATACGTTCCACCAAAGAGGCGAAATCGGATAATTTCTCTTCATTAATTGAAGCTGAGCTGTTAAATAAGACAGTGTTGATGTTGGATTTGAAACAAAGCTGAGCTGATCTTCCTCCACCAGCTCCGCTGGGTCGTTTACAAATACATGTTCAACTAATCCTGGGAACATATCTTTTATTCTTTTAATATAAGAGGAAGGAATGAGTGCTTTTCCCTCATTATTAGCAAGCGGATAGGTAACATAAAGCAAATCTGACGGGATTGTCAGTGCTTTATAGGCTAAAAAGTTTTCATCAAGAAGGCGTGTCCTGCTGCTTGGTGCAACCTTGATACCGGCAATCATCAGCATTTCTCGGTCATCATCTGCCAGTATCCCTTCATCCGTTAGTTTTGCAGGCAATACCCCTTCATTAACACCGACCACGAATGCGACCTTGATTTCTGTTAATCTTGATTTCTCCAAGTCTCCAATTAAAACTTGGTCAATTGCCGGAGGAATAAGAGAAAAACGCAGGGAGTCAAATCCTGCTTCTAAAATAGCCGTATACGCTTTTAATGAAATCGGTTCGTCCCCTAGGATTTCTACGTATTGGTCTAAAAGGTCTATCACTGCATTCCAGACCTGTTCATGTTCCCGCATTTTAACAAGATTGCCTTGCTCCTCTTCAGCCAATTTCCACTTTTCAAGCTTTGCAGGTACCTCTAATTCTTCTAAATATAAGTAAATGGCTTCACAAAGCTTCCGTCCAGTATCTGCTTTTTTCAAACGTCTAGATAATCGTAAGATAGGGGCAGATACCATAAGTTTCAATTCATTTAATTCCTGTTCAATTTCCTTTTCAGCATCCGTTTGAACTGTCCCTAACTCCAAACCGTAGGAACGGCGGTAACTCCACCGCTCTTTTTTCGTCCACTTACTTCCTTTTATACCGTAAGCTAGGCAATAGTTTTCGAGTCGGTCCATTTTTTCACGCATTTTACCGGGATTCTCCTGAAGCGGGTAAAGCAATTCCGTTTTAATTACCCTAAATATTGGCTCATAGCGCCAATACGTTTGAATAACCTCCAGGCTGGAACGAAGGAATTCGATAAGAGGATGGTTTAACATCGTTCTTTTTTGGTCGATAAAATAAGGAATTTGATGGTCATCAAAGACTGGGACCAAAAGATCATGATAATCCCCTCCGTTACGGATCAGTAAGGCTATATCGCGGTAGCGGTACCCTTTCGTCCGGACCAATTCACGTATTTCTCTCGCAATCCCTTCTATTTCGGCTCGCCTGCTGACTGCTTGACCAATATGAATCGCAGTTGGCCCTTCAAAAGGCACAACAGGCCTCTCATCGAACATTTCCTCAAGATGGCGTAAAGAAGGATGATTCCACTTTTGTTGGTTTTTTAGCAGAATCGGCTCTTCCACCTCTATCCCTTCCGCTCTCGCCATTTCAAAAATAGTGTGACAAGCATCAGAAGACAGCCTGAATAAATCAAGTTCATCAGGTGCTCCATGAACAGATACCTGATCTGTTGTCATCGCAATGGTAACGCTCCGGCAATTCTTCATGAGTTCCTTTATGACAAGATATTCCTGTGGTGTAAAGCTGTAAAATCCATCAATATAGATTTCTGCTTCCTTTAGATATCGGGAAGATGCCACTTTTTCTGAAAGGAGGTAAAAATAGTCTTCAGAGTCAATGTATTTTCCAAAAACCTCATCTTCAAAATGTTTATAGATAATTTCCAAATCATGTAATTTATCTTGAAGTGCCTTAGCGGATTCATTGCCGAGTTTTACTGACCCTTCGATTAGTTCTTCAGGTCGAATACAATACCGCTTAAATTCAATTATCATTTGCTCTAATTGTTGAATAAAGCCTTGTTTATCTGCAGCACGCTCGAACAAAGTTAATTGTTCCTTTTGTTCTTCAATGATTTTACGAATCAGCATACTCATACCGACATTGCTTAAATGGTATCGGCTGATTCCGCCCGTTTCTTGTAAAATTCTCCATGCCAGCCGTGGAAAACTATAAACCTGGGCTCGAATCGTGCCGCCAATTTGCGGATCTCTTGCTAAATGATACTCTGATAAAAACGTCATTTGCTCGGGAACAATGTAAATAATTGGTTTACCCATTGGATATTCCATTAGGCGATCCCGTATTTCGTTTAAACACAGCGATGTTTTTCCGCTTCCAGACCGCCCGATGATCATTCTTACTGACATGTATGGACCCCCATTCCCTAATCTCTCTGTTTTTCATTTTATCATGAAATGGGCACAAACGTTTGGAATTACGTCCGTTTTATGCAACCAAAAATGGTAAAAAATTCGCAGCAAAAAAAGAGCATGCTAACATGCTCCCTGCTTAAAGTTTATTTTAAAAATGGACATCCATTTCGTTTAATGGCCAGTAGCGTAGATCGACCTTGCCAACTACTTGGTCCACTGAGATGAAACCAAAATGGCGGCTGTCCCAGCTGCCTAATCGATTATCGCCAAGAACGAATAGCTTACCGGCAGGCACTGTATTTACCCCGGTAATTTCTTTTAATGTAAAATCACCTGTTAATTTTACACCCGGGGTTTTTTGTTTATAAATATCCAAAAATGACTCCTTATACTTTTTTCCATTTACATATAAATGATCATCACGATAAACAATTTTATCCCCTGGCAACCCAATGATGCGTTTGACGAAATCTTCCTTTTGATTGGCATGAAAAACGATCACATCAAATCGATTTAAATCGCCAATCTGGTAACCAAGCTTATTCACGACAAGTTTGTTCCCGTCTTGAAGAGTTGGCATCATTGATTCCCCTTCAACTATGTAGTTTGAAAAGAAAAATGTCCGAATAAAAGCAAAAATAATGATTCCAATTGCAAAAGCCTTAATCCATTCCACGCCTTCCTTTTTCCATTCAATCTTCATTAAAACTCCTCCATCTATCCAATCCCTCTTTTTCCCCATTATGGTCATTTTCAATCCTTCTATTCAATCTTACTTCAATTCTTTTTCCAACATACCAAAGGATGAAAATTATGCCCACAACCATAATCGTTCGGTAAGGCTTCGTAATGAGTGAATGGAGATCATAGCCAACAAAACTAATGGTAAAAATCATCACCATTTTCCCAATAAAAACGGCTAGCATATATTGATACATACTTATTTTAGAAAGACCGGCAACAATATTTACTATGGCCGATGGCGTAAAGGGGAAACAAAGAAGTATAAATAGCGGGCCAAATCCGTGACGGTCTACCCAATCCATTAATTTGCGAACTTTTGGATGTTTTGGGAGAAAAGATAATAAACGCCTTTGCCCAAACCTTCTGATAACGAAAAAAAGCAGTAATGCACCCACACAAGCACCAAGCCAAGAAAATAAAAATCCCCACCATAATCCAAAAGCACTTGCATTGGCCATCACAAATAAAAAAAGCGGCAAGAACGGCAAAAAGGCTTCAAGCATTGGAAGCAATATCCCCGGCAGCGGGCCAAGTGAACGATATTGCTTTATTAAATCCATGATATTATCGAGTGAAATCGACTCCTTCATCATCTCAAAATCCATCATACCTCTCCTCTTTGCCGACCTTGCTCATTTTATTTCGTAATAAATTGGTGAAGGGCCTCCCTATTTTTAGCAACATCAATGGCTAATACCGCTCCTTCTCCATAAATCCGTTGATTGGTATAACTATTATCCACAGGAATCCTTAAGGTCTCAACAGGACCTTCCCTTTTGGAGAAATAATTGGTTGACATAAATATTATATCGGATGTTTTCATGTTTGTATTGATATATGGTGTAATTACACCAATTAATTTTGGTATTTTCGGAATTGTGTTTATGCTTGTCAGCTGATCTCCAATTGCTTTCACTGCTTGCTGCTGTCGTCTTACACGTCCAAAATCCCCAATCGCATCGTGCCGAAAACGAACATAGCCCAGCATTTCCTTTCCGTTTAGCCTTTGAACCCCCGGTTTAAGCGATACCCCAATATTTTTTGACATTGCCTTTTCAACATCAATCTTTACACCGTTTGGAAATGCCTCATCAATTAACTGAACAAACCCTTGAAAGTGGACGATGGCATAATATTGTAGGTCAATATCGAAATTTTCTTTTATCGTTTTCCTCATTAAATCAGGGCCTCCACGGGCAAACGCAGAGTTAATTTTATGCTTACCATAACCGGGAATATCTACATAACTATCCCTCATAATGGAAGTAAGTTTATATGTTCCTTTATTTTCATTATAATGGGCAATCATGATGGTATCAGCTCTTGATACTTCATTCCCTCTTGCATCACTGCCCAGCAGGAGAATGTTTGTATCCCCGTATTGGTCCTTTTTCCCATCAAAGGTATAAACAACTTTATCTGTTTTGCTTACTTTTTTTAATGATTGGTTCACTCCTTGTTTATATTGATAATAAGAATAGCCTGTACCGGCTATCAGCAATACAAGGATTACCATCAGAACAGAACGCCATTTTCCCTTTTTCTTTTTCTGATTTTGTTCATATCTCATTCATCCATCACCCTTCCAAGTTAAATTTCCCCGCCTATATAGACGCTTGCACCAAAACACAAGTTTCTTCTATCCTCATTTTCCCCTACTCGATACGCTTCTATAAAAAACTTTCTTAAAGATTTCCTAACGCCAAAAACCACATATGAAAACGAAGCGGTTATAAGGACATACATCCTAAGAGAACCTATTGCCTTTTCATATCTTTTTTTATAAAATATAAGAACAAACGTTCGAATTAAGTAACAGGAAGGAGCTTAAATCAAATGACAAGAATTCCTGAAGAAGATCGTAATATTATGGAGAAAGCCATTTACTTACCAATGGTTTTAATTATCTTAAACCGGGATTTAAGCGTAGTGGAAAAGAGTCCTTTTAAATTAAAAAAACCTTATTTGGGATTGATTGAGGAAACGATGAAAGAGGTTCAAAGAGAATTGGCAGAGGCTAAACATTATATGAAAAAGAATAAACTCCAAGTAACCGAAACAAAACGGGACGATGCCTTTACGATGTATCTGTTCTTATATAAGGGCTATGAAGAAAGCCATAGTTACTTTAATCCAAGAATCCGAAATAAAGTTCAAGAGTTAATCGAGCTCTATTTTTTAAAAAAGCACTCGGCCCGTTAGATTTGCGCTATGTTTAATTTTTTGTAAAAAGATCTTCACCATATTTACGGGTGTTTTCTGAGGCCTCCATCGAAACTGGCTTTTGCATCAAATAAAATGATTTTCTTTCATTAAATTCAATTCTTTGCATTAACTTTGTTCTTAAAAAAGATGTTCTTAATAATTGATTGTCAATCGTGCTATAAGGAACTGGAAATAAGTGTGCCTGTTTATTGCGAAAGGTAATAAGTGTTTGCTGATTGGAAATACGGCGATGTTCCTTTACATGATCATGTGAAATCCAAATACATTCAGAGCGGGTCGGTGATGTGGTTGGGAAAAAATAGAGGCGGTTGGACGGTTCAATCGCGATTGGAATTTTATGCGTAATCCCAATGAGTTGTCTTGTCCCTTTCTTCCGGCTTTCGTAATCACAGCCAAAATAATCACAGCTTTTTTTGATTATATCCAAAGGCTTAAATGGAGAAAGAAACTCATCCTCTTCCTCAAAAATTTGTGAATATATTTTACTGCCATACTCTACAGGTCGAATAAACATGGTACCAGAATTAATTTCATATTCTTCAATCTGATTTTGCTTCAATACCGCCAACTCCCCATTATTCTATTTTTTCCATCATATCATGTTCATTTGCCAATATCTTGATTTTTCCGAATCGTTACCAAATTGGTCACAATTGATGTCAAGGAAATTATTTCTGAAAATTATAAATATTTGTTTGATTTTATCTAAAAAAATCCATATAATAAAAAAAAGCATCAGGGGTGATTTTCTTGAATGAAAAATCCTACACGGAATTAATGAAAATTGGTGCCATGAAACGTCAAAAGACAGAAAATTACGTTCAGGATTTGTACATTGAAATGCTCCTAGCAGAAGTCCAATTAAACATTGAAAAGGAAAAACTGTTAAAAAAAATTGACAGTGCCATTGATCATCGGGACAAAAAAGCGTTTTTCTTATTATCCGGCCAACTCAGAGAGCTTAATAAGCGATTTGGAACTTAAACTTTTTAAGAGCCGTCCAAAAATGGACGGCTCTTTTTTGTTCCAAGAACGAAAAGGACTGATGAAACACATCAGTCCTTAACCAATTTTTCATTTTATCTGATTCCGATGTTTGATTTCATATTCTTCGAGCATTGAAATCCGATCTAGCATGGACGGATGATCATAGCGGAATATTTTAACCAAGAGCGGTGGATTTACCTGGCTTAAGCCTGACTTGGTTAATTCCTGGAATGAGGTAATGGCGTCCTCCGGATCTTTGGTCATATGGATTGCATAATTGTCGGCACGTGACTCTTCATAACGGGAGATAAGGTTTGTAAATGGGCTTGCCGCAAACATCAGGAATGATATAATCATTAAAAACAACGGCAATGAGCGTATATCCCTCTTTTCCGGTATCTTCAGTTCAGTTCCCCAACGTTTAATCGCCCAATCCATTATTCGATTGGCTAAATACAATCCAAGCAGTGAAAGCAGCAAATAGCCTGCTATTCCAAAATAAATATGTTTCTCCACATAGTGGCACATTTCATGTGCCATGATAAATAAAATTTGCCGATCCGACAGTTGATTTAAGGTTGTATCCCAAAGGACAATCCTTGCATTAGAACCAATCCCCGTTACATATGCATTCATTGAATTTGTTTTTTCCGCCATATTCACTTCAAAAACATGTTTTGCCGGTATATGTGCTTTATCAGCCATCATTAATATTTTTGTTTCAAGTTCCTTATTTTTTAAGGGATAGAAGTCATTATACAATGGGTCAATCACAACCGGCTGCAAGAACATCATAAATAATGTAAAAGGAATCGATAACAGCCATGCATGGAACCACCAGCGCTTGCTTTTTTTCATCAGCCAATAAATGACTGGAACAATAATCAGCCATGTCCCATAATTAATCCAAAAATCAATTAATTCATCCTTCATCCACGATGGGAAGGTTTGTGTCGAGATGTGATAGGTTTTTGATAAGGAATAGCTTATATAGCTTAACGGGAAGGTTGCCACATAAGCAAAAAATGATAACCAAATGAGATAAATCGCCGTTTGAAGCAGTTTGTACTTAGAAGAGCTTTCCGCCCAGCGTTTGAAGGCCCTTGAAAAGCCAAATAATAAAATGACAAAGTAGAAAAGCCATTCGAATGGGGTGGATAAGAAAAATAAAAGATTTCTTATCTTCGAATACTCTTCACTCAGCATTAGTTCCCTTCCATTTAGGAAAGTGGCAGGGTCGGCTTTTGACCCTTGATATTCAAAGGGCAGTTTTGTATCGGCAAAATAGAATAAGTACCAATAAAAAAACAACCCATATATCACATAGGCCAGAACCGCATAAATCCCCATTTTCCGTACCATGAATTGTCCTCCTTTTTGTACAACCTCTCTATACTTAGTTTAGTTAAAAAGCGCTGTTTTAGAACTGAACATTAAAAAAAGCCTGTTTTTGCCTATTACATGAGGTAGGAGCATACTGCCTAAACGACAATCGACTCTAGTTCAACAATTATGACGTTCGCGCCCCCAAAAAGCTGCAAGGAAACCTGGGGCTGTTTCCATCGTCATTGGACCCCAGTTTAATTTTTTTACATTCTACTTGAATACTTAAATTTCTAGCAATATAATATATTTAGAAAATTAAAAGAATTAAATGAATGAGTATTCATTCATAAAAGGAGGGAACTAAATGAATTTATCGTCACAGCTTCATGAAACTGCAAAAGCTTCGGCCAACAAACCTGCCTATTATTTTTTAGACAAGGTCACTACATATGCCGAACTGGATGGAGCGATTACAAGGTTTGCATCAGGTCTTGAAAAATTAGGGGTTAAAAAAGGTGATCATATTGCCCTATTGCTTGGGAACTCACCGCATTTTGTCATCAGCTTATACGGTGCATTACGACTAGGCGCAACGGTCATCCCCATTAACCCAATTTATACCGCAGATGAAATTGGCTATATTCTAACCAATGGTGATGTGAAAACAGTGATCGCGCTAGACCTGGCAATTCCTTTAGCAGAGGAAATGCACACGCATCTTCCAAAGGTTGAGCATTATGTATTTTGTGAAACAGGATTAAGTGACTTTGAACAAACAAATTTAGAAAACCTCTCAGTATTTTCAAAATTGAAATCGTTTACAAATGTAGTAGCCTCTGGTGACCTTGGCTTTCAAGATCCCAAACTTGATGATGACGAGGTTGCCTTGATTCTCTACACCTCGGGAACAACCGGAAGACCAAAAGGGGCGATGTTGACCCATAAGAATTTGTACAGCAATGCAAAGGATGTCGGTGATTATTTAAAGATGAGTAATAATGACCGTGTCATTACAGCATTGCCAATGTTCCATGTATTCTGTTTAACAGTGGCTTTAAATGCTCCATTATTAAGCGGGGCAACCATGCTGATTGTTCCAAAATTCAGCCCAAAGGAAGTCTTCCGTCTTACCAAAGAATATAAAGCGACTGTCTTTGCCGGAGTTCCAACCATGTATAATTTCCTTTTTCAATATCATGAAGGAAATCCTGAGGATCTTCAAACCTTCCGATTATGTATTTCCGGGGGAGCTTCCATGCCAGTTGCGCTTCTTAAAAATTTCGAAAAGAAATTTAATGTGATAGTCTCAGAAGGATATGGTTTATCAGAGGCATCGCCGGTCACATGTTTCAACCCGCTTGACCGTCCGCGAAAGCCCGGATCGATCGGCACCTCCATCCTGAATGTACAAAATAAAGTGGTCAATGAACTTGGTGAAGAGGCTCCTGCCGGTGAAGTAGGAGAACTGATTGTCCAAGGTCCAAATGTAATGAAGGGCTATTATAAAATGCCTGAAGAGACTCAAGCATCCATTCGAAATGGCTGGCTTTATACGGGTGATTTAGCGCGGACAGATGAAGAAGGCTATTTTTATATCGTAGACCGAAAAAAGGATTTAATTATTGTCGGGGGATATAACGTTTACCCTCGTGAAGTTGAGGAGGTTTTTTACAACCATCCGGATATTGTTGAAGTCGCGGTGCTTGGTGTACCGGATCCAAATCAGGGCGAGGCTGTTAAAACCTATGTGGTTAGTAAAAATCCAAATCTAACAGAAAATCAACTTCTTGAATACTGTAAAGGTCATCTAGCAAAATATAAACTTCCATCGTCGATTGAGTTTTTGGACGAACTTCCGAAGAATACTACCGGTAAGATATTAAGAAGAGCGCTAAAATCCCAAATAAAACAAAGGGTCAATCAATAAAATGTAATCTAAAAGGCAGGTTTTTAGCCTGCCTTTTTAGTGAAATGGATCAATAGACTAGCTGAATAAATTCCTCTTTCGTTACATTTCCAAAATAATGGGCGGCATCCATATCAGCAAGCACCTTTTCAATTTCTGATTTTTCGTAACGAATATTCTTTAGTTTGTCTTCAATTTCACTTACATCCCCAACACCGAAAAAGTCACCATAGATTTTACAGTTTTCAATCATCCCTTTATTTATCTCTAAACGAACATCAATTGAGCCCACAGGGAAGCGGTGAGAATTTTGCAGATTGAATTTCGGCGATTTCCCGTAATTCCACTCCCAGTTTTGATAGCGTTCCTCGGAAAGCTGGTGAATCTTCTCCCAATCCTCATCAGTAAGGACATATTCGTTAATATTCTCTTCCCCACCAAAAATATAATTTAGAAGCAGTGATCGAAACTCCTCAATACTAATCTTTTCGCTAAGAAAATCAGAGATATTCGCTACCCGGCTGCGGATGGACTTAATACCCTTCGACTCAATTTTTTCCTTCTTAACCTTTAAAGCTGAAACGACATTATCCATTTCTGAATTAAATAGAAGCGTTCCGTGGCTAAACATTCTCCCTCGTGTTGAGAATTGAGCATTACCAGAAATTTTTCTGCCTTCTGCAAGGAGATCATTTCGACCACTTAGTTCCGCATTTACTCCAAGCTTTTTAAGGGCCTCTACCACCGGTTCGGTGAATTTTCGGAAGTTATGAAAACTTTCGCCATCGTCCTTTGTAATAAAGCTAAAATTTAAATTACCGAGATCATGATAGACGGCACCCCCGCCGGACAATCTTCGAACGACAATAATTCCATTCTTTTCTACATAGTCTGTATTAATTTCCTCAATCGTATTTTGATTTTTTCCAATAATGATGGATGGCTGGTTTATGTAAAATAATAAATAGGTTTCATTGATATCGAGATTTTTAAGGGCATATTCTTCAATTGCAAGATTAATTTGCGGGTCTGTTATCCCTTTATTATCAATAAATAACATATGCCTTCCTCCTTCTGATTTCAGAGTAAAATCGTTTGAAATTCTTCAGCAAGCCTTATTATACCAGTAAATTCAGTAGAAGCCTCGTGAACTAAATCACTTAAATTTCCGTAATGCGGAAGGTGAGTAAGAATTAATTGTTTCACGGCCGCCTCTTTGGCAAATTTCCCCGCCTCTATACTTGTCATATGACCTGCAGACTTGCCGTTTTGATTTCCATAGAAATTGCATTCACATAACAATAGGTCGGCCTCTTTACTAAACGCAATAAACTCTTCCTTAAAGGAGCTATCAGCAGTATAGATTAAAACCTTACCGCCTCCTTCAATCCTCATGGCATAGCATGGAACAGGATGATTGGTTTTTAAAAAAGACACTTGAAACGGTCCAACTGTAAGAACACCATAAGGATCAAAGGCAATTCCCTTGGTAATTTCCTTATAGGTTAATTTGGAAAATTCATGTTGATTGAATTGATGTCCATAAATAGGCAGGGTGGAGCTTTCTTTTCCTAATAACCCCTGAATCAATCTTGCATGCTGGAGTACGCCAATGTCAGCAATATGATCCGGGTGGTAGTGGGAAATTAACACCGCATCCAGTTCTTCCGGCTCAAGTTTATTTTGCAGCTTGGCTAAAACGCCGCTGCCACAGTCAATTAAAAGATGAAAGCCTTCATGCTCAAGTAAGTAACCAGAGCTTGCCGCATTCTTTTTCGGATATCCGCCCCAATGTCCTATAACTGTAAGTTCCATGGATTTACCCCCTATTATTTGAACTAAAGTTGTTGATTTCCGCTCCAATCAACATTGTCCTTTTACACAGCCATTTGTTAAAAAAGAAGCTGTTATGGATGAACAGCTTCTTCTTGTGCCTCTTGTAAATATTCGAAAACAGCCTTAACAGCAGCTTCCCCTTGGTCAATACAATCGGGGACACCTACACCTTCATAGGAAGCTCCAGCCAAGAATACTCCAGGTAATTCTTCTTTTATATGTTTCTTAATGGTTTCAAGCCTTTGTTTATGCCCTACCGTATATTGTGGCATGGCATTTTTCCAGCGAGAAACAACGGCAAAATCAGGTTCCATTGAAATATCCATAGTTTTGTTCAAATCATCTAGAACAAACTTAATAATTTGATCATCTGAGAGTTCAACAATGGTCTCATCCCCCGCTCTTCCCACATAACACCGGAGCAAAACTTTTCCTTTAGGAGTGGAATGCTCCCATTTTTTATGTGTCCACGTACAGGCAGTAATTGAATAATCACTATTTCGAGAAACTACAAACCCTGTACCGTCAATATCCCTTTTAATTGCCTCTTTTGGAAAAGCTAAGGCAACCGTTGCGACTGATGTTGAGGGAACCGATTTAAACGGGTCAAAAAATTTATAGTGCGAGAACATGGACTGTGTCACCTTATGAGGGGTTGCTGCTATGATACAATCAGCTGCCAATGTTTCTCCATTGTTCAAAAAGATTTCATAGCATTTGTTTACCTTCGTGATTTTATCCACACGATGCCCTTTTAAAATCGAATGAGGATCCAATTTCGCTTCGATGGCTTCACCGAACGACTGAAGTCCTGTTTTAAAGGTCAAAAAGCCGCCCTTTCCCTTTTGAGTGTTGACAGGTTTTTTCGGTTGGGCCGGGGCAGATTTTTTCATCCCGATAATCAAGCTGCGATACTTCTGCTCGACCTCATAAAATTGCGGGAAGGTTGACATCAAACTTAAATGATCAATATCACCCGCATAGATTCCTGATAAGAGTGGCTCAATTAAATTCTCCACTACTTCATTACCCAATCTTCTTCGAAAAAAGTCCCCCAATGATTGGTCCTGGCCACTTTGGGATTTCGGCAAAATAAAATCAGCAGCCGCTCTAACTTTACCGGGAAGAGAAAATAATTTCGTTGTAATAAACGGACCAATCTCAGTTGGAATTCCCATGATGGATCCGCCTGGCATGGAATGCAGTTCCTCATTGACCAAGACATATGATTTACCGGTTGAATTTGGAACCAATTGATGATCCATGCCCACTTCCTTGGCCAGGCGGATAATGCTCGTTTTCCGTGCCAAAAAGGAATCCGGGCCCCTTTCAATTGTGAAGCCGTCCCTCACAACGGTTTGCATTTTTCCTCCGAGACGGTGGGAAGCTTCAATTAACATGACCTCGATTGGCAATTGATTTTCTCTTATTGTTTTTTGAAGATAGAAGGCTGCCGCGAGCCCGGCAATTCCACCCCCAATGATGGCAACCTTTTGTTTTTCCGCCACGGACGTCACCTTCTTCCTACTTGAATTCCCTTCAATCCGTTAACGTTTTTAAAATTACGCCAGCTAAGCAATCAATAAATTCATCTTTGGCATTCGGCATTTCCGGGCGATAGTATGTTGCCCCCACCTCATCTGTGACTCTTTTACATTCAATATCATTATCATAAAGAACTTCAAGATGATCACAAACAAACCCAACAGGTGCATAAACAAATGCCTTGTAGTGATTTTTTTTGAATAAATCTCTTGTTAAATCCTGAACATCGGGGCCTAACCATGGTTCTGGAGTGTTCCCCGCACTCTGCCAGCCAATTTCATATTTATTAATGCCGGCTTGTGAAGCAATTAAATCTGCTGTTTCTTGAAGCTGTTTAGGATATGGGTCGCCAAATTGGAGGATTTTTTCCGGCAGGCTATGGGCTGAAACAATTAGAACAGCATTTTCCTTTTCATCCTCCGGCATTTGCTGATATATCCCCTTAAGCTTCCCTGCCCAATAATCAATGAATTTAGGTTCTTGATACCAGCTTTCAATCGAAGTAATCTTTAGTCCGCCTAATTTTTCCGCTTCTTCAACTGCTCTCCCATTATAGGATTTAACACTAAAAGTTGAAAAATGAGGAGCAAGTACAATACTAATAGCTTCTTCTATTCCATCTTCATGCATTTGTTTAACAGCATCTTCAATAAATGGTTGAATATGCTTTAATCCAAGATACATTTTAAATTCCACTTGATCCTGGATTTTATTTAAATGTTCTTCAAGTTTTTCTGCCTGTTCGAGCGTAATTTTTGCAAGCGGGGAAATGCCGCCAATTGCTTCATAGCGATTACGAAGGTCTTCGAGCATTTCATCCGTTGGCCTCCGTCCATGACGAATATGTGTATAATAGCGTTCAAGATCTTCTATTTGATATGGGGTACCATATGCCATTACAAGCAGACCCATTTTTCTTTTTGTCATGATTTGCACCTCTTTTTAAGTCTCTATTGACAACTCACTATATTGTGCCAAAAAAATAATCATCTTACCAATTTTAACACTTCAATGGTAATTACCGACTTAATTTCGATGCAGAATATTCATGGATGAAAGCAGTTAGTCTTTTCAATGTATCAGGGTTAACAGAAGGGAAGACTCCATGTCCAAGATTAAAAATATATCCATCCTGTGCCATACCTTGGTCTAAAATGGCTTTTGCTCTTTCCTCAATAACCTCCCAAGGAGCGAGCAAAATGGCAGGGTCTAAATTCCCTTGAACCGTTTTATGAATCCCCATTTCTCTTGCCTGCTGAATCGGCATACGCCAATCCAATCCAACTACATCGAGCGGAAGGTCATTCCATTCCAACGCTAGATGGCTTGCGCCCACACCAAACATAATAAGCGGCACATTTTCTTCCCTAAGGGATGCGAAAATTCGGTTCATGATTGGCTTTATAAAAATTCGGTAATCTTCAACATTGAGGGCTCCAACCCATGAGTCAAAAATTTGAATCGCTCTTGCCCCTGCATTGATTTGAGCTTTTACGTATGTAATAATCATATCGCCAAGCTTTTCCATTAAAGCAAACCAAGCCTTTGGTTCTGCATACATAAATGCTTTCGTTTTGTTATAATTTTTTGAAGGCCCGCCTTCAATCATATAACTGGCGAGTGTAAATGGCGCACCAGAAAAGCCAATTAACGGAACACTCAACTGTTCCTGTGTTAATAGTTTAATGGTTTCTAATACATAGGGAACATCGTCCTCCGGAGAGATTTCCCCTAGTTTTTCCACATCCGCTAAGGATTGAATGGGATTTGAGATGACAGGACCAATTCCGCCTTTAATCTCAACCTCCACCCCTAATGCTGGCAGCGGAGTCATAATATCTTTATAAAGAATTGCGGCATCAACATTATAATTCTCAACAGGAAGGCGAGTTACATAAGCACATAGCTCCGGTTGATGGGTAATCTCAAATAAGGAGTATTTCTCTTTAATTTCTCTATACTCCGGCTGTGAGCGTCCGGCTTGTCTCATATACCAAACTGGAACATAGTCCGTCTTCTCTCCTCTTGCTGCTTTTAAAAATGTCTCGTTTATCACTTTTGACATTTACGTAAATCCCCTTTCAAAACATGTCTGTTTTCCATTGTAATATATATAGCAGTAAAATAAAACTTCACTGCAGCACAGTCTTGTGATGATCACACTCTTCACTATATCCATTATTCCTATTGGTGTATAGATAACTAGTATAAGTGTCAAAAAATAGTCGTTTTTACGTTTCATAAATGGTTTCATGTGGTAGGAGAAATATGTAAGCATGCAAAAAATGATTTTAGTATAAACTAATCCTTAATGAAACTTGAGCTGGAGTGATGTAAATGAACATTTATATGACAGTTGGCACATATGATTTTTTAAAAAGTATTGAAAATAAGTATCCTAGTGAAACCATGATTACGATGACAGGTGGAAATGGTGCCTTACTACTGCATGAAACAAATGGAAAAACTGTTTTTCAGGAACCGAGAATTTATGAGGTATTTGAATCAGCGGGGGATATTCAAAATGGGAGTATGGTCATCCTAAGCAATTATCCGGTAACGGATGAAGGGCGCCCATTGTTTGAGCATTATTTTAAGAAGAAAGCGCAATCGATTGAAAACGAACAAGGATTTATCGCGATTCGCGCCCTTCGACCAAAAGGCTCCAATACATATGCAATTTTAACTGTTTGGGAAAACGAAATGTCCTTTCATAGCTGGCAGAATACCTTATCCATTTCCACGCAGGAAGGAGAAGCGATGGAAAATGGAATCGATACCCTTCCGCATATATTTGAGAGTGAACCCTATATTAGTCAATATTCAATCCCAAAATAGGAACTTTTGGAATGGAGTAAGTCTCCATTCCATTTCTTTTGGTAAGGCTCTGTTAGACTAGGTGTTGATTTCCGCTCCAGGCACTTCGCTTTCCGTGGGCGGTCCGGGGAGCCTCCTCGTCGCTTCGCTCCTGTGGGGACTCCCCTGCCCCGTACTCCCACAGGAGTCTTCGTGCCTTCCGCTCCAATCAACGTTGTTTAAAACATAACATCGTCCTTTAACACAGCCCTTCCTTAAAAGCTTAATCCCTAAAATTTTTCTTACGCCTCCTCTCACCACTTTGGTGTTTTTTCATATTCTGTAAATACATCTAAGGGCGAATGACCCTATTCGCCTTTGGGTGAATGAAAGGAGGTTAGTACTATGCTAGTTGAGCTCACGGCTCTCCATTGGATATATGTTGTCTTTATTGCTTTGATCATTGGTTTTATGGTGATGAGAAGAGATACTACCCTTGTCTGTATCGCTGGGATTTTCTTAATTGCGATTACGGCCACCGGTTCATTAAGTGCTTCTGTCAGCAGTATTTTTAACAGTTTTGCTTATGCTATATCAGAGCTTTTATCTACTATTTTAGTTATTTCGATAATAGTTGGAATGAGTAAGACCTTAACAGATACCGGAATTAACGATGTTATGATTTCTCCTTTTACAAAATTAATCCGAAACCCCACTCTTGCTTATTGGACTATTGGTATTTTGATGATGATTATCTCATGGTTTTTCTGGCCTTCTCCGGCTGTGGCTTTGTTAGGAGCTGTCCTCCTTCCTGTTGCGATTCGGGCCGGACTTCCAGCACTTGCTGTTGCAATGGCAATGAATCTGTTTGGTCATGGAATTGCACTATCAGGAGACTTTGTTATTCAAGCTGCACCGAAATTAACCTCTGATGCCGCCGGACTTCCCATTCAGGATGTAATTGATGCAAGTATCCCATTAGTATTTGTCATGGGGCTTGTAACAACCTTAACCGCTTTCTACTTTATTAAAAGGGATATGAAACGAGGTACACTCACACTCAACTCTTCCGTTGTAGATGAATCCAGTACGGAAACCTCTGAAAGACCAACCCTTTTATCCACTGCCCAAAAACGCTTTTTTGCAATCTTAGTTCCCCTTCTTTTTGCAGCTGACGTGGCAGCTATGTCCATCCTTAAATTGCAGGGCGGTGATGCAACCGCTTTAATTGGCGGCACCTCCATCCTTATTTTGTTATTAATTACGATGACAGGTCATAAGGGCAAGGGTCTGGAACAAACGACCCAATATTTAATAGAGGGATTTCAGTTTGGTTTTAAAGTATTTGGTCCGGTAATCCCAATCGCAGCATTCTTTTATTTAGGCGATGCTGGATTTACCAAAATCATTGGGGACTTTTTACCAAAAGGCTCGCAGGGTATTGTCAATGATCTTGGTGTAGCATTAGCCAATATCGTGCCATTAAGTAAAGCTGTTGGCGCTGTTACATTGACAACCGTGGGTGCGATCACAGGATTGGATGGTTCAGGCTTCTCAGGAATTTCCCTTGCCGGGTCTGTTGCCCATCTGTTTGCAATTGCAATTGGCAAAGGTGCTGCGACGCTTACTGCTCTTGGGCAAATTGCCGCCATTTGGGTAGGGGGCGGAACTCTAGTCCCGTGGGCGTTAATCCCTGCTGCCGCCATTTGTAATGTTGACCCGTTCGAACTGGCACGACGAAACCTTGTCCCTGTTTTAGTAGGTTTAGTTGTCACAACGATAGTAGCAATGTTTTTAATATAAGTCGGAAAGGGGCTGAATGATTCAGCCTCTTTTTCAATGGTTCTACATATGTATTAAAAAGTGGTAAAATAGTATGAAAATAGTAAATATTCTTGGAGGGATTTCATGCTTAATAAGCTTTTTGCTAAATTAGAAGGTTACTATGATGATATGGTTTCAGTTCGCCGCTATTTGCATCAGCATCCAGAATTATCCTTTAAAGAGTATCAAACAGCAAAATTCATTCAAGATTTTTATGAAAAACTCGGTATTGAGGTAAAAGGAAATGTTGGCGGTAATGGAGTGGTCGCCAAGGTTTATGGAAAAAAACCAGGAAAGACCGTTGCATTAAGGGCAGATTTTGATGCCCTGCCAATCCAAGATGAAAAGGATGTTCCCTATAAATCAACCGTTCCTGGTGTTATGCATGCATGCGGACATGACGGTCATACAGCAACACTGTTATTTCTTGCAAAAGCTTTAAATGAACTTCAGGATGAAATAGCCGGTAATTATGTATTCATTCATCAGCATGCAGAAGAATACGCACCGGGCGGGGCAATTTCGATGATTGAAGATGGCTGCTTAGAGGGAGTAGATGTTATTTTTGGAACCCATTTATGGGCCAGCGAGCCTACTGGTAAAATTCAATACCGAACAGGCCCATTCATGGCTGCAGCAGATCGGTTTGAAATTGATATCCAAGGTCAGGGCGGTCACGGTGCCCAGCCGCACAAAACGAAAGATGCAATTGTTACCGCATCCCAGCTGGTCATAAATCTCCAGCAAATTGTCAGCCGAAAAGTAAATCCGGTAGAATCAGCGGTGGTAACGGTAGGTTCTTTTACTGCCCAAAACGCCTTTAATGTCATTGCTGATAAAGCAAAGCTTGTCGGTACAGTGCGAACATTTAACGAAGAGATTCGCTCATTTATTGAAAAAGAAATGGAACGAATCATCCATGGAACGTGTTACCTTGCAGACAGCCGTTTTGAATTCTTGTATGAAAGAGGCTATCCAGCTGTTGTGAACCATGCAAAGGAAACAGATTTTCTTATTACCTGTGCTGAAGAGGTTCCGGAGGTCTCAATGATTGAGGAAACTGAACCGCAAATGGGCGGTGAAGATTTTGCCTATTATTTGGAAAGGGTTCCAGGTACGTTCTTTTTCACTGGGGCAAGACCGGAAGGAGTAGAAAAACCAGCTCCGCACCATCATCCTAAATTTGATATTGATGAAAAAGCAATGCTCATCGCTGCAAAAACACTAGGTACAGCGGCTATTCAGATTCATAACCAAGAGTAATAGTTAACCCCTGAACATTTTTTTATAGTTCAGGGGCTTTATTTAATATCCGCAACCTATAGGCATTCATTGCTGTTTCACCTAAATGCTTGAGGAGATTGTTATTGGCATAGGCACCGACAAAAGCACCGATTCCTGGTACGAGCTGCAGCATTTTGGCAAAATCGATGTAATCGCGATATTCCTGCTGAAACTTGCGCCAATCCATTTCCATGAGAACCTGCTTTCGCTCCTCCCAATTTTCGATACTCTTAAGGGTTTCCCTTCGGACCTCATCACTTGAAAATGCCAGCTGAAAAACATGAAGAATAAACAGCCTTTCTTCATACTCATTTGTGTTAAAGCCATAAATGGAAGCTGCCTCAAAAAGAAATTTCATTTTGATTGTAAGCAGCAATGGAAAGTCTGCAAGTCCTAGTAAGATTCCGCCCGCACCAGTTCCCGCTCCCTCAAGCAGTGCGGTTTTTTGAAAGGCTGCCGTTTTCTTGCGCATTAATTCATCCCGTACTTTTAGGGTGTGGCCGTTTGCTTGATGTTTATTCGTAGTTATTTGAGAACCAAATAACGTTGTTTTTACCATTGCTTTGATGCTCTCTGTGACGACCTGATGAACTTTCTCCGGAATCAATCCGTTTATTTTCCCCTGAGCTTTTTTCGAAAATCTATTTACCATACCCGAGCGTTTCGTGATTTTAAATTTCCAATCCGTTACCTCATCATAAATCTTTAATTCGTAATCATTCATGAAAACACAACCTTTTTTATGGCCTTACATATTTTACGAAAATCTCTTTAAAAAGGTTTCAATTCTTGGGTTGATGGTAAACGCGGTCCTTAAACTTTCCTGTAAAGGGAAGTTTCGAGTTAGTAAGGATATTATTTGCAATTTTAATGGAATCAATTTTTAAGAGTTGTCGAAGTTCAGAATTTGTAATGGTGGGCTTTATTAGAAGAAAATAATCGTTTATGTGCTGGAGATGTGCATCTTTAGACTTCATTCCACAGTTAGGACAAATCCATTTTCCGTATATATAATTCATTGGGCGGGTTTCACATTTGGGGCAACGGACTCCTGTAAGAAGAACTTTTGGGGAAATATTATATTTTTCAAGGATATTGTAATTTTCAGGTACATGGCTTGCCAGTAAAAGACGCGTGATTTTCTTTAAATCCTTTGCATCCATCCTTTCATGACTGCTTCTTTCAATTGATTCAATTTTCTCCAATAAACCCTCACTATTGCAGATCCTTCGGTTAATTTCGTAATTATGGGTTTCTGTTATAATAACTGTCTCCTCTTTACTATTTACAAAAAGGTACAGGACAGGCAACATGGGACAATTATGCTCTTGCAGCCATTTCTTCAACTTTTCAGCTTGTGTCTTTGCCTGAAGGACTGGGTTGGATATCCTTGTTCTTTTATTGCCCTGTTTAAGGGTGGTTTGGTTGAAATTCCTTTCAAAAATGATTTCTCCGCCCCTATTTTTCACTTCAATGATGAGTGCGAATGAAGTGCATATTAGAAGGATATCGATTTGAAAAAAATATTTTCCATCGAAGAGCCGAAGATCGTGGATGATATCATATTTTTTCTTGGGAAGCTGGTCTAAATAGAACACGAGTGATTTTTGGCCTTTATATCCTCGCATTTCATTATTATGATCTTGCAGTATTGCCAGTAATGAAGGGTAATCAGTGGGAAGTGCTCTAATTGCAGCCTCTAGTTTGGGGATAATTGGGGGTATGGCACAGGGTTTTAGGTCCAATAGAATCATTCCTTTCTTTTTTTTATGGTTTCTCCTTTTTATTTTAATTCCCCTTCATAAAAAGTTTATTTTATTGAACGTTTTTTGAACTTAAATAGGCATGGAGTTCGCCTTTGGGTTCTCTTCCTATATTTTTCTTTCCACTTTTACTGAAATACTTTCTAGTAAGACTTTTTTACTTTCCACTTTGCTCCAGATACTTTCCACTTCCCTGTTCACACCTATTTTTCCACTCAAAAACGCCAGGCATTTGCCTGGCGAAGTTAATTTCACTTCATTTTGGGGAATTTCCTTGCTCGAAGATTCCCCTATTCATGCTTACTTTCTACTTTTACTGAAATACTTTCCAGTTAGGCTTTTTTACTTTCCACTTTGACCGAAATACTTTCCACCTCTATGGTTACACCCATTAATAACCATTTCTCCACTCAAAAACGCCAGGCATTTGCCTGGCGAAGGTAATTTCAAATCCATTTTGGGGAATTTCCTTGCTCGAAGATCCCCCTATTCATGCTTACTTTCTACTTTTACTGGTATACTTTCCAGTTAGGCTTTTTTACTTTCCACTTTGACCGAAATACATTCCACCCCAGCTAAATCACCTATCAAGCCCTTACCCGCTTCTTACTATAAAGGTAAACAAACAAGTAAGAAAACACCAGTCCTGCAGCGAGTTCAAGCATTGCAATTACGATTTCCCCTTTTAGTAAAATAAATAAAGCAAACAGGAAGGCTTGCAACACCAGAATAACCATCAATAACGACTGAAAAGCATTCGTCTTGTCTTGCGCTGCAACCGGATAAAGATCCACCCATAGTTTGTTTTGATGATGATTCCAAAGCGGCAGCAGCTGAAAACCGGTTAAATATAAGAATAAAACGGCCAAGCCAATTTGCCCAAAACCAAAAGAAATAAAATACAACGCGAGAGCTCCAATGACTGTTAAGCGAATAAACAGACCCAGGTAATCTGAGGAACGCAAAAACGTCCGTGAAAATAGAAATAAATAAGTATTTTTTTGGATAAAACTAATTCTCTTCAAGAAAAGATCTAACCATTTCCTTCTTTTTACCGTATCCTTTAACTTCGGTACATCTGTAAACAGATTTGCCAGACGATAAAAAGAAGCCATTCTCTTCTCTTCCTGTTCAATCAGCATGTCCCATTTCAGCCCGAGCTTTCTTGTCCGAGCCCGAAACGACCAATAGTAGAATCCCATCACGACCAACATAATCAACAGGATAACAATATTAGCTTGTTTAAATAGTAAGAAGGTAAAAACAGCATTGATAAAATAGCGCACAACCATGTCCCAACGGAAAATCGAGGGCTGAACAAAATAGTGAATTTTCCAGCTTACCACCAAGTTCCATGCTTTGATAATCAATAGTACTGCATAAAACAGTAAAAAAGAATGAAAACCATTAGGACTTACATGAGCATACATGGGCATCAGAACAGCTTGAACCATTAGGAGAATATATCCTTGGAAAACAAGGCTTGCAATCACCGACCGCAAAAAGTAACCTCGAAGACGGGTTTCAAGAGGCAGTAGAAAAACCCGGTCTGCTTCCAGTAAAAAATTATAAACAGGACTATAGGTTAAAAAAAGCCCAATTAGAACAGCGATAATCAGTTCGGCGGGGAAGTCGGCCGACAGCGTTTCAATCCATTTCTGATAATAAAAAGCGGCTCCCCCTGCTAAAAATACCAAGACAATTACAAGATGACCATTAAAAATATAGCGCAGATAACTTCCTAAATCCTTAAGCCGGCGTCCAAAACGCTGATTCCAAAGACTTTTTTCATCAAACATATTTTTCTTCCTTTGTTAATTGAATATACAAATCATCTAAAGACGCATCCGGCATGGAAAATTCCTTACGTAAATCAGCCAAGGTCCCCTTTGCCCTGATTTTCCCCTCATGCAGGATGACAAACCGGTCGCAATATTTCTCAGCAGTGGCAAGGATATGGGTCGACATAAGAATTCCTGCTCCGTTTTCTTTCATTTTTTTCATCATATCCAGTAGTGATTGGATACCAAGCGGATCCAAGCCTACAAATGGTTCATCGACAATATAAAGGGCGGGCTGAACTAAAAAGGCACACATAATCATTACCTTCTGCTTCATCCCTTTTGAAAAATGGGCTGGAAACCAATTTAAACGTTTTTCCATTCGGTATTCAGAAAGCAAGTGTGCGACCCTCGACTTATACTCTGTTTCATTAAGACCATAAGCCATCGCGGTTAACCGCAAATGTTCATCCAATGTAAGCTCTTCATATAATATGGGAGTTTCCGGAACAAAAGTGAACAGTTTTCGATACGCTTCTTTATTGTCCGTAAAAATTTGACCCTTAATTTTTATTTCACCGCTTCTTGGCTCCATTAATCCAATAATATGTTTAATCGTGGTACTTTTTCCGGCACCATTTAAGCCAATAAGTCCAACGATTTCTTTTTCCTTTACTTCAAATGAAACATCTTTTAGAACGGGGTTTTTTGTATATCCCCCGACAAGGTGTTCAATCGTTAATAAAGACATGTACAACGTCCTTCCATTGCATGATATTTCCTTTCATTTTAACAAATTGGCCACGATAAAAATAGAAATTCAATTTTTTTATCTTTTTTTGTATATAAGTCATCAAACTGGTTATCATAATATTCGAAGGGGAAACAACTTACTTCGATGAAGAAATTCATCAAAACTTGAAATGAGGTGTCTGTTAAAGACAATTTCCTTTCAAACAAGTAGCTTCTAATTCGTTTCAAAATAAGGGGATGGTTGTTTTGTACAATGTGCATGAAACCATTTTGAGTTCATAACACCAAGGTTTATTCACAAATAAACTAACAAATGAGGTGTTTACCGCAGATCGCTTCTTGTTTTTATAAGTTGGGAAAACATATAAAAACAACATAGGGGATGGTCAGCTTGAACAATGATGTTTCTTTATAAAAACACTCTAAGGACAAATGAGGTGTTTATCAAAGAACACTCCTAAATGAACGTTCCAATTGAAGCAATTCCCCTTCGAGAGGGCGGAATCCTATACGGATTCTGCTCTTTTCTTTTGTATTGCCCCCCACCATGGTAAAATAAGACAAACAAACATTTAGAAAGGTTGTGCGAAAAATGAGCGATTGTATTTTTTGCAAAATAGTTAATGGTGAAATCCCGTCCGCTAAAGTATTTGAGAACGAACATGTATTGGCTTTTTTAGATATTAGCCAAGTCACAAAGGGCCATACGCTCGTTATACCGAAAATACATAAAGAAAATGTATTCGAGTTAACACCTGAAATCGCCCGAAACCTCTTCGAAGTTGTCCCGGAAATTGCTAAAGCCTTAAAGCAGGAATTTGAACCTGTTGGTTTAAATACGGTGAATAATAATGGCGAACAGGCAGGACAAACAGTATTCCACTATCATATGCATTTAATTCCGCGGTATGGCAAAGGTGATGGTTTTGGTGCAGTATGGAAGAATAACCAAAGTGATTATACACCTGCAATCCTGCAGGAAATGGCATCTGGAATCAAAAATCACCTTTGATTTTTAAATTCTCTGAAAATTATTTCTTTATCATTTTAATGATAATGTGGTATAATGATTTCAAGTTTTTCGCTGCAGGCAATGAGTGCACTGCAGGAGAAACCAATAGCAGAGATTAGAAGAGGAGAGTTGAGAAATGAATACAAAGAATCTGGTAGCTTTAGCATTATTAGTGGGGATTGGGGCTGTTTTACACGCGGTAATTCCGCCAATATTTTTAGGTATGAAGCCCGACATGATGTTATTAATGATGTTTTTAGGAATTATTTTATTTCCTGAGTTTAAGAATGTATTACTTTTAGCCATCGTTACAGGAATTATTTCTGCATTAACCACTGGGTTCCCAGGAGGTCAAATTCCAAATATCATTGATAAACTTGTCACAGCTTCTGTGTTTTTTGGCCTATTTACAGCTTTAAAACAATTCCGTAATTCCGTTATTAGTGCTGCTGTTTTAACAGCTCTTGGTACATTAGTATCTGGAACTGTCTTTTTATCGTCTGCTTTGGTAATTGTTGGATTACCTGGGCCATTTGTTGGACTTTTTGCTGCAGTTGTTTTACCTGCAACTGTTGTAAATACTGTTGCTATGGTGATCTTATTCCCAGTTGCTCAATCAGTCGTAAAAAGAACAAAGTTGGCATCACCGTCTGTTATTCAAAAATGATCTAGAAAAGAACCCCCTTGGGTTCTTTTCTTTATATAATATTTCCCATTTTCTGTTCCAGCCTATTAACCTGTCAATTTAATCCACTTGTGGATTCATAGCTGATCGGGAATTTTTTTAAAAATAGAATATTCAAAAGGTTGGAATTAATTCGTAAAACACGTAAAATAGGGATAAGAATTTTTCAAGACCCTTTGTTTCTAAAAAATTATCAAAAAATTAGCAACATTATTGTAATTTCTAAAGATTTTGTAAATTTATATCTTTATTAATTTTTATTTTATTGGCATAATGATAATAGAGAAATAAAAAAGTAGGTGAAATTGGGGATGTCAGAGAAACAATATTCTATGAAAGAAGCGATGCTTTTTAGCCAGCGAATTGCTCAATTAAGTAAAGCTTTGTGGAAGTCAATTGAGAAGGATTGGCAACAGTGGATAAAACCGTTTGATTTAAATATTAACGAACATCATATCCTATGGATTGCCTATCATCTAAATGGTGCCTCCATTTCCGACGTGGCAAAATTCGGGGTTATGCATGTCTCCACAGCGTTTAATTTTTCAAAAAAGTTAGAAGAAAGAGGCTTGCTTAAATTCTCAAAAAAGGAAAACGATAAGCGGAATACGTATATCCAACTTACGCCTGAAGGGGAAAATGTATTGCTTCAATTGATGGAGACATATGAGCCAAACAGTAACGCCGTTTATACCGGTGCCCTCCCACTTCGAGATCTATATGGGAAGTTTCCAGACATCATTGAAATGATGGCGATTGTTCGAAATATTTACGGGGATGATTTCATGGAAATTTTCGAACGTTCTTTCCATAATATTGAAAGTGAATTTACGGAGCAAGACGGCAAACTAAGAAAAGCAAAATCAGAGCAAGAACTAGTCTAATCAGCGTATATGTATTTATTCAATTCCTTCATAAGCGGTAAATAAAGTCCCTGGGAAGAGCAAGCCAGAATTACTTCTTTACTATCTAATTTTTCAGGTAATAAATATAAAAACTCGGTAAAAAGCGGTTGAAAATAAATAAATCCTTCCGCTTTTTGTTCTTCCATTTTTATGCTCAATTCGTCACAAATTTGCATGAATTCTCTTACTTCTTGTTCTGAAAGGCCTTTTTCAATGATCATCCTGTAAAAATCCTGTTTAGGATTGTTGATTAATGTTAGAAGAAGTCTTTGATGATACTCAAGCAACTGAATTTTATTTAGTAATTCGTGATTCTCCACTGGATTTACCTCATTCCAAATCAATACTTTTATGTTCATTATTTACCTTTTCTGCCAGAAGGTAAACAATTTTTTATTTTATCGCTTTACAGCATTTTAGCTAATCGTGTTTGAAATATCAAAGGCTTTTTTTCTTTCACTCTTTTAGACTATCTTTTTTTAACATTTTTTGATATTGTAGTAAGAGTATACTGATGAACAACAAGGAGGGAATCGTCGATGATCTCCATTTTTATTGTCTTTGCTATCTTTATCCTGTTTTATGTAAATAAAATGACTAATTCCCTTTGTATTCAAAAGGAAATTCCAGAAGATCGGCAGCATAAGGTATTTCGGACCATAAATGTCCTCATTACCATTTTACTTGTATCGTCATACGTGGAGATTTTGTATACATAATACTCTTTTATCTCCAGCATGACGAGTAAGTAAATTCGTCATAAACAGTAAAGCGATGAGATACCTCATCGCTTTTAATTTTGGCTTTTAATAAACCCAAGCCGCTCCAATGATAATTAATAAGATGAAAAGGACAACGATTAACGCAAATCCTCCACCGTATGCTCCAGCTGCACCTGTCATATGTTTCCCTCCTTCATGCCGATTACGATATCCTATTCAAGCAATGCTCATTTCGCCTAGGCTCGATGAAAATTTCTGATAAAAGCCCAACTTCAATGGCTTAAATTTTTGCTGTTATTCCCTTTTATGTTATAGTATAGGTTGTGGTCAAGTTATGTGTGCCACAAGAATTTACTGTTTAGGAGAGGTTCATCGTGAAAAAATGGTTATTAGCCCTTACGTTAGCCAGCGGGGTTATTGCATTAAGTGCATGTAATCAATCGGGTTCATCTGATACCGTAGCAAAAAGCAAGGTCGGAGACGTAACAAAAGAAGAGCTTTATCAAGCCATGAAAGACAAGATTGGGAATCAAGCTCTGCAACAGTTAGTTTACGAAAAAGTTCTTGCAAAGAAATACAACGTGACAAACAAAGAATTGGACACCAAAGTTGCACAATTAAAAGAACAGCTTGGGTCTAATTTTGAGGCTGCACTTGCACAATATGGATATAAAAGTGAAGCTGACTTAAAGAAAACCATGAAGGTTGGCATGATGCAGGAAAAAGCGGCCATGAAAGACGTCAAAGTCACTGACAAAGAATTAAAAGATGCCTATGCTAAATATCAGCCAGAAATTAAGGCACGCCATATCCTTGTAAACGATTTAAAAACAGCAAAAGAGGTTAAGAAAAAATTGGATGCAGGCGAAAAATTTGAAGACCTGGCTAAGAAATACTCACAAGATCCAGGTTCCGCTCAAAACGGCGGCGATTTAGGCTGGTTTGGCACCGGAAAAATGGATCCTGCCTTTGAAAAAGCTGCATATGCCCTAAAGATTAATGAAATTAGCGAACCAGTTAAATCACAGTTTGGCTATCATATTATCCAAGTTACAGACAAGAAAAAGAAAAAATCATTTGATCAAATGAAGAAAGAACTTGAATATCAAGTAAAATCCTCAAAATTAACAAATGATGACATCAATAAAGCAATGCAGAATGAATTAAAAGCTGCAGACGTAACTGTTTCTGACAAAGACCTTAAAGACGCTCTTAAACCGGAAACAACAACTGCTGCACCACAGCAATAATAAATGATATCAAAGAAGAGTGACTCCGTTTGTGAGTCACTCTTTCCTATTCTTATACTCCTGCAGCTTTTTCTCCTTCACGCCGTTCCTTTTCCTTTTCCAGGCGCTCTAGATAGATTTCCCCTTCCTTTTCAATGCTCTCCATTTCCAGCTGGTGTTCCTCCCTGCCGGTCTTAATAGCCATTAAAGCACTAATTACGATTCCTGCCACCACTGCAAATACCCAAATAGGAATAGACATATTTATTACTCCCTCCACGATTGGTTGTCCATGTTTTTAATACAATGTATTCGTATTTCAAGAATTTATTCTTATCCAAATAAAAAAGATAACCCTTTTGGGCTATCTTTATTTGTGAAACACTGGCTTATAAAAGGAGCGGTTATCCAAGGCAAAAATTCGCTCTGTAAATTCCCCGGGCTTTACTCTTTCAAGTGCACGGTCAAGCATGTTCATTTTTGCATCCAAATTATCGATATAATGAAGAATCTCTGCTTCTTTAATGAGCGGAGGTTTCGGGCTTCCCCATTCAGCTTTTCCATGATGACTAAGAACAAGATGCTGAAGAATTAATACTTCCTCCCCGGAAATTCCTAATTCCTTGGCAGCTTTGCCAATTTCATTCACCATGATGGTAATATGGCCGAGGAGATTTCCTTCAATCGTATACACCGTTGAGATTGGTCCAGAAAGCTCTAAAACTTTCCCCATATCGTGTAAAATAACCCCTGCATAAAGAAGGTCCCGATCAAGACTAGGATACAAGGAGGAAATAGCCTTGGCCAAATCGAGCATACTGACAACATGGTAGGCCAGACCGGAAACAAACTCATGATGATTTTTTGTTGCCGCCGGATAGACTAAAAAAGCTTCCTGGTGCTTTTTAATTAAATGTCTTGTAATTCTTTGGATATTAGGATTTTTCATATCAAAAATATATTGAGTCAGTTTGCTGGACATTTCATCTTGACTTAGTGGTGCAGCCTCAAGAAAGTCATCAAGCTTAACATGGTCATTCGGTCCTGATTTGCGAATTTGTCTAATTTTTAACTGACTTTTGCCACGATAATTTTGAACTTCCCCAAGTATTTTTACGATATTTTGAGGTGCATAGTTTTTCTCATCTTCTTCACCGGCATCCCAAAGTTTAGCCTCAATTTCCCCGCTTTGGTCTTGCAATATAAGCGTCAAAAAAGGCTTGCCATTACTAGCCGTTCCTTTCGTGGCGTTTTTAATCAGTAAAAACAATTCAACCTGGTCACCGACATTATAATATAGAATTCCTTTACTCATAGTATTCCAACGCCCCTTCCTATGAAACCTAGTATAACATATTGGTCTATCACCCTATGAAGGAATCTCTACAATCCCTTTATTTAGCAAGAGAATATTTTCATATGAGAAATTCGAAAGCAAATGGGTATGGCAGGTAAAAAATAAAATTTGATTTTGTTTTAGATTCTTTAATAGTTCAATGATTTTTTGCGTTCTTCTGGCATCAAAATTTACAAAGCTATCATCAATGATGATCGGAAAACGATATTTTTCATAAAGTGTGGTGGCCAAGGCAAGCCTTATAGAAACATAGACTTGTTCGGTAGTGGCTTGGCTAAGTTCATTTGCCTCAAAAATCGTGTAATCCTGCCTTTCAATTAAAAAGCCAGTCCCCGACTTTTGAAGATGAATTCGATGGTATCTCCCCTCTGTTAAAAAAAACAAATACTCCTCCGCTTTAGACAGCATTCTTGGCAGGTATGTATTTTTATACTTTTCAACCGTCTTAGCTAGAATATCTTGAGCAAGGCAATAAACAGACCATTCCTTTGCCAATTCTTCCAGTTCATATTTTTTCTGTTTAAATTGATGAAGAAGCTCAGAATAAATACCACCCTCTTCGAGGACCTGAATCTCATATTTTATAGAGGCATCTTCCTCTTGCAGTGCTGTCAGTCTTTCTTTTAAACGGATGGCTTCTTTTTGCTGTTCCACTGCCATTTCTTCAATATTATGAAGGTGTAAAAAGCTCTCACGCTCGGGTTCAGTAATTATTGAAAACTGGAGCTGCTTTTGAATATCCTTTAATCTTTCTTTAAACTTCGCTTGTTTTTCAGCTTTTACCCCCAGTTCGTAGTATTGCTGTTCATTGCTGGCCTCAGCTTCATCAAAAAGCTTTGTAATTTCTTCTTTTAAGTGCAACTGTTCCCGTTTCTTTTGTGTTAATTCATGCTCTAAATCCAGGAGTTTTGCTAGTCTCTCTTGACTCATTATCTTTTTCTCATGTTCAACCTTTAATTTCTCCCTGAGAGCATAGCCTTTTTTATGCAGATCCATATGAACTTCCGATAAATAACGATTTGCAAATAATTCAAGACTATTCCCTATGGATAGTTGTTTTTCCTTGATTTGTGAAACACGCTCTTGCAGATGGCTCTTTTCTCTCCATAGCGTTTTATATTGTTCTATAAGCCCGAAAGCCTCGCGTAAATGCGCCATGGCGATATATTCAGGAATCTTCAGTTGGCTGGCAAGGGTAAAAAGACTTTCCTTATATTTTGCCGATTCAATTTCCCAGGCTTCAAATTTGGAGATTACCTTATCATATTGGTCATTCTGCTGCTCAAGTCGCATTTGCAACCCTTGTAACTGTTCCTTCCGCCGATTATCCAGAAGTAATTGCTCCTGAAGTTTCATAAAGTTTGCATATTCTGCTGAACCTAGCTTTTGGATTACTTGTTTCTCTTTTTCCTTCAAAGAATCTAAAGTTGGATTGGAATCTTGTCCTTTTGGTCGATTGAAGCTTTTTACCATTAAAACTCCGGTTAATAAAGCGGCAAAAATACCGATAAATACTAATCCCGATTGCTTTGTAAAAATTCCGTAGAATACTAGTCCAAGTAAAATGAATTCAAACAGAAGAAATTGAAGCTTCTTTTGCTTCTGGAGTCTTTTCCATTCATTTTGTTCACGTTCATTGGCAAGATGATAAAATTCAATTTTGTCTTTAATTGAATTTAGTTCATTTTCTAAACTTTTTTTGTCCTCCCCATTTAGTTTTTCCTCAAGCAGGACTCTTTCTTTTTGGGGAAGAACCTGGCTTTCCGCTGATTCTACCTCTATCTCAAGCTTTTCAAGAGCAGCTTTTTCTTCCTGAAACCTCTCTTCCAATTCCTGTTTCATTTCATTAAGCTTTTTGCCACGGCTCGCTACTACTTCCACTTCATTCTTTACGTAGATATTTGTATTAAGGGAAAGAATTTCCTCTCCCTTTACCGGCAAATGAAGGCGGTCAAGTGTTTCAGAAAGTCTACCTTGATAATCTTGAAGCTTTGAAAGATACTGCTGTTTCTCCAGTTCTAACTGGTCAAATAGAGGGATTTGATCCAATATTGTCATTAACGTGGATTCGTGTTCAAGGAATAAATCGTCTGGCCTAATAGCTGCCAATTCCTTTTTCAAGCCTTCAATTCTCTCAAGCAGGCTTTTGATTTGAGCATTATACGGGTAAAGCAACTGATTTACTCTCTCAAACCTCTCGATCCCTTGGGCAGGAAATTGAATTTCTCCTAGATCAGCGAGCTCATTTTTCGTCCATAATTCTTCTTTGACAAGTGAATGTATTTTTTTCCACTCATTCAATTTTTCATTGCTTTCTTGCATTTCTGACAGCTGGTGGTGAATGCCTGCCATTTCCTCTTGAATGGATTCCTGTTTTTTAATGAAAGAATCATATTCATCATTTTTAGCTAAAGCCTTTTTCAACTCTCCATTTAGTGCATGGAGCTCTTGTAATTTTTCATTTAGCAATGGCTTTTTCCCGCTTGGCCTAAAGCGTGTTTCCAGTTCTTTTTGCAGGACTGCTTCCGCTTCTGATAGTCGTTCTGTTCCTAATGTACCAGCGGAAAATAAAAACTTTCCAATCTCTTCGCCTTTCATTTGATGAATGTTCTGTAACCCATTTAGGTTAAATGAAAAAATCGCTTGAAATAAGCCTTTATCAAAATTCCCCAATAATTCCTTAAGAAGCTCTTCTCCACCTAATCTGCCGTCTTCCAATGATACCTTTACATCTCCAGTGGATTTCCCTTTGACCCGCTCAATGACAGCAGAACCAAAATCATCATGAATGATTCTAATTCTTCCGCCATATTTGTCACTATGTTTCGGCTCATAGCGCAGTTCAGAAGATTGTTGCTTAGTTGGAAAACCAAATAAAATTCCATGAAGAAAGGCCATAATCGTAGATTTGCCCGCTTCATTTTCTCCAAAGAACACTTGAAAATCGGCTAAGTTTTTGATTTGCATATTCTCCAATTGACCATACCCATATATATGAATCTCAACAATTTTCAAATAAACTCACTCCCTTCTTTATGATTGATAAAGTAAGCTAATTAAAAGCTTTTCTGCTTTTTCAACTATTTCTTTTTGGTTGCTATTCGTTAAATTCGAGAGATATTTTCTGCCTAAACGATGGTCATACAAGGGGGCTAACGTTTCCTCAACGTCTGTATGGTCATCTAAGGTTTTAAACATTTCGGCATAAAAATTCGCCTCAGCCTGCAAATGCTCTCGATCCAATTGGACATCTTCAGCTACACTCAGTTCAACGATCCATACGAATTCTTTTTCCTCTTTCTCCTCTTCAAGAAGGAGTTCTAAAAGTTCATTATTTAAACTCTTTTTTTCCTTTGCATTTTCTAAATGGACATTTTCTAAAAATAACGTTAAAAGGGTTCCTATTTTTTCTTTTCTTAGACTATTTATAGTCATTTGGCATAATTGAAAAATTTGATGAAAGTTTTCTGCTGAAGAGGCATCAACGACTGCTTCCTCCCAAACAATATCTGATGTCTCTACAAATTCAAGATTGGACTCTGAATCCTTTAGAGTTACATGGTAAAAGCCTTTTGGACCTTTTTCTTTTTTATTTCGCCCCTGCAGATTCCCGGGATAAAGAATTGGCGGATTTTCAGATAAGACCGACCGTTTATGAATATGCCCCAACGCCCAATATTCAAAGTTTTTCTCAAATAGATCCTTAATGGAAAAGGGTGCATAGTTACCATGCTCCTCACGGCCGCTTTCATTTCCATGAAGAATGCCAATATGAAAATCGGCACCGTCGATTTTTTGATAATCATCAATTTTCTTTTCAAACACATGGCGTTCGGGATAACTAAAACCGTAAAGATGAATGCGGGTTCCGCTCTTGGTTTCAAGTGGCTTCATTTCAACCTCATGGCTAAATATATGTACATTTTCAGGCATGTCGAGTTGTACCCAAGTTCCGTTTAAATGATCATGATTGCCGTGGACGACAAAAACAGGTATATCATGTTCAGCAAGCTTCAGCATTTCTGTACGAAACCGGGATTGCGCTCGAAGGCTGCGGTCTTCTCCGTCAAATAAATCTCCGGCAAAAATGACAAAATCGACTTTGCGAAGAATTGCTTCAGCTGTTAGTCTTTTTAAAGCTGTGAACGTACTTTCCTTGACTCTAGTTAAAATATCAGCGGGCAAATATTTCAACCCGACCATCGGACTATCTAAGTGAAGGTCAGCAGCATGGATAAAGGATATTTGCTTCATAAAATTTTCCTTTCACTGTCTTTTCTTTATTTTAACATCTCCAAAAACCGAATGCACGTTCTGTATTGAATTTTTTAAAAAAGAGTACCCTCCAATAACAAATGGCTGATACTCTTTTTTGGAAATTATTTATTTTTTGTTAATTGCAGTGCTTTTTTAATATCTTTATAGGAATTGGATTTCCCATACATTAAAACACCGCCTTTATAAACACGTGCTCCAAATATTGCTAATGCGATGATAGTTGCGACAAGGATGCAGATTCCAATGAACGATTCCAAGAAGGGAATATTTAGCATCCCAACCCGTAAAAACATAATCATCGGGGTAAAGAATGGAATATAGGATGTAACCGTAATAAAAGATGAATCCGGCTTGCCAAGACCAAACATGGCAATCATAAAGCCAGCAACAACGAGTAAAGTCATCGGGGTAATCATTTGCTGCACATCCTCGATCCGGCTGACAAGCGACCCTAAAAAGGCTGCAAGTGTTGCGTAAAGGAAATAGCCAAGAATAAAGAAAATAACCGCATAGGAAATCGTTTCAACCGGGATATCTCCAAAACCATAAACACCGAAAAATCCTTCCTTCAAGGATTCCATATTTTGTTTTAAGGAGACATAACCGACAGATAGAAAAATAGCAAGCTGAGTGAGGCTTAAAAGACCAATTCCAATAATTTTTGCAAACATCTGCTTAATTGGCGAAACACTTGAAATTAAAATTTCCATGACCCTTGAAGATTTTTCAACGGCTACTTCCATGGCAATCATATTCGCATACATAATGACCGAGAAATAAATGATGAAAAGCAGAACATATACTAGTCCTCTTGCCTGATTTAATTCCTCTTCTGTTTTCGCATTTTTCTCGAGGGCGTCCTTCTTAAACGATACAGGTTCATACAGCTTTTGCAGCTGAGCAGGTGTTAACTGAATCTTCGAGGCCGCGAGCATGGTTTTAACCTGCTGAAGACTTGTTTGCAGATCGGTAAAAAGGGCGGAGTCCGCAATACTCATTGCCTTATAGGAAGCCTCCGGCAATTTCTCCTCATTATAACGCAACTGAATAATGGCGATGTAATCCCCTTTTTCAACTGCTTTTTCTGCTTTTTCTAGTCTGCCTTTATAAAGGGTAAGCGTAATTTCTTTATTAATTGTGCTGAGTTGCTTCTTTAAAGGTACATAAAGCTGACCAGTTTCATCTAATACAGCAACCTTCTCTTTTCCATCATTTTTATCAAATGCATTAATAATATTATGAATGTTTGTTAAGGCGAGAACTATTACTACTGTTAACAGTGTGGTGAAAAGAAAGGATTTTGTTTTTAATTTATTTACATAGGTATGGAATAATATAATCCAAAAACTATTCATAGGAATCTCCTACCTTCTCTATAAAAATATCATTTAAGGAAGGCTCCTCAAGTTCAAATTTACGTATAAATCCTTTGCCGACAATTTCCTTCAAAATCTGTTCTGCTACCATTTCCCCTTCAATCTGAAGATGAATTCCTTGGGCAGTCACTTTTGACTTTAACACCCCGGAATGATTTTTTAAAAAATCCAATGAAAAATCGGCATGAATAATCAGATTCTTTTTTCCAAAAGTGCGTTTAATCTCCTTCAATGCCCCATGAACAACCGGACTACCCTTGTGTAAAATACATAGATGCTCACACATTTCCTCAACATGCTCCATCCGATGACTGGCAAACACAATGGTTGCACCGTTTTCCTTTAAGGAGACCACTGCCTCCTTTAAAAGTTCTACATTTATGGGATCAAGACCGCTGAAGGGCTCATCCAGAATTAACAGCTTTGGTTTATGTATAACAGCAGCAATAAATTGAATTTTTTGCTGATTACCTTTTGAAAGCTCTTCAATTTTTTTATTCTCATATTCCGGGATTTTAAAGCGTTCTAGCCAAGTATGTAATTCCTTTACGGCTTCTGCCTTTTGCATCCCTCTAAGACGAGCTAAATAAACAATTTGCTCCCGAACCTTTAGTTTTGGGTACAAGCCTCTTTCTTCCGGAAGATAGCCGACCAAGTGGCTAGTTGAATAATCAATCTCTTTATCATCCCAGGTTATTTTCCCGTCAGATGGTTCAAGCAATCCTAATATCATTCGGAATGTGGTTGTTTTACCTGCACCATTAGCCCCTAAAAAACCAAACATCTCTTTTTCCGGTATCATTAGCGATAAATCATTTACAGCAGTAAACTGCCCAAACCGCTTTGACACATTTTTAAGCTGAAGTACCAATTTTCCATCACTCCTTTATCATTAGTACGTGAAAAACGGTTGAAAAGTTTCTTTTTTTATTTTGCTAAATTTCAAGAATTATGCAAAAATAATAGTAACAATCTATTAATAGGGGGATTTCAGGATGAAAACGTATAAACTAACTGCATTTGAACCAAATGGGGAAAAGATTTTAGATGAAGCCTTCCAGGCGGATCATGATGATGCAGCAAAAGAATTAGGTACGAAACTATTATTAGAAAAAAACTTACTAGAAAAAACCCATCGTGTCATCTCTCCAAGTGGTAAACTCTTACTTTTTCATTCTTAAATCATATCAAAAAAGAAGCCCAAGGGCTTCTTTTTTACATTATTTTCCGATAAAGTTAGGTTGTCTTTTTTCGATAAATGCTTGAATTCCTTCTTGATGGTCGTGTGTTTGCCGCATTTTTATTTGCCCATATTTCTCTAATTCTAAAATCTTAAGCAACTGTGGGCGGTTTTTTTCAGCTAAAATCTTTTTCGTTTTAATCATCGCCTGTACAGGGCGGCTTAACCAATCCAAAATTCTAGCCTCTAACGCTTCTTTCATGTCACCTTCTGCTACTTCCTGGATGAGTCCAAGGGCCAAGGCTTCGTTTGGATCTAATTTTTTCCCGTCCCAAATAATCTGTTTGGCTTTTAATTCTCCTACCCTTTTCTCTAAAAAGAAATGAGCTCCACCATCAGGGATTAAGCCGATGCCGATAAAATTCATCGCTAATTTGCTAGACTGGTCAGCAATAATATAGTCTGTGGCTAATGCCAAACTAAATCCTAAGCCTGCTGCTGCTCCAGAGACGGCACTAATGGTTAGTTTGGACATACTGTACAAGGTTACAATCAGTTCGCTAATTGAATCCATGAAAGAGAAAAATTCATTCTCATAAATATTCGATTGCATCATTTTAATATCTCCGCCTGCCGAGAAGGCTCTGCCTTTCCCAGTTAACACGACAATATCAATGTCATCAGAGTCACTGATTTCTTTTAACTTAAAGACTAAGCCCCTAATTAAATCGATATCCATTGCATTTAATGTTTCCGGTCGATTTAACTCGACAGTTGCTACACGGCCATTGACAATTACATTTACCTTTTCAGTTACAAAATGATTCGACAACCTAAAAGCGCCCCCCATTGTTTTCTCAATACGATTATATCGGAAAATGGACAGAATAAAAATAAATTTTCATAATATATGGAATTTTTTCTAACCTAATTATCTTTATTCTTTTTATTTTTTCGTTTTCCATAATCTCGGGGAACAACCCGTATATTCTTTAAATAACCGACTAAAATAGTTCGGATCATCGTACCCAATTGCAAAGGCAATTTCACGAATCGTCAGCGATGTAGTAGATAATAAATGTTTGGCTTGTTTAATACGAACTTCCGCTAAATATTGGCGGAAAGTTTGTTGTCTTCTCTCGGATAAAATATGGCTAAAATAACTTGGGCTCCTTTGGACAAAGTTGGCTACTTCCTCCAGGCACAAATCGGAACGACGATAATTTTCATCGATAAAGCGTAGACCTCTTTCAATAAAATCACCTGAAGCATTCCCTCTTTGATTCTGCACTTGTTGAAAAATATCATAAGTAAAAAGGAGTAATTCCTGGACAATTCTAAATAAAACCGGTTCATGTAATATGGTTTGAAAAATCTGCTGATAGTAAATTTCCATCTGATGTTTCTTTTCCAGTTGATAGGTTTTCATGAAGCGCCGTAATTGGGCAAGTATACTAGTCAAACGAATACGCAGCAATTCCGGGTCAGGATATCCATCTAGAAATTCGGTAAACTTACCGTACAACCAACGTTTAATCCCTAGCTTGTCTGCTTTTTCAAGCATTTCCATCCATTCCCGTTGCTCGTTTGATGTTAAGAAAGGATCAATATCAAGATATACAGGAGTATTTTTAACTTCTACAATTTGTTGATATCCTTTAAAGAATATTGTTTTTAAAGATTGCAACGCTTTTTCATAACAGTCGTGTATCGTTGTTGATGAGTAATTAATCGAAGAAACGACTATAAATAATTTACTACTGTTTCTTCTAATGGCTTCCCGAAATATTCGTTTTCCTTCATCGTAGACCATTTCACCAGTATAATTGGGGAGAAGACAAACAATATGATCTCTTAAAGGCAAAACGTACCACTGTTGAGAAGAGGTAGAATCCTGCAGCCATTCTGAAAGCTCTCTTATTTCATTTTTGTCTTCCGGTTGCAAAACCAATATTCCGATAACATTCGCTCTAAAATCTTCTACATCAATGAATAAGGAATTATAATATCTTGGCAATAGTTCTTTCTCTGTCCATTTATCTAGTTCTGATATTTTATTATTTTTGTTACTGTTAATTACCTTAGAAATTACTAGTCTGATACGTTCAGGTGATAATGGCTTTAAAAGCAGACCTGATGATTGGATTTGTATAGCTTGCCATGCCCTTTCAAAAACTGCTTCTGTTGTTATGGCGATGACCGCCCCTTCAAATTTTTCAATTTTATTAATAAAGGTTTCCCAACCTGTAGAAGGGATCATCTCCAGTTCTACAAGGAGTAAATCCGGTTTAAATTCTTCCAACTCTTTTAATAATGACACCATATCCGAACTTTGATGGATATCCGAAATTCTCATTGAATAGGATTTGACTAGCCATTCAATTCCATTCCGTTCCGTTGAATCCCTATCAGCTATTAACAAACGCATTTAATCAACCTTCCACATCAAAGTATATAATCGATATTTTCATACATATACCATCTATATAGGAAATTATACTCTGCAACGTGAATTTCACAAGGAGCTTTGTATGTATCCACTTTTAGAACAAAACTAGAAAAAGGCCACCCCAAAAGGTCAGCCTTCCAATTAATGTAGTCTAGTACTACGTCTTACATTTCTTTTTGATTATTAGTTATGATAGGATTGCTTAAATTAATTTTTTTTCTCATTGGATAATAATAGAGAACCAACGGAACGGCTAGACCCACAATCCAGGCAATATCAGTACCATCCAATGCTTTGGAAACTGGACCAACATACATGGATGTATTCACGAATGGAACTTCAAGAATGAATGAAATCAAATATGCGATAATGGCAATCCAATTAAATTTCCCATACTGCCCATTTACATCAAAAACATCCCAAACATTGTATTCACCGCGTCGTAAAAGGTAATAATCGATTAGGTTAATGGCCGTCCATGGAACCATAAAATAAGAAAGTAAAAGGATAAAATTCTCAAAATTCGATAAAAAGTTTCCATTTCCCCATATAGCTAATACTGTTCCAATAATGGCTGTAGCAAAAACTAGCCAAAAACGGACATTAGTTGTTGCTTTTAATTTTGTAAATGCCTCCAATGTTGTCGTAATTGACATGAATGCTCCGTAAAGGTTTAGCACATTTACTGCTAAAACTCCAAGCACAATCACCACGTACATAATAACAGCTAATTGCGGTCCGACAAGTTTAGCAAGCCCTAAGCTAGAATTGTCTAGAAATTTTGGAATAAGTGCTGTAAGAATAACTCCTAACGACATCATCCACACTGTTCCGATTACAGTACCGGCATAGGTATAACCAAATGTTTTGGATGAAGGGGTATTACTTGGTAGATATCTTGAATAATCAGCTACATACGGAGCATAGGTTAATTGCCATGTTGCTGCAATACTAACCATTAATAAGAATGTACCTCCTGAAAAATGACCTGGTGCCCAAATATGTGCCGGCATCTCAAGTCTAAAAGCCTCAACAGTAACAAAAATAAAAACAATAGCAAAAATGATTGCAAAATATTTCTCCAACTTATGGATTAAATCATAACCAATAAGAGTAATAACAAGTGAGATTATGCTCACTAACACAATGCCCCAGTTAACAGGGATGGAAAATGCACTGCTAATTGCTTGGGCACCGAGCACACCGCTGCTGGCAAAAAAGCCAATATACATCAGAATAACAACAAAAAGTGGAATAACAGCACCAACTACCCCGAATTGGGCACGACTTTGAATCATTTGAGGAATTCCGAGTTTTGGTCCTTGTACAGAATGGGAAGCCATAAAAATCGCCCCAAGCAGGTTTCCTAAAATAACTGCTATAAGTCCCCAAAAAATACTTAATCCGAATTCAATCGCAAGAGCACCGGTAACTAGAGTTGTTACCTGCATATTCGCACTGAACCAAATGGTAAATAAATTACGGACACTGCCATGTCTTTCTGATTCAGGAATAAATTCTATCGTACGTTTTTCAATATTCATATACTACCCCTCCTGATCACGTTATGGTGATTGAACAATGAAACAAGAATATAAATACCCTACCCTTCTTCAATTTAATTCAATTGGGAACGTTTTCAATTCCCTTTGTAATGATTTAGTGCTTTAGGAAATTACTATTTCTTAATATTTATTTTATCTAAGAATTGGTAAGGTTATATAGAGGATTGTTTTTCAAAAACAATAAAAATTCTGAATATCACCTTCCAGATTATTCTATCCATTTGATTATTTTCTGGATTTTTCTTTGATTTTATGGATTATTTTTTGATTTTAAAAGCCTATTGCAATTTTTCACAAGAAGTCTCTGTTTAAATTGGTTGTTGCTTTCCGCTCCAATCAACTTTGTTTTAAAAATCAACATCACCTTTAACACAGCCTAAAAGAAAAAGGACCCTTGCAAGTTTTATGCAGGGGACCCTTTTTCCGTAAATAACTCATTTAAGATTTTAATCTTATCTTCTGTATAGGCTTCAAAACTGTCATTATAGGTTTTCGGATCTTTTGGATTGGCAAAGTGTGTAATTTTCCCAGTAACAGGGTCGATAAATTTACTTGCAGCACCGCAGCCAATACCAATAATGGTCTGTTGTTCCTCCATAATCATAATGTTGTAAATGCTTTCCTGATTCGGAAGCGAGTATCCGACATTTTCAAGGTTTCCTAGAATATTTTTCTGACGATATAAATAATACGGTACATACCCATGATCATCTGTCCAAACTTGCGCAAGCCCCATCATTTTCTCGACTTCAGCGCGTTCGGCAACCTTGTATTTCTCCCGATTCTGAGTCATTTCAGAAGCACGTTTAAAAGACAGAGTATGAACCGTTAAAGATTCCGGCATCAGTTTTTCTGTTTCTGCGAGTGAATGGGTAAATTCCGGCAGACCCTCTCCAGGTAGTCCGATAATTAAATCCATGTTGATATTATTCATCCCCATTTCACGCGCTAAATGAAATTTATCAATTGTTTCAGTTACAGTGTGGTGCCGGCCAATTGCTTTTAACGTTTCCTGAGTATATGACTGAGGATTAATGCTAATTCTGTCAATCTTCCACTTTTTCAATACCTCTAACTTCTCAGGAGTAATTGTATCAGGGCGTCCGGCTTCGACCGTAATCTCACGAATTTTTTCAACATTAGGGAATGATTCATACATTTCTTCATAAAGCATGTCCATTTCTTTTGCTGTAATACTTGTCGGAGTTCCTCCGCCATAATATACTGTCGTAATTCGAATTCCTTTTTCCTGTAACCATTGACCAATTTTCTTCATTTCATAATGAAGCCCACCCAGGAAAGAATCTACTGACCCCTGGCGGCCATTGATGGCATAGGCCGGGAAGGTGCAGTAAGCACATTTTGTCGGACAAAACGGTATCCCAATGTAAATACTGACTTCTTTTTGCAGTGAATATAAATCTGGTACGACCGACAACTGCCGATCGACAATCTGCTGCATTAAGTTGATTTTTTCATCGGTAATCAGATAATCATCCTTTAACTGCTGATGGGCAAGTTCCTTAGGGATCCCCTCTTGAACTTTACGATGGAGCAACTTCGTTGGCCTGACGCCTGTCAAAATCCCCCATTTTTGAATTATTCCGGTACAGTCCTGCAGCACCGTTAAATAAACATGGGCAACTGCATTCTTTATTTGTTTAAAGGTTTCTTTATCTGAAACACCCGGCAGCAGTTCTTTTTCGTATTCTGCCGTCACCTTTTTTCCGGAAAGGCTGATTAATTCAGCCGAGACTGTCACAATTTCGTTTATTTGCATCGAAAACTTTATGCTTATATCTGCTTTTTCATCATATTCTTTTAGAATCAATGATTCTTCAAAAAACAAATTGGCTATCAACTGGAGCGGCCGGTCAAATCTTGTATCCTCTAACCCAATAATTGATATTCTCAAAAACAATCACCTCAAATTAAACTTCCTTAAGTGTACAAAATCAATAATTCAAGGTCAATATAATGGAAATCATTGCAAACAGAAAGATACCAAAGTTATAACCTTGGTACCTTCAAAAATTATTTTTTGATAATATTCATTTTCCTCAAAAATTCAATTGGCTGCTGCTTTCTGAAATGTTCTTTGACCATGTAGGCAACCCCATTCTCGTTTTGAGAACGTGTTACCCAGTCCGCAGCTCTTTTCACTTCGAAGCTGGCATTCCACATTGCTACCCCAAGACCCACTTCTTCAATGAGTGGAATATCATCCATACCTTCACCAATCACAACCATTTCTTTTTTACTAATCCCTAGTTGTTGACCAAGATAAGTCAATCCACTTAATTTCGAAACTCCTGCAGGAACGATATCTAAACGAAGGGAATCCAGTTCAATCATATCAATTTCTGTGTACATTTTCTCCAGTGCTATTTTTGCATCCTTCAAGTCACTTTCGGTTTCAAAATAAACTTCAATTTTTGGCGGTGTTACTGGTTGATCATGCAAATATTCGCTTAATGACGGCACAAATTGCTGAGAATAGAAAACAGGGTCACCAGAAGTAAAAACAGTTTTTGCTAATAAATTATTGTGAAGCTTTAATTTATTGGCTAATGAAAATTGTTCATGGACAAGCCGGATTTGACATGGGACCGTTTCTAGCAAACGTACAGTGTCATAGGTAATGTCTTCGGTGATTCTTTTCACGTAAATAGGCTTTTCAAGTACATTAGATATAAAGGCACCTTGATGGGTAATCAATGGTGTTTTTATTTTTAAAGCCCTGGCAACTTTACGTGCCGAGGGAAAGCTTCTTGAGGTCACAAGTGTTACATAGATCCCTTTTTGCCCAACATATTCAATGGCTTCCTTTGTTGATTTTTGAATCTTCCCATTTGATTGAAGAAGTGTGCCATCAATATTTAACGCAAGCAAGCGATAAATCATTATGTTGCCCCCTGTTCTTTGGTGAAATTACCCTTATATCACATTTATGTTTTTTTACCACTTTATAGAACAAAGGGGAAAGCAGAGGATTTATTTTTTTGAAATAAAAAGCTTTGAACACTTGCCTGTTGATTTCCGTTCCACGCACTCCAATCAACAGAATTAAAAAATCAACATTGTCTTTTAACACAGCCTTTTTAATAAAAAAAGCGTTCAGTTTTAATCACTGAATGCTTTTTTTAAACATTTTACATTTTGCCGTAGAGTTCTTCTAACGGTTTCATAATTAATTGGTTTAATTCCCCGATAATCATACTCATTCTTTGTTCAGCCTGCATGAGACGGGCGATTTTTTCATTTTGTTGTACATGAGCGACGGTTGCTTGGGCCTGTTGTACCTCAGCTTCAGAAATATTTTGTCCCATCATTTGCTTTTGCTGAAGATTCATTTGAATCTCCCGAAATTGATTAAACATTTGTTTCGCTGCCGGGTCAGCATTTACTTCATTATACATTTGCTTTAATTGTACAAATTCATCACTTTGACGAATGGATGTTTCTAATGCATATGCTGCATCATATAAATTAACTGCCACTTCTTTCCACTCCTTTACCATTCAACAATTACATTCAACTATATCAAACTATGCCCAATAAAGCGAGAATGTCACTAACTCCCGTGTCCTTTCTTAGTTAAATCACAATTTGGATTGTATTTACATAGGATACTATATCAGCTAATGCCTATTTACCCCGTCAAGTTTTACTTTAACCGATTCTTCAGTAAATGAGGAGTGATCATGTCCCTAATCCTAACCAAAATCACTATTACCCCCAGGAAACCCGCCTGCGAGGCCGACAATCATATCTATTTGTCGAATCAATTATTTAAAAAATTACATTTACAAAGAGAGCGGGAATTAATTTTATCATTAGGGAAACAAACCATTAAAACAAAAATTCAAACGACCGAAATGGCGGAAAATGAAATATCTCTTTCGGAAGTTTTCATACAAGATTTTTGCTTACCTGTAAAACATTATACCTTCCAAGCAAAATTTGATGTAGAGAATCACACTTTGTTTCTTGGACCGATTATTGGGCTTTTAACCGATTTTAATTTTAAAAACCAGGAAGAACCTAATTTTCGTTCAATCCATACATTTTGTGAGGAGCTTCATCATGGTATTTCTGAAGCAGGTGGATTTTTTTATGTTTTTTCCGATGATGAATTCTCGAATCAAGGATATTACCTAGAAGAAAGAAAATGGGTTCCAAAAAAACTTCCCTTACCGGATGTGGTCTACAATCGAATACACTCACGCAAGCGAGAAAAATCAAGCCAATTTGGACGCTTTCGTGAAAAACTTGACCAATTAAAGATCCCCATCTTTAACGACCGATTTCTTTCCAAATGGGATGTATATGAGCAATTAATCCAGGAAAATTCCCTGCACTCCTATATACCGGAGACAAAAATCTTCACGAAGGAAAATCTTGAAGAATTCACACAAAAATATGATATGGTCTTTATCAAGCCCATCCACGGGAGTCAAGGAAAAAATATTTTCAGATTAACTCACGATCAAAACGGATATAGTTTGAAAACTTCTATAAAGGCAGTGTCAAATAAAATTTTAGCAAATGACTCCATCGAAAATATTTATAAACAAATAAAAATGATTCAAGGTAATAGAATTTATATTATCCAGCAAGGAATACATCTTATGATGAGAGAATCCTGTCCAATGGACTTTAGAGCCTTATGCCATAAAAATATCCAGAATAATTGGTCAGTTACGTCCCTTGTAGCACGAATTTCACATGAAGAAGAGTTTGTATCCAATATTGCCAGAGGCGGAACCATTATGAAGCCTCTTCAGGCCTTATGTACCGGAATTGAAAAGGAAAAGGCTGCTACGGTTATTTTGCAAATGAAAAAACTTTCGATTGATACAGCCACAACCATCAGCCGGTATTCCCCTGGAATTACCGGTGAACTTGGAATCGATATAGGAGTGGACAATGACGGAGAGCTTTGGCTTATTGAAGTGAATTCCAAACCGTCGAAAAACTTTGAGGATGGGAACAGGAAAATTCGCCCTTCTGCAAAAGCAATTATCCGCTTTTGCACAAAACTTACCTTTGAACCCCCTCTTAAAAAGGAGGAATAATCTTTGATTGCATTAGGTATTATGACATTAAATATAGATAGTGAAACTTCCTATCTTGATGGAATTGCAGCAAAAGCACACTCTTGCGGTATAGAATGTTTCCGCTTTATCCCTTCCCAAATCCATCCCCATACCCTTCAAGTAAAAGGAAAAAAATTTGATTCAGAGATAAACAGTTGGGTAGAATGTGAATTTCCAATCCCAACCATATTATATGATCGCTGCTTTTACGGGGAGGATGAGCATTCGAAGCAATGCTTGCCCATTGTATCCTGGTTAAAGAGCAGGGATGATATTACCTTTTTAGGATATGGTCTGCCTAATAAATTAGACCTCTACGAAGCATTACGAAGTTCAATGTTATCCGCTTATTTACCGAAATCAAACCCGGTAAATGATATTACAGGATTGTTAAAAGAACTGGATAAAACAAAGAAAATCATTTTAAAGCCAATTAATGGCTCACAAGGCTATGGTATTTATTATCTAAAAAAGAATGACAAAACCTTCCATGTCAAAACAGAAAAAAATAAAAAAATCATATCACGTATTTTTCCAAATGAGGCAAAATTAATGGCATGGTTAAAGACCCTATTGAAGCAGCACAAATACCTATATCAACCATATTTAGAGCTATATAATGATGATTTTCAGCCCTTTGATATCCGCATTTTTATCCAAAAGGACGAAAATGGGATATGGGCTGAACGCGGCAAAGGAGTTCGAGTCGGAACCACCGGCGGAATCCTATCAAACTTAAGTGCCGGCGGTTCAGCCATTGACTTTACCACATGGCTCTCCACCTTACCGGCCCACAATAAAGACTTTATTTGCAGTGAGTTGGAATATATTATTACACATCTTCCCCCATTACTTGAAAAAGAGTTTTTACCTTTATTTGAAATCGGTGTCGATATTGGACTTGCGAAAAACGGTTCACTATGGATTCTGGATATGAATTCAAAACCCGGAAGAAAGGTCCTCTTACAGACCCAGAAAGACTTAAAAGAAACTCTTGACCTTGCGCCGCTTCTCTATGGAAAATACCTTTCTCAGTCTGATTTACAAGAAAGGAAGAACTTATATGAGAAAACACTATCGAATTGAGATTGCTCAAAACAACCAACAGATTGTTTTCTGTCCCCCTTCCCTCTTGAAGGGAAAAGCGATCAATAAAATGGCTTTCGGTTCCAAATCAATCGAGGTTCATTTTTTCCCGCATCCTGATAAGAATGATCGGATTGTTCTTAGTAAAGCCATCCAGGAAGCTCTGTCTTTACCTGACCTGGCTGTTCCGATGCATGTCTTTTTAGATAAGCAAACTCTTCATATCGGTCCACTGATTGGGATTTTCACGGCTGGCTTCACATCTTTTCCTTCACAGCCGATGGGAGAGAGAACACAGCTATTTACAAAGCTTCTATCGGTTAAAAATTCAGGGGCCCTGCCTTTTGTGTTTGGTGAACAACATATAGATTGGGAGCAGGGACTCATTAAAGGGTATTTTTACTACAAAAATACATGGCAAACCTTTGATGTTCCATTCCCAAATGTCATTTATGACCGTCTTCCAAATCGCAAAAGCGAAAGGAACCCTAAATTAATTAAAGTGAAAGAAAGGCTTCAAAAGGATTATCTAATTCCCTGGTATAATCCGGGTTTTTTCAATAAACTTGATGTATATGAAAGACTCCAGCAGGATGGTTTAGCAGCAAACTTTTTGCCCGAAACCATCCCGTTTACATCCTTTTCCTTAATTGAAACGATGCTGGCCAAATATGGGCATGTTTATATCAAACCGAAAAATGGGAGTCTTGGATTGGGTGTCCATCAAATTATTTATGATAAACATACGGGCGAGTATTTTTGCCGTTATCAGGATGAGGACTTCGTAAATCGACTACGGAAATTCTCAAGTCTTGAAAAATTATTTCCTCATGTTTTTACCAATCAACGTTTAGATAAAATGCTGGTACAACAGGGAATTCATTTGCTTCGACACGAGAAACGGCCGGTTGATTTTCGTGTCCACACCAATAAGGATGAGGAAGGAAAATGGCAGGTAACAGCCATTGCTGCAAAAATTGCTGGCCTCGGCAGTGTAACAACCCATAAGAGGAGCGGTGGGGATATTAAAACACTTGAGGAAATTTTCCTTGGGGAAGAAAGTGAACTCTATACCGAAAAACTCTCCCGTGCAGCCCTAATGTTAAGTGAGGCCCTCGAACATAATATCGAAGGTATTATTGGGGAAATTGGCTTCGATTTAGGAATTGACCGGAATGGGGACGTTTGGCTATTTGAAGCCAATTCGAAACCAGGAAGATCGATCTTCAATCATCCCGATTTGGAGGAATTTGACCTATTAACCCGGAAACTTACCCTTGCATTTGCTATTTTTATTACCGAACAATCCATTTTACATCCTGAGGAATTATTCAAATGAAAATTTACTTTGACCCAGTTGCGACACAGTGGTATCAAGGTGAGATGGACGGGACCGTAACACTTGGCGGAGAGAAACAGCCGATTTGCTTCAAACAAGCCGCTTCGGATCATTTGAGCTTTGAATTGGGGATAAAAAATAATCATCTTGGGCCGCTCATTGGAATCATGACAGCTCAAAAAAGAAATGGGTCAATTACCGGAAATGGGCCCCTTTTTATAGAACTCCAAAAAAAGCTTATTTCACAAGGTGGAATAAGCTTTATCTTTACATCCGAAGGAGTTCACGATGATTCTATCGAAGGATTTACATTCCTTCCTGCACAAGAGAATTGGATTAAAATTACTGCCCCCTTCCCTGATCTGGTCTATAATCGAATACCTTTTCGAAAATCTGAACAGTCTGATCAGAGTCAACATGTTTTCCAAATCCTGAAGGAAAAGAATATCCCATTCTTCAACCCATGCTTTATCGATAAATCTGAACTTTATTTCCTCTTTAAAAATCATCCGATTCTCCAAGATTTTTTGCCTGAAACGATTTTGGCATTCCCAAAAAATGACCTGTTTTCATTTCTTCAAAAACATCGAAATATTTATTTAAAACCAGCTCAATCAGCGAAAGGAAAAGGAATTTACCGTTTAAAACTAATTGAAAATAATGAAATCTTTCTTCAGGGCCTAAAAATAAATGAAAACTTCCCCACTTTTCAAGCCTTTTGGGAGCACTGGGAGCAGGAACTAACCTCAAAGCATTATTTGGCACAGGAAGAGATTGACTCCGCCCAATTTGAAGGGAATCGCTTTGATTTTCGAATTCTCGTCCATGCAGTGCAAAATGATTATCAAGTTACAGGGATTGGAATCCGCCAATCGTATCATCAGGATCTCACTACCCATGTTCCGCTAGGCGGCAGACTTCTCCCCTATCAGCTCCTCCAAACGAATAAACACGATGAATTTATTAAAACAATTGTTAAGCATGCTGGAAAGGTTCTATCGGATGAGCTTGGGTTTTTTGGTGAATTTTCCATTGATGCGTGTGTCAGCCATTCCGGTAATTATTATCTCTATGAAATCAATTCAAAACCAATGAGCTTTGATGAAACAGAAATAGAAACCAAGAAAATTGAAAAACTTTGCAGCTTATTTTACCAAATCGCTAATTTTTAACTTTTTTAATATTTCCACAAATTCAGTATTTCCTTCCTCCCATGAACAAGGTAAGCTAAAAGGGACAACTTACCTGAGGGGATGATTACCTTGCTCATGCACTTTCAGTTTAAACCGCTATTTAAAAATCAAAATATTCCCGGCTGGAGTTTTTCCTTTTACTATAAAAAACAAAGATATACAGGAATTTATAATCAAACAGGGAAAATCGAATGGACTCTTGTCACCCCGTTACAAGAAGAGATTGAATGGCTGACTAGTCAGGTTCATGAGCTCATGCTTTATCATGTGTATGATCATTAATCTTTTCTTTTACGTATGAAAATGAGACCTTTCCACAAACTAAATAGGAGAAAATGGGAAAGGGAGCGATAGTCTTGAAAAAAGACAAAGACAATGTAACCAACACAGATTTAGAATTTGAAGGGCGCGACAAGGCTTATCTTGATATCGACCGAATGATGAATGAAGGAATGTCTGGCGGATCTGTTCATGCCCGCTACGATTCCACCAATATTGAAGAAGCCCGTGACCTCGTCGAGGAAGCACCGCCTTATGAATGTGATTAAGATCCTGGCTGAACCGTTTTCGGTGCAGCCTTTTTTAATGAACTGCTATAATAAAAAGAAATCATAAAAATACGTAAATACGGGGAAATGAATGATGTTGAGAAAATTATTGCCTTTGTATGATGGCGCAGTTTTATTTCCGAAAAAGCCTGAACGTCCTTCCGAACCATTTCATGTCTTTTATGACAGACATGAAAATGAATGGATAGGTATTCCAAAAGGAACCTTAACCGACCAGGAATTCATGCTGCTAAAGTCGCTTTATGAATGGATTGAATTTCCTATTATCCCGTCAAGTGATCTTTCAAAACGATGGTATGAATTTTTATTTATAAATGGACAACCTCCATCCTGTGATCATGATATCCAAATCAGATTTATCCATTTCCACTTTAAAGGAAGTGACTTGGACCAAACCGAGATTGAATCTGCATTAAAGGGATTTTTTTCAGATGATGTTATCATCATTTGGGAAAATGGGAACAGTGGAATTGTGATAGAAGAAAAGAACCAAATGTCCCTTTCAGAGAAAGATTTATTTTCGATGTCCGAAACCCTTGAAAGTGACTTTTACGCAAAACCATTTTTTTATATAGGGAAATTCACGCTATTTACGAAAGAACTTTCTTCGCAATTTTTGCGGGAAAAAGAATACTTTACATTTGGGCAAAATCATCTGTCAGAAAGCAACTTTTTTACCTTTCAGCGAGTTTTTCCATCCTTTTTAACCGTTCAGCTGCCAGATACACTCCGAGAGATGATTCATCAAGAATTGTCAGGAATATTTAATGAAGACCCTGATATGTATATAACGATTAAAACCTTTCTAGAAAATAACTTAAATGCCAGCCTGACTGCAAAAAAATTATATATTCACCGAAACACGCTTCAGTACCGAATCGATAAATTTATCGAAAAAACAGGGATTCAATTAAAGGATTTTTTCGGTGCCTTTACTGTCTTTCTAGCCTGTTTACTCTTCGAGCATCAACGAAAGTAACATACTGCCCAAAAAAGCGTTTTCATTTTTTGTGCAACCTGTCTATATCGAATTTTCCCCTTTCTCTGTAAACTGAGAATAGAATAAATCGATTAGGGGAGGCAGTTCAATTGGCTGAGTTAAAATTAGACCATATTTATAAAATTTATGATAATAAGGTTACTGCAGTTGAAGACTTTAACCTTCATATTGATGATAAAGAGTTTATCGTTTTCGTAGGTCCGTCCGGCTGTGGGAAATCAACAACGCTTCGTATGATTGCCGGTTTAGAAGAAATTTCAAAGGGAGATTTTTTCATTGATGGCAAGCGAGTGAATGATGTTGCTCCTAAAGATCGTGATATTGCCATGGTATTCCAAAACTATGCATTATATCCACATATGACCGTTTATGATAATATGGCGTTTGGCTTGAAACTTCGTAAGTTTCCAAAGGATGAAATTGATCGCCGTGTAAAAGAAGCAGCCAAAATCCTTGGTCTAGAGCCTTATTTAACTCGTAAACCAAAAGCGCTCTCCGGTGGTCAGCGTCAACGTGTTGCACTAGGTCGTGCAATTGTTCGTGATGCAAAGGTATTCTTAATGGACGAGCCATTATCAAACCTTGATGCTAAGCTTCGTGTTCAAATGCGTGCAGAGATTGCAAAACTTCACCGTCGACTTAACACGACAACGATTTACGTAACCCATGACCAAACCGAGGCAATGACAATGGCGACTCGCCTTGTCGTCATGAAAGACGGTATTATCCAACAAGTTGGTTCACCAAAGGAAGTTTACGAGAAACCGGAAAATGTTTTTGTTGGCGGTTTTATCGGTTCACCAGCCATGAACTTCTTAAGCGGGAAGCTTGAAGATGGAAAATTTGTCATTGGCAAAAACTCCATCGCTGTTCCAGAGGGTAAAATGAAATACCTTCGCGAGCAAGGCTATGTCGGAAAATCCATCATTCTAGGGGTACGTCCGGAAGATATTCATGATGAGCCAGTATTTATTGAAGCTTCTACCGGTACAAAAATTTCTGCAAAAGTGGATGTGGCTGAATTAACAGGTGCGGAATTAATGGTTTATTCTACAATCGGCGAACAGGATTTCGTTGCCAGACTTGATTCACGCGCTGATGTTAAACCAGGAGATACCATTGAACTTGCATTTGATTTAAATAAAGCACATTTCTTTGATGTCGACAACGAATTCCGTATTCGTCCAAATAATGATTAATAAATCTTCTTTCGAATAAGCCCGTTTTTTACGGGCTTATTCTTTTATAAATACTACCGTATCGGCTAAACAGGATGGACATCGATAAAGATGAGGACATTTATTCCCTGAATTAGTATCCGGATATCCATCTTCCATTTTCATTAGATCAATCTCCATATATGGACTATAATCATCATAAAAATCCATTAGTCTTCCACTTTCCAACATAGAATCTCCACAATTCGTGCATAGTAAGTATACTTCCCGTAATCCATTACATACCGGGCACACTGACATAGCTCTCACCCTTTAAGTTATAAGATGAAATTAGTTTGCTCCTTTTGGAATACAAAAATAGTGGAATAAATTACCAATCAATCATTCGCATAAGCTTCTCATTTTTAAACATAATAGAGAATACAAAGCAACACAGAAACACAAACACACGCAAAACTTTTAACGATGGGTTAGGCCAAGGAGGCAATGGTTCAACCATTATGGTTCAATTCCATACTGACCCCAAATTTATTAAGAGGAGTGTTATTCAACTATGGCAAGTAACAACAACTCTAATCAACTTTTAGTACCAGGCGTTCAACAGGCACTTGATCAAATGAAGTATGAAATTGCATCAGAGTTTGGCGTAAATCTTGGAGCAGATACTACTTCTCGTGCAAATGGATCTGTTGGAGGAGAAATCACAAAGCGTCTTGTTGCAATGGCTGAATCCCAACTTGGCGGCGGCGCATTCAACCGTTAATCAAAAGGTAAATTGGTAAATAAAAAAAATAAATAATATGGCTAAGCCCCCTCTTTCGAAGAGGGGGCTTTCATTTTAGACCATTTTTTCCGGTCTAATCCATTCATCAAATTGTTCTGGCGAAACATAACCTGTTTTTTCGGCAGCTTCTTTGAGCGTGGTGTTTTCTTTAAATGCTAGTTTGGCTATTTCTGCAGCTTTTTCATAACCGATATGCGGATTTAATGCTGTGACCAGCATTAACGAATTTTCTACGTGCTGCCTAATTATCTCTACATTTGCCTCTAATCCTTTTGCACAGTTTTCGTTAAAGGAGCGCATTCCGTCAGAAAGTAATGTAATCGACTGAATTAAATCAAAGATAATCATTGGTTTGAACACATTTAATTCAAAGTTCCCCTGACTTGCAGCAAAGCCGATAGCAGCATCATTACCAAAAATCTGGCAGGCAAGCATTGTTAAGGCTTCACTTTGAGTAGGATTTACCTTCCCTGGCATAATCGAACTTCCCGGCTCATTAGCAGGAATACTGATTTCACCGATACCGCTTCTTGGACCGCTGGCAAGCCATCTTACATCATTGGCTATTTTCATTAAATCGGCTGCAAGTGCTTTTAAAGAGCCGTGAACAAAAACAATTTCATCATGACTGGTTAAAGCCTGAAATTTATTTTGTGAGGAGCGAAAGGGATGCCCCGTCAGCTCTGAAAGTTTTTCAGCCATTTTCGCTCCAAACTCGGGATGTGCGTTGATACCGGTTCCTACTGCTGTACCACCAATCGCTAGGTCAAGTAAATAATGGCAGGCATCCGTGATCATTTTTTCATTTTTTTCAAGCATCGCTCTCCAGCCGCTTATTTCCTGGCCTAATGTTAGTGGAGTTGCATCCTGAAGATGAGTTCTCCCAATTTTAACTAATCCCTTAAAGGCATTCTCTTTTTCCTCTAGTGTGTTTTTTAGTTCTTGAAGCGAAGGGATTAAATGCTCAATTACTTTCTTATAAGCGGCAATATGCATGGCGGTTGGGAAAGTATCATTCGAACTTTGTGACATATTTACATCATCATTAGGATGTATTTTCTCAGCTTTCCCCTCCCCTTTGAGCCCTTCATTTGCACGATTCGCAATCACTTCATTTACATTCATATTCGTTTGAGTCCCGCTTCCTGTCTGCCAGACTGCCAGAGGAAAATGCTCATCGTACTTCCCGTTAAGGATGTCATCACATACACTCTTGATGGCCTCCATTTTTGTTTCATTCAACTTACCAAGTTGCCCATTTACCATTGATGCTGCTTTTTTTATGTAGGTTAAAGCATAAACCATTTCTAATGGAATTTTTTCTTTTCCAATTTTAAAATTTTCCTTACTGCGTTGTGTTTGTGCCCCCCAGAACTTATCCGCAGGCACATGAACCTCTCCTAGTGTATCCTTTTCAATTCTGAAATTCTCCAAAAAACCCACCTCACTTATTTTTTCCTCTACATATATATTCCCATTCTTATCCATTTTATTTATAAAAGTGTTGGAGGGGGCTAGTGTTAAATTAAAAAACTGCAGACATTTTGTCTGCAGCCTTATGCTTTCACGATGGTATATATAATATAATAGGATAGGATTAAAAAACTTCCGATTGTCAGCACTACAGAATACTCAGACATACACATGTCCCTCCTTATAAATATACTTAAACAATTTTAAGGTATCATAGGAAACAGCGTAATCCTGTGATAAATATCAACAACTTTTAGGTTAGGAAGTGAACTTTTCGTGAACATTTGCCTTTTTGGAGCAACAGGGAGAGTGGGTTCGATTATTTTAGCTAACGCCCTTTCCGACCAACATGATGTACAAGCACTTGTAAGAAATCCAGATAAACTATCCTTAAAGGAGGATTCCCGGCTTTCGATGATCGAGGGGAATGCATTAGACGAGATCAAAATCGCTCAGGTCATGAAAGGTGCGGATGTAGTGATTAGTGCCTTGAATACAGATGATACAACTACGCTATCTGATTCCATGCCGGTGATAATTAAACATATGAAAACTAAAGGGATTACACGTATCGTAACGATTGGTACTGCCGGAATTCTCCAAGCTCGTTCTGCACCGCATCTTTATCGTTTTCAATCAAAGGAATCAAAACGAAAAACAACCCGGGATGCAAAGGAGCATTTACGTGCCTATCTTATTTTGAAAGAATCCGGGCTTGATTGGACGGTTGTCTGCCCGACCTATTTACCGCTTGGAGAAAGAATCGGGCAATACCGCTATGAAAAAGATGTTCTTCCGGAAAATCCTTCTTCTATTTCTGTTTTTGATACGGGCGATTTTGCCTATCAGCAATTGTTTCGTGAGGAATTTGTTGGTTTTCGGGTGGGGTTGACTTATTAGTTTTTATAAAAAACCTCTGTTAAACTTAGTTGTTGATTTCCGTTCCAGGATGCTCGCTCCTATCAACGTTTTTAAAAATCAACAGTATCCTTTTACACAGCCTATAAAAAAGAGGACTTAATCAAAATGAACTGCACCCCAATTGTTAGACACAAATAACAATTGGAGGTGCAGTTTTTAATTATGACCAAATATAGTTTAGAAAC
>NZ_JBHTHD010000023.1:0-336472 GCF_042675345.1 Neobacillus sp. GCM10027624
ATCGACCTTATGAAGGACGTTTCTTCGCTTCCCTGATGAGTTTTGGCCTTCATCGACCTTATGAAGGACATTCCTTTGCTTCCTTGAAAGGTTTTGGTCTACATCGACCTTTTGCTCTGTTCCACCTTTTTCTATACACAAAAACAATATGATAAAATAACATTACAAGGTTAGGTGGTGGATATTTTTGAAAAATTATCATGAGTTATTAACAAAACAGCGAAATTTCTTTCAGAGTGGGAAAACAAAAGAAATTTCCTATCGAATTCAAGCCCTGCAGGCACTTGGGCAGTTGATTCGCACAAATGAAACAGAAATCATGGCCGCTTTAAAAAAAGATCTAAATAAAAGCGAATTTGATTCCTATATAACCGAATTAGGGATTGTACTCGAGGAGATTCGCTTCTCCCTTAAGCATGTTAAAAAATGGGCAAAGCCTAGAAAAGTAAAAGCATCACTTGCTCAAATCGGTTCCAAAAGCTATATCTATCCGGAACCGTACGGTGTTACTTTAATTATTTCCCCATGGAACTATCCATTCCAATTAGCGATTGCCCCGTTAATTGGTGCGATAGCAGCAGGAAACTGCGCCGTTTTAAAGCCTTCAGAGCTGACACCGGACACCTCAAAGCTAATAGCAACATTAATTTCCAAAACCTTTCCTGAAGAATATATCACCGTCGTAGAAGGCGCTGTTGAAACAAGCCAGGCCCTTTTAAATGAAAACTTTGATTATATTTTCTTCACGGGAAGTGTTTCTATCGGTAAAGTCATCATGGAAGCCGCTGCTAAAAATTTAACTCCCGTAACACTCGAATTGGGTGGGAAAAGTCCTTGTATTATACATAAGGATGCCAATCTAAAATTGGCAGCAAAACGGATTGCCTGGGGGAAATATTTAAATGCAGGACAAACCTGTGTGGCCCCTGATTATTTATATGTCCATTGCGACATTAAGGAAGAATTTTTGAACGCATTGGTTAACGCCATTGAAGAACTGTATAGTAGCAATGTATTTAATAGCGGAACATTTACAAAAATAGTCAGTGAGAGGCACTTTAAACGCTTACTTGGTTTTCTTTCCAATGGGGAAGTTTACTACGGTGGAAAGAAGGACTTGAAATCACTAACCATTGAACCTACCATTCTTGATCACATTTCGTGGAATGATTCCGTCATGCAGGATGAAATTTTCGGTCCCATCCTTCCTGTCCTAAAATATGATACTGCTGAAAAAATGGTTGAAAAAATAAATGCCCATCCTAAGCCGCTTGCCCTTTACCTTTTTTCAGAAAGCAATGAATTTCAGTCACTCATTTTAAATCAGATTTCATTCGGCGGCGGCTGTATTAATGATACGGTTTATCATCTCAGCTCCCCCTACCTGCCCTTTGGAGGCGTTGGCGAAAGCGGGATTGGTGCCTACCATGGGAAAGGCAGTTTTGATGTCTTTTCTCATGAAAAAAGTGTCCTAAAACAAACAACCTCTTTTGATCTGCCCTTCCGCTATCCGAACCGCAAAAACGCTTTAAAACAAATTAAAATGTTTATAAAATAAACCCAGCCAAACGGCTGGGTTCACCTTTTTATTTGTAAAAATAATTCATCATATTTTTTGGCTAAGTCAAAGTCTAAAGCCGTTAACCCTTTGGCATGCCATGAGGTAATCTTTAAGGTAACCATTTTATAGTCGATAGAAATAAACGGATGATGATTGGCCCTTTCTGACAGGTCCGCCACTTGCTGAACAAATTCCATACCATTTAAATATTCATTGAAACGATACTTTCGTTCAATCCACTTTGTGTCTGTTAGCTTCCAACTTGGAACAGTCGTTAATTTCTCTTGAATTTCCTGATTGGTTAACTTTTGCATTTTCCTCTCCCCCCTTAAAATAAAAAACACTACTTTATAAATAGAAAGCAGTGTCTTATTTCTCTAGCTAATTTGTTCTTCATTATTTTCTAAATTTATTAATAACCGTTTATTTGGAATTTGCGTGAGATTCGCCTTTTTCAATAAGTAGGATAAATGTTCGACCGGCATGGAACCTCGACCTTTGTTTTCTCCAAGACTAAATTGGACCGTGACTCCATTATTACTGGTAATCGTCATCGTTTCCGCGGAATTGAAATTACCTTGGATTCCTTGAGAAATTTGATATTTTGTTCCTTCTTCTATTAGCATTTGATAACTCCTTTTACTCATTTGCTAATAGTATGCCTCAGCCAAATTTATACATACATAATTTTACCATATTCGGACACAACCTTCTCCCTATATTAAATTATCTTTTTCAGATAATTATGTTAAATTTTTTAAATACCTTTCAATTCCCAGTTCTCCTTTTGAATTTCTGTGTTATAATGTTTTTCGGCATAAGTATAGAAATATACTAAATGCGGGTGGGAGAGGGAGAATACGAAAGTGTGATAAAAAATGAAGGGAGTTTTCAAGCTTAAAGAACACAAAACAAATTTGAAAAAGGAGGTTATGGCAGGGTTTACATCATTTTTTTCCATCGTCTATATTATTGCAGTAAATGGACATATTTTGCATGACTCAGGAATGCCGCTGGAAGCAGGGATCATTGCAACCATATTTTCCTCGCTTGCAGGATGCTTGCTCGCTGCCTTTGTTCCGAATGCACCACTAATGATTGTACCCGGAATGGGCATTAATGCCTTATTTACGTACACCTTTGTTGGATCGCTTGGTTTAAGTTATCAGGAAGCCTTAGGAGCGGTTGTCGTTTCGGGTGTGTTATTTGCAGTTATCGCTTTTTCTAAATTAGCTTCGATTATTTCTAGGTCGATTCCATCGTCATTAAAAGAAGCAATCACTGTAGGAATTGGCTTGTTTATCGCCTTTATTGGCCTTCAAAAAAGCGGACTAATAGTAGAAAACCCGAATAATTTCGTGGCCTTGGGTGACTTATCGTCCCCGATTGTGCTAGCTTCTATTATTAACCTAGTGATTACCTTGTTTTTATTTTTGAAAAAGGTTCCGGGAAATTTTTTAATTAGTATCATTTTAGGTACATTTACATCCTATTTTTTAGGTGTGATTGATTTTTCCCATATGGATAAAGGATTCATTTCGTTAAACGATTATCGAAATGTTTTTTTAAGCTTTGACTTTGGAAAAATGACCACGATCCCATTTTGGACTGCAACCTTCTCACTTACATTAGTGTTAGTATTTGAGAACATAGGAATCCTGCATTCACAAGTAGATGGGATGCTTAAGGCACCTGAGAAAAATGGTAAAGCATTGCGTGCAGTCTCCATTTCTGCGATTTTGTGCGGACTTTTAGGCACCAGCCCTCCGGTTTCAACGGTTGAATCGGCTGCTGGAATTACTGCTGGTGGAAGAACAGGTTTAACCTCTGTTGTAACAGGAATCCTTATTTTAATGTCCCTTTTCTTCCTGCCCTTGATCAAATTGGTTCCAAATGCTGCCATCGCACCCATTTTGATAATTTTGGGCGGATTAATGTTAACAAATATTGTAAACATTGATTTTACGGATTTTACGGAAGCATTTCCTGCTTTTTTAATCATCCTGATGATTCCGTTAACCTATAGTATCGTGGACGGAATTGCCTTCGGATTTATTGCGTATCCGTTAGTCAAGCTGTTTACAAATAAACATAAGCAGTTATCTATACCGATATTTATTATTTCTTTCTTATTTTTAACGAATTTTCTGCTTCACTCCATAGGGTAAAGTGGAACGAAAAGAGAGGGGCAGCCTCCTCTCTTTTTATTCTTCCTTGTCCAATATTTCTTCAAAAGCATATGAGACCTTTGTAAATTCTTCATCGCTTTCAATCGCTGACAAATCGCCGTCTTCATCTACTTTAAGAAAGAAAATATCAATATCTTCTTCAGTTTCCTGCTCTACGTCTTCAACAAAACCGACGGCTACATAGTCTGTTCCTTCAATTGTTAAAACGCCTAGAACCTCTACTTCTTGCTCCTCATCATTTTCGTCACCAATCGTAAAGACTTCTCCAACTTCAACTTTTTCCATTCTGTTTTACTCCTCTCGTTTTCCAATTTGCACCTAGCAACAGTATCCCAAAACAGGAGAAATTTCATGCTGAAATTGTCCTATTTTGTATTTTATTTCACTAAATTTGTCATTTCTTGCGCTTTCCCAGGAAAATACTCGGGAAATTTTTTAAAGGAAAGGAAATTAGCTTTGTCGAATAGATGTTCATGGAGGTGTTTTATGAATAATGAAATTATAGAGAAAATTGTCGGATGCATGGCATCAAATGTTGGAATGTCGGATATTCAAAAAATTCAGACGAATCATCGTATTAAATTAGCTGAGTTCTGGAAGATTGAAGATGGAAAAAAGATACTTGAGGTAGGTTGTGGGCAAGGAGATACAACAGCCGTTTTAGCCCATTTTGTCGGAGAAAATGGACTGGTTCATGGTATTGATACTGGTTCACCAGACTATGGAAGTCCGATTTCATTAGGTGAATCTGCTACCTATTTAAAAAAATCACCGCTAGGTAAACAAATTAAAATCGATTTTGAAATTGATTTATTATCCCCTGATGTTGATTTTCCTGATCATTCTTTCGATTATATTGTATTTTCTCATTGTTCTTGGTACTTAAAATCTCACGAAGAATTAACGGAAGTTCTAAAAAAAGTGAAAAAATGGGGAAAACGGCTTTTGTTTGCAGAATGGGATACACGAATCACCGAAATGGAACAGTACCCTCACCTCCTTTCTATTCTCATCCAGGCGCAATATGAAGCATATAAAACGGAAAGTGATTCGAATGTGCGAACACTTTTTACTCCTAATGATTTGAGAGAAATTGCCCAAAATGCGGGCTGGAACATCATTAGAGATACTACAATCATTTCTCCTGAATTGCAGGATGGCACATGGGAAGTACAGAAAGTATTATCCGATGTAAATGCTGAACTAAAAGAAATTCATCCTATGCCCATGAAAATAAAGAGTCTCATTCCTTCAGAAGTAAAGATGTTGAAAGACGCAATTCAGTCGAAAGGGATTAAACCATTGTCAGTGCACGCCTTCATTGCAAAATAAAATCACAAAAATGGCTTGGTTTCCAAGCCATTTTTGTTTTCTTCAATCTCCGCTCGCCTTTCCTCTTTCCTCAAAACATTAAAATGATCCATCATAACTAATATGCATGAGTATTATGCATATTAACAATTAGAAGTTATCTAAAAATAAGAGTATGATAAAGGAGTAAATAAAAAACAGATGGGGTAATCAAATGGAATGGGATCAAATCAATTATTTTCAAACCGTAGCAAAAGTCCAGCATTTTACAAAGGCTGCAAAACTACTTTCCATATCCCAGCCGGCGCTCAGTCGATCCATTGCCAATCTTGAAGAAGAATTAGGTGTTCAGCTTTTTGATCGGAAAGGCAGGAATATATATTTAAATCGATATGGAGAAATGTTCTTAAACCGCGTGGAGCAATCCATCAAGCAAATTGAAATTGGCAAACAAGAAATATGGGATGAAATTCACCCAGATCAGGGATCGATTGCATTGTCTTTCTTACCATCACTTGGCACAAGTGTGGTACCGAAGATTTTAAGTTCTTATCAAGGTAAATTTGCCCATGTTAAATTTCAATTACATCAAGCATCCAATCAGCAAATTATTAATCAATTAAAGTCGAGAAAAGTGGATCTCGCGCTCATCATGCATTTACACGATGATAAAGAACTAATCTACGAGCCGCTTTTAACCGAGGATTTGTTTCTGATTGTTTCAAATGATCACTGGCTCGCTGACCATAAGGAAGTAGATTTAAAAATAATTGAAAACGAACCGATTATCTCCTTTAAAGATGGATATGAATTACAGGCAATTATTCATCATTTATGCCACAAAGCAGGTTTTTCACCCAATGTTGTGTTTGAAGGAGAAGATGTAGGTACGGTTTCCGGATTAGTTGGTGCTAAATTAGGCGTTTCCCTAGTTCCAGATTTACAGGTATTGGATAAAAGCAAAATCAGGCTTATACGCGTAAATAACCCTATATGCAAGAGGGAAATAGGAATTGCGTGGTTAAAAGATTGTTACAAATCCCCTGTCGTAGAACGTTTTATTCCGTTTGTACAGCGTTTATTTAAAATCAAATAAAGGAGTATCCATTAAAAATGAGTTATATTCAGCGTGGGACACGAACATTTAAAATGGTCAATTTGGCTTTATTTGCCGGTGGTTTTAGCACGTTTGCTATCCTTTGGGGTACACAGCCACTGCTGCCGGATATCTCAAAGGAATTCCATGTTTCACCGGCCATGTCTAGTTTAAGTCTTTCAGCTACAACCATTGCGTTGTCGGTTAGTCTTTTAATTGCCGGTTCATTATCGGAAGTTTTTGGGCGCAAATCGGTTATGACAATCTCTTTAGTTTTATCATCCATTCTTGCGCTTTTAACGGCCTTTACGCCGAATTTTCATCTATTACTCTTGGGCAGAATCCTTCAAGGAATTTCACTTGCTGGTTTGCCTGCTGTGGCCATGGCTTATTTAGGCGAGGAAATCGAACCGAAAAGCTTAGGCATGGCGATGGGGTTATACATCAGCGGGAACTCGATTGGCGGCATGTCCGGCCGGATCATCAGCGGGATTTTAACTGATTATTTTAACTGGCATATTGCGTTAATTGGGATTGGAATCATTAGTTTATTAGCAAGTGTTGTTTTTATATTTACCTTACCGCAATCAACCCATTTCCAGCCGCAAAGGTTTGCTATGAAACCACTAATCCGCTCCTTGTTTAGCCAATTTAAGGAACCTGGACTCATTTATTTATTTCTCATTGGCTTTTTATTAATGGGAAGTTTTGTTTCATTATACAACTATATCGGATTTCAGTTAATCAAACCGCCCTATTCTTTAAGTCAAACCTTGGTTGGATTTATTTTTATTGTGTATATTGTCGGGACCTTTAGTTCAACGTGGATGGGAATGCTGGCGGATCAATATGGAAAAAAAAGAATTTTACAATTGTCGTTGTTAATTTTATTAATTGGGGTATTTGTAACGCTTAACGCTCATTTATGGGTGAAGATTTTAGGAATCGCAATCTTTACTTTCGGATTTTTCGCCTGCCATTCGATTGCAAGCGGCTGGGTTGGCAAGACGGCAACTCACGATAAAGCACAGGCTGCATCTTTATATTTATTTTTCTATTATGCGGGATCAAGTATTGGTGGAACCGTAAGTGGGATCTTCTACAGTGATTTCGGCTGGATTGGGGTAGTTTCGATGATTGGCAGTCTTGCGATTATTTCCATACTAGTATCGATTCGTTTAGGAAATATTTCAAAAAAGAAAATAACGGTTTCCACTCATAAACAATTAATAAAAAGCAATTAACGGGCAAAACCAATTTGGTTTGCCCGCTTTTATTTTTTAAATAACCGTAAATTGCCGCCATTCTTTTGGTAAAAGCATTTGATACTGCTGTTGTAAAAAGCGGTCATCGACAAGAACGATTGTTCCATGGTCATTTTCTGAACGAATCAACCTGCCGCCGGCCTGCAGGACTTTGTTGATACCTGGAAAAACATAGGCATATTCATAACCATTTTTCTCATTGTTAGAAAAGTGCTCCTTCATTAGGTTTCGCTCGAAACAAAGCTGCGGCAGCCCTATCCCAACAACCACCACACCATTTAAACGGTCCCCTATTAAATCGACACCTTCAGAAAAAACTCCGCCAAGAACAGCAAAGCCAATCAAAGTTTCCGTTTGATTTGGCCGGAATGCCTCTAAAAAAGCAACTCTTTCCTCTTCCGTCATCCCTGTTTCTTGAAGTAGAGTTTTGATCTCCTCATCGATTTCTCTAAACAGTTCATAAACAGAAAGCATATATTGATAGGATGGGAAAAAAATCAGATAGTTGCCCGGGCGTTTTTGGAGTAAGGATTGCAGCATCAAAACAATGGTTTCTTTCGTTCGATCACGGTCACGATACCTTGTCGACAAAGGTTTAATAAAGACATCAACCTGTTCCGCTGAAAATGGAGATGGCAGAACAAGACTATAATCTCCCTCCTCGCCGCCGAGAATATCCTGAAAATAGGTCATCGGTGATAGTGTTGCAGAAAAGAATATTTTGGAGCGAAAGCCTTTTCCCATTTGTTTTAGAAGCTTAGATGGGTCAATACAAAATAATTTTATAGTCAGATCGTTTCTATTTTTTTCGCCATAGATTACAAAATGTTCATCGATGAGGTCAACGATTTTTAGGAAGTTCAGAACCTTAAAATAAGCATCCAAAAGAGTTTGGCTGGCTACGGAACGTAAAAGAGCCTGCTCAGCAGCTTTTTCAAAAAAGTGAAGTTGTTCTATAAGTTGTGAATTAAGTTCCTTTAAGACGAACTCATATTGATCTGGGCGTTCTTTTTTTATAGCAATAAATATGGAATTTATTTTTGAAGCTGCTTCATAAATGGCTTGTTCTTTCCCTTTTAATTCTTTCTTTAGCTCAAGGAAGGATTCTTTATTGATCGCCGCAGAGAACATTTCCCGGCCACGGTCTACCAAGTTATGTGCCTCATCGATTAGTAGCCCTGTTGCTTTTTTCTGCTCTTCAAACAGCCTTTTTAGGGAAACGCGCGGGTCAAATATGTAGTTATAATCGCATATCACCACATCGACGGCATAGGCAAGGTCAATTGAAAATTCAAAGGGACAAACGGTATGTTTTCGAGCATAGGATTCGATGACCTCTCGGGTAAGACTTTTTTCATTTGTAAGGATATCGATGACAGCATCATTGATCCGATCATAATAACCATTGGCGAATTCGCAATACTCCTTCTGACAATTGGTTTCATCCTTAAAACACACTTTGTCTTTTGCGGTAATGGTGACCGAATTGAGACAGGCTCCGCAGGAACGCATGCGCCCTAGCGCTTCTTCTGCGGTTGTTTTGGTTGTTGTTTTAGCAGTTAGATAAAAGACTTTTGATAGATGACCTTCGCCCATCGCCTTTACGGCAGGGAAAAGGGTGGAAATGGTTTTGCCGATTCCTGTAGGGGCATTCACAAATATCGATTTTCCCTCTGAAATCGTTTTATAAACAGACCCGGCTAATTTTCGCTGCCCTTCCCGGTATGTATCAAATGGGAAAGGGAGCTTTTTACTAGTTTCATTTCGTTTGTTTTGATGTTCATGATGGAATATTGCATAGGGAGCATAGCCTTTTACGACTTCCCGGACAAATGTTTCGAGATCAGAGAAAGTATACTTCTTTTGAAAATATCTTTTCTCTTCTGTTTCAACATGAACGTAGGTTAATTGGACGGATATTTCCCGTAAGCCATGATCTTTTGCATAGATATAGGCATACATTTTCGCCTGCGCCCAGTGAACAGGATAGCCTTCTCCTTCGATCTGTTCTAAGGGCCGTTTCGATGACTTGATTTCATCAATAATAACTTCTTTATCTCGAATTAATAGCCCATCACATCTTCCATAAACTGTAAAAATAAGGTGATCAAAAGGAATTTCCACACTCAGGTAAACTTCCTTTTGATCTCCCTCTTGATAGGTTTTCTGGATTTTTTGATGCGCTCGTGTCCCATCCAAAAGCATAGAGTGGGAACGAAAACGGTTATCGATACTGCCGCTATTAAAAACATATTCGACTAAAGAACGCACTGAAATTTGAACTTCATACGACAAAAAATCACCAGCTTACTGATTAGGGAATATATGTTTGTATTGATTATAGCAAATTATGATAGTTTCAACTAGTTTTTGTCTGCTGAAATGAGTTCACTTAGTGAAATATTACACTCTATCAGCGAATTTTAGTCATTTATCAGCGAATCGGAGCGGTTTATCAGTGAATTTTACCACTTTATCAGCGAATCGGGACACTTTATCCGCGAATTCATACACTGTATTTGCGAATCGAAAAATTCAGACACGAATCTGTCCCGTTCCAAGCACCAATGCTTTTGTCGTAGTAATCGCCTTCAGCCCCATCGGCCCGCGCGCATGAAGTTTTTGCGTACTAATCCCAATTTCCGCACCATAACCAAACTGTTCCCCGTCCGTAAAACGAGTCGAAGCATTATGGTACAATACAGCAGCATCCACCTGCTTGAAAAATAATCCAACATTTTCAGTGTTTTCACTGATGATCGCTTCTGAGTGCTTCGTTCCATATTGATCAATATGGTCGATAGCTTCCTGCACATCTTTGACTAATTTTACAGATAATACAGGTGCTAAAAATTCTGTGCCCCAATCCTCATCTATTGCCTTCCTGACGAACAAATATTCGCTGCATAACCGCTCATCGCCTCTTAACTCAACACCTTTTTCATGTAGTACGTTCAAAAGTTCAGAAATATAAGGCCATTTTTCGTGAATTACCAACGATTCCGCCGCATTACAAACAGAGGGGCGGTGCAGTTTCGCATTTACTGCAATCTCAATCGCCATGTTTTTCTGGGCTGTTTCATCCACAAACACATGACAATTGCCTACTCCCGTTTCAAGCACGGGCACTGTTGCATTTTGAATGACCGATTGAATTAATCCGGCTCCGCCTCGAGGTATTAGAACATCCAAGTATTGATTTAACTTAAACATTTGCGCAGCTGTTTCCCGGCTAGTGTCCTCTAATAATTGAACAGCATCTGAAGGTATTTTAGAGCCGGCAAGAGCTTTTTGCATGACAGCAACTAAGGCTTTATTGGAATGAAGCGCAGAAGAACTTCCTCTTAATAAAACGGCATTTCCAGCCTTTAAACAAAGACTCCCTGCATCAACCGTAACATTCGGTCTAGCCTCATATACCATTCCCACTACACCGAGAGGAACCCGGACTGTTTGAATCTGTAAACCGTTCGGACGCTCCCATGATTCAATTGTTTCCCCAATCGGATCCTCTAAGTCTAGTAACTGATGAATTCCTCCAACAATTCCATCGATTCGATCACCAGTTAAAAGCAAACGATCCAATAAAGATTCAGACAATCCGTTTTTACGACCGTTCTCTATATCCTTCGAGTTTTCTGCTAAAATGAACTCTTTTTCGTTTGTTAAAAAGTCAGCCATTCTTGCCAAGGCATCGTTTTTATCCTCAGTCGACAATCCTCCTAAGGTTTTCGCAGCGTTTTTAAGTTTGATTGCTTTTTCGATTAGTTCATTCATCGTTCTATTTCCTCCTTTATAATCGCCACCCAATTATCGCGATGGATGACTTCTGCCCGCTTATTTATGGAAAAACTTTTTGAATAATCCCCTGATAAGCCTTTTACTTTTTGTAAAACCTCAGAAGAATAATAGATTTGTCCTTTGCCAACGATTTGACCTTTAGGGTTTCGAACAATAACAACATCAAAGGGGTTAAACTCCCCGATGACCTTTGTGACTCCTACCGGTAGAAGGCTTTTTCCCTGCAGGAGAATTGCTTTTTCCGCTCCTTCATCGATTTCAATTGTACCTTTGACTTGAGAATGATAAGCAATCCATTGTTTTCGCATTTGCATTTGCGTTTGAAACCGGCCGCCAATATAGGTTCCATCGCCTTTGCCAGCTAAAATGTCTACAAGCTTCTCTTTGCCTTTGCCAGTGCCGACAAATACACTAACCCCGAGCGATAAAGCTTTTTTCGCAGCCAGCAGTTTGGATTTCATTCCTCCGGTTCCAACCGATGATCCGGAGTCTCCTGCTACCCCAAGCAGTTCATCGGAGACCTCGGCAATGAAATGGTATTTTTTTGCATCCTTAGATTGTTTCGGATTCCCATCGTAAAGCCCATCCACATCCGTTAAGATCATTAAAGCATTTGCATGTAAAAATCCACTGACCAGTGCTGACAACATGTCGTTGTCTCCAAAAGTCAATTCCTCAATGGAAACTGAGTCATTCTCATTGATAATTGGAACAGCACCTCTTTGCAGCAATTCATGTATAGTTGAAAAAAGATTGTGGAAACGTTCTTGGCTGTAAAAATCTTCGCGTGTGATAAGAATTTGTGCGGGTGTTATCTGAAACTCTTGAAATAGTAAATGATAATGCTGCATAAGTAATCCTTGCCCGACAGCGGCAGAAGCTTGCTTTCCAGCCGTATTTTTCGGACGAACCGGATATCCGAGCGATGAAAATCCTGCTGCAACCGCACCTGATGAAATCAGAATCACATCATGGCCTTGTTTTTTTAAAAAGGCCAGTGCCTGGACATGATCGGACATTTTTTCTCTAGAAATAGCTCCGGACGCATCTGTAAGCGAACTGCTCCCAATTTTCACAACAACGAGTTGTTTTTTCATATCTGTTCGACCTTTCCTCTTTAAAATAAAAAAACGATTCTTCTGCCCTTAGAAAAGGACGGAAGAATCGTTTCCGCGGTACCACCTTTATTGGTGCCAAGCACCCAACTTTAACCCCGTAACGAGGGAAACGGCTTATGTTTGCATAAGCAGCCTACTAGGGCAGGTTCAATCCTCTTTCGGTGAGAAACCTTTCAGCCAGCGGGTTTCACTCTCTAACACGTTCCAAAGATTTACTAGTCCCATACTTTTCCGATTTCAAGATTTACTAGATATTATCCAAATGAAAACGCATTTTGTCAAGATATTTTTTGAAAATTTCAATTTATCCTTTTCTTTTAAAAACTTCCTTAAGGACGTAGGGCTTAAAAAGTATGGTTGGTGGACTAACTAAGTTCATTACCTTAATAAATTCATCGTAAATTTTTCTGTTTTTTGCGGAAAGTAGAAAGATTTGTTTTACATACCACTGCTGAAACTTCAGTCCAAAAGGTCTTTTTCCTTTGACTGCTTCGTATCGGAAATCTTCACAAAGAACCATGGACCAGACTGGGGCAACGATTTTTGCTAATTTCTTCTGCAATTTATTTAGGTTCATCTGTGGTGGAGTTGAAGCGAAAAACTCCCTGATTGCAAGTGCTTCCAATGCAGCGACACTCATCCCCTGTCCGAATACCGGGTCAACCCGGCAAAATGAATCACCGGCAACTAGCAGTCCTTCCGGTAGTTGGATTTGGTCAAAGCGTCTCCAGACAATATGAGGAATTTGATAGATTTTTGTTTCAGTTAAGGATTTCCCGCCTTTTAATTCTTGTGCAAAATCTGGTAAAGGTAATTTTTTTGCATATTGTGAAAAGCCTTCTTCAGTTTTTATTTCTGCGGGATCAATAGAATTCAAGTATCCTATTAGGGTAACAATATATTTTTGATTCTCAATCATAGAGAGTGTCCCCCCCAACATTTGTTCAGGCGGCTTGGGATAAATGAGTTTTATTTTGAAATCTCGATCCTGTTCCGGCAATTCATATAATCTCGTGGCATAGCAGAGACCGATTTCTACCTTTTCCTCTAGTACGTTCTTACCCTGTTTTTCTAAGCATAATTTTAATAATGCACTTGCACCACTTGTATCAATGACAAGATCGGCTGTGAACGTTTCTTGTTTTGTATAAACTCCGCAAACCCGTTGGTTTTGTATCAAATAGTTTTCTACTTTAACACCGTATGTATAGGTAATATTTTTAAGTTGTTTCACTCTTTTTTCTACATATGTCTCTAACAATGGTCTTGTCTGAAGAAGTGTCGTTAATTCAGTGCTATAGCGCTGCTTCCAAACACCATGGTGAAACCATGCTAGGTCCTTGATGGAATCAATTTTAACCGAACCCAGTGCCACCATATCCTCTTTGAATCCTGGAAACAATGTCTCTAGTGCTTGATCACCTGCATGGAGCAATGCATGGATATGATTCGCTTGTGAGACACCAGGACGAATCTCTTTTTCCTGGCGTGGTTTATTATCCTTTTCAAATATTTGTACTTTGCTAAAATAGGGGGAAATGGCTGCGGCAATGAGTTTACCCGCCATTCCTCCACCGATAATAATGGCTGTTTTTGTAAGATTGTTTTTATTCATATAGAACCTCCGATGAGGATATTATACTTGTTTATTTTAAACTAGTGGTCTGAAAAAGTTGTAAAATATAATTTTATTTTCCACTTTTATTAAGTTATTTGCCACTTCCATTAATTTATTTGCCATTCTTCTCTTTTTTCTCTAAAAAAGGGGGAAAATGCCTTTCTCCGATTAGGTTTACATAAAAAATGTTTATTTTTCGTTAAAATTGATAGGATTAAATCCCTAATTTAATTTTATTATCTACTTCAATCGTTTTATTTGCCACTTTTTCTAGATATTTGCGACTTCCAATCATTTATTTTCCACCTTAATCTATTTATTTGCCAATATAAAAAAAGCCCTTGGTCTAAACCAAGAGCCCCCACATCAACCGATTAAATCGATACATCCCCGATCGCAAATGTACAATTTAAGGCATCTGATAGCTTATATAAAGCTGAAACTTGCACATCCATTTCGCCTTCTTCAATAGCAGCAATTGTTTCAGCGCTAATTCCTGCTAGTAAAGCAAGCTTTTCCCTTTCCATCTCACGATTTACTCTTATTTTCCTTAGCTGCTGGCCAATAGGGTTCATTCACTTCATCTCCTTAAAGCATGTAAGCGATTACAATTCTACAAAAATAGGATTAGAGCTCCTCCTATAACTCAGTTTAGGAGAAACTCATTCAAAATTAATAGCCAGTACCTTTTCCACCCGTAATAATTGCAATACTAGAGCTAGCACCAATTCTCGTTGCACCAGCCTGGATTAGCTTTCTCGCTGTATCTAAATCCCTTACACACGCGGAAGCCTTCACACCCATTTCCGGTCCCACTGTTTCGCGCATCAGCTTAATATCTTCTGCTGTTGCACAACCAGGCCCGAAGCCGGTAGAAGTTTTAACAAAGTCTGCCCCCGCCATTTTTGCAAGAAGACAAGCTTTTTTCTTCTCTTCTGTCTCAAGAAGGCCAGTTTCAATTATTACTTTTACAGGAGCATTGCCTTTCGCGGCTTGAACAACGCCTTCAATATCCTTTTTCACCGCGTCAAAATCTCCTGATTTAAGTGCGCCAATATTGATGACCATGTCGATTTCCGTTGCCCCATTTGCTATCGCATCGCGGGTTTCGGCAATTTTCACAAATGTACTTGTCGCGCCGAGAGGGAAACCGACAACCGTTGTGACTCCCACTCCAGATCCTTTCAATTCAGCGGCAGCAGTTGAAACCCAATAGGGATTGACACATACCGTAGTAAAATGATACTCTTTTGCTTCCTCACAAAGCTTAATAATCTGCTCCTTAGTGCTTTCAGGCTTTAATAAGGTATGGTCGATCATACGGCCAACAGCTGGACCTGTGATAATATTTGAAGAAGTGCCTTCCTTATAACTCACGTTTCCAGAAAGAGTCGGCTTGGCCTCATTTAATTCTTGTTTATTGGTTAGTTGTTGTAAAATTTGATTGGTAATTTGTTCAACTAATGCTTCAATTTGCAACGTGTTCACCCCACATTAATGTAATCGGTCAACGATTCCGGCAATCACGGCATCAAATGCACCCTTTGGGTCACCCAAAATCTCACGTGCCGAACCGCCTTCTTCAATAACAAGAACATAATCGCCAACCCCGGCATGAAAATGATCAATGGCAATCATTGCATCGCCGCACTCTTTTCCAGTTGCATCCACAGGGATGACAACCATAAGCTTCTTGTTTTGATGACTAGGCGTTTTAATCGTTGATACGACATTTCCAACGACTTTGGCCAGCTTCATTATTTAGCTGCTGGAAGGATTTTTTCAATATCAGAATGTGGCCGTGGGATCACGTGCACGGATAAAAACTCGCCTACGCGCTGCGCTGCTTCTGCACCCGCTTCGGTTGCTGCTTTAACCGCACCAACATCGCCGCGAACCATAACCGTAACCAAACCGCCGCCAACCTGAACTTTTCCTAATAAAGAAACATTTGCCGCTTTCATCATCGCGTCTGCAGCTTCAATTGCACCAACTAAACCTTTTGTTTCAATCATTCCTAAAGCGTTACTCATCTATTATTCCTCCATTCTCTTTTCCACATTGTAATACTCAATAATTCCCATAATACCTGCATCAGAAGGAACTAAATCTTTACCAAGCGGGATGGAAGACTCCTTACTTTTGGCTAGGTAAACAAGGTCTCCCTCACCGGACTGCCCAATCGTATCAATAGCCACAATTGGTTTTCCTTTATCCTCTAATTGGTCGTCAACTGGTTGAACTACCATCAGCTTTAAACCTCTTAAATTATCATTTTTATGTGTGCAGATCATTTTCCCAATCACTTTGGCTACAAACATATTAATACCCGCTTTCTAGCGATGTAAGAAACGACTCTCAATCTCCATAATTTTCGTTACACGGCGATCGTGGCGGCCGCCGGCAAAATCTGTTTTCAGCCATGCCTTCACTAATTGCTTAGCCAAGCCCTCACCGATAAATTGCCCTCCAATCGAGAGTACATTTGCATTATTATGCTCGCGGCTGTTAATCACAGAGGATAGGTCCCAGCAAACCCCAGCACGGATACCTGGAATTTTGTTTAACACCATGCCACTGCCAATCCCGACACCATCAATCATGATACCGACATAATCAGTGTTTGTGGCAACAGTTTCGCCGACTAAAAAGGCAATATCCGGATAATCAACTGATTCCTTTGCATGGCAGCCAAAATCAAGATATTCATAGCCTAATTCGGTTAAATATTTTTTTAAGGATTCCTTAAGTTCGTATCCACCATGATCACAGCCAATTGCAACTTTTTTCATTTGTTAGGTTCTCCTTTGGCAAATACATCAATGATTTCATCAAAAGATGCAGCATTCAAGCTGGCTCCGCCAACAAGTACGCCATCAATATTGGGCATCCTACTATAATCAGCCGCATTTTCTCCATTTACGGACCCGCCGTACAGAATCGAAATGCTTTCAGCACGTTTCCCAAGGACCCGCTCTAAAACGGAACGGATGTAGGCGTGTGTTTGCTCAGCCAGATCCGCTGTTGCGGATTGCCCTGACCCAATCGCCCAAACCGGTTCGTAGGCAATAATCAACTGACTTGTCTCTATATCCTTTAGAGCTCCGAATAGCTGTCTGGACAAAACCTGTTCCGTTTGGAGGAGATTTTTTTCCTCCAATGTTTCACCCACACAAAGAATGGGTATGAGACCAGCCTTTAAGGCTTTTTTTACTTTTCCGTTAATTGCTGCATCATCTTCTAGAAAGTACTGTCTTCTTTCAGAATGTCCGATGATGGCATATTCGCAGCCAACATCCTTTAGCATTTCTGTAGAAATCTCACCCGTATAAGCACCTTTTTCTTCCCAATGGACATTTTGTCCACCTAAACCAATCGGCTTCTTAAATTGCTCGATAAGGAGCTGTACGGGATATAACAGCGGTGCCGGTGGACAAACGACAATATTTACATCCTGCCTGCCATTTAAATTTTGAAAAAATTCACTTGCTTCCGCGATCGTTTTGTTCATTTTCCAATTGGCAATCACATAAGTTTGCCGATCGTTTTGAAACTGCAGATTTAAAATTGCATCTCTGACCAGATTTTTAATATAGTTTTCAATGGACGGTTCCATTTGGATTCACCTTATTCTGCTTTCGGTAAAATTCCGTCAACCTCGCTGTTTGGACGTGGAATCACGTGTACAGAAAGCAGCGTTCCAACACGCTGTGCAGCTTCAGCTCCAGCCTCAGTTGCCGCCTTCACAGCACCAACATCGCCGCGAACCATAACCGTAACAAGACCAGCACCGACAAATTCTCTGCCAACTAATGTAACGTTTGCGGCCTTCACCATCGCATCTGCTGCTTCAATGGCACCGATTAATCCTTTTGTTTCAATCATTCCTAATGCTTCTTGACTCATGTTTATTCCTCCTCTTTGGACCTTTGGTATTGTATTTTTCTTTTTATTTGTTTCTTTCTGACCTTCTTTTAGTAATTCTGGCAATCTACTTCACCACTTTATATAATTCTTAATCCATCTACTAAAACGCAGCGGCGCTGGCGAGTAAAGGTTCGAGCAGAGGTTAGCCCCTCACCGGTTGGTCCGGCAATAGTCAAGGTTGTAAAGCCTTCACTTTCAAAGCCTAACCCTGCTACAGATGGACCATTTTTCACAAAAATTGTGGCCTGGATTTCCTGCGCCATTTTTGTTAAATTCGTAATGTTTTGCGAATGCATGATGGCTGTGTGGCGATTTCCTTTTTCAGCAATTACCGCAAGTTCAATTGCTTGATCAACATCTGGTACTCGAACGATTGGCAGGATTGGCATCAGCATTTCTGTCATTACAAGCGGGTGGTCCTTTGTAGTTTCAGCAATTATTAATCTTACATTTGGGCTTGCCTGTATTCCTGCTGCTTGTAAGATGGCAGAGGCATCCTTTCCAATATAATCTCTGTTTGGATAGAACTTATCATTTTTCTTAATTAAAACTTTCTCCAATACTTTTTCTAGCTGAAAACCCTTTAATTCAACAGCACCATTCTTCACCATTTCTGCTTTGAGGGTATTGGCGGCCTTATCTACAACAAAGACTTCTTTTTCTGCGGTACATAAAATATTGTTATCAAAGCTTGCACCCTTCACAATATCGACAGCAGCCTTTGATAATACTGCAGTTTCATCAATGACAACAGGAGGATTTCCTGGACCGGCGGCAATGACTTTTTTCCCAACGGCCATCGCCGCTTTGACAACAGGGCCCCCGCCTGTCACCACTAGTGCATTCACAAGCGGGTGATTCATCACTTGTGCTGAAGTTTCTAGATTTGGGGTTGCTACAGACGTCAAGGTATTTTCCGGACCCCCTGCAGCTACGATCGCCTGATTTAGCAGCTGTAAGGTTTTAATCGAAACACGTTTTGCACTTGGGTGTGGGTTGTAGACCACTGTATTACCCGCTGCGATGAGCGAAATGGAATTATTGATCACCGTTGCAGCCGGATTGGTTGACGGTGTAATCGAGCCAAATACACCAATTGGTGCATATTCCACAACCGTCAGTCCATTATCTCCGGAAAAAGATGTACTGACCAAATCTTCAACCCCGGGTGTTTTATTTGTGGCCAGCAGGATTTTAGCAATTTTATCTTCCACGCGACCTAAGCCAGTTTCTTCAACCGCGAGTTTTGCTAAGTCTTCCGCATGTTCACGGCTGACGTCACGCATTTTTTCAATCATACTTCTTCTTGTAGCAATTGGGAGCTTCCTTAGCTTCTCCCATGCCACTTTTGCAGCAGCTGCCGCTTCGTCTACGGTTGTGAACACACCATGTCCGAGACTTACTTCATCTACGGGTTCTGGTGGAACTGTTTTCGTGTCTAACTGCTGTAGCACTTGCTCTACCATTTTTTTAATATCGGATTCGGTAATCTGCAAACCTATGAACCTCCTTTAAGGAAAGTTAACGCCCCTTCTATTTCAATTTGATCGACAATCCCAATAATTGCCGCATCAACAGGGACTCCATTGGTGATTTCTGTCTGCCTAGCAGAGCTGCCGCTGACAACTAACACGACCTCACCTTCTCCAGAACCGACTGTATCAATCGCAACAAGCGGTTTACCGTCTTCTTTCATCGTTTTCATATCCAGCGGTGTAACAATCAGAAGCTTTTTCCCGACTAATTTCTCTGCTTTTGTGGTGGATACAATCGATCCAACCACTTTTCCAACGATCACAAGCTTCACCCCCTTCAAGGATTAATTTTAATGTTGAATTCTTTTGCGAGGTCCTTGGCAACAGGTGTTACCTTGCTTTTAAAAGGTGTGGAAATTTCCTTTAACCCTTCTTGATATGCTTTTTCAATATGTTTACCTAGAATAAGAGGCTGCTTATCCTCATGATCCTTCAATTGCTGTTCAACCGTCTGGACTAACTTGCGTAATGGCACCCATTTCACTTGATCTGTCTGGATTTGACGAATATAGCCTTGTAAACGCTGCAGGACGGATGGTGGTGCAAGTATTTGTTGATAAACATTGGGTTCAACCTGATCACTGGCAATCACAATCGGCTTCCCGAGTAATTGGGTTTGAATCGCGAACCAGACGGCTGCTTCATCATCAATGGATAATGCAAGCTTTGTTAAAAGCTGATAGGACGCAGCCGGAATAACCAAAATAGATGTTTGGTTAATGATCTCCATCAATTCCTGTTGTGTTGCATCCTGCATAAGAATGTACTTAGTTTCGTTCAGTTCAGACGGCACCCAATCCTTTGTTAAAAGGACTTTAACATCATAGGACTGTTGGAATGTAGAAACCGCTTCCAAAACTTCTGTTTGATTGATAGTTTGATAACCTAATAGAATAGTAATCGGCTTCCTGCTATGATGTTGTGATAGTTGCTGTAGGTAATCTTCGACTACGTTCTGAACAATTTGTTTAACTGTGTCGCTCAAATCCATTCAATTGGCCACCACCTTTCCTCTCAATGGAAACAATTTCTCCCAATAGTCCATTTTTAAGGTTGGCAGCGTTTGCCTCATCTAGATCAAGGTGCATCTCAAGTCTGTACTTGTGAGAAACACGAATAAGAACATTGGAAAAAATAATTCCCCGCTCTCCCCATGTTTTCACTTGAACATAATCACCATCTGAAACGCCAAAGTTTTCAGCATCACTTGGATGCATATGAACATGACGTGCGGCACAAATAAGCCCTTCTTGAATTTGAATTTGCCCCCTCGGTCCTTGAATCGTAATCCCTTCCGAGCCTGTAAGATCACCTGATTGACGGATTGGGGGATTTACCCCAAGTGTATAGCCGTCGAATAAGGATATCTCCACTTGGGTCTTTCCCCTAGAAGGGCCAAGGACGCGGACATTTTTGATTTTTCCTTTAGGACCAATCAGTGTCACGGTTTCCTTAGCAGCAAATTGGTTCGGTTGCGATAACTCCTTAAGTTTTGTTAATTTGTAACCCCTGCCGAATAACCGGTCTACATGCTCTACTGACAAGTGGATGTGCCGATTTGAAGCTGCAATCGGCACAAATTTTGATTCTTTTAGTGATGCTTTTACAACTCCCTCGACAATCGCTCGAATTTTTTCTTTATTCATTCCGGGTCATCACTCTCCATTTCCAGTAATGACCTCGCTGTATATTGATCGGTAATCAGAATATTTGCATAGCCGCCGGTTAGCGCACCGTAGATACCGTCAATTTTCGATGCTCCCCCTGCCAGCAAAATCCCATATTCTTTCTCAGCTAAATCTGACAGTTGAATTCCTATGGTACGTTCATTTAAGGTTTCATTGCATATTTGCCCTTCCTGATTAATAAACCGCGAACAAATATCCCCAACTGTCTTGTTTTTCCTTAATATTTCAATATCCTTATCGAAAAAATAGCCTGCTTGCATTAGAGTCGATTGCACACCAGGTTCCCCTACTGTATAAATGGCAATATTGGCTTTTTTCCCAAGCTCTAGTGTTTTTTTCAGATGTCGGTCAGCCACAATCGCCTCTTTGACAACATTCGAATCCACAATGGCAGGTACTGGTAAAAAGTGAGGAGTTGTATTAAATGCGTTTGCCAATCCATTAACAATCTCTGCTGCATATGTATTGGACTCTGAATAACTTACCCCACCGTTCAACTGGACAATGGTAACGTCCTTTACATTCTTTGGCTGCATTTTTTTCACGAGTTGATATATTGTGGTTCCCCATGTAATCCCGATTGTATCACCGCTTTCCACAATCTTATAAAGATAATCGGCCGCGGCCACACCCAGTTTTTCTTTTATTAGTGGATCTTCAAAGCTTGCTACAGGGGTAACAACACAGTGTTTAAGCTGAAACTTTTCCTTCACTTGCCGTGCAATTTGCTCAACATCTTCGGTTGGATTAAAAATTTTAATTTGAACAATACCCTCTTGTTTTGCCTGGACAAGGAGCCTGGATACGGTTGGACGGGAAATACCTAGTCTCTTGGCAATTTCCTGCTGACCGTAATCTAGTTGGTAGTACATTTTAGCTGCTTCCACCAAGCGCAAAAGTTTTTCATCCGCCATCGTAAATTCTCCTAAGAATATGTTTTTGAAAAGAAAACGTTTTCATCAACCTTTAAATTTTTTAAAGGTTGAAATTATGTAAAAATTTTTTTGAACTTTTGTTAATTTTATTATAACTTACCATTTTTTACTGTCAATTGTCTCTCTCGAAAAATTCCGACATTTTTTTAAAATATATTAGACTAAATTCTTTCGATTCCCAAGAAACTGTCTATAAAATAAATTATAGACAGTAACACAAAAAATACCCGCAATCCTAGGATTGCGAGCGATTCTTTATTTTATACCAATTTATTTAATGCTTCCGTTAATGTTTTTACAATGAACTCTAAATCTTCCACTTCTATATTTAATGGTGGAGAAAGGGTTAAAACATTATTATATCCGGCAACTGTTGCCCCGTTTTTACCAATTAATAAACCTTTCTCCTTACAGCTTGCAATGACCTGGTTGACAAGAGCAACATCCAGTGGTTCCTTTGTCGCCTTATCCTTTACTAATTCAAGTCCGATTAAAAGGCCCTTACCGCGGACATCGCCAACATATGGATGGTTTTGCAGCAAGTTCTTTAAGTCATTCAATACCTTTGCCCCTAAATCACGGGAACGGTCAAATAATTTTTCACTTTCCATGATTTCAAGATTTTTCAATGCCAAGGCACAAGCTGCCGGGTTCCCGCCAAAGGTGTTGACATGGCGGAAATAATCATATTCTTCCGTACCTTTAAACGCTTCATAAATTTCCTTTCGAACAGCTGTTGCGGATAATGGAAGATAAGCACTGGTAATACCTTTTGCCATCGTAATGATATCAGGCTTCACACCGTAGTTCATAAATCCGAATGGTTTCCCGGTGCGGCCAAATCCGCAAATGACTTCATCCACAATTAAAAGGGCACCATGCTTCTCACAAATTTCCTTAGCCGCCTTCATGTACCCTTCCGGTGGTACAAGAATTCCTCCACCAGTGATAATTGGTTCCATAATCATTGCGGCAATCGTTTCGCTAAGCTCCCACGTCATAACACGGTCAATATCCTTAACAGATTGCAATTGATGCGGATCGGATACATTTGTATCATCACGATAAGAATCCGGAGGAGCGATATGAACAAAGCCAGCAGAAAGCGGCTCGTATTTGTATTTTCTTTGTGCCTGGCCAGTTGCTGCTAAAGCGGCACCTGAGTTCCCGTGGTACGCCCGGTATCGGGAAACAATTTTATAGCGATTGTGGTCGCCTTTTTGCTGATGGTATTGGCGTACAATTTTGAATGCAGTTTCATTTGCTTCAGAACCACTATTGGAGAAAAAGATGACATATTCATCCCCAAGCATTTCATTTAGCTTTTCTGCCAGTTTAATAGCTGGAACATGGCTTTGGGAAAGCGGGAAATAGGCCATTTCTTTTAATTGCTCATAGGCAGCTTCTGCGAGCTCCTGTCTTCCATAGCCAACATTGACGCACCATAGACCAGCCATAGCATCTAAATAACGTTTTCCGTCGTTGTCGGTAACCCATGAACCCTCAGCCTTCTGGGCCACGATCGTTGCTTTTGGATTATAAGGCTTCATCGCATGCCAAAGATAACGATCATCCTGTTCAAGTAATGTTTCCTGTGATCCACTTGTTTGAACCATTCTCTCCACACTCCATTTCATGCTCTTTTAATAGTATATTCTTCACTATTTATGATGCGCCGAGGGGGCTTTGGTAAAAGCCCCATCTCAGCAAGAAGGCTAATTAAAAACGTGAGGTAATCATTTTTTTACGAGTATAGAAGTTTAAGCCATCTTTTCCATTAACATGGAGATCACCGTAGAAGGAATCCTTCCAGCCGGAGAATGGGAAGAAGGCCATTGTTGCAGGGACACCTACGTTAATTCCGAGCATTCCCGCTTCTGCTTCTTCACGGAATTGACGGACTGCTTTTGCATCATTTGTATAAATGGTTGCTCCGTTACCAAACCTTGATTTACGGATATATTCCAAACCTTCATCTAAGTCTTTTGCACGCAGAAGACTTAAAACAGGACCGAAAATTTCTTCTTTCGCAATCGTCATATCCGGTGTTACATGGTCAAAGATAGTAGGACCTAAGAAATTTCCTTCCGGAAGATCATTCATTTCTCTGCGACCGTCCCGGATTAAATCAGCACCCTCTTGAAGCGCTTTTTCGATATATCCAAGAGCTCGTTCCCGTTGTTCTTTCCGAATAACAGGAGTCAATAACACCTCGTCATCCATCCCATTTCCAATGATTAATTCATCTGCTTCCTTTTTTAATGCCTCAATAAATGGAGCATTATCCCCAACAACGACCACGGCACTACATGCCATACAACGCTGGCCGGCACTTCCAAATGTAGAACTGATAATATTTTGAACAGCCTTATCTAAATCAGCATCCGGCATTACGATATGATGGTTTTTCGCACCGGACAATGCCTGGACTCTTTTGCCTTCCGCGGCTGCACGCTCATATACATATTTGGCAACCGGCTGAGATCCTACAAAGGAGATAGCAGCAACATCTTTATGATCAAGTAATCCATTTACAACATCGTGAGCACCGTGAACAACATTTAAAATTCCTTTTGGAGCCCCGGCTTCTGTAAATAGTTCAGCTAAACGGTTAGCCAAAAGCGGTGTGCGCTCAGATGGTTTTAAAACAAAGGCATTCCCGCAAGCAACAGCCATCGGGAACATCCAAAGGGCAACCATCATTGGGAAGTTAAATGGCGTAATTCCTCCCACAACTCCAAGCGGATAACGGAACATTTCCGAATCAATATTTTCCGCAATCCCCGATAGAGTTTCACCCATCATTAAGGTTGGAGCACCAGCTGCAAATTCAACACATTCAATCCCGCGCTGCACCTCTCCGTGGGCTTCCTTGTAAGCCTTACCATTTTCCCGAACAATTAATCTAGCAAGCTCTTCATGATTGTCAGTTAAGAGAGTGTGAAATTTAAATAGAATACGCGCTCTTTTTGGAACCGGAACGTTTTTCCACGCTTTAAAGGATGCCTTTGCAGCTGCGACAGCTTTTTCGACATCTTCCTTTGTTGAAACTGGAACCTTTGCAATTACTTCATTGGTTGCCGGATTCAGCACATCTAATGTTTGCTCGCTGTTGGAGCTAACCCACTCACCGTTAATATAGTTTTTTAAAACTAAAGTATCATTTTTTATTACGCTCATATTTTGGCCTCCTATTTTTACCCATAATTTTATGAATATTAAAAATCCCTATGTGTTAATTATCGCTCATAATTAAAAGGCTTTCATTAGACAAAGTGTAAAATGGCGAGCATTATTTTTTCAACATTATGAACACTCTTCTAGAATATTATTCGAATATTCAAGACTACCTTGCCTTAAATTCTTTTTTTTGCCCAGATGGTGCTAAATAATCATTAACAAGAATCATAAATTCAATAGCTACCCGTTTTTCATGCTCCATAAAGTCCGGACCCAACAGATTTTCGAGCTTTTGCAAACGATGATAAAGGGTCTGTCTCACGATAAAAAGCCTATTGGAAGTTTCTTGTTTCGACCCATTACATTCCAAATACGCCTTTAAGGTTTCAAGCAGCTTACCATTGTATTTTTGGTCATATTGTATAACAGGCTGTAAGTATTCCAAGACTAACTCCTGTAAATCTATATGTTTATTAATTTGCGAAATGAGTCGATAGAGATGTAAATCTTCATAAAAGGTGTAGAGTTCTTTTTTTGTCATTTCCTGATGAATTCTTACTGTTTCCCTTGCGGTAAAATAGCTTTTATGGAGTTTACAAAGAGATTCGACAAACTTGCCGGTTCCAATAAACATTTTGGCTGTGTTTTGCTTTTTCATAAACTCAGATTCATGGATAGACTCAATAGCCTTTTTAATTCGTTCCTTTAAATTCTTTTTCGTTCGATTGTTCAACAAAATAAATACCAAGGAATTGCGTTTCTCGACCGAAAATGCAGCAAAGCCATTTTGTTCAAACACAGAGCGGAATAATAGTTTTAAGTAGGTTACATCTTGACTGGATTTTTCCTTTACCGCAGAAACCTTTGCAATTAAAACAACTGCATCACTTGTTTTTGGCTTGAACCCTTGCTCAAGTAAATACTCGTTTATCCCTTCCTCTGAATGTTCTCCGTCTAACCACCCTTGAAGCCATTCAAATTCTTCAACCCGTTTTTTCTCCTCCACATACAAATCCCTTAATAAATGCTGTGCCAAGGCTGTTGCGGTGCGATCTAAAATCAGTAAATCAAATTCACTGATTGGAAGTTCAGGTGAGTACAGATATAACTCAGCATATTCCTGGCCAAACAAATAAATTGGTGCAAGGGCAAATTGACGATTGATCCCGGCTTTTGCACCTTCCAGTTCTTTAATTAAAGCCTTTTGATCATCTCCATTGATTTCAGGAACAAACTCGTATTCCTGATTTCTAAGGCGGAAAATAATTTGAACATCTAAGGACGAAAAAATAAATTGGAGGATATCCTCATGCGTTTCAATGGATAACAGCCTTTTATTCAGGCTTTGTGAATAGTTCTCTAAATCAGAAATCATTCGATATTGTTGATTGATCATCACGGAATGAATATCCTGTGTAATTTCAACGAAGGGAACTTCTTGTTGAAAAGCAATGATGGGAAAATGATGCTGGTTGGCAATTTCAATCACTTCAGTTGGTATTTCAGTTAAATAGGTTCCTAGTTCAATGCATAGGCCAGCCGCCTGATTTTCAATTAATTGTTCAACCATTGTAAAAAATAGATGGTCTTCCTTCCAGGCGACACCTGTTGATAAAATAAGCTCCTGACCGCTTAGTAAATTTCGGATATTTTTTACTTCAACGACATGAACCCATTTGACAATGTGATGCAGCCCCTCAGCACCAGCAACCACAATCGCATTTTCAAAGTGCTTGCGCCGTAAGATATCGGAGACCTTAAGCTGGAAATTTTCTTTCATGTATCTGGCCCCTTTATATGTATTAAAGGATTGGTGCGGGCACCAATCCTTTTTCAATTTATCCGCTTTGCCTCTGTTGAATAAGCAAACTAGAAAAATATTTTCTGGCATTTGCATTTCCAATCAGAAGTGTTTCTGTCTTTTTTTCTTCAGGATGTACAAAATCTACAGATGCACCATTTAAATGTTCATTGACCCGCTGAATACGAAAACCATTTTGAATAAGAAAATCGATTTTATCCCGTTCAGCTAGAAACTGCTGATGCTCCGACATGGTATCCCTCCGATTCAATTCTATACTTTCTACAAAACGGCCTCTGTTTCCTTCCAAAATATCGAATCTACAATCTCTTGATAAAACAATTACAGATTCGAAGAGTTAATTTAGTTAATTGGTAATGATTCACTTTGAATGACTGGAGTATTGTATTTTGCTCTCTTTAAAAATTGACCAGTTCCTGGTTTTGCAACTAACTGCTTATCCCTCACAACAAATTCACCACGAACCATAACAGAAACCGGTTCACCCGTTACCTTCATGCCCTCGAAAGCATTATAATCAACAGCCAAATGATGCGTTTCAGCTGAAATCACACGTTCAACATTTGGATCGAAGATGACGATATCAGCATCTGCTCCCACTGCGATGGTTCCTTTCTTCGGGAATAAACCAAATAGTTTAGCAGCCCTTGTTGAAGTTAGTTCAACAAATTGATTCAGATTGATTCTGCCTTTCTTTACGCCTTCCGAAAATAGGATGGAAAGACGATCTTCAACAATTGGCCCGCCGTTTGGAATTTTCGAGAAATCACCGCGGCCTAATTCCTTTTGTCCTTTGAAATCAAAGGAACATTGATCAGAACCAAGTGTCTGCAGCTCCCCATTCTTCAAGGCATTCCACAGCACATCCTGATTCCACTTTTCTCTAAGTGGCGGAGACCAAACATATTTTGCTCCCTCAAAATTAGGTTTTTCCAAATAGCTTTGGTCGAGAACCAAATATTGTGGGCAAGTCTCTCCCCAGACGTTAAAACCTTTTTTGCGCGCTTCAGCAATCTGCTCTACTGCATCCGCACAGGTGACATGGACCACATATAATTGCGAATTTGCCAGTCCGGTAAGCTTTGCAGCACGGCCAGTTGCTTCTCCTTCTAATTCCTGTGGTCTTGTTAACGCATGGTAAATTGGATCGGTATTTCCATCCGCCAGTGCCTTTTTCGTTAAATAATCAATGACATCCCCATTCTCTGCATGGACCATAACGAGCGCGCCGTGTTCTTTTGCGAAAGCAAGCGTCCGGTATAAGGTTTCATCATCTGCCTGCAGAACATTTTTATAGGCCATGAAAACCTTAAAGGATGTAATCCCTTCCTCATTAATTACCTGCGGAAGCTGGGCAAGAACATCGTCATTAATTTCACCAATCATTAGGTGGAATCCATAATCAATGACTGCTTTTTCTCCTGACTTTTCGTGCCAGGTTTGGATGGCATTTTTTAATGGTACCCCTTTGTCTGTTAAGCAAAAATCAATGACTGTTGTCGTGCCGCCAAAAGCTGCACCAATCGTACCTGTTTCAAAATCGTCCTTTGTAACGGTACCGCCAAAAGGCATATCGAAATGGGTGTGCGGATCCACTCCGCCTGGGAAGACATAGCAGCCCTTTGCATCAATGACCTCTGCTCCAAGAGCTTCAAGGTTCGTCCCAATTTGAGCTACCTTTCCATCTTCAATTAAAATTTCCGCTTGATAGGTATCGGAAGCAGTAACAACTGTTCCATTTTTTATTATTTTCTTCATGGGAATATCCCTCCTATTTTATATCTACTTTACATTCCGTTGCCGCATTGAGTGCTGCTTGGCGTTCATTCCATGTCATCGGAGGCAGTTCACTTGGAACCTCAATCATGTCAATGGCCCCGTCGACTGGGCAGACAATCGAACATAAATTACAGCCGACACAGTCCTCTTCACGCACTTTGAGATAGCCCTTTCCGTTTGCATCTGTCAGCATATCGATACATTGGTGAGACGTATCCTCACATGCAATATGGCATTTATTACAATTGATACAGACATCCGTATTAATTTTTGCCACAATATTATAGTTAAGGTCCAAATTTCCCCAATCGGAATATTTAGGTACAGATTTGCCAACTATTTCAGAAACGGCAGAAATTCCTTTTTGGTCAAGATAATTGCTTAACCCTTCAATCATGTCTTCAACAATTCGGAAGCCGTGATGCATGGCCGCTGTACACACCTGAACGCCAGTTGCACCCATTAATAAAAATTCAACAGCATCCTGCCAATTTGAAATTCCGCCAATTCCGGAGATTGGCACATTGATTCGTGGATGGCGGGCACATTCAGCCACCATGTTGAGGGCAATTGGTTTAACAGCCGGACCGCAATAGCCGCCGTGGGCACCCTTGCCAGCAACATGCGGAATCGTATTCCACGTGTCTAGATCAACGCCAGCTAAACTGTTGATCGTATTGATCATACTAATGGCATCTGCACCACCTTGCACAGCCGCTTCAGCCGTTGCCGTAATATCGGTAATATTCGGCGTTAATTTTACTATAACAGGTGTTTTCGCTACTTCTTTGACCCAGAAGGTTTGGCGTTCAACAAGAGCTGGAACCTGTCCAGAAGCAGCTCCCATCCCCCGCTCCGCCATACCATGCGGACAGCCGAAGTTGAGTTCAAGACCGTCAACCCCAACATCCTCAACACGCTTGACGATTTCATGCCATTTTTCCTGTTTTGGCTCCACCATCAAGGACGCGATAATCGCATGGTTTGGGAAGCGTTTTTTCGTTTCATAGATTTCTTTTAAATTGACCTCCAATGGCCGGTCGGTAATCAATTCAATATTATTAAAGCCTGCTACTCTTTGCCCATTAAAGCTGACAGCCGCAAACCGTGAGGAAACGTTTAAAATTGGGTCACCTAAAGTTTTCCAAACGGCTCCTCCCCAGCCAGCTTCAAATGCTCGCTGTACCTGGTAGCCGGAATTTGTAGGAGGTGCCGAAGCAAGCCAGAACGGATTTGGAGACTTGATCCCCGCAAGATTAATTCGTAAATCTGCCATCCTTTTTACTCCCTTCTAATTTCCAAATAATATCAATCTATTAAACGGTTCCTACCGCAGTGACTTGTTTGTGAATTGCATGAGCAACCTGTTTCCCCTGCTTAGCCGCTGTAACGACCATCGCATCCCCTTTTCCTTTACCGAACACAATATCACCGCAGGCAAAAATATTCGGTTCTGAGGTTTGGCAAGTTTCCTGATTGACTTGTACGACTCCACCTTTATGTTTCAGTCCGAGTGCCTCGATTAAGGATAAATGCCTTGTTTGTCCGATTGCTTTTATCACCGCATCAACCGGAAGGACAAATTCTGAGCCTTCGATTGGAACAGGGCTCCGTCGGCCGTCTTTTTCCGGTTCACCAAGCTTCATTTTTATGCACTCAATACCAGTTACCTTGCCGTTTTCCCCAAGGATTCTCTTTGGTGCCGTTAACCAGCGAAACTCAACACCATCTTGTTTGGCAAATTCATATTCAAAGTCATAAGCGGTCATTTCCTCTTCCGTTCTCCGGTAGAGAATCTTGACGTTTTCGGCACCTAAACGAACGGAACAGGTTGCACCGTCAATTGCCGTATTCCCCGCCCCAATCACAACTACACGCTTTCCTACCAAGTCATTTACAAGACGGCCGCCCTTTGTTGCCTTTACAAATTCGATTGCATCATGCACACCATCTAGTTCCTCTCCTTCAATACCAAGGTTAGGAACATGTGCCATCCCTGCTGCTAAAACAATTAGATCAAAGTTTTCCTTTAAATATTCAGGCGATACATCTCTGCCCACCATCGTATTCGTCTTGATTTTCACATTTAATTTTTCAACTTGATGGACTTCCCAGAAGGAAATAGATTGTGGTAAACGGAAGGAGACGATCCCAAAGGTATTCAATCCGCCCGCTTTTTCTGCAGCTTCGAAAATCGTTACATCATACCCAAACCGGGCAAGTTCCCTCGCAGCTGATAATCCCGCAGGACCGCCGCCGATAATGGCAACTGACTTTCCGTTAGATTCACCAGGCTGGAAAAGAGTTTGTTCGTTTTGAATCGCCCAATCCGTTGCATATCTTTGCAAGTTTCCAATCATAATCGGCTTTGTAGAATGATTTAGGACACATGCACCCTCACAAAGCTCCTCTGTGGGACATACTCTTGCACAGCTGGCGCCGACAGGATTGGAAGACATAATCGTTTTCGCTGATCCAAGCAAATTTCCAGAGGCAATTTTTTTAATAAAGGTTGGAATATCAATCCCGGTCGGACAGGCCTTAATACATGGGGCATCATAACAATAAAGACAACGATTTGCCTCTTCCATTGCCTCGCGGTTTGTTAGGGCCGGTTCTACCTCTTGAAAGTTTTTTTCAAGATTAGTTAAGGAAATACGCTGCATGTTTTCACTTGCCAATGAGAAACCCTCCTTATATATGAATAGGATTCTAGCAAAAATGTAAGCGCTTCACAAAATATCGATTGGTTTACTAGATGAAAAGTCCAGCCTCCTTTTCAAAAAATATTACAGAAAATTCTGCATCTCATTCTATTTTACAGATACTAGAAAGGCTTTTCATTACACAACCTGTAAAATAATGTAAGCGTTTTATTAACCAATATGTAAAATGAATTTTCTGACTCGATTAAATGAAAAAATAGTAAATGATGTAAAATGTGTAGGTTTAGAATTGAAAAGCAGAATTTGTGAGGGTATCATCTTGTACTTTTTATGGATACTTTACCAATTTATCATAATCAAATTAAAAAATTTGTAAAAATATCACGAATACTTTTATAAATCTCTACTATTGAGCAATAAATATTTCGACACTATCTAAAAAAGTATCAAAAAATAAGTGCTCTTTTCATCTAAGAGCACTTATTCAAAAAAGTTCTTTTTAATCCTACAAATGAATTTGAAATTGATCCAGTAAATAATTTGCTAATTTTTCGGAATCCACTCGTGCAGCAACAAAAGGCGGCCGCACCTCATTGGCTCCTTCAAATGGTACTCCAAGCCATAGAATACGTTCGTCCATCATCAAAAAAGGGAAGGTTGGACTGTTCGAAATCCATTCATTCGGTTGAAGATTTGTCCATTGACTGGAAGAAAGAATCGTCAATTTCACATGTTTATTACGGTTCATTAATTTTTTCTTCCAATGTTCAGGAAGAACGGTATGATCCGGCAGCGATAAAACAATCGAGCTTTTTGTTCTATCAAGATCCCGAAAAATCTTCTCCAGTTTTAATGCATGTACCCACCGCAATCGGGGAAGCTGATGCTGAATCCAGTTCCCAATTTCTTTTTGCGTTACCATTTGATTTTTTTTCCCCTGATAGTCGACAAGCTGCCTTAAGGTTTTTCCCTGATAAATATGTTGGCGGATAAATGTCTGATTACCGACATGGATGAATTTTCCTTTTGTTCTTGTAATCGCAACATTGATGAGGCGTTCACTATCCTTGCCAGTTAACAGCATTCCAGCCCGTTCCAGAGGCCAGCCGTCAACGGTATCAAATACCATTACATCCCGCTCGCTACCTTGAAACCGATGGACGGTAGCAGCGATTATATCAGCAGACATCCGTTCATTTTGAAACAATTCATTCAGTAAAAGCTCCATTAAATTTGCTTGAGCACGATAAGGAGTCACATAACCAATTGATTTTGCTCCGGCTAAATAGGATTCGTGAATCAATTGGAAGGAAAGCAAAAGCTGCCAAACATTCATGCGCGAATTGGAGGTCCGCTCTGTCATACAATAGGCTCCAGTATAGCTTGTGTCTACCATGACGGATGCTTTTTGTGGGAACGGTGCTTTTTCAACGATTTGGCTGCGGCTGCCATGAACGCTCACATGGTCACTGACCAGCGACTGATAAATAAAGCGATTTGTGAACGCAGAAATTTCCGGATGCATTCTTCTTTGTTCTTTTAATAAAAATAAATGAGGGTGGAGCTCTCCTTTATTCACCCATTCCACAACACCGGCACGATGAAACACATCCTCCCTCAGCCATTCCGCCACTAAAGCATCACGGCTTGAAGCAATCGGCGGCAATTGTTTAAAATCACCGCAAATAATGATTCGTTTACCGAGGGTTGCAGCAAAAGCTGCTTGTGGAACATAGGCCATACTTGCTTCGTCCAAAATAACCACATCAAAATCCTTTTCATAAATAGAAGCATCACTAGCGGCTTTCGCAAGCGTTGTCCCGACTATAAGTGCATCCTTAACAAACTGCAATTCTTTTTGGCGAATCTTCTCTAATACCTTGGCAATCTTGGTTTCAAGCTCTAAAAGCTGATTGGAGTCCCTTTTGCTAAAGGATCGAGCTAAATCTTGTTTCAACATCCTCCGTTCTTCCAACAAGATGTTTTTATTTTCGGCAAGTCCCGGATCCTGCTTTTCAATTAACTGGCTTGTGGTCAGAGCTTCCCCGTTAGGCAAACCTTCACCGGAATGAAACCCGTAGCGAAGAACCTCTCCCTCCTGAAAACGCTGCTTTTTGTTGATAAAATGAGAAATTTCACTAATTAATACATTCACAGCTTGATTGCTATGAGAAAGGATCAAAACTCTTCTTTTCTGAAAATATTTATTTGCTGCCACCCTAGCAAGCGTGTAGGTTTTCCCTGTTCCAGGCGGTCCCCAGACAAATGTGACAGGATTGTATTTTGACCTTAATACCAATTCGTGGACATTGCTTTTAATTTTATCGAGAGGATGCTTAGCAGGCATGGAAGGGTCCATTAACCTTTTTACTCTAAGGCGTTTTTGCTTGCTTTTTTTTATCTCATCCAAGCGTTGGATAAGATGTTCCAATAGTTCCCACGGATCATGAAATAAAAAAGCCTCCGGAATCAAATCTCCCCATGATTGCTCTAGGGCGATGATGATTCCTCTGCCCTCTGATGATAAAATCCGCCCGTTTTGTTTTAGCCCGCCCCACTCTAGTCTTATCGTAGACCCGACTGGAATTTTTAAAGGGGCTGCGGTATCAAAATAATAGGTAAACGAATGGTCATTTGTTAAAAAACGACCATTTGAAACAATATGCTTATTACTGCCAAATTTTTTTAAATAATTGATTTCATTCTGCAGTGCTTGCTGCCATTCTTTTATTAATGTAATGATTGAATTCATTAAATCCTTCCTTATAAATTATTATCTAAATACGAACATTCCGAGGATGCCTGCTGCGATAATCACGATCGTCGGATGGAGTTTTAAAAATAGGAGTGAACATAAGGATACCGTAAAAATGATGAACATTCGCACCATTTTTGTTGAAAAATCAAAGGCAATAACCCCATTTGACAGCGCAAAATTGATGGCTGCATAAATAATTAAACTGGTAACAATCGGACGCAGCCCATAAAAGGCTGAAGTAATGAGTTGAAGATCTTTCACTTTTTCATAATTTTTAGCCATCACAAGAATGAAAATTAACGATGGAAGGGTAATCGCCAGAGAAGAAATCAGCGCACCGTAAATCCCTCCTATATGATACCCTACGGTTGTCGCACTATTTGAGGCAATGGAACCGGGAGCCATACCGGATAAACCAACAAAATCGGTAAATTCAGAGGTGGTCAGCCAGCCGCGCTGTGTCACTTCCCGTTCAATAACGGGGATCATCGCATATCCGCCGCCAAAAGAAACGGCACCAATCAAGAAAAATAATAAAAATAATTGCAGTAACACACCTTTCCCTCCTACCCTGCTTTTTTACCCTTTTGAGGATCCTGTAGTTTTTCTAATCGAACAGCGATTCCTAACCATTTTTTCACTTTGACGATCATAATTCCGAATAATGCTCCTAAAAAAATCGCGATAACGGGGTGTAAATGGAAAACTAGCATCATCACAACCATGCCTGCACAGAGGATAGAGGTTGATTTATCCAATAAAGCTGTTTTTGATATTTCGATGGCCGCATAAAGGATTAAAGCGACTACAGCAGCACGAATCCCAAGGAATGCTGCCTCAAAATATGAATTATCCTTAAATAAAATAAAAAATATGCTGAGAAAACATACAATTAAAACAGTTGGAAATAGAATACCCGCCAAAGCTGCAATGGCTCCCCAAAAACCTCCAAATCGATAACCAATAAAGGTGGCACAATTCACGGCAATCGCCCCCGGCGCTGTCCCGGATAAGGCGAAAATATCGGAAACGTCTTTCATGTTCAGCCATTGTTTTTTATGAACAAATTGCCGTTCAATTAATGGGATCATTGCATAACCGCCGCCAAAGGTCACAGGGGCAATCTTAAAAAAGATCCAAAATAATTCAATTAATAATTTCAAATTTGATTTCATCACAAGCCAACTTTCTCGAATAAGCATTGAGATTACTTTTCTATTATAGTACAAAAATAATAGAATCCCTTTGTTATCAGAAGATTGACAAAATCTGCATAAAAATAAGCAGTCGTTTGAAAAGACGACTACTTATTTTCACTGCTTATTTATGATGTTGAATAACTTTTTCTTCGAGCTCTGCTTCCTGCCATCCTTTACAAACATCTACCCAGTCCTTTGCAAAGGAATATTGGGATAATTCATCGAGGGTCAATTCGATGGCCGAGTTAGAGCTGCCGCAGGCCGGAAACAGGGTATCAAACCGTTTCATTGAAACATCCAAGTACACATCCAAATCCTTTGCTAATCCAAAAGGGCATACCCCGCCAATCGCATGCCCCGTTTGTTCAAGCACTTCGTCGGGATTTAGCATCCGTGCTTTGAAGCCAAATGTTTGGCGAAATTTTTTATTATCAATTTTTGCGTCTCCTGCTGCGACGATTAAAATTGCTTTTTCCTCTTCGCCCCTAAAGGATAATGTCTTGGCAATTCGAGCGGGAATTACACCAATGGCTTCTGCGGCCAACTCTACTGTTGCGCTAGAGGTCGCGAATTCCATAATATCTTGCTCACGATTCCATTGTTTAAAATGAGCCTTCACACTTTCAAATGACAATTTATTTCATCCTTTCCCTATCACTTTTATGTAGAATAATATCACAATTTAAAAAATAAACATAAAAAGAGACACATAGGTTATTTTAACCCGTGTGTTTTTTTCGTTATTATTCAGCTAATCACAACTTAAGCTTTGTCAGACTTTTTACTTACAATTTTGATTCGCCATCCATTTTCCTTTTGAATATAAATAATAAACGCCCGTGATTTTTTCAATTTTCCTTGGACATACTTATGAAGTATCTTTGTGAAAAAATACGAAATTTATGACAAGGAGGTTCAAAATGACTTACGAAAATCAATTCAGCGATTTTATAAATGAGCTTTCATTACAAACGAAAATGGAAAATGTTTGGCTCAATACATGTGGTTCATGGCAAAACTGCACCGAAACGACCATTCAATCGTTTTTATCTCAGTGCTTAGATTATAATATAGATCCACAGTTCTGCATGAGCTGGGTCGAACAGCATAGTAATGAAATCCCTAATTGGGCAGCTGTTTCCGAGATGTCTCTTGGCTGGGTAAATGAACATACTTCATCTGGTTCCCCATATTCCATTCAGGATGAAGGCCTTACTTAAAAAATAAGTCTTTGCGCTTTTGCGCAAAGACTTATTTTTATGAATGAATGATACTATAAAGTTTTTCAAGGCCCTCCAATAAACGAGGTGATGGTCGGCAGTACAATTCTTCTTCCAAAATCAGAATTTGGCTCTCATTCTTATAATCTAGCTTTTCATAGCCTGGACGTTTCATAACCACACTTTTCTGCACCTTCGCCTTTCGAACACCGACCCAGGCAAGGCAGATAAAATTAGGCTTTCGAGATAAAACATCCTCCCAATCAGTCTGAACGCTAGCAAGTTCAACATCTGCAAAAATGTTTCTTGCTCCGGCTATTTCTGAAATCTCGGTCAGCCAATTGATTTTTCCCGGGGTAAAAATCGGTTTTGGCCACCATTCCCAATAAAGCGCTGGCCGATGTTGAATCGTCTTCCCTCTTTCTTTTACCTTTTCTATTCTAGATCGAAATTCCTTGGCTGCATCGATCCCGCGTTCTCGCTGCTTAAGAACCTCAGCCGTTTTTACCAAATCTTCTTCAATATCGGATAAGGACTGTGGATTTAACACAATATAGGGGATTCCTCTTTCAACAAGTGCCTCCACGTTTTTTTCCATCCCAGGCACACTTAAAGAAGCTAAAACCATATCCGGTTTCAACTCTTCGACCAAATCCATGTTAATTGATAAATCCGGGCCTAATCTCGGAAGATTTACAATCTGAGCCGGCCAATCAGAAAAATCATCAACTCCCACTAGAAGATGTGTTAATCCTAGATATTCCATCAATTCTGTGTTACTGGGGCATATGGATATAACTCGCACGGTTTCACCTCTCATTGTTTCTACAAATTTTTAAAATTAGATACAAACGCCTATTTGACTTTTTCAACCAATTTCACTAAAAATTGATGTATAAGTTCAAAAGCTTCTCCAATGGATAAATCTTCTCTAAACCCATCCACATAATTCAAAGCAAAATTTAAATCCCACAGCCCGTCCTCATTGCTGAACAATAAATCAAACTTAGCCTCACTGCCTTTTAAATTTTGATTTAACTCTTCTTTTAACACATTACCAAATTTCTTTTGAAGTTTAAGGCCTAACATTACATCATATGTACCAAAAACATCATCCACCTCTAAAGAAACAGCATCGACATGTATTGCCTCAAACTGTTTGGACTCTAAGAATAAAAATTCCTTCTTATGTTTTTTCAAGTGATCAAGGGGCTGGCTTAAAAATGAATCTGTTTCTTTAGCAATCAATTCTTCTGTTTCCTTGTCACAGCGTTCAATAAAAGCATCTTCTAAAAATTGTTGATTTGACATCGTATTCCTCCTAAATCTCTTAACTGTACTATATTATCCCAATAATCATCGTTTGATAGCAACTTTTAAATAACAAAACAAAGGAGCAACGATTCAATCTCGCTGCTCCCTGTTTACCTTCGAATTAATTTTCAGCTAATTTCGTAACAACTTTTTTATCGGGTGCTCCCTCATGTGGGTTACCTGCTGGTTTAACCCTTTTAATAAAGAAAGCAAGAATTAGCGCGATACTAGCAATTCCAACTGATACTAAGAAAGAATCATTAATTCCTTCAAGCATCGCTTTCATGGCAATTTGGTGTTTCATTTCAGCTAATGCCTCAGGAGTTGGTTTTCCAGTCAAATGCTTCATCGCTGAAGCTGCTAAGTCTGTTGCATGCGTTTTTGTACGATTAGACATGATGGTAACCAATAATGCCGAGCCAATTGCACCTGAAACTTGCTGCAGAGTACTGTTCATTGCTGTTCCATGAGGATATTGATGGGCAGGCAATTGGTTTAAACCATTTGTCATAACCGGCATCATAACCATCGACATTCCGAACATCCGCGCTGAGTAAATTAGGATTAATTCCGTGTAAGTAGTATGAAGTGTTAAGGTGCTTAAGAAGTAACTTGTGATAATCGTAATCGATAAACCAGTAATGGCTAATAAACGGCCGCCATATTTATCAAATAATTTACCAGTAATCGGTGACATGATCCCCATTAAAATAGAACCAGGCAGCATGAGTAATCCAGACTTGATTGGCGAAATACCGCGAATCGATTGAACATAGATTGGTAAAAGCAACATCGCAGAAAACATTGCCATCGTTATGACGATCGAAATCGCCGATGATAATGTGAACATTGGATATTTGTAAATTCGGAAATTAAGCATTGGTACTTCAAGCTTTAATTGACGCCAAATGAATAGGACTATTGCGACTGCCCCAACAATAATCGTTATATAAACCTGCGGACTGTCCCAGCCTTTATTCCCTGCGGAACTAAAACCGTACAATAAACCGCCAAAACCAATACTTGATAATAAAAAGGATAGAAAATCAAGACGGATTTCGACATCTTTCTTTTTATCTTTAAGCAAAAAGATTGCAATCACAAGAACAATTGCTGCAATCGGTGTAACAAAATGGAAGAGCATTCTCCAATCAAAGTGTTCAATTAACCAGCCTGATAAGGTAGGCCCAACTGCAGGTGCGAAAATGAAGACTAAGCCGAAAAGCCCCATCGCAGCCCCTCTTTTTTCAGGAGGAAAGCTTGTTAGCATGACATTCATTAATAAAGGCATCATGATCGCAGAGCCAGAGGCTTGAATCATCCTTGCCACGAGTAAAATAGGAAAGGAAGTTGCAAAACCAGCAAGAATGGTACCAATTAAAAATAAACTCATGGCTGTTAAAAATAAACGTCTTGCTGTATACTTTTGGATTAAAAAGGCTGTAGCAGGAATCATGACTCCATTTACAAGCATATATCCGGTTGAAAGCCATTGAACAGTTGATGCAGAAACATCAAGGTCTTTCATTATGGATGGTAAAGCGACATTTAATAATGTTTCGTTTAGCATGGAAATAAAAGCGCCAATCATTAGAATTGCTAGAATCCCCCACGGTGGCCGATCTATTGTTTTAACAGAATTATCCATTGTAATACCCCCTATAAACTAACAGTTCATTTTTTTGTACTGCTATTTCACATAGACAATATCATATACCAGCAGTTCAATTTTTGCAACAAGAAAATTTCATGTTTTTTATTGGGTTTGTTTTAACAATGAAAATAAGGTACTATAGATTTATACAAGAGGTATAATTCAAATTTAAGGTGATATAGATGAAAGATCGAAAGCAGCACGTGATTGAAAAAGCACATCAATTATTTATTGAGAAGGGATTCCAAGCAACATCTATTCAGGATATTTTGGATTTTAGCGGAATTTCGAAAGGGACCTTCTATAATTATTTTTCTTCGAAAAACGAATTATTAATCGCCATTTTTAAGTCCATCTTTAAAAACATGGACAGGGAGCGGAATGAGTTACTAATCGGACAAGACCCAGCTGATATCGAAATATTTATTAAACAAATGGAAATACAAATGAGGTCAAATAAAAAGAATCGGCTTTTTACCCTTTTTGAGGAGGTATTATTCTCGAATGATGCGGAAATGAAGGAATTTCTCAAAAGAGGACAATTTTTCATGCTCCGCTGGCTCTATAACCGATTTATTGACTTATTTGGTGAGGATAAAAAGGCTTATTTAATGGATTGTGCCATCATGTTCATGGGGATTCTGCAGCAAAACATCCACTTCGACCACCTTGCTAATGGAGCGAATACCGATTTCAGCCGGGTTGTCCGATATAGTGTTGAGCGGATGGTAGGCATAGTTGGTGAGGTCGTGGAATCTGGAGATTATTTAATTAGTCCGGAACTTTTGGCAAAATGGATTCCGGAATGTAAAAAAAATGGACAGGAGCTAAAAGACCAACTGCTTCAATTAAGTTCTGCTTTAAAGAAAATGATTACGAAAAACTGCCCAAATGAAGGGGATCAAGAAAAACATCTTGAATTATTGGACTTTATTCAAGATGAACTCCTGCAAATAAGAGCACCACGCAAACATTTAATTGAGAGTACCCTCTCAGCCCTAACAACAGAAATATCACCCTTTGCCCAAAAAGAACTTCAGCAACTGGAGAAGCTTATTGCCCATTTTGGGTGACGGTTTAAGTGACAGGCACCGCCCGTGGACTTTTTGCTTCTTTTGTCCATATGGGGTGGACACCTCTGCCGATAAGAAAGCAGTGAATTTCAGCTTAATTGAAGTTCACTGCTTTTTTATTGAAACTATTTGGATATAAACGTACATGGCATAACAACTGCGACAACTTCACCGCGTGCACAAAGTTCATCATTTGCAAAGACCTCTGCATCCACTTTCCACTTCTTCGGATGAATTTCTGTAACTGTTCCGACTGCTTTTAACGGGATACCATGCGGAGTTGGCTTTAAGAAATCCACCTTTAAGGAAGCGGTTACAAAACGAGGCGGCTCAACCCCGTCTCCAGCCTCATGACCATTTTTTCGATGTAGTGCTAGTGCAGCCGAACCTGTCCCATGGCAATCAATCAAAGAAGCAATAATCCCTCCATAAACAAATCCTGGCAGAGCCAAGTGGGCTGCTTCAGGTGTATAAATCGTTACCGTCTGGTCTCCCTGCCAACCAGTGCGAAAATGGTGACCTTCCTCATTTAAACGGCCACACCCATAACACCAGGCAAAATCATCCGGATATTCATCTTGAACCGCTTTAATAACCTTTTCTTCCACACTCTCTCCTCCCTTTTCAGAAAATTATACCATATTTTGGACAAAAATAGAGCCAGGAGGATTCCTGGCTTTTATATAAATGATTTTGGTTAAACTTAAAATTTATGAGATTTACTTCCCAGTATTGTTCCATTAGCTAGCTAAAGGCAAAGTGATTTCGATCAGTGTACCTTCTCCTATTTTACTTTGATAATGTATTCTGCCATGATGCTGCTTAATGAGCTTGTGACAGATCATTAAACCAAGCCCAGTCCCTTTTTCTTTTAATGTGTAAAAAGGCTCACCTAAGCGCGGCAGCAGTTCTTCAGGAATCCCGCAGCCCTCGTCGCGAACGGAAATAACCACCGTTCCGTCGATGCCATTTCTTAAGTGAACATGGATTTCCCCGCCTTCCGGCATTGCTTCAAAGGCATTTTTTAAGAGATTCAAAAATACCTGTTTTAATTGATTTCTCTCACAAATGATCAGAAAATCTGGATTTTCGAACGTTAATTTTAATTGAATATTATTCATTAACGCCTGCGGTGCTAAAAGCTCAAGAATACTTTCAACCAAGTCCCGTAAATCCGTTTTCTTAAGTTGGATGGCCTGCGGTTTTCCCAACGAAAGCAGTTCGCTTGTAATCGTTTCAATTCGCTCTAATTCACTGAGAAGCAGTTCATTATATTCAATTGGACCATTTTCCTTTTTATATAGCTGTATAAAGCCTTTAATTGTTGTTAATGGATTTCGGATTTCGTGTGCCACTCCGGCAGCTAATTCCCCTACAATGGAAAGCTTTTCAGATTGAAGGAGAATTTCTTCTGACTTTTTACGTTCAGATATATCCCTGCTTATGATCACAATATGTTCGACAGAATTATTTTCACATTCTACCGGCATACATCGGGATTCAAACTGAACCCAATAACCGTCCTTATGATGAAAGCGGAACTCCATCGAAACGGATTCTTTATTTTCAAACATCCACTCAATCGTTTCTCTAAACATCCCTACATCATCAGGGTGAATGAACTTACATAATTCAAATTTTTCCAACTTAACCCCATTATATCCCAAAACATGTTCATGAGAAGGTGAAAAATATTGAACGGAATGGTCGCGTTTCATCACCATAATGAGGTCAGAAGTATTTTCTGCTATTAATCGATAATTTGATTCACTCTCAGCTAAGGTTTTCTCCATTTGCTTTTTTTCGATAATAATCCGGTGGAGCCGTTCATATGACTCAATCAATAATGCCCCAAGAATGACCCCCAATAAGACAAAAAGCAGGTATTGGAAGTGAAAAATAGGTTCATGTCTGAAAACATTATAGATAATCGGCACAGTGACAATATAAATGGCAACGTAGGTAACAAATAGATAAAGGCATTTTTTTACAGGCATGTAACGCTTTGTCAAAAAATGGATGATGATGAAGCTTATCATAATTAGGATCCAGCCAATAATAGCCGGTGTCCAGTGTCCACTAGAAAACAATCTGGCAATCAGGGCGAAGCTGCCTGTGATGGTGCCGGCTACAGGTCCAAGATAGGCAAAAACTAAAATAACCGGGGCATACCGAATATCATAGGAATATCCTTGCTGGTGGATTGATAATGCTACCAATAGTATGGAAACGATCCCTGCATATACCCCTACCCAAACTCTTAACTGTTTTAGGGATCGATGACTACTAAATGAACGAATGACCAAAGGCGTACTGACCATGAGTGAAAAAATAGAAAGATTTACAATGTAGTCCAATAGAATCAAATGTATTCACCCAAACTTTATGTATTCTTCTTTAATCATAAACTAGAGCTATTACCATTTCCATACTAAAAAAATAATTTTATACATGGCCGCCACCATTTTCAAATAAAAAAGTTGCTGCCCGCCAGATAGGGAATGCAGCAACTTTTTTAGGTAAAATTCGGGTAGTATCACCATTAAAAAGACTTCTCAAGTATATCCATTGCCACTTCTAATTCTTTTTCGTTAATAGTTAATGGCGGGGCAAGGGTTAATACATTCCCCTGTGATACCTTAAAGCTTAATCCCTTTTCCATGCATTTATACATGATTTGTTCGGCTTCGGAAATGGCCTTTGCTTTTGTCTTACGGTCAAGAACCAGTTCCACCCCATATAGCAGACCGATTCCGCGGACATCCCCAATCAGTTCAATTCGGTTTTGCATTTCTAGCAATCGAGTTTTCATATATTCACCTAAGGAGTTTGCTCGCTCTAGCAAATGGAATTCCTCAATATATCGGAGGGTGGCGAGTGCGGCCGCACAGCCAAGGGAGCTTTTTTCATGTGTAAAGTGTCCTAAAGCAATATCCCCGGCAACATCTAAATCCTCGCGGGCGAGCATCGCCGCCATCGGAAATACACCGCCCCCAAGGCCTTTGCCAAGCAGGACAATATCTGGAAGGACCCCAAAATTTTCAAAGGCAAACATTTTCCCTGTTCGGCCCAGTGCCGTTGGTATTTCGTCGTAAATCAACAATACTCCGTGGGTATCACAAATTTGTCTTAATCGTTGATGATATGCCTTCGGTGGTATTTGTACATCTGTGCACCTGATCGGTTCAAGGATAATTGCACCTACATCCCCTTCCCGCTCCAAAACATACTCAAGATAATCCAGACCCTTCTCATGGCTGGCATTACAATCCCCGAAAAAACATCTATAGGAATTATAAGGCATCACCTGGAGGGTTCCTGGCATAAGCGGACCCATTCCATTGCGAAAAATAGCTTCGCCGCCGACGGATATCGCATCCAAACTAGCTCCATGAAAGGAATCCCACATTGAAATGGTTTTAAACTTTCCTGTTGCCTTACGGACGAGCTTCAAGGCCATACTTACGGCAGCAGCTCCGCTTGGCGCTAAAAGTACTTTATTCAATTTTCCCGGAGCAAGTTCCACCAGTTGTTTCGACAATTGAATCGCTGTTTTATTCGTATAACGGCGCGGGGAAAAAGGCAGAACATCCAACTGATCCTTTACCGCCTTGATCACGTACTCATTTCCATAGCCAACCTGGTGAACGCTGTTCCCATGGAAATCCATATATTTTCTTCCATCAATATCTTCAAGGTAAATCCCATAGCTTTTTTCAACCACATTTAAGCATGGGGTGGAAAGCGACTGATGCAGATAATATTCGGAATCTTCTTCTAAAAGTTGAAAGGCTTCTTTACTTAGATGGCGCTCCTGCCATTCTTTACGATTTTGAGATAAATTAATATCTCCTTCCGTTCTTAATAGCTCAGAATCAAGGTTTCTCATATTTGCCACCCCATTTTTTAAAAGACTCCCATTTTAAAAAAATTGAGTTTAAAAGAACTGATTAGTTCACAGGCACTTCTAAGGAATCGACAATTCCCACAATTGCTGCATCAATGGGGGCGCACTTTTCGCCCATCAATTTTTGTGCGGGCGTTCCCTGAGTGATGATGACAAATTCACCAATTCCGGCACCAATTCGGTCCATCGCAATGATGACATTTCCCTCAGGTTGTTTTTCCACATTAATAGGCTGAACAATGAGAAGTTTGATGTTTTCCATTCCCTTTTCCTTTTGAATCGCCCAGATACTTCCTTCCACCCTCGCTAGCCGCACTCTACATCATCCTTTACCGATATACTTGATTGTCAATTTTTTCTCTTTTAACAAATCCTTTGCTAAAGGGGAAATAATAACGCCTTTTGGTAGGGTAAGGGTATGATTCGGAAATTCCTGCTGGGCCTTAATCCATTCGGGGGTGAGAAGTTTTTTCTTGAAGGTCAAACCTCCATCATCTGCATGATTTATTTCTTCCGTTTTAGCAGCTGGCATCTTTGCCAGCCGATTACTGAATTTTTCAATTACTGCATCTGCTAACTCCATTTGCGGCAAAAACTCAATACCTAGCTCCTTCATCCCATCCACATAGGAATCAAACCGTTTCCGGTAAGGTCCTGGTAAAGAAAGTACTTTTAAACAGCGGCGGTCGGCTCTCATAATTCCAGGAGTTTCACACCCGACAATTAGAAACTTTTCCAGGATAATCGCCGAAAAAATCAATTCAGCCTTAATAGTACCTTTTAAGCCTGTTACGATTCTCGCTGCATTATCCAAATCAATTTCCGGAATGACGATCCCATCGTATTCCTTCGGCAGTTCGATCGCAGCAGGCGAATATTCATCGGCCGCGATCATTCTTTCAGAACCGCTTGACTCAATTCGCTGCATCCCCAGCCAGGAAGAAGTTTCACCATCTAAAAATAACAAGTCATACCCGATTTTATTGTTCTTTAATTTAATAAACTGATCAGCAAACGGCTCATGTGCCGAACTATCACAAAAAACGAATAACACTTTCCCAATCTGCTCTTTTTCCTTTTCAACTTTCATTGATTGGACAACTTCCTTCACAACCGACTCAATCATCGCTCGAATATCGATGCTCCTCACCTCCCTTGCCAATAAAACTGATCATTTTTTCCAATGATTTTAACAAGGTCACCCGTTTTTAATCCCGCAGCATTCCCCTCGTCGAGGTCTACATGGAAATCCTTATGATAAGAAGGATTCACACGGACAACCACATCTGAAAAAATAATCCGCCGGTCCCCGACGGTTTCGAGGAATAGTCGATCCCCCTGCTCCACATTGAGTTCTTTTGCATCATTAGGCGAAAGATGAACGTGGCGTTTCGCAATAATTACTCCTTTTTCCATCACCACACACCCTTTTGGACCAACGAGGGTCAGTCCGGGTGTGCCTTCAATCGAACCGGATAAACGGACAGGGGGATGGACTCCTAATTGAAATCCATCCGTAATGGAAATTTCCACCTGTGTTTCTCCCCTGGCAGGTCCGAGAATTCTTACATTTTGGATAATCCCCTTTGGCCCCAGTAAGGTCACCTGCTCGACGGCAGCAAATTGACCCGGCTGTGATAATTCCCGAAACGGTGTTAACAAATAACCGTTTCCAAATAGGGTCTCCACATCTGCCAATGTTAAATGGACATGCCGGTTAGATACACCTACAGGAATTAAATGGATTTCAGCGATTTCATTAACAGACGCTGCCTTTTTAATCATGTGCTGTTGCTTTACAACAATCCGTCTTTCGCGAAGAAAATCCCTTGCAGAAGGGGTAAGCTTTTCCCCCTCATCAAGGGTGAAAGGATTAGGAATCCCATTTTTCAGCATGGCTCTTAGTTTGGATTCCGTAATGATCGTCATGGTCTATCCTTCCAATTTCGGAAGAATCAACTCAATATCTGAATGCGGGCGCGGAATAACATGGACAGAAATCAATTCTCCTACACTTTCTGCAGCTGCAGCCCCGGCATCTACGGAAGCTTTTACAGCTCCGACATCTCCGCGAACCATTACGGTCACTAGCCCGCCGCCGGCATGAACCTTTCCTATTAATCTTACATTTGCTGCTTTTGCCATCGCATCAGCTGCCTCAACAGCCCCAACCAAACCCTTTGTTTCAATCATTCCTAATGCTTCTCCACTCATTGTTTATTCCTCCTCATTTAAAATTTAATTCTTTTAAAATACTCTTTACAATTTCCATAACCTCAGCTTTAGAAATAAGCGTTTCATTGTTTGAAACTGTTAGCTGTGAACCTGAAGTCACTGCTGGTGCTTCATTTTTCATCTCCCTGATGCCAAAAGCGATCCGTTTTGTAATCAATAAATGCTCCGGACCAATATTGTCAGACGAAATATTGTTTCCGTAGGTACCACAGCCAAGTGTCATCGATGGTGAAATACCGGTTGACGCACCGATTCCACCAAATGTCGTCCCTGAATTCACGACAACCCGCGAAACCCTTTGTGAAAGACCAAAGCTTTCAATGACTTGTTTATCTTCACTATGAATCCCAATGGTATGCCCCAAACCACCAAGTTCCAATAATTCGTTACACACAATCCTCGCCTCGGAACAGCCTTCAACCGTATAAAAAGCAAGAATTGGGGAAAGCTTTTCAAGAGAAAATGGATAGGCTATGCCAACGTTTGTCTCTTCCGCCACTAGCAATCTTGTATCCTGAGAAACGAGAATTCCCGCCAATTGTGCCAAGACTTGCGGAGATTTTCCGACCAATGCCGGATTCAGACTCCCATTCTTTAAAATAATCTCTTCTAATTTCTTCTTTTCATAGTCATCAAGGAAATAAGCTCCTTCTTGCTCTAGAGCTGCTTTAACCTTTCGTTTAACGGACCCGTCCACCACTAGTGCTTGTTCGGAGGCGCAGATTGTTCCATAATCAAAGGTTTTACTCTGAACGATTTGACTGACTGCTTTCCCAATATTTGCACTTGAGTGGATATACACTGGTACATTCCCGGGTCCAACTCCATATGCCGGATTTCCTGAGCTATGGGCTGCCTTTACCATACCCGGACCACCAGTCGCTAAAATCAAATCAGTCAGTTTATGATTCATCACTTCCTGGGCCGAAGCAAGCGTCGGCTTTGAAATACAGGAAATGGCTCCATCTGGTGCACCTGCTGCCACAGCAGCCTCCTTCATCACCTTAACAGCTTCATTCGTGCATTTTGCTGCAGAGGGATGCGGGCTAAAAACGATGGCATTTCTTGATTTCATTGCAATCAAAGCTTTAAAAATCACTGTTGAAGTTGGGTTTGTCGAAGGAATAACCGCTGCAATCGTGCCCACTGGTTCAGCCACCTCCCAAACCTGCTTCTCCTCATCACGAGAGATGATCCCCACTGTTTTCTTATCTTTTATCGAATCATACACACCATTCGCGGCAAAAAGATTTTTGGCCCGTTTATCTTCGACATTCCCATACCCTGTTTCTTCCACCGCGAATGCCGCAAGCCTGCCTGCTTCCCTGATAGCCGCTTGGGCCATACTGTAGACAATTTGATCCACTTGGTCCTGTGTCAAAGCGCCAAGCGTTTTTTGTGCTTGTTTTGCTTGCTCGAGATTTCGTCTTCCCTCTTGCATCGATTCCAGATCCTGATCCAAGGACATCAATTATCGCCACCTTTCTCAGCTAGGAACCTGCTAATCTGTTTTACTAAATCCTCTTTTTTAGCCGAAGAAATTTCTTGGGGCGATAAAGGAAAACCTTCGTATGAATTAGCAAGTTCTCTTAGCTCTTGAAGACTACTTTTAGTCCATTCCTTTGGTTTTTCTTGTTCTTTAATTTTTACTTCTTTAAATTCTGACGGTTCCGTTTTATCCTCGGCTTTCTTTAACAGCGCCGGAAAAAGCATTTGAATGATATGATCATCCGGTCTGGCAATGACATGAGAATGACGTAATTGACCAACCCTTTTGGCAGCTTCTGTCCCAACCTCGACAGCTGATTTTACGCTTGCGACATCGCCGATGATGTAAATAGTCACTATACCCGAATCTGCTCCCTGGTAGGTGACAACCCTCACATCCGCTGCCTTTGAAGCAGCATCTGCCGCAGCAATCAGTGCCGGAAAGCCTATTGTTTCGATCATCCCCAGTGCATAGGCATGTTTTTGCAATCCATTCACCTCTTCACCTTTTGGCTTTTTATAGAATCATTCCACCAAAGGCCTCTAATTTAAAAACTTCACTTAATCCTCACCATTTGCCAGTCGCAGATTAATTTTCGGAATGAGTTTATCTAATTCACCAATACTATCAATCACATAATGAGCACCTGCGTCTTTAAAACGCTTCGCCACAACTTCCATCTTATCTGCCAATAAATCCGGATCCATTGAATTGACTTCTTCTTCCTTTAAACCTAGTTCACTTCCGCCTTTAATCACACCAACGCTCCAAGCCCCGGAATTGACGCCTTCTTTAATATCACTAACCGTATCTCCAACCTTGATAATATGTTTCATTGGGAATACCCCTAAATTCATAGCATTTAAGTAACACATCCATGGATACGGGCGCCCTGCCGGTGCATCATCAGGTGTAAACAGGTAATCTGGAGCATATCCTTTTTTCTTTGCTTCAGGGGCAACAACCGCCATCATTTCCGATGTATAACCGGTAGTCGACCCAATTTTTATTCCCTTCTGTCTTAGTCTTCCGACTAAATCCAGTGCCCCTGGGATTGGTGTGCAATAATTGCGGAGGCTTGAGAACAGCATTGGTTCAAAATCGGCATATAAATCATCGACATCCTTATCCGTTGGTATTCTGCCGAATTTTACGTTCCACGATTGGGCAATCCGGTCCATATCGCACATGGCGCGAATATGATCCCATTTTAAAAGCCCCATTGGTGCCCGTGCTTCCTCATCCGTTACTTCGATTCCTCTTTTTCTAAAAATCTCTAAAAATACATTCAATGGCGCAAAGCAGCCATAGTCCACTGTTGTTCCTGCCCAATCAAAGATAACTGCTTCAATCTGGGGAGATGAATTACTCAAAAGACGAACCTCCTTTATCAACAACCAATACAATCGTCTTCGTCACATAGATGTGCAAAAGGAAAAATAAAAATTATTGGTTGGTAGTTTTTTATTAAAGGCAGGCATTTAAAATTATTTTTATGTAATACCTGCCTTGTCAGTAGTTATAGATTGTTATGCTTGGATTGTTGTTTCTTCTTCGACTCTTTCATTCACTACTTCAATTTCTTCGTGAATATGGATGCCGCGTTTTTTCAGTTCTTCAAAAATGACGGTTGGCTCAAATGCCTCTTCCGGAATTAACACGCCCGTTTTTTTAACTAATCCTTTGGCAATCAACTCAGTTGCAATTGCCATCGGAATCCCAACATTTCGGGTATAAGCGCGTAATTTTTCCCATCCTTTAACAGTTCCATCACTGGCAGGATGCGTATGGTATAAAATATGGCGTTTCCGTATTCCAGCCTTTTTCCCAACGACTTCAATATGCAGCGAATATCCGTACAACTCTGTTTCTTGGCCTTCTTTTGATTGAAGGAGATACTCACCTATTACATCCATTACACCAACCTCTTGACCGTTAATTTCAACCTTTGGGTTGCGCATGATTCCATAATCATAGAGGGCACGAACTAATTGCATGTTCTGTTTTGGCCAGGTTCCCCGCACTTCAATCAGCTGTACACCTTTATTCGCAAGCGCTTTTGCCAGGGTACGAGTTTCTGAATGCGGAATAATGTATTGAATGGTTTCGCCATAAGGCTCTGGGAGCTGAATTTTTCTTGGTCTTGCAAAAGGAGGGACTTGAACGAATTCGCCTTTTTCAAAAACGATTCGTCCAGGAAGGTCTGGGTCGTATTCGTAGGTGGTGGTTTCGGTAATCGATTTTGAAAATGCAATTGGCCGGAAAGAGCCGTGGCTTACTCGTACTGTTTCTACCTCATCTAATTGGTTGGCAGCGTGCATTGCCATCATTTGTGTAACACCCGGAGTCATTCCAAAACCGGGAAGCGCGGTTCGATTATGTTTCTTGAAGATATCGGTAAATTCATCTTCTGCTCCAAAGCCGTTTAAATTGATCCCATGGCAGCCGGCTTCTGCAATACAGGCAGTAGAAAGGCCGTTTAGGGTGATCGTTGTTCCATCCATGACAATATCGTAGCCTTTCAATTGTTTGACTGTTTCCTCATGGTTAAATACATTTACCTTCACAAAATTTACACGGGGATCATTCAGTTCATTTACTAATTCAAGGCCCAACTCCTCATTAAAATCACCTATGGTAATGACATCAAAATCAGAATGCTCGACAAGATCTAAAACGGCTTCCCGACAAATTCTCCCTGCTCCACCTAAACAAAAAACCTTCATTCTTCCGCCTCCTGAAGATTAAAAATATTCACTCAACTCTTGAGTTGATTTGATTGTATCACAAATTAATTGGATTGTCTTGGTTTTAGTTGTTATTTTTTAAATTTTTTTGATTCATTTTAGTTGGTTTTAGTTTGTATTTCCAAGTTGGTTTCCTACAATAGAAAAACGGCAGATTCTAGCAATCTAGAATCTGCCGTTACTTTTATCCTGAACTTCGATGGAAGCCGTGTTTTTCCTCTTCTTTTTCCAATGTCATAAGATGACGGTGTTCAATTACCTGGCTTATTTTTGCTAGGATAAAAGTAATTAGGACCGAAGCAAAAACCAAGCCATAAAAACCAGCTCCTATGCCAATCCCAACGCCGCCTGCAAAAAAAATCATCGCCGCAGATGTTAACCCTTTAACCTGTAAACCATCCTTTAAAATCAAGCCAGCCCCCAAAAAGCCAAGCCCGGAAACAATCTGCGCTGTTAGTCTCATAGGATCCATACGGTTATTGGGATTAGAACTGCCAAAAATCTCCGCACTATAAATGGAAACGAGCGTAATGAGCGTGCACGAAACGGAAACATAGGTAAAGGTTTTTAAACCGGCGGGCTTATTTTTGGCACTTCGGTCCCAGCCAATAAACATCCCAAGGAGCGCACTGATGACTAAGCGAAGATAAATTTCGATATTTTTCAAGAAATGCTCTTCATATAAGACTCCCAAATGCTCCATACATATCCTCCTTTACTCATGGAGCTCGTTTGCCCATTGTTTAGAGAGTCTAAGATAGGATTTATTTTTTGTCGGCAACCAGCCATTTTACATCATTTTCCTTTAATAAATATTCCCAATCTTCCGGATGTTCTTTATCGGAAACGATGATATCGATATCCTGCAAGTCAGCCATCTTATAGTGGGTGCGTTTCCCGACTTTGGAGTAGTCAATCAGAACAATTTGTTTATTCGAATGATCGATTAGTTTTCTCGTCACCATTCCTTTGGAAGAATCAAAGCTCGTTATTCCTGCTTCCTTTGTTATACCGTCAGCCGAAATAAAATATTTATCCACATAAAGATTTTCCAGCATTTCAATCGTAAAACTTCCCGTTACACGATGATGGGTGGTGTTTATCTCCCCGCCAAGCATAATAATCTTCCCTGTGAAAATATTTTGCTGGTGCAAGTCGATTAACACCGATAGAGCCGAAATTGAGGTAGTAAAAATCGTTAAATTTCGCTTTTTATGCAAGTTTTTAACGAGCTGCAGCGGCGTGCTTCCGTCATCAATCGCAATGACATCATTATCATTAATTAGGCTTGCCGCGTACTCTCCGATTCGTTGTTTGGCTTCAGAGTGGATCACCTCTCTTTCTACTGTTGGAGGCTCCTCATTAAAAAAGGATATATTGATTGCCCCGCCATAAACCTTTTTTAATTTTTCTTCCTGCTGCAGTTCATCTAAATATTTACGAATGGTTTCAGTTGAAACCTCTAATATTTCTGCCAATTCATTAACTTTAACTTTCCCGCTTATCTCAAGGAGTTCAAGTATTTTCCTTTTTCTTTCTTCCCCTGCTAATGACAACTCATTCACCCCACGATATAAATATCCACTATAATTTTACTATAACATTGGAAAAAGATAGAATTATTTTGATTATTTATTTTGCTAAAACAAAATTATAGTGAGAAAACAGATCGATTTTGGGTGATTAATTCTTAGAAACAGCGTCGAGCCAAAAGCTGCTTTGTTCGATTGCTTGTAATAAACCCTCAATATCCTTCTGATGAACGTTTCCGATATTCCCAATCCGGAAGGTATCTAAAGCTGAAACCTTTCCAGGATAAATAACGAATCCTTTTTCTTTTAACCTTTGATAGAACACTTTAAAGTCGAACTTTTCAGACTCCGGATAATAAAATGACGTAATGATTGGGGATTGCAATTCCTCAGGAAGGATTGGCTCAAACTGAAGCTTTTTCATTCCTTCGGAGAGAACCATTTGATTGGTCTTATACCTGCTTGCTCTATTCTTAATTCCGCCTTCAACCTCTAACTCTTTTAAGGCTTGAGCAAAGGCACGAACAACATGCGTCGGCGAAGTAAAGCGCCACTTCCCATTTTGTTCCTCCATCGTTTTCCACTGATCATATAAATCTAAAGAAACAGACCTGGCATTATTTTTACACTTCTCAAATTCAGCCTTTTTGACAATCGCAAACCCGAATCCAGGGACACCTTCAATACATTTATTGGCACTGCTGATGAGGTAATCAATGTTTAGCGAGGCGATATCCATTTCAACACCGCCGAAGCTGCTCATCGCATCGACAATAAACACGCGGTTGTATCGTTTAACAATTTCACTTACTTTTTCAATTGGATTCAGCATGCCTGTTGTGGTTTCGCAATGAACGATCGCCACATGGGAAATCTTCGAATCATTTTCCAACTCATTCGTTAAACGATTTAAATCAAGAGCCTCCACCTCACCGCTTTCTAAAACGACAGTATTTATCCCAAGCGTTTTAGCGATTTTAACGATTCGGCTTCCATAGACTCCGTTTGCAATCACCAATAATTTTCCATCCTGCGGTAAAACAGTACCAATGACGGATTCTACGCTAAAGGTACCGCTTCCCTGCATTAATACAGCTGAGTACTGATCAATTGATTCAGTTGCAAGCCCGACAAGCCTTTTTCGGATATCTTGGACAATATTGTTATAGTCATCATCCCATGTACACCAGTCCTTCATCATTGCAAGTTTTACAGTATCCGTAGTCGTTAAAGGACCCGGAGTCAGCAATAAGTATGGGTTGTTTGTGAAATCATTTTTATTCATTCGTATATTCTCCTTTAAAAATATTATTTAAGGTAAAGGTTTCTTTATTTATTAGCCGCTTTTTGGAGCGATGGTTTCGATTGTTTTCTAGGCTTATCTAATTCTTTATCACTCATGGTTTTCATAAGACTAACACAAATAAGGGACATGACTCCGAGAAGCATCAAATAGAGTGCAGCTGGAATCCAGGAACCATGGAAAGCGGTAACCAATGATGTGGCGATTAACGGGGCGGTACCACCAAAGATGGCAGCGCCAAGCTGATAGCCCATTGAAATACCAGTATAGCGAACTTCTGCACGAAACATTTCAGAAAACATGGTGCCTAAAACAGAGGTGATGATTGACCAGATGGCATATCCGATCATAACGGCAATGGTTAATAAGAGGATTGATTTTTTTGAAAGCAAAAAGAAGTAAGGCATGGAAAATAAAATGACACTGATTGTCCCAATAACGAATATTTTTTTCCGGCCAAATTGGTCAGATAAATGACCCATGGTGGGAATCATGACCAAGGAAATCAGTGTACCAATGGTTACAGCATTTAAAACAGGGCCTTCAGGCATCTTCAGTGTATTGGTCGCGTAGGAAATTCCAAAGGTTGCAAAGATATAAAAGGGTGCGGTCTCGATTGCCTTTGCGCCAGTTGTTAAAATCACTTCTTTCCAGTGATTTTTAAAGGTGTCCGCAATCGGCAATTTGGAGACGGTTCCTTCATCTTTTGCTTTTTGAAAATCAGGTGTCTCTTCTAAACCATTCCGAATCCACAAGCCAAGGATTACCAATAATAGACTCGCAACAAACGGAACTCTCCAGCCCCATGCAAGAAACTGGGCATCCGGCAGCAATCTCATTAAGGAGATTGTTCCTGTCGCTAAAATCATCCCGACGGCTGCACCCATCATCGGAACACTCCCGGCAAACCCACGCTTCTTTTTCTCGGAATATTCCACTGCTAAAAGGACAGCGCCTCCCCATTCACCGCCAACGGCAATCCCTTGGATGAGTCTAAGAGCTACTAGCAATATCGGAGCCCATGGACCGATATTGCCATAGACTGGTAATACTCCAATTAGCGCAGTGCTTATTCCCATGATTCCAAGGGTTAAAACCAAAGATTTCTTTCTTCCAAGCCGATCGCCGATATGACTGAAGATTACTCCTCCAAGCGGACGAAAGAAATAAGGAATTCCAAACGATGCCAGAGAAATTAAAAGCCCTACGGTTGGATCGAAGTTTGGAAAGAAAAGCTTGTTAAAAACGAGTGCAGCAACTGTTCCATAGAGAAGGTAATCATAATATTCGATTGAACTCCCTATCAAACTAGCAACTAATGCTTTTACCCTCACCTTCTTTGAATGAACTTTTGTCGACATATACAACCTCCTGTTTTTCTGGGACTAAGCTACGTCTGCAAGCGCTTTCGTTACGTATCTTGTAAATAAGAATATCACGTTTTCAGATAATTGTGAATAGTTTTTTCGATATTTAATTGGTTTTTATTTGTTTTACTTGGTACTTTTTATAAAAAAAAGATGTAGAGGCTCTCTACATCCACAAGATTTTTTTATCGCTGCTGCCATGCCTGCGTTCGTTTTCTAATTTTCTTGGTAGCAAATTCATAAGCGACCCGAACGAAAATATTGGTGAGAACAATGATGAAGGACATAGCAGCTGCAGGGGCAGTATCTCCTGCATCTGTCATATTAACAATCGAGATCGAAGCAAGCTTTGTATCCGCTGTGTAAAGGAAAATGACCGCAGAGATTGTAGTCATTGAGTTAACAAACAGATAAATTCCAATCTCCAAAATAGCTGGAAGCGACATTGGAACCGTTACATTGAAAAATGTCTTATAAAAAGGAATATTCATTGATTCAGAAACCGGCTCAAATTCCTTGTCTAATTTTTTCAAGGCAGTGGTTGCCGTAATGAGATTGACCGAATAAAAATGGATAATATTCGCTATGATGATAATCATAAACGTTCCATATAGGGATTGAAACGGATTAACAATCGTCAGCCCCCAAAAATGAAATTCCGGTTTATTAAAGAAAAAGATATACGCTAACCCAATAACAAGTCCAGGCAATGCCAGCGGTAAAATTGATAAAAAGTAACTTACCTGCCTTGTTACCTTCATAAACCTTGTTTTTTCAATGAGATAGGCCCCAAAGAAAATGACCATCGTACCAATAATAGCGGTAATAAGCGATACATAAAGGCTATTAAAATAAGGCTCAAGCCCATTCCCGGAGACGTTTTTAAAAGTTAAATGCTCGAGCGTCAATGAAAAATTATAGGGCCAGACCTTCACAAGGGAAGCAGCAATGATGGCACCGATTAAGGATAAAACACCTAAGGAAATCAAAAGGCAATATACAAAGTAAGCCCTGTCACGCCAAGGATTTTTCTTAATTTTATAGGAAACAGATTTTGAAGAAAACGAAGCACTTTGTTTCCTTTGCATCATTCGGTCAGCAAGAAACGCAATCAAAGCCGGTATGATTAAAATAATCCCAACGGTTGAACCCATGCTTAAATTCTGCTGTCCGACCACCTGCTTATAAATATCCGTTGCAAGCACATTGTATTGAGCCCCAACAACCTTTGGCGCCCCAAAATCTGTAAAGCTTAAAATAAAGGCTACAAAAAAGGCACTAACCAAACCATATTTAATACTGGGAATCGTTACCGTAAAAAACTTCTTCATTTTCCCTGATCCAAGTGTTTCCGCTGCTTCATAAAGCCTGTAATCCGTAACAGATATCGCCACCATTAAAATTAAAAACGCTTGTGGAAAGGTGTAGATGACTTCAGAGATTACAATTCCGACAGGCCCATATAAATGGATATCCATTCCGACAGGAGTTCCAAATATTTTTTCAAAAAAGCCAAAAAAGCCTGTTGTGAATACCCCTTTATTACCAAATAAATAAATCAGCGCAATTCCATGCATCATCGTAGGGGCAAACAAGGGGAGAAAAGCGATATATTTAAAAAAACCCTTCCAGCGGATTTGCGTCCGGGTTAATGCATAAGCATAGAAAAATGCCAGCACTACCGAGATTACTCCTGTTAAAATTGAAATATTTAAGGTATTGTACATGGACTGAACGAGAGATGGGGTTTGAAAATAATGAACAAAATTGACAAAGCCGGCATATGCTCCATTTTTATCCTTAAGTGCTTCAAAAAATAACTGAATTAACGGCAGGACAATTCCAATAATTAGTCCTAATAGCATCAGGACAATTAATGATTTATGAAACCATTCCATTTTACCGGTCTTTTGGCGGATTTTCTTTCGATGTACATTACTTTGTACTGGAACCTCTGGTGGATTTATTACTTGTTCCTCACTAATCAACATTATCACCTCAGCATTCTTTTCCACCTCTACCTGATTGCATATTTACCTGAACCGCTTAGGCATATGTAACGAGATGGTTGTGCGGCAGCTCTGCATTCAAAACACTTTCTTTATCAATATTTAGCTTTTTAATTACTGAGGCGGATACATCGACGGCTAGTAGTCCGTCCTCAACCTGATAGTTCGGATCGGTAATGTCCAAAAATAACCGATAAAAAGCCCCGCGAAATTCCATCGCTTTTACAACCGTTTGAATACTAGTGTGAGAGGGAGTTTCCATAATTTGAATATGTTCTGGCCGAATGGCAGCGGTTGTTCCCTCATGAGCAAGCATATTGACTGTTCCGATAAAATCAGCAACAAAAGGTGTTTTCGGATTTTCATAGATTTCCTGTGGTGTGCCGATTTGCTCTAATCTCGCATTGTTCATCACGACAATTTTATCCGCCATTGTCAATGCTTCGTCTTGATCATGCGTTACCATAATGGTGGTGATTCCCAGCTTTTCTTGTAATTTACGAATCTCAATTCGCAATTTTAGTCGAACCTTTGCATCAAGAGCTGACAATGGCTCATCTAAGAGCAGGAAGGTTGGGGATAACGCCAGCGCTCTTGCTAAGGCAATCCGCTGCTGCTGACCTCCGGATAATTGCGCTGGATAACGGTCCTTAATATGCTCTAAATGAACAAGAGAAAGTGCTTCACGAACTTTTTCGTCAATCACTTTTTTCGATAGCTTCTTGTTTTTAAGTCCATAAGCAATATTTTGGTAGGCTGTCAAATTGGGAAATAAGGCATAGGATTGAAAAACAATTCCAAAATTTCTTTTTGAAGGAGGGGATGAAGTAATATCCTTTCCTTCTAGTAAAATTTTCGAACCAAAATTTGGTTCCTCGAGGCCGGCAATAATCCGCAGCAACGTCGTTTTCCCACAGCCGCTCGGCCCTAGTAAACAGACAAATTCTTTTTTGCTAACTGAAAAATTAACATGGTCAAGCGCCACAAATTTCCCGAAGGTTTTCGTTACATCTTGGATATCCAGCAGCTGTTCCATTTAATGACCCCTTTCTGTTTTTAGATTCAAATCGGAAAAGAAAACTTCGCAAAGTATATGAATAATCCAACTTTGCAAAGTTTTCTTTGCTTTTAAAGATGGTTAAACGTTACTCTTCTTTCGGTTCACTCTTGGAATCATAACGTTTCGTCCATTCTGCTAAAATAGCCTCCCGCTGTTTCCCTGCCCATTGGAAGTTGTTTTTAATTAATTGTTTATCTAGTAGATCTTGAGGATAACCATTTGGCAGCGGGTTACCTAGGTCCTCTGAGACAACGGCAAAGTTTTTATTCACCAGCTGCAAGAAATCCTTTGTTGTTACCCAATCCATAAAGGTTTTAGCTGCCTTTTTGATTTTTGGCTTCTTAATGAGTGCGGTTGCTTCCATTTCCCAACCTGAACCTTCTTTAGGGAATACCACTTCGACTGGTGCACCTGACTCTTTTTCCTTAAAGCTTGGGTAGTCAAATGAAATCCCGATTGGAAATTCTCCCTCTCCTGCTTGTTTCGCCGGCTTTGAACCGGAATGAGTATAAATACCGATATTCTCATGGAGCTTATTCATATAATCCCAGGCTTGGTCTTCGCCCATTAGCTGTAAAAGTGCTGATACTGTTAAAAATCCAGTACCACTTGAAGCCGGATTTGGCATGGAAATGAGTCCCTTATATTTTGGATCTAATAAGTCTTGATAAGATTGTGGGATTGGCAGGCCCTTTTTCTTTAATTCAACGGTATTAACCGCAAAAGTAGCCATATATCCATCCATTCCGACCCAGTGTACAGGATTTGCTGTATCCTTAAAGGTCGGCATAATTTGGTCGATATTTTTCGGGTTATATGCTTCTAGCAAACCAGCCTCATCGAGTGGAATTAAGCTGGTGATTCCTTGACCCCAGACTACATCGGCAACAGGATTATCTTTTTCCGCTAACAGCTTCGCAGCAATAATACCGGTTGAGTCTCTAACCAGCTTTACCTCAATATTCGGATGGACCTTGTTGAATAACTCGATATAGGCAGGAATTTGGTTATCTTCAATTGCCGTGTACACCGTGATTTCCTCCTTTTTCCCTCCTGATGAACTTTTCGAACTGCATCCGGCAGCAAAAATGGAAAAGATCAGAATCGCACTCATAAGTAGAGCCAATTTTTTCATTTAAACAACCCCTTTTTAATTTTTTATGGTTTAAAAGAGAAGTGCACCCATTATTGGGAAAATGAAGGATCTGGAAGAAATGAGTTTTTTAGATGAATAGTTTCGTGATTGGGATTCATGCAGTGGTTGGAATTACTTGATTTCTTCTGGTAGACAGAAGGTGTGAGCGCTTACAAATTCCTACTAAAATCTTAACCTGGTGCGTCAAATTGCCTAACTTCTGTTAGTTTGCTAAACATGTTCATCCCTCTTTCTATTAATAGATGTTTAAATATTCTTAATATTTAAACTAAATATAAAACGAAAAACAAGTAATTGCAACACATTTTATTTGTTTTTCCTTTTTTCTTTTTGTTCTGTCATACTTTTTCTGCTCTACTAATAATTTAATAGGTATTGTCTAGATACTAAGTGAAATAATGAGCAAAGTGCCAGGCACCATGTGAATTTTTCACATAGCGCCTGGCACTTTCTACTCTATTATGATTAATTTCTCAAAAAACCTCCTTCTGAATGGATGACTTGGCCGGTAATCCAGGCTGCTTCTTTTGATGCCAGAAAGGCAACTATTTGGGCCGCATCCTCGGGATGGCCAATCCGGCCCATTAAAAATTTTCCCGTTAGAATCGCTTTTATATCTTCTGTCATCCAACCCGTATCGGTTGGACCGGGATTAACGGCATTCACGGTAATTCCCAGTGGTGCTAACTCTGCAGACAGGGTGATTGTAAAGGCAGAGATGGCACCTTTCGTCGCAGCATATGCCAGCTCACCGGGCATCGGTCCTAATCCTTGACCGGATGTAATGTTAATTATCCGGCCAAAAGACTTTCCATTCAGTTCGAAATGTCGGGCAAATTCGCAGCAAAGCAGGAAGGTACTCCTCATGTTCACTGCATAGTGCTCATCAAGACATTTTGCAGTTAAGCTCTTATACCCATCCCTCTCAGAATGCGCCGCATTATTTACGAGAATAGTCGGGCACCCTAGTTCCTCAAGGACACTGTCCATTATTTCGGAAGCAGCATTTGCTTTTGCTAAATCAATCTCCTTATGTTTAGAGTTGACTCCCAACCCACGCATTTCTTCCTGAAACCTATTTGTCCAATCCCATGCTGCTCTCCAATGAGTAAAAAAATAGATCGGCCCCGCCAGCGGCAAGCTTACGGCAAATCGCAGCACCAATGCCCAATTCGTGACTTATTCCCGTAACAATAGCAATTTGGCCTTTTAGTTTTGACATAACAAACCTCCTCTTTAAAAAATAACAGGCCCGCTTTAACTATAGCGAGCCAAAACAATCTTATACCCACCACATAGAAGATGGTTTTTCTTCAATCAAAACAGCTTTTAAGTTGCGAACAGCCCGCCTGAATCCCTCTTCAATGGACATTAATGGATCTTCATGTTCAATACTGACAACATAATCATAACCAAATGTTCTGAGTGCACTCATCATGTCGGACCAATCCTGCAGACTGTGACCGCAGCCAACTGAACGGAAGGACCAGGCCCTTGTTTGCACACTTCCATACGGTTGCATATCAGTAAGACCGTACATATTGACATTTTCCTGATCAATATACGTATCTTTTGCATGAAAATGATGAATGGCCTTTTCTTTACCAAGGATTTTAATCGCGGCAACCGGATCAATCCCTTGCCACCACAAATGACTCGGATCCAAATTCGCACCAATCGCTTCACAGGTGTGTTCCCTTAGCTTTAACAGCGTATAGGGGGTATGGACGAGAAAACCGCCATGGAGCTCAAGACCAATTTTCACATTTCGATCCTCAGCAAATTTCCCCCATTCCTTCCAATAGGGGATAAGCTTTTCTTCCCATTGCCATTTTAATACTTCACCATATTCACTTGGCCACGGGGCAACTGGCCAGTTTGGATATTTTGCACCTTCATGGTCACCAGCAGTGCCGGAAAAACAATTTACAACGGGAACCCCCATTAATTCTGCCAGTTGTACGGTCTTTACATACGTTTCATGTGATGTTTTAGCAAATTCCCTATCAGGCGAGAGCGGATTACCGTGACAGCTAAAGGCACTAATCGTTAAGCCTCGTTTATCGATCTCTTTCAGATAGTCTTCACGCTTCTCCTTGCTTTCAAGCAACCCATCAAGGTCGCAATGGGCGTTACCGGGATAGTTCCCGGTCCCAATTTCTACTGCATTTAGACCGGAATCTTTCACATAATCAAGCATTTCTTCAAATTTCTTTTCGGCAAACAATACCGTAAATACACCAAGCTGCATACTGTACTCACTACCTTTCAATTAAAAATAAATCCTGCCCTATATCTGACTGCTCCTATAGATTTCTTCTATGACTTGGGATACTCTAACTGCTTGCTCAGGTTTTACCACCAGCTCAGCGTGCCCAAGACAGGCCGCAATAAAATTCTCTGCTTGAGGGCGATCTGGCTTATCTTCTCCAGGAATCCAAACAGCTTGACTATTAAACAACATTCCATGTTTGGCATAGTTCAAACGAAGAGGAAAAACTTCTAAGCCGCCTTTGTCACCGGATATGCTGACATTTTCAACAACATCTTCCTTAATATTATTCGACCATGATGTTTCAAAAAGCATTGATGCACCGTTTGCAAATTTGATATAGGCAGAAACATGATCATCGACATTGAAAGTTTGATGATCAAATGACCCCCACTGGTTTACCTGTCCAGCGGTTTTACTTAAAGCATTGTATACAGTCCCAGAAACCTCTATCGGTTCTACATCCCCCATTAACCAAAGTGCCAAATCAAGGAGATGACAGCCATAATCAATTAAGCTGCCACCCCCTTGTAATTCTTTATTGGTAAAAACACCCCAGCCCGGCACTTTACGGCGGCGTAATGCCTGAACGCGAACTACTAGAGGGTTGCCAATTTCACCTGCTTCGATGATATTTTTAGCAGCGAGAGCTTCTTTCATAAAACGGTAATGATAGGCAACAGCTAAAACCTTTCCTGACTTTTTTGCGGCTGATTCCATTTGCTGGCATTCTGCAACGGTCAGCGCCATTGGTTTTTCACATAGGACATGCTTTCCAGCCTCAAGAGCTGCAATGGTAATTTCTGCATGGAACTTATTTGGTGTACAAATTACAATAGCATCAACATCGCCAAGCATTTCTTGATAGGATCGATACACTTTAAAACTATTAAACTGCGAAGCAATCTGTTCGGCTCGTGCATGATCAACATCATAGACTCCCACGATCGTGGTCGTTTCACTTAATTGCAGGAAGGTTGGAATATGGCGGGTGACCGCAATTCCGCCGGTACCGATAATCCCAATTCGTAGTTTACTCATCTAAAACACCTCATTTAGCCACGGACTTTGTGCCAAGCTTCACGAATTGTTTCGTTTCATTGGATTTAAGGGCAGCTAAAATGACCTGTAAAGATTTCATTCCCTCCTCACCCGAAATCGCCGGCTCAGTATCTTTTACTATACTGTTAACAAAATTCTCAATTACATGTGAGCTATTCTGTCCTCCTTCCTCATTTGATTGGATTTTCCCTAGTTCATATTTAACGGTTTCTCCATTCTTATATTGAACAATCAATGAGAAATTAGGATCCTCCTCCAATCTTAGAATCGCATTTTCTCCATAGATAATCGTAGAATTATCTTCCTTAGACACATAGGACCAGCTTGCCGCAAGTGTCCCGACGATTCCAGATTCTGTTTTCAAAATACAAACCGCATTATCGTCAACATCGATATTCGTTTTTGCACTTGTTTCGACGAATGAGGCAACCTCAACGATTTCCTCGCCAAGTAAATAGCGGATTAAATCTGTTTTATGGACACCGAGGTCACCCATCGCACCAATAAATGCCTGTTCTTTTTTGAAAAACCAGCTGCGCGCTCCATCTGCACTCCATTTTTCAGGACCTGGATGGCCAAATGCCGTTCTAAAGCTGTAGATTTTTCCAACTTCCCCGGTCTCAATTAGTTTTCTGGCTTTTACATGTGAAGGAACAAAACGTTGATTATGAGCAATCATAAGTTTTTTTCCGCTAGACTTTGAGGCAGCAATCATCGCTAGCGCTTCTTCGTTCGATGTAGCCATTGGCTTTTCACAAAGAACATGCTTGCCTGCATTTAATGCAGCGATGGAAATCGGAGCATGTAGGTAATTAGGGGTGCAAACGGATACAGCATCAATCTCGGATTCTAAAAGCAATTCCTCAAAATTAGTAAAAGCCTTCGCCCCATATTGACCACCTATTTCTTCTGCCCTTCCCTTGACAATGTCACACACTGCAACAATCTGAACCTTTGAATTGGCACCATATTCCGGTAAATGACGGTGCCTGGCAATACTTCCGCAACCAATAACGGCAATTCTTAATTTACTCATTTGCTTTCCTCCTCTTTCGTTATTTTACTGAAATCGTTTCTAATGGTTTGGCACTCCCATAAACAGGTCGATTTCGTTTCACCGGCTCTGCCCATTTCACCGCATTTGTGATCACTTTTTGAATATCAGGATGATGGTAGGTTGGATAGGTTTCATGACCAGGTCGAAAATAAAAAATCCTGCCATTCCCACGATGATAGGTACAGCCGCTGCGGAATACCTCCCCGCCTTCGAACCAGCTGATGAAAACTAATTGGTCTGGCGCGGGAATATCGAAATGTTCCCCGTACATTTCTTCCTTTTCAAGTTCAATCGTTTCACCTAAACCATCTACAATGGGATGGCTAGGGTCGACCACCCAGATTCGTTCCTTATCATCTGCTTCCCGCCACTTTAAATCACAAGAGGTACCCATTAATTTTTTGAAAATCTTTGAGAAATGTCCGGAATGAAGGATAATTAAGCCCATGCCATCCAGTACACGCAGATGCACTTTTTCAACAATCTCATCGGCTACTTCATGATGGGCAAGATGCCCCCACCAAACAAGGACATCCGTACTTCCTAGAACCTCATCCGTTAAACCATGTTCCGGCTCATCCAATGTTGCGGTTTTCACATCAAACCCAGCATCAGATAAGAATCCGGCAATCGCACCGTGAATTCCTTTCGGATAAATTTCTTTGACTACAGGATTTTTTTGTTCATGGCGATTTTCATTCCAAACTGTCACATTCACCATTTTATTCATCTCCTAATCTACTATTCTTTCACAGATCCACTCGTTAGCCCGGAGACAATTCTCCTTTGGAAAACAAGGACCATGATCACAAGCGGAATGGTTACAATTACTGTTGCAGCGGCAATCTCGCCCCATGGAATCGTAAACTGGCCTTGGAACATCGCAATTCCAATCGGCACAGTTTTATATTTTTCATCCGTATTGATGGTTAGCGCAAATAAAAACTCATTCCAGGCTGCGATAAAGACAAGGATAGCAGTTGTAAAGATTCCCGGTACGGCAAGCGGCATGATCACTTTCCAAAAGGTTTGCATTAAGGAAGCACCGTCAATTTTAGCTGCCTCCTCTAGATCCAGCGGTATCTTTCTAAAAAAAGTCACTAAAATCCAAATCGAAAGCGGAAGTGTAAAGGTCGTGTAGGGAATAATTAACCCTAAGTAAGAGTTTGTAAGACCAACATTTTTCAAGAAAATATAGATCGGTGAAATGGTTGCGATTTGCGGAAACATGGATACGGACAAAACGATTCCAAGGATTACGGTTTTTCCTTTAAACTGTAGTCTGGCAATCGCATAGGCTGCAAACGAAGCCACAATAATGGTATAAACGGTTGTAACGGTTGCAACAACGGTACTGTTCCATAAATAATGTAAAAATGGGTGCTTTGCAAAAACAGATATGTAATTCTCCAAGGTCGGGTGTGCCGTGTAGGGAGTAAATGCTTTGTCTCCAAATAACTCCGAAGGCGGTTTTACGGAGCTGATCAGCATCCATAAAAACGGAAACATGACAACAAATACAAACCCAACAAGAAACACATAAAAGAATGGACTCGCTTTTTTCTCCATGTTAAACTTCCTCCCTTAAAATTTGCTGTTCAATTAAATCTCCCTTACCTGTCATTTAATAAATCCCTGCCTAAAAACTTGATATAAATCATCGAAATAATTGCTACGCAGATAAATACAATGACAGAGAGGGCTGAACCGTGACCAAAATTCGTTTGAGAGAACATGACTTTATAAGCGAGAATTGAAATCGTTTCTGTAGAGTTAGCAGGTCCACCGCCGGTAAGAACATAGACTAAGTCAAAAACACGGAACGCATCGAGCGTTCTAAACAAAAGAGCAACAAGAATACTAGACTTTAAAAGCGGTAAGGTAATTTTGAAAAACTGCTTCCATCTTCCAGCACCATCAATCGAAGCTGCTTCATAGAGGGATGACGGAATCGTCTGCAAACCAGCCAATAGCAGCAAGGCCATATAAGGAGTGGTCTTCCATACATCTGAAAAAATCACGGAAAACATCGCTCCTGTATCGGTTACAAGCAGCTTTTCCATTTTATCTACCAACCCGAAGGTTTCAAAAAGTTTCGCAACGATACCATTTTGACCATCATATAAAAACTTCCACATGAGAGCAGATACGGCAGTTGGAATCGCCCATGGAATCAAAATACTAGCGCGAATGAGCCCTCTTCCAAAAAACGCTTTATTAATTAAAAGGGCAATGGCAAGTCCTAAGACTAATTCCACAAAAACAGAAATGACGGTAAAGATAGTTGTATTTCCCATTGCCTTCCACATGCGTGGACTTGTTAGATCGTCCTTATAATGTTTTAAGCCGATAAAATTCGGTTCAATGATTGCATCCCCATACCCTGAGGCTAAACCAAGGAGTTTTTTCTCTTGTGTGAAATTTACAGTTTTAGAGATTTTGAGTAACTCACTGCTTACGGACTTAGCTGTTTTATTCAACTCTTCGGCCGTTTTCTTGTCTATCTTGGCTAAACTAAGCTCGCTTGGTACTTGCTCAAAATTCATGAGTTTATCATTTACAGTTTTATATTGCTTTTTGAGGTTGGAATCACTTTGGAGTTTTTGGTCTAGTTTTTGCAGGTTTTCTTTAATGGCTGTAAGTTTATCGGAAGCATTTCCCTTCGTAATTTCAGTATTAAGTGCCCCAATAAAAAATGGAAAGTTATTAAGATATCGTTCAAGATCCACCTGATAACTTAAATGTACTTCTGATTTAGCAGGATTGTTTAATTTTAAATCGAACAAGCTGAAGTAAAAGGATTGGATTACCGGCCAGATGGCGATTAGAAATATTAAGATCAAAGCAGGTGCAACGAGATAATAGCCTGCTGTTTTTTCTGTAAACATGCCTTTACGTTTCTTTGGTGATGCAACTGATTTTATCGCTGGTCTATTTTGGGATTCAGGATTCATTCTCAGGGCTTATCCCTCCTTTGGCTTTTTGAGGAAAGGGATTAGCCTTCGCTCCTGAAGGCTAATCCTACTTCTAAAAAAACTTATTGTCCCATCTTTTCCTTCATCTCTTTTTCCATATTCTTCACTGCTTGTTCAACTGTTAACTCGCCGGCAATAGCTTTTGAAACATTAACTTGGATAATCTCAGATATTTCAGGATAGTTTGGTGCAACTGGACGTGAAATCGCAGCACTTAGGCCATCAACAAACCCTTTGTCTGCAAATGTAGGATTGGCTTTTAAAATTTCCGGATCTTGGTATAGCTTGGTGATCGTTGGTGCATGACCGCCGTATATCGCGTCAATTTTTTGTCCTTCTGCACCTGCCATAAACTTCAAGAATTCCCATGCTTCTTTCGGATGTTTGGAATACTTGTTAATCCCAGCCATCCAGCCGCCTAATGCTGCTGCAGAGCCTTTGTCACCTGCCGGAAGCGGCGCTACGCCAACTTTACCCGCAATTTTAGATTTTGTTTTATCGTTTGCACTGGCATATTCATATGGCCAGTTGCGTAAAAATACTGTTTGACCTTCGATAAAGGCTTGGTCAGACTCAATTTCAGTAAAAGTCGTTACGTTTCCAGGTACAGCATCTGATTTAGCAATCTCAACTAGTTTTTTCAAACCTTTAATGGCCTGAGGGCTATTTACGGCAACTTTACCGTCTTTATCAATGAAGGCACCACCGTAAGATCCAACAAATTCTACAGCATTACAAACAAGTCCCTCATATTGCTTGGATTGAAACACGTAACCAAATTTCGTGTTCCCTTGACCTTTTTTGGCCTTAGCTTGTTTCAATAAATCATCCCATGTTTTTGGGACTTCATTTGGTTTTACAAGATCTTTTCGATAGAATAATAGGCCAGCATCGACAAATTTTGGCAATGCCCATTGCTTCCCATTAAACTGGGCAGCACCTAAAGCACCCTGATTGTATTCATTTAAATCAATTCCATCCTGCTGGATAAAGCGGTCGAGTGGAAGGACATATCCTGCCTGGGCGAATTCGGCAGGCCAAATAACGTCCATATCAATGACATCAATTTCAGAAGATTTTGCGTTAAAAGCCGTAATATAGGCATCATGTTGCTGACCGGTATCGGAAGGCATTTCCCGGAACTCTACATCAATATTAGGATGGGATGCTTCAAAGGCTTCCACCATTTTGGCTGTTCCCTGTGTAACATCCTTTCCACGAGCATAGATCAATTTCACTTTTTGCTCAGAAGCCGGTTTATTTTTGTCATTAGCCGGCTTTTCCTTTGTAGTTGATGCGGAGTCTGAACTACAAGCAGCTAGGGCCAGTGATAATGTGGCAAATACAGCTAACAGTTTGGCTTTTTTCGACTTTTTCATGTTTTTCCCCCTATTTTGAAATCGATTTCAATTTTGACATGGTTGAATCTCTGATTACCAAATCAAAAGGTAATAGAATCTCTAGGTGGTTATCTTGATTTTTATGGGCAATGGCATCTATCATCACATCCATTGCTGTTTTTCCCATCTCTTCAATGGGCTGTCGGATGGTTGTCAACGCGGGTTCGACAACATGGGCAATGGGTTGATCATCAAAACCAATTATTGCGATATCGTCCGGAACCTTTTTTCCAAGCGCCTTCGCTGCCATGATCATTCCCGCTGCTACTTGATCACTGCCAGTAAATACGGCTGTTGGCCTGTCCTTCATATTCATGATGGTTCTCAAGGTCCTTTTTCCATCCTCAATATCGTAAACATTGGAAAATACCCATTCTTGGTGGATCGGAAGACCATATTCCTCCAACGCTCTCCGATAACCCGCTTGGCGGTCCTTTCCAAGATTACTTTTATCACCGTTTGTACAAGCAATTCGTTCATGACCTTGCTCAATTAAATGCCGTGTCCCTATGTAACTTGCCTCCACTTGATCCATTCGGACTACCGGCACCTTTGTTTGTCTTTCATATTCATTACATAACACCATAGGACCAAGTTCTGCATATGGCTCAATTTTTTTCCATTCATTTTCGTACGAGGTTAAGATTAATCCATCCACCTGTTTTGTTCGTAATAACTCGAGAAAATCTAGTTCCTTCTGTTTGCTGTATCTCGTTTGGCAAATCAGTAACTGAAGATGATTCTGAGTTGCGACCATATCCATCGCTTCCAGCAGGTACGCAAAAAACGGGTTTGTCAGAACTGGAACTAAAATGGCAATGGTATCTGTTTTTTGATTTCGCAGTCGCTGAGCAGTTGTGTTTGGGACATAATTTAATGCCTCCATTGCCTCACGAACCAATCTCTTTTTATCCTCCGTTACATTTGGATGATTGTTGAGCACCCTTGAAACGGTCGCTCGTGAAAGCCCTGCTCTCTTTGCTACATCGGCAATTGTTGCCAAACAAATCCCCCCTTCTCCCCCCTTTATTCAAGTTGGTTTGAGCGTTGAAATCGATTTCAACCAATCGATACAACTCCACTTTAATCCATTTTGAAATCGATTTCAATATATTTTTCAGAAAAATTTATAAATTCATAATTGTTTAGTAATCCAAAATAATTCATTGATATCGGAAAATTACTTAGTGAAAAATTGAACACAGTGCCTGGCACCAATGTGAATTTTTCACATGGTGCCAGGCACTGTGTCATCAGCCTAGTTGTTTCATAATTCTTTTCCCTTTTTCAAAAGTAGCAATTTCTTTTATCCCTTTCTCCAAAAGTGTTTTTGTGTTCAAATCAATATAGGCACCGATATCATCTGGAAAATGCGAATCAGATGAGGTGGTAAAGCGAACACCTTTTTGAATTAATACATCTAAAAAGGTTCGACTAGGACACATTTCCTTAACAGGATAGCGATAATATAAACCGGCATTTATTTCTGTTGCTGTATCCGTTTCCACCAGAGCTTTGGCGATTTTTTCGTAATGACCCAATAGAAGGCTTTCCTCCGGACGATAATTGAACACCTTTAAGTTATCCAAATGAGCAACAAAGGAAAAAAGCTTACTGCGGATTGCCTTCTCTACTACATTGAAAAAATCCTCATAAAGGGCTTCCAAATGAAACTCAGAAAATCGCTGCTGCGTTTCTGGATTGTCGAAGCCCCAACCATACAGATAATGAACGGAACCAATCACATAATCCCATTCGTTAGACCCAAGCAGTTCCTGCAGCCACTCCTCTCCCCCGGGAAAATAATCCGCTTCAATTCCTAAACGAAGAGTAATCCCTTCTGCTTCCCAGCGTTGTTTCGCATCCGCAATCGCCCGAACAAAATCCTCCATTGATTCTGTCATCACTTGGTCCAGCCATTTTCGCTGCATCTTTCCAAGGGCGGTTTCCCCTAAATCCAAATACTTTTCAAAATACGGCCTTGTTTCTTTAAAACGATACAAGTGATCGACAATCCCTACTTCCCGCAATCCTTTTGTTTTCGCTTCTTTTAAATATAAATCAATCCAAGAGGAGTCATACGATCCCTTTTGGACACGCTCAGTTAAACGCGCCATACTTTGATGCAGCCACTCAATTGTGTGAGCCTTCCCATCAATGGGGGAGAAATAATTCATGGCCCTATTTGTCCTGTCAAGCCAGCGAAATGAATAAGGCCCCTCTTCTAAATGCAAATGATAATCAACCTTCATCCAAGTCCCCACCTTCTACACGCACCCATTGTAACCTCTGATCCAATTTGTTTTGTTTCCATGCTGTGGGCATCTCTTTATCACAAATGATACAATCGACCGTTGATAACGAACAAATCTTATAAAAGGACTCGTGATCTACTTTTGAGGAATCTAGAAGAAGAAATACTTGATTGGCCCGTTCAATCATCGTTGATGAAACCAAACATTCTTCAAAATCAAAATCACTTACATCATCCATTGTAATGCCGCCACACGATAAAAATAATTTGTCAAATCGGAACCCCTTCAACATTTTACAAGTCATAGCTCCGACAATTGATTTTTGGGTTGGATTGGTAATACCGCCAAGAACAATAATTTTCCCATCAAATTCTTGGTTCTCTAAACGGGTATTTAACTCTTCTGCCGCTGCCAAGGAATTCGTCACAATTGTTACGTCTTTCACACCAGAAATCGCTTTTGCAAGATGAATCGTGGTGGTACCGACATCAATCATTATCGTATCCCCATCTTCGATGAACTCAGCGGCTTTTCTGCCAATTGCCTCTTTCGCACCCGTTTTAACCTTCATTTTTTTTGCAAAGTGAGGTTCCTGATTGTTTTGATGATATTTTATTGCTCCACCGTGTACCCTTTTTAATTTCTTCTCTTTTTCCAATGTATCTAAATCCCGTCGAATGGTCTCAGGAGCAACTCCCAATTTCTCTGCAAGCGAGGCTACAAGAACCTTTTTTTCACGGTCCAGCTGCTCCAAAATGTATTGCTGCCGTTCATTTAACATAACGCTCATGATAATGGAATCACATCCTTTCTATGAAGATAGAGTTTTTGGAGTTGATTTCTTTGCAGACTCGCATCATTTTTGTGTAAATGATCCGCCGTAACCGTTACTCCATTGGCATCAAGTTCGTAACGTGTTATATTTCCGAGCATCATGGCAGCTTTAATTTCACCTGAAATTTCATAGGCCTCGTGCAAAGGGTCTGTACTGAATGCTTCCGGTCTAATCGCATACAAATTATTTGAAAAAGTCTCCATATTCCCAAATAATTTTGATAATTGCTCACCTGTTAGAACATTGTAATTTCCAATAAATCTTGCAACAAATTCGTTTGCCGGGCGGGTATAAATTTCATGCGGAGTACCGCTTTGAGCAATTACTCCATTATTTAAAATATAAATATAGTCACTTACTGCCATCGCTTCTTCCTGGTCATGGGTGACAAGAACAGTAGTCATATTAAGCTCCTGCTGAATCGTCCGCAGCTGTTTTTGTAAATTTTTCCGAATTTGTGCATCAAGGGCACTGAGAGGCTCATCGAGCAACAAAACTTTCGGTTCGGTCACAAGGGAACGTGCGAGTGCCACCCGCTGCTGCTGTCCCCCTGACAACTCACGCGGATAGGATGCTTCCTTTCCACCCAATTCTACTAATTCAACAATACGTGCCACTTTCCTTGTAATCGTCTGCTGATCAAGCTTCTTCATTTTTAAGCCAAATTCGATATTCTCTTGAACTGTCATATTAGGAAACAATGCATACGATTGAAAAACCATCCCCACTTGCCGGTCTTTAGGTTTTGCATTTGTCACATTCTTACGGTCAATATAAATCAACCCTTCTTCAGGCGTTAACAGACCGGCAATCGAACGTAATAGTGTACTTTTTCCGCAGCCGCTCGGACCTAGCAAGGTAACGAATTCCCCCTCATTAATCGAAAGGTTGATCGAATGTAACACAGTTTCTTGATGAAACGATTTTTTTAGATTTTCGATCGTTACAAAACTCATATTTAGACAGTCTCCTTTTTGGTACGAGTCGCTTTCACCATAATCGCAGAAAGAATACTAATTAACACAAAGTAACAAACGACTATAGCACTTGCGATATGCCCGCTTTGGTTTAATTTTTGATATAAATAGACTTGGACTGTTTCGAAGCTGCCTCCCACTAATAGATTCACCAGGACGAATTCCCCGAACAGGATGGAAAACGAAAGCAAAGCGGATACAAGTATTCCCGACATGATGTTTGGTACAATTACTTTCAAAAATGCCGTTAAACGGCTTGCACCCAGCATTTCTGCTGCTTCCATTAAAGATTCAGCGTGAATGTTTCGCAAGGAATTCCGCGTCCCCTGGTACATATAAGGAAGAATCCCTACAAAATAGGCCCCCATGGTCACAACTACCATCGAAATACCGCTATTTGAGTAAGCGCGGATTAAACCTACCGCCAAAATAATTCCCGGCATGGCATACGTCATTACAATCAGTGACTGAATTAATTTTTCTAATTTTGGCGCATAAAGAACAATCGAAAATATCGCGGGAACCATAATCACTAGTGTAATAATCGTTGAACCTAAAGATATGATCAGGGACCGGCCTAACGAGCTTAAAAAACGAACATCGCCAAATAGATCGAGATACCATTTAAAGGTCATTCCTTCAGGAAGAATTGTTTTGTGCCAGGAAGTAGCAAATGAATAGAGAAACGTTCCTAATAGCGGGACCAATAAATACAGGAGGACGATTGTAATTGTAATATAATGATAGAATGGTTTTTTCATGATAAATCCCTCCGTATTTTTCTGGTTAACCATTCATTAATTAGCAAGGCAATCACTAAGGTAACTCCTAAAATACAGGCAACTGCGCTCCCCAGCTCCGGTTTTGCAAAAATATCACCGGTTGTTAAGGCACCAATTCTAATGGTAACGAGATTATACGTACTTCCAGCCAGGGCATAGGCTGAGGCATAAGCACCCATGGCATTGGCAAACAGAATACTAAAAGTTCCGGCGATACTTGGGCTGATAATTGGAACCCCAATTTTCAGCCAAAATTGTGCGGGTGAGGCTCCGAGCAGGAAGGCAGCCTCTTTCCACTGGGCTTGAATTCCTTGATAGATGGGATAAAGCATCATAACCGCTAGAGGCAATTGGAAATAAACATAAATAAGGACCATTCCCGACCACGAATATAAATTAAAGTGACTCAGCATGTCCCAGCCAAAATATTTAAATAGCAAGGTAAATAATCCGCTGTTTCCTAATAAAACAATAAATGCAAATGCGAGTGGAATCCCCGCAAAATTTGCGGTCATATTGGCAAAAACTAAAATACGATCCTGGATACTTTTAGAAAAAAGAGTGATCGAATAGGTTGCGAGCACAGCTAGAATAATGGCTATTAGACTCGAAAAAAGTGATATTAAAATACTATTTTTAAAGGCTTGATGATAATAAACATTTTTAATAATTTCTTTATATTGATCAAAGGTAAAACCTGTTCCCCCATTCCCCTGAAAGCTGCTTAAAATCATAAAAATTAGCGGGACAAATAAAAAGAGAAGAATGATGAGAAAAAAAGGAATGATACTGGCAATCAACATGCCATTAACACGTTTCAATCGGAAAACTCCTTTCTAAAAACCGCAAGCACGGTGATTTTAAGGGAACTCATTTTTACGAAGAAACGCCTTCTTACAAAGAAGGCGCCCCTTTTAGGATTGGTATGGATAGCTTTTGCATCGCCGCAGACGGTTGAATCGACAACAATTCACATGCTAAAGGCGCAATCTGCAATTGTGGTAATTCCTCTTCATATATTCCTGCTTTTACTCTTTGACTAACAATAAACAAAGGTACATCACGATCGGCCGCAGTCGTTCCCCCATGCTGGCCGTCATCATTCATCCCATGATCAGCCGTAACGATAATTTGGTATCCTGCTTCCAGCCATTTTGGCAGGACACTTGCTAAAATCATATCAACGGCAATCGCCCGATTTCGATACTGCGGAGAATCGGCCGTAAATTTATGGCCCTCATCATCAATATTCATCGAATGAACATAGAGGAAATCTGGTCCATATGATTGAAGAAGATAATTAGCATCGGCAAATAAATGCGAATCAGGATAATGGTCCTCCCAGTAGAAAATTCCTCTTTCAATCGGTTTCTGGCCATCTAATTGAATCCGATCAGTACTTGGATTAAAAGGAGCTGAATTATAAAGTTCACTTACCCAATAATAAGATGCCGTTGCATTTTTCAGTCCATTTTTCTTTGTTAAGTGGAATAAACTTTCTTCATGTGACAACCTGACTGTTTGATTGGTGGTAATTCCATTTTTAACGACAGGAGTCCCGGTTAGTAACACCTCATATAACGGGCGTGATAGACTCGGTAACTCCGACTTCACCTTAAACCGTGAAGCGTTTCCTTTTTCTATCAGATGATGCATATAGCCCATCTGGCTGCTAGCAGTATCATAGCGTAACCCATCCAACATGATAAAAATAAGCTTATTTGACATTAACAAGCACCTGACTTTGCCATAAATCTAATAATTGTTGAACTGTTTGTTCCCACGCCTTCATATCTTTTACCGGTCTTACATTTTTGTACATTTCATCCGGTAGAAGCTTTGCCTTGGCATCCTCCGGAAGTTTTACATTTTGACGAATTGGTCGTGCGTATCCTCGTGCTAGATTTGCCTGCCCTGCATCTGAGAAAATATATTCTCTAGCAAGTTTGGCGGCATTAGGATGTTTGGCATATTTATTAATAACAGAAGCATAACCTGACATCACGGATGTTTCTTCTGGAATGACCACATCAAAACGATTCGGATCAATTTGGTCACGGTATCCAAGACCATTAAAGTCCCAAACTAAAGCAACGTCGACCTCTCCTTTTTCTAACGCGGTTAACTTAGGATCCGTTGTGACTAAGCGGCCCTTTTTAGCTAAATCTTTAAAGAAATCTACACCCGGCTGGATGTTTTTTTCATCTCCACCATTAGCAAAGGCAGCAGCCAATACAGCAAATTGGGCCTGGCTTGCTTTCAACACATCTCCAACCGTTACTTTATAATCGCCATCCACTAAATCCTTCCAGGTTTTTGGTGGGTTTTTGACGTTTGTTTTATCTGTAATGAAAGCGATGGTACCCGTATAGCCCACCATCCAGTGTCCCTCATCATCTTTGGCCCAATCTGGGACATCATTCCAATAAGAGGTTTTGTATGGAAGCGTCAAGCCCTTTTCTTTTGCAAGCGGACCGAAGTTAATCCCTACATCACCAATATCAGCGGTGGCATTATCCTTTTCTGATTCAAATTTTGCAAGTTCCTCTGCGCTCGACATATCGGTATCGGTGTGGTTAATTTTGTATTTCGATTTTAAATCGTCCCAAGTTTGTTTCCAGTTTGCCCATGCATCTGGCATTCCAACTGAATTTACTTCTCCTTCTTTTTGTGCCTTTTTCGTAATCTCCTCAATGGAAAGATTCTTGCTGCTGTCATCCTTTTTTGTCCCCGATGATGATGAACTAGAACATCCTGCAATAAGTGAAACGGATAGTAATCCAACCGCAGCCATCTTAAACAGTGACCTTTTCCCCATAATCAATCCCCCCTCATGTTTTTCTATGCCTTTTTGGTTTTGTTTTGCACTTTAAATCGTACCGAAACAAAATAAAGCCGATATGAAACAAACATGAATATTTTGTAATACTTTATTAAGAGATTGCAAAGAATATTCAAACTCTTAAAAATAAAATAACCAAATCAAGAATGAATGAGCTTAAGAAAGGGGAAAAAGGCTCAGGAAGAAAATACCTGAGCCATTAACATTTATACGAGTAGGATTTATGTTTTAATTGTCTTAGAGGTAGAAATGTCGCTGTCATCGATTTCAGCAGCATCGCCTTTTTTGCCGCGAATGAAGAAATAAGATGCAACTACGAGTACAGCAATAAGTAAGGTTAACAGTACTTGTGAACGCATGGAGTCAATAAAGACCATTGCGACTAAAATGGCGATAATCCCTGCGATGGTCACATAGGTTAAATAAGGGAATAACCACATTTTTACCTTAAGAAGCTCAGGATTCTCGCGCTGGACTTTACGTCGCATTTTTAAATGGGAAACAGCAATTACAAGGTAAACTAATAGGGCTATTCCCCCTGAAGCATTTACTAGAAAGAGGAAGACTTTATCAGGTGAAAAATAATTGAAGATGACACCAATGTAAGCAAAAACCGTTCCAAAAAGCACTGCATTTGCCGGAACACCTTTTTTACTAAGCTTTAAGAACGCTTTTGGTGCATCCCCTGTTTTCGCCATTCCATACAACATCCGTGAATTGGTATAAAGGCCTGAATTTAAACAGGAAAGGACTGCCGTTAAGACAACAAAATTCATTATTTGTGCTGCCGCAGGAATTCCAACATGCTCAAGGACGGCAACGAATGGACTTTTTAAAAGATTAGCAGAATTCCAAGGAAGCAAGGTAACAACAACTGCAATCGATCCGATATAAAAGATAAGAATCCGCCAAATAACACTATTTGTGGCAATTCGAACGGCTTTTGCAGGTTCTGCGGATTCCCCTGCGGCAACAGCAACAATCTCGGTACCCATAAACGAGAAAATGACCACCGTAATTCCAAGAAGAATGGAACTGATCCCGTGCGGCATAAATCCACCTAAGCCAGTTAAGTTAGAAGCCCCTGGAGCTGTCACGCCGGGCATAAGACCAGATATAACCGCGAGACCAACGATTAGAAACAAAGTGATGGTTGCAACTTTGATGAAAGAAAACCAATATTCAAATTCACCAAAAGATTTTACAGAGTAAACATTGGTGAGGGTTAATAAAATCGTTAAAACTAAGCTTAATAGCCAGGCTGGGATATTTGGGAACCAGTACTGTATATTGGCTGCTCCTGCTGTTGCTTCGATCGCAATTACGATCACCCAGAAGAACCAATAAAGCCAACCTATGGTATATCCGGCCCATGGGCCGATCGCTTCACGTGCATATGTAGAAAAAGATCCACTTGTCGGATTAACAGTAGCCATTTCCCCAAGCATCCTCATGATGAAAATGACAAGCAGCCCGGCTAGTCCGTAAGAGATAATCGAACCAGGGCCAGCAGAGTGGATAACGGCACCACTTCCCATAAAAAGGCCAGCACCGATTACTCCCCCGATGGAAATCATCGTAATATGGCGAATTTTTAACTCTTTTTTCAAATTCTCTTGGTTTTGACTCAAATTCAACACACCCTTTGTCCGAAATTTAAAACTTTTATGTTTCCTTTATTTCGACAAATATAAATCGGGAAGTATCACCTACTTTCTACTACAATATTATTTTACCAACGGTGGAATCATTTGGAATGCGACAAATATCCCAACATTCCAAATTGTTATTCTTTTTAAATATTATATCCAAGTGAGAAAGCGCATTCATTAGACAAATTGTAAAATAATTCTGCAGGAAGATATGACAAAATGGAAAAAGGGCATCAATGTCTGATGCCCTTTTGTTTGTAATTTATTATTAATTGAATAGAATTTACTATTAATCATTTGTTAACCATTCTAAGGAAAAAGATTAAATCGGTAGAAACACTATTATGTCCGAGTTGATGGAGCACTGCTGAGGCATTCCCGCGATGGTAGGTCCCATGATTGCTGAGGTGTTCAATGATTTCGTAAAGCTCATTTTGAAAAAATTCACCTTTTGAATTTTGATACGAAATTTTTCCTTCTATTATATAAAGTTGGTTGAATTGGTGATGAAGTTGATCAAATGCTTGAATGGCCATGGACGGAATATCAAATTTTATCGCTTCTAAAACGGGTGTTTTTTCACCGGAAATTCGTTTCAGCCACATAGAATCAACAGAATAAATATGTTCAAAAATGGCTGCAAGTGACGGAAAAATGCTGTTAACTTCTTTAATAAAAACCTCCTCATCTAATTGATTAATATGTTCTAATAGTGTACGGTTGGCCCAGTGGTGGTATTGAAGTTTTGTTTCCATTGATAATAACATCGTTTCCCCTCCTTCATCAGGAAATAGACTAACCTAATTGTATATGGGAAATCATGGTTTATGCAATCTTTAAAGATATAGCATTATAAGAAGAGGTGTTAATAGTGACATCACCACACCTGCAATGATCATCGCAATACTTCCCATCGCACCCTCAAATTCCCCCCACTCAAAGGCACGGTTGGCTCCTATTGCCTGTGCTGATGTCCCTAATGCTAGTCCTTTTGCAACACCACTTTTGATCCGGGCGTGTTTTAAAAGGAGTGGACCGATGATCAGTGAAAAAATGGCTGAGGTGAAAACAAAAAGGACTGTTAGTGATGGAATTCCTCCAAGTGAGTTGGAAATCGACAGGGCAATAGGAGCGGTAACTGATTTGGGTAGTAAGGAAACCATGATTTTTTGGTTTAAATGGAGTGCTTTTGTTAAAAGAACAATTGAAGCAACGCCCAATACCGTTCCAGGAAACACAGCCGAAAGAATAACCGGTAGATATTTTTTTATGAGAAGAATCTGCTTATATAAAGGTACGGCAAGAGAAACAGTGGCTGTTCCTAATAGAAGTGAAAAAATCCCCGTCCCGGAAGTATAAATCTTCATATTCATGTGAAGCAAAGACAATACACTAATAATAAAAACTGTCACTGTATATAATGGATTTAGCCAAGGCTTACTAAATTTTTGAAAAACACGTACACCTACAATATAACTTAGTAACGTGATCCCAGTACATATGAATAAACTTTCAATCCATTTTTCCACCTTGTTTCCTCCTTTTTGTTCTTGTTTCTATGGTTTCTGCAATAACTGCAGTTGCAAGCAGGACAACCAAACTGCTTATTGCCAGAACCACGGCAAGCTTTGCTCCCTCCAATTGGAAAATCCCAATACTTTTCCATATGCCGACAGTAAATGGAATAAATAGCAGTGTAATGTGCTTAATATGCAATTGGGCAATTGCTTCTACCCACTTGAGTTCACAAACTTTAAAGTTCAGGGCGAGAAATAAAAGAAATAATCCCGCAACGCTTCCTGGCATTGGAAGTTGCAACCATGATACAATACCATTCCCAATTGAATAGAACAGTAATAGTGTGAAGAATTGAACAAAATAACGAATCATCAACCTAATACCTCCTTTAAGCCACATGATTAAATTCGTTTAATTTGATTTAAGTATGCCATATCGGAGGATGTGAATCTTAAATTATGGAAGCTTTCATAACATGGAAATTTCATTTCTGAGCAAAAGTATGTAAGATAACCTAATTAAAATAATAAAAAGGCGCAATATGCGCCTTGTTTTCTTTTATGAATCATTTTACAAGTTCCTTCTGGTTTTTTTGAAGACGGAATGGTTTATGCGCAAAATACACCTTTGCAATAGCACGGTTATCACAAGCCGAGCATTTTATTTGATATGATGCTTTACTAATATGGGGAGTATCCATTAATGCAATAATTTCCTTCATATGACTGTTACACACCCACATAAGATCACCCGCCAATCCTCATAATATTAATCTACTAGAATACAAATTTTAGAGTAATAGCTAAACCGAAGTTACTTCTTTTTGAAGTTTATCTGGCTTTCTTTTAATTACCTGCTTTGTCACCTCTTCATCCCAGGATAGGGAGACATCTCCGTTGGTTACAAAGGTTTGGCACCCAAGGCGATAGCCTTTTTCAAGCCATTCTTCCCCTAATTTTCTTTTTTCTTGAATTTTTACTTTATCCAGGTATTCTGCTCCTTCAATCGCTTTAAAAACACATGTTCCGCAAATTCCTCCGCCGCAACGGTTTGGAAGTTCTCCGTCATAGCGAAGAGACATTCTTAAAATATTCGAATTTTCCGGCACCTCTAATTGTTTATCATTGTTAACAAAATGAATTTTCGGCATCTCCCAAGTCCTCCCTTTTTTATCTTCTTATTAGTAATTCATTTAGAGGGGATTTCCGTTTTCCTTTTATTTAGCTTCTCTTTCCGGTTCTGTATATAGGTGATATACGCTTTTTTTGAGTTTTCGATATGAATTCTCATAAAATACTCTGCTAATTCTGTTTCTTGATTACGCAATGCTTTCATGATTTCAATATGTTCCCTTAGAGAATCTTTACGTCTCCCTGGTGTTTCGTATCCCATATTGGCAGCCATATGAATAAAATCAATCAAACTGGAAAGAATTTCAAACAATTTTGGACTTTTCGATGCTTTGTTGATAAGACGGTTCATTTGAATATGTTCAAGATTATAATTTTCTTCCGCTCCTGATTCGAGTTCCATCAGTTCTTGGATTTTTTGATCAAGTTCTACTTTGGTATCCTCATCCATTTTTTCTGCGGCTAATTTGACAGCGAGAACTTCTAAAGAAGAAAGAATCGTAAACACTTCGATAACTTCATTTTCTGAAATATTGGAAACGACTACCCCTTTTCTGGGTACTGTTTTTACAAATCCTTGAGATTCCAAACGGAACAGAGCCTCTCGGATTGGGGTGCGGCTAATATTCAGTTTCCCTGCGAGTTCTCTTTCAATCAAACGATCACCGGCTTTATATTCACCTTCAAGAATCATTTCTTTTAAGTATAAATATGCATGTTCTCGTACTGATAAAAGATTGTTTTCCTCCCATCTAATATCCATTCATCACACCCGCTTATTTCTTAAGTATTTTCATTCCCTTTTATCCATTATGATAAAAATACCCCGCCATAGATCAGCGCTCCAAGAATCAGTAATGACGGATGGAGCTTGATTTTAATTAAGGCGAAATAGCTCACTACAGCTAACAAAACTAAATGAAAGACCCCGCTTTTTTCAAAAGCCGTTAAGAAAAATTGATAAGCCATTACACCTAACAAGATAGCGATAATGGGCTGTACAGACTTGGTCATAAGCTTGACTCTTGCATTATCTTTAAATAAATTTACAAATTTAAACAATATTATTACAGCTATGGCAGAGGGAAGGATTGTAGCTGCCAGCCCAATAATTGCGCCAATCGGACCACCCACTTGATAGCCGATAAACCCGCCAATTTTGGTTGCAATTGGACCAGGCAGGGCATTCGCAATCGCTAATATATTCCCGAATTCGGATGCTGACATCCAATGATAATGATTAACGACTTCATTTTGGTATAATGGAATTGTAGCAGGACCGCCCCCATAGCCCAGTAAATTCGAAATTAAAAATGCCCAAAAAATATGCAAATAGATCATGAACTTTTTTCCTTTCTTTTAACAACAACTTCGGCCTGTTTGACGGTAGCTTTTTCTTTACGGTCTGCAATAATAAAGGCAGTAATTAGAAAAATAGCGATTAAGATTCCTGGATGTAATCCTAGGAACTGGACTACGATTAATGATAGGACAGATAGGCTTACCATTTTCGATAAACCAAGTCCTTTTCGACCATTTTGGAAAAACCGGTAAGCCATTTCCGCGAGCATAAATCCAATTACAGGCGTAACCCCTTGCACCATTCCACTCACAATCGGGGAATTCCGAAACGAATAAAGTGCAGTTAATAAGGCTAACATTGCAATGATTGATGGCAGGATATGAGCAAGAATGGCCACGGTTGCTCCTAATGTACCCTTCACTTTAAATCCAATATAGGCCGCCATTTTTGTCGCAATTGGCCCTGGCAATGTATTGGCCATCGCCAAAATCTCGGAAAATTCTTCTTCAGATGTCCAATGATATTTTTTGACCGCTTCATATTCAATCAACGGAATTGTAGAGGGCCCGCCCCCGTAGCCTGTTACACCAGTGCGGGCAAACCCAATCGCTAAATCAACATACGGTTTCACATGTGTATCCCCTTTCTTCAACCAAACATCTATTTCTTTGATAACAATCCCTTCCGGTTGAATGAACATGGGCCTCATTCTGTCTAAGCTTTTAATTGAATGAGCTCACTATTTTTTAATATCTGCTGTAGTAATGACTTCAAGTCCATCTTTTTCTACATAGTTTTGTAATGCTTGAAGGGCTGCCGTTCCAACTGCTGTATCTTGTTCACCATTTCCACCGCTTACCCCAATGCCGCCAATTACTTCACCGTTAACCACAATCGGGAATCCACCTACAAAAATTGCAAATTTCCCCGGAATAATTTGGTTGATACCAAATGCCTCATTCCCCGGAAGTGCAGGACCATTTGGTTCTTTATTAAATAGGTGAGTAGATCGTTTATGCCCTGCTGCAGTATAGGCTTTGGCAATGGAAATTTCGGGACCAGTGATTCGAGCTCCATTCATTCGCTCTAATGCAATGAGATTTCCTCCGTCATCCACAACAGCAATCGTCTCAAGAACATTGATTTCTTCTGATTTTTTCTTAGCCGCCTCAATCATTAATTTTGCTTCTTCTAATTCTAATTTTAATACTGTTTTCATTTTATGTTCTCCTTTTCATTTTTTTAATAACCGATATATACCGTTTTCAATTGTGTAAAGAATTCAAGACCCACTCTTCCAGATTCACGGAATGTTGAAGTGCTGGATTTTTTCAAACCACCAAAAGGCGCATTCATTAAATTACCAGTCGTCGTCCGATTTACTTTTACCGTTCCGGCTTGAATATCTTTGGTAAATTGGTTGGCAATCTTCAGATTATTGGTCACGATGGAAGCAGATAATCCGTACTCAACATCATTGGCAACAGCGATGGCCTCTTCATATGTATCCACTTCAATAACGGCCACGACAGGTCCAAAGATTTCTTCTTTTGCAATTCGATGATTCGGCTTTACATTTGTAAAAATGGCAGGTCTTACAAAGTAGCCCTTTTCGAATTCCCCTGTTGTTAATGGCTCGCCGCCATAAACCAATTCGGCACCATCTTCTTTACCAAACTCGATATACTTTAAAACATTTTTCATTTGTTTTTCGTTTGCAAGTGGTCCTATTTTTACACCTGCTTCAAAACCATTTCCGATTTTTAGGGCACTGGTCTTTTCGACAAGCTTTTGAATATAATCCTCTATTACTTCCTTCATTACAATGACCCTGCTCGTTCCGGTACAAGCCTGCCCTGTTAGAGAGAAACCACCATTAACGGTCAGGGTTGCAGCTAAATCAAGGTCAGCATCATCCATGACAATTAATGGGTTTTTCCCACCAAGTTCCATCTGCGTTCGTGTTGTAATAGCAGCTTTACGATGAATGTCTTCACCGGCTGCAGTTGAGCCTGTAAACGTGACAGCCCTTACGGACGGATGGGTTACCAATCGGTCACCAATGTCACTTGCCTTGCCCGTTACGAAATTAATAACACCTTTTGGAATGCCTGCTTCGTAAAGTGCTTCAACAAGGCGTACGGCAATGAGTGGTGTATCAGAAGAAGGCTTAAAAACCACCGTATTACCTGTGATTAAAGCGGGAGCGATTTTTCGGGCAGGAATCGATAGAGGAAAGTTCCAAGGAGTTATGACGCTCACCACTCCAAGCGGTTCTCTTTCCGTGGATACCTTCATATTTGGATCATCGTTTGGAAATGTTTCACCTGTAAAACTTTGCCCCTCAACAGCATAGTATCGGAGTGTTTGAGCAGAGCGTAACACTTCATTCTTAGCATCAGTAACATGTTTACCTTCTTCACGGGTTAACTCTTCAGCTAACTGATCAGCTTTTTGCTCTAGAATACTTGCTGCTTGATTTAAAATGGCAGCTCGTTTGGATGGCGCTGTTTTAGCCCAACCTGTGAATGCTTTTTGGGCAGCTTCAATGGCTAAATTTACGTCATCTTCATTGGAAGCCTGGAAAACCCCGACTACTTCTTCTTTATTGGCAGGATTTAAACTATTAAACGTTTTTTTGCTTACCGATTCCTGCCAAATCCCATCTATATAGTTATTAAATGTTTCCACTTTTGTAGTTATCACTACGATCACCTTTTTCATTTATTTAATTAAAATTTTCTAATAAAAGCGGCCGTCAATTAAACCTTTAACTACAAGATTATTCTGACGGCCCACAATTAGGAAGAAAATTACTTATTTATATTTTCATATACAGATATTATTTTGTTTCTACTAAAGCACCTAGGTCTTGTTCTAAATATTCCTTCCATAATCCATCCATGTACATGCGGCGCATTTTTGCTCCAGTCCTTACAATTTCTAGGCAGCGCTGTTGTAATTCTGGTGTGTCTGCGTGGTCAAGGACAATTTTATAACCGCGCTCACCATGAATTTCATCTGAAACAATGTGTAGATCGAAGAATTCAATTTCTTCATCTGTAAAGTTGTATTGCTCACGTAAAGCCGGAGCTTGTTTTCGGTAAATATCTGGAACTTGCGACTCAAGTCCAACTACTAATGCAGCAGTGGCAACAACGAAATTCTCACGTGCTGCAACCGCGAAACACCAGCTCTGTAATCCTAATGTAGTTGGAGCCATATTTTCAGGATTCATTACACGTTCACGAGTCGTTCCACATGCCTCAGCAAAACGAATAAGGAGATCTGTGTGGCGGTCAGCTGCGATTTCTTCTTCATACATATTTTGTAAGGTGAAATCTTTTGCAGCTTCGAATTTTGGATCGGTTGGAGTATTGTGATAAATATACGCTAAGTAATCAGCGAATGGGCCAACGTAGTGATAATGGTTTTCTGCCCATCTAGCAAAGTGTTTTCTTTCCAATTTACCTTCAGCCCAAGCTAAAGTGAACGGAGCCTTTTGGCTATGATTTCCTTTAATTGCTTCCTCTAATTCCTTGCGAAACTCATCTTTTGATAATAATTCTGCCATTTTAAATCTCCTCCTTAGTTTTTATGTAGATTTTCAATGCTGCTATTGGCATTTGATATTTTGTATACCAAACTACGATAAAAAAATAAATTTTACTAGTTTTTTACCGTTTCCACTGTGGTAATAGCGTATTTGGTATACCTTGATTTAATAGTAACCGATAAACGACTACTTGTAAACACAATTTTTAGAATTTTTTAAAGATTAGTATAAAATAATATTTTGCCTTATCTCTATTAAGAATGGACATCCACATGGATGTTTAATAATTTAAAGAGCTCTGCTGAAAGATTATCCAGGGACTCCTCTACGATCTCACGGCCTATTGCAAAACTGGCTTTTGTTGCATCCCCAATACATCCATTTTTGGTCATTTCTTCATAACGATAAAACCCTTGTATTGCTTTGCCAGGTCTTAGCTGCTTCCATCTGCCTTCTTCCTGTATATCTCCTTTTTCTAGTTGTTCAAGACGCACCATATCTGGCGCTAAATATAATGCTTCCGATACTTCACGTTCACAGCTGTGACCAAATAATCTTGAACCAATATTGTTTTGAATGGAGTTTTTTGCAGATGCAGTGGTTTTGGCATAGTAAACTTCTACATCTAGTTCATTCGTTATGGTTAGTGATGCAACATTAAGTGTAGATTGGTTTCCTCCATGTGAATTTAATAATAAGAACTTGTTAATTCCATGATGCTTCAAAGAGGAGATCATATCTTTTAAAATCGCAATGAGTGTGGATGGCTTCAGTGAAATGGTTCCGGGAAAATTCATATGATGTTCCGAAACACCCATATTCACCGTTGGCGTAACCACCGCATAAGGAAACATCCTCTCACCAAGCCGCTTTGCCATCTTTTCAGCTAAAACAGCATCACAGCTTTCCACCATATGGGGTCCATGCTGTTCATGGGCACCGACCGGAATTATTGCAACTTGAACACTTTTTAATGCTTCTTCAACCTCTTTCCATGTCATCCTGGTTAAATCATAACACTCCATCTCAACTCTCCTTTGAGCATTAATGTATTTTGTATACCATTTAATTAACTAAAAAAATAACCATCAATTAATTTTGAATAGCTGATTGTTTTTTAGGAGCCTGGACTGAAATATTTTCTTGAGAGATTTCAATATCCCGCTGGATCGTTAATTGGCAAGTTAAACGGTACCCCTCGTTCACTTTATCTCCAAGCATTTTTACTTCTTTCCAATTCGGCGGTGCTAAATCTTCTGCCCCGTTAATCACCTGACATGTACACTTTGTACAACGCCCCATTCCACAGCCATATTTTAACTTTGGTAAAAGACGTGTTGCTGCTAAAACGACCAAGTTTGCATTATCTTTCACTTCTTGCTCCACTGTAGTTCCATCAACATGCAAGATAACTTTCGGCATAAAATTGCCCCTTTCTGTTTTTTCTAAAAATTTCGATACTTTTCTGAAGTATACAATCTTTTTGGTAGATAAGTAAACTAAAATTTTTTTATTTTTATCTCGTTTCATAAAATTTTGATCCGAATTTTCCTCTGAAAATCTATCTTCCATGAGTTTTTTAAAGAGTAATTATTTAAATATTTAGAATATATTGTTGAATATTTTGTCTCCTTGATATAAAATACAAATTAAGTAGTTTTGGTATACAATGTTCCGAGGAGGTGTTTGGACACATTACTACTCTTCAATATGTAAGCGTTTAAAACTATTGAATTCATTTATAGGAGTGAAGAAATTGGGAAAATATATTGTATTAACGAATAAAGATACCTTTCAAACAAGTCTCGAGAACGATGGTCTAGAGCCTGTCGAAACCTACCATTTCTATTTCTTTGATAAATTAAAGGCGAAGTATACGATTGCAAAAGTATTAGATGAAAAAATTAAGATTAAGTTATTCGAAGAATTTGAAGGAAAAGAATATGTAAACCATATTGGTGTAAAGTTTTTTGAAAGGTTTGAAACAATTGAAGCAGCACGCGAGGAATTAAACGAGATCGTAAAAGCCTCCGGTAACAGTGTGGATTCTGTAAACTCTAAACTTGTAAAATCAAGTGAAGTTGCAGTATAGACATTTTATAAAGGCTTACAGCCGGAGAGATGGCAACGTCTCTCCGGTTTTTGCATTATATGATACAAACGCAAAAAAACCGCCACTGCTGCTATGTGACGGTTCACCAATAAAAATTTTAAAACTTAAGTGTTTTTCTCAATGATGCTAATTTTCTCTCGGCTTTTTCAGCCGCTTTCTTGGAATTAAATAAAAAATTTAGCATGTTAGTTCCCCCTGTTTTGTAGGTTATTTGTTAGTTTTATTTTATATTGGAAATTAAATAAACTCAAGGGTTTTGTATACCAAATACCAAAAATTTAAGTAATTATGGCGGATTTGTGACTTAATCTTTATGGAATTTGAAGATTTGGTATACAATCAATAACATTTTTCGGTACTCATTTATCGAATTATTACATTTCCTTATAGATAGGGTGTTGGTATGCTCAGATATCTGCTTTTCTTTGTGATCGTCTTGTACTTAGTTTCAGTGCTTCAGCCCCACTTGCATATTGGATTTCTTTTATCCAGCTTGTGCCTTGTTATTGTCTTCTGCACGTTTTTTCAAGCCAAACGTTTTGTGCAAATATTAGGTAGTACGTTTTTAATCCTTGGTGTATTTTTACTTGCTTCGAGCGGAGCCCATTGGAAGCAATATATCCTTTCCTTCGGTCCAATGCTGGATTTGCTCACGATGTTTACCCTTATTCCGATTTTAGGAATTCCAATCAAAATTGGCGGCTACAGCGGGGGGATACAAACCATTATTCAAAAAAGTGTAAAGAGTTCTGGACAATTATATATGATTACTTCGGGGATTTCTTACTTTTTCAGTATTTTTATGAATCTTGCAACATTGCCAATGACTTATTTCTCGATCAGACCTGCACTCGGACTGTATACGGTGAATAACAAAGAGCGATTCATGAGCAGGGCAATTACAAGGGGCTTTGCGATGCCATTAATTTGGGCACCGGTTACACCGATTGTCGGAATTGTAATTACGATGACGGGAGTTACTTGGGTATCCATACTTCCTTATGTTATACCATTAAGTATTATCGGAATGGGACTTGATTGGTTCATAGGTGCTCGAAAATCTAAAAGAATGCTTCAAACTCAAAATAATGTGACAGTGAATGAATTAGCAGTAACGGTTGAATCCGGTCATATCAATCGTTCTGGAAGAGTCTTTCAAATTTTATTGGCCATCATCATTTTCAATGTCGTGATTTCGCTAGTTGAAACTAGGTTTCCTTATCCGTTTTTGATTCTTATTTCTTTATTGGTTATCCCATTTGCCCTTACATGGTCTTTATTTTTGAAGCAAGGAAAAGAGTTTGGTGTTCAACTGCTAAATCATTTCCAATCTTTTTCCGTTAGTATGAAAGATCAATTCTTTATATTTTTATCAACTGGATTTTTCATCTCTGCCATCAATGTATCGCACACAAATGAGCTGCTATATGGCTGGGTCATGAAATTTATTCACCTAGCTGGTGTTGAAGTTTTCTTGATTTTGCTTCCCTTTGTTCCTTTAGCGATGGCTTTTCTAGGGTTGCACCCGGCTGTCTCGCTTGCTTTAATGATTGAAGGGTTAAATCCACAAGCAATGGGGATTTCACCTCACATCTTAACCGTTGCGATGTTAGCGGGGGCTGTTTCTTCCTTTTTAGTTGGTCCATATAATGCAACTTTAGGACTGATGTCCAATATCGTAAAGGAAAGCTCTTATAAAGTATCAAATTGGAATCTTTCCTTCGCAGCCCTATACATCGGCATCGTGATGGCGTATTTGTTCTTACTTGAATTACTACTAAACTAAATTAAGAAAAGGTGCCAATCATGGCACCTCAGATTGTCGAGGAAGGATGTTTTTCTCGGCAATTTATTGATTATCCCTGCTGCAAAAGGGCCTGTTGATTTCCGCTCCGGTCACTCGCTTTCCGCGGGGAGGTCCTGGAGCCTCCTCGGCGCTTGCGCCTGTGGGGTCTCCAGTGACCTCTTTATCCCGCAGGAGTCGGTGCCCTCCGCTCCAATCAACAGGCGAGCAATTCAACCTAAAGTATTACACACACTTTTTCAAATCTGCTGAGTGTGTTGCAATCTTCTATTATTTTGGCAGACTTTTTAAATTCCCATAACCAAACAGTAGCGAAGCCCATGCAGCTCTTTTGAGTCTGCAAAGCTTCGCTCAATTTTTTCCCTTCTAAATTTATAAGGCATGTTCCCCCAACTATTTTGTGATTTATTACTAGGAGAACAATGTCATCAAAAATAAATCCTGAATTATATTTGTATCTTTAAAACGATGTTGACGATTCCAACTAATCGTAGAATGATGTAAAAACTGGATCGTGAAACTTTAATCCTCAAAAACCAACGGTAGGCAATGTTTATTTTAATCTCTCTCTAGTTGCCTTTCAGAACGAATACCAAAAAGATACCCATTAAGCTTCATTTTAAATAGAATAAGGGGTTCGGACAGGCGGTCACTTTCCATGTTATAAAAGGGTCTAATTTTTACAAGTAGAAAGGAAAAGTATATATATATACTTTTCAATTAGGCGAAGATGGTAGTTGTCCTGAAATAATTCATCAATAGAAACAAATACAAATTCAAATTCATTTGGCTATACTCTTTTGGCTTAAACATTAAATTTACTCTTATTTTTATTTATTGAGAGTTGTAGTCTGTAATTAATACACCTGTTGATTGGAGCGGAAGGCACGAAGACTCCTGCGGGAGTACGGGGCAGGGGAGACCCCGCAGGAGCGAAGCGACGAGGAGGCTCCCCTGCACGCCCGCGGAAAGCGAAGTGCCTGAAGCGGAAATCAACAGACCTGTTGAGAAGCCTATATATTAACAAAATAGATTTGTTAAAAAAAATAAATGAATAAAGGCTATTGAAAGTTTTTCGAAAGCCTGAGGCGGCAAATCCTGGCACTTATTTTTATAGATCCTTCGTAGTCTTCTGTTTAATTTCTTTAACGATTTCCTTTGCGAAATGGCCGAGACTTCCTTCACAATATCCTCTTATAACTTCAGGGGCAAGGGACATAAGTGCTCTTTGTACATATTCCGGCGGAAATCCTCTTCTTTCAAACTCACTTTCCAATTCAACGGCTGTTTTTACAGCATAATAGGTTGCTAATTTGTTGATCTCGGTCAAATGGCTTTCCTTCTCTATTTTTACCTGCCCAAGGCGTTGATATAGTTCCTCAAAGGGCTTCTGCAGAGTATTTTCAGTAATAAATAAACCATTGCCGTGCTCCATTAAATCCTTCCAGTGCCCCATAAACTTAACCCCAGCAATGTTTAATGCAGGATACTTTGCTTTTATTTCTTTCGTATCTAAGGACGTTGCCATATTAATGATCGTGACAGTAGGAAGTAAATTACCTTTATGCTTTAAATTTGTAATAAATGGAATAATAGTCGCTGCTGGTAAAGCTAAAATTAACACATCTAATTCCTTTAATTCTTGTTCTATTACTATATACCCGTTTGGAAACTGCTCCACAAACTGTTCAGCCTTGGTTTTTAAAGGATGGTACACCCCGATCTTCATATTCATTTTATTCCAATGCGTCATCATCGCGGACCCTAATTTACCAAGTCCTACAAGCCCCACTTTAACTTGTTCCATCGATCGATCCCCCATTTCAAACCATAATGAAAAAAAGGAGTTCCCAAAGGTTATAGCAGCTTTGGAAAACCCCTAATTCTAAAATTATATTTTCTATTTTACTAAGAAATTCGCAAACTTGAACACACTTTTACCAAATAAACACGGCTAGTATCGTCGCAAGCAGAAGCCCGGAAACGACTGGGACGAAGTTTTTCCTGGCCAATTCCAACGGAGAAACTTGCAAGAACCCGGCTACTGCTACAAGAGATGACCAGGCAATCAGCGTTCCACCACCGCTCCAAACTGAACCCATTTGTCCAATCGCCGCCATAACAGCAGGATCAATGTGACTTCCTGGCGCAATGGCTCCAGACAACGCACCCGTTAACGGTAGCCCTGCAAACCCTGAACCATCCAATCCCGTAATGATGCCAACAATTAATATACTAATTGCAGCAAATAATGGACTATGTGGGATATAATTTTGCCCTGCTTGGATTAAATCAAATAGAAAGGCCGGCTTTGCTGCGGTATCACCTAATGATAGGATAGAACCCGAAAAATCCCCGCTTCCCATGAAAAAGTATCCAGCAATCGGAATTACCGGTGCCATTGCCTTAAAGGCAAAAACAAATCCTTCAGTGATATGTTCACTAATTTTATCAAGGGCATGAATTCGGTTGAAGGCAATGGTCGCTAGCACTAAGAGAATGGTTGCTACTCCACCAATAAAAGCTGCTCCGTCGCCCCCTTCAAATCCTGAACCGCCGCCAATTTTAGTTTGGAACATAAAAATCATAACACCTAACATTGCCAAAGGAACTATAATGGCAAATAATCTTCCCCATGTTTCTTTTCTTTTGATAAGTTCAGGACTCTCTTCTGCCGTAGCAGCAAGTTCATTGGCCACATCAAAGAAAGCTTTTTCTTCATTATTTAAGTTATTTACAGACCCGGATTTTTTCCTAATTGCTTTTCGAGATCTCACATAGACAATGGCTAAGGAGGTTACCCCTGTAATAAGAGAAAGAATGAATGCCTTATCTGAAACTGCAGATTTATCAATTCCCGCTGCTTTCGCACTAAGCATTGGTGCTACTTGCATAATATAATCTGAAGAAAGCGCCATACCTTGTCCAGCAATGACGATGACCATTGCGGATGTCATAACAGGCAACCCTGCACTCACGGCTGCTGGAACCAATAATGCACAAATTAATGGAACTGCGGGGGTTGGCCAGAAAAAGAGAGAGATTACATAAGTAGTGACCATTAAAACGATAAAAGAGATATGTCCGTTTACCATTATTTTTTGAATCGGTACAACCATCCTTTTATCCGCCCCAAGATCCTTCAACGAATTAAGAAGGCCAATCATGATGGAAATAATTAGGAAAATACTGAATAGCTCCTTTGCGGCAACTAGATTTGCATTAAAGACCGCTTGAAACCCTGCAATAAGACTCCCTTTATATACTGCTGCGACTAAAAAGGTCCCAATAATAAGAGGTAAAACAACACCTTTTCTAAAAAGCATAATCACAATGACAGCTGCAGTTACAACTAGATAAACCCAGTGAGCTAATGTTAATTCCATATCTTTCCTCCGTTGCTTTATAAGATATTAATCGAATTAATCTTGCAAGGTTTTCATAGCATTTGGCTTTTAAGCGAAGAAATATAGATTATCAACCAAAAGAATATTCAATCAAATTTTCTTTGCTTAACTTAACTATTCAGTTTTTTTCATGAGTCAAAATTGTTATCCTGAAATTCCAAGGGTTTTTTGCACTTTGTGGATTGTGGATTGTATACCAAGATGTTTTAAAAAATAAAAATGAAAAGCCAATTTTTTGGTGATGTTTCCAAACCTGCTGAGTTTATACAATAAGATCCTCATACCTCTCTTATTGTAAGCCCTTTCAATTATACAACGGAGACAAGATTAAACCCAGAAGCCTATTTATGTACCCTCCTTTCACATTTTTCACTATATAGAGGTTGTAAACTATATAGAATGAATTTAATATACCATTAAAAGAGGTTAAATAGCAAATAATTTTGAAAATTTTGATGTTTTTTTATTTTCGTAATTATCTCTTGCTTTTAAAAGGCTAATTCGATAAAATGAAACAAAGCTTTTAGGTATACGGTATACCATAAATGGAATCGAAAAAAATTAATAAATTATTGAGGTGATAAAAAAATGCTTAAAGCTGGGATCATAGGTTATGGTACGCTTGGCAAAGCGATTAGCGATTTAATCGTTTTCAATCGAGCAGGCGAGGTTGAAGTCAAATCGATTCTTGTTAGAAGGAAGCCTGGTATAAACGAATCTATTCCGCAAAATTGCGTTGTCACGACCGACGAAAATCTGTTTTTTAATCAAGATTTGGATATTATTATTGAAGCGGCGGGTCATAAAGCGCTACAGCTTTACGGGGAAAAGGCCCTTTCCACTGGGAGTAATTTGATCGTACTCTCTGTCGGGGCTTTCGCAGAGCATGAGTTTTATGAAACACTGAAAGCTGCTACAAAAAAATACAATAAGCAAATCATACTTCCTTCTGCCGCCATTGCTGGATTAGACCGAATAGCTGCAGGGGTATTGGGGGAAATAGAAGAAATAACGCTTATCACGAGGAAACAGCCAAAAAGCTGGTTTGGGACGATCGCTGAGGAAAAAGTAAATTTAGAGACAATCACTGAGCCTTATTGTATATATGAAGGCAATGCCAGGAATGCTGCAAAATTATTCCCTGAAAACGTGAATGTGTCGGCCGCATTAAGTATTGCCGGGGTTGGTTTCGAAAAAACAAAAGTTCAAGTATTTGTGGACCCAACCATTCAGGCAAATTTCCATACCATTTTAGCAAGGGGCTCTTTTGGTCAGGTTGAAATAAAAGTACAAAATACCCCTTTTAAACAAAATCCTAAATCTAGTCCAATTGTAGCAATGAGTGTAGCAAAAGTGTTAAGAAACCTAACAGAATCCGTTATGGTTGGCCTTTAATCTGAAAGTTATGACCCTATAAAAAAGGTTGTCCAAAAGTCTTTTTTATCCTGGACTTTTTGGACAACCTTTTACCCTTTCCTTTTTTCCTTGCTTTGATTAACCGCTTCAATATACGCCTTTTTTGAATTTTCTATATGGATTTTTGTCAAATATTCAGTCATTTCGCTCTCTTGATTCATAATGGCTTCCATAATTTTAACATGTTCTTCCATCGATTGTACGGCTCTTCCTGGGTTCTTATAACCAATTTTGGCGAAGGCACGAATATAATCAGATAAACCGGTAAGTATTTCTTGAAGTTTAGAATTTTTAGCAGCACTATATAAAAGTTGATTGTATTCCCCATGTAAATCAGAAAAAGCCTCTTCATTGACTAAGCTTTCTTCAACCTTTTTTATATAGGCATCAATATTGCTTTTTGTTTCTTCGTCTAACTTTTGAACAGCCAATTTTGCTGCTAAAACTTCAAGAGAAGAAAGAATCGTAAAAACTTCAATAATTTCCTTCTCAGAAATGTCCGCAACAATTACCCCTTTTCTAGGTACGGTTTTTACAAACCCTTGTGACTCCAATCGAAATAAAGCCTCACGAATTGGCGTTCTACTAATATTTAAACGGTCAGCTAGCTCCCTTTCCACCAACCGATCACCGGTTTTAAATTCACCTTCTAAAATGAGGTCTTTTATGTGTAAATAGACCCTTTCCCTTAAGGAAATTAAATCCTCCGCCGCCCAATTAGTACTCATTAGATCTCCTCCCTTCAACTTTTTGTATACATTAAACCAATTATATCGTACCCGATAAAAAAACATCAAATGATATGGTTCAAATTACCACTAAAATTTTTGAATTTTCCATTTACAAATAAATGTAATTATGCGATAAATCCTCGTAATCTAATAATCTTCGATAGCGCGAGAAATAATCCTGGTTACGATATCTGCCAGCTTCATAACCGTATTTAATCTTGTGGTGTTCAAGGACTCCATTGGATTATAGGGATCAAGATAATTGACAATCGCCTTCAGGTGATAGTCACCAACACTTGGCAATCCTTTATTAAGTGCCTTTCCTGGAAAAATAGCCCCTTCTTTCAAAACAATTAATCCAATTTGACTTGCTTCCCCTAAAGCAGCATCGATTGCTACAATAAACGGTTCATTATGCGTTTGTTTAATACCTTTCAGAATCTTCTTGAAATTCAGTGCGTGAACCGGTTCTTCTAATGTACCATATACAGGAAAAGGAATCTTTCTATCCTTTAACATTGTTCCAACCAATGGTCCAAAAGAGTCCCCTGTGGAACGATCGGATCCTATGCATAAAAAAATGATTTCATCTTTCGTACTATCCAGAACTAGTTTTAATTTTTTTGCCATTTTCTCAATTTCTCTTTCCTCAGTCGTTTCTTGTACGGAAAGTAAACCTGGCCTTTCACATTTTTCTAAGAACTTTTTCTTAAAAGGCCACATCACCTATAACTCCCCCTGCCGGTGTTTTATTTGCTGACCTTCTTTGGCACTTTTCATTACCCATTTCTTTTATTTTATTATAGATAGTGTTAACTTCACCATATAATTATTTAGAATTTTAATTTGCACGCAAAAAAGTTCGTAAAATTGTAACAAAAAAGCTGCCCAATGATTTTGGGCAGCTTCCTTTCATTCAATGACACTAATACAAATCTACATTTGGGTTACTGCCATCAACCGAGTCTGAGATTTGGCCGGGAACAGCAGTTTTGAAGCTTGTAATTTTTTCGTACTCGCCTTTTTGTAGAACGCTTTTATCACCTTTCATTAAATAGGTGTAGGCAAGGATGGAGATCAATAATCCAAATGTCCAGGCATTATCCCATAAGAAGCGAAGTCCTGGAATCAAGAGGCCAAGAACAGGGATTGCAACCCCAATGATAAGCGCATATACACCATTTTTATTAAAGCCGCCTGTATAACTGTAGCGGCCGTTAACATCATACAACTCGTGGAGAGCCATCTGCCGTTTACGGACAAGCCAGTAATCCGCGATGGCAATTCCATCAATTGGGCCGAGTAAGGCACCGTATGTTCCCAGCCAGCCAAAAATATAGTTACCAAAGTTCTCCATGATATACCATGGCTGAATTAAGATGGCAAATAAACCGGTAACAAGTGCTCCGATTCCAAACGTAATCCGCCTTGGATTTAAATTCTCAATCGCACGGGCAGGCGCAACCACGTTTGCTCCAACATTAATGGTTAAAGAAGAAAGAACAATGACTAAAGTACCGAGAAAAATAATAAAAGGCGGGAATTTCGCAAGCAAGGCTACCGGATCCCAAAGGGCCTGCCCGAAAATGACTACTGTTGCAGAGGTTACAGCAATTCCAATAAAAGAGAAAATGGTCATAGTAAGTGGAAGTGAAAAGCTTTGTGCGACCATTTGCGATTTTTGACTTTTAGCATAACGGCAGAAATCTGGGATATTTAAGGCAAGAGTAGCCCAGAAAGCAATTACCCCAGTAACGGCGGGAAAAAATACTTTTAAAAATTCGCTAGTGGTTTGGAATTTAGATGGAGTCGATAAAATAGGCCCCCAACCTCCGGAATTGGTGAATGCCCAGATTAGGAGAATAATTGCAGAGACCCCAACGACAGGAGTCGCAATCAAACTTAAATACTTCATGGCTTGTGGACCTTTATAGGCAACAGCTACGTTTAAGACCCAAAAAAGTGCAAAAACAATTGCTGTATGTCCTGGGAAGCTCCAAAAAGAGAAAGAAGCGGATAACAATGTATCAATTGCACCTGTTCCAATCCAGGTGTTAATCCCGAACCAGCCTGCTGCAACAAGTGCTCTTGCTAAAGCAGGGATGTGTGCACCCTTTGAGCCAAACCAAAGTCGTGCAAAAACCGGGTACGGAATACCGAATTTTGTCCCAGCATGCGAGTTCAATAAAATAGGAATAAGGACAATAACGTTTCCAATAAAGATGGTTCCAATTGCCTGCCACCAGTTCATTCCTAATGAGATCATCCCGCTTGCCATTGTATAGGCTGGGATACATAAACACATTCCAATCCAAAGAGTAGCGAAATTTAGACCTTTCCAAGAATGTTCCTTCATAGTGGTCGGACGGAGATCGTCATTCCACATCTCACTATTGCTTAAGCTGTCCGCCGCTTCTTGTGTCAAAATGACAATGCCATTTTGCTCAATTTGCGTTTTCAATAAAATTCCCCCTTGTTTGGTTTTTCAAAGAACTTTCCGAGTAAAACCAATGCTGTGCATTCGCTAGAGAATATTTATGATCACCATGATAATATTGCCGCTTCGCTAATGATAAATGTGAATATTCCGATTTCCTGTTTTGCAGTTTTTTACCAATAAACTTTTATTACCTTTTGGTTTTTCCAAGAATGTAAGCGCTTTAAAATAATGTTACAACTTCATTCATCGCATCACCCTCCAATCAATCTAAAAATCGTCCCAAATACATAAGAGAACGGCTTTGGAACAAATCACAACTACCTAACTTATATTATATAGCACCAAATTAGGCTGTCATTGGACAAAAGGTAAAATAATTTAGACCGTATTTTTTATGTTTTGTAAAAAAACGGTCAATGATCAACTATCATTATCGTAACATTTCTAATCCTCTATTCAATGAGAACCTGTCCTCAATTTCCAACAAAAAACTACATTGCATAAAAAGAGTACTGCGCCTGAACACGGTACTCTTTTCGATGCATACCTAATTAAATTGTTTTCGCGGCAACTGGAACTGACGTTAACACATCCACTAATCGTTCCATTCCAAGCTTAATTTTTTCAGGAGTAGAATGGCTATAGTTTACACGGAAGGTATTGTGCTTTGGCTCGTTGACATAGAATGGTGCACCCGGAACAAATGCAACTCCCTTTTTAACGGCTTCGCCAAGCAAGGCAGTTGTGTTTAACTCCTCATTTCCTTCTACCCACATGAACATTCCACCTTTCGGCTCCTTACATGTGAACAATCCTGAACCCACTTTATCAAAATATTCCTTCATTAATTTCATCCGCTCATAATAAACGCTTCTAATTAAAGCAATATGAGAATCAAGATTAAAATCGCGTAATAAATAATAGAGTGCCTGTTGGTCGAGTGAACTTGAATGTAAATCATTCATTTGCTTCGCTTGTGTCATCAGCTTGATTACTTCCGAAGGCCCGGTTACCCAACCAGTTCTCAACGCAGGGACAACAGACTTCGAAAAAGTACTGGTGTACAAAACAATCCTTTTTTCTGTATCTAAAGCAGCCACCGGCTGATAAACCTCATCTTGATGAAATTGAATATCTCCATATGGATCATCTTCAAGAATCAGAACATTCTTTTCGGAGCAAAGATTGAATAACTCCTGACGTCGTTCCTGGCTCCACACTTTTCCATCTGGGTTTGCAAAGGTTGGGATGGTATAGACAAATTTCGGTTGGAAATTTTCGATTTTTTCTTTTAAATCTTCCGTGATCATTCCCTGATCATCACTCTTTACAGCCACCACATTCGCACCGTACGATCTAAAGACCTGTAATGCTGCTAGATATGTAGGATCCTCTGTGAGGACAACATCTCCCGGTGCAAGCATAATTCGTGAAAACAAGTCGATTACTTGCTGTGATCCAGTTGTAAGCAGAATGTTATCGGGATGTGACAAAATTCCTCTCTTTTCCATTTTCGCTTGAACCGCTTCTCGAAGGGGAATAAATCCTTCTGTTAGTCCATATTGCAAAGAAGATTTCCCTGAAGCAAATACTTTCTCATAGGCAATTTGAACCTGTTCGATTGGAAAAATGTCTTCTGCTGGCAGACCCCCTGCGAAAGAAATAACATGCCCTTGCTGTGTAACCTTTAAGATGTCCCTTACGGCAGATGATTCATAGTTTTTAGTTTGGGGTGCAAATGGATAATTCATATAAGGTCGCTTCCTTTTATTTATATTAGATTCTTTCTTTTGATGTAAAAAAATATAATATATTAGATTTATAGTATATTATAAGATAATAAAATTAATTTTGCAAAATATTTAGAAATATTTCGCAAAATTAATTTTGTTTCTATTTTATAGCACTAAAGCATTGTCGAAATATGTTATAATATATTTATAAAGTAATTTACTGTATCCAACAAAAGGGGTTATATCATGGATAAGGATATCTTAACGGCTCAAATAGGCCAGCGGTTGCGGTACTTCCGGCAGCAACGGAAATTAACTTTGGACGAGCTGGCTGACTTGACTGGAGTTAGTAAACCAATGCTTGGTCAAATTGAGCGTGGAGCCTCTAACCCAACTGTTTCGATTCTTTGGAAAATTGCTGCAGGCCTGCAAATTCCTTTCGCATCCTTCTTAGCAATGAATCCTTCTGTTAAAATGATTCGGCAGGCTGAACAGCCTTTTTTCAAAGAGGATAATGACTTATATGAGGTTTATAATACATTTGCATCACCAGGTATACCAATTGAAAGTTACCGTGTCCGTCTACATCCAGACTGTAGACACTTTACCGAACCGAACGGGATTGGTGCCATTAAATCGATTACAGTCCATTCCGGGACCTTCACTATTACTATTGGTGATGAAGATCATTATTCATTGGATCAAGGAGACTCCGTCTCTTTTTCAACCGATGTATATCAGATTTTTGAAAATAGAGAAAAAGAAATTTGTGAAATTAGCGTGGTCATTTACTATTCCAGTCCAAACATCCAACTTTAATTATTAGGAGATGCAGATTTTTATGAATAATTCAATTGAAACTGTTTATATATTGGAAAACCCTGAAAAGAAGATAACAAGATTTGCTACCGGCAGTCAAATTAGATATGAGGATGTCATTAAAGAAGTATATGGAGTGGCATCTATCCAAGACCTTCCTATGATGATCCAGTTTAATAAAGGTTTTCATGATAGTATTTGCGAAAAGTATGGGATAAATGAGAGTAAAATTTCGATTAACAGACTAATCCGTGTAGCCTCAAAAGACGAACTCCTTCTATTGAAAACACAATTGGTTGAAAAATCTCGGGACGAAATAAAGAGTTACTCAGAAGAAGTAGTTTCAATTCCATGTCCGTTTAATCCCACCATTCGTTTACAGGAAGGCATTTTCGAATGGAATGACTGCGATTTTTCTTATGATTTAAAAACAAGTGCATAAAATACCTAATGAAAAAGGGTGACTCAATGGTCACCCTTTTTCGATTTTAATTTTCTGCTAACTTGGTTCTAATTTTTTTACTTGGTGAGTTACCTTCAATGGGTTCCTCGGCTTGTTTGGCCCGCTTGATAAAGAAGGATAGAACGAGTGCCAAAGCTGCAATAAAAGTAGCGACTAGGAAAGAATAGTTGATTCCATTTAACATCGCCTTCATCATTACCTGCTGCTTCATTTCAGCAAGTGCTGCCGGAGTTGGCTTCGCTGTAAGATGCTTCATCGCCTCAGCACCAATTTCTTTGGCCTGTGATGCTGTGCGGTTTGTCATAATCGTTACAAGTAATGCCGTCCCAATTGCTCCGGCTACTTGGTTTAATGTATTATTCATTGCTGTTCCATGCGGATAAAGTGATTTCGGTAATTGGTTCAAACCATTGGTCGAAACCGGCATCATCACCATAGAAATCCCAAGACTTCGAATTGAATATAATAGAATGAGATGTGTATAGGTTGTATGCAACGTTAATTGGCTAAATCCATAAGTGGTAACTGTAACAATACTTAATCCAATGATAGCTAAGATGCGTCCCCCGATCTTATCAAATAATTTCCCTGTAATCGGCGACATGATAGACATTAGAAGTGCCCCTGGCAGTAGTAATAGCCCAGCATCCATCGGAGAAATTCCCCTCAAGGTTTGAACATAAATTGGAAGAAGCAGCATCCCTGAAAATAATGCCATATACAAAATCATTGAAATAGCCGATGATAGCGAAAACATTGGGTACTGATAGACCTTGAAATTCAGCATTGGTCGTTCTTGCTTTAATTGACGGATGATAAAAACAGTTAATGAAATAACTCCGACAATAATCGTTCCATAAACCTCAGGGCTATCCCAGCCCTTTTTTCCTGCTGAACTAAACCCATAAAGAATTCCACCAAAACCCAGGCTTGATAGAAGAAGTGCAATGAAATCCAAGCGCATATCCATTTTCTCTTTTTTATCCTTAAGCTTGAAAAAGCCAATCAAAAGAACGATAATGGCAATGGGTGTAACAAAATGAAAAAGCATTCTCCAATCATAATGTTCAATAATCCAACCGGATAACGTAGGACCAATTGCCGGTGCAAACATTAAAATTAACCCGAATACCCCCATCGCTGTTCCCCTTTTTTCCACTGGGAAGCTTACGAGCATAACATTCATCAATAACGGCATTAAGATGGCCGAGCCAGAAGCTTGTATCATACGGCCAGCTAATAACATAATAAAAACATGTGCAAATCCAGAAAGAATTGTCCCAACGGTGAATAGCCCCATAGCGACTAAGAATAGTCTGCGAACCGTATATTTTTGGATTAAGTAGGCAGTGGTTGGGATTAATATCCCGTTTACGAGCATAAACCCTGTAGTCAGCCACTGAACCGTTGAGGCCTCTACATCTAAATCCTTCATGATCGATGGAAGGGCTATATTTAATAATGTATTATTTAAAAAAGCAATAAAGGCCCCGATCATCAATATTGCGATGACCCCATACGGTGGGCGAGCGGCCTTATTTATCGAATGATCCAAATTTGTATCCCCCTTAGTTGTTCTGTATATATTTTCCTGCACCCCTTATTGCGCATAAAAAACATCATATACCATCAGTATAAAAATTGCAACCAAAAAAATTCAAGCTACAAATAGGATTTACCAATACAAAAAAATCATTCAATTTAGATTTTTATACAGTGAGTATAATTCGACAGAATTCAGGTGGTGCCTGTCACCACCCGAATTCTGTCGAACCAAAAAAGCCTGCATTCTTTATTTGTTAAAGGAAGCAGGCTTATATATGGAACTTTTTTTAATTTTCAAACCCAATTGTCGTCGCCGTTATCCCAGTCACTAAAGTCATTATCATTGTTGTCTTGTTGGTTATCCTGGTCATTATAGTCAACGTTATTAGGGCCATCGCCATTTCGATCTCCATCCCAATCACCATTATCGTCTTTGCGCCCTAATTGTTCTTGTAGTTGATCAATTTCATGTTCTTGGAGAATATTTTGGTCCGTTAATTCTCTCATAATTTCATGATCCTCTAGATTCTGCAGGGAATGGTATTGATCGAAGCCGATTCGTCCCTGCTCAAACAGATAGGTTAGCAAGGCTCCGGCTGCCATTCCTCCTGCAATTCCTCCGAATCCTCCAAAGCCTCGGCCAGGCGAAGAATCATAGTAGTTCCTTGGACCATTATAGCCTCTTTGGTCATATTGATCCCTTCTTGGCTCGTAAATTGGCGGGCGATTCCGTCGGGTTAGCGGGCGAATAATAAGAAAATAGATTAACACGATAATAATGACAATGCCGATAAAGGACATATTCTTTTTCCTTCCTTCTTTTAATACGCATAGATATGATGCAGTAGTTAAAAAAGATTTCTAAAGTCAGTCATTTTATTATGCGCAAACAAATACGAATCCTATCCTTTTCTAAAACTCAAAATCAACTGCAATCAAATCCTCCAAGCCAATTTCTTTTAAAAAAGTAAAGACTTCCTGATGTTTTGGATGGGGACCATAATTCTCTAAAGAATCACGATGATCAAAGCGGACCGTCAAACCTACTTCATACCCTTTATTCCGCTCAGAAAAATTATAGCCCTGCCGGATATCAATAATTCCCGGAATCTCATCTTTTAGTGCTAATGTCATGCGGATGGCATCATCTTTTTGTTCACTTGTTGTCAAATCTGAAAATTTAAGTAATACGATGTGTTCAACCATGGTTCCCGCTCCTATTTTGTATTTAAAGTTTCCTTGTCAAACCCTGCGATTTGCTTATATCGATTGGCTATATTCTCGAGTTCCTGTTGAGAAATCACATCATGTAAATGCTCAAATCCATTTGGTGCTCGTTCTTTTACAATTTGCATGACGACTTCCGGACCATTTTTCCGATTACTTAAAACAATATTCGCAGTTGGAGCTAACCGTGCTGTTTCATAAGCTTTTAAGGCAAGTTCAATATCGGATTGTTCCATTAGAGCTTGTCCTAATGCATCGGCATCCAAAATGGCTTGAGAAGCACCGTTTGAACCAATCGGGTACATTGGATGGGCTGCATCCCCTAGGAGTGTCACTCTTCCGAATGTCCATTGCGGCAGTGGGTCGCGATCAACCATTGGAAATTCGTAAACGGCATCTGTTTGCTCGATTAGCTTTGGTACATTTAACCAGCCAAAATCCCATGAAGCAAATGCAGGGGCAAATATATCTTTATCAATTTTCTTGTTCCAATCAGCACGTGACGGTAAATCCCCGCCAACCGTAAGTTCAGCAATCCAGTTCACTAAAGAACTTCCTTTATCCGCTGTTTTAGGACAAACAGGATACGCAACAAATTTCTGATCCTGATAACCTGCCATAATCATCGTTTTACCCGTTAGAAATGGGGTAAATTCAGATATTCCCCTCCATAATATCCGACCACTGAATTTCGGTAATCCTTCATTTGGATAAAAATGTTTTCGAACAACGGAATGTATGCCGTCAGCCGCAATAATCATATCTGCACGATAAGAGCCAAGTGACTCTCCTGTTTTTCGATTGACAAAATGAGCAACCACTTCATCACCCACTGTTTCAAACGAAGAAAGATGGTGCCCGGTGATCACGGCCTCCTCGCCTAGTTGCTCCTTCACTGCTTCTAATAAAAGCATTTGCAAGCGCCCGCGGTGAATCGAATATTGCGGCCAGCGATATCCCGCATCGATCCCTCTTGCTTCCTCCCAAATTTTCTGGCCAAATTGATTCACATAAATGAGTTCAGCCGTTGGCAAGCCTATTTTATTTAATTTATCCGTTAATCCTAATTCAGTAAGGACACGGACTGCATGTGGCAAGAGGTTGATTCCTACTCCTAAAGCCTGAATGTTCTCAACACTTTCAAACACACGCACTGACGCGTTTGTGCGATGAAGTTTAAGGGCAGTAACAAGCCCGCCAATACCCCCGCCAACGATAATTGCTGTTTTTTTTCTAGCCATCTGAATCCCTCGCAGACACTTTAAATTATTCTTAATTATTGCACAATATATAAATTTATCAACAGAAATGCATTAATTGCTCAGGGGTATAGTAAAAAACTACGGAGTAAAGTAAACTCCGTAGTTTTTTGTATTTTCGACACCTTTCAACAAAAATCAGGTGATGACAGGCACCTCGTTATCGATTCCTGTTATTCCGATTTCGTAAAAACGCTGGAATATCTAGTGTATCTTCAGATTGTTGACTTTCTCGGTTATGTCCATATCCTGTTTCTTCTTTCTGCTGCCGATTCCTATTCCGAGCAGGAGCCTCTTCTTCATGTTTTCGAGTGTAATCTTGAACCCGGTCTTCACGGATTACATGTTCACGTCTGTGCAGCGTTGGAGCAGGCCGATGGGAATGGACTTCTCTCGATTGATTAGAAGCTGGATTTGACGGCGCCGCTTCTTTATCATCAAAGCCTGTTGCAATCACGGTAATCATGATTTCATCCTTAAGATGTTCATTAATAATAGAACCAAAAATCATATTCAATTCCTGGTCTGCCGCAGAAGCAACGATATCAGCAGCCTCTTGTACCTCATATAAACTTAAATCAGTGCCTCCGGTAATATTCATTAAAATCCCCTGAGCACCATCAATTGAGGTTTCTAATAACGGGCTCGAAATCGCCTTTTTGGCAGCTTCAACTGCACGGCCATCTCCCTTAGCCACACCAATTCCCATCAGAGCTGTTCCCTGGTTGGTCATAATCGTTTTTACGTCAGCAAAGTCTAGGTTGATAAGCCCCGGAACGGCAATGAGATCCGAAATACCTTGAACCCCTTGGCGAAGGACATTATCCGCTTCACGGAATGCCTGTACCATCGGTGTTTTTTTATCAACAATCTGTAATAAGCGATCGTTTGGAACAATAATCAGGGTATCCACCGCTTCCCTCATCTGCTCAATCCCGCTTGCTGCATTTTTTGCTCGTTTATGGCCTTCAAATCCGAATGGGCGAGTGACTACACCAATTGTCAGGGCGCCTAACCGATGGGCGATTTGCGCAATCGCCGGTGCGGCACCTGTTCCAGTTCCGCCGCCCATTCCACAGGTAACGAACACCATGTCCGCTCCTTTTAAAACCTCTTCAAGCTGCTGACGGCTTTCTTCAACGGCTTTTCTGCCTACCTCTGGATTCGCTCCTGCACCAAGTCCTCTTGTTAAAGAGCCCCCAATTTGCATTTTAATTTCCGCTTTTGAGAGTTTAAGAGCTTGTGCATCTGTATTGACTGCAATAAATTCGACACCTTGAACTCCATCTTCAATCATTCGGTTAACAGCGTTATTACCGCCTCCGCCGACACCAATTACTTTAATTCTTGCTACCTGATCTATATTTAAATCGAAATCCCACATGTTTGTTCCTCCTATTGAACCACTCTAGTAATGAAAATGGCATGTATCTATTTTCAAGAGTATTTTATATGTATTTTATAGTTATCTAATATTTTATCAAGATAATGTGATTTTTTATATAGTCCTGTGGTCACTCAAAAACGGTAGGTATTCCTCACCTATTACGACTAGCATAGACCAAGACTAATTTTTTTCTGTTTTTCGGACTCCTTTAATCCCTTGTTGGTCAAGTAAGGCAGTAATCTGTCGAAGATGGGATGAGTCCTCTACAATCATATAATCTGGTTGAAATGGCTTCTTTTTAATATCAAAAGTCAATTTAAAGCCGTTGTCGACACGGGAATGATAACCATACAACTCATGCCAACGAACTATTTGTTCGGTTTCATAATGATGAATTTGGCTTGCCGAATAGTATTTTCCATTTAGAATAATCCCATTTGGCAGGATATACAGATTGCCTTGATGACGAACAAGACTAATAATTAAATAGAACAAATAGTCCAAACTGAAAAATGAAGAACCTAGGAATTCAGTTGTAATCACTATTGCTAATATTACCACTAAAGTCAAAAGGGAAAACACAGTTCCCCATTTAACATACTGATACGACCTCGTATGTTTCGTAAGTGGGGTCATCTCTTTCCATTCAACCGGTACCAAAAGACTAGCAAACTCACTCTCTTTTAACGGATAAAGGGCATCTTGTGAAATTTCAGCAGCTTTCTTTAAATTTAACCGATACCGGATTAAATAAATGACACTAAGTAGAAAAATAACGGTAAATACAAAATTAGTTATAATTCTTAATTTCCCCTTATCCTTTAAAAATTATTTCCTTTGAATATTTTACCATAAATATTCATTCTTTTATGAATAAAATTGTGAAAGAGTTACAATTCTATTATCTCAATTTTCTAATTAATATACAATCCATTCTAGTGGATTTTTCAAAAACTTGTAGGATACAAACAAAATTAGATATGATAGAAATAGTTCCTTTTATCTAGTAAAGCATGAAAGTCTCCGATATACGATAAAATTAAAGCTTTCCTGTTTATTTTTCTAGGGTGATAACGGACTGAAAAGAAGTAGTGTTCAAGAGCCTTTTAGGCTACGGACAAGTTTTCAAAAATGGGGGAATTTTTTATGAAAAAAGGAGTTTTACTTCTTGTACTTGCTACAATCCTTTGGGGAGGCAACTATATTTGCGGTCGCTACTTAGCACCTGCCCTACCAGCAACACTACTGAATACGATTCGCTGGGCAATTTCTACGATCATTCTTTGGGGGCTATTAGCATTAAATAAAAAGGAATTTCCTATTTTTTCAAAGTGGAAAGAGTTATTGATGCTTGGTTTTTTTGGTATTTTTGCATTTTCAACGTTAAATTATTTAGGATTACGTTCTCTTAGTGCTTCCTATGCAGGAATGATTTCAGCTGGGATTCCAATCGCTATCTTGTTATTTACACCCCTTTTTTTAAAAGAAGAAATTAAAGCAAAATCCTGGTTAGGTGCTCTCGTTTCCATTATTGGCGTTATTCTTTTAGTACAAGGGAAACATGCTGGGGCAACGTACGCATCCATTATTGGTATTGTTGAAATTCTTCTATCGTGTTTGGCTTGGGGGATCTACACAGTTCTTGGTAAAAAGTATGGAAATAAAATCGACCCATTGACAATGACCGCAGGAGCATCCTTTTACGGTACTATTCTTAGTGCCATTAGTTGTATCGGTACAGTCCATCCTGACATGATTCATATGAATACCACTGCATGGCTTGCTGTGGCATATGTAAGTACACTAGCATCTGTTTTAGCCTTCTTTGCTTGGAATGCAGGGGTAAAAATTGTCGGTCCTGCTCTTTCTGCACCATTTATCAACCTGCTTCCGGTTTGGACCGTTGTTTTTGGTGTCCTGCTTTTAGATGAGCGCTTCTCCATATTAACACTTGCAGGAGGGATCATTACGATTATCGGAGCCATATTGGCAACATATAGGCGACCAGTCAAGAAGAATTTAAAAAATCATGCCAAAGCGTCATAATGAGTTTTCAAGTATATCAAAAAAAAGGACTGCCATTCACACGACTACTTATGCTTAAAATGGGGAATAATGGTTTTTGTGAATTCTTGTATAAGAGAACTGAAAAACTAGGAGAAATATTAGATGATTGGGAATACAAAACATGTTTCATTATATAAAAATCGTAATTTATGGTCAGGAATAATGTTTGGTGTAGGGCTGGTCGCTTTTTTGGATGAGGCTGTTTTTCATCAACTCTTGCATTGGCATCATTTTTATGACAAATCCACAACCACTGTTGGTTTGGTATCAGATGGAATTTTTCATGCATTCAGCTGGTTTGCTACTGTTGGGGCATTGTATATGGTGGCAGACCTTCGCCGCAGAAAGGCTTTTATTTTTAAAAGGTGGCTTGGCGGCATATTACTAGGGGCAGGTGTTTTCAATTTTTATGATGGCACCGTTCAGCATAAATTGATGAGATTGCATCAGATTCGTTATAATGTGGATATCCTCCCCTATGACATGGCATGGAATATCATTGCCATTTGCTTACTAATGATCGGTATTGCCCTTCTTGTTCAAAGTAGAAGGGAATCTAATCAGGCGGGGGTAAATCAAAAAAATGCACTTGAATAACCATAAATTTGAAAGCAAATTCCCCTTCCTGGAGGATCCACTTTTACTTTTAATCCTGTCCCTTATCTTGGGGCTATTTTTTTATATCCTATTTTTTGGTTATAGACAACGTAACCTTTCATATCCACTCTACCGATCCATTTTTTTGGTTTTGGGGATTTGTTGTATAATTGCCGCCACCTTCGGACCACTAGCCTCTCAGGCACATACAGATTTTACTGCCCATATGCTTGTTCATTTATTGCTTGGAATGCTCGCACCGCTCCTAGTGGTTCTCGCTAGCCCAATAACGTTACTCTTACGGACTCTTAAGGTGGAAGCCGCCCGTTCCCTAACAAAAATTTTAAGATGGAAGCTTTTTGCAATTTTAAGCAACCCAATCATTGCTTCAATTCTCAACATCGGAGGGCTTTGGATTCTCTATACAAGCACCCTTTATTCCGCTATGAGGCATAGTATTCTTATTCATGTGCTAGTTCATATCCATGTGTTCCTTGCTGGATATCTTTTTACTGCAGCCATTATTTATATGGATCCTACACCGCACCGAAAAAGTTACCTTTACCGTGCAATGGTTTTAGTTATCACAATAGCCGGACATGATATCCTTGCAAAATATATTTACACTCACCCTCCTGCTAATGTTCCCGTTAGACAGGCCGAAACGGGCGGAGTGCTGATGTATTACGGCGGGGATATTATTGACCTTATTTTAATAATCATCTTTTGTTTTCAATGGTTCAAAGCATCCCGGCCCCGAGCCAATATGAATACGGACTTTGGTTAATTTTGAAAAGCCGCAGCACCTGCGGCTTTTTGTATTCAAGCATTTTCAATAAATCAAATTAAGACAACAACGGAATCCTGCCCCGATACCTCTCTACCAAGCGATGGTTGTGGTCATCTGCCCCATCGATATTACCGCTTAGGAATACTGGTGGTTCGAATCCATTATCCGCCATCATTTTAATCGCCTCTGCAAAAATCGCATTTAAAATAACCGCCCCCACCACCGTGGAAGTTGAGCCGAAAGGAACTGCTACTTTTTCATAGGTAAGAGCGGCATCACCTTTTGTGGAGTGGTTATCAATCACTAGATCAACAGAATTGAAGAGGTGTTTTCCACTCTTATGTTTAGAAGGCTGACTTTTCGAATATTCCAATGAAGTAAGTCCAATCACAAAAGCTCCCTTTTTCTTGGCTTCCTGTGCCACGTCAACTGGTACAGGATTGCGTCCGGATGTCGATAAAACAAAGAAAACGTCTTCCGGAAGGATTTCTTGGTCTTTTATAAATTCCAGAGCATAATCGTTTTGTCGTTCTAACTGTGAGGATCTTAATGCCCCCTCGTGAAGCATCAAAGGTTCCACAAGTATCGGTTTAATGGGAACAAGTCCTCCGGCGCGGTAAAAAACCTCTTCTGCTAAAATATGTGAATGGCCGCAGCCAAACAGTTGGACAATCCCTCCGTTTTGAATTGCTTCTGCAACCTTTTCCGCTGCCTTCTTAAGCTTTTCCATTTCATACTTTTCCACTAGTTGAATCTTTTCTTTTGCTTTTTCAAAATATTGGTTTAACACTATTTACTGCCCCCTAATTTCCAATCATTACATCTATTTGTGACAATGTTTTCCCAATAGAATCCCGAATGACATGTGTATCTTGAGCAAAATCAAAAGGGGTATCGCCTTGATTTACAATCAACAGGGGAATACCAGGTCTTCTATAATGCGGAAAGGTAGAAAACGGTGTTACTTTCAAGCTTGTACCTAATACCAAAATGCAATCTGATTGAGAGATGAGGTTCAAGATCGTATTAAAACCATCCACCGAAAACCATTCCCCGGAATCACCGAACAAAACAACATCTGGTTTAATATAACGATTCTTCTTATTTTTCGTTTCACAATGATCACAAACATAAAACTCATCCATTGTTTCGAGCTTGCGGACCATCTCTTCAGTCAGATAGCTTTTTCCACAATTTAAACATGAAGCCGTTTTCATCGTTCCGTGAAACTCTATGATCCTTTTACTTCCTGCTTTTTGATGCAGCCCATCAATATTTTGCGTTATAATTTGTGAAACTTTTCCTTCCTTTTCCCATTTCGCAAGAATTTCATGCCCTTTATTTGGGGCAGCATTAGGATGGTAAAGATTCTCCATTGCAAATTGATAAAATTCCTTCGGATGCTTATAAAAATAATCGAGTGAAAGTATGTATTCAGGTGCCAGTTTGTAAATTCCAGATCTTGAGCGAAAATCCTTTATCCCCGATTCTGTACTAATACCCGCACCTGTGAGCACAACAATATTATTAGCATCCCTTAAAAAGCCAGTGCAGGTTTGAATAGTATGTTTCTCCATTTATAACCTCCTAAAATTGTATTTTACTAAATACTTCCTAAAGGCATCAAGCAGCCATTCTTCCCCAGCATACCAATTAAAAAAGAACACACTGTATTCAATGTGTTCGTAAGTGTACCATTTATAGTGCAGGAGCTTCCATCCCCATCAGGCTCCACTCTTCCCGAGCTGGGCCATAAACACCAGGAACCTTCAAGCCAGCTTGGCGCATAAGGACTGTAAGCTGCCCACGGTGATGGATAATATGCTTGATAAGGAGTGAAAGTGTAACTGCTTTGGGCATATCCATACCAAATACATTTACCATTTCCGTTAAGGATGGGTCTGTCCACTGCTCTTTTACCGCGTTGCTTGTATCAGCTGTAACCTTTCGAAAACGATCAGCAATTACTTTTGCAGAAGTCGGCACGGTCGTAGCGTTTTCCACAGCAGCAACCTGAATTCCGAATTCATTAAGCATTTCAGGAGTACTTGTTACAATATGCCAGGCAATTCTGCCTAATGTACGATCTTCTTGTGATACCGCTTGTTGAAGCGAGCTATCAGTTAATGGATCCAAGACCTTTTGAGTGGATTCCATTTCCTGGTTCCATTCCCCGATAAATTCATTAATAGAAGTATACATTTTTACATTCCTCCGTTTAATTTCTTACACCAAAATATGGCGATTTAAAGTATAGCATTAGCGAACCAATTTACAAAATTTACATTTAAATTTTTTCCTCTTCTGGAAAGATTGAATGAAATATTCTACTGAGGGTATATTACAATCAAAAAATGAAAATAGGAGGTGCTTGGGGCAATGATCGAATTACCAAAAAGCCTCTATTGTGAACATTGTAAAAAAGAGACAGAACACAAAGTGAGAGAAGATGCATTAGAGATTGAATATACTTGCAAAGAATGTAACAATCAACAGGAGATTGTTAAATCGTTTTTCTAAAGAATCAAAAAAAGTGCCAGCATCCTTCCATAAAAAGATTACTGGCACTTATTCTTTTTAAATCCCCTCGACCAACATTTTTTCAAATGCCCCAATTGTCGTTGGCTTACTAAACAGATATCCCTGAACTTGGTTGCAGCGGTGATCATGTAAAAACTTTAATTCCGCTTCCGTTTCAACCCCTTCTGCAATGACATCCATTTTTAAAATTCGGGCCAAATGGATCATAGCAGAAGTAATCCCGGCATTTTCGGATTGAGAAGAAATATTATGAATAAATGAGCGGTCTATCTTAATTCCATCTAATTTAAAGGATTTCAAATAAGAAAACGAAGAATATCCTGTTCCAAAATCATCAATATAAATCTTAATCCCCAATTTCTTTAAATCCTGAATCGTTTGCACAACATCTGCTTCATTTCGCATTAATGAATTTTCCGTAATTTCTATCTCAAGGAATTCGCCATCTACCCCGTACTCTTCCAATGTCTCCCTTACACTTTTCGCAAAATCCTTTTGCAAAAAGCGCTGGGCACTGATATTAATACTGATGGGAATCAGCGGAATTCCTGCTTCTTTCCATTGCACCAAAAGGTCACAAACCCTCTTTTTTATCCATTTGCCCATTGGGATAATCAAGCCTGTCTCTTCTGCCAATGGGATAAAATCAGATGGCGGAATTAACCCCAATCTTGGGTGATTCCAGCGGATTAAAGCCTCTGCACTTGTTATTTTTCTTGTTCTTGAATCAACCCTTGGCTGCAAATGGACTATAAATTCATGGTTCAGCAATGCTTTTCGAAGATCCCGTTCAAGAAAAAAAGACTGATAACTCATTTTATCCATAACTGCAGAATAAATCTGAAAATTGTTTCTCCCTTGATCTTTAGCTTTGTAAAGAGCAATGTCAGCATGTTTCATTAAATCTATGACATTATCACCGGCCGTTGGATAGATACTAATTCCAATACTGGCTGTCATAAAAAGCTCGTATCCTTCAATAAAAAAAGGATCTTTCAAACAGGTTAGAATATTCGTAGCAACATTGGCGGCCTCTTCATCCATGTCAATCGAAGGACAAAGAACCATAAATTCATCCCCGCCCATTCTGGCAATATAATTGTCATCGCCAATTTGTATGTTTAACCGCCGGGAGATCTGCTCTAATAACTGGTCGCCAATCATATGCCCTAATGTATCATTAACATTTTTAAAGCGATCCAAATCAATATACATAACCGCAAGCTTTTGTTTAGAACTTTGAGAATAAGTAATCACATTTTTTAGCTTTTCTTCAAACCCTCTCCGATTAAGGAGCTCAGTTAACTCATCATGGGTCGCTAAAAAGGCGTTTAATTCCTGTATTTTTTTTTGCTCCGTAATATCCTTCCCAATCGAATAGATCCCGGTAATCTTCTGATCGACAATAATTGGAAGATAGGTTACATTTAGAAAAATTTGATGTCCATTCTGGTGATAGACAGCCATTTCAAAATTCTGTGGCTCTCCTTTAAGGGCTTTTTCAAAGCATGAGCGATGAATAGATAGATATTCTTTTACAATCAGTTCCGCGCCTGATTTCTTTTTAAAATTCTCTAAGGAATACCCTAATACCCTTTCCGTCGCAGGATTTATAGTAACAATCTTTGCTTTTGTATCAAAGGTGAACACCGCATCTTGGCTGTGCTGAAATAGGGATTGATAGAGCAGCCTATTTTCCTGAAGCTGTTTTTGTGTATTTCTCAACTCAGTAATATCATAAACTGTCCCGACAAGTTCAACGACCTTGTCTCCCTGTTTAATCGGCGTAACATCGACGTATACTAATCTACCGAATAAGTCGATTTCATACTGGACGCTTTGTCCGGTAAAAGCCTTTTGATAGTGTAATAGTTTAATGCTGGCAATATCTTTTGGAAAAACTTCATATGGACTTTTATTATGATGGGATTCAGTATTAAAGCCCATACTTTGAAGAAGTTTTCCCTCGGCCAATGTATAAACAATATTCCCGTCTGCATCCCTTTTCATTTTAAAAATACCATTCTCAAGAGTATTTACGGTTTGATTAAAATCATCCTTAAGGGACTTCTGAAATTCAGCTTCCATCTGCTTTTGCTCAGTAATATCAACGCGAAAAGAAATATACCGATACGGTTTCCCCTTTTCATTCAGAATGGGAACAATGGTGGTATGGACCCAATATAGTTTTCCATCCTTTGTTCGATTTTGAATTTCGCCTTTCCAGACTTCTCCAGAACCGATTGTTTTCCACATTTCGCGAAAAAACTCTTTTGAATGATATCCAGAATTAATCATTCGATGATCTTGCCCAATTAATTCTTCTCTGGTGTACTTAGAAAGTTCACAAAATTTTTTATTCACAACCTGGATAATGCCCCGCTGGTCAGTTATGGCAAGAATAGAAGATACATCTAGTGCATATTTAAGTTCCGAGAGTTCGCGATTCAAAGCAATGAGATCCTGGTAGTTATCTATTAGAGTGAATAAAGGATTTTCCTGCTGATATAAAGTTTCCATATTGGGTTTCTCCTTAATCCCATTAGTATAAATATTATATATGGTCACTTCACGAAAATCGACAAAATTTTTATCAGCGTCGGTTCTATAATAATCCGCCCAGTATGTATGGACTTTAAGACTCTTTATTTAAAATCTGTTATAATCTTAACTGATAAGGATGTGATGATTTGAAAGAAACTATTCAATTATTAGCGGACATTGTCAATAATCTTCATGATTTTATACAAATATATGTAAGTAGCTCGTTAAATCTTCAATTAACGGATAAGGACCTGCATTTCTGGATCATGGGCATGATCGGAATCGTTGTTTTTCTTTTCGTGCTGGTCATCTCAAAAATTATTGTAAAAATGCCTTTTGGAATTACGATTCTATCTTTCTTATATACAACAACTTTTATGTTTGTATTAGTATTCGCAATCGAAATTCAACAGGCATTGACTAATCGAGGAAATATGGAATTTGAAGATGCAATCGTAGGGCTTTTAGGTTTTTTCGCGTTTTTCCTAGTATTTGTTGTGATTGCATTTGTGTTATTTATGGCTAGAAGACTATTAAAATCCTAATTTAAAAAATAGAATTCATAAAAAAATCCCCAGTTTCGGGGATTTTTTTATACTATCAATACATTCTAAATAGATAAACTCCCCAGTCAATTAGGCCGACCGTACTTTCTGTCTGCGGAATTGCAAATTTAATAGTCGGTCAAGTTTTTTACTTAGTAGAATCGTTTCTGACGAGGATAATCCTTTGGTCATTCCGACGGTTATCATTGTATTTCGTACCATTTCGATTTGGTAAATTAAGTCATCATTTGTCATATCTAGTAACTCCTTCTATTTCCAACTACAAGATTAAGTTTACCAATTGAAAACGCATTCAGAGAAACAGTATTTATCATCAAATATCGACATAATCCGTTAACCACCTATTCCATGCCACATTTTCCCATAACTTTCTCAAATGAAAATGATCGAACATCCTTTCAATATTCAACAAAAACAGTTCTTTTCCCACAAAAACGACTCAGTAAACGTTTGAAAAATGATTGACATCCTCTGGCATTGATTTTATCGTTATCTATGTTCTACTTATTATTTCTCGTATTAAACTTACTAAAATTTCTGGTGATGTTCATGAAGGAATATGTTTTAACGCAAAATGCCAAAAATACCTGGCTGAAATTTGCCTTTTTAAAAAAAGACCTGGTATTCACAATCTCCCTTATCTTAGCAATGGTGAGCTGCTTTATTCATCCGCCAAGACTGGAGTATATCAATTTCAAAGTGTTAGTTAGCTTATTTAACCTGATGCTAGCGATTAAGGCCTTTGAAGAACTAAAAATATTAGACAAATTCGCAATTGGGATTTTGAATAAATGCAAATCTAGTAAACAGGTTTCTGCAATTCTAATATTATTATGCTTTTTTATCTCAATGTTCGTAACAAACGATGTGGCACTCATCACGTTTGTCCCATTAAGCCTTACCATCAGTAAAAAGGCAAATATTAACATAATGGAGACCATTATCCTTCAAACCATTGCGGCGAATATCGGCAGCAGTTTAACACCGATGGGAAATCCGCAAAATTTATTTATATTCTCCCATTATGGAATAAGTCCGGCTCAATTTTTTACAACAATCCTTTTGTTGGCCATCTTAGGAGGAAGTTCGCTCTATTTTTCCATTTACCGACTTAAGGGCAAAAAACTTAATGTCGACTTAGAACCTATTCCAATGAAAAATCGAAAAAAAGCAGCGGTTTGGGGAATTGTATTTTGTATCATTATTGTTTCCATTTTTGAAGGAATGAGTTACCAGCTTGCTGCGATTATTACTTTACTTACAGCCTGTGTTTTAGATTTTAAATTATTAGGAAAAATTGATTATCTTCTACTGATCACATTTATCTGTTTTTTTATTTTTATCGGAAATATATCAAATATCGAAGTACTCCGGGATTTTGCTAATGAAAGCTTAAAAAACTCCACTTCTGTCTATTTTAGTTCAATTTTAGCCAGCCAATTGATCAGCAATGTCCCTGCTTCCATCCTTTTATCAAACTTTACGATGGATTGGCAGTCCTTATTATTAGGAGTCAATATTGGCGGTCTTGGTACCATCATTGCTTCACTCGCAAGTGTGATCTCTTATAAGCTATATATTCAATCAAACCCTGATAAGAGCAAAAGGTATTTAATCAAATTCAGCCTTTATAACTTTTCGTTCTTATTTTTCTTATCTTTGATACAGTTTTTAATCCTAAAAATATTTTAATACCTGTTGGAAATATCCCATGTGAATTATAGAATATTAGAAAAAGAGGGAGATTAATATGGCAAATTCGACAAAAACGGTTGTTGAAAAACTGAACCTTAATAAATATTCAAATAAATTAATCCTTCAAAAGCCCGATGATTTGAAGGATTTTGATGAATTGGAATTTGATTCTTCAATTCAAAAGGATAAATATGATTTAATCATTACCTTTGTATTTGGATTAGAGGAATTTGCAGAACAACTTCAATCAGTAATTAAGCAAAATTTACTTGAAGATAATGGTTACTTATTTTTTGCCTATCCTAAAAAGAACAATCCGAAGTATGATGAATACATTGACCGTGATCGTTTAATTCAGGCGCTTCCTTCCGATGAAGAAGGATATGTTTTGGGAAGCAACATTAAGTTTGCAAGAATGGTTAGCTTAAATGATGTTTTTACCGTTGTGGGTTTAAAATCAGCACCTAAAAAAGCTTCCAGTACGAAAAACAGTCAATGCGTGGATGATTACATCGTACATGTCGAAGATCTAAAGCAATATTTGAGCAAAAGTAGGGATTTGCTTGAAAAATATAACCAATTAACCTTTGGCTATCAAAAAGATTGGGCCCGTTATGTTTACAGTGCAAAAAGGAAAGAAACCCAGGAAAAACGGCTACTGGAAATGGAGAAGGTATTGGGCGAAGGATTTAAATCAATGGAATTGTACCGGCAAAGTAAAAAATAAATTTTCAGAGATAGGGTCACGATTTTCTTATCGTGACCCTATTTTTAGTATTTGCTTTTGATGAGATTGTTTTTTTGGTTTACATAATATTATTATACCTTACCAAACGAACTTTAAATGACATCTTCAAATTCTCTTGCAATTCTTTCAAATGCTTCCTTTATTAGCGGTCTTGGTGACGGGATGCAAATCCTTTGAAAGGCAAGTCCTTCTTCACCAAACATTTTACCATCTTCGAGAATAACATTTGCTTTATTATAAATCCGTTCATGAACCTGTTCTGGTGTTAGGTCATATCCACTGAAGTCCATCCACATAATATAGGTTCCTTCTGGGATTTTCACCTTTACTTTCGGCATTTTTTCTGCTATAAACTTCACAACCCAATCCATCGTCCCATCAATATATTCTTTTAGCTGTTCTAACCAATCTTCCCCTTCAGTATAAACAGCGATAAGTGCAGAAACGGTAAACGGTGAGGGCAAATGCATCCCCATCACATTATTCATCGTTTTTCTAAGCTCCGGATTTGAAATGATTACATTGGTACAATGAAGCCCTGCTACATTAAAGGTTTTATTAATCGCAGTAAAAGTAATAATATGGTCCACATTTTCAACTGCTTTAGCAATTGGAATAAACGTTTGATTTGACCGGACAAGGTCCCCGTGAATCTCATCAGCGACAATCAGAACATTATGTCTTTCACAAATATCGGCTAATTTTTGTAATTCTTCCTGATTAAAAATTATTCCTGTTGGATTATGCGGGTTGCACAAAATGAACATCTTCGTCTTTTCTTGTTTCGCTTTCTCTTCGAAATCTTCAAAATCAATTTGATAATATCCGTCCGCATCCGGTTTTAGCGCATTATTCAGTACCTCTCGATGGTTAGCTTCAATCGCTGCTGTAAATGGAGGGTAAACCGGGCGTTGGATGATAATCCCATCTTCTGGATTTGTAAAAGCTCTTACGGCAATATTCAAAGCATGGACTGTTCCCGGACTGTAGATAATTTCTTCCTTTTGAATGTCCCAATCATGGCGCTTTTTAAACCAATGCTGGATAGCCGCAAAATACTCTTCTGGAAAAATGGAGTATCCAAAAATTCGGTGATCAACTGTTTTATGTAAGGCATCAAGCAAAGGCTGAGGTACAGGCAAATCCATGTCAGCTGTAAACAAAGGAATCGTCTCTTCATCATATCTGGATGTAAGACCAATCCCTTTAATTAGCTTTTCCCCATCCCATTTTAACGAATAGGTGCCGCGGCGATTCACTACTTCATCGAAGTTGTATTTCATGAACAACACTCCTTTTTAAAAAAAGCAATATAAACAAACAAATTTTGGCAAATATTCCATTTTTGATATAGAGCCAATTATACTACATATTTTAAACCGAAAGAAATTACTTTTCTAGCAATAAAGGTCCTCATTTCTGAGGACCCTCTCTTAAAGTTCAAATTATATAACCCAGCCAAACCATTTTACAGACTGAGTGATGACAAGCGGGACAAGAATGGCAATGACAGTAGGAATAAGGAATGCCATGAAAGTCCACTTTTTACTTTTGGTTTCCTTATAGATATTGAGTAATGTTGTACCACAAGGATAATGCAATAATGAAAATAGCATCATATTTAATGCTGTCAACCAAGTCCAGCCGTGCTCAATAAGAATGGCTTTTAGATCAACAAGACTATCAACTTCAGTCAAAGAACCTGTTGATAAATATCCCATTAAAAGGATTGGCAGGACAATTTCATTCGCCGGCAACCCCAAGATAAAAGCCATCATAATGAATCCGTCTAAGCCAAGTAATTTTCCAAATGGGTCCAAAAACTGAACGGCATACATTAAAATACTTGTATCACCAATATAGAGATTTGCAAATACCCAGGTTAAAATAGCTGCTGGTGCTGCAACTTTCACTGCTCTCATTAAGACGGACCAGGATTTTGTCAAGGAAGAGCGAATGACCGTATCCAGGATTTTGGGTTTCCGGTATGGCGGCAGTTCTAGCGTATAATGAGTCGGGACGCCTTTAAGGGCTGTTTTGGAAAGTACCCATGAAACGAAGAAGGTAACAAGGACTCCAAATAAGACAATCCCGACAAGAGACGCAGTCGAAACAAATAATTTCATTCCGCCGGTAAATCCCGCAGCCATAAATAACGAAGAAAAGACAATCAGGGTGCCCCAACGTCCATTACAAGGGACAAAATTATTAGTCAGAATTGCCAGCATCCGCTCACGAGGTGATTCTATAATTCTAGTCGAAATAACAGCAGCCGCATTACAGCCAAACCCCATTGCCATCGTTAGTGACTGCTTCCCGTGGGCACCGACTTTTTTAAACAAGCGATCCATATTAAAAGCAACCCGGGGAAGATATCCGTAGTTTTCTAAAAGGGCAAAGGTTGGAAAAAAGATTGCCATTGGCGGCAGCATTACAGCAATGACCCAGGTTGTTCCCCGATATAAACCAAGGACCAACATCCCATGAAGCCAATCGGGTGCGTTTAAAAAGGTAAATGCACCTGTTATATACTGCTCTAACCATCCAAAAAAGTCAGCTATTAAGGAAGAAGGGATGTTGGCTCCAGCGATGGTGATATAGAAGACCGTTCCCAACATAATTAACATAATTGGAAATCCCAAAATGGGCGATGTAAAAATCGCATCTAGTTTTTCTGTCCGAGTATCCCTCTTTGATTTTGTATAGGAGACACCCGTCTTGCAAAGTTGATGACTCCGATCGTACAAATTCTGTACAATTTCATCTCTTAAACTCGCTGTCGACATCTTTTGAGCTTCATTGTAAAGCTGTTCGATATTCATTTACGTCCCCCCCTTTAAGGCTCAGGTAATTATTAATTTCACCTAGTAAAGACTCATCACCATCCAATAAACGGAGGGAAACCCAGCGGGAAGATATATGATCACCGACAATCTCACGTACTTTCGGTTCGATTTTTTCAATCTTTTCTTCGATCTCCTGTGGATATTTCACTGGAATAGGATGGCAAGCTATTTCCCCAGTTACAATCCGATGAATGGTATCAAGAAGCATGGGAAACCCTTTTTTGTTTCTTGCAGAAATTTTGAGGACCGGAACCCCAAGCCGATTTGTAAGCAGATATTCGTTAATGCGGATTCCTTGTTCTTCCGCTACATCGATTAAATTAATACAAATGACTACATTCTTTGTCATTTCCAAAACCTGCAGGGCAAGATTAAAATTCCGTTCCAAGGATGTGGCATCAAGGACAACGAGTGTTACATCTGGTTTTTCAAAGACAATGTAGTTTCGTGCCACCTCTTCATCCTTGGAATTTGAAAAAAGGGAATAGGTTCCTGGGAGATCAATCAATTGAAATTGAGTATCTTTAAATGCAATGCTTCCCTTTGCAAGTGCAACCGTTTTTCCGGCCCAATTACCCGTATGCTGCTTTAAACCAGTTAAAGCGTTAAACAATGTACTTTTACCTGTGTTAGGATTTCCCGCTAAAGCAATCCGATATTCATTTCTCATCGTTCACCAGCTCCCCTTCAATTTTTGAACTCTCCTCTTTTCTTAATGCAATGGTTGTTTGACTTACACGAAAAGCGATAGGGTCTCCCAACGGGCTTTTCCGCACTACCTCAACTAATGCATCTTTTACAAAGCCTAAATCTAATAATCTTCTTCTCATTACACCTTCCAGTTGAATCGAAGTAATTTTAATAATATCTCCTTTTTTTCCATCCTCAAGTTTAATAACATTAGTTGTCTCCATTTTTTTTTCACACTCCTTAAAGTTTTTACCGAGTGCAACTTTTTACTAATTATATGTTGTGGTCATAAATTTGTCACCTAATTTGGCAAAGAAATTTAAAAAAGCACGTTCGCCTAACTGGCCAACGTGCTCTTCTACAAAATTGCATTTTTAACACTATAGTTATTTAAATCAATCTCTGTTTCCTGTCCTGTGACTAATTTAGCGAGTTCTGCTCCGAGATATGGGCCGCTAGTTAAACCAGATGAACCTAACCCATTTGCAACATAAATTCCATTCCAATCAGGCAAAGGACCTGCTACCGGTAAAAACCCTGGAGTAAAAGGGCGGAAACCAACTCTTGTTTCTAGCACGGTACTGTCTGCTAATCCCGGTGCTGATTCTAAGGCTTGACTTAAGATTTCATTGATTCCTCCCGCAGTAACTCGGGTATCAAACCCTTTATCATTTTCGTGCGTGGAACCCACGACCACACGTCCATTTTCAAAAGAAAGGATGTATTGGGTGTGTGGCGGCATGACAACCGGCCATGAACTTGTATCCGTTTTAGGTAGCTGTAAATGAATGATTTGTGCTTTTTGCGGTTTTACGGAAAACTCAAGGCCTAAAGGCTGCAAAAGTTCTTTCGCCCATGCTCCTGAAGTAACAATTACTTGGTCAGCAAGTAAACTTTTTTCTTCCATGATAATCCCAATTACCCGGTTTTCTTTTAGGAGGATTGATGCATCCCCTTTTAAAAAAGTCGCTCCATTCTTAATCGCTGTACGTTTTAATGCATCACGAAGTGCTCGTCCATTAACACGTGCTCCTCCGCTAACATAAACAGAACCGAATTCCTCTGATAAAGGTGGAAAAAGTTTTTTTGTTTCTGCTGGTGACAGAATCTTGATTTCACCGATTTCCGGGGCATCTTTTCTCCGTTTTCGTGCCCGTTCTGCCATCTGTTCGAGTTTATTTGGATCGTTGTGTAAACTTAAAGCTCCCACCCGTTTATATCCGGTTTCTGTTTCACCGTCGGCTTCTAATTTTGCGATTAATTCGGGATAGTAACGGGCGCCGCCTTTTGCTAATTGATACCATATTTTGTTCCTCCGCTGTGATAGCCATGGACAAACTATTCCGGCTGCCGCATCTGTTGCTTGGCCAGGATCTTCCCGGTCAACCATAGTAACTTGTGCACCTAGTTTAGTCAGGTGGTAGGCGGTAGAAGCTCCAAGGATCCCTGTTCCGATTATAATAATTTTTTGCATCATGACACCTTTTCTTTCAATATAAATTATAAATTTATCCATTTGCATATCCCATTCAATACGAATCAGGATTTCTATATAGGTTACATTATATACGAGCAATTCTAATTGCTCAAAAACTTCGGCGGGAGTGATGAATCATGGCTAGAAACAAACTTTTGGTTCCTGGTGCAGGCAATGTTCTGGATCAAATGAAGGAGGAAATCGCCAACGAGTTTGGAGTTCAACTTGGTGCTGATACGACCGCGCGAGCAAACGGTTCAGTGGGCGGCGAAATGACAAAGCGTCTCGTTGCATACGCTGAACAAACCTTACGAAATCAACAAGGTCAATAACCTTTGATTTCAAAAAGGCTGTCCCAAATTTGGGGCAGCCTCCACAAAGGGGTTATAATTTTTTCAAAACATAGTAACACAAATCCGGGTCAGACTTTGTTCTTAACAAATCGATTGCAGTCCAGCCATTTTTAAAATAATGAAAAAATACCTCACGGGTTTTCATTCTCCATGCTATCGCAAGCTCAGGATTCTTTTTCTTCAGTGTTTGAAAATTACTCGGTACCGGAACAAAAAGGAAGCCTTCCGCTGTATCCCGCTCCAGATCCGTTTCAGTCGGGTTCAAGTTTTCTTCTGAATCACGGTCCACCTTGAGTAACAAACGGCCCTCTACTTCATACTCGCTTGGCCTTTCAACCAAATCCTCCATAACCCACCATTCAACCGTAAAGCGGTCGGACGGCATGCCCTGATTTAAATCGTCCTGCATTTCCCCATAACAATTCTTTACATAAGTTGAACATCTTGCTCCAAGCTTATGAAGATTCAAATAGCCATTGACTGATTCAAGAGGATCATATGTCCATGTAACTAAATCATATCCCATTTTTAAAGACTCTTTCTTTTGGGCAAGCTTTAGTTTTTCGCCAATCCCCAGTTTACGGTATTCGGGATGAATTCCTAGTGTATGAGAACAGAGATAAATCTTATTATTTTTAAAGCCTGGAAAACTATATTGAAAACCAATCAGTACGTCTTCCAAAAAAGCGCCCAATGCCATGCCGCCATTTTTAATGGCCGTAATGGTTTGACTGCTTGGGATGGACTCATATTCACTCCAAATCAGCGATTCCAACCTTCTCAACTCTTCCAGCTCATCGATTGTTTCAAGAGTACGAATTACGATGTTTTTTTCGGTCATCCAACATACCTCCTTCTTTTAAATTGTGCTAAAATGATTATACATCTTCATGCTCGAAATCCATATCTTTCAATGTGACAACCTTTGTTTTTTTAATATATTTATAGCCTAACCAAGCCGCTAAAAAGATTGGAATCCCCAAATAGGTAACAAGCAAGCCATTCCAGTCAATTTTATCTCCTAAAAATGCCTTATAGTCTTGTCCAAGGATCGCCACCATACATAAAGCCAATGTCAGGATAGGACCAACGGGAAACCACTTTGCTTTATATGGTAATTCGTTTAAATCTCTTCCTTGAGCCACATAGCCTTTACGGAAACGGTAATGGCTGACAGCGATCCCAATCCAGGCAAGAAATCCTGATAAGCTGCAGGCATTCAACAGCCAGAAAAAGACCTTTCCATCACCAAAGATCGATGATAAAAATGCAAGCATCCCGACAGCTGTTGTTACATAAAGTGCGTTGGCGGGAATTCCGCGTGAATTTACCTTTGTTAAAAATTTTGGAGCATTTCCTTCCTTCGCCATTGTCCATAAAAGCCGTGAGCCGGCATACATTTGAGAATTAGCGGTGGAGAGTACAGCCGTTAGGACAACTGCATTCATTACAGAAGCTGCAAAAGCCAGCCCTGCTCGTTCAAAAACTAATGTAAACGGACTTTCTGAAACATTATCAGAGTTTAATAGTCTTGGATCATTATAAGGTACAAGGAATCCTATGATAATAATGGAAAAGATAAAAAATAGCAAGATTCTCCAAAAAATCTGGCGAATGGCTTTGGGCATATTTTCTCTAGGATTTTCACTTTCCCCGGCAGAAAAACCGACCATTTCTGTCCCTTGAAACGAAAAACCAACAATCATGAAAACGCTAATAATTGAAGAAAATCCTCCCTTAAAAGGAGCTTCTCCCGTAGTAAGATTTTTAAATCCGACAGAATGCCCTCCCATAATCCCAAAGATCATCAGGACACCAATGGCCAAAAAAAGAATGATCGTTGCTACCTTAATAATCGAAAACCAATATTCCGCTTCCCCATAGCCTCTTACAGATAAAAAGTTCAATAAAAAAATTAAAGTAAGGGAAGGAACGCTCCAAAAAATGGACGGAACATCTGGCAGCCAAAATTTCATGATTAAACCCGCTGCTGATAATTCAAGTGCGATAATCATGGCTGAATAATACCAGTAATTCCAGCCCTGAGCAAAACCAAAGGCAGGATCGACAAACTTGGATGAATAAGTGCTAAAGGTCCCGGAAATCGGCAAAAGCGTGGCCATTTCACCTAAACTTGTCATTAGAAAAAACATCATTATACCACTTAGGATATAAGCTAAAATAGCTCCCCCCGGGCCCGCTTGAGAGATTGTGGAGCCGCTTGCAAGAAATAATCCTGTCCCGATCGTACCACCGATGGCAATCATGGTGAGATGCCTTGCCTGGAGATTCCTTTTTAGATGGTGGTGTTCGGAAAAATCAGTTTCTTTTTCGGTTTGTAATGCAGTATTACCCATATATGCACCTCTTTTCTCAATGATAAAACTAATTAATATTGTTCAAAAGTCGCAAGAACAGTTCGTGTTAAAATTTCAATTCCATTCAAAAGTGCATCTCGATTAAACGACATATATGGGTGATGCAATCCAGGTGCTAAATCACAGCCTAAACCCAGCATCGCCGCTTTCAAATCCGGGCGCTCCTTTGTGTAAAAATGAAAATCCTCCGCACCAGGTGTGATGACTGCAGGTATAACATTTTCAGCACCAATGGATTCTGCAATCGCCTTCGCCATAATTTTCTGCGCCTCAGGATTTACCACTGCAGCATAAACCTTTTCTTTATGTTCAAATTCAATCTTCACCTCAAAAAGTGAGGCAACTTGCTGTAAAATATGGTCAACTTTTTGAACTAGCATATCCATCGTTTCATTTTTTTGCGCCCGTAAATCTAAATGAAATTGGGCAGATCCGGGAATGACATTCGTGTTATCTCCCCCTGCACTGACTTGAGTCATTTTTACAGAGAAGGATTCAAACGGGTTCAAACGGATCCCTTTTAATTGCTCGACGATTGCGGAAACCACTTCTATGGCATTCACCCCTAAGTCAGGGCGAGCACCATGCGCATCAAAACCAATAATTTTAGCGGAAACGGTTTCAGCGGCCCCGTGAATAATACCCGGTGATGCCGTCCCCATCGAAAGTTCCTGAATAGGCCGTAAATGAACACCATACAAAAAGTCAATATCATCGATTACTTGTTTTTCAATCATTTTTAAGGCGCCATCCCCCACTTCCTCTGCCGGTTGAAAAATTAATTTTAGCCGTCCCGGCAGTTCTAATTGCATTTCTTTTAAAAGAAGCAGCGTACCTAACACCATCGTCATATGCGCATCATGGCCACAGGAGTGATTGGCTTGAAATCTCCCATTCACTTCCTGCCATAATGAATCCATATCCGCGCGAACCCCAACCGTTAGGGGACCATTTCCTAGTTCCCCTATTACTCCTGTATGGTCCGGAAACGTTCTAACCTCCCACCCATTGCTCTTTAAAAAATTTGCTATGAAGCTCGTGGTGTTAACTTCTTTCCAGCTGACCTCCGGATTTTGATGTAAATGCTCAAATAGTTCAAAAATGATTGGGCTCAATTTTTCTAATGTTTTTTTCATCTGTATTCCCTCATTACTTGGATTGAACCGTTTCTTTTTTAATCGTTAATTCTTGAAGCGTTTCCTCATTCACTTCAACACCTAAACCAGGTTTTTCGCTTAGTACCACAAAAGGAATTTGATATTCAAGGTCACCAATATCTTTACTGAATAACAACGGCCCGGTTAATTCTGTGCTGGTGATATTTTTTCTGGCCATTGCAGTATGATATCCAGCAGCAGAGCCAATCGAGGATTCAACCATGGATCCGACTTGGCAGGAAAGACCTGCATATTCAGCTGTTTTAGCCATATGAATCGCAGGATAAATCCCCGCTGATTTCATTAATTTAATATTGATTTTGTCAGCGGCATTTTTCTTGATAATTTCATTTAGGTCGGAACCGTCATGAACACTTTCATCCGCCATAATCGGAATCACCGTTTTCTTTCGAAGCTCTGCAAGTCCGTCAATATCTCCCATCTTGATCGGTTGTTCCAGCCAGGAAATTCTGAGCGGTTCTAGTAATGGAAGTGCCTGGGCTGCAGTCGAATAATCCTTCCAGCCTTGGTTAACATCGACTCGAATCGGCACCCCATAGCCAACTGCCTCTCGAACGGCTTTAACTCGTTCTAAATCTTTAAAAAGATCAAATCCAACCTTTAGTTTCAAGGAACTGTATCCGAGAGCAAGCGCCTGTTTTGCCTTCTCAGCCATCACTTCCGGTTCTTCAATACTTAATACCTTTGCAAAGGTAAGTTCATTATGAAATTTTCCGCCAATTAAATCGTAGACTGGCTTGTCCGCATATTTACCCATCAGGTCATAGCACGCGATATCAATCGCAGCCTTTGCTGCCGGGTTGCCATGAATTCGGCTATCCATAATATGGTGAATTTTTTCAATTTCAAAAGGACTTTCTCCCATGATAAAAGGCAGTAACTGATGTTTTAAAATTTCAATTCCGCTAAAAAATGATTCCCCTGTTACATGTTCATCCGGAACTCCTTCTCCAAATCCGACAAGACCATCTTCCGTTTCGAGTTTTACAATAATCGATGGCATATATTCATAGGTCTGGTAGGAAATAATAAATGGGGATTGTAATGGTAAATGGATTCCAATAATATCTGCTTTAATAATTTTCATGGTGCTTTTTCCTCCTCTGTATTTTGCGACACCGTCGTTTTGCTGTCGCTAATAGGTTATTTTTATAATATACTGTAAATTTTCAAAAAACAATCCTTTTAGGAGAAATATTTTTTTAGCTTTTCCGAAATATTATAAAGTGCCCGCGGACGTCCTTGGTCATATGGCTGTTCTTCCCCCGTAATCGTAAGTAATTCTCTTTCAAGAAATCTTTTAATTAACCTCTCAGCCGAACGCCTGCTTACCGCTAAGTAATCTGCCAATTCCTGTGCTGAGAATGAACGAAATTGATGAAGCCGAACGAAATCAAAAAAGCGGATTAGATTTTTCGCGGTCATTTTAAGTTGATCCGCTAAAGATTGGATATGTTGATTTTCATTTTTTAAGACATACTGTTTTTCATTTTCAAACAAAGGGCCAATCAGTTTTTTGTCTTCATCTAATATAAAAATAGTTGTTTTTTCTGTTATTTGTTTTTCGGTAAAATATAAGGCTTCTGTTGCATGGTTTTCGGCCTCATTCATCGTATATCCATAACCGATTCCGATTTGTAAAGGCGAATTTATTTTTCCTTCAAGTTCAAGAATTTTTTGCAGATTTTGTTCTTTTAGAGCAACTTCCATTGAGCCGCGATTCGTATAAATAAGAAACGGCTGATGTTGGTCCAGTGATACTCTTGCATTTAATTGCCTTGCCATTTGGTGTAAATGCTGCAGGATCTGCAGGCGAAAAACTTGTTCTTCCTGTTGTACTGGATAATTTCCTATTTTTATCGAGATGACAGCGATCTGTGAGTCCTTTGTTTTCTTTAATCTGGTTAACGTCACTGCCCTTTCCAATCCTTCTTTCAGGGATTGCTTCGGCTGAACCATATAAATGGAAGGAATAGACAATTTCTGCAACTCTTCATATACGGCATGAATACTTGTTAAAGCAAATTGTGTTTTTTTCTCTTTATATAAATCTGCATGGAAGTGAACGAATTGAGTAATATCGAAGGCTGCCTTCTTTTCTTCTACTTGATAAACCCATGGGTAGTCTTTCACAAATAAAGTTGGATCCGTTATATGGATTTCTTTTAAGACATTCTCTAAAAATTCCTGCTTGGGTAAATCAATCGAAATCTTTTCCAACGGGATTTTTTCATGAAAGTAAATTGAAAACAATGAAAGCGAAACAACGAATTCATTAAATGGAACATAGGTAGCCATCAATTGGTTTTCATTTGTTTTTTTCTGCCCGAAATAATAAGCAATTGCCCCCGAGAAAAGTAAAAAATCAACCTCTTTCCCAGCCTGATCTATCAAATGGTCAATTTCCCAGGGCGAATCATATGTATAGTTGATAAACGAGATTTCCGGAAATAAATGATAATATGGAGAAATAGCATCAATATAAAGGTTTGAACCTAACACACCTATCGCGACCATTTTGACAACTCCCACAGTAATTTTAAATAAGTTATACCAATTTCTAGTATACCATGGTTTTGTATATCTTTGGGTCGTTCTTTCCCCGCCCTAAATACAAAATGGACTTGCCATCTAGGCAAGCCCGAATATCTTTCAAATAGCCATTCCTCAACCAGTCGGTAACTTCATTTTTTCCATAATAGTTGAAATGTAATTTCTAACCGTTCCAATCGTATCCCTTCTTTGGGTAGAGGGTTGATTGGCGGATAAAGGTTCAAATACACGATCATCATCTTCTATTAACTCTGGGGAATAACTCCGCTCTCCAGCCATAATGCGGCGGATCGAGCAAGCTAACTCTTCGCTCGGGCTGTCCTTTAATAAATAACCTCTAACATCCGCTTTCAAGGCCCGCTCAAAATATCCAGTCCTCGCAAAGGTTGTAAAAATAATCACTTTACAACCAGTTGACCTTAAAGCTTCAGCTGCCTCAAGTCCGCTCTTTTTAGGCATCTCGATATCCATCAAGCAAATATCCGGTTGTAGTTGCTTTACAAGTGCAAGAGCCTCTTCCCCATTGCAGGCTTGCCCAACCACTTCCATATCCTCTTCCAAATTAAGCAGGGAACCAATTGCCCCTAACAGCATTTCTTGATCCTCGGCAATGACAATTCGAATCATCTAGGTTCTCTCCTTATCTGGCGTGTCTAATAAGGAGACTCCCCTTATATGAAGGAGAGTCTCTGAAAAATTAATGTTCAGGTTTTACTTGAACTGTAATATTGCGTTTTGCTAAATATTTAATCTCCCGAAAGCTTACAAAATTCTTGCTTTCCTCATCCCATAGGCGGAACTTTAGTGAGCGCAAACTTGTAGCAAGGGTAATGGTTGGTACGTTTTGTAATGGAAGCGTCTGATTATGTGCTTCTTCAAGTTTATAGTTTGGAACCCTTGGACTTAGATGGTGAACATGGTGATAACCAATATTACCCGTAAGAAATTGGATAATCTTCGGAAGCTTATAATAAGAACTTCCTTCAACCGCTGCCTTTACATATTCCCAATCTTTATCTTCTTCAAAATAAGAATCTTCAAATGTGTGTTGTACATAAAACAACCAAATTCCAACGGCACCAGATAGTAAGAAAATAGAACCTTCTACCAATAAAAACGACTGCCAGCCGATTGCCCAAATAAGCAATCCAATGATAGCAACGATTAAAACATTCGTTAAATAAGTGTTCAAGCGTTCTTTCTTTTTGGCACCTTTACGGTTAAATCTATTTTTAAGGAGAAAAACATAAATCGGTCCTAATCCAAACATAACAAATGGATTACGATAAAAACGATAGGCTAAACGGAGTCTAAGTGGTGCAGCTAAATATTCCTCCACTGTAAGTGTCCATATATCTCCTGTACCGCGCTTATCCAAGTTACCGCTTGTCGCATGATGAACAGAATGCTCATGTCCCCATTGATCAAACGGGAATAGAGTTAATACTCCCATTGAGGTTCCAATGATCCGGTTGACACTGCGATTTTTAAAAAAGGAATGATGGGTACAATCATGAAAAATAATAAAAATTCGTGTCAAAAAGCCTGAGGCTAACACAATAGGAACCAATGCTAACCAATAAGAAACGGAAAGGCTTATATAGGCAAGGTACCATAACAGAATAAATGGTACGACTGTGTTGATGAGCTGCCAGACACTTTCTTTTGTCGTTGATTTTTCAAAGGGGGCAACTTGTTTTTTTAAATTTTTCGTGTTTTCTAGGGTCATTTTTGTAATTCCCTTCTTGTTCTGTCGTTATTTAAAGTATATAGGAAGAAAATTGGACTTGTTAGTAGCAGGTGTCATGTACACGATATGACAAATGTCATATACAAGCTGACTTTTTATATACCTGCCAATCTTAGTTCGCGATAATTTCCGTGTTTATTTTTTTCAACAAAATTACTTCTTATGAGTTACAATACGAGAAAAGAATGAAATTACTGCATTTTGTAATTCCCTTCTTATTTTGGGTATATAAGGTATATAGGAAGAAAATTAGACTGGTTAGTTGCAGGTGTCATGTTAAAGTAGATTATTTTAAATAATGGGTAATTTGAATGGGTTTCAAGTATAATGAAACATATTCGATTTGCATATGAAATTTCTTTAATAGAAATCCTAAATAACGATCGGATAATATAAAAAAACGAGGTTACCACATGTGTGATAGAAATTTTGACGATTTCCAGTTAAGCAAAGAAATAACACGAGCACTTGCTATTTTAAAATATGATACTCCTACAGAGGTTCAGAGTAAAGTTATCCCATTAGCTATGAAAAATCAGGACCTGGTAGTAAAATCCCAAACCGGGAGCGGAAAGACTGCATCCTTTGCAATCCCTCTTTGCGAGAGAATAGAATGGGAAGAAAAAAAGCCACAAGCATTAATTCTGACACCAACTAGAGAGCTTGCGGTTCAAGTTCAAGAAGATGTTACGAATATTGGAAGATTTAAACGGATAAAAGCCTTAGCCGTTTATGGAAAAGAACCTTTTACAAAACAAAAAGAAGAATTACATCAAAAAACGCATGTCGTCGTCGGGACACCTGGACGTGTCATGGACCATATTGAAAGAGGTACTTTAGCTTTAGAAAAAATAAAATATCTAATCATCGATGAAACGGATGAAATGCTAAATATGGGGTTCATTGACGAGGTAGAAGACATCATAAATGAACTTCCTTCAAACAGGGTAACCATGGTATTTTCTGCTACATTGCCTAAAGATGTTGAAAATCTCTGCTATAGATATATGAAGGATCCCGTGAATATCGAGATTGCAGCTTCAGGAATTACCACTGATACAATAGAGCACCGGTTAATCGAGGTAAAGGAAGGCGACAAGATTTCCCTTCTAAAAGACGTTACAGTTCTTGAAAATCCAGATAGCTGTCTTATTTTTTGCAGAACAAAAGAGCACGTTGATAACGTTTATACTGAATTGGACGAGGCCAATTATTCTTGTGAAAGACTTCATGGAGGATTAGAACAACAGGATCGATTTGCAGTTATGGACGGTTTTAAAATGGGGAATTTCCGTTATCTAATAGCTACAGATGTGGCAGCACGAGGAATTGATATTGATAATGTGACACTTGTCATTAACTATGATGTTCCCATGGAAAAAGAGAGCTATGTACACCGAACAGGACGAACCGGCCGTGCCGGCAATAAGGGAAAAGCCATTACTTTTGCTACCCCTTTCGAGGGAAAATTCGTTAAGGCAATTGAAAAATACATTGGCTTTGAGATTCCGACAATGGAAGCCCCGTCATCACAGGAGGTTGAAGCCGGAAAAGCTGATTTTGATGAAAAAATTTGCGGTCGCCGTGTCGTAAGAAATAACAAAACAGCCCGGATCAACCAAGGCATTATGAAACTCCATTTTAGCGGAGGAAAAAAGAAAAAGCTTCGCGCTGTTGATTTTGTTGGGACGATTGCAAAAATTCCCGGGGTAACAGCAGAAGATATCGGCATTATTACGATTCAGGATCATTTGTCTTATGTTGATATTCTTAACGGAAAGGGCTCGCTCGTGCTTCAAGCCATGGAGAATACAACGATTAAAGGAAAAACGCTGAAAGTGAGCAAGGCACTTAAATAATGGAATTTGGAAGATTACGACGGTCGGTGCTTAGTTTCTTCATGTAAGATTAATCGCAATAATTTTTCAACAAAACAACTTCAGATGAGTTAAAATTAGAAAAAAAGAGTGCAATTAACGCATGTTGCACCAAGGGTTGAGGAGGAGTTGTAAATGTCTAATAAATATTGTCCTATATGTGGAGAAGAAAATAAGTGTATGTCTGGGTCCGGGGAGCATGGTAACTGCTGGTGTGACTTAGAGGTATTTCCGAATGAAATTTTAGAGTTGGTTCCTGCAGAAAGTTTAAGAAAACATTGTATCTGCAAAAATTGTTTAGATAAGTATAAGGAAGATCATAAAATAAGCTAAAAAACGCGAGGGCACTCCTTGCGTTTTCTCATGATATCATTAATTTATAAATTACAAATACCTTTCTTGAACCCCCCATTTACTTTCTATTGATTGCTTCAGCAAAAATAAATAAATCACGATAATATTTTTTGACCTCGGTTACATCAAATCCATTGGCGATTAATAACTCCAAAGTGTCCCTATTTAAACAGCATCCATCACAAATTTTTTTCCAAACAGGAGTTAAGCCCTCCTGAAGCGCCGCAAGAACACGATTTTCCATTTTCACATGTTCAAATAAAAGGATTTTCCCATCCGGCTTTGACACCCGTTTCATTTCTAGCATGGCTTTTTCCGCGTTGGGAATCGTGCAAAATACAAGAGTGGCTACAACTGTATCAAAGGTATGATCTGCAAATGGTATTTCTTCAGCACTTGCCTGGACCAGTTCAATCGGGACAACCGATTGTTTTTTCTTTTCTAAGGATTGCTCAATCATATATGGACTCGGTTCAATGGCAGTTACCTTTTCAGCTTCCGTATATAAAGGAAAATTAATTCCTGTCCCTGAACCTAATTCAAGAACACTCCCCCCTGCCTTTGAGAGAAGTTCCTTTCGAATCCCATTAAATTTTTTATTTTCTAACGGACTCATAAAAAAATCGTACCATTTTGCAAAAGATCGACTCAAAATACTCCACTCCAAACAGAAAATCTCAAAATTCTTCCCTTACATTATATATAAAAGAATAAAATTCTTCATGGTTTCTCTTCGCATTTGACAAAAAACCGCAAAAACCGGGTGGTGACATGCACCTCAAAGTGGTATCCTATTTTAATGTGTGCAGTAAATATCGGGCATTATAAAATAGAATACAGGCATTATGCTAGAGGTGAGTGGTTTGAATAAAGCCTGGCTTTATGTGGGTTTAACTTGTTTGTTTGAATTAATATGGGTTTATGGATTTAATACAGCTGATACCTGGTGGGAATGGGCTCTTGTTTTGGCAGTGATTTTTACTGATTTCCATTTTCTCCCGAATGCATGTGCCACTCTTCCGACAGGCACGGTTTATGCCATCTTTTCTGGGGTCGGAGCAATTGGAACCGTATTAATGGATGTCTTCCTTTTTGGGGGAAGCTTTAATACAGGTATGATTTTGTTCATCCTTCTAATTATTATCGGGGTCATCGGGCTCAATCTGGCAGATAACAAATCAGAGGAAAAAGAATCTGCGAAAGGAGCTGCCTGAGCATGGGCTGGTTGTTTGTTTTTTTAGCTGCAGCATGCGAGGTCACAGGTGCAGCGGGGCTAAAATTGTATAGTCAACAGAAATCTTTAAAAAATGGAGTGTTATACATAGGCGGTTTTTGTACTTCCTTTGCTTTTTTATATACCTCTTTCCATTTTTTGCAACTGAGTATTGCCTATATCGTTTGGGTAGGAATTGGAACGGCAGGTGCTGTGACTATCAACATGTATTTATTTGGTGAATCGAAAAACGTCGGGCGAATGCTAAGTGTCATATTAATTATTATCGGAGTCATCGGGCTTCGGGTCTTGTCGTGAGAAAAAAACAACTCCGAACAATTTTTCGTTCGGAGTTGTTTTAAAAATTAAGCCCTTCTAAAGCCTTCCTCTACTAAAAACACTTCTGCTTCTTCATAGGTACTGAAGGTTTCCTCTAGATTTAGACCAAAATATATATTCCAGGTTTCATCTTCATTGATTAAAAGAAGAGTTTCATTCTCTTTATTCACCCAGCGTTCTTCTTCTAGGTCGCCAATAATCGCTTCTTCTGCGATTGGTTTTTCAACAGCAGATAGGCTGGTGATTGCATCTTTAATCAATTGTTTTAAGTCCTCAGCAGAATAGTCACGAATATTGACCATCCCTTTATCATCGGTTTTGCAATTTGAAATACGACCAGCATAGACAAAGCCATTTCCATTTGGGTGCAGGTGATAAACGACGTTTTTCTTGTCATAAACACTTTCATTAAATTGGAAATTCACTCGTCCAAGAGAAACATTCACCCTCTCCAATTCAGGGTATGTCTGAATAATCGCAAGTTTTTCTTCAAAAGTTAGCATAGTTGCCTCCATATGTTTAGATAAACATTATTTTATCATAATGTTATAAAAAACATAGGCAACTCTTCAAATTATTTCCTCATAAACGCTTCTATTTCTTCTACCGAACGAAAAATATCTTTTGAAAGTACTTCGCAGCCGTCTTCTGTTACTAAAACATCGTCTTCGATGCGGATTCCTATTTCTTCTTCCTCAATATATAAACCTGGCTCAACTGTTAACACCATTCCCGGTTTTAAGATCAAATCCTTGTAATCGCCCACATCATGGGTATCAAGACCAAGAAAATGACTCACACCATGATAATAATATTTTATGATTTCACTTTCTTCTTTAATCAGCCCTACTTTGATGCACTCTTCGGCTAAAACCTTCTTTGTATGTTCATTCAGTTTTGCATGTGGCACACCTGGTTTGATTAGCGCAGTAGTTTCTCTTAAAGCTTTTAAAACAATATTGTAAAATGTTTTTTGCTTTTCCGTGAATTTACCGTTTACCGGAAAGGTGTAGCTGATATCCCCGTTATAATAATGATATTGAGCACCTAAATCAAGCAGGACAAGGCTCCCGTCCTCAACCGTTGCATTATTTTTTTCATAGTGAAGGATGGTGCCATTCTTTCCACTAGCAACAATCGTTGGAAAGGCATAATCCCTTACCCCTTCCGATTTAAGCGTAAAATCAAAATAGGCTTCAAGCTGGTATTCCTTCATACCTGCTTTTGCGTGGCTCATTAAGTTTTTAATTCCTTCATTCGTAATCTCAATCGCTTTTTTAATTTCTTCGATTTCTTCCGGTGTTTTATAAACACGCAATTCGCAAATATCCGGGTAAACATTCTTCATTTGTATGTATGGATAATTCGCCTGAATTTTTTGAGCAAATTGCTGTGCTTTTGTCGTAATTTTATCGAGCTCTCTTCTTTCCAGATCAAGATAAATATTTGAAAGGACATTTGTTAAAAGAGTCCGCGATAGGAAGGATTCAAATTGTTCGATGAATTGGATATTGCTGATTCCTGAGACCTTTGCCGCCTCTTCTTTAGTAATAGCCTTCCCGATCCATTTTTCCCATAAAGGATCTGATTTTTCGATAAAAAGATATTCTTGTATGACGTCATTTGTTTTATGTGCGAAAAAAATAATATTTGGCTCATCAATACCTGTTAAATATAGAAAATTGCGGTTCGGAATGAACCTATAGTCTTCATCAGCGGATTTTTGCGGGGCTTTCCCGGCAAACAAAACAAGCAGTGAACGATCTTCAAGCTTTTCATATAAATGATTGCGATTTTTCACATAAAAATCTTTGTTCATGAAATTCCCTCTTTTCTAAAAGGTATATATAGATAAATATACTATACTATTAAAAAATTCATACTTTTTTCTATACAACCCTTCTCACAATACGTTTTAATAAATGAAAAGGCTCTTAAAGGAGAAATATATGGAGAAAAAAACAGCAATTGTAACGGGTTCCTCGAGCGGTTTTGGTTTATTGACTGTGATCGAATTAGCCTTAAAGGGATTTACGGTAATTGCAACGATGAGGGATTTAACTAAATCTGAGCAGCTTTTAGAATTGGCAAAAGAAAAGCAGGTAGTGGATTTCATTCATGTCCATCACCTTGATGTGACTTCACCTGAGTCAATTGATGAGTTTAAAAGTTTTCTATCTGTGTGTCCATCGGTCGATGTGTTAGTTAACAATGCGGGTTTTGCTGTCGGGGGATTTAGTGAGGAACTCTCAATCGAAGACTATCAGAAGCAATTTGAAACCAATTTCTTTGGTGTAATTTCTCTGACAAATGCCGTTCTTCCGTTTATGAGGGCAAATGGCCGAGGAAGAATTATTAATATGAGCAGCATTAGTGGAAGGTTTGGATTCCCCGGGTTATCTGCCTATTCTGCCTCAAAGCATGCGCTTGAAGGATATAGCGAAAGTTTAAGGCTCGAGCTTAAACCTTTAGGAATTGATGTATCCTTAATAGAGCCAGGTTCCTATCAAACCAATATTTGGACAAGTGTGGATGACATGGTGGTCGATACTGATTCCCCTTATACTGACTATATGAAAAGCATCTTGAAAGAAATTGATAATGGAAAAACAGGTTATGGAGATCCAATAGAAGTAGCAAAATTAGTGGCGGAAATTGCTACCCAGGTCAAGCCGCCTAAACTAAGGTACCCTATTGGGAAAGGAGTAAAATCAAACTTGTTTTTAAAGAATATTCTTCCATGGGAAAAACTTGAAACGTTTATTATCAAAAAACTTAAACAGTAGAAGCTTGCCTTTTTGAAGGACAAAATTTGTGAGGGACTTAGAAAACGTCCATAAAAGGGATCCCAGTTTATTTTGTCCTTCTAAAAAATCATCATTCCCCAACAATTCGTCCCGGATGTGTATACACATTCAAAGACTCATTGCGGATAAACCCGATTGTGGTAATGCCCAAATCCTCGGCCAGCTGGAGGGCAAGTTCTGTTGGTGCTGATTTTGAAAGAATCACCTCACAGCCAATTTTTGCAACCTTTAACAAAATTTCCGAAGAGATCCGGCCGCTAAAAACAATGATTTTATCAGCAACAGAAATATTATTCTTCAAACAATATCCATAAATTTTATCCAGAGCATTATGCCTCCCGATGTCAGTCCGGCTTAAAACAATGCCACCTGCATCACATAATGCAGCCGTGTGTGCTCCACCTGTTTCTTGAAAAATAACTGCAGCATTCTCCAATTCCTCAATAAGCCGAAAACAATCGTGAACAGATACTTTAACATGATAGTGGTCATCCATTTTCTTCGCTGTCATCGCATCATTCACGAAAACAAACCCTTGCCGGCTATTCCCGCAACAGGAAGTAATAAAGCGCTTTCCTTGAAGCTTTTGATAAAAAGGATTTATTTTTGAGGTTTCGATGTGGACGATTCCCTCTTTTTCCTGAATCCACATGTTGTCAATCTCTTCATATTGGCGAATAACTCCTTCAGCCGCGAGAAAACCAACCACCATATCCTCGATGTACTCCGGGGTACACACAAGTGTCACAAACTCCTCGCCATTAATTTTTACCGTTACGGGAAATTCCGTTACGATGCTGTCCGATACATTCGTGAAACGCCCATTCTTAAACTGGAGAATCTCCCGCTTATTTTTAACTAGATTCATGAACACTCCCCCCTATGAAGATATGTTTTTATCAAATACAAAAACGGAAACAGCAATGTCTTCTTTTACCTTTATGTCAGAAAAAAGATGGATTAATTTCGCGCCAACGACCTCTTCTAAGCCTTCTGGAAGGTTCTCAGAATAAACTTTTTGAATCATTTTTGTTCGAGCCATATGCACCATTTCTGTTCCATCCGTTGATTGGCAAATAAACTTTTCGGTTGGAGTCAAATTGCCGTATAGTGTAGAAATCGCCATGTTTTCCGTAAATACCGTATGAATTCTTTCCGGCCCTTTTCCGAATAAATCTTTACGAAGCTTGCGAATAATATCATTAAATTCATGAATTACTTTTGACATTTTACAATCCTCCGGTGCTTCCAAACTTTTATTAAAATATTAAATGATTCGTTTTTAAAAATAAAGAGAAACTTACTGGAGAGAAATTAAAATATTGCGATTTTTTATGATTACCACTATAATTATAGTGTCATTGATGGACTCGATATATTGATTGTATAGAGTCTTTCTATTTATTTTAAAAATTGGATTGGTCTAATTGCAAGGACTGCTATTAAACTACTCCACCATGCAAAACATACTGCCTGGAACGAAAAGGCAGCTGTGTTCGTGGTGGAGTTTTTTATATTTCTTTATAAGGAGGTCAAACATGAACGACAAAATGATTACCGTCAAAATAAATAATCATAGCTATACAGCAAAGCAAGGTTCAACCATTCTAGAAATCATCAATCAAAATGAAATTCCCCATCCGCAAGTTTGCTATGTTCCAGAGGTAGATCCGATTCAAACCTGCGATACCTGTATCGTCGAAGTCGATGGAATGCTAGTTCGCTCTTGTTCAACTACAATTTCAAATGGGATGGACATTTCACTTTCTTCCCCGCGTGCGAAGAATGTGCAAACGGAGGCAATGGATCGATTGTTAGAAAACCACCTGCTCTACTGTACCGTGTGCGATAACAATAATGGTAACTGTAAGGTACATAACACCGTTGATTTAATGGAAATCGAGCACCAAAAGTATCCCTACACTCCAAAGACAGATACGAATGCAGTGGATATGTCCCACCCATTTTATCGCTATGACCCGAATCAATGTATTGCCTGCGGGCAATGTGTTGAGGTTTGTCAAAACCTCCAAGTAAATGAAACCCTTTCCATTGATTGGGAGGCAGAACGGCCTCGTGTTCTTTGGGACAATGGCGTCAATATCAATGACTCCTCCTGTGTCAGTTGTGGTCAATGCGTGACCATTTGTCCTTGTAATGCCTTAATGGAAAAATCGATGCTCGGTGAGGCCGGTTTTATGAGCGGAATGAACCAAGGACTGCTGACATCGATGATTGATTTAGTAAAAGAAGTGGAACCGGGTTACTCTGGTATTCTAGCTGTCTCAGAAGCAGAAGCTTCCATGCGCGAAACGCGCACAAAAAAGACCAAAACCGTTTGTACCTTTTGCGGGGTGGGCTGTACGTTTGAGGTCTGGACGAAAGACCGAAAGATTCTTAAAATCCAGCCTTCTCATGATGCGCCCGTTAACGCCATTTCAACCTGTATTAAAGGGAAATTCGGCTGGGATTTCGTCAATAGCAACGAACGGATTACAAAACCATTAATTCGTAAAAATGGCGAATTTGTTGAATCTACTTGGGAGGAAGCACTCGCCCTCGTGGCCAACAGGCTAGGATCCATTCAAGAAGAAAATGGGCAAGGTTCCATTGGTTTTGTCTCCTCTTCCAAAATAACCAACGAAGAAAATTATTTAATGCAAAAGCTGGCGCGGCAAGTATTTGAGACAAACAATGTCGATAATTGCTCCCGCTATTGCCAATCTCCTGCAACGGACGGTTTATTTCGAACTGTTGGGATGGGCGGTGATGCCGGAACAATTCAGGATATCGCAAAAGCAGGCCTGGTCATCATTGTTGGCGCTAATCCAGCAGAAGGACATCCAGTCTTGGCAACCCGAATAAAGCGTGCCCATAAACTTCATGGTCAAAAATTAATCGTGGCCGATCTGCGTAAAAACGAAATGGCCGAGCGTTCCGATATTTTCATCAGTCCAAAGCAAGGTACGGACCAAGTATGGCTTATGGCTGTAACAAAATATTTAATTGACCAGGGCTGGAATGACCAAAAATTCATTGAAGAAAACGTCAATTTCTTTGAAGACTTCAAAACGGTCCTTGAAAGGTACACTTTGGAATATGCAGAAAAAATCACTGGAATTACTCAGGAAACACTCATTCAAGTAGCTGAAATGATTCGTGACGCAGACGGTACCTGCATTCTTTGGGGAATGGGTGTTACCCAAAACAAAGGCGGTTCTGAAACATCCGCTGCGATTTCTAATCTGCTTCTTGCAACAGGTAACTACCGCCGTCCTGGCGCTGGTGCCTACCCTCTCCGCGGACACAACAATGTTCAAGGAGCCTGTGATATGGGAACACTTCCAGGCTGGCTTCCAGGATATCAGCATGTAACCGATGAGGCTGCACGGACGAAATTTGAAAAAGCCTACGGTGTCATGATTGATGGATTACCAGGCCTTGACAGCATTCAAATGTTGAAAGCCGTTAAACAAGGTAGAATAAAAGCAATGTATCTGGTTGGTGAAGATATGGCACTAGTGGATGCAAATGCGAATCATGTTCACGAAGCGTTAGCAAGCCTTGACTTCTTTGTAGTGCAGGATCTATTTTTCTCCAGAACGGCTCAATATGCGGATGTTATTTTACCAGCTGCGCCTTCTCTTGAAAAAGAAGGAACCTTCACGAATACCGAACGGCGTGTTCAACGTTTATACCAAGCATTACCAACACTTGGCGAATCAAAGCCAGATTGGTGGATTATCAAAGAAATCGCCAATCACTTAGGAGCCAATTGGAACTACAATCATCCAAGTGAAATTTTTGCCGAGATGGCCAGCCTCTCCCCACTTTTCAGTCAAGCAAATTATAATGACCTTGATGGCTGGAACAGTTTCCTTTGGGGAAGCAATGATGGGGTTAGCACACCGCTTCTGTATGTAGATGGTTTTAATTTTCCAGATAAAAAAGCTCGTTTCTCGCTTTCCGAGTGGGTTGCTCCTGAGGAGTTTCCGGATGAATATGATCTTCATATCAACAATGGCCGGATGCTTGAGCATTTCCATGAAGGGAATTTAACAAATAAATCTTTTGGAATCCAGGCAAAAGTCCCTCAAATTTTTGTAGAAGTATCACCGGAGCTTGCGAAAGACCGAGGGGTTCAGGACGGTTCCATTGTCCGCCTTGTTTCACCTTTTGGTGCACTAAAATTACCGGCGCTTGTTACGGACCGCGTGAAAGCAAACGAACTATATTTGCCGATGAATTCAACGGAAAAGGACTCGGCCATTAACTTTTTAATCGGTACAACAACCGATTTACGAACGAATACACCTGCTTATAAACAAATGAAGGTGCGGATGGAGCTTATTCGTGAAGAGGGAAAAAATCCGCTTCCAAATACAAACCCGCGAAATAAACAACGGAATCCGCAAGCTGGGGTCGAAGTTCAGCGTAAATGGAATCGCCCAGGGTATGTTCATTTAACCGATTAACAAGGAGGTATTTTAGGTGGCACAGCCCATTACGATGATAAAAAAAGAGATTCCTACGAAAGAAGAGCGTGAAAGTGAAAAATTAGCAAACTTGCAAGCGCAGTTAGCTGAAAAAGAAGAAGCTTTGAATAAGCTTATGGATTTAGTCGGTGAGCTGCATGAGAGCGGAATGCTAGATTCTGCTAATGCCATGCTTCAGGCAAAAGAAAAAATCGCTGAAATAGCGCTCCACCAAGTGAACCGTGAGCCGGTGACAAATTTTATTAATAACTTTATGAGCGCGTCGATGGCGTTTACCGATTTTCAGCCGGAACAGACAAAGAAGCTGATTAGCGGTTTAGCAATGGGGATTGATGAAGGAACGGAGTTTGTTCAGAGCAATAAAAAAGTTGGAGTTTTTGATCTCATGAAGGCTCTTAATGACCCGGATATCAATCGTGCGGTTGGATTTGGGATTCACTTTTTAAAAGGAATGGGAAAGAGTTTAAAGGAATCGTAAAATAATAGAATTTAGCTTATTTTTAATGAAAAAACTTGCTGCAACCGTCCAAAATGACTTCATGCTGCAAGTTTTTTCTTTTCCAATCATTAATTTTTTATTGTAAGGTTTACATTTCTTTTTACTCTAATGGTAATCACCCCAAGACATAGAACCATTGAAACAAAGATGATGATCCCTACAATTTCAAAATCCAGTTCCACCAATGGGAAGAAAAACGTATAGGCTTCATAAAAGGAAACACCATAGGCCAGGGCAACAATAATCCATCCCATCACGCTGGAAGCTCTCTGCCCCAACCGATTCGATTGGTTGACCATACGGAAGGCAACGAATGAGTCAATCGTATCGGTTACCATCATGCCAACCATAAAAACAATTCCGAGGATAAAAGGCATATATTTTCCTGAATTTCCTGCTGCGATGGCCCACATGGATGTTTGGCTAACTGTATCCGCAGCCAATGCAAATAATCCGCCAATAAGGATAACAATAAAGGGATTCGTCGTTTCTTTTACAGCGCGCGGGAGAAACCTCCCTTTTAATCCACTAACCTGAAAATATTGATCCGCTTTTCTGTTTGTCTTCAATAAATTATAGACATTTAATGTACCAATACTAAAAAGTGACAACACCGATATCCAGGTCACAAATGTATCTACATAAGCAGGGATCTTAAAATCCTTGATAAATACACCTAAAAGAACAGCCACACTTGCCACAACAAATCCATGCCCAAAAGAAAATAGTGTCCCTACCCAGCGGGCAATCGGACTATTCATACGCAGATTATACCGTGTTAACCCATCAATACAGGCCAGGTGGTCGGCATCCAGTCCATGCCGAAGCCCCAGTACAAATACTAATAGAATTAATGAAAAGGTCTCCATATTTTCCTCCAAATGATTATTCCTTTTTCCTCAATTTCCCCATGTTTCATGGAAGATTAATTGCTGAAGGGATCGCCTTTTTTCCCATTTCACTTGCTCTAGTATCGGGGAGGATGGGTATTCATTTGTGTAGCCAATTGAAATTAAGGCAACAGGATCGATATGCGGGGGAATTTGCAGGATGTCTCTTACATCATTTTTTTTATAAAAACTAACCCATCCCATAGCCAATCCTTCCGCACAAGTCGCAAGCCACATATTTTCAATGGCACACGCAACGGAAAGAATATCCGTTTCCGGTATTGAATTCCTTCCTAATACATGAGAACCGCCTCGTGTAGGATCACATGTGACACAAATAGTCAATGGCGCTTGTTTTATCCCCTCAACCTTTAAACTTAAAAAATGCCCGGCACGTTCTTCCTCATAGTGAATGGCCAATGCTTTTCGCTCTTTTTCTGCTGCCCAGGCAAGTCTTTCTTTTATTTCTTTTGAGCTTACTAAGATAAAATTCCATGGTTGCATAAATCCTACTGATGGGGCATAATGTGCCGCTGTAAGTACACGATCGATAATTTCAGGAGAAATAGGGTCAGGAAGAAAACTCCGAACATCTCTTCTTTTAAAAATCACATTATAAATTGCACTTTTTTCTTCATTTTGCATAAACGCTCCTCCCTCCTTATACAAATTTAAAAACTCCTATTTTTGTTTTTTTAACAATATTAGAAATTCGACTTGATATTTGTGAAATTACCTCGTTTTGATTTGGTAGATTTCCATCTAGTAAAATTCCCATTACTGTTCCACTATGGGCAACAACAATCCCACCCTGATAGTCTTGAGCTAGTTTTTCAAATTCATAAAAAAATGGTTTTGGTAAGATTTTTTGATTCACACGTGCGCTCAGAGTTATTGCTTTACTAATCAAGGAAAAATCTCGCCTCCTAAACCCTTCCCGAATCAATTCGTATGCTTGTATAAAAATCGCATGATCTTGTCGTTTATATTTTTTTTCTAATTGATTAAATTGAACTGTATCAACTTCTCCCCCAAAATAGATTCCAACGAGATGAAATGAAGGATGCGTCCCAAAGCCTTCAATCAGTTCTCCATGAATATAGTCATAAGCAACGACCTCATCATACATGACTCCATCGGTTGGCTCGATTTGCACCGCTATTGCTGAGATCATTTCTTTTGTTATTGGGAGTGAGTAACTATCAGCAATAGCCCTTATAGCCGCGACAATATCAGCGGAACTGCTCGCCATTCCTTTGCCGGAAGGAATATTGGAACGAATCTCTAGGCTGCCGCCGATAGGCAAATCAAACTGTTGAGTCAGCAGTTTTCCCGCTTTCAAAGCCTTTCCTTTTGAATCCACCACCGTTATCTCAGTAGCGGTAAGACTCGGGATAAAAACAGCCTCACTTTTCAAATGCGAGATGGGAAGCGTAATTAAAAATGGCCTTTCATCGATCATTCCTTGAACAAGTTCTCCGAACGTTCCGTGACAACTTCCTATGCCTATTCTCATTTAGAAAGCTCCCATACACCTAATCTACTAATTCTTCCAATTTTTCTTACAACCAAACTGTCTTTTCTTGATAGGATGTTCGAGCTGGTACCTTGATTTTTTTAACGGCTTCATCATCCGGGTACCCAATAAAAAGATTTCCGATTATTTTTTTGTTTTTCGGTGAACCAATAAAGTCATACATCCGGTGATCCCCTACCAGTCCTACGCCCCTTGTTCTCCAAACAAAACCCAATCCCAATTCTCTTGCAGCAAGCCACATGGAATGAATCGCACAGCATACCGCGTACTCATTGTCCCGTGATGCCTCCTCATCCCCTGGTACCATGTCGGCTGTCACAACGATGTGAACTGGTGTCGTTTTCAATACCTTTAAAGAACTCTCTACTAAATGGGGTTTGGTTGGAAACCGCCCTTGCAAATATTCAGTGGCCATAATTTCATAACGTTTTTTGGCTTCTCCTTTTATTACATAAAAGCTCCACGGTTCTCTCATTCGATCATTTGGAGCCCATGTTGCTGCATCTAATAGTGTGTTAATTTTTTCATCTTCGACTTCTTTTTGGGCATAATCCCGAATGGCTCTCCGATTTTTAATTTCTGCAATTATCGACATTCTACTCTCTCCCAGCAATCACTTCGATTTTTTCTTCCTGTTCTTGAAACCATTTTATTTTTTCCCGAACCTTAACTACATCACCGACTAAAACAATAGCCGGATGGGTGATACCCGCTTTTGAAGCAAGTTCCTCTATATTAATTAAATTTCCGGTAATCGTCTTTTGCTGTGCAGTTGTTCCCCATTGAATAATGGCTGCTGGAGTAAGAGGGTTTTTTCCATGATCGATTAATTGAGAACAAATATAATTTAAATTTCCAATTCCCATATAAAAAGCAATCGTATCGATTCCTTGGGCAAGAGCTTTCCAATTTAAATGGTCTTCTTCCTTTTCAGCCCGGCCGTGACCGGTAACGATTGCAAACGAAGATGCATAATCGCGATGGGTAACGGGAATTCCTGCATAGGCAGGGGCAGCGATTCCAGAAGTAATTCCTGGCACAATTTCGTATTGTATTTCATGATTAGCTAACACTTCCGCCTCTTCCCCAACACGGCCAAATATACAAGGGTCGCCACCCTTTAATCTAGTAACAACCTTTCCTTCAGATGCTTTTTCAATCAAGAGCTCATGAATTTGGTCTTGAATGAGTTGATGTTTTCCTGGAAGCTTTCCGCAAAAAATGAGCTCTGCCCCATCTTTGGCATATTGCAGCAGGGCCTCATTCACTAAACGGTCATATAAAATAACATCCGCTTTTTGGATGCACTCCACCCCATAAACGGTAATGAGCTTCGGGTCTCCTGGTCCCGCTCCAACAAGATACACTTTTCCTTTTGTCATGTTCTATCTCCTTTTACCGTTACTATTTAGAAATTCCTGCAGATGTAAAAGTGGCCATTTCTTTCAGCATCAAAGTGGCTGATTGTAAAATTGGAAAGGCAACAGCTGCCCCGCTTCCTTCGCCTAAACGTAAATCAAGATCAAGAATAGGCTCCTTTCCCAGTAACTGAAGGGCTTTTTTGTGTCCTGGTTCAACTGAACGATGCCCGGCAATCATATAATCACTCGCTGTGCTGCAAATTTCTTTTGCCAATAGTGCTGATATCGTACAGATAAACCCATCTAAAAGAATCGGAACCCGATTTGCTGCTGCTGCTAACATCGCACCCGTCATTCCTGCGATTTCCAATCCACCCAATTTTGCCAAAATATCAATGGGATCGTTCCGGTCAGGTTTTCTTTCTTTTAATGCTTGTTCAATCACATCTTGCTTATGGATAACCTTTTCTGCTGCAATTCCAGTACCCCTGCCGACAAGTTCTCTGACATCTTCACCGCTTAATACCGCTAAAATCGCACTGCTTGGAGTCGTATTACCAATTCCCATTTCACCTAGAATTAAGCATTTGCTTCCTTTTTGAATCATGTTTTCGGCTCTTTCAAAACCAACCGCAATCGCTTTTTCTACCTCTATTCTTGTCATGGCATCCTGTTTGCAAAAATTCGCTGTGCCATACCTCACTTTCCGATTTACTACACCTTCTGCTTCAATATCTGCTGCAACTCCGATATCCACCACTTCAAAGGCAGCGCCGATTTGTTTGCTAAAGACATTGATAGCCGCACCGCTGTTTAAAAAGTTCATAACCATTTGTAAAGTAACTTCCTGCGGAAAAGCGGATACCCTTTCTTCAACTACACCGTGGTCCGCCGCAAACACAATCACCCCTGGCGGTGATACACTAGGAAATGGTTCGGAGGTCATTTCTGCCAGCAGAACTGCCATTTCTTCTAATCTCCCTAAACTCCCCGGAGGTTTCGTTAACGTATCAATATATTCACGAACCTTTTGACCCGCTTCTTGATCTAACGGCTGAGTCTTGGAAATGGTATCAATCATTGTGATATCCTCCTGTTTTGAAACTCCTTACATTTCTTAATCCAGTTTTCTACCAGGCGAGGACAAGATCCAAAATGGAAGTGAGTATAACCCGCAATTAAATTCCCGTGCATATACCCCTCTTGTTTGAAGCCGCGCATTGCCTTTGTTTGATAGGCATGCTGAATTTCCTTTGTTGGCTGAAAGGTTGAATAATGAAACTCATGGCCCCTGGCTGTCAAATTCCCCTCTAATAGGAAATTTCCTTCTTCCGGTGTGATTTCACGATATCCTAAGGCAGCCAACCTTGATTGCATTTTCACTTTGCCCGGGATGATTCCAACCATTTCATAGTTTTTTTCATCCGTAGTTTCAATCGACTCGGTTAAATACATAAAGCCGCCGCATTCAGCCAATGTTGGTGTGCCCTTTTCAATCGCTGTCCGAATCGATTGTTTGACCTTTGTTTTTTCTTGAAGAACTGCTGCAAATTCTTCTGGAAAGCCGCCGCCGATGTACAAACCATCCACATTGTCCGGAATCGTTTCACCCTTTAACGGAGAGAATTCTATTAACTCTGCTCCGAATGCCTCTAACAATTCAAAGTTTTCCTGATAATAAAAATTGAATGCCGCATCTCTTGCAACGGCGATTCGTACTTTATTCTTTCCCCTTCTCTTAAACTGGGATTCTTTTATTTCCAAAGGTGAAGCCTTCGCCACTTCATAGAGGGAGTCCACATCGATTGTTTCAAGAACCAAGTCACCCAGTTGATTAAAAAACGAATCTAGTTCTCCTCGTTCCACTGAGGGGATCAAGCCAAGATGCCGCTCGGGGATGGCAAGATTGGAATCCTTTTGTAAATACCCAAGGACCGGTATGCCGCATTCTTGTTCGATGGCTGTTTTAACGATTTTGTAATGCCCCTCACTGCCAACCCGATTGGCGATCACACCGACAATATTAGCTTCTCCTAAAAATACTTGAAATCCCTTTACAATGGCGGCAGCGCTTCGGGCCATACTGGAACAATTGACGACAAGCACTACTGGACTTTCCGAAATGATACTGATTTCTGCAGTCGAACCACGATTATTCATTGGGTTTTTACCGTCATAAAAACCCATTACACCTTCAATAATCGAAATGTCCGCTCCATCACTTGCCCGGATCACAATCTCCTTTACCATCTCTTGATCCAGCATCCAGCTATCAATATTTCTGGATATTCTCCCGGTAACAGCCGTATGGTATGTCGGGTCAATATAATCGGGTCCACATTTAAACCCCTGAACAATATAACCCTTTTTTCTTAATGCCGACATCAGCCCGATTGTTAAGGTTGTTTTTCCAACCCCGCTGCCTGTTCCGGCAATGACAAGTCTGCAACTAGACATGAAATCCCCTCCCTTAACTTAATTTGGAATGATTGCAACGGAAATCGTCACATTTCCTGATATCTTTTTGACCAGCTCTAATTTTTCTGCACCGCTATACAATAATGCAGCGGGTTCACTCACTCCATATGCACCTGTATATTTAAAAACAGTTTCTGATGGCATTTCCATTTTAACTGAATTTAGTTCTGCTGTTGTGAAATAGATAAACTCCCAATTGTTTTTACTAGCAACTTGAAGCAACCCGGGTTCATCTTTTTTTATATCAATCGTGCAAATGGCTTTAACACTTTTTTTTGAAAACTGTAATTCCTTCAATGTTTCTTCAATAACCGCTTCTATTTCCTCTGTTGTTGTCCCGCGGTTACAGCCGATACCAAGGACAATTACCTTCGGGCGATATAACACTCCATTATGTAAAATCTCATGTTCTTCTTCCGAAAGCTTCCGATGTGTAATGACCAGAGCGGCATCCGGTCCCGCTTCCAAGGCTCCATCAATTGAATCGTAAACCTTAATATTTTCCGGAATGGAAGGTCCATAATGCCACCATTCTTTTTCCCCTGACTCTTGGACGACTGCAATCTTTTCTTCATTCACGACTGCAGCACTTACAGGGGTCAGCTTTTCTGAGGAGTCCCATACCCAGCCAAACCGTTTCCCAAACAAATCAACTGGAATTGTTCCCTGTACATCAGAAGCGGTGGTTATAATCGGACGTGCTTTAAGAGCGGCAGCTACCTCTTTGGTTAATTCATTGGCACCGCCAATGTGCCCCGACAAGACGCTGATTACATGTTCCCCTTTATCGTCAATGACAACCACACCGGGATCGGTTTTCTTATCCTTTAATAGTGGCGCAATCATTCGGACAACTGCACCAAGCGAAATAATAATAATCAGTCCCTGATAAGCTTGGAAAAGGGATGGCAGCAGCAGGCGGACACTTCCGGTAAACATTTGAATGTCCTTCGCCGCTTCATCCCCTTTTTCAAATTTGCTCATATAGTAGACATCTGCATTTTGAAAAGAAGACCCAAGCTTTCGTGCCAGTTCAACTCCATGCTTCGTGATGGCAACAATCGCATAATTACCCTTCTGCTCAATTGCAGACACTTTTTCTTCTTGAAGCTCAATCATTTAGACTCCACCCCCCGGCGGAATCCGTGCGTAAAGGTTTTATCGTAGAGCTTCGAACGGTAATTTTGGTCATGAATGTTTTCATCAAGTGCCCAACCCGCTAAAATCATTGCCTGTTTTCGAATCCCGTTTGCCCGCATATCTTCATCTAAACGTTCCAAGGTGGACCTGACAATTTTTTCATCCGGCCACGATGCCTTATAAACGACAGCAACCGGAGTATCCTTGCTCCAACCTGCCTCTGTCAATTCCTTTACCAGCTTTTTCGTTAAGGTCGCACTTAAGAAAAGAGCGATTGTACAATGATGTTTTGCCAAATCGGCAAGCTTTTCACGTTCCGGTACAGGAGTCCTGCCTTCGGCCCTTGTTAAAATGAGGGTTTGCGTTAAATCAGGAATGGTCAATTCGGCCTGCGCCGCTGCCGCTGCTGCAAACACGGAGCTGACACCGGGAACAATCTCAACGTCAATTCCTTTCTTTTTCAAAAGCACCATTTGCTCCATTATGGCACCATATACAGCCGGGTCCCCGGTGTGAACACGAACCACCTTTTTGCCTTGATGAATTCGACTCACCATGATATCAACCATTTCCTCCAAATGCATACCTGCCGTTTTCATCACTTCTGCAGAAGGTTTTGCTTTGGCAATTAATTCTTCGTTGACTAATGAATCCGCATATAGAACCACATCTGCTTCCAGAAGGTGTTGAAGTCCTTTTACTGTGATTAAATCCGGATCTCCGGGTCCTGCCCCAATGATGTATAGCTTCATTTTCTCACCACCATTAATGTTAAGTATTCAAGCTCTGCTCCTTCAAGCTCGTCAGCCCGCCAAATAATCTCTTCATTTGATGTTACCTTTGTGACAACGGAGGCTTTGTGAACTAAGTCCAAATCTCGTAATACCTCAAGCATTAGATCGATTACTTTTGCTACTTTAATAAAAATAACACAATCATTGTCCTCAATTACTTTTTTCATGGTTTCATAGTCATCACGAGCCGGAACGATTGCCACATGCTCGTCACCGTCGGCTAAAGGAATTCCCAGCCTTGAAGCCGCTCCATTTATCGAAGAGATTCCCGGGACCACTTCAATGGGTACTTCCGGATGTGTCTCTTGCATTAACCGCATCATATGTATAAAGGTACTGTATAAAAGTGGATCTCCTTCCGTTACAAAGGCTACATCTTTTCCTTCCTGAAGCTTCTCCCAAACACTTTCCACGGTTTCAGTCCATTTTCTTTCCAATGTACTAGCATCTTTTGTCATCGGGAACACAAGTCCCAGCATTTCTTTTTCATGCGGCTGAAAATAAACATCGATAATGCGATGTGCATAACTTTTACTGCCTTTTTGTTTCTTTGGATAGGCAATAACAGGTGATTCCTTTAATTTTCGAAATGCCTTCACGGTGATGAGCTCCGGGTCCCCCGGGCCAACTCCTAAGCCGTATAATGTACCAAGCATCTTTATTCCCCTTCCTTGCGCCATGCTTCTATGATATAAATTGGATTTAACGCATCAAATCTAGTAAGATTCAAGATTGGCTTACTTCTTGAAATTTGTGCAAGAGTTATCGCTGTATCAAATCCCCGCTTCTTGAATGCATGCATGGCTTCCGATAGATTTTCAATTGTAACGGCATTCAGGACGATGCGCCCGTCCGCTCGAAGTCTTCTGCAGCAAATATCAAGGATATCTCCCATCCCTCCTGCGGTTCCGCCGATAAATACGGCATCCGGATCTGGGAACGTGTCCAAACCTTCGGGGGCCTTCGCATGGATGAGCGTTGCATCGACACGAAACTTAACTAGATTTTGTGTGCAGTTTTCCAAATCTCCTTCGTTTTTCTCAATCGCAAAGATTTGTCCTTCCCTGGCGATTTTAGCTGCTTCAATCGCAACTGAGCCAGTACAGGTACCAATATCCCAAACAATACTGTCTTCTTTTAAATGAAGGGCACTGATGCTTAAAGTTCGAATCTCTTTTTTCGTGATTAAGCCTTTATCCGGCTTTCGTTGAAAAAATTCTTCATCGTTTATACCGATGGACCATTGTGGAGTTTTACCTGTTTTCTTTAAAACCAAGACATTTAGCGGTGAAAACTCGGCATCCTGCATTTCCTCCAAGCTAAACCAACGGCATCGTTCATTTTGGCCGCCCAGGTTCTCTCCTACAAACGCCTTATATTCATCCATCGCAAAAGATAGCAAGTACTGTGCGATTTTATTCGGTGAATTTTCCATATCGGTTAAAATGGCGACTTTTTCTTTTCCATCAATCCGTTGTGCCAGCCCTTTCATGCTTCTTCCATGAACACTCGTAAAGTATGCGTCTTGCCATCTTTCTCGTATTTTGGCAAACGCAAGCTGGACAGAGCTTAAATGAGGATAAATTTCCAAATCGATTTTTGAAGATAAGTAGCCGCCGATTCCAAAAAATAACGGATCTCCAGATGCCAGAAGGACAACATTTTTCATCTCCGTTTTCAAACGGTCAACAAGCGAAGAAAGGCCGCCCTCAATTACGATTTTTTCGCCTTGGTATTCCGGAAAAAAGCCAAGTTGACGCTTTCCTCCTATTAAAATATCACTCTCATCAATCCACTTTTCATACATGGGAAGCAGACTTAACTTCCCTTCATCCCCAATGCCAATCATTTTAACCGATGCCATCCATTACTTCCGCCTTTCCTAAAAACTCCCCCTTCATCGTATATAAGGAGGTGTCTACCATAATCCCGCCATCCACTTCCTTAAGCGCGGCGAGACAACAATTACGACTCAGTTGTTCAAAAAATGAAGTATAACCACGGGCAGCCATCATGTCACCTACCTGGGAAGCGGTATTTGCCTGTTTAATTTCCTCGATCAAAACAGCATCTGCGCCCGCACTGCCTGCTACTTCCGCTAAAAACTCAAAATTAACAGGGGCACTTTTTGAATGAACCATCATCGTCCCCATCGCAACCTTTGAAAATTTCCCCATCATTCCGACCATTGAAACTCTTTTCATACCTTGCTTTTTGCATTGTTTCAGTGTAAAACCCACAAAGTCGCCCATCTCGACAAAGGCTTCCTCGGGAAGTTCCGGAAATTGTTTGATGGCACATTTTTCACTTCGGCCGCCAGTGGTTATGACAAGATGCTCGCACCCGCTTGCACGTGCTACACTGATGGCCTGAATAATACTGGCTTTATAGGCTGCTGTTGAAAAAGGAACAACAATACCACGCGTACCAAGGATTGAGATCCCTCCAATAATACCCAAGCGTCCGTTCAGCGTTTTTTTGGCTATTTCTTCACCGGCTGGTACTGATATCACGATTTTTATCCCTTTTTCGATGCCAAACTCGCTTAAAATCCCTTCCGCTGTCTTTCGGATCATCTTTCGAGGGACCGGGTTGATGGCAGCTTCCCCCACTGGAACGGGCAATCCTTCCTTTGTAACCCGGCCAACCCCGACACCACCGTCGAGAATGATCCCCGGCTCTTCAGACCAGGAAACTGAAGAAATGATCAATGCCCCATGGGTTGCATCCGGGTCATCTCCGGCATCTTTAATGATACTTGCGGTTGCCATGTTCCCAGTGACTTCACAGCTTTCGGTTTGAAACGTTGCAAATCTTTTAACCGGCAAAAAGATGGTTGACTCTGTTTGGGGTTCACCCGTAATTAATGCTGTTAGTGCAGCACTTGTTGCTGCAGTCGCGCAAGCCCCAGTCGTATATCCTTCACGCAACTTACCTTTAGGTACTTCCTGCATGTTCTACACCCGGTCTGCAAGAATAGAAATGGCATTTAGCGCCGCGACGGTAACCGTACTGCCGCCCTTTCTGCCTATATTCGTGATAAAGGGGATGTCCAGTTTGGCTAATTCTTCTTTCGATTCAGCCGCTGATACAAAGCCAACCGGCAGCCCAATCACAAGATCCGGTTTCGCTTCCCCCTCTTTAATCAAGCGGATGAGTTCAAGTAATGCTGTCGGGGCGTTACCAATCGCATAGATTCCGCCTTCCGCTTCTTTAACCGCTTTTCTCATCGAAATGATCGCTCTTGTTGTATTTAATCGTTTCGCCTCTTGTACAACATCCGGATCAGAAATATAAACTTTAATTTCTCCCCCGTATTTTTCAATTCTGGCTTTATTTGCCCCGCTTTGAATCATTTGAACATCGGCAACGACTTTTTTTCCGCTGCGAATTGAATGTATTCCAGCCTGGATGGCATCCGGATGAAAAAGTACGCTTTTTCCCAATTCAAAGTCGGCGGATGCATGAATAATCCGCTGAACAATCGGATATTGCTCCTCAGTAAAGGGATGCTCACCAATTTCTTCAGTAATCATTTCAAAACTTCTTCCTTCAATTTGCTCTGGCTGAATCGTTAATGGTTTAAATTCGGTATGAAAATCCATTTCCTTCACTCCTTTTAAAATGTAGGTTTTAATTTTAATTGGCCAATTGTGGAACAATCTTTTTATGTAGTTCTTGAACCACATCTGAAAAATTAGAATAGACCGTCCCATAATTGATTTTTGGACGTCCAATCATGATAACTTCTATCCCAAGATCCTTTGCCGCTTCAACTTTTTCATCAACCGACCCGACCTTGCCGCTCTCCTTGGTAATCATTAAGGTTACACCATATTGTTTATAAAGCGCTTGGTCAAACTCCTTAGTAAACGGGCCTTGAATCGCGACAATATTTTTTTGCGGCAGCCCGAGCTGTTCGCATTTTTCCATATTATCAACCCGTGGCAGCATACGAGCGATTAGCCGAATATCCGGTTTTCCTAATAATTTCTCCGTAAAAATCTGGAGTGTTTTGCTTCCCGTAGTCAGCATCACCACTCCTTTTTTGCTTGCAGCAATTTCGGCTGCTTCGTCGTAGCTTTCTACAACCGTCATCTTCTCGTATTGAAAGATTTGGGATTCACGCTCATAACGAATGTAAGGGACACCCGCTTGTTTTGCCGCATTTATCGCATTTTTGGATGCCTCTTCCGCAAAAGGGTGACTCGCATCGACGACCGCTTGAATTCCTTTAGTTTCAATCAAGCTCACCATTTTATCGTCCGTTAATCTTCCTGTTTGGACAGAAATACCTGATTCCCCAAGTTCATGTGCAGCATTGTCGGTTACAACGGTAGCAAGGAGATCATAGCCATCTTTCATGATTTCTAAAGCCAGTGCTCGGGCATCACTTGTACCAGCTAATACTAAAATCATCTTCGTTCTCCTGCCTTTTGTACTTCGTGTTCATGATGATGGTCATGATCGTGATGATGGTGATCATGGTCATGGTCATGATGATGGTGATGATGAACATACTCCATTGCATTCACACGATATTGGCAGGTATCACAGTTCATTTTCACTTCGTCCTGAAGAGCTTCTTCTACACGGTCAACTAGAATATTCTGCAATTTAGGGTGATAGCCAAAATACCCTGCCAATTTAAATTCAACATCTGGATATTGTTGTTGAAATGGCACCACCATCTCTTCTAATCGTTTGATTAAAATTCCCGTGAACAAAAAGTATGGCAAAATAATAACTTTCTTCGCACCAAGCTTTAAGCACCTACCAATTCCTTCATCTACAAGAGGATTGGTTACCCCCATGAAAGCCGGTTCAACAATTTGGTAGTTGGTTTTTTCCCACAGTAATCTAGAAATCTTGTATAAATCGCTATTAGCATCCGGGTCACTTCCGCCACGTCCTAACAGTAGTACAGCCGTATCGGGATCAGGTTGATTCAGATTCTCGCCAATTTCGATTAATCTCGTTTTTAAGATTTCAAACGTTTCCTCATGAACACCAATAGGTCGGCCATAGGTAAACTGTACTACCGGATATTTTTTCTTTGCCTCATCGATAGCAGCTGGAATATGAATTTTGGAATGTCCTGCTTGCAAAAGCATAATCGGAATGACCACAATATGGTCGGCCCCTTTTTCGACACATACATCAATTCCCTGATTTACTGTAGGTTTTTCAAATTCCAAAAAACTCGTCTGAACGAGGATGCTCTTGTCCCAATAACTTCTCATTGATTCTATAAACTGACGAACTTGATCATTTCCTTCGCGATCCTTACTTCCATGACCTACAAATAAAATTGCTTTCAAAATATTTTCTCCCCTTTGTTTAAAGAATGGACCCCTAGATTTCCAAATCTATTCTCCGCATACCGCTTCTTCAATTTTGATTTTCGGTGTAATATCTTGATAGGTGAAGCCTTGAACCTGCTTTACACGTTTAAAGAATTTATAGAAGCGCTCATTTGGATGAGCCTTTTGCTTGTATTCTTGAACAATCCTTTCAACCAAGCCGACTATTTCATCAGGTCCAATTCCTTCCGCGACGATTTGACCTGGGTGTGCACTTCTTCCGACTGTTTTTGCCCCTAAAAATAAATCAAAGGCACCATTACGGTATACAAGACCGATATCTTCTTTTACCGCTCCGTAACATGCCATGCCACAGCCGTTTACCCCGAGTTTTAATTCCTTAGGAAGTTCCATTCCTCCAAGCCTTTCATGCAGTTCCTCGGCATATGGAATCGAGTCCTTCTTTTCGCCATCACAAAAATCGCAGGCTTTTACACTTAAAACATCGCCAATCGGAGAAATCAAAAAGTTTGCATCTTTTAATTTCTGCACAATTTCATCTGGCTGGGAGGTTAGAATCTGCAGTTTAATAGAATGATCCGGCGTGTATTCCATCACACCTTCTTCCCCCGTGATTTCGGCTAGAGTAAGCATCTGTTTTTGCGTAAATTTTTTATTTGTGACACCAGGACTTACTGCCAATTCAAAAATAGACTGGATGGGCTGATTAACAATAGGAGAAATGTTTTCACCCACGCCAGTAATCAATTGTAGTGCTTCTTCTGCCAATGCTCTCGAGGTTTCTATGTCAGACAGTAATACGGGATCCTTCTTTTTTAGTTTTACATTATCAGTTTGTTCCAGCGCCCATGGTTCAGCTTCTTTTTGTAAACGCTGATGCGGTTTTAAGGGCTGAATAGCCTGATTTAATGTATATTTCCGTTGATAACCGCGCGGGGTAACCATTAAGTCATCATAGAAAAAAGTAGAAGAGTTTCCAATGATCACAGTGGTTAACATCCCAATTTCATGGTCAAGCATGTCTTGTAAATTGGTCATTACAATATTTTGACTGTCTCGGTACGCACTTTTCACTAATCCTACCGGGGTTTCCGGCAAGCGATATTTTAATAGAATCCTTTGCGCTTCAACGATTTGTCTTGTTCTTCTCCCGCTTTTTGGATTGTAAAGAGCGATTACAAAATCCGCTTGTGCAGCTGCTTCAATTCTTTTCTCAATTAATTTCCACGGTGTTAAATGGTCACTTAAACTAATGGTGCAAGCATCATGCATGATTGGAGCTCCTAGTAAAGCCGCACAGGAGTTAATGGCGGAAATTCCTGGTATGACTTCGACTTCCACCCCTGAATCCTTTTTCCACCCTTTTTCAATCAATACTTCATAAACGAGTCCTGCCATTCCATAAACACCGGCATCACCACTCGAAATCACGGCTACTTTCTTTCCCTGTTCTGCTTGTTTGAGCGCTTCTTGAGCCCTGCTTACTTCTTCTGTCATTCCCGTACTAATAAGTTGTTGCCCTGTTAATAACCCCTTGATTAAATCCACATATGTTTTATATCCAATGATGATATCGCTTTCTTGTATTGCTTCTCGTGCTCGTTCGGTTATATGTTTGTAATCTCCCGGGCCAAAACCGATAACCAACAATTTCCCTTTCATCCTGATCTTCCTCCTTTCCATAATTCAAGACCTAGAAATCGTTCAATCTAATTCATGACACTGTCTTTTTTACAGGCTTTACGATTCCTTCAATGCATTCTGAATTCTCCGGTTGTTTAAATCCTTCCCCATCAAATTGATAAATGATATGATCTTGCATTAAGGCTCCACCTAATAGATGTTGCTTAACAATTCTACTGCCTACTTCCGGTGTAACATCCTTGTACCAGGTTCCATCCGGATAAACAACGGCAACTGGAGCATCCTTGCATCTACCATTGCATCTTGTTCTTGTTGTATGTATGAATGCGTCCAAATCCAGATTGCTAATCTCGTTGCGAATGGCCACTGTTGCTTCCTCCCCCCCTTTTCTCATGCAGCTGCTGCCGTTACAAATAAGTACATGGTGTTTCGTTCCATTTAAATTCCAGGTCGTCATAAAACACTCTCCCTTTGATTTTTAAGACAAAAAAGCACCCCTATGAATATAGGGGTGCAGATTAAATACACACAATAAAGTATAATGTTGGTATTTTTCAGCACTACTACCTATATTCCCGTAGGTTTCATGAAGCAAATAGGACAAGGCAGGTCTCCTGACTCAGGTTCATCATTTCATTACGTCTTCCCGAAAAAACTTCAGTGACATTTGCAATGAAACTCCTCATAACAGTGGCGGGTACCGTGACGGATTCTAACCGTACTTCCCTTTTAAGCGCTGTTTTAGCGCACCTTTTCCTATTACTATTCAATTTTTATAAAAAACTTTTTCCCTTTATTTCACAAAAGAGGTTGTAATAAAAAAGATATTAATTTTTATTTTGATTGTTTAAGGACATTTTTTATAATAGACTATCAATCACCCTATATCAAGTTTTCCAAGGATTTTTTTAGCAAAATTTTCTCAAAATAGATATATTATCCTAAAAAAACATCAATAAATTTCCGATGATTATAATTGGATGGATAAATTTTCACAAAAAAAACAAAAAAGTTTTATGGAATAGAAGAATTATTTTGGAGGTTTTTTTTCATGAGTTTCTATGAAAATAAGTCTTTCGATTTGCAGCATAGCGGAAAGTACGTGAAGAAAAGTTTCGTGTGGAGTCGAATTTTTTGAAAATCTTTCATAATAGTAGTGTACATGTCTGGCTATATCGATTCTTGCTTCATAATCAAAATGGTAAAAATCAACAATCGGAGCATGTAAACCTTCTCCTAACGGGATTAGCGTCCCCACAACAACTTCCCCATTTTCAGGAGGGATTGCAAGCGGGTCACACACAAGTACATCAATTGTTTTTTCTGTTAAAATATCAACTACAACAAAGAAACGATCATTATATTTATAGCCAACATAATAGAATTTAGGGATTGCCTTCCAATATTCCCTTAACCATGATTCAATCACAGGTCCCCTATCCAACCCTCGATCCTTTTCAGCTAAATATTCAGCAATGCAGCTTTCACTATAATTGTAGTTGGCATCATACACAATTCGCCACCAAAATAAATTATGCAGCAAAATATCTTTTTTCTCTTCCCTCGTTTTAAGTTCTTCTACATATTCCTCTAAAAAGGGAGCAACCTCATGAAAATAGGCATCTAGCGTAAAGTCCATAAAATCGCTAAAGGTATCCAACATCTTTTCCCTTAACTCCTCAGAAACAGGATAATCCGGCCGAAAACTTTTTGTATTTGTTCCTGACTGTGCAAACTCAATAATCTTCTCCACAGTTTTCATCTCCATCATGTAAACCAATCCTTTCAATAAAATAGATCTTTTAAATCCACGCTAAAACCATCTAAAAATTTCGATGTAACTGTTCCGCGCTCCGTTTTCAAATCGTGCTGGTCATACATACCTTCACTATTAAGAGAATAAACCGTTACAGAATTCAGCATTGGATTAACAATCCAATACTCTTTGACACCGTAATTCATGTAAATATTTAATTTGGTAATTAAATCATGGGATTGATTAGAGGGGCTTAATATTTCGACAAGGAGGTTGGGAACTCCAATATAGCGTGCTTCTGTAAAACCACTTTTATCACATATAACACTGAGATCTGGGATAACAATGTTCGTTCCTTCCACCCCTTCCTTATTTAATTCGATATCAAATGGGGCATGAAATACCTCACAAGGCTTCCCTTCCAAGAAATGATCCAATTTGATAAGAAGTTTTCTTGATAATCGTTGATGTTTTGTCGTAGGGGAAGGTGACATATAGACAAATCTGTCAATATATTCTAAAATTCCCTCTGAATTTTCTCGAATTTTAAAATAATCCTCTACAGGTATAGAATCATTCCGATATAGGGTCATGATTTACCACTCCTTTTACTTTTCTAGCAAAGATGGTTTGCCGTCCCTCTTGTTCATTTTCCTCAAATAAAAGCACTTTCCAGCCTCGAAATTCTTCTAGCAGCTCTTGAGGCTCTAGTTTATATTGTTTTGATATCCCCTGATTCTCGTTTTGCGATTTAAGATAATAGGTTTCAAAAAACAAATAACCTTCTTCTTTTATAAACTTCTTCAACATGGGAAATAACGATCTATCTAGATAATAGGTAATGACCGCTAAATCAATGGAATTGTCTTCCCATCTAAGATTGTTCAATTCCGTCAAATCACATACTTGTGGTATGATATTGCGTTTATCCTTTGCAGCCTGTTCTTGAAGATAGTTAATCGCAACCTCAGATATGTCAATGGCTTGAACCTGATAGTTCAAACTTGCGAGATATAAGCTGTTTCCTCCTAGACCGCAGGCAAGATCAAGGGCCGTTCCGCCATGAAGATAGGGATATAGATTTTTTAATCTTGGATTTGGCGCGTGCACATCTAATTTTTTTAGGCGATCTTGATGTTTAATATTCCATTTTGTTCTAGTGTCCATGGAAAAATGGCTCCTTATAACTGATTTAAGAATAAATGATAGAAATAGGAATAAACAGTAGGGTGAAAATCCAGGAGATTTGAGGAAAGTAAATGGAAGTTGAACGTCGAGTAGAATTTAATAAGATTACTGTTTAATTATAACATCCCATTTTGTAGAATGTTCAAGTCGTTTAATCCTTCACAAAATTGTAATATATTTTACTGCTCCTTCCGATTATATGGATAAATATGTTCTTAATTTCTCGTATCGGGTAAAAAAATAGCCGGCCGAAATGAAAAGAGATTGTTACACTTGTTCTCTTTTCCTATTGCATTGACCGACTATTGGCTAGCTAACTAAAAAGATTCACGAAATAAGGCTTATCAGGATCACTATTTTGCTCCTAGTTTTTTAACTAACACCATCATGTACCACAAAAAGTTCGGTAAGGGAGATTTGATGGTGCTGGCAATGTACAGAACTCTTCTTGTTCAGTGCTGTATACATAAGGACTTGAAAGAACATTAAGCAGTTTTTCCATCACACTTAGGTCTCCCTCATTTACCGCAGCCTCGAGCGCCTCTTCTACCCGGTGATTCCGCGGAATAACTGCAGGATTGCTGTTTCGCATTAACTCTAGGGAAGATTCTCTGGATTCCTCCTGCCTCCCTAGTCTTGCCTGCCATTTTTCATGCCATTGCGTAAATTCTGGAGTCCCATTGAGAGGCATATCTTTCATTTTATCGATCGTTAGTCCGCGGAAGGTATTCGTATAGTCCGCATGGTATTGCTGCATTATACTGAGGAGTTCTTCCACAAGGGTTGCATCCTGCTCTTCCTCGCTAAAAATCCCCAACTTTTCTCTCATTCCTGCAAGCCAATTCTTCTGATATAAATCCATATAACCGGAAATGGCATCTTGAGCAATTTTTACAGCTTCTTCTTGATTCTCATGCAACAGTGGCAAAAGCGTTTCTGCAAATCGCGCAAGATTCCAACCAGCCATATATGGCTGATTGCCATAAGCATAGCGTCCTTGAACATCGATCGAACTGAAGACGGTTTCTGGATCATATGTATCCATGAAGGCACAAGGACCATAATCAATCGTTTCCCCGCTAATTGTCATGTTGTCAGTGTTCATTATACCGTGAATAAAGCCAACTAACTGCCATTTCGCAACAAGCGACGCTTGACGTTTAATTACTTCCTGAAGCAGAGAGAGGTATCGATTTTCATTCGCCTCGATGTCTGGGTAATGGCGTTTTATTGCATAGTCAGCGAGGGTGCGGAGTTCCTCAACCGTTCCCCATTTTGCCACATATTGAAAAGTGCCGACTCGGATATGGCTGGCAGCCACACGAGTCAAGATAGCTCCAGGCAAATAAGTTTCGCGGGCAATGGTCTCGCCCGTTTCCACCACTGCCAAACTTCTGGTGGTCGGAATCCCAAGTGCATTCATGGATTCACTGATGATATATTCACGAAGCATTGGACCAAGCGCTGCCCGGCCATCTCCCCCTCGGGAATACCGAGTCCTGCCTGAACCCTTGAGTTGAATATCATAGCGTTCCCCTTGAGGGGTAATCTGTTCACCAATCAGCAGCGCACGGCCATCACCTAACATAGTAAAATGCCCAAATTGATGTCCGGCATAGGCTTGAGCAAGGGGGGAACCGCCTTCGGGAATTCTATTGCCGGCAAGTACTGCGATGCCATCCCCTGATTGAAGTTTATCGGCATCCAGCCCTAGTGATGCCGATAATGGACCGTTAAGAATAATTAAATTAGGTGAGCGTACTGGGTTTAGATTTTGACTGGTAAAAAATGATTCTGGCAACCGCGCATAACTATTGTCAAAATTCCAGCCTGTTTCATTTTGATTTGTCATGGTAACTCCTTTTAATAGATTGTTTTTTCATTCGCTGATTAGGTGGATTTCACACCTCTTTTAAGTGTATTTAAATCATCTTTATTTATAATACACTTTTATTGTCCGCTTCCTCAAAAACCAATATACCTACACGTCCCTGTTAGAATTCTTTTTAAATAACAAAAACGAATATAAGTAGATCCCCGCAATCCCAAAAACTAACGCCGCAAAGAATAGCTGCATTCCAATTGAACCAAGCAAGCCTGCTATAAGAGATATAAGTCCAATAGCGACTAAAACATAGCCACCAAATCTATGCGTTTTTTTCCACACATATTCGGAGGCAAGTGTCCATGGTGATCGAAAACCAATAAAATAATTATGGCGAATTTGCGCCATGTAATTACCTAGGACAATGAAAAGTATTCCAAAAAGTATGGGTACTACCTTTTGAAAAGGGACATGAAGCCCAAGTGCACTTGCAATGGCAATTAGGTTCATACAGGATAAAAACAGGATAATCACCAGATTCATAATTGAGTAGGCGTTTTTATGCAATTTATAGGATTGCTTTTTCGGATCTATTGCTGGTAAATAGTTTAGGAAAAAGAATAAGATAATAGGCAATGCACCAAGGCTGACAAGTTCCAGTTTTGGTCCATAGCGGTTAACGTCGCCATTGATGCCCCAATGCACAGGCACTTTGGCCGGTAAATTTGGATAGGCTAAGAGATTTAGCAGCAATGTAATGATTGCAATTCCCATTGTTATATAATAAAGCTTATTTTTCCTCACGCGCTTCTCCCCCTTAACTTTTTTTATCTAGCAGCCACTTGATGACATCCTGCAAAATAGTGGAATTTAACGAGTAAAGGATAAACTGGCCCTTTTTTTCATCAAGAACTAATCCTGCAGATTTAAGGATTTTCAGATGATTACTGATGGATGGCTTGCTCATATCGAATTGGTCGGCAATTTCACCCGCTGTTAAATCCTGCTCTTTCAACAAATCAAGAATTTTTCTTCTTGTTGGATCGGCTAGTGCCTTAAAAACTTCGTTCATTTAAGCCTCTCCTTTTATATTTAGTTAATTATCTAAATATAAAATACCATATTTTTGAAATAAAAAAAGACCAAAATGGCCTTTTTCATTCAATCAACGTTCCCGGTTTACCATATAATTCAATAAATGCTTCAAAAAAGTGATATTGCGCGGCACTTCTTGCAGCGCCTCGATTGCCAGACAATAATGTTCCCACATCGCTTTTCGAGCGCCCTCCGCCCCAAGAATAGACACGAAAGTCGAGCGGTTATTTTCAGCATCTATTCCGACTGGTTTTCCAAGTAAGACCCGATCCCCTTCCACATCTAGCAGATCATCCTTAATCTGAAAAGCAATGCCGGCATGGCGGGCAAAATTTTTCAAGGCCGTCATTTCATCTTCCTCAACCTGGGCTAGAATCGCTGGCATGATGAGTGACGCCTCAAAGGCTATTCCCGTTTTATAAAAGCACATCGTATTCAATTGTTCGAGTGTCATTGGTTTCCCTTTAGACTCTAAGTCCATCGCCTGTCCCATACACATACTCTCTGTAACACGAGAAGAATACTGAATCAACTGCAGCACTGTTTTCGCATCAAACTGGTCAAGAGAGGCTTGTTCTTCTGTCGCCTTTTGAATTAAGAAGATGCCGGATAATTCAGCAATAGCCGCATTATATGTCTGATGGAGTGTAGGACGCCCCCTGCGGGTAGATGCATTATCCTGGGATGGCAAATCATCAAAAATAAGCGAGGCAGTATGCATATATTCCAAAGATTTTAACAGCGGTACCATCGCTTGCGGATGAAATCCATAGGCGTTAACCCCCATCACCCAAGTAATAATGGGTCTCAGCCGCTTTCCATCACCTTTCAAACTGTAATTTGCAGCCTCAATGATTGAATCGTGAAATTCAACTTTGGGAATCGGCAAAAGTCGATTCATCTGCTCACGTATACTCTCAATCGTATTAGAAAATTCATCCTGCTCTTTCCGTTCATTTTTCAAAATCGTAATTACATGATCTCGAAGAAGTTTATCAAAGAAATCTACATCCGCTGCTTTTCGGACCATTTTTTGAATCAGTCGATTGAATTTTGGTACACCGGAAGCAAATAGCCCCAACACTTCATTGTATTTTTCTGTACCCATTCGTTTTTTAAAACGTTTCAGGCCATTAATGGCGCGATCGAGTATCACTTCGCAGGTCTTTAGATCCGAGTGATACACGTTATGAATTAAATTGGCAATAACCGTCCAGTATAACTCGAAGGGGTTGATCAAATCCTTACGCTTCTGATGATATTTTAGATAATAGGTATAGGGAGTTACCGCAGCATCCTCCCAATCATTAAACATATCAGCAAAATCATCCGCCAACTGATTATAAATGCCGTAAAAGAAGGTACGGTTGTCAAAACCCTCGTCCTCAGGGGCACTAATAACATACCTGGCAATCAATCGGGAAAAAGAAGATTTTAAAATGATAGGAAGATAAAGTTCTTCATTGGTATAGTTTGGATTGGATAGATTCTTTTCACGGTCCACTTCCTGAGCATGAAAGAATACAAAGGATTGCTCAAAAAAATTTTTACATGTTTTAGGTCGTTGATGGGCCTTAATATATTCAAAGGCTTCTCGAAGTTCTGCATGAATCGGGCGAATCATGTCTTCAATCGCAAAAGCCCACTCCCCCAGCTCAGGCACATTACCAGTAATAAGGGTGGTCCGGATTAGATTGGAATATTGTTTTTTCTCTTCATCGGATAAGACTTTGGCATCGAGAAGGTCGTCAATAAAAGGGTAGGTCAGCCCATACGAATATCCCAACCGAATCGCTTCATCCAGTTTGTGGGCACGTTCTTTCGGCGAAATCTCCTTGTCCATCTCCTCCGTCACGTGCATGACGACGCCGCCAATGATTTTTATTAATTTTCGCTGGGCATTCTCCGCGTCCATCCCCTTTGGAATTGTTTCGGAAACCGTCTTAAGTTTATTGATCAACCAGATAATCGTAGATTCAATACGCTCCTTCTGGCCCCACCGATACATTCCGGCCAAACTAAACATTTCTGTTTTGAGAGGCTGTGTCAGTTGATTTTTCAAGTGATCAACTACCTGACGGATTCTCTTTTGTGTGTCAGGAGAATCCAAGGCTTTACCCAAATCCCGCATAAATATATATGAGATACTTCGATCTAAATACGGATCTAGTTTTCCTGTATAATCAAGCCATCGGATATGATTGTAATATCCTGTTCTTTCTTTTTTACGTGAAAAAAAAGAGAGGGATGGATAACGATGAATATGATTATGTTTCCAGGACTGAATGTCTTTTGATAAGACAGAGACAAAAGTCTTTTGCTGAACCTGGATAAACAGTGATTGAAAATATTGCGCAGCCTTTTCTTCAGCTTGTCGGTAGCATGCATCTGTATCAAAAATTAAGTCCTTATTCATCGAAAACATTCCCTCTAGTTTATTTTTCTATTTTTAAAAAATATCCTATATCTAGTAATTATACAAAAGTTTTCATTCTAAACTATTAAAATATATTTATATATAGTCCTAAAACAACGGCTTTATACATTTTTCCTTAAAGGAAATTGAAAAGACCTGTCCCTCATTACAGGAACAGGTCTTTTTGAAAGAACTCATTTAGTTTTTTGTCACAAATTTTAATGGTGCTGGAATCTTTTTTGCTACCTTTTTACCCTGAACCACATCTCTGCCGGCATCAACAGCAAGTTTTCCGATTAATTCCGGCTGTTGAGCAACCGTTGCTTCCATTTTTCCAGCTTTAATGGCTTTCAGTGCATCATCATTCCCGTCAAATCCAATGACCATAATATTTTTACCAGAACTATTGATTGCTTCAATCGCCCCCAATGCCATTTCATCATTATGGGCAAAGACTGCTTGAATATCCGGATTTGCTTGAAGTAAATTTTCCATTACCGTTAATCCCTTGGTCCGGTCAAAATCAGCAGATTGTTGCTCTACTACATTCAATTTCTGATCGGCGATATTATGAAACCCTTTTCCTCGTTCACGTGTGGCGGAGGCACCTGGTACACCTTCAAGTTCAGCAACTTTTGCTTTCTCCCCAAGCTCTTTCACAATGTAATTCCCTGCCATTTCTCCGCCTTTGATATTATCTGAAGCGACTAATGCTGCAACTTTCCCTTTATCAGCAGAACGGTCAAGCGTAATAACAGGAATTCCAATATTGTTTGCAGATTGAACAGCTGTTGAGATTGCGGCAGAATCTGTCGGGTTAATTAGCAAAACGTCAACACCCTGCTGAATTAAATCTTCTACATCATTTATTTGCTTTGCAGAGTCATTTTGTGCATCAACAACCTTTACTTCCATTCCCAATACCTTCGCTTCTTTTTGGACCCCATTTTTTAAAGAAACGAAAAACGGATTGTTTAAGGTGGAAACGGATAGGCCAATCTTCACATCTTTTAAATTTTCCTTTTTCGCCGGCTTAGCCCATTCAGGCGGCTGCATCGAACAGGCGCCCAAAAGCAAGAGCGATAATGATATCAATAGTACAGCTAATTTTTTCATAAAAATTCTCTCCTTATGCTGATTTCTTCCGATCAAGTAATACAGCAATGATGATTACAATCCCTTTTACTACTTGTTGATAGAATGAAGATACACCAAGAAGATTTAAACCATTGTTTAATGTACCAATAATTAACGCACCGATCAGCGTTCCAAAAATTCTTCCTTTCCCTCCTGAAAGGCTTGTCCCTCCTAATACAACTGCCGCGATGGCATCGAGTTCATAGGAAGTACCGGCTGTCGGCTGCGCTGAATTCAATCGTGATGTTAAAATCGCTCCTGCTAACGCAGCAAGTAAACCGGAAAGACCGTAAATGATCAGCTTCACATTTGGTACTTTAATACCCGAAATTAGCGCGGCCTTTTCATTTCCTCCGATGGCATAGGTTTTTCGGCCAAATGGGGTTTTATGAAGAACAATATATAATAATACAAACGTTACAATCATCGTAATCGCTGGAACAGGAATTCCCAGAAAATAACCACGGCCAAATAACTGGAATAAGTAATTATCGCCTAACCCTGTGATTGGGTTTCCTTTTGTATAAACAAGTGTCAAACCTCTAAAGGCTGTCATGGTCGCCAATGTGGCAATGAATGGAGCCATTTTTCCTTTTGTAATCAAGAGACCATTGACCATTCCCATGATTCCGCCAAGAATACAACCGACAATAATCGCCAAGATCGGATCAAGACCCGATACAATCATACCTGCCGTTAAAGAACTGGATAGGGCTAGAATCGCACCGACTGATAAATCAATTCCTCCTGTTAAAATAACAAAGGTCATACCGAATGCGATTAACGCATTGATGGCCACTTGGCGCAATAAGTTTAGTATATTTAAAGGTTCTAGAAAACTTGGATTTAATATGGAAACAATCACAATTAAAATAATAAGTCCGAGAAGCGGTCCAAGTTTCTGCGTAATCGTATTCATAAAATTTGCCTTGCCAGCTTTTGTCCCTTCATTGATTGCGTTCATCTCACTGACCTCCCGTTGCCAATGTCATAATTTTTTCCTGGGTTGCTTCATCACTTTTCAATTCACCGCTTATTTTTCCTTCATGAACCACGAGAATTCGGTCGCTCATTCCAAGAATCTCAGGAAGCTCCGATGAAACCATGATAATGGCGACTCCCCGATCCGTCAGCTCGTTCATCAGTTGATAGATTTCTCTTTTTGCCCCAACGTCTACACCTCTCGTTGGTTCATCCAATATCAGTACCTTCGGCCCAATTCCAACCCATTTGGCAATGACTACTTTTTGCTGATTCCCCCCAGATAAACTTCCAACTGCAATATCAGCTGATTCCGTTTTTACAGTCAAGCGTTTGATCAGCAGATTGACAAAGTCTTTTTCACTTTTTTCTTTAATAATCCCTTTCGGAGCAAAACTATAAAGGGAGGGCAAAACCATATTTTCCTTGATCGAAAAATCTAAGATCAGCCCTTCATCTTTTCGGTCCTCTGTGATAAAACCTATACCTGCTTTCATAGCCTGGTCAGGAGATTTGATGGCCGTTTTCTTACCATTCAGCCAAATTTCGCCGCTGTTAAAGGAATCCAGTCCAAAGATTGCCCGCATGATTTCCGTTCTCCCTGCTCCCATTAATCCAGAAATCCCAACGATTTCGCCAGATCGAACAGAAAAATTCACATCATGGAATACTCCATTTTTGGTTAGCCCTTTTACTTCCAGTACCGTTTCGCCTGGTTTTGATGTTCTTTTTGGAAACCTGTCTGTTAATTCCCTTCCGACCATTTTCCTCACGACTTCATCAAAATTTGTATCGGGAATAGCCTTTGTATCAACGGTCTTGCCATCGCGCATGACAGTAATTCGATCACAAATGGCAAAGATTTCTTCCATACGGTGAGAAATATAGACAATTGATACTCCTTCTTTTTTCAAGGAAGCAATCACATCAAAAAGCTTGCTGATTTCTCTTTCTGTCAAAGCGGCCGTTGGTTCGTCCATGATAATGACCTTGGCATCCGTCATTAACGCCTTAGCGATTTCAATCATCTGCTGTTCTCCTACAGAGCAGCCACTAGCCTCTTGATCGAGAGGAATCGAAACGGCTAATCGGTCAAACTGCTGTTTAGCTAACGCTTTCATTTCTTTTGTTTTTAACAAACCAAGCGGGGACTTCAATTCTTTGCCGATAAACAAATTTTCTAAAACGGTCATGTCCGGCCAAATATTTAGTTCCTGATGGATGAAGGTAATCCCGTTTTGTTCGGCTTCTTTTGGGCTCTTAAAATAGGTTTCCTTGCCATCAATGGTGATGGTGCCTTGGTCATGCGTATGAAGTCCTGTCAGCACATTCATCATAGTTGATTTTCCGGCCCCATTTTCGCCCATTAATGCGTGGACTTCCCCGTCTATTAGTTCAAAATCAACACCTGTTAAGACTTGATTGGTACCAAATGCTTTATAGATGTTCTGCATCGAAATGCGCATTCATATCACCTCATTCGATTTGGAAAAAATGGAGAGAGACATTTCAAAAACGTCCAACCCGATCTTAGCTCTTAAAAAAATACACCTGATTGTAATATACAATTGGCATAGGGTGTAACTTCGCCTGTTCGGATAATGGCTTTTGCCTTGTTGGTTAATTGCTTAAACTCTTCATGCGAAACCTTTGCCATTTCAATACCGGTAAATTTTCTTTTTAAAAATTGCTCTATTTCTGGATTGCCTTGTTCGATTTCGGTGGCGATGATACATTTTTCAATCACCATGTCATCCGCAACTGCATCGGTAATCTCCTTAAAAGTTGGCACCCCGGGTTTAATCGCTAAATCGATTTTTGTTACACCTTCGGGTATTGGCAACCCGGCATCGGCGATGACAATATAATCAGTATGACCGAGGTCGGTTAAAACCTTGGAAATATGACTATTTAAAATTCCATGGCGTTTCATGTTACAAACTCCCCTCTACTGCTTTTCTTGTTGGCATACCGCCCTGCGCCCCAAATTTAGTCACTGAAAGAGAGGCTGCGCGATTGGCAAAACGGACACTTTCTTCAACGCTCTTTCCTTCCGCTAACGCGACGGCAAAGGCAGCATTGAACGTATCGCCTGCTCCTGTGGTATCAATTGCTTCTACTGGAAAGGAAGGAACGACTACTTCTTTTTCCCCATCGTGGAAGCGAACGCCGTTTTTACCTTCTGTGATGAACACTTTGTTTGGATATTGTTTTAAGGCAGTATGAAGGTCTTGATTTTCAAAAAGAATGGAAGCCTCAGATTCATTTGGTGTAAGATAGGCTGCCTTTTCAATGACCTCCTTAGAGATTGGCCTTGCCGGTGCAGGATTTACCAAAAGAGGAACACCGAATTCATGGCATTTTTCGCAAACATATTCAACTGTTTCTTCAGGAATCTCTTGCTGAATCAAAACAATATCTGATTTACGAATGACATCGAGCGCTTTTTCGACGAAATCAGGTGTTACATAATTGTTTGCACCCTTAACAACAATAATGCTGTTGTCACCATCAGCAAGGGTAATATGAGCTGTTCCACTTTCTAAATGTGTAACCGGTTCCACATAAGTGGTAAAAACGCCATTTTCTTTAAAATTATCAAGAATGGTTTTTCCAAATACATCGCCACCAATACATCCAACCATATAAACCTCTGCTCCTAATCTTGCAGCAGCAACTGCCTGGTTGGCTCCTTTCCCGCCAGGCACAGTTTTAAAAGATTCACCAAGAATCGTTTCACCCTTATTTGGACGTCTTGGGGCTGTAACAACTAAATCCATCGATGAACTTCCAATAACGGTTATTTTAGCCATTTTCTTCAACCTTTCTTGTTGTTTGCCTTTCAATAAATGTAACAGGCAATTGAATATTTTTATGTTCCATTTTTTTTTCGTCTATGATTTGAATCAATAATTTTGCTGCTTCTCTTCCCATATCATAGGCAGGCTGGCGAATCGTCGACAAAGCCGGGTACAATAAGCTGCTGAGCGGGATATCATCATATCCGATAATTTGCAATTCGTCCGGAACAGAAATCCCTCTTCTTAATGCCTCATGCAAAATTGCCGCTGCACCAAGATCATTACTGGCAATCACTCCGTCTGTCTCCGGAAACTTTTCAAATAATTCTTTCGCTATTTTATCTGCATCGTCAAAGGTAAAAGAAGCCGTAGTCATCACATTAAAATTAACATTATAATTACAAAGCTCATTGATTGCGCCTTTAAACCGGTCTTGTGCTGTCCTTAATTCAATCGGTCCCCGAAGCAGCGTAATTCGCTTGCTACCTCTTTTAATCATTTCCTGTGCGGCCAGTTTTCCACCGGCCAAGCCATCTGCATAAACGGATGGATGTTCATTAGCTGTCCGATCCATAAATACGACTGGAAAATCTAAATTTTCATAATAGCTCATTTCGGTCTGATTGGTTGCAGATATGATACCGATTACATTATTTTGTTTAAAGGTATCGATATAATCAATTTCTTTCTTGGGCTTTTCATCAGCGTTGCCAATGATCAGCCTTAGACCATGTTCCTGCATCTCATCCTCTACCCCGCGCGCTAGCTCGGGAAAGAACGGATTTCGAATATCCGGAAGCAATAGGCCGATTAATCTAGATTTTTTCTTATAGAGCGATCTTGCTACTTCATTTGGTTTGTAATTTAATTCTTGAATCGCTTTCTCGACAAGCTTTCTCGTATCTTCATGGATATAACCTTTATCATTCAAGGCTCTTGAAACCGTCGCTACAGATACTCCAGCTTTTTTCGCGACATCTCGTATTGTAGCCATTTTTGTTTCACCTCTTATGTGTAACCGATTACACATTTAGATTAGCACAGATATTTTAGATATGCAATAAAGAAATTCTTTTTAATTTGTTATCTTTTCAATCACCTTTAATGTGCCCATCATTGAAAATAATTAAAGGCTTGGGTCAGTATCCTGGTATGGTAAAAGGTGAACTCCGCAGGGGGACTACCCCTACATTTGTACCTCGGGAAGAAATAACTATTAAAATTCTTCAAAATGGTTATTTGTCCGTTTCAGAAAAAAACCGGTCTCATACTATACGAATGAATGAAAAGGAGGAATACAAATGACACAATCAGATTTGCCTCAATTAAGCCCCCCACAGTATACTTATTTTAACGAACTAAAAAATTCAATTGGCAATGATCCAAATTTACAGGTGCTTAATTTAATTGAGTTTCCACAAGAGGGAGGATATTTAATCCCTATCATTGTTTTTAGCAGTCGGAAAAAAGCTCGGGCATTGGCGACGATTCTAAACTTGCAAAAAGAATTAGGAAATATCTTGGTGAATACAATCGTCATTTATGAAAAATCCATCGTCAGACCATATGGACGTAACTTTACTGCGGAGGGTCTTGTCGATTTATTTGATGATGCATTATCTTCAAATCGCTATTTTAAATTTGCTGAAACAAAACTTTTTTCTCCAGATACTCCTTCGGTGTATCCTGTATTCACACAGAGTGTCATTCAATTTTTTAACGACGACATATCCGACCTCTATAATAATTTTAATGAAGTTGCAGCCTTTGTGTTCAGAGATGTATTAAGAGATGAAATTAATGGCATTCTTATTAATCCTTCAACAGAAATGGATCCATCGGCGACAGAAAAAGACGCTGAATAACAAAGTAGGAATGGCTGTTTTATACGCCAAGCCTAAACTAATTTTATGGACCCGATTGGATTCTTTTTAATTACTTGAAAAATGGGATAAAGTATGTAAACAAATTATTATAAAGGAAAAATAAAAGAGGAGCCCCTTCGATAACGAAATGGCTCCTCTATTTATATAAAAAAACATTTATTTTGCTCGCTCAACAAGCTGTAATAGTTCCTGATCCGGGCCGGGGAACAAAATCATCCGGCCGCCTTCAAGCGTTGATTTGACTTCATCAGCAGGAAACTCGATTCCCTTTTTCTTTAAATACTGAATCGTCTCATCAATATTTGTTACTGTGAAGGCAAGATGATTAACAATTCCCTTGTCACTATATTCTCCTAAAAATTTAATATCACGGATCAATTCAATCTCCATATCCGGTTGCGATTCTAGATAGATAAAAGCCATTTCCCGATTTGGATTAGTCCCCCGGAGGCGAACTTTAAATCCAAAAATATCAGAGTAAAACTGAATCGACCGATCCATATCCGTAACAATTATCGCCACATGTTCCATTTTACTAATCATTGCCTATCTCCCCTTATTATGAGTTCAGACCCCTTGGCTTATTTAAAAACAATACTGATTAATTCTTCTCCAGTATATAAACCCTTTATGCCTGGTTTATTTTGGATGTAATCGTAGATCTCCTTATTTGAATAATTACTTCGCAGGCCTTTTATAATGGTGGATAAATAGGATTGCGAAGGTTTCTCCCATTCCACTTCGTCTAGATTCCAAGGAGCCGTAAAAGTGAAAATCGGATAGCCCTTATCCTCGCCAAGGTAAACAATATTTCCGTACCAAGATGATCGAAAAGTAGTCGACCTGTTCTCGATTACTTCATTCAGATCAATATCAAATTCAATTCCACCATTTTCTTGGCTTACGATATCCAAAAATTGTTCAGTCGTGACAAGATATTTCGTGCTATAGGTCATGTTAGCGGGATCTTGTTTTAAACCGATAAAGGCAACACCCTGGGAATCCCAGCCTGCTGCCTTTTTTGCAAAATAAAGAGGATAGGGTATGGTAAAAGCCGACACATCAATTGGCAGGGAACGGTCTCTACATCCTGACTCTACTCTAGTAGACCCTTCAGGACTTCCTCCTTTGATATAACATAAAAATCGTTCAGAATTTAGATTTGATCCATAGCTCGCATACCAGACATATTGTTTCGCTTTATCCATAATAAATCACCCAACTCTATTAAACTTCTTCCTATTTTTAGCATTCATTTCAACTTACATGAAAGTTCCAAGTTTATTATATCACCCGATTAGGTGATAAGATGCTATGTTCGCTCCAAAAATTTAAAAATGGGACAGCGCTTACCGGCTATCCCATTTTTTTATCAAAGGAATATGAAAAATGAATATATAGCCAGCCAACTCATTACTAGAAAAATATTGGTGTGGTACATCCATTATTAAATAGTTATGTCAACACCTACAGTAGATAATGAGGGATTATTGAAATTTAGTGAATTTAGTGAAGTAGTTATCCGATTCTTGGCTTCTGAATCTAATTCAAAACGATTATCGCTTATTTTCTTTACTTGATTATCTAAAACATATACTCCTTTTAAAATGTGGGTTGCTCCCAACGTTGTAAGTACAGGTTTCAGGGCATAGTCAATCATTAATAGATGCCCGAAAGTGCCACCAACAGCAATGGGTAAAATGGTCTTATCCTCCAGACTATTTTGTGGCAAGAGATCCAAGTAGGTTTTTAACACACCTGAAAAAGATGCTTTATAAACAGGGGTCAAAATAACAATGATATTCGAATTCTCTACTTTCTTATTTGCCTCCAAAATTTCTTTACGATCAAACTTTGCTTGAATCAAAGCTTCTGGAGGAAGCTCACGTACATTTATTATTTCAGAAGTACTTCCTATCCCATGAAAATAGTTTAATACCTCTTGGAAAACTCCATTTAATCGTGTTTCCTCTGAAGGACTTCCGGAAATAATTGTAATATTGCTCATGATTTAATCGCCCTTTCTTCTATTTAAATACTCGATTTATTATTTTTTTTGTTCGCAAATTTTATGGACCCCAAATTACAATGGGGATGTTGAAGTGATTTGAATGCTTTATACTCGTTTTCTAGTTCAGTTAGTGATAACTCAAAAAGGTGTTTATCTTCTTTCTTATAAACATTAAAAGCAATTAATTTCTCAATTAATTTCTTGCGTTTTTTTTCCACAGCATCTCGAAGTATATTCCCCATCCGAATCACTCCTATTTATATCATTAGTCTATAAATGAAACTTTTTCGTTTGGTACCTACACTTTATAAATCATAACGATAGCATTTAACTAAAATATCATGGTTAAAAAATTCCTTCGTTTGATCTCGTTTAAAGCCAAACCATTCATACAATCGAATCGCTTTTTGCATTTTATCACCTGTGTGCAAATACAATTTGTTTGCTCCTTGAGACTTTGCAAATTGAAGACCTGCTTTTAATAATTCTTGTGCAATGCCACGACCCCGGGCTTCCGGGTGAATTGCCAATAGCCGTATAATCGGTGAGAAAATCTGTAAATCGGGTCTTTGATATGCCTTTTCTGAGGAAAGAAATAACTGTAAGGTACCAAGGATATAGTCATTACTTTTGGCAATTAAGATTTTTTCTACTTCAGGATTATCAACAGATGCCTTTATATTAGTTAGGTACTCTTCCCAAACTCGAGCATTTTTATATTCATTCTTATATTGTTGATAACTTTCGACCAATAATTGCCGTACTGCCTCTTTTTCTTCTTCTAGTAATTCTTTTATAACAATTTGATCAATCACAACATATAACACCCTTTCTTATAAATGAACTAATTCACCCGCTCTTTTAAGGGAGTAAAAAATGATTCTCCCGATATTCTTTGTAGGAAGCGTCGCGTCCGTTCTTCCTTTGGTGCAAGGAAAATCTCCAATGGGGTTCCTTCCTCGACTATTACTCCCCCATCCATAAACAAAACACGATCAGACACCTCTTTAGCAAAACTCATTTCATGTGTAACGACCACCATCGTAATCCCCTCTTGTGCAATTTCTTTAATTACTGAAAGCACTTCCCCAACTAATTCGGGATCTAATGCCGACGTTGGCTCATCAAAAAGAATAACTTCAGGATTTAATGCCAACGCTCTTGCAATTCCTACTCTCTGTTGCTGTCCCCCTGATAGTTGAGACGGATAGTAATGTAACTTATCACTGAGACCGACTTTTGCAAGCACTTGTTCACTTACCATTTTTGCATCCTTTTTCTTTACTTTTTTTGCAACAATTAACCCTTCCATTACGTTTTCTAGCACAGTTTTATGAGCAAATAAATTATAATGTTGAAAAACCATTGCTGATTGTTTTCTGATTGATAACATTTCTTTTTTTGTAATCTTTTCAGCGTTAACATGACTATTTCCAATTTGAACAATTCCAGATTCGGGTCTTTCTAATAAATTCAAGCATCGTAATAAAGTAGTTTTTCCTGAACCGCTTGGTCCCAGGATGGTAACAACTTCTCCTCGATTAATTCTGAGATTAATATCTTTTAAAATAGGAAATTGATTAAATGATTTTTTTATTCCTTTTAAAATAATCATGCTACGCCTCCTCGACTATATGCTGTCACTCGTTTTTCAAGTAAAAAAGAAATACCCTCCACAATGATTGTAAGTCCCCAATAGATGATTCCTGCCGCGATAAATGCTTCAAAGAATTTCAAATTGGTTGAAGCAACAATATTGGCAGCTCCTGTCAATTCTTTTTCAGATACAAGAAAGGCCATTGACGAAGTGTGTAAAAACCCGACAAAGACATTTGTAAAATTGGGAACTGACTGTGCCAACGCCTGTGGAAGTACAATCCGAACCATTGCTTGAAGCTTAGTCATCCCTACTGAGTAAGCTGCTTCCAATTGACCTGTTGAAACACTGATAATCCCTGAGCGGATAATTTCTGATAAATAGGCACCTGCTGCTAACGACAAGGCGATTAAAACAAACAAAACAATTGGAATCTTACTGGATTGGATATTTAAATCAAATCTTGACGATACTTGGTCCACTAGTAATGGAATTCCATAATAAATGACCATAATATGCATGATAATAGGGGTCCCTCTAAAAAAGGAAACATACCCATTAGCAGCCTGGTATACAAACCTTGTTTTATAAATCCTTACTAGTGCAACACCCATTCCGATTAAAAAACCAACCAATAAGGGGACAATTGTTAAAATGAGCGTAATGGGAAGAGACTTAATAATTTCTTTAAAAGCGATCCAAATAAAAGGAATATCAATTGTCATTTAAATCTCCCCCTTTTTATGCAGCAACTGATAAATCAGCTTTCTGATAACGATTGAAATATTTTTCTAGTATTTTAAATATCTTCTCAAATAGTAGAACAACTGCATAATAGATAATCGAGAGGGAAATATATACCTCCAGGGCATGCGCAGTTGCTGAAATAAGCGTATCACCTCTGCCCACCATATCCATCACACCAATGGTAAAGGCAAGTGAAGTATCCTTTAATGAACCAATAACTGAGTTTGCTATATTCGGAAAAGCAATCCGGATAGCCTGTGGTAAAACGATTCGAAAGAAGTTCTGAGTGCTGGTCATTCCAACTGAATAGGCTGCTTCCGTCTGTCCTTTATCAACTGCGCGTATCGCTCCCCGAAAAATTTCTGAAAATCCTGCTCCATTACTAATTGCATAAGTAATAATGACAAAATAGATGGCCTCCATCTTAGAAATATCAAGATGGAAGATCATAAGAACAGCAGGGAGACCATAAAATACTAGGAATAATTGGATTAAAATCGGTGTCCCGCGAATAAACGAAACATATAGAATCACCAATTGATTTAATAAAGGAATTTTAAACAACCTCGGTATAGCGGCTGCTACACCGAAGATAAGTCCCAGTAAAATAGATGCCGCTAAGATCTGAAGCGTTACCCCTAGGTAATGCAAGAGTGTTGGTAAAAACTCGATAATTAATAAAGGATCAAATGATTTCCCCATTTTTTGACAACCTCCAAACACTAACTTCTCATTATTTAAAAGTTTACGGTGTAGTCCGCTCCTAACCATTTTTTACTTAATTCGCTAACTACCCCTTCTTTTTTCAATTCAACAAGCGCTTCGTCAATTCTCTTTTGCAGTGGTGTTTCATCTTTTCTTAGAAGAAAATAAACTTTTGAATTTAAGAGCGGTTCACCGACTACTTTTTGCTGAGCATCAACTGCCTTATTATTAAAATCTACTGAAAATGGTGTGGTAATAGTGGCATCTGCTCTGCCTGTTTTTATTTGATTAATGGTAGAATCTGGCCCATTCCCTGCATAAACAATTTGTATGCCAGCATTATGTTCCTTGTTATACTTTTCGATAAATACTGCTGAGTTACTAGTCGGACTCACGATTACCTTTTTCCCTTTTAAATCCTTAATAGAATGAATCTCATTATTATCTTTATTAACTGTTACATTAAGAGGAAAAATATTATAGGGTTCTTTGTTAAAAAGAAACTTCTCCTGTCTTTCTTTATTCACTTCCATTTGGTGAGCGATAAAATCAATTTTGTTCGTTTCAAGGCTTAGCAAAAGATTAGAGAATTCCATTGTTTTAAACTCAAATTGATATTCAGGCAACTTCTCATCAATTTTTCGAACTAATTCCACATCATATCCAGTTAACTTTCCATTCTTATCAATAAAGCAGACATTCGGAAACTGTGTTCCTGTTCCCACGAATATTTTTTGTACTTTCGATTTGGAGCTAACTTTCGATGTTGTTTTCGTTTCTTGTGAGGAGCATGCCCCAAGCATTAGAACCAGTAGTAAAGTCATAAATATAGCAATTGTTTTCTTCATCTCGAAATCCACCCATCCTTAAATTCCTAATTATCGTCAACTAGCGCCAGGATTGTAGTATAAATACTAATTCTCAAGCATTCACTTACTAAACATATATTTTTTGTCGGAATTATACCAAAATTTTACTCTTCTTAACTTTCTCAAGAACTTTTTCTAAATGTTCGATTCCTACTTTTGTTACTCCCTCATACACTTCATTTTGGCCTACTTCAACAACTGGTACATGACGAACTCCATACTTGATCTCTAAAATATCACGTCGCTCATCATGATTCGTAACATCAATGGTTTTGTATTTAATTCCTTTATCCTGTAAATATTGTTTTACCTCTCCACAATAGTAACAACCTTCTTTCGCCCAAACCACTACAGATAATTCTTTTCCCATTTTTATTCCTCCCTATCAGATTTCAATTTTTATTAACAAAAAAGGCTCCCCATTAAAGATTTATCATCTTAAATAGAGAGCCTCTAGTTGTCTAGCCGGCATAAATTCTTAAATTGTTCAGTTGGTGTCATGACTGCTGATTCTAGGATCCTCCTTTTTAATTCTGATTTATTTTATAGGAATACCTTTTAATCTTGTGCTTTATCCTAACACGTAAAGAAAAGGAATTCTACAGTTTACCTGATAGAAAAATATATTGTTTTCATTTATAAAAACTATCAGAAGAATAGGTGATTCATTAATCCAAAGCTATACCACACGATGACTTACTTGTTGTTGAACGAAACGATGGCACCCTTCTACAATTACATCTTTGTCATGATCCAATGATGCTACATGATAGGAATTTGGCAGAACAATCGTTTCCTTTTCTGTTGACTCTATGTGTTTAATAATATAATCCGTATTTTCCGGTGGTACGACATGATCTACTGCTGACTTCATTCCCAGAACAGGACAATGTAGGTCTGGTATTATGGCAGGCGTTATGTCCATAAGTGTTTGCAATTGATGAATGGCTTTAATTGGTACTTTTGAATAAGTGATTTCGTAAGCACCCCTTGCTTTTATGTCAGGATTTCCCTCATTAATATAACGGGGTAATCCTTTTCCTCTGAATTGTTCAAAAGAAGGAAGCGTCAAAGCAGGATTAACTAAGATAATCCCTTTTATTTCCTTATATTTATGAGCAAGCCAAAGCGATAGTGTACCACCCATCGACTGGCCCAATACAAAAACATCTCTACATTCCTGTTTTAATTCTTGATAACCCTTTTCCAATGACTCAAACCATTCTTCATGCGTGCATTTCTCTAAATCTGTATAATGGGTTCCATGCCCCTTTAATCTAGGAGCCAAAACAGAATACCCAAATTCAGCTAGTCTTTCACCCAGGTAACGGACGCTTTGCGGAGTACCAACGAAACCGTGTGAAATGAGAATCCCAATTTTGTTACCCTTGAATTTAAAATTTTCTGCCCCCTTAATAATTGGAAACTTTTCTTTCATCAATATCTACCCCTTTTTATGTCCAACTAATCCTATTTAATAAGTATGAATTAATAGTATAAAAAAAGTATAAAATACGATTAATGATAAAGCTATATATTTTTATTATAAAAACACATTTATCCATTTTTCACTATGGATTGTGCATAACGGTTAACCGGGAATGGGAGTCCAAGATTACCCCGCAATGTGTTAGATTCATATTCTGTTCGAAACAAACCACGTTCCTGCAGAATCGGAACAACATGGTCTATAAATCCTGTTAAGTTGCTTGGGAGATTAAAGTGAATAATAAATCCATCTGCTCCAAATTCCTCAAACCATTGTTGAATAAGGTCTGCTACTTTTTCTGGTGTCCCGATAAACGGAGTTCTTGGTGTGGCCGCCCTAAGTGCTACCTGCCGAAGGGTTAGGTTTTTTTCTTTCGCTTCCTGCTTAATTCGATCTGTACCACTTTTGAAACTGTTTGAACCCAAATCACCGATTTCTGGAAATGGTTCATCGAGTGAATACTGTGAAAAATCATGATGTTCAAAAAAGCGCCCTAAATAGTTCAAAGCCTGTTCAATCGATACTAAATTAGCAATCTCTTGATATTTCTGTTCAGCTTCTTCCTCTGTTTTACCAACAATCGGCTCGATTCCTGGCAAAATTAAAATGTGATCCGGATTTCTACCATATTCAGCAGTTCTGCGTTTGACATCTTGGTAGAATTTTTGTGCATCCGCCAACGTTTCTTGACTAGTAAAAATAGCATCGGCATCTTTAGCAGCAAGGTTTTTCCCATCTTCAGATGATCCTGCTTGAAAGATAATGGGCCGCCCTTGCTTTGATCTGCCAATATTTAGAGGTCCTTGTACTGAGAAAAATTCTCCTCTGTGATTTAATTGATGCAGTTTTTCAGGATCAAAAAATGCACCTGATTTTTTATTACGTATGAATGCATCATCTTCCCATGAATCCCATAATCCTTTGGCAACATCTAGGTATTCAGAGGCGATTCGGTATCTTTTTGAATGTTTTGGATGCTCTTCAATCGTTTTGCTAAAGTTTAAGGCTGTTTTCTCTAATGGGGAAGTTACAACATTCCAGCCTGCCCTGCCATGACTAATATGATCAAGGGAGGAAAATTGCCGTGCGATAGTAAACGGTTCACTATATGATGTCGATACAGTTCCAGCAAGGCCAATTCGTGAAGTGACAGCCGCCAGTGCCGATAGAATCGTAAGCGGTTCAAATCGATTCAAGAAGTGAGGCAATGATTTTTCGTTAATATGCAAGCCATCCGCAATAAAAACAAAATCAAATTTTGCCTTTTCTGATTTTTGGGCTTGCTCCTTATAAAATTCAAAATTCACACTGGCATCAGTTAATACCTTAGGATGTCTCCAAGCCGCAATATTCCCTCCCACACCATGAATGATCGTTCCCAATTTTAATTGTCTTTTCTTTGACATCTCACTTTCCTTCCTTTCAGCTTCTAAATACTTTATTATTCACACCTGAATAGTTGGTATTTTATTTAAAAAAATATATGAACTCTCCATTGTCAATCTTACCTTCTTATAGGCTGGACAAACGTATTTGCATAATTTAAGGGACTTAATAGATGAAATGATTGAAATCTATCTACTTCTTGTTCAATTGGTGTATGTAAAATAAATTCATCCACCTGATAAGTTTTGTGAAGATGGTTTAAAACTTCCTTTACAAAATGAGGTGTACCCGCAATAATATCTGCTTCTTGTTCAGTGATTTCATATGATTCACCGGATTGCTTTCCAAAAACTTCTGCTTGCTCAATGGATTGTACCGTAACCGTTCTTCCGCTCTGAAGATGGACTTTGACTATTTTTTTGTCCCCTTTCAATTGTTCTGCTTCTGTCTGAGTAGGTGCAGCAATAACGGATAATGAAATGATAAATCTTCCATGTGGAAAACCCTCTCGATATAGATTTGCAGCTTTTTCCAGTACTCGTTCATCACTATTGATAAATTTAGCAAAAACAAATGATATACCCAAATCAGCAGCAAGCTGTGCACTGTTTGCACTTGCTCCGAGCAGGAAAATTTCTGGTTTTTCCTGAGGAATTGGTGTTGCTTGAATACCTGCAAGAGGATGATTGACATCAATCGAATTATGAACTAATTCCAATAAAAAAATCATTCGTTCTTTAAAATCTTTACCATCATTAACATTTCCATACTGAAGCGCTTTTGTGGATAACGGAAGTCCGCCTGGGGCTTTCCCAACCCCAAGATTTACCCTTCCAGGTGCCAAATTGGATAAAACATGAAAGTTTTCAGCTACCTTATAGGGACTATAATGCTGAAGCATGACTCCTCCTGACCCAACCTGAATCTTGTTCGTCCGTGCCAATAAGTAGGAAATTAGTACTTCAGGGGAGGAGCCTGCCAATTGATCCGTATTGTGATGCTCTGATACCCAAAAACGTGTATACCCCCATTCTTCTGCTTTTTGAGCCAGCAGAACTGTATTTTGTAAAGCAGTAGAAGCTGTGCTTCCTGGAAAAATCGGACTTTGATCTAAAATACTAAGCTTATAGCTCATATATTTTCCCCTCCATTTTATTCCGACTTAACAAATATGAAAAGTCTGTTTATATTTGATGATGTTTATCCTAGCACTGAAAATATTAAACTGGCAATACTTTCGTTGATAGGAAAATATTTAATCTTAATTAAAAAATTTTATAAAGAGAAGAAACGATGCACAGAGAATTTCATTTTTTAACGCAAAACATTAATAAATTCATTCAGACTTTTTGCAAGTCCTCCATGGCCAAATCGGATAAACTTCTGTCTATCTTTTTCGAGAATTTTATCTTTGAAAAAATCCAAGAATGCCAAAAGCTGAATCCTCCGATAATGAATATTGACAATGCCGTACTCATAAAACCATTGATCTATCGTATTATAGACTCCTCTATTCACCTTATACTTTTGATTGCACCAAATAAAAAACTGTAAATCAGGCAAATTAAGATATTGACTACTTTCAAAAGATTTTGATTTATTTGTTTTTGAAAAAAAGCAAGCTGAACTCTTACTTTTTTGTGTTTGCATATTTAACCTCCTCCTTTTATATCCAATAACACAAATCAGAACACTAGGAATTAAAACGATACTTTTCCTTTTTTATATTTAAAGTTATGATTGAAATTTATCCTACCACCGAGAAGATTGAAATGGTAATAGATTAACTGATTGAAAAATTTAATGTTCACTTTAGAAAATTAAATTAATAAACCATCATATTTTTCTTCTCAAATTCTTTAACAGATAAAAGAATATCATTCCATAACTTGGAATACTGAAAACCATTTTTCAAATGAGTCGCAAAAATACGTTGATTGATTTGAAGAATATGAGAAACATCTATTTCAATTAAATTGCCATTTTCAAGGTCTTCCTTAATGCAGAGGTAAGGTAAAAATCCAATGGCATTTTTGTTAAGAATAATCGATTTTGCTACCTCAAGATGGTCAACTAAAAATTCGATATTTGGTTCAACATTTGCCACTTCAAACAATTTATGAACCCGATTCCAGTCAAAAGCACCGCATTCAAAAAATACCAATGGCTCCATGGCTAATTGTTGTACAGATATATTTTCTTGAAATTGAAAAGAGTGTCCAGGATACACAACTAACCGGACAGAATTATTTAGCAGCTCATGCTTTTGAATACCACGATGATTAACATCATTCATAAAGGCGATATCCAGTTGGTTTTGAAGAAGTTTATCGAGCAATACTTCGTTTGGTGCGGATATAAATTTAAATCGCAATGCAGGATTTTCCTTCTTTATGAAAGGAAGAGCAAAAGGTATAAAATATTGGGAAGTTATCATATTTGCCCCAATAATAGTTTCTTCAGGATTTTCTTCCCTTTTCAAACGTTTTTTCCCCTCACTATAGGTATTGATAATTTGCTCAGCATAGGGGATAAATGCTTTCCCTTCATCGGATAATGTTAAACTCCTCCCCTTTCTTAAAAATAATTCGATACCAAGATCACGTTCTAATGTTTTGATTCTTGCTGTTACGGTTGGCTGAGATAAATACAAAGCTTCAGCTGCTTTATGAATACTTTCCAAATGTACTACATACATAAAAGCTTCCAGATGATCAATGTTCACTTTCTCCAACCCCTCTCTTGATTTTTTCGAATACCATTGTTTAACGAATCCTATAAGGGATTACTGCATTCACAAAATGCAAAAAAGGCTCCTCTACGTGTAATACGTTTAGGAGCCTTTGGGTGACCAATCGGCAAATTTCCAATATTTATGATTTTCTAAATTCTACTCCAATTAATCCAATAAGTAAAGTAAGAATTGGATAAAATTTTAAAAACTCCTACATTGACTTAAAATTCTTCATATACTGCAGGGTCTTGATTGTTTATTCTCCCATCTGGACGGGTTAGTTCAGAAATCAGCGACATCTCGGTTTCATTCAAGGAGAAGTCAAAAATCGATATATTTTCAAGTTGCCGCTCAGGAGATGCAGACTTAGGAATGGATATGGCCCCGAGCTGATATTGCCAGCGTAAAATTATTTGAGAAATAGATTTGTTATGACGGCCAGCAATCGTTTGAAGTGTTTCATTATATAATACTTCATTTGCTCGAGCTAGTGGACTCCATGATTCTGTAAAAATATTATTCTCTTCATGCCATTTTCTTTGCTCGGCTTGATTGAAAAATGGATGTAATTCGATTTGATTGACGCTTGGCTTCACGCCTGTTTCTTTTTGCAAACGTTCCAGATGTTCAGGCAAGAAATTACAAACGCCAATCGAACGAATCAGTCCTGATTTTTTAGCGTCAATTAATGCTTGCCAAGCCTCAACATATTGATCTTGTTTCGGATTTGGCCAATGAATAAGATATAAATCATAATAGTCAAGATTTGCGCGATATAAGGATTCTTGAATGGTGGTAACCGCATTCTCATACGATTGATATCGGCCAGGTAATTTAGATGTAATTCTTAATTCTTCTCTTGGAACGGAACTGCATCTAACTGCTTCACCCACAGTACCTTCGTTTTCATAATTATACGCAGAATCAATTAATCGATAGCCAGTATCAATTGCACTTAGGATAGAATGGACTCCCTCATTTCCCTTTAGTTTATATGTACCTAATCCAATAACAGGCAAAGTAAGCCCATCATTTAATAGAATTTCTGGAATAGTTTTCATTAAGTGATTCACTTCCTTGTTTATTGATAGTTTAAGATTAACATAAATATGTATTATTTTAACAATTTAAATTTTTCAGTAAATAGACTATATTTCAGCTTATATTCCGGAGGTTGGGGCAGACCCTTGAACTAACTGTTATGTAAATGTACTCCTCCGACCCACCAATCAATTCCCACTAAATTCATTCGATTTTGCTCCCCTGTTAACACATCTAACCCATAAGAGGTTAATTCCAACTTTGGATTGGAAACGGGTTGGAGATAATTTGGCAATGGAATATCACTTATAAGCAACGGATACGGTCCTTTCATTAATTCTTTTATAATAGCTGCTAAATGCAAGTTACTTAAACCATCGTTAATTCTCTCTTCCATAATGCGAGAAAACAAATCATAAAATAAACATCCCCCTTCACGAATGAAGGATAGCGCTAAATATTCAACTTCATTTAAACCGGTTTGAAAGGAGGGAAAATAATTTTTATGATCTTGGAGTACCCGAAGGAGAAACGGTAAAGTATGGTTTTTAGATAAAATCCATTTTTCAATATCCTCTTTCTCAATGGAGTTATAGGCAGTCCATCCAGTGGTCGCCTCATGGATTTGTTCAGTTGTTATCTTTATTCTACTATCAAGCAGTCCCAATAATTGTTCTGATGATAATTGCCCTAATCCATAAAAAGGTGTTATACCAGGATACTGATCAATACTGATCATCGAAAGATTTTCACAGCTTTTAGAGGATAATTCTGTTAGTAAGTACATAAGCATGATTTGATCAAATCGGTCATGCTCAAACCAGAGAATAACCTCCTCTGATTTCGGTATCTCATATAATATGCGATCTTGATTTTGACAATTTTGAATAAAAGTTTCTGAAGGAATTTCAAGTTTTTCTTCAAAAAAATGAGCACGTTTTTTTATTTGCTCTTCTTTTGACCAGGTTAAATTTAAGGGACCAAAATCATACATTTCTCTCCAAACCAGGATGTCCCCCTCTATTTGTTTAATTTTATTACCAACTACATCGCCATTTACAATATGAATCATTAAATACACTCACCTTTTTTTCTGACTATTTTCTACCTATAATCATAACCAAGTAAATTGGAACAAATTGCTCCTTAAAATATCGAGTATTCTGTATTATCATAGAATTCATCATTAAAAAAATTTGAAATAGTGCCGCCCCCCTTATCAATGCACAATTTAAGCGGTGTTGGGCTATTTTTTTTGCAAGAAGTTTGGGGGAAGTTTTTATGATAAAGAAAATAATCACAGCCTTGTTCGCGTGCTCCACTGTACTTTGTGGAAATTTCTCTGTTTCCATATTAAATCCAGAGGAAGTAAAAGCCTCCTCATATAACAATTTAGCTCAACTCCCTTTCATGGGCTGGAGCAGCTGGAGTTCGATTCGTAAACACCCAACGGAGCAAAATATTAAATCGGCAACTGATATTATGGCAGCAAAATTTAAATCGCACGGTTATCAATATGTCAACCTTGATGATTACTATCAGCTTGATTGGAACACGACCGTCGACAAATACGGCAGATGGGCGGTGGACCCTAAAAAATTCCCACACGGTATGAAAGCCCTCGGGGATTATATCCACCAAAAAGGATTGAAATTTGGTCTGTACGTCACTCTTGGTATTCCGAAAGGAGCAATCGATCAAAATACACCAATTGAAGGGACGCCCTACCACGCTAAAGACATCGTAGACCTGAGCAAAGGCCAAAAAGTAAGTTTTAATTTTGATCATATGTATTCTATCGATTATTCCAAGCCAGGGGCCCAAGAATATATTGATTCTTGGGCAAAACTGTTTGCTTCCTACGGAGTGGATTACCTAAAAATTGACGGTGTACGTCGCGTTGATATTCCAGATATCAATGCATGGGCCAAAGCACTGAAGAAAACAGGAAGACCGATTCATGTGGAGTTGTCTAATAACCTCGATATCGACGCTGTTCCAACCTGGAAGGAAATATCCAATGGCTGGCGGACCGATCATGATGTGGAAAGTTACGGAAAGCCAACAACTACTGATTGGGAGCATGTTTCAAGAAGATTTGCGCATGCCGCAAAATGGCAGCCCCATGCCGGTCCAGGCGGCTGGAATGACTTTGATTCACTAAATGTGGCCAACGGAAATAAGGATGGTCTTACAAAAGAGGAGAAACGTTCATATGTTTCTTTGTGGGCAATTGCCGCCTCCCACTTCGTTATCGGAAGCGACTTGACCAAACTAGACGATTTTGGGATAAGCCTCTTAACGAATAACGAAATTATTGGTGTGAACCAAAGTGGGGTGGCCGGAAAACGTTTATTCAAAACCCCTACCTCTCAAGTATTCTATCAAAAACTACCTGACGGGTCATACAACATAGGCCTCTTTAATACCGGCTCATCTAAACAAAACGTAGAAGTCAATTGGTCTGATTTAGGAATTCACGGTTCCGCTTCTGTTCATGATATGTGGAGCCATCAAGATTTAGGAAACAAGAATTCAGGACTTACCGCACATCTGTCCCCTCATGCTTCTCAGATGATCCAAGTCGTACCGGCTTCATCCCTTACAGTTTCTCCTAAAAGTGGGGCTAGCGAGGTTGATCCTGCTCATGTTTCTTTAAACTGGGGTACTAATTCAGGTGCGGGCAGCTATCATGTGCTTGTGGCAACAGATTCCAGCTTTACAAATATCGCGTTTGATCAAACTGTATCTTCAACATCTGTAAACATTAAGAACCTTGGGTATGATAAACGTTACTTCTGGAAAGTTTCTTCCGTATCGGGTGCAAGGGAAAAGCAACTAGGGATTTATTCCTTTCATACAAAAATGACAACTGTTCCAGATTCTCCAGACTGGATATTGTCAAACAGGAATAAGAAAGAATCTGATTCTGTTTTGGTTAAATGGAATCCGACAGCTGGAGCTGCTTTTTATACCGTTTATCGGAAAAAGGTGAATATCCTTGGATTCAACAGCAAGTACAAACCCATTGCATCCAATTTAACGGAACCAACCTTTATAGATAAAACAGCCACTAACCAACTGGGCGTTACCTATTCCTACACCGTAACGGCAAAGAACGCAATAGGCGAAAGTACAAAGTCTACAGAGGTTCAAACAAATAACCTTTCATCTGTTAAAATGGCAGTCCTTCTAATTGGATATTCTTTCATAGTTATTTTTGTTATCTTCTTTAGTATAGCAAGAAAAAGAAAACATGGGGTCACTCCCCCGGTGCGAACGCTTTAATCCGCCGGGGGGCGGACCCCATGTTTCTTTTCTTTCCATATCAAAAAGCAACTTTTAATCGATTGGTTAATATGTCAGTAAACCGCCTTCTCATAAATGCATTTTGAAAGATTTCTTGACTTGTGATGCTTAATAAATCATTTTTGGTGATACCAAGATCATTTTCTAAGAAATCGATTCCCAAGTCTTCTTCGTAAACTTGGATGATATATTTTGCAGCATCTTCAGGCGAGCTAAAAACATGAAAAGAAAACGCAGTTCCATTTAATTTTAGCCAGTCTTCATTAAAACTTCTTGACCACTGTTTTATTTTCTCCATACATAAATAGTTTTGGTCATCCCAACTATTATTTAACGCAAAATAAATTTCTTCCATTTTAGTTATTAATTTTATTTGATCTGGGTATTCATCCTTGAATTCGTCCAAAAGCTCTCCAAGGTCTTCTTCAAAATAATATTGATACTCCATTTCCGGATTAATTACTCCTATAAAGGCCGTAGGAAGATAGATAAATTTTAAAAATCCGTGGACACTTTGTGGATTGGGATAAACAGCCCAAGCGTTTTCTGATTGGTCACTATAAGAGTTAAGTATTACTGGATTAATAATCACAGAGTTCTGTGTTATAGGTTGGTTCTCAAAAAGGCAACCCCATAACTCCTCTTCTAGTCTTATCTTATTTCTCCAGTAATCTGCAATGGAATATTTACTTTGTTTCATAGGACCTCCTAATCAAGTATGAAGAATTCCAATTTTTCATTTATCCCATTCATATTCTAATCCTAAATCCTATATGTTTAATCAATCCACTTAAAAATTCGCTTTCACATTCTAAAAGTTGTTTTGGTTAATAATTCATATTTATACTATATTCTATATTTCAAGAGGATTTTCCTGTTTTATTTTGCTGTTCCTCCATTTTACCTATCCATTTTAATTCGGGCTTTAAGGAAACTCAAAAAAGACTAGAAAAAAAGAAAACCACAGTGTTGTCGGGGCACTGTGGTTTATCCTTTAAGAAAGCCATTGTTATTATAGTCCTAAAAAGTTGTAGATAGCAACCTTTTTGCTTTAGTACTTTAGAGTTGAAATACAATCAAAATTAATATGCTAAACTGAACAATGCTTTAATGTGTGATAAATATCGTACATTACTTGCTTCTTTCATTAGAGACGCTGGCAGCCCTTTAAGCGGAATTGCATTTGCGCCAATGGTGGCAACAGCATCCTTACGTCCTAAGCTTGCAAGTGTACCTGAGTTAACTTGAGAAAACTCCTTAAAGGATTTATTTTCCAAGAACGCATATAAATTGTATCCTGTTTGTTCACCCATTTGCCAAGCAATTTGTGCAGTTGGTGGGAATGGACGGCCTTCTGGACCAAAGACAACAGCACTATCCCCTACAACAAATACTTCTTTATGAGATGTTGATTGAAGATATTCGTTAACCGTTGCACGTCCTCGATTTACTTCAAGACCTGATTCACCAACTAGAGGATTACCTTGTACTCCGCCAGTCCAAACAAATGTATTGGCAACAATCTTTTGTCCATCTTTTAAATCAATAACATTTCCCTCAACATTGGTAACAGGAAGACCGGTTAAAAATTGAACACCACGAGCTTCAAGACTTGCTGTTGCGCGTCCAATTAATGGGTCCGGTAACACTGGTAAAATTTTAGGACCTGCTTCGACTAGAAGTAATTTCACTTCTTTCGGATCCACTCCATAACTTCTAGCAAGCTTTGGCATCATATCGGCAATTTCACCAACAAGTTCAACACCGGTTAAGCCACCACCGCCAATAAGAATGGTTGCATCAGCTTCATTTTTCGTTTTAGCATATTCACTAATACGTTCTTCGATATGTTGATAAATTTTATTGGCATCATCTGCAGATTTTAATACCATACTGTTTTCTTCTAATCCTGGAATACCAAAGTAAGCTGTTTTACTTCCTAACGCTACAACTAACGCATCATAAGTTAAATAGGAACCGTCTGAAAGTTTAACTTCTTTTTTATCCACGGAAAAAGACTCAACCTTTGCGATTCGGAGATCAATATCTTTTCCTTTAAAAAGCTTCGCTAATGGCATAGCCACCGCCTGCTCTGCAACACTCCCAGCTGCTAAACGGTGTAGTTCTGTAATGATTTGGTGTGTAGGGAACTGATTTACTACGGTAACTTCTGCTTGATCCTTATTTAAATATTTACGAATATTAATTGCAGCCAATAGTCCGCCATAACCGGCCCCTAAAATGACGATTTTTTTTGACATAGTATTTCCCCCGTCCGTAATGTAATTAAAATTATTTAGTTGAACGTTCTGCAGAAACTTCTAGGAAAGCATTAAAGAAACGGAAAAGCTTTTGTGCTTGTGGGTCTTTCAACATTTTCAAAATTCCAAATAGGCCGATTACTTCGTTGCTTTCTTCCGCACGGTCTTTCGCTTCAATAACAGTTGCAGCAAGATTTTTCACAGAATCTTTCACGGGTTCTGCAATTTCTTTAATGGCTCCAACTGTATCATTTTTTAAAATCTCATCTGTTGCAACGGACTGAGCAAAATCATAGGACTTCGTTAATAAATTCACAAGTTCAGTCAATTTTGGAAGCTGTTCAACTAATGTAGTCAAAGATTCCTGAACCTCTGGGTTTAAAAGCTGATCAAGCACATCGAGTCGTTCTTGTTTCATTTCTACAGGTTTTTCCATAACATCTAACATAGCGAATTCCCCTTTCGTTAGGCGGCTGTTTGGAATACATGAAACAACTCTATATCCCTATGAACCTGCCTTTTCAACTTACTGGTGCGATTCATTCATAAATAATTACTATAATCATAATAATAAAATTGATTTCACAAGGTAAAATTTTATACCTATTAACGATATTTTTCAAGATGTTCGCTCGAAATTTTGACTCTTTTTGCAAATAACTGCCATCGAAATGATTAAAAAAAGCCTTCTCAAGAAGGCTTTTTTCTCATTCGTCATTAGTATAGTGATATTTTAATATCGAAACAGGTTTTCACCCTATTTTTAGATAAAGTCCAATCTAGCAATAATTACCATTTCTTAATAAACAATAACAGCTTCATTTTGAACAAGATTGGCGTACACAGTTTTCATCACATCTGGCTTTATGTTCACACATCCACCCGATCCATTTGATAAATAGGCATTACTCGCCCAGTTTCTCCGCCAGCTGGCATCATGGAACCCAACGCCATCCAACGTAAACGGGGCCCAATACGTGACTTTAACAGAATAATTCGGATTTCCAACTTCGCTTCCTCTAAGAATGGATGGTGTTTTTTTATACTGGACATACCATACGCCTTTTGGTGTATCTTGGTTGACTCCATGCCAGCCTGTAACCACAGAAGATGTCACTTTTAATTGGCTATTTTTATAAATCCAAATCCGTTGATCCTTAATGGACACTTCCGCATACGTATCACCTATGCCATTATTTGATGTAACATGATAGCCAACACCATATGTGCTCCAACCCACTCCGTAAATATTATAGGCTTTGATTGAGTTTTCCCCTTTTTCAAAGGCCTTCACTATTCGTTCGGTTTCTGCATCAACATTGATTGCCCAACCGTAGGACTTTCCTTTTACTGAAATAACCTTACCCGAATGTGTCTTAAATTTGTAATTTTTATTTAAAGTTGATTGCAAACGATTCATTTCAGCAATCTTGTTCCTAATCTCGCTCGGATCAATGATATACTTCATTTTTTTGGAAAGAGATGCATTCTTGATTACTTCACTCGCTTTTAAAGAATAAATTTTATCCTGTAGCTTATATTCTACGGTTCGCTGCAAAAGTTCTTGCAGCAAATTCTCTTCTTTTTTTACCATCGTAGTATCCACTTTATTAGCTTTTATGTATACGGGATTCAAATGAATGACACTATTATATTCCTTTTTCAGATAATCCTTTATGGTACCGTCAACATCAACTAAATGACCAGCTTTGCTGTTTGGGGTAATAATCTTCCCATTTTTCAAAAAGACCACCGAATCTCTGGACCCTTTTAAGCTTTTATTTAGAGCATTGAGATGATTTTCTACATTTTTCCTAATAGTTTGACTGTGATACTGATCCACATTACTTGGCAGCAACGTATAATTTTTTTCCTTTGAAGAAGGTAAAAATGTCTTTTGCTTTTTTAATATTTCCTTGACATTATTTAGGTCTTTATTGCTAAATCCCGTCTTTGTATCTTTTCCATTGAAAATTCTATTCTTTCCAATAAAGACTTCGTTTTTTAATACAGTTGATTGTAATTTCTTTAAAGCATGATCAGCAGTCAGTCCACCAACGTTTGTACCATTGATTTTGATATACTGATTGAATCGAGTTGCCTGATAATAATAAACACCAGCAAATACTAACGCTATTAAAACGATAATGGCTATTACTATAGATTTGCCGTTTATTAACATTCTTAAAGAGTTATTCCGCCTTTTATGAATTTGTCTAATTGGCATGTATACCGTATTTCTCAATGAACCTTCCCCCTTAGTTGCAAACATGGACACCCTTTTTTTGGATTCCATTACAGCTTAAGCCTTTGATTGGTTTGTCTATATCCTTGGTACTATTTTATTTGATTGAATACTACGAATTTTGTCAAAATTTGTATAAAAATATAATTAATTTTTATTTATTCAAATCATTCCTAAATTTAGACAAAAAAAAGACGCTTTCAAAAGAAAACGTCTTAAATTTCATATCCATTATAAAAGGAAAATAAATCCCACTCTCTACCTTTTTATGAAATTTTTTATAAATTTAAGTATTATTTAGGTTTTTCCAAATTTATATGCTATACTTGCATTACCATTTGATTTACCGTTTTATCTGCACCGCTCATACGTGAGTGGTGTTTTTTATTGCCTTGAATAGGAAAAGCGCAAGCGCCTTGGTCAGCACCGACAAGCGCTGGAGGTTCTGGCAGTGAAGTCGTTCTTTTACTTCATTGACAGAACCGAAGCAACCTCGAGCTGGACAATTCTCAAAGTCAAAACTTTAATATTTCTTATCCTTAAATAAAAAAACAGACTCTAAAGTAAGAGTCTGTCTTTTTTATTATTATGCTTTACGAACGTTTGCTGCTTGAGCTCCACGTTGACCTTGCTCAACATCAAAAGTTACGGATTGACCTTCTTCAAGAGATTTGAAACCTTCGCCTTGGATAGCTGAGAAATGAACGAATACATCTTCTCCGCCTTCACGTTCGATGAATCCGAAACCTTTTTCTGCATTAAACCATTTTACTTTACCATTTTCCATTTGTGTTGCCTCCTAGTGTGTAATTACACACAATATATTACTATCCTTGCTCTCAGTGATCATCAAGACGAAAAGTTAAAAATCCACTTTCTTTACACCGGACAAAAATAATTCTTTTTTAATATACCACTTCTTCAAAAAAATTACAAGGGGACAATAAAATTTATTAAATTTCCTAAAACAACGAAAGCCCTACCTCTCTTTCATCCTTACGGCTCCAATGGCCGTGCCAGTTTGAATTAGGCATAATATATATTTGTCCAAAATTAAAACGTTTGATAAAAATCGGAATTGAATATAAGTAGAAACGTCTGAATAATGTGAGGAAATAAAGAAGTTGTTGATGAAAAATACTTGAATAGGTTACATTTCTTCCGTTTAATCACAATAAAAGCCAGAGAAAAAACTATCCGACTTTATTATTCAACAAATCTGTTGCCTGATTTTCAGTGAGTCCTTTAATTAATCCTAATTCACTTATGAATATTTTCCGTGCACTCTCTAGCATTTGTTTTTCACTTGAATTAAGTGCTTTATTTTTGTTGATGCGCATTAGATCACGCACAACTTCAGCACCGTCTTTAATATTTCCTGTTTTCAATTTTTCTGAATTAATTTTGTATCTTTCTTTCATTGAAAGATTGGTATCGGTTTGTCCATGCTGAAAAATTCGCAATACGTTTTCAAGTGTAGGTATATCAGAAACTAAGCGAATACGTGATTTTTTTTCTTTTCCAATAGGAATCATTACCTGCATTTTACTGATTGGCATTTTTATTACATAGTATTGATGTTTCTCACCTAAGACTTCCTTTTCTTCTATCGATTCAATAACACCGGCACCCTGCATTGGATAAACAATGTAATCACCAACTTGAAACAAATAAAACACCTCCAAAATTTAAACCTATTTAAGCATATCATAATTATAATTTTTAATCAAATTTATTATTTTACCACCAAATAATATTTAGAGTCAATATATTTTTGCTTATTTTTCAAAATTTTTTTGAGAAAAATTAATTTACCTCCGCTGATAATTCCTGGTATTCATTTTATTGCACCATTCCATTGCGAAGTGCTATAACTACAACTTGGGTTCGGTCTTCACACCCAAACTTTTGCAGGATCCGATGTACGTGTGACTTGACTGTTCCTTCTGCTATCATTAGTTTTTGAGCGATTTGATCATTCCGTAATCCATAGGCCATTTCTTGAAGAATTTCCTTTTCCCGCTCCGTTAAAGGTTCAACAAAAATATTTTTGTGTTTGACTCCAGAAACTTGTAAGCTTTTGGTCACTACCCTCGAAAGCACATGAGCAGCCAAACTTGTTTTATATACTGCCTCACCGCGAAAGACAGCACGAATAGTCTCTAACATGTCTTCGACTTCCGCATCCTTAAGCAAATACCCAACAGCTCCTGCGCGAATCCCTTGATAAATATACTCTTGGTCATCAAAGGTTGTTAAAATAACCACTTTTGTTCCTGGATACTGTTCCAATATTGCCGTTGTCGCTTCAATTCCCGACATGATAGGCATTTGTACATCCATTAGGATGATATCCGGCTTGCATGCATTGGCCTTTTCAATGGCTTCTTTTCCATTAGATGCCTCACTTATTAGGTCCATATCGTTTTGAAGACCGATGACATAACCAAAACCCTGCCGAACCATCGTCTGATCATCCACAAGCAAAACTTTGATTTTTTCTTTTTTGTCCATATTTATCCCTCATTTACACCATTGTTTTCACCGTAATCTATAGGAATTTCCGCCAGGATTTCAAAACCGCTTGGTTCTAAAATCGTATAATTCAGCCGTCCGCCTCTCTCCTTAAGCCTTTCCGCCATTCCTCTTAAACCAAATCCTTCTTTAATCTTTTGCTTTGAATCCAAAATACCGTTATCACGAATACTCATCACAATGACCGCAGACACTTTTTTCAAGCTAATCATTACAAATGTTGCTTGAGAATGACGGATGACATTAGTAATCGCTTCTTGGAGAATCTTAAACAAAATTCCATTCATACTGGTTGTCAAATCCTCTGTATTTAATTCAGATTGAAACGTATATTGGATAGCGGTTGTGGCCTCCATTCTTGAAAGTAAAGCTTTCAAAGGATATATCCCTGAATACTCTTGATTATCAGCTAAAGAATGGACTGAAGTACGGATATCCTTTAAACCTTGACGAGCTACGCCTAGCATCATTTCAAGTGACTTTTGTGATTCTTCAGGATCATTTTTTATCATAAATTTTAATGCCTGCATTTGAACAATTAAAGAAGTCAAACTATGGCCGATCGCATCATGAATATCCCTGGCTATGCGAGTCCTTTCCTCCAATACCGCATACTGCATGGAAGTGACAGATGCTTCCTGCAATTGTTCATAGGCCTTCTGCAACTCTGCCAATTGCTGTTGATTCACACGATACATTTCATTCCGCTGCAACCGTAATCGAATCGTGAAGTAAAGGACAATGGTTAAGAAGATGAAAGAAAGAATACTAAATATAGTTTCTTTGCCGAATCGAATATAAAGCAGGGCGGTTATAAACATTGTTACTACCACAGAAATCGACGATTTTGATAAGGATATTTGCATCGTAACATTAAAAATGAAAATGGAAATCAGATAAATGAGGTTCATTTCATGAAACCAAAAGACACCAAACGCAGTTTCAGTTATGAGTATCAAAGCTGTTAAGAATAATTTCTTCCTCGTCCACCATGATTTAGGAATAAACAGGATGACAGAATAGGTTAAACAAATCAAAAGGTTTAGGAAAATTTTCGGAAAAGATCCGGAAAAAAATCGATAGGTAAACATAAGAAAAAAGATGACTGCCAGACCAATCATCTTCCTTCTATTCTGTTGAAATTCTTCATGTAACATGCGAATGAACCCCTTATATTAATTCGTATTCCTTTGATATAATTGTTTTTGTTTTTTCAACAAAATCAAATAGTAAATAACATAATAGGCAAACATGATGAGCATCAGCCCGGCTGTCCATGAATTCCCAGTGGTGTATCCGATATTTTGCCATCCATTTGTTTGTCCTGGTTGTAATCCAGTAAGTGCACCGCCGGTAAGCATTCCGTAAAAGCGATAAATAAAACGAACAAGAAAAAGAAGTGTCACCATGCTGCCAATCCAAATATTCGGGCGGTAAAACAAACGTCCCTCTCTTTGTTCAAATGTGGTTAAACCTATACTATAAAAAGCCAAAATGCTCCCTAAAAGTATTCCCACCACATCTGATATTAAGCTGATTGGGTGGATAACACCTCCCGCTAAAAAGATTAACCCAATAATCAGAAACAAAACAATTCGAAACAACAGATTTCCTTGCTTCAGTTGCTGCCAGCCTATATTTCTACGGACGCGTCTAACAATACTTAAACCGATAAGAGCGATGATGATAATAATTGAGTAAGAATGCTGATTCATGTTTATCCCCCATTAAAAGGAATGATTATTTAAACCGTTGTTATTATCATATATTCGTTAATTGTAAATATCGACTAACCTTGGATAGAAAATTTATTTTAAAATCTATATCTCTAGATAGAGATCAAGTTATGAGCATGTATAAAGACTAACTAGCAGCCTTTAAGCAAGTAATCTGTACCAATTTCGTAACGAAGGTGACACCATTTTGCAACAGCTGCCACAGTCCATCTATTACTTGTCAGTATAAAATAAAGATAACACCACAGATAACGCTTACAAATAATTTTCTGTAATTCTATTCTTAAACACGGAAGGATGTTGAAGTATGGACTATTTAGAAGTGATCTCGATCATTGAGAAAAATAAACTGAATTTAGTGAAGATGCTAGAGGGGAGGGACTTATCGAAAGAGCAAATGGATTCAATCCAGCACTCGATTGATAACTATAATTATATTATTGAATTAACAGAAATGAATCACTTTGAAAGAGGAAATATACATTAAAAAGGAGCGAGGGTTTCGCTCCTTTAGTTTTACGGTGAATTCAGATTAAAGAACTTCCTGTTTCAAGGATGTTTTAACCAGCGTAATTTGCCCATTTTTAGGGATTAATTCACTGATGTTTTCGTATTTTCCGTCCTTTTTTGAATCGTCTTGGTTCTCCACTTTATATTCAGCAAAAGACCAGCAAAAGAGTTTGCGTTCGACTCTTCCTTTTTCCCCAATAAGGGTAAACCAGCTTTGGCCGACATAAAAAGAGTTCATCAGCATTTTATCAATGATAAAAGAAACTTGTTCATTTTCTTCCTCTGGTTCAAATTTTGTTTTAGTAGAAAGAGCCAAAATAAAATAGTTTTGAAATTTGTCTAATTCAAGTAATTGAAGATGGTACCTCTTGGACTGCATTTGATTGAAGTCCTTCAAAACCGCTTTGATACTTTTTTCAACATCAATTTCATATTTGCTCGCATCTCTCAAGGCTGATAAACGGGAATCATAAATGGACAGTGTCACTATATAATGCGCGGCATAACTTTTTGGTTCAAATCCTTCTTTACCAGCTTGCTTTACTTCTTCTGGTACTACTATAAAATTTTTATAATCAGCAAAAAAATTATCGTTCATATCCTTTACCTTCCTTCATACCTTGATGAAATGGATGCTATTATCTTTTTCTATATCGCATTTCTCTTGTTATCTTTCAAAATATTTTAGATGGCAGATGAATCGTAGTTGTATTTAAATATATATATTTCTTTATTAAAACCAAGAATCCTTCTTTTTCTTCCAAAAATCCACAAATTTCATGTTTTTAATTATAAAGTCCTATTATTTTTTCTAAAAAATTTCGTTAATAGGATTAAAAAAGACTGCCGAAGCAGCCTTGGCAAGTCAAATTTCTGTCCATATTCCACTTTTTCATTACTTACCGGCCAACATTATGATATTCGTAATAATCCTGTGAATGAAAGCTCCTAAATCCGCATGATTCATAGAGTCCAAGTGCACGGGCATTTTTGGCCTCTACTTCAAGAAAAATAGAAAATCCTTTTTGATTCTCCATTTTTACCACTTTAGATAAAGCTTTTCTTCCAATTCCCTTTCCTCGAAGTTCGGGATAAATAGCAAAACCGTAGATCCAGGCTTCGCCATCTTTTTCATCCACACGCATTTTCCCTGCCGTTCTTCCGTTGGCTTCAATAATGAGCCATTGTTCATCACTGTTCTTCCTAATCTCCTGTTGCATCTTACGTGCCTCATTTTCATTTAGCCCAAAACCTAAGACATCCAGTTGGACTTCGGCTTCCCAATCATTATGCGAAATCGATGGCCTTACGATAATAGACGGATCCTCTGTCAGTTCTGTTTTGTGCCATTTCATTTGATATTCTGCAACAGAAAAGGTACAAGGGATATTTTTTAAAAACTCTTTTGCCGTATTGGAGCTGGTTGGAGCATTCAACAAAATAGTTCTGACGTTTCGTTTCTTTGTTTCCTCAAGTCCCATTTTAAGCAATTTAGAGAAAATACCTCTTCTTCGGTAATTAGGATGCACCATTCCGCAGAGTTCCACTTTATTCCCAAAATAATAGCTTCCGAGAAAACCAACGAGTCGGCCATCTTCATAATGGAAGAAATCATCCTCACTATTTTCTTTCCGGTTTTCAAGCATATCAAAATTCAACTTCAGGTGAAAGCCGCCCTCTAATTCACAGACCTTCTGAAGAGCTTTAATATCAAGTAAATCTATCTTTGTTAACATTTCAAATCACTCCTTTCACAACGCTTTATTTTTATTCTGGACAAACTCTTGACATTCCTGCTTTTTGGAAAATAAAAAAGCAAAAAGACAACGACCAAAAAATTGGTTTCGTTGTCTTTTTCGTTAGCGTTAGCTAATATCAATTTATTTTAATACACGTCACGCTGATAACGGCCATTTGATTGCATATCTTTTAGATACGCTTCGGCTGCATCACGGGCCATTTCGCCTTCTTTTTCAATCACAGTAATTAGGGCTTCATGAACGTCTTTCGCCATATGTTCCTTATCACCACAAACGTAGAAGGTTGCGCCTTTTTCTAACCATGCAAATAATTCTTTGCCATGTTCAAGCATTTTGTGCTGAACATAAACCTTTTGAGCCGTATCACGGGAGAATGCAGCATCAAGTTTTGTCAGAACTCCATCCTGTTGATATTTTTCTAACTCATCCTGATAAAGGAAATCCGACGCAGCATGCTGGTCTCCAAAGAATAACCATGTCTTGCCTGTTGCTTTATTTACTGCACGTTCCTCGATAAACGAACGGAATGGTGCAATGCCTGTCCCAGGGCCAACCATGATAATGTCACTCTCCCCGGACTCCGGCAGATGGAAGTGTTTATTTGGTTGGACAAATACTGGAATCGTATCGCCCTCTTGAACGCGTTCCGCACATTGTACCGAGCAAACCCCTTTACGATCCCGTCCGTTAGACGTATAACGAACAGCACCGATAGTAAGATGCACTTCCTCTGGATGAGCTGCAATACTGCTAGCAATCGAATAAAGCCGTGGCGGCATTTTTCTTAAAAGAGAAACGATTTCTTGGGCAGTAGCTTTCCATGGACCAAAATCACGTAACATATCAAGCAAATCACGGCCATAGCAATATTCCTTTAGTTGTGCAGCGTTTTCAACCACCACAAGCTTTTGAAGCTCTTCATTTTCAGTGAATGCCGCTGCCTGCTGTAAAATCTTTTTATTCAACAGGGTAATTTCAAAGAAGCTTGTGAGCGCTTCCTTTAATGGCAGTGTTTCACCTTGCTTATTAATAGTGACAACTGCTTCTTCATCCCAATGCATTTCCTCAAGAAGGGCAGCCACAAGTTCTGGATCGTTTTCAGGAACAACGCCAAGGGCATCCCCTGGTACATAAGAAAGACCAGAACCTTCTAACGACAACTCAATATGTCTTGTTTCTTTACTAGAGCCTTCTCCATTTAAATTTACATTTTTAAGAATCCTTGCTGGAAATGGATTTGTTCTTGAAAATGTAGGCGTAGGTTTGTCTTTTTTTGCATTATCTGCAGTAACTTGCATTTCTCTTACCTCCCAAAGTTGTATATATGCTAGGATAACACAGAGAAAAGAAATCAGGTATGTTTTTTAACACACAATCTTCAAAAATTTTATTCTTGGTCACACTTACATTAAAAAAATTCCAAATAATCAAAAATTAACCGGAAAATCAAACGACAAAAACCGTTTTATTCTATGTTTTTCGATAGTGTTTCTGCTCATAATTCCTCAACAATTGAGAGCAATACTCGTATTTCATAAGAAAGTGACGATGAAAACCCCGCATACTTAGAAAGGAAAGAACGAAAAAATATTGAATTATACTTCATCAGGGTTAAAAACCTTAGAACAATTTCGGAAAGGTTGTGAGTGGATGAGACTTCAGAATGTACAACCTAAGAAAAGCTTCAGCTACATCTTCGTTCAGTTTCCAGGAATGAAAATGAACGTCCCAATGCTTTCGAGCGGTGAGGGAAAGGCGGTGAAAGAAGATATTGCTCTATGTGTCCAACTAAACCGCAATGAAAAAGTCAATCATTTGTATTTTGTGCGCACTGAGAGTATCAAACCGTTCGACTTCACAGATGATGAAATGGGAGCAAAAGCCTATTATCGAGTCATCAAGAAAAAAGGAGCCTCTCAAGACTCCGACATGAACGAAACTGAAGATTTTGTCACGTTTATCACAGATGAAGTGTCTGTTGTCCAAAAGAAAACAGAAACAGGATATCACTTCGTCTTGATATTAAATGAGCGCGAAATCGGAATCGTCGCTTCGATTGAAGAGGAAGTTTTACAAACTGTAAACGCCTCATTGACAACACAAGAAGAAGAGAAAGAGCCTGTCACAGTTAAGACCGTTTCTTCAAAAAATAAAGCTGTCCTCTCAAGTAGGGAAAGAAAGAGGATCTTCTTGGGAGGCCATGTCTTTCAGGATAACGTAGTTTTTGAGCCAATCCGAATTCTTTTGGAGGGTGCTAAGAAAAAAGTTGCACTATTTTCTCCTGCCGCTTTAGATTTTATCGGTCCGGGTGATTAAAACGAAACCATTTTTATCATGAAGGGATGGTGAAGGGATTATTTTTAACAGGAATATACAACTTCATACAATACCTAATCGAAGCAAAAGGATTAAAAAGGTAATCCTTTCGATTAGATAAATTCATGGATAAAAGGACGTGATAAAGAAAAGAAACTTTTTGCTAATCATAAATTTAAGGTGCTTAACCAATCGGGTTAAGCACCTTTTTTATGATTATGCGTTTATAAAACAATCTTCATTAAAGCTTATCATTTCAGTAAGGAATTTATAGTCCTAAATTTTTTCGAATGCTTCTGAATGCTGCTTTTGCCTCTTTTTTTGTGTCAAATTCAAACATGTTAAAATTGTTTTTGGAATAGACCGTGATAATCCACATGAAAATTCACCTGTTACCATAGATTAATAGAAATTCTTATACCCAGCATTTGTAAACTATTAATGTCAAAATTACACTAGATGTCATGATATCCTTAAAGAACCTGAAGACCTTAGGTATCTGTATCAGGGCTTGACATAAAATTTCCACCATAAAAAAAACAAAATGATCCCTGCTCGAATTTCGCTTTATTTCCTCCTCTATATGTAAATGGCTTTGGTGAAACTACTCTCATAATATATAACCCCTTTTAAAATTTGAAATAAACAATAATAGAATAACACTTCTCGTTTTATTAGTAGATATTATTTCACTAAACTAATCCTTTAACATGATGCGCAAAAATCAGCGCCTCACTAACAGAGAATGAAAATGTTCACAAACCGTCAAATGAATCTACGGCTGGGTGAGGAAGGTCGCTGGAAATCTTTCACTTTCTTATATTTTCTAAGTATTTGTACCAGAACCCTAAATTTTATTCCTGTGTTTTCAGCAGTCACTGTAATTTCATTACATAAACAAATTACAATTGTTCAAGGAATCGGTACAATCATTGCATATTCGGCTGTACGTTGTTTATTTTATAGCAAGAAATACTGAACATCGGTGAAGGATCAAATAACAGCAAAAATCGAGCCAGGATGTTAAGCCTCTGGCTCGATTAAATGCTTTCTCAAATAGTGAATGAACGGATGCTCGCTCTTATCCACTTTCCTCGTACAAATATACAAACTTTGATTTATTTCTGCCTGCTCCACAAAGATTCGAGCAAGCTTTCCTTATGCTAATGATGCCTTTACGCTACAAGCTGGTACGAGTGCCATTCCGTAACCTGCCTCAACAACCTTTATTGATTCAAGTACGCCAAGCATTGCCTTATCCAGTATCACTGGCCTGGAAATGTAAGGGAGCTAAAAAATATTACGGAGAATCTTGTTACTTCAGTGCTAGAGCAAACTATTGAACCCTATCATTTACCCTATCAGCTTCAACAGATGGAAAATGGATCGTCATCGAATTTGAAAAGTAAATTAGAACAACTAGGAAAACGAATTATTAACGAAGCGATTGCCAACAATTCATCGCTGCGCCAGGCCGCCAAATCACTAGGAATTGACAACTCCACATTAGTAAAACAGCTGCAGAGGTGGAAGCGCGACCTGTAAAACATAGTGGCTTCTTTAATCTATACTTGTAACTAACCAGATAATAAGGTGCTTAATAGCATAGGTAACAGGACTACTTTTTTCGTTATCGAACAAAAACGGATAAATCCAATGACTTAGGGGAGACCGTGGTTATCTGTCCATTTAATGTCGAAGCGATATGTACGGAATGACCGAAAGGATGCTTTTAATCTAAATTAATAAAAATCCTTAAAAATAAAGAAGAGCACATATTAGTCATGCATAATAAGTGCTCTTCTTTTATTCAATTAAGGCGCCCTTTAATTGAAGATCGTCCCTCGTATTAGCATCAATTTCTATTTAATAGAAATCGGCACTTTGATTATTCGATATACGTTTAGCGTGACGCTTTTGGCGGTTGGCACACGTCACATTTACGTTGGTTATTATTTTTAAATTTCGTAAATGTTTTTTCAAAATTGCTAACACAAGCACATTTAAATAGTAACTTTTGAGAAAAACCGAGATATTCCGAAGTCCCTATGTACTAATCGTACTTTTCGCTGTTTGACACTGCATTTACAGCATACGTCTTTCGTGCGTATTAATTTCTAGACCCGTACATTCGCAAGTTCGTCAGTCCATCTGGACATTCTCACCTTAGATATTTTGTAGCATCCTGACCTATCATGAACCATATTCTGTTTAAGAACTTAGGTTCATTTCAGCCGACTTCACCCAGCTTCCTACACGTTTGGACTACTACCCATTCCGTGCATGTAGGAGTATAAGATAACTCGTTTCAGCTTAACGACGGCTTTCATTCCGAGTTTCGATTAATCAGTTGTAATTGCCTTTGGCAATCCTCCTATTTCATGCTTTAGCACTTATAAGGAAACGTTTTGCACAGTACATTTCTTCACAATCTTATTTTCATTTGAAAAAAGTTGAATTACCTTCTTACAAATTTATTTCATTGATTTAGTTCTGTTACCTAAGATATTGCGTCCGGATGAAATTGATGTGCCAGCGGAGAAACACCATGCCGACTTACATTGGTTGGATGACAAACTTTTGACTAAACTACATAAAAACCAATAAAAAATAGAAGCCTAACATTTAAAGTACATTTCTGTAAAACTCGGGTTATTAGCATGAATTAGATTTTGAAAATTATGGAGGATTGCAATGGAGAAAAAAATAGTTGCACTCGATGTATCGAATTTATGGACTCCTTATATGAATAACACGATGGCTCTATGCGTAAACAAATATGCATTGCAAACTATTCAAGATCCAGAAATTAACGCTGTTTTTTGCAATGCTTTGAATATAGCAGAGAACATTGTTCAAAAAATCACCGTCATTTTCAATCAGGAACATTTTCCGATTCCCCAAGGATTTACAGAGGAAGATGTCCATTTAAACGCACCGCGATTGTTTTCAGATGAACTCTGGCTGTTCTATCTGCACCAAATGTCGATACACGGATTGACCGCTTATTCACTTGGAATCACCGCTTCCCGCAGGCCGGACGTTCGTCAATTCTATTTCGAAACATACAAGGAATCTTATGAATTGTACGAAACTACGTTAGGCATGCTGCAATCGAAAGGTTTCATGGAACGTCCCCCCACTATAGCGCTTCCGGAAAAAATCGAATTCGCGGAAAAACAAAACTTTTTAGCCGGCTGGTTTGGGCACCAACGCCCATTGAATACAATAGAAATCTCTAGTCTTTATTTTAATTTGCAGAAAACCATCTTGACTAAAGACTTGGCTCTCGGTTTCAGCCAAACCGCCAAAATAAAAGAGGTTCGCCGGTTCATGGAGGAAGTGGTACAAGTCGCAGCTGAACATATTGAAATTTTTACTACCATCCTTCATGAAGACTTCATCAGTTCTGCCATCTCATGGGACACCTATGTTACAGATTCTCAGATTGCGCCATTTTCAGATAAGTTGATGATATTCCATTGCGCATTTTTAATTCAAGCTGCGATGGCTTATTATGGAACCGCCTTATCCGGCGCCATGAGGCGCGACCTCGGGCTCAAATATTCGTCTGCCATCGCAAGGGATGTCAAGCTTGCGGAAGACTGCGCAAATATCCTGATTACCAATGGATGGTTTGAGGAACCTCCAAGTTCCGTTGATCGGCGAGAATTATCTTAGTGAAACTTCACCATAACTGCGATTTTACGAAGTAGAAAAACCCCTTGAGCACCAAGGGGTTTTAACTCGAGTTCTTATCAATTATCCAAGCAAGTACATATTGCTGAATAAATTTTCTCACCTCGCAAATATTCTAAACACTCAAAATACTTTACCTATCCTTTAAAAAAATTTTAGAATGTTTCCTCCTATACTTGGAACAATACCATTGTAGTAAAAAGGAGGGTAATTAGAAATGGATAATCAAAAATTAGCCGATCATGAGTCATTGGATCTACATGAAGTAATTAATTTTAAAACCCTATGCTTAGCGAAATCAAAACTAATGCAAGGACTGGTATTTGATGATGATTTGAGAGCATTAATGCAAAAAGATGTTGAACAATCCATGCAAGCACTTGGAGAATTACAGGCAGTTTATCAACGTGCACCTTTTGAAGCCCCTGTTCCTCAAAACCGGCCAACACCAATAATAAATTGAAAGGAAGTAAAATTCATTGAATAATGACTATTTAGACCCTATAAACTCGTTACATGTGCCTGAGCTAGCTGATACCACATTTGCCATGGATTTCCTCCTTCGTGCCAAAGAAGGTGTCCGCAATATTGCGGTTGCATTAACGGAATCCGCATCACCTGATGTTAGAACCCTCTTACGAAACCAGTTAATGCAAGGGATTGCCATGCACCAAGAAATTACAGAATTAATGATTAGTAAAAAATGGTTCCATCCATACGAATTAAGTGAACAATATCAATTAGACCAACTCTCTGCCAACAATACTTTGATGATTGGCAAAATGAATCTATTTCCTGTTGAGACCAATAGAAAAGGTATGTTTGACCGGACACCTGATGAACATTAACACTGGAGGCTGTAACCAATGAAGGCAGTAACGTATCAAGGTATTAAAAATGTTGTAGTCAAAGATGTTCCAGATCCAAAGATTGAGAAGCAAGATGACATGATTATTAAAGTAACGAGTACAGCTATATGTGGGTCTGATTTACATTTAATTCATGGCATGATTCCTAACCTGCAAGAAAACTATGTTATTGGCCATGAACCAATGGGAATCGTCGAAGAAGTTGGTCCAGGTGTGACTAAACTAAAAAAGGGAGATCGAGTAATTATTCCCTTTAATATAGCATGCGGTGAATGCATTTACTGTAAAAACCATTTGGAAAGCCAATGTGATAATTCAAATGATAATGGTGATATGGGTGCCTATTTCGGATATTCTGGTACGACGGGTGGCTATCCAGGTGGGCAAGCTGAATATTTAAGAGTGCCATTTGCCAACTTTACTCATTTCAAGATTCCAGAGACTTGTGAAGAACCGGATGAAAAGTTAGCAGTTATTGCCGATGCGATGACTACTGGTTTTTGGAGTGTTGACAATGCAGGTGTAAAGGATGGAGATACAGTTATTGTTCTTGGCTGTGGTCCGGTTGGTCTTTTTGCTCAAAAATTCTGTTGGTTAAAAGGGGCAAAGCGAGTCATTGCCGTTGATTATGTCAATTATCGCCTACAGCACGCCAAGCGCACCAACAAAGTAGAAATTGTTAACTTTGAGGACCATGAGAATGTAGGAAGTTACCTGAAGGAAATCACCAAAGGCGGCGCTGATGTTGTCATTGATGCAGTTGGTATGGACGGTAAAATGACTGATATGGAGTTCCTTGCAAGCGGAATGAAGCTTCAAGGCGGAGCATTAAGTGCGTTTATCATGGCTTCACAAGCAGTGCGTAAAGGCGGGACAATTCAAGTTACCGGCGTTTACGGCGGCAGATATAATGGTTTCCCTCTTGGAGATATTATGCAGCGAAATATCAATATCCGCTCCGGTCAAGCACCTGTGATCCACTATATGCCATATATGTTTGAATTAGTTACGACTGGAAAAATTGATCCAGGAGATGTCGTAAGTCATGTACTTCCACTTAGTGAAGCAAAGCGTGGCTATGAGATTTTTGACACAAAAATGGATGATTGTATAAAAGTTGTGTTGAAACCTTAAGGAAGGAGATAAAAAAATGAATTACGCCTTACATGAAGTTCTTGAGGTCCATGAGATGGCTGCATTTAAGACCACTTGTTTAACTAAATCCAAAACCATGAAAGCGTTAGTCACAGATCCGCTATTAAAAGATATTATGCAGCAAGACATTGATGTATCTACGAGACAATTACAAGAATATGCTTCTATCCTTTCCAACGCTAAGCAGTAAATTAGGAGATGAATGAACATGAATCCAATCGTTGAAACTTTAACTGGCATGGACGCACTATCGGATCAAGTGGTTGCAATGGATCTGCTCATTTCAGCTAAAAGTGGAATTAGAAATTATGCCATGGCAGTTACGGAGGCAGGAACACCGGAAATTAAAGAAATGCTCACTCGCCATTTAGTAGAAGCTCTTGATATGCATGAACAAATATCCGCATATATGGTAGAAAAAGGATGGTACCATGCTTGGGATACAAACGAACAAATCAATTTAGATTTGAAAAATATCAATACAGCATTGAACTTACCCACTCTATAATAATAAAATAGGAGCAGTTTAACATTACAAACCTAAACTGTTCCTAATAAACCATTTTTATTTAAATGATTTAATATACGATTTCCCTCCTTTTGCAACCGCCATTTTCTTTTACTTTTACAAATTACGACCTATTGGCTCTACAGTTCAAATTCTACAAAAAAATGAACCAACTATTTTTTATTATTAAATGGTAGGCGCAGGTAATTCATCAATATTCATACGAAGTAAACTATACGGTTTTTGTCGTAGGTCTTTGCCATAATGAAATCTTGCCTGCCGATGTAATTGATTCACAATGAAATATAAGTATCGATCCGGACCAATCGAAAAAGTATCCGGCCATAAAATTCTCGGATCATGTGCGATGGTTTCCATTGTGCCATTCGGCAATATCTTTCGAATACTATTGTTCTCATAATCTCCAGCATAAACTGCCCCTTTTGCATCTGTAATCATTCCATCAGACGCACCTTTTTCTCCCCGATACTCCACATGATAAGGTAAATCCATGTTCGGTATATTTCTGTCTCTCAGGGCTTCTGTTGAGATCGAGAACAGATGACGACTGGTTAGTGCAGCAAAAAATAATATCTTTCCATCGGGAGAAATCGCAAGACTATCAGAAGCCAATCTAAATGGTGAGGTTGAACCGTCTTTGTTTCGATTCATTAAAATTTTACCTTCTACTTTCGGTAAAAAATAGGGATCGGGTGAAGTTGAATTTGCTCCATTTAATCGTCTAAACGCGTTTCCATTTTCTAAATCTACGACGATAATAGCTCCTGGTCCTTTGGAAGAAGAGTCCGTTATATAGGCATAACCTGCGTTTCCAACACGAAAATCAAATCGGACATCATTCAGGTAAGTTGTTGGCAGGACAACATCTTCTGTAAAGGTATATACTCTTCTAATTGTATTGGTTATTAAATCAACAGCGACTAATTTTGCCCCACCTTTAATAGGTTCAGAAAAATTGGGTGCCGCTGTATCTAATATCCAAAGCGTTCCCCTTCCATCAGCAACTACACTTTGGACACTGATGAAAGTCATTGTGATATTCTCAGGGTTAACCAAATTGGTTTGTAAATTAGGATAAGGCTGCAATTTATCCTCAACAATTTCCGCCACCGTAAATTTAACATCGTCTCCCCATTTCGGAAAACAAATAAAAATACGACCAGTTTCCGAAACACTGACACCTGTAGGCATAGTGCCATAAAATTCATAAACTAGTTCTAACTTACCGAAATAATTTTCAATAGGCAGCATAGGTTTCATGGTATCCTCCTCAACCATTTAAACGGGATATCACCTATATATGATTTATATTTTTTCTAGTGCATGTTTCTTAATAGGTTTTTCTATACGAAAAGATGATGGAATTGATTGTTTTCGAAATATAAAAAGTCTGTCAGGCGAAACTGCGTATGCTTTATAAGCAAATGACAAGATGAAGAAATTCATGTATTAAACAGCTGCATCATCTGGTTCCCAGCTTCACACTAAAGCATATACCCTTTTGAAAATACCACTCCCCCCTGTAAAGAATATCTGTATTTCGATATTTTTTACAGGGGTGGGGTATTAGTCAGTAACCCGCATAACCTAAAAGTATATATCCCTCCAACCTGTTTTCGTTGGATAATTAAGACCAACAAAAACATTCCTTCAATCAAAAGTGCTATAAATAAATGATCTTCCCTTACATATTAGCAGCTTGTATATAGCTTGTTTACAACATCTTCAACAGCGTTTGGTTTCTTTGTTTAGTTGACAGCCATGTTTGTGTAGGACCTCCAAAACTGTTCCACAAATGTCTGACCATCAAATTAAATATTTACCAGCACTGACCACCCTATCCCTCCCATTCTAAAAATTTCCTCTTGTAATAAACATCCACTTTCCTCACAATCTAAAGCTTTTATATAAATATAAGAGGAACACACGTTTACTCACTTGGGTTTTTATAGAAAATTCAATATTTGAAGTGTTAAGAAGGATATCTCACCACTACATGTAACACGGCCTCTTCATCACCGATATTCTTATAAAGATGTTTGCTCGCAGCTTCAAACTTAATGGAATCAAACTGTTTGAGTTGGTATACCCTCTCCTCTACTTTAAAGCTGATATTTCCCCTCATTACCGTCACAAATTCCATTGCTCCTTTATGATGCGGCTCCGGCGAGTACATGGCTTGCGGTTCAAGAAATGCTCGATAAATTTCCATTGTTGGTCCATCTGTATTCCGAAAAACTGTCTCTACTCTCCATGTTTGATCTGGCCCATAAATTATAAAGCCCTCTCCACATCTCGAAAGATCGACATGATCGTCCATTACTAAAATTCTTGTTAAAGGGATCGATAACCCTTCTGTAATTTTCCATACAACTCCTAATGTGGGATTCGTTTCTCCCCTTTCAATCTTTCCTAACGTGAGCTTGCTAACACCTGTTTTTTCGGCAAGCTCCTCGAGGCTCAATTTTTGTTCGCTTCTAATTTTCCGAAGCAGCCCGCCCATTTGTTGAATTAATTTTCTTGTTTGTTCATCTTCTAATCCCTTCATTCGGTCCTCCATATTTATTGTATATTTTTATATACATTTTATTGGTTTTAATATATTATACTATACTGTAACTTATTTTAGGAGTGAGTCCTTTGTGGAAGAAGAATATTGTTGAATTTCCCCGATTATTATCGATTGGAAATATTTCAAATGGTTTCGTGGCCTGGCTATTCGGCGCAACTGGACCATTACTGATTGTTTTACAAGCAGCTTCGAAAGGCCACCTATCTGATTCAGCGATTACATCCTGGATTTTTGCTATTTATGGAATTGGGGGATTGCTATCGATTGGTCTCTCTATTTATTACCGCCAGCCGATTGGATATGCTTTTTCGATTCCTGGTGCAATTCTTGTCGGAGCATCCTTATCTCATTACACATTTAGCCAGGTAGTTGGTGCCTATCTCGTGTCAGGCATCGTCATTTTTCTTTTAGGAATATCTGGAATGATCGATAAATTAATGAAGGTCCTTCCTATGCCAGTCATGATGGGAATGGTTTCCGGCGTCCTTCTTCCTTTTGGTACAGATATGTTTCGTTCTGTTCTCGACAATCCCTTGTTAAATGGAATTCCTTTTCTAGTATTTCTTGTTCTTTCTTTTTTCGGAAAGCTGTCAAAAAATTCCCTCCCATTGTTGGGGCTATTCTCACATCTATTGTTTTATTAAAAGTATTACCAGGAATTCAAGTTCATGGTGTATCATTTTCTTTGGCGGTACCGCACGTGGTCTTTCCTTCCTTTAATCTCTCTGTGATGGGAGAACTGGTTATTCCGTTAGTGCTTACGGTCATCGCAATACAAAATGCTCAAGGAATTGCTGTTCTGGAGAGTACGAATTATCTCCCGCCCATTAATTCTATGACGAGATGGAGCGGGATTGGATCGATTCTCAATGGATTTATGGGCGGCCATTCTGCTTGTATTGCCGGTCCAATGACTGCATTATTAGCAAGTAAAGAATCTGGATTGAAAGAAAATCGTTATGCCGCTGCAATCGTATTAGGAATTTTGTCATGTTTATTAGCTGTTTTTGCACCAATGGCGGCAGCCGTTCCCCATTTGATTCCCTCCTCATTAATTAAAATGCTGGGCGGGCTGGCCATGATTAATGTCCTGATTGACTCTTTGAAGACGAGCTTTTCAGGGCGTTTTAAAACAGGTGCTTTATTTTCATTTTTGATTACGATTTCTGGAATTTCTCTCTTTCATATCGGGGCACCTTTTTGGGGATTGGTTGGAGGAACCTTATCTTCCTTCTTCTTAGATCGAACAGATTTAAAACCTTCTGCTTCACAGAATCAAACAACTCAATCGGTTTAATAGTCACAAAAAATGGCTTGGAGTTTCTGAACTGCCCCCTGTCAAGTAGACAGTGGAAATAAAAAGATATTAGGCGGCTTTAGCCCTGTATTCTAAGGGCTAAGGCCGTTTAGTCTTTTTTGTAATCGTTCATGATAATAAAAATGTATGTACTCCTCAATTAAAATTATTTCCATTTACATAATAAACAGTAATCTCATTATCAGCGCATCCTGGTCATCTGCTAGATTGCAAGTCTTATTGAAAACAGAACAATGATTATTTTTAAATGATAAATCCCCTTAAAATTCAGAGTACTATTTTTTCTATACAACGAGTAGACTTTCACGAATCGCTAGGCGAGACGTATCCCTTGCAATCATGATTTCTTCATTAGTCGGAATGACCAGCACTTTAACCGGTGAATGTTGATAACTAACAAACGTTTCTCTTCCGCTCACTTGATTGAGACCAGGATCCCAATACACCCCCATAAATTCCAGACCTTCCAAAACACGAGCACGGATCAGGTTACTGTTTTCTCCAATTCCAGCTGTAAAGATAATCGCATCAAGGCCCTTCATCTTTACCGCGTACGTCCCGATATATTCCTGAATTCTTTGTGCAAACACTTGTAACGCAAGCTCTGCCCTTTTGTGGCCTTTCTCCGCTGCCTCCTGAATATCCCGAAGATCACTTGAACAACCAGATATCCCGAGCAGGCCACTTTCCTTATTTAAAATCTCCACCACTTCCTCAGCGCTCTGACCCGTTTTCTGCATGATATAGGTGATCAGCGCTGGATCAATGTTTCCTGACCGCGTTCCCATCGTCACCCCTGCAAGCGGCGTAAATCCCATCGACGTGTCAATTGATTTACCTCCATCAATGGCCGTAATGCTTGCTCCATTTCCGAGATGGCAGGATACTAAACGAAGCTCCTTAAGAGGACGTTTCAACAATTCCGCACAACGTCCTGATACATATTGATGGCTTGTCCCATGGAACCCGTATTTACGCATTCCGTATCGCTGATAATAATGGTACGGCAAGCTGTAAAGAAAGGATTGTTCCGGCATCGTTTGGTGAAAAGCAGTGTCAAATACTGCTACAGAAGGGACTTCAGGCAATAATTCACGAAAAGCATTAATTACGATCAGGTTGGCTGGATTGTGAAGTGGAGCCAGCTCCGATACTTCCTCAATTTCTCTCAATACATCATCATGGATCAAGACAGATTCACTGAATTTTTCGCCCCCATGAACAACACGGTGACCGATTCCATCGATTTCTTCAAGTGATGAAATAATTCCTAAACTGGTCAGCTTATTCAACAGGAGTTTAACTGCTCCCAGATGGTCATTAATTGTTTGGACTACCTGCATTTTCTTGCCGAAAGCCTCAATCGTAAACATCGATTCCTTTAAACCAATCCGTTCCACCAACCCTTTCGTTATTAAAACTTCTTCGGGCATGTGTAATAGTTGATATTTCAATGAGGAACTTCCAGCATTAATGACAAGAATTTTAGCCATTTAATCATCTCCTTTAGTTGAGTATAAGAATATTCCATTTAAATTAAATCTTTTAACGACATTAAAACAACTATATTTTTTCGTTGAAATCAAGCGCTTTCAATAGTGCTTATGGTGAAAAATTTGATTTTCTCATTTTCTTTACTTAAACACTGGTTACACTTCGTTAAGTACGATTCATGTTGCTCTTCTATAATGCAACCGCAGTAAACGCAAACAATTGGTGGAAATAATTTTTGAAAGTTCTTAGAAACTTTCTGTTTCTTAATGACTTTTACGCTCATAATCATCTTCCTCACTGTTATTCGAAATTAGAGAGTTTGTACAAAAGAAATTAATCTATCACCAGCAAGCTACCTAACCACCTTCTCCGAACACATATCTCCGCCCTTCTGATCAATCGTCTTTTACCAGACTGTTTATTTAAATTTATTGTATAGTAGATTATTGTACTTATCAGAATTTTTGGACATAACTTACTATTCATGGATGAAAGAGAATAATAGGAGGATAAAGCAGCAGTTTTTAAGTTCATATAAACGAGGAAAGAATCCCTCTCGAATAAGAGGGATTCTTCCTTAATCAAGGAACGCCTGACAAAAATCATCGACTAACTTGTTGTCAATCAAATTGTAAATAAAAACTGCAGCCGCTTGTACTTGCAGTCTTCCAATCTCGAATTCACGGAACACAACATCATGACTGTCCGACCTCCTGCCTAATATGCTGAAGGTTGTCTTTTAAATTATGATGAAGGGAAAGAGCGCCATTTTCCCTTAAAATTTCTTTATTTATTCTTTGTCTTTTCGCTTCCGTTTTTTTATCAAATAAACGCCTGAAGGACATAATAAACTCACCTTTACATATAACATTTATTTACATCTTCACTCTTTTTATTCAGATATAAAAAATACAAAATAAAAATCTCCTTGATAATTAGGATTATCAAGGAGATTTCGTTTCTAACAATCTTATAGGTACTTAAATCCCCATCGAGATAAACTTATCTTCTAAATATTCATCAAGGCCTTGATGACCGCCTTCCCTTCCGACTCCACTTTCTTTCATGCCGCCAAACGGAGCTTGAGCAACAGTAGGAACGGCATCATTCATACCAATAATTCCGAACTCAAGGTCTTCTGAAACTCTAACAGCACGACTAATATTCTGTGTATAAAAATAGGCAGCTAACCCATACTCCGTATGATTAGCTAGTTCAATCACTTCTTCTTCTGAATCAAATGGGATGATTGGTGCAACAGGACCAAATGTTTCCTCATAGGTAATCAGCATTTCCGGACTTACTTCAGCTAGGACGGTAGGTTCATAGAATAATCCATCAGCCAATTCCCCATTCATCCTTTGTCCGCCACAAAGAATCCGTGCCCCTTTGTCCAAGGCATCATTGACCTGCCCCTCTACTTTTACTAAGCTATCTTGGCTTACAAGCGGTCCAACTTGTACACTTGGATCCAAACTATTTCCGACTTTAAGCGCTTGCACTTTTTCAACGAAAATTTCAGAGAATTTCTCAAGAATGGACCGCTGGACGTAGATTCGATTTGCACAAACACATGTCTGACCTGTATTCCTAAATTTGCTTGCAACAGCACCAGCAGCAGCTGCCTCTAAATCAGCATCTTCAAAGACGATAAATGGCGCATGGCCGCCTAGCTCCAATGATAGCCTTTTCAATTGTGCAGCTGACTTAGTGACAAGGTGTTTCCCTACTTCCGTGGATCCGGTAAAAGAAATTTTCCTAACTGCCGGATTTTCAAAAATTTCATCTGAGATGGGACCCGATTGACCTGTAACCACACTTACTACACCGTGAGGAATTCCAGCCATTTCAACCAATTTCCCAAACGCGATTGCACTGATTGGAGATTGGCTTGCAGGCTTCACAATTCCAGTACACCCTGCTGCCAATGCAGCCCCTATTTTCCGAGTCATCATGGCTAAAGGAAAATTCCAAGGAGTAATAGCAGCAACAACTCCGATTGGCTGGCGGATGACCATCAGTCTTTTGTTAGGAGCAGATGCAGGGATCGTCTCACCATAAATTCGGCGTCCTTCTTCTGCAAACCATTCTAGATAACTAGCTGCAAAAACAACTTCGCCTTGCGCTTCCGTAAAAGGTTTACCCATTTCCAAACTCATGATTTCAGCTAATTGATCTTTATACTCATGCATAAGTGAATGTAATTTTAATAAATATTTAGCACGCTCGGCTGCGGTTAATTTTGACCAGGATTTAAAGGCTTTTTCAGCAGCAGTGATTGCTTGGTTTGTTTCTAATCGTCCGCCGTTTGGAACAAGTGCAACAACTTTTCCTGTAGATGGATTTTTAACTGGAAACGTTTTTCCACCCTGTGAATGGATCCATTCTCCATTTACATACATTTTTAATTCAGTTAAATCAACTAATTCAAGTGTTTTAAACATAATTAAATCTCCTTTATTCCTTTTTACTCAAGTAGATTGCGGATTTAATAAATATGGAATGATCGTTAAAATCCAGATACGTTACTTCCATTGGTAGGATCCTCTTTAAGTGAAATCCTTTCATTTTTAAGTAGAAAGGCATATCCAAACGAAGCAATAGCACAAATAACGACAGGGATAATCAACGCTAGGGTGAAATTATGAAGCTTAGCAACTAATACCCCTGTAACAACCGGAGCAAGCCATCCTGACAGGTTCCCGAAAAGATTTTGCAGTCCAGCAAGCTTTCCTTCCGCACCCTTTGGAGCTACATCAGAAACCGTTGCCCATAGAATACCCGCTGCCAAGCCTTCACCACCGATGGCTAAAGAAATTAACAAAAGGGCTGTCATAGCATTTTCTGTATAAATGGTCGGAATAATCGCAAATGGAAATAACATTCCGATCGCTAAAATCGTTTTTCTTGCTTTGATTGAATTCCAGCCTCTTCTAATTAAGCTATCCGATAAAATGCCCCCAAGTATATTTCCTAGAAAAGACATAATCCAAGGAAGCATCGTGAAAAATCCGGCTTTTATAAGTGTCATATGCCGTTCAGTGACTAGATAAGTAGGGAGCCAAGTCATCATTAAGTAAGTAAGATAGTTATGCGCAAACAAGCCATATAACATTGGGTAAACATTTCTATGTTTGAAAAATTTAAATGGAGAAATGTTTAATTTCGGTATACTTTCTTTTTTCTCTTGTCCAGCCTCTATATAAGCTACTTCCGCTTCATTTGCGATACGGCTTTGGCTTGGGTGGTTTTTGAAATAAAATAACCAGAAAGCAAGCCAGACAAATCCTACAGATCCAATGACAACGAATGAGGCATGCCATCCCCAATTTTCGATAATCCATGCGAGGATAGGTGTGGTTATTCCAATGCCAATTGCCGTTCCAGAATTAAAGATCCCGTTTGCCATCCCCCGTTCGTGTGAAGGCAGCCAATCTGAAATAACACGAGTATTGGTTGGAAACGCCGGCGCTTCTCCAATCCCCATTAAAACGCGAATACCAATGAGTGCTCCAATCGTTCTGCCAAATCCTGTAAGTAATGTACAAAGTGACCACCAGACAATTGCGATAGAATACGTTAATCGGGCGCCCAGTTTATCCACGATCACCCCGACCGGAATCTGCATCAAGGCATAGGACCAAAAGAATGCCGATCCCAAAACTCCAAATTCAACTACCGAAATCGAAAGGTCCTTCATCATGGAAGGTCCTGCAATCCCCAGAATTGCCCTGTCCATATAATTTGTTGTTGTTGCAATGAAAAGCAGAACGACAACTAACCATCTTCCATTTGTTTTTTTCATAAGGCACCCCATCTTTGATATTAATATTCCCTGCATTTCCCCGTGTACATGTTGTTAACTAGTGTATTAGTAATATTTTCATAACATCAATAATTTCATATCCTGTTAGATTCTAAGATGAGTATCGAAAGAAATTCGAAGCTGTAAGGTGTATAGGCTGCTACTATCATAATGCTAAAAATCTTCCAAATCCCCGTAATAAGCCTTTTCAATAATCTTTTCAATATCAGAAGCTTTGGTTAATCTAGGATTAACAAAAACGTTTCCGCTCCTCATCGAATCTTCCACTAACTTCGGCAATAGATCTAATGAGACTCCCAAATCCTTAATATTAAGGGGAATTTTCATCGCTTGATTCATTTCAATAACCGTTTCAATGGCTTTTTCAGCAGCTTGGATAGTCGTTAATCCGCTGACACCTTTCCCTAAAGCGATGGCTATATCCTTATACCGATCGGCACACGCGGGCAAATTAAATTTCATCACAAACGGCAAGAGAGCAGCATTTGCAATTCCATGCGGAATATTAAAAACCCCTCCAAAAGTATGAGAAATGGCATGTACATTTCCCAAACGGGACTGCGAAAACGCTACTCCGGCTATCATAGAGGCAATAAGCATATTTTCCCTGCTTTCAATATCCGTTCCCACAAAGTAAGCTTTTTTTAAGTTTTCTCCAATCATTTTAATCGCCTGCATCGCAAATGCCTGGCTGACAGGATTAGCCGTCTTGGATGTATAGGATTCAATCGCATGGGTCAAAGCATCCATACCTGTTGCTGCCGTAATTTCCTGAGGCAGTCTTAATGTAAGGGCAGGATCCAGGATCGCTACATCTGAAAACAAATGGGAACTAAGAACACCTAACTTAAAGGACGTTTCTTTATTCGTAATAACGGTTGAATTCGTTGTTTCACTTCCTGTTCCAGAAGTAGTCGGAATCGCAATGATCGGGAGTGGTGGAATCGTAATCTTTCCCACCCCTTCATAATCCAAGATATGGCCTGGATTGACTGCCATTATGGCAATTCCTTTTGCCGTATCAATACTGCTGCCGCCACCTACAGCAAGGACAGCTTCACAGCGATGCTCCTTAAGAAACTCTGTTCCTCTATGAATGGTTTCAGCCGAAGGATTTGGTTCTACCTCATCGAATATTTGATAATCTAGATTAACCGCTTGGAGGGATCTTTCTATTCCTTCCAAAAGATTGGCTCCTCTAACTCCTCGATCCGTTACAATTAAAACGTTCGTTACCCCTAATTCTTTAACGATTTCTCCCGTTTTTTCAGAAACTCCATTACCGCTTTCCACTCGTGTCGGCATAAAATATGTAAACGGCATTAGTGACATTCAGATTCTCCCCTTTTAATAGTATTTTCATAGAGTTTATGCCCTGACTCTTACAAGGCTTTTCGAAGTAATTCTTCTAAACTACTTTGCGTTGGTACTCTTGGGTTATTGCGAATAAGACGATCAATTTGAAGTGTCTTCTCTGCGATCTCAGGAATATCGTCTTCTTTAATCCCAATATCTGAAAGATGTGTTGGCAGCCCAATCTCTTGAAGCAATTCCAATACTGCTTTTGAAGCTGCCAAAGCTGCTTCCTTATCGGAAAGTCTTTCAGTATCTATATCAAACGCTTTGGATATGTTGATCATTTTTTCTGTTTCTACGGAAGCATTATACTCCATAACATATGGAAGCAAGAGACCTGTGACCTCTCCATGCGGTGCCTTAACAAGACCGCCAATTGGGTATGCTAACGCGTGGGCTGCAGCTGTTCCCGCATTTGAAAAAGACATTCCCGCAAGTAGGCTTCCCAAAAGCATATTGGAGCGGGCCCCAACATTGCTTCCTTGCAGCACAGCAAGCGGCAGGTTTTTAGCAATCAGTTCAATCGCACGGTATGCAAGCGCATCACTGATCGGCATCGAACCTTGAAATAAGATATTTCCCTCCGCTTGAATATAAGGTGACGGTTTAGCGGTATAAGCTTCAATCGCATGTGCCAACGCATCAATTCCAGAACAGGCTGTTACGTATGCAGGAAGCCCTATTGTCAGCTCTGGATCAAGAAGGGCCACAGTCGGCCGCAGATAATTATCCGAAATGCCGACTTTTAGGTTATTCTCTACATCTGTCAATACGGCAACTGAAGTCACTTCCGAGCCAGTTCCTGCTGTCGTTGGTATCGCAATCAGAGGGGCAATCGGACCAGGAACTTGGTTTTCTCCGCCATAATCAAGCGGATGTCCGCCATGGGCAACCAACAAAGCGGAAATCTTCGCCATATCAATGCTGCTTCCTCCACCAAGGCCAATGACTGCATCGATATCCATTTGTGATTTAGCAAACTCATAGCAAGCAAAGGCGGATTCTACAGGCGGCTCCGGTACGACCAGGTCATAGACAACCGTATGGTAGTTGGCTTGTTCCAACAAAGATAGGACTCTGTCTAAAATACCAGCATTTTTGATTCCAGGGTCAGTAACCAACAGTATATTTTTTGCTTTTAAACGTTGCAGGATAGAGTCCAATTGCTGAATCGCACCATTTCCAAAGACAATTCTCTCCGTTGAAAAAAAATCCCATGTGTTTCTCATATCTTTCTGACCTCCGCAGTTATAAATTGATGACGACAAGTTTTTCATCGGTCATTTCTTGAATAGCATAATGTGGTCCTTCCTTACCAATCCCGCTATCCTTCACGCCTCCATATGGCATAACATCTGCACGATAGGTTGAGACATCATTGATGATGACACCGCCAAATCGGAGTTCCTGCGCTGCCCGCATGACGAGATTAATATCGGATGTAAACAAACCAGCCTGTAATCCGTATTTCGTATCATTTGCTTGAATGAACGCCTCATCAATATCATCAAACGGAAGTATATTGATAATGGGAGCAAACACTTCTTGGCAAACGACCTTCATTGTTGGCTTAACATCTATTAAAATAGTAGGTTCAAGGATTGATCCATTCCGTTTACCTCCATGTGCCAAAACTGCCCCATCCCTTAATGAATCCTGGATCCATTCTTCTGCACGTTTCGCTTCTTTCTCAGATATCATCGGTCCAATATCTGTCGCTGGGTCTGTTGGGTCACCGACTTTCAAACTTTGTGCGACTTTAACCGACTTTTCAACAAACAAATCGTAGATGTCTCGGTGAACATAAACACGCTGTACAGAGATACAGGCTTGTCCTGCATTCACATAACCGCGCGTCACACACAGCTCAACAGCCCTATCCAAATCAGAAACATCCTTGTGAATGATGTTTGGGGAGTTATTTCCTAATTCTAGGACAACCTTGCGAATCCCCGTATTATTCTTAATATGCCGCCCTACTCCTGGGCTGCCTGTAAAGGTGAACATCGAAATCCGTTCATCCTCTAATAGATATTGACCTGTTTCCTGACCCAATCCGTTCACCACGTTAAGAAACCCTGCTGGTAACCCTGCTTCGGACAAGATTTCTGCAATCTTGCATGCAATAAGAGGGGTTACTTCAGCTGGTTTCAACACGACTGTATTTCCTGCAGCTATTGCAGGAGCTACCTTATGTATGGTGAGATTAAATGGAAAATTAAACGGAGTAATCGCACCAATAACTCCTACCGGAACGCGGACGGTAAACGCCATTTTGTTCTCATTTCCAGGCTGTCCCAGTGGAACACCTGTCCCAGCGATTCGCTTTGCTTCTTCGGCTGAAGCAATCAAGGTTTGAATTCCTCGATCAATTTCCCCCCGAGCATCTTTCAATACTTTGCCCACTTCATGAACTAGAATCATAGCAAGCTCTTCTTTTCTTTCTTTGGCAATTTCAGCTGCACGCATTAAGATCTCATAGCGTTGAATGGTACTTAGCTTTTTGGTTTGAAATGTTTCAAACGCATTGGTTACTGCCTCAGAAACGATCCTTCTAGAAGCATTGCCGACCCTTGAAATTTCTTCTCCCGTATATTTGTTTACAACAGGGATGGTATTTTGATCCAGAATCCATTGTCCATTTATAAAATGTCCATAATTTATCTTATTTTCAAGTGCAACAGTGCTCATAACATTTTCCCCCTCTGACAATCAAAATCCGACATTAAAAGGCCGTAAATATTTGACATTAGTTAATTTTTCTTTCCTCATACGACTTCAAATGAAATATCCTATAAAGCGTTTACATTTTTATTAATTCTCCTGCTCAAGAAATTGACTAGTTTTGGATTAGAAACAATTCTCCTCTATCATCCTCCTCTTCGTTTTAAGAACATCCCCAAAAAATAATATATTATTTTATAGAAAATATACCACATAATATATAATTTTGTAAATATTTTTAAAAATTAAAATCTAACAATTTATCTAGAAAACCTATTAAAATAAGAAAAAATCTTTGTTTTAATAGGTTTCCTGAAAAAATTAATGATTTAATTTCTAAATATTTTAATATATTATTTTCAATAAATCATTAAAAGTGATATATTATTTTTAATGAAAAAGTTTTGTATTATCCTAAATTTCTTGATTTGTTCTATTTTTGGAAGGTATATTTACAATAAGAAGAAGTTGATTTTATCGTGTATAATCGGTTACAGACTATTTCTTAAGAAAACCCACAATATTTCATACATTTTTTAGATAGGGGCAATAGGATGATAAAGGAAAAAGAAAGAGGAGAGACTACGGAGTATGTCTACAATTTACTTAAAGAAAGAATATTCGAATGGACGTTAGCTCCTGGGGAAAAAATTAATATCAGACTGTTAGCAAAGGAAATTAACACTAGCCCAATTCCACTTAGAGAGGCTCTATCACGCCTTCACTCAGAAAAGCTCGTAGTTTTACAACCAAACAAAGGTTATCATGTTAGCAAAATTTTAAATGATGACGATATGAAAAAAATGTTAGAAGCTCGTTTTTTAATGGAAACCCATGCAGTGCGAAATATTATCCAGTTCAATAAAATAAGTGTTATTGAAGAAATGTCCAGATTAAACAAGATGATGATTTCAACAAATATGGGGTCTACAAATAAAAAAGTAATTATTTTCACCCATCTAGATCAGCAATTTCACTATTCTATCATGAATGCAGGGGGAAACCCCTTCCTTTCCGAAGCATATCAGGGCATGCATTGTCATCTTCACATTGCCCGTTTTTACCATGTTAAAGGTGAGGTCGACCAAAAAGAGGCACCAGCGGAACATCAAGAAATAATTGAAGCGATTCGTACACGTGACGTATATAGAGCTGAAAAGGCTATTTTCCATCATATTAATGATTCCTTAATGCGTTTATTAGATCGGAAAAAGTAATCATCCGGTTGAGTGGTCGACAAGTACTTAAAATTCTACAAAAAAGGCTTCTTTATTAAGAAATAGAAGCCTCATTATGTTTTTTAATTTTACTTCTTCAAGATCTTTTAGCATTTCCGTTTGTATGAAATGATTCTTAAAGGTGATGACTTTCCATTTTCCATACTTATTACCATTTATCTAGATTGATTTTCAGATTAATATTGGGGAAACCTCTCGCCTGCTTCCACCATCTTTTGTGCATGTAGAACAATTTCTGTGTTCAGTAAAGAGATTTGTTTCTTCACTTCAGTTCTACTTGCGTCGACAACAATTGTCGCTTCTGAAGTTTTCTTTGTTAACTTTTTTGCTTTTTCTGATTGAAAGTCTACGGTATGAAAAGTCTCAACTGATCGAACCTCGTCAGAATTCCAAACAGCTGCATCAATTTTATTTTCTTTTAACATTTCAAAAAGCTGCATATAGTTCAAATCGACCAATTGAACGTCCAACCCTTCACATTCAAGTATGGTTATGTTTGTTTGGTCTGGTGACGAGCGATCAATCCCAACTCTCATTCCTGGCTCAATTTTTGCTTTCGTTGGGTCAGCCAAGAAAACCTTATGGCACGAAACATAAGATCCTAATTCAAAAGATTTAACAATATCTAAGCCTTTGTGTAATTTGATTCCTTCTTCAGCAGCTAATTTTGAAACGATCGCAAAATCATAACGCCTCGTTTTAAGCACTTCCAAACGATTGCTGGCACCTCTCATTTTGCGTATAGGGCATTCAGCTCTAATCGACCTGCACAAGGTATTGAGTACTTATTGCCAGCAGCGAAAATGTCGAATTTAACAGAAACAGATCTGGATGCCCATCGCTTGGTCCTATATCTCGATCAACATCAACGCTCCATGCTTCAAGAAAAAATAACCGGTGCGGCGAGTTTTGATGAAGGCGATCGGTTGGAGGTTTTTCCGAAGGGAACTAAATGGACAGGGATTTTGCCTGTCATCACCCATTTGGGAATTTCCCCTGAAGAAGTAGTGACCATTGGCAACTGTACTAACGACATTGGGATGTTAGAAGCGGCAGGCTTAGGCATTGCCATGGGGAATGCACCTGAATGTGTGAAGGAAAGTGCTGATTTTGTAACGGAAGATAATAACCACGATGGGGTAATTTTGGCATTAAATAAGGTCTTTAACCTTCACAGTTCGTTTATTTCTTAGTTTTTTTCTAGAAGGATTTTCACACTAGGAATAATTTACATCTCAAAAAGCCGATAGTTACGGAAAAGTCGTAGAATACAAAATCATCTTTCACAATGGGGAGAATAACGGATGACTCCGATAAAATCGCCAGGTCTCAGATTGTAGACAAAAGGCATCCGAAAAAACCATTCGGATGCCTTTTTGTTGTATTTCGCCTAGTAACACATACAGCAAATTTAAAAAGAAATTGTTTAAACTTTAAAGAGAATGTAGGTGTGTCAAAGATTCATAGTGGAAATTAAATTAAGATACTTGAGTTATCATTATTCTCATCGGACAAATTAGTTGTTTGTAAAAGTTAAGGGTGATTTTTCCCTAACCACCTAACATAAACAACCCCAATTGCATACGCCTCTTCCAACACCTTAGCCAATAAAGCCTCCAATAATAGCTCCTCCGATTACTCCTAAGCCAATGATTGGTAAATAGGCTTTTGTAATCAGTGCGTCTGGGAGGCTAATTAACAACCCTAACAAAATTCCTTTTGCCCAACCATACATTGGCAGAACAGTTACTGATATTAAGAAACCAATCGTATGATTTCTCCAAAAATCCGGTTGAGAAATTATTTTAAAAAAGCTGTGTCAAACTTGGTTGTTGATTTCCGCTCCAGGATACTCGCACCTTCCGCTCCAATCAACACTGTTTAAAAATAAATATTGTTCTTTAACAAAGCCTTAAAAAAAGACAAAACAAGAAAGGTTTCTCGTTTTGTCTCTTTTTGTTCATTTCTTTAAAAATCTCTTTGTACATTTTAAAACCGTAAAGGTGAGGAACATTTTAAATTTCCCCATATTATGGCTTATAAATTAAAACATAATCACCAGGTCCAGTTAGGGCCACGCCAAGAACAACAGCAATTAAAATAAAATTATATTCATATCCTCCATCAGTTAGCCAAAAACCATTTTTACCATGGACAGTGATGATTGCATCAATCATCACAATAATGATTAGGACTGCCCCTAACCAGGTGAGGATGCCGGCGGAAAAAAGGAGACCTCCTATAAGTTCAAATATTCCGGCAAGGATTGCCCAAGTTCTTCCGCCTGTCTTAATTCCAATCGTACCTAAAAATTCACCGAACTTTACTACCCCTGGTCCCCCAAACCATCCAAACAATTTTTGGGTTCCATGCCCTACAAACGTAAGACCGATAGCCAAACGTATAATCAAAAGGCCCATATTAACCATTCCCATACCTCTCCTTTCTTTAAGTGTAGATCATTAATATTGACTCACTTCTAAAAGATTGTTCCTTTTCCTTAGCAACGCAGATAAATGCTCCAGAATCGCAGATAAATTTATTTGAAATAATTTTTCTAAAATAAAAACAACTAGAGAAGGCCCTTTGAAGAGCCTTTTCTAGTTATTCTTTCCACTTACTGTTCTTTTACCTTCGCACGTTTAATAAAGAACGCTAAAATAAAAGCGGCAAATGCAATACCCGTTGCAACAATAAACGCATCATTAATCCCGTCAATGGTCGCTTGCTGCATCGATTGCCCATAAACCAAATAGGTTGTCAGTTGTTTTCCTGCTGCAGCCGGAATGTGGGCATAACCCGATAAGACCTGTGTAAGCTGCGAAAATTTATCAGCAATAAAAGGATTCGAACTTGTAACAGTATTGGTAAAATCACCATAATGAGCCCCTTGCCTTGTCGACATGACCGTTACAAGAAGTGCCGTCCCAATACTACCTGCAACCTGTCTGGCCGTATTAGAGGCCGCTGTCCCGTGCGCACCAAGATGACGTGGCAATTGGTTAAGTCCCTCTGTCATAACTGTCATCATAATAAAGGACATCCCAAACATCCGCATGACATATAGAAATAAGATATGACCATAGCTGGTTGTCATACTAAGACTTGTAAACTGCCATGTGGTTATGACCGTAATCGCTAAGCCGATAACCGCCAGCCATCTTGCACCAATTTTATCAAAAAGTGCACCTGAGATAGGTGACATAATCCCCATCACGATGGCACCAGGAAGCATCAATAATCCTGATTCCAATGCCGTATAGCCGCGAATATTTTGCAAATAAATCGGAAGCAGGATCATGGCACCAAACATCGCCATATTCACGATCATACTAATAATCGTCGTTAAAGCGAAAATATCATATTTAAAAACTCGTAAATCAAGCATCGGCTTATCTGCTGTTAATTCACGCCAGACGAAAGCAACTAATGAAATAATACCGACTGCTAAGGAAACGATAACCGTACCGCTGTCCCAGCCATCATTTCCAGCTTCGCTAAAGCCATACAATAGGAAGCCGAAACCTAAGGTTGAAAATAAAAATCCTGGAAAATCAAATTTCGGATTGGTTACCTTCGTTACGTCCTTCATCCACATGAAGCTTAGAATTAAATCAAGTACACCGATTGGAATGACAATGTCGAACAATAATCTCCATGAATAATGTCCGATTAGCCACCCTGACAGGGTTGGTCCAATTGCAGGAGCAAAGATCATGACAATTCCCATGATCCCCATTGCCTTTCCCCGTTTTTCCGGAGGAAATAAGGCGAAAAACACGGTCATCAATAGTGGCATAATAATACCCGCTCCACTGGCTTGGATAATCCTTCCGATCATCAGCATACTAAAATTGGCTGACAAGGAACAAACCAACGATCCTAGTGTGAAGAGAAGGATAGCAGAGATAAATAGTTTCCTAGTCCCAAACTTCTCAATAAGGAAGGCTGTAACAGGAATCGCAATTCCGTTTACCAGCATATAACCTGTCGAGAGCCATTGGACCGTATTCGCCGAAACACCTAAATCATTCATAATATGCGGGATCGCTACATTTAATAAGGTTTGATTCAAAATGGCTACAAAGGCACCGAGCATTAATGCGACAAGAACTTTTCCTGTTCCTGAATTCTCCTTTTCGTCAGCAGCCTTTTCTTTTTCCCGCTTCTTGCTAACTTCTTCTTGTTGTACATCCGCAACATATTCCAAGGCCGGTTCAGCAATCGCCGAATCTTCCTGCATTTCTTCCACTTGATGGGATAAATCCTGCTGGGTATTCGCCGGAACCTCTTCGGTTTCCAAACTTTTTTCCTTTAATTCATCATCATTGATTTTCGTTTGGACAGGATTTTCCATACTCTCTTGATCCATCACTTTTGTTTGAAGCATGTTCCGCTTTCTTTGTTTGATCATCATAAAATTTATAATAAGTAAAACCAATATGGCTAAAATAACATAACCCGTGATATATATGGACATTTTATCACCTACTTATGAATTCGCACGGTTACGTTCATACCAGGGACAATTGCAACACCTTTATTATCATCAATGGATACTTTTACAGGAACAACCTGTGTAACTTTTGTGTAATTACCTGTGGTATTTGTACTAGGCAATAAAGAGAATGTCCCTGAAGTTGCTAAACCAATTTGTTTTACTGTTCCCTTTAATTCGCTATTGGGGAAAGCATCCACATAAATATCGACATCCTGTCCTACTGCGATTTCATCAATACTTGTTTCCTCAATATTCGCTGTTACCCATAATTTATCCAGATTATAGACTTGGGCAAGCGGTGTCCCTGCGGCAACAAACGAATCTTGAACGGCATTACTTTGCACAATCGTTCCATCCGTTGGAAGCGTCACATTCATTTTGACAGGCTTTCCATCCGCACCCGTAGTAGTAATGGTTCCAACTTTATCATCTTTTGAAAAACGGTTGCCAACATTGGCATTCCAATTTGTTAATTTTCCGTTTGCCGTTGCAGCAATTGTCACCTGTTGTCCAGCAATTTGGGCATTGTCTGTTGTTAAATAATTTACTGATTTATTGTAATAGGCATAAATTCCAAAACCTCCCCCTACTAGAACAAGTAACATAATAATGTTGATTAAAAGTAAACGTTTTGCACTCATTAACCTTATTCCTCCTCTAATGTTAGCTTCTGTAAGACAATCTTTTGCAACCGTAACAGCTCCGAGACATCCTCCTCCGGTAAATCAAGGACATCGTTCATTTTATTGATAAAAAGGGAGTCCGAAGAATGAAACTGATCTAAGATTATTTTCCCTTTTTCTGTTAAATGAATAGAGACCACCCTTCTATTTTCAGGGGGAATTACTCTTTCGACTAAGCCCATTTGAACTAATCGTTCAATCACATTACTTGCAGTACTGTTCGTCATTCTTAATTTTTCAGCAAGTTCTCCTAAACTTATATTGGGATTCGTCGCAAGCTTGTAGATTGCCTTTAATTGGACTGTTGTGAGTCCTAATTTATCCGCATCAAATTTAATCAGTCTTTTGATGGCTTTATTGATCGCTAAATATGATTCATAGATCTCATTATTTAGTACGGCCATCGCTGCACTCCTTTCTCTTATTCTTCTAAATCTTCCCACTGGAATATTTCGTATGCGAAATAATCTTTACAGAAATACATTATAATCAGTGGACATTTAAGTGTCAATATAAAAAATGACACATTGTCATATGTACATTGACATTAAATTATAGGCCTATTATCATATATGTAGGATAAATTGTGACAAATTGTCATATGATGCAAGGAGTGAAATCGTTGCCAAAACCAACGTTTTTAAATTTATCAAAAGAAAAACAAGAAGGATTATTGAAAGCTGCGAAGAAGGAATTTTCGCGGGTTCCATTAAATGAAGCATCCATTTCAAATATCATTAAGGATGCTGGCATACCCAGGGGGAGCTTTTATCAATATTTTGAGGATAAGGAAGATGTGTTCTATTTTTTATTAGATGAGCATTCTACTCGGAATAATGAGCGCTTCATTTCCATCTTAAAAATGAATGAAGGAGATTTATTTCAGTCCTTTATCGATTGGTTTAAATCCATTCTCATCACCTTTGAAGAACAGGAAAATCGCCAATATTTTAAAAATACCTTTTTAAACATGAATTATCGAATCGAAAAAGCGATAACACAGAATATTTATGAAGAAAAAGCAAAAAGCAGATTCATGGGAATCATTCACTCGATCAACTCGGAAAATTTAAATGTACAAAATGAAGAAGAATTACACCATATCTTTAAAATCATGACGGCCGTAATGATTCGAAATCTCGTTTCTGTCTTTGCGAGGGAAATTCATACAAATGATGCAATGAAGGCCTTTTCTTTGGAGCTGGATTTACTTAAAAGAGGGTTCTATAAGAAATAAAAAATAAGTGCCAGGCCCCTCCCGTATACGGGATCGGTGCCTGGCACTTATTTTTTGGCACTTATTATTTCTATAAATTATACAATAAAACGCTCATCATTAAAGTAAATCATTTCTGTAAGAAATTTCGGGCCTTGAATTTTTTTAAATGCCTCTTTTGCTTCTTTTTCTGTGTCAAATTCAAACATGTTAACATTGTTTTTTGAATAGACTGTGATAATCCACATAAAAATATATTCCTCTTTTCATAGATTAATAGAAATGATTTAACTAAACAAATTTGCTATACTGCTGTTTCTTTCTTGATTTCCAAGGGATTTGTTTCCTTATTTGCCCTAATTTCTTCATTCACTTTGTACGCCTCTTGCAGATATTCCGTCTCATACCCACTTTTAAAGCCCCAAACATAAAATACTAGGGATAAACCGGCAATTAAGAGCATATCCCAGCCGTATGGGATAATGTCCTTTCCGCCAAACTTGTTACTTCCTAAATAGGATACACACATCATACATAATAGGTAGACAACCATCCATAGACCAGCGAGAAAATTCCGGCGGAACCCCTTCCATTTCACTTTTATTTGATAGTAAAAATAAATCGGAAGACCAATCATAATGAATAATAAGACCTGTCCGGTTAACGGCCAACATGCCCAATATAGGGTTAAAGAAGCAAAAACAAACCCGCATGGTGCAATAATACTCAGTCCTTTTAACTTAATTGGCCGATACAAACGTTCCCCTGTCCTTCTTAATGTCATGACGGTAACAGGTCCTGTAATATAAGAAATTAACGTCGCAACAGAAATGACTTCCGCCAGTTTCCCCCAGCCTCTAAACAAGAATAAAAATAGAAACGATACAGCCAGGTTTAAGAACATTGCCGGACGTGGTACGCCATACAACGGATGAATTTTTCCAAACACTGCCGGAAAATACTTATTCTTTTGCATCCCATAGATCATCCTCGCTGTTGTGGCGGTATACGTAATAGCTGTTCCTGAAGGAGAAATAAAAGCATCAGAATAGAGTATGATGACGAGCCAGTTCAGGTTTAGTGCAATAGCCAAATCAGCAAAAGGAGAATTAAAATTTAACAGATTCCAGCCATGGACAAGTAAGGAAGGATCGACAGACCCAATAAATGCAACTTGCAATAGAACATAGATCATCGTTGCAATCAGGACCGAACCCACAACTGCGATTGGGATGGAACGCCCGGGATTCTTAGCCTCTCCTGCCATATTGATTGGGCTTTGAAAACCATTGAATGCAAAAATTATACCTGATGTCGCGACAGCTGTAAAGACACTTGATAAACTATGACTTTCGCCTCCTGAGTTCAACGTAAAATTCTCGCCATGAAAATCTACAAATAAGAGGGAGCCAATCGTCAGTCCAGGGATAATGATTTTAAAAACCGTGATTAGAGAGTTCGCTTTTGCAAATAAGCTAACAGTCCAGTAATTTATGAGAAAATAAATAAGTAATAATATAGAAGCAATCGATAAGCCTTTCAGAGTAAGACTACCATTTAATACCAGGTGATGTGTCCACTGTGCCCATTTCCAAGGCAACGAACTCATATATTGAACAGAAGCTATGGCTTCAACGGGAATAACAGAAACAATGGCAATCCAATTGGACCAACCGGCGAGAAACCCAATAAACGACCCATGAGAATATTGCGTATATTTCACCATTCCCCCTGCTTCAGGGAACATCGAGCCTAATTCACAATAAGAAAGAGCAATAAATAAAATAACCGCCATTCCAATGAGCCAGGAAAAAATCGCTGCAGGACCGGCGATTTGTGCGGCTCTCCAGGCCCCAAATAACCAGCCAGATCCGATCATCGAACCTATCCCTACCATTGTTAAGGCAAACGTTCCCATCCTTCTTTGTAATTGATTGTTCATCCATACAACCTCTTTCTTGTTTAGATAACTTTAAAAAATACAGAGATCCCATTCCTGAGCCAAATGTTTTAATAATCTAACACCTGTCAGGCTATTCCCATATTCATCAATTGCCGGTCCATAAATGCCGATTCCACAACCGTCTTGAAAGGGATGATCTCTATTTTTATTTGGCGGAACTAAGGCCAGAATCCCTCCGGATACCCCGCTTTTTGCCGGGAGCCCGACAAATGCCGCAAATTTACCGGAAGCATTGTACATTCCACAAGTAATCATCAAAGCTTTAGTCAGTCTGGCCACTTCTTTAGGTAAAACCTGTACATGGTGAATGGGATGATATCCGTCATGCGCCAAAATCATTCCAATCATGGCGATATCTTCTGTAGTTACTTCGAGCGAACAAAGCTTTAAGTAAACTTCAAGTGTTTCTTCCACCTCGGCTTCTAAAAAGCCAGTCTCTTTTAAATAGTAAGCCAAAGCCCGGTTTCGATGGGCTGTTTGCCATTCAGATTGGAACACTTCCACATTCAGGTTTGGACGTTTTCCGATCATTCTTTCAATTAATTCATTAACATTTTCCAATTTACTTTGTGACGAATCCCCTGGCAGCATGGAAGCAACAGTAATAGCCCCCGCATTAATCATTGGGTTAAACGGCTTTCCCGGTTTATGCATCTCCAAACGAATGATCGAGTTAAAGGGATCACCCGTTGGTTCAACATCCACACGGTCCAACACATAAGAAATTCCACGAGTTACACATGCTGTAATAAAGCTGATTACTTTTGAGATACTTTGCAATGTAAAAGGGACATGCCATTCCCCAGACCGGATGTTTGAACCTGTTGGTAATGAAATACAAATTCCCAGCTGGAATAGGTTTGCCTTCCCCAAAGCGGGAATATAGCTAGCACATTGTCCTTCCGTGGCAAAAGCGCGAAAATGGGACACCCATTCATCCAACCCATCTATTCTTTGATCATGAACCTCTTGTTTTATCGCTTTGATCAAGTTCTTCTCTCCTTTAATGTTTTTACAATAATGAAAGTGGAATCCTCTCGCTTTCATTAATGTTCGGTTTAGAAAACGCTTTCGAATTGTTACTTAAAAAATATAATTGATTCTATAATCCGCACTACAAAAGAAAACGGGAATCTACAGAAAGTTTTTTATCTTTAAAATAAAATTTTTAAACATGGCTCTGGCATTGTGTTCAGATATTTCTACCTGTATACTGTTGTTCAGACAAACAGGAAGTGATCATCTTGAATTTCAGCCCACTACTCAAAAAAGACATCAACATCCTTATTTTGATGTTGATAACGGTCCCATTAGCTGGTGTCATCAATTTTTATCCAATCAATGCCGCCTTCCGAATCAGTTTTGGGGTGCCGACCTTTTTATTCTTTTTATTATTATTTCGTAAGATTCCGCCTGTCTTGCCTGGTTTTTTGACCGCTATAAATATTGTAGGATTTCGTATCCTGCTAGAATTTATCCAGGATGAGCATTTTCATTGGGTAAGCTCTTTTCAAGACAATTTTTCAAGCTTCTTCTTTTATTTGGCTTATGCTTGTTTCTTTTATTTGGCAAGAGTCAACCGATTTCATGACCGGCTTTTGGTCATCGGATGGATTGGCATTTTCATTGAAATCTTATCTGATATCGTTGAATTGACCGTTCAATACATCGTTTTAAGTACAACGATTAAATTTTCGTCGCTAAGCGAAATGCTGATAATGGCGATTTCACACAGTTTTATTGTTCTTAGCTTTTTTACCATCATGCAGCTGTATCAGGCGCAAGAAAGAGAAAGACAAATTCGAAAACAAAATGAGCATATGCTCCTGTTGATTTCCAACCTATATGAAGAATCGATTCATTTAAAAAAAACGTTGGTCAATGCCGAAAACATCACAAAAAAATCCTATGATTTATACAAAGGCTTATACGAGTTGAAAAACGTTCCGGGTATTGCCAATTCAATCGAGGATTTCTCTAGGGTGGCGTTGAATATCGCTGGAGAAGTTCATGAGATTAAAAAAGATAATCAGCGTATTTTTGCAGGACTTTCAAAGCTCATTTCTGTTGAAAGCTTCGCTGATTATATGGAACTAAACGAGCTGATTTCCATCATAAAACGGACAAACGAAAAATATGCCTCTTTACTAGGTAAAGAGATTCACATTGAGTATTCCATTAGTGGAGTTCATCCTCCCTATCACGCGTTCACCCTTCTATCAATCATCAATAATATTGTCACAAACGCGGTAGAAGCAATCGACTATGTCGGAACAATCACCGTTAACGTAGAAAGGAATCTAGAAACAATTGAATTTCAAATCGGCGATGACGGACCTGGTATCCCATCAAGGCGAAAAAATGCAATTTTTAAGCCAGGGTTTACTTCGAAATATGATCAGTCCGGAAATCCCTCTACTGGTATGGGATTATCGTTTGTCAAAGAAATGATGGATCAACTTGAGGGTGAAATATCAGTTAAGGATCAACCAGAAGGAACAGGAACGATTTTCATAATTCGATTACCCGTGAGTCATTTAATCAAGAAAGGATGATTCGATGCGATTTTACATTATCGACGATGATGAAGCTGTTCGGTCGATGTTAGCCCAAATCATCGAAGACGAAGGTTTAGGGGAAGTTATTGGAGAAGCAGAAGATGGTTCATTAATTGATGGCGACAATCTGAACATGCTTAACATCGAAATTTTATTAATTGATTTGTTGATGCCAAATCGGGACGGATTGGAAACCATCCGGCAAATAAAATCGAATTTCGATGGAAAAATCATCATGATTTCTCAAGTAGAATCAAAAGAATTAATTGCTGAAGCCTATTCGCTAGGCAGTGAATATTATATCATTAAACCCGTCAACAGAATTGAAGTATTAACGATTCTTCAAAAAGTCATAGAAAAAATCCAATTGGAAAAATCAATACAGGATATTCACAAGTCTCTTCATGCCGTGCTTAAATTCAATCCATCACCAGGACAAGCAAATCCTATCAATAAAAAAAACATCAAAAATTCAGGTCAATTTCTATTAACGGAATTAGGGATAGCAGGCGAAAATGGCAGTAAAGATTTACTGGACATTCTGGAATATTTAGACCATAATCAACAAACTGACATTTTAAATAATCGATTTCCAACCCTTAAAGAAATTTTTATCGATTTGGCAAAAAAAAGATTGGGAACTGATGTCCCAGCCGCGGAGTTAAAGAAAGAAATTAAAGCAACCGAACAACGGGTGCGCCGGGCCATTTATCAGTCGCTGAATCATCTGGCATCCCTTGGTCTAGCCGATTTTTCGAATTGGAAGTTTGAGAATTATGCTTCAAAGTTTTTTGACTTTGCAACCGTCAGGACCAAAATGGCAGAATTAAAGAATGGCTCTGCACCATCAACATCGCTAACCCGAATTAATACGAAAAAATTTATTCAAGTCCTTTATTTTGAAGCATACCGGGTTCATTCTGAACAATAGCTTATAAGTTTAACAAAAAAACTTCACGGAATTCTTGTTTCGTGAAGTTTTTTCTTTGAGATCGATCTATTAGTAATCTTATTTATAATGACCGGATGCCCCGTAACCTTTGATCATTATTTTCACGTTGTAATGAATGGGAACCTTACTGAAGGTTTGATCCCAATCCTTTTTAACTTTTTCCCATAGTTTCGGATTTTCAATTTTTATACGGTTGCCAAAACCGGCCACGTCTACTTGATATTTCTTTTGCATTTTTTTTACTGAATCTTCGACCAATTGTTTTACGGCACTTTCGGTTGACGCTTCTGCCCTTTTAAGAAAAGAATTTTCAAACGGTGTACTGGATGTTACCCGATGCTCCATTAATATCCCTTTCGATTCAATGTTGACATCAAATGAGATGGTGTTTCCCCTTATATGTGGTGTGATTTTACTTTTTATGGTTTCAATCTCATACATAATCAGCCTTTTTGACTGTTGATCAAAACTTTTGACCACACCGCCTTTTTCTTTGCCCGCCAACCAGGTAATTCCTTCCAATTCCTTCTTATTTAAAAAACCACGCAATTTTTTTGTCTTTCCATCTATCACTGCAGCTCCGGCAAATTCCACTTGTCCATTTGTTGAAACCACGTTTTGCAATAGAAAACTGGAACCCGATTGGAGCTTGCTATCCAATTTAATAATCGAGACTGGAGGTAAAATCCTGGTTGTTCGATAAGCATTATCGACGATTCCAAACAAACGGAAGGCCGGAACTTCTCCTTCCTTCTTGGATATTAAGGAATCGCTTGCTCTCCCATTACTGACAACCACCAGACAGCTTGGGCGGAACTCATTATCCCGAAGATACAGATCAAATAACTCTTGCAAACTGAACGATCGCGCCAGTTCTTCCCCAATAACCACGACTTTCATATGTGAGGCATTTAAGGGAAGGTCCGACCGTAATGATAATTCCCGCACCTCTTGGATAAGAGAATTTCCCGTTTCAGAAAGATTCAAGTAGGAATTTTTTTGTGATTCTTCCCCTTTACTCGATGAGCTGGCGATTTCTGGCGTAATAAGTTGGTAAGTGGTAGTAATTGCATTTTCCTTTGAATCCTCTGCGTCTTTCTCATTCATCATTTTTTCGGAGTTTGAATCCTTATTTGTATCTAGGGCCATTCCTACCCCAAGACTTAACTCCTCGATTTCATGGCTGCTCCAACAGCCAGTGAGGGAAAACAGAAAAATAACAGACAGTGAACCAAAAAGAATACGAACTAAAAAGTGTTTAAACTTCATGTTGCCCTTCTCACCCATTTTGCGATGATGAGAAGGAATAGTGGCATTACACCAAATAAATACAATGCAGCATTCCCAATTACATCACCAAGCTTAAAAATATCATTTAAATTTTTAGGAATCATTGAAATAAAATAAATAACCGGTACCAATCCAATCATAAATGGATGAATGTTCTTTTTAAAAATTTGAGCCAGTCCCAGTGCAGCAGCATAGTGTGCAATTGTATAAATGGTAAACATTTGCATAATCCAAATCGCCAGCAGCAATGATTCAAATCGTTCAAAAATCAAACCCGAGATTTCAAAACTTCGCAACAGATCAAGTGTCGGCCATGTTCTTGTGACCACCTCATCCGCTGATAATGCACCAATTACAAGGACGACGGTAATGATATAAAATATTAAAGGAATCGTAATACCCACTATCACGGCTTTTACTGCTTTATTTGGCTCACTCATAAAAGCCACAAGGAACAGCATAACCTCAGGGCCAGTAAATGCAAGCGCCGTTGTTTTTACCCCTTTTAGCACTGGTATAATTCCCGCCCCCAATACGGGACGTAAATTATCGATCTCAAATATTTTGAAACTCAAAAAAATGGCGAGCAAAAAAAGGACGACCGTTATCGGTAAAATAATATCAAAATGTCGTGCAATTGGATTAATTCCGCCCATCATTAAATAAAGCCCCACCAACATGAATGGCAGGATAATGGCCCAGCTGGGAGTTCCCTCCAGTAATAAGAACTTTGTTACTTCCGTCAAGGAACGGATTTGAAAACCTGATGTGGCGAGAAAATAACCAATAACAAGTAAACCAAGAAATCCGCCGACCCACTTGCCTACAATATCCTGACTATAGAGATAAAAAGTTTTTTGCGGAAATCGCTGGCCTAACTTCGCAATAATAATTCCTGCAAGGATCGCTAGCAGCCCGCCTAACAAAACGGTGATCCATACATCAGGAGTACCCACCTTATCTACGGACGTCCTGGGCAAGGTGAGGATTCCTGTGCCAAGAATCGCGTTGATGATGATAACCGCTGCCTGGGAAGTGGTGATTTGATCTTTAGGATTTAGAATCATACCTTACTCTTCCTTTCACGATACATTATCCCTTCCGTATCTTATCTTTCGGATGATTCACTTTTGGACGTTCCTTCATCATCATAAGCGGCATGCGAAACATAAAGTCCTTCCAATCACTTAAACGATAAGGAGCCGCCGGACTCACATATGGAGTGCCAAAGCTTTTCAATTTCACTAAATGGGCGGTTAAGAAGATGAAGAATAAAATCACCCCGTACAAACCTAAAACCGCAGAAAAAAGCATGGCTACGAATCGTAGGATACGTAGCGGTATCCCTCCAGTATATTGCGGAATGGCAAACGATGAAATAGCCGTTAAAGATACGATAATGACTAAAATATTGCTCACAATCCCTGCCTGTACAGCGGCTTCACCAATAATTAATCCACCGACAATGCCCATTGCCGGACCAATTGGTTTTGGCAGACGGAGCCCGGCTTCCCTCAAAATTTCAATAGAAATTTCCATGAATAAGGCTTCAATCAATGCCGGGAATGGAACCCCTGACCTCGAACCTATAATGGAAATCGCTAACTTAGTCGGAATCATCCCTGGGTGAAACGAGATAAAAGCAATATACAGCGCTGGTGTGAAAAGAGCCAGAAGCGATGCCAGATACCGAAGTAACCGGAGCAGCGTACCGGGAATCCATCTTTCATAATAGTCTTCCGGTGATTGTAACATCATGCTAAAGGTAACCGGAACAATTAATGCAAAAGGCGTTCCATCCAGTAAAATGGATACCCGGCCTTCCATTAAAGCAGCCATTACTCGATCAGGACGCTCTGTACTCTGCACCTGGGGAAAAGGGCTTCGGTAATTATCTTCAATCAACTGCTCGACATAACCGGACTCCGGGATATGATCAAGATCAATTTTCTTTATTCGCATTTCTACCTCTTGAACTAAATCCGGGTCGACAATTCCTTTAATGTAAGCGACAACCAAATCTTTTTTTAAAGTCCTACCAACTCTAAAATTTACGAAGGTTAGATTTTCAACTTCACCGTTTCCTCGCAAAATTGAGGTATTATCCCTCAAAGACTCCGTAAATCCAACGCGGGGCCCTCGGACTAAAGCCTCGGACACTGGTTCTTCTATCGCTCTTGTTTTTAATTTTGTGGTACCTAAGACGAGCACCTCTGAAGACCCATCGATTAAAAGTGCTGCAGAGCCTGTAAGGATTTTAGCAGTTGCCACTTTTATCGAACCTATCTCTTCAATTTCACTAATGGGGATCACTTGGTTTTTTAAAAATTTATTTAATTGGTTTCCTTTTAATAGGGATAATTCATGTTTTAGTTCTGAAGAAAATTCAACCATTAAGGATGAAATAATTTGTTTATTTATGAGTTCTATATCGGATAATCCAATGACAAAAATGAGGCATGCCCCTATCCCAGTACGCCCAATGTTAAACTCCCGATAATGGACATCCCAGTTTTGACCGATTTCTTGTTTTACTAATTCCAAATTTATTGGTAAGTCATCGGTAAATCTTGGAGTAGAATCTTGAGAAACAGTATCACGTCCATAAGCCTTTTTGTCTGCAAGTCTGTTTATTTTTAGTTTTCTCATTGATTGATCACTCACTAATTGTTAATCTGCGAACCAAGATTAGATCATTTTGTATTGGTTTTGTACCATCATTTTTGTCTTTTATATAGGAATTTAAACCATTTAGTTTCCCCCCTAATATGTTTTGGTTTAGTTGCAATTGGAAATATTTGCACAAATGAGTTTGTAAAAGATGCAACCATCAGCCAACAGTTACTTACATCCTTGACCCCATATGGCCGTCAGATCGGCAAAAACTTGGAAAAAAATCGGAACGGAAGATTCAAAATTACTAAGGAGAAGAGAACTCGAAGGAATGAAAAGGATATCATGGGGTGAGTGCACAAAAGAAATGGCCGATTCCATGGAAAAACTGCTTTTGAAACATTTTACAAAAGAGTAATTACTCTAGTTTCTCCTCTACTTGTTTTATTTATTACGGTGGTTTTCTGTGGTGTTCTTCGAAGCAGTGGGATTTCTATAAAAAAACACCCACAAAAATTTATAAATAAATTTGTGAGTGTTTTACCGTTTTATATTTTGGTTCACTATGTTAGCTTTTTAAATCTCTTGGTACATATATATGGAAGAAACACTTTTATACAATTTGGAGACATTCCTAATGAGATAAAACAATTGTGTTCTCTTCCACCATTTGAATAAAATACTTCATAATTCTACTATCTTCTGTTAACTCTGGATGAAAGGAACAACCTAAAAATTGACCTTCTCGAGCTAACACAATGCGTTCTTCATGTTTTGCTAGAATTTCAACATTTTCACCGGCATCTACAATATGGGGTGCCCGGATAAAAACAGCTGGAATATCTTCCCCTACTCCATGAATGGATAGCTCTACTTCAAAACTATCTACTTGGCGTCCGAATGAATTCCTTTCAACCACTACATCCATTAACCCAAGATGGGGCGTATCATATCCGAGGATTTCTTTTGCTAATAGTATCAGACCCGCACATGTTCCAAACATCGGAATTCCTTTGTCAGCTAAAGTACGAATGGGTTCTAGTAAACCGTAACGGTCTAGCAGTTTACGCATTGTTGTACTTTCTCCGCCAGGTAATACCAGACCATTTATTTCTTTTAGATCCTCAACAGATTTAACAGAAATGGCCTCACAACCAAGCTCTTGGATTTGTCTAATATGCTCTCTGACTGCACCTTGTAATGCAAGTATCCCAATTTTTAGCATGTTACCAACCACGTTCCTGCATACGTTCGCTTACAGCTAGCGTTGAAATATCAATACCTTTCATCGGTGTCCCTAACTCTTTTGAAATTTCAGCAATCAGTTTATAGTCTTGATAATGTGTAGTTGCTTCTACAATGGCACGTGCGAATTTTTCTGGGTTATCCGATTTGAAAATACCTGATCCTACAAATACACCATCTGCTCCAAGTTCCATCATTAAAGCTGCATCGGCAGGTGTCGCTACCCCACCAGCAGCAAAATTTACAACTGGTAAGCGCCCTAATTTTTTGATTTCGAGTAATAATTCAAATGGTGCTCCTAAATTTTTTGCTTCAGTCATTAATTCATCTGTATTCATACCCACAACGCGTCTTACTTGTGCATTCACTTTTCGAATATGACGAACAGCTTCTACAATATTTCCAGTTCCCGGTTCACCTTTCGTACGTAACATGGAAGCTCCTTCTCCAATACGACGTGCAGCTTCCCCTAAATCGCGACACCCACATACAAAAGGTACGGTGTAGTCGCTTTTTAATAAATGGTATTCCTCATCAGCAGGTGTTAATACTTCACTTTCATCAATATAATCAACGCCCATTGATTCTAATACACGTGCTTCTACAATATGACCAATACGTGCTTTTGCCATTACTGGAATGGTTACAGCGTTCAATACTTCCTCTACAATACGAGGATCTGCCATACGGGCAACACCCCCAGCTTTTCGAATATCGGATGGTACCCGCTCTAAAGCCATAACAGCAACTGCACCTGCAGCCTCTGCAATTTTTGCTTGCTCGGCATTAATGACATCCATAATTACGCCGCCTTTTTGCATTTCTGCCATTCCACGTTTTACTCTCTCTGTTCCAACTTGTTTCATAAAAAAACCTCCATACATTTGATGATTCCTAGTATAATAGAAATTGACTTTATGAAAAGGTTCAATTTTTTAAAAATCAATGTGGTCAGCTGGGGGAATTGTAGATGGATATGCTTATGTTTAAATTGGATAAAAGTACAGAAAAACCCTTATATGAGCAGCTTTATATCGGTATCAAAGATGCCATTATCCATAAACAAATTGAAGTTGGAACCAAATTACCATCAAAAAAAAAATTAGCTGAATTTTTAAATATCAGTCAAACAACGATTGAAATTGCTTATTTCCAACTTATTGCAGAAGGCTATGTGGTATCTAAACCTCGAATTGGTTTTTTTGTAGAAGAGATTGATGAATTACCCTATATTGAAAAAGATCTTTTAAACATACCTGTAGAAAAGGACGAGAAGAAAATCTATCAATTTGACTTCCATCCAGGAAAAATTGATACCGATTCATTCCCATTTTCACTTTGGCGAAAATATGCAAAAAATTTATATGATAATAGTTCAAAAGAGTTTTTACAAATTGGAGACCCTCAAGGAGAATACGCATTAAGAACTGAAATTTCAAAATATCTTTTTCAATCGAGAGGGATTGTATGTAAACCAGAACAAATTGTAATTGGTTCGGGAACAGAACATCTACTTCCAATGATTTTAAGATTACTTGAAAATGATTCAAAATTTGCCCTTGAAAATCCTGGCTATTCTGCAATCCCAAAAATACAATTGGAAAATAGAGCAATTCCCATTCCGGTTGATGAAGATGGTTTAATGGTGGATGAACTTGAAAAAACAAATGCCAATGTTGTTTATATTACACCTTCCCACCAATTCCCAACGGGTGCGGTGCTATCTGCAACAAGAAGAACGCAATTATTAAACTGGGCAGCAAAAGATGAAAATCGCTACATCATTGAAGACGATTACGATAGTGAGTTCCGTTATATCGGAAAACCCATTCCTGCATTACAAGGATTAGACCAAAACAATAAAGTAATTTATATGAGCACTTTTACCAAATCATTAATGCCTTCATTACGGGTTGCTTATTTTGTATTGCCTTCAACATTACTACAAAAATATAAAGAGACATTTAGTTTTTACTCAGCAACTGTACCGAGATTTGAACAACATATATTAGCGAACTTTATGAGAGATGGTTATTTTTCAAAACACTTAAACCGGATGCGAAAAATTTATCGTAAAAAACATGAAAAATTAACTCAAATATTTGAAATGTATTATCCTGATGTAATCATCACCGGAGACCAAGCAGGAATGCACATATTAATTTCTGTCCCCCTGTCAAAAAGTGAGGATCAGTTAAAACAGATTGCAGAAAAAAACAATATTGTCATCTACCCAGTAAGCGATTATTTATTAAAGCCAATTAATTATCAATATCCAACTTTTCTATTTGGCTTTGGTAGCATTCCATTCGATCAAATTGAAAAAGGCATTCACCAATTAATGCAATGTTGGGGAATTTCAAAATCAAAAAAGCGATAGCTCAGGCGGTCAACTTGGATTATGTATGCAAGTAAATTTAACAGCCAATGGTTCTACCCATGGCTGTTATTTTGTTTTATGATTGGATTTCTTGCCATATGTTCTTCTTCAACTCTGTTCGGCAATAAGAAAAGCTGCTAAAATGACAGCTATGATTCGAGGAAAGTTGATCGGGTTCCTTTTTTAAATTTTTTCAGCAAAAATTAGTGGTTTAATTGTTTGATGAATTCTTTCATGAAGCCTGGCAGGTCAGGCCATGCATGTCCTGATACTAGATTTCCTTCTACATGGAGATGTTTGTCAATATATTTTGCCCCTGCTGCTTCCACGTCTGGTTTACAGGCAATATATGCAGTCAACTCACGGCCCTCCAAGTATTGGCGGACTGTTGTTAAAATTAAACTGGCATGGCATATGGCTGCTACTGGTTTATTCTCTTCAAAAAAGTGAGCAACAATTCTCGGAACGTTCTCATTTAACCGAATGTATTCAGGCGCTCTGCCTCCAGGGATAATTAACCCGTCATATTCTTCAGGATTGACATCTTCAAATGCGAGGTTAGCCTCTATCAGATAACCCTTGATTTCCGTATAAGTATCCCAACCGATGAAATCATGTACGACAGTTTGCAGTTTCTTCACGGATGGTGCAGCAATTTTAACATCATATCCTTCTTCAAGACAGCGAAAATATGGATAATAGACCTCTAAAGCCTCAACGGCATCCCCTGCTAAAATTAGTACTTTTTTTGACATATTCATCCCTCCATACAATATAAGCCAAGCCAACATTATTTATATATTCAAAGCTCATCCTATTATTACTCTTTACCTAATTTTGATTTCATAAATCTGTCACAACTCACCCTCCCCCACCATGTCCTTTTCAACAGTTTTTCTTTATATAGACGGTGAAAGGGTGGTGCATTTATATGCAAATCAAATCAGGTAAAATTGAAGGCTTCGAACAATATTCTCAATTCTCTTCACTTAAGGAATTTAATACCCATATGGAGATGTGGCTGGCAGTACATAAGAGGGATTTTTCAAAAGGTGAATTAGTCGGTCTAAAACGGCTGGCTCGTTTTTCTGCAAAAGTTCCTGGCATTTCGAATGCCAAAATTGGCACCGTCTTAAAAGCTATTCATGAAGAATACCATGACAATGGCATTTCTCGCTCAACCTTTAAACGGATGATCCAAAAAGCAATCAAATTAGGCATCATGATTGTCTATGAGACCGAGAGAAAAAACGGCTCACAATCGAGTAACCTTTATGTATTTAATCGCTTTCCTCAAAGTGAACCACCAATAGAGGAAAAAATGGACCACCCTAAAACTAGCAATCTTTCTAAAACAAATAATCAAGAGATAAATAAACGTAAAGAAGAACCGTCTGTTGAAATCGATCACACTTTTGTTAATGACAGAGTACCAAAACCGTTTGTTCAATTAGTAAATTACTTCTTTCCTGATGCTAAAACGATTGAGGAATTTTGGCATATGGTGAATATTGCAGCCTATCGAGGTGATCGGGAAAAGGAAAAAGATCAAGTCCTTGTGACAGCTATCGATTCATTTAAACAATTGGTTAGAAAGTTGAAAACCAAAGCCACAGTTAAGAAGCCTATAGCCTATTTCTATGGGATTCTTGAGAAAAAATTTGAGGAGCTTTATTTTGAGGAATTGTGGGAGATGGGGTTTAGACTAAAAGGACAAGATTGAACCTATTAGGGATAGAACTCAAATGATGCCATCATTTAATAATTTTCTAATCTTCCTTAAACATTGGAATTTAGTTCAGCTTCTAATTTTGAAGTATTAGAACGATTCTATCTCGAACCTTGTCCACTAAGGTAATTTCTAATTAAGAATGAAATTGCATTGATTTCATCCTTTGGATTTAAATTGATTGTCTGTTAATATAGTCTATGTTAATAAGACAATGTAAGTGTTAGGGGAATCATAATGGGAAAACTTTTTAAACTTGTCATGCTTCTGATAGGTGCTTTTGTGTTAATTTTTATCATCGTTGGGGTTGTCAATGGAATTCCACATATCTTAGATGAGAAAAATGCACCACAACAAAGTGAAAAAGCTCTGCCAAGTAAAGCAGACTACGATCAAATTCGCGTAGGGGATGTAAAGACTGGCGAAGGCGGCATGACTAAAGCCGAAGTCGAAAAAATTCTAGGGAAACCGACTGAGCAAACCCAAGGGCAATCAGGAAAATTGACAATGGAAGTATACACCTATGCCGCAAGTGCCGGTCCGAATTCGATTTTGGTAACGTTCATACATGGGCACGTCTCTGGTAAAACCCAAACAGGACTCGAATAGAATCTAAGTCATCAGAATTTCACCAGTCATATTTGCTGGTTGACCGAATATCTATAGTGTATGGGAAACGTAAGTCTTTACTTCTTCTTTGTGAGACCGGAGGATAGAAAATTCACTTAGGTTAGGAGGGCGAATGAAGATTAACCTAGAGGTTATGATTCAGTTGCTTACGCTCATAGTGATGATGATCGGACTTGCTGTCAAGGAAAAGTAAGACTTTACCACCTAGGAAAACGAGCCACATAATTGGGGCTCGTTTTCAGTTTGATTGTGGTACCATTTTTTGTCCTGAAACTAATCCCTTTTAGCTATCCGATCTCGGTCTTCAAATGTCGGAGGTTGCTCCATCCATCTTCTCTCAATCATTAAATCCATACCATCTTCTCCAAAAGCTCCTGCTTTTGTTATAAAACTGGCGTACATCGCACCAATATCCCTACGCATGGATGCAGATAAACCAGCTCCATAAGTTGCTATACCAAGATTAGAAAGAATGCCAATAATATAAAGCATCAACTGGTCCGAAAATGGCGGTATGGTTGAACCTGTAACACTTTGGTCCCATGACATTGCATTTGGGATGTCACTTTCTACAAGTACATCATGAATAGAACTCAGAAAATGTTTCGTTAAGTGTTTTCCTCTCAGGAAATAATCTCTTATTTCTTGTTCTTGAGCTACCTGCGAAAAACCCACACATGTTGCTCTTCCTATTTCATTTTGAAAAGCATTAAGCATCAAATGGGTAACTTCTATTCCCAACAAGGAACGTTTTCGACCAAACCAACCTGTTAAAAAGTTTTCTTTATTGATATAGTCAATTTTAGTTGGATAGGTCATATAAGGAATCCGCACAAAAGTGCCCTTTTCTTCCATAAGATTCACTACTTCATTGTATAGTTGCGAGGCATCATCGAAGAAATCTTTAAACATTTTTCGTACATCTTCTCTTGCAGCTGATGTTAAACCTGCAGTATGGGAAGCAATTCCAAAACGACAAATTTGCAATACATACTGCATATAAAACATATCGGAAAAAAGTTTTTGGGCTCCAGGAATAACATGTTTCTCTACCTTAAATCCTTCTGGTACTGCAATTTTCTCCTTAAGAAATAATTGCTCTGTTTCAATCATATGTTTTTTGGCAATGTTTTTCGTTTGCTCGAGTATAGGAAGAATATCCGGGTCCGAATAGGATTCCAAAAAGTGGTGCATGATACAATCCACCATACTGTCGTTAACATATGTACCCCACAAGACCGATACTTCTGCGCTTGTTAGTTTTACGCTCTCGTCCTTGCTCTCCATAACATGTCCACCATCCTTTTTCACCTATATCAACAATCTAGAACTGAAAATATATACTAGGTAATGATGTTCATTGAAGTATTAGAATTAACCGTTATGCTAAAAACTTTTCCTATACCTTTAATTTTTCAAATTGTTCACCTTGTGATAGATTTTCCTATGTAAATAATTGCTATTCAGGTTTTGATTATTGAATCTTCATTCAAAATTTTAATAGAGCTTAATACAAAAAAGTTCCCCATCCGAATTAAATTGGGAACTTAAAAATCTTTATAAATTTTCACCTGAATATAGAAGGATAAATTTCTTGTAAGTGAACTGATATTAAATTGTTATGTTCTTATCATTAATGTAATAAAAATCTGTGCTATAATTTTGACAAATTCAGATCATTACATAAAGTTTATCGAATATCATAATGGGAAAAGGTATTGGTGGATCAAATGCTATACATATGGGATATTGAAAAGATCATTGAAAATACTCTACATCAACATAATTTAGATATAAATTATGAATTTAACAATCATCTAACTGTGCCCATGAGTTATAACGTATCGACAAATACGATTAAGTTTAACTACTTACAAATTAACGGATATAAAGATAAATTGAACTTTAAAATTAAAGAGACTGATGAAAACTTTGTTAAACTTATTCTTTATCGGGTACTCGGGTACTATTTAGATTTTAAGAAAAACAAACATGATACTAGGATTCTAATGTATGGTGAAGATGATGAAATTGAACAGCTTAAATCGTTAATTGAAACAAATGCCTGGAAATTCGGAAGAACATTGGTCCCTAAACATCTGGCTGAATCTTATGAAAGAGTCCGAGAATTAGATAAAATGCTGCTACCAAGCTCTTAACCAAATCAGCTATTTAATTTTTCATCCTTTTAAAAAAATTAGAATAACACTACCCTAGACTTGTTTTCTAATTTTTTTGATATAGGATCCAGTCTCCGCTTTCAATCAACTGCATGTTTTTGGTATTCCTTTTATCTGGAAGGACATATACAAAAGCCTGATAGTTTCCACTTTTAGTATGGACCATTTGCTCCACCCGATCATAAAGATTATTTTTTCCAGATCCATGGTAGTCTTCCAACCGGTCGAGGTCAGAAAGTTGCGCGTCGTCCACTACATAAAGTTCTCCAACTACTCGACTGTCATTGGATTGCACTAAAAATGGGTACCCTTTATACGAATCAAACAGCTTTCCGTCTGTCCAACAATGACTTGCAATACAAACAGCATCCTTAAGCAGCTTATGATTACGGTCATCCTTTCTTAAGGTACCGTAAACGAAAACATAGTGCCTTTTTTCCATTCCCATCACTCCCGAGTATTTAAACCTTCTCCTACAAATACACCCATAAAACGAAAGCGGTACATCACTTTAAACCTCTTTTGATTAGGCTTTATGAAGTTTTTTTATGGAATTTACATCTATTTTTATGATTGTTAGTTTATATAATATATCTAAATATTGTTAAAAACTTTTACTCCGTTAGGGTCTACAACATTCGATGATAAGAACCCATTTATAACCGCTTCTTTAATCATAACTTCATTACCGACGTCGGAAATGATTTGATTAACGGGTCCACCAAACAACTGGGAAAGACCCTTATCTAATCCTTCGATTTTAGTTTCCAATGTTAATTTATTTATTTTTATGTTATCACTGATAGAGTCTACTACAGCTACGCACGATTGGAGTTCAATCCTAAAATGATAGGGTGTTGTTATAAAGGTCCTCCGTTCACCGCGATCAACCGCCCAATTCATGTTTTCAGCATTTTCACTAATTTTACCTTTTTCTTCCTTCGATACTAAAAAGCCAATATGATCAAACATAATTCTCTTTCCATAACCAAAAGTTATATTAACTGCCCCTTTTCTTGCTTCTATAATTCGGAAAAGAATCTTTTTTTCACGAAAATCATCCCAAGTTAATGGAGGATTAAACGTTTGAAAATCGCCCTTGTATTTTCCTAAACGTTGCGATATTCGAAATCCATTCTCTTGATAAAACTTTTCAGTTTCCTCCAGATGGGGAGTCCAAAAATGATAATGAAAAATCATTATGTCACCTCTATATTAAAACCTGTTTTTCATATACTTTCGATAAAATCAAAGGATTTCCTGCTTTGTTTCTTTACCCATTTTTATACCCATAAAAAAACTAACCGAAAAAGATTCCGATTAGTTTATATTCATTGATTTTCTTTTTACGTATTTTTTAATTTAAATTGTTTATACCATTGGCCTGCAGCCTCTACTTCTTCCAATGTTAGTTGGTGACCTCTATTTTCCCAATGAATTTCTACCTTCGCATTTGCCTTGTCAAATAAAGATTGTAGTTCAGAGGACTCTGTTGGAGAGCAGATTGGATCATTTGTTCCAGCGGCAATAAATACTGACTTCCCTGATAAATCAGGAAGTTCGATTCCTCTTCTCGGTACCATTGGATGATGGAGAATCGCACCCTTTAAGGCATTTTGATAATGAAATAATAAACTTGCCGCAATATTCGCCCCATTTGAGTAACCGATGGCAATGATATTATTTCGGTCAAAACCATACTTTTCAGCTGCTTCATCTAGAAACTCATTTAATTCTTTTGTCCGGAAAATAAGATCCTCTTCATCAAAGACACCTTCCGCTAATCTTCTAAAAAAACGGGGCATGCCATTTTCTAATACATTCCCACGGACGCTTAAGACATTCGCCTCATCATCTATTCTTCCTGCAATCGGCAACAGGTCTAACTCTGTGCCACCCGTACCATGCAGTAATAATAACGTTGGTTTAGTTGAGTCTTGCCCCTTATTGAATATATGCTTCATGATTAATCTCCCTCCAGAACGTTCATCATTGAAATGAACTATTTAGGTCTTTCGATTTCAAAAATCTCACCAATTTTGGCGTAATAATTCCCAGCCAATCTACTTACCGCAGCCAAACCCTTGGGATTAATTCTCCCTTTTTCATAAAGGTCATTTTCGATATGAAATTGCACCACTTTTCCAATGATTAAATCACATCCCGGGGAATCCGAACCTCCCAATTCAAATGAATGTTCTAAAGAACACTCCATTCTAATTTTCGCCTCCTTTACTCCCGGCACAGTAATTTTTACGCTTTCTACTGGAGTTAATTTCGCTAACTCTATTTCACTTTGATTTGGTGGAAGACTGGCAGCTGTTTTATTTACTTTTTCCACATTTTGCTCATCCACAATATGAACAACAAATTCTTTAGACTCGATGATATTTCTTGATGTATCCTTTCGTTCCCCTTGTGCACGTTGAATCGATAATGAAATCAACGGAGGATTGGATGATACAATATTAAAATAGCTAAATGGTGCTCCATTCAAAACCCCGTCTTTTGATATCGTTGTGACGAAAGCAATCGGTCGAGGTATGATGCTTCCTATTAGGAACTTATAATTATCCCGTTCAGACAATGTGGCTGGGTCAATCGAAAGCAAAGTAATCATTTCCTTTCGTAAAATCAGTTTAGTTCTCTTACTTCAAATGGTAACAATCCGCGTTTTATTGGTCCTCTATGAGGCTCATATTGTGATGGCAACATTAATTTTTCCCCCATTGTAGCTTGTGACTCATCATGCGCAAAACCTGGAGGATCGGTTGCAATTTCAAAAAGGATTTTCCCATGTTCCCTAAAATATATCGCATTAAAGTAGTTTCGATCCTGTACTGGTGTAACGCTATACCCATTTGCTTGAACGAATTGTTTCCAATCTAATTGATCCTCATCATCTTTCGCCCTCCATGCAATATGGTGTACAGTTCCCACACCCATTTGTCCTCGACCAATCGGAGTTAGTTTAAGGTCGATTATATTTCCGATTTCAGCTAAGGAGCGAAAGCGTACAAAATCCCCCTCTATTCCGATTTTTTCTAATCCTAAAACATTTTCTAACAATTCCGCTGTTTTATTTGGTTGAGAGGATAAAAGAGTGGCACCGCCAAATCCTTTTATGGCTACATCCGATGTTACTCCGCCAAAGGTCCATGTATTAGCTTCCCCTTCTTCTCTTTCTACGATTTCCAAATGAAGCCCATGTGGATCATCAAATTCCAGGTATTGCTCGCCAAAGCGTTCCATTTTCGTAAAAGAAAGCTTGAATTTTTCTAGTCTTTTTTCCCAAAATCCAAAAGCACCTGTCGGAACTACATATGAAGTTACTCCTACTTGCCCGTCTCCAATGATTCCTTGACGTGCCCCGGTCCATGGAAAAAAGGTAATAATTGTTCCTGGTTTTCCACCTTCGTTACCAAAATAAAGGTGATAAGTTTCTGGATCATCAAAATTGACCGTTTGTTTGACAAGTCGTAATCCTAAAACTCCAGCATAAAAATCTACATTTTCCTGTGGATGACCTACGATGGCTGTGATATGGTGAATCCCCATTGTTTTCTTACTCATTTTTTTCACTCCTTTTTAATGTGAAAAACGTTATGAAAAGGAACTGAATACCTACCCGAAAATACCTTGAATTTAATTATCTTGAATATGAGATAATACTAATACTTTTATACTTACGTGTCAATATGTTTTTAACTTAAGTTACATTTACCCTCTGATTACTTAAGCCATGTTTATTGCTTAGCAATAAGTAACTACTTAAAAAAAGGTTTAAGGAGTATCTTCTATATCTTTATAGTTTGAATAAGCATTAAAAATTATGGGTTTACTACATATATAACTAAAAATTGTTTAGATTCCTTAGAACTTATTTCAATTATTTAATATTAAAAAAGAGTTATTTACCACTTATTTTTTACGAAAAATGCAAATAGAATTCAAAAAGTGAGGTAATTAAATGAATTTGTTAGAATCCAAAGTTATCCAAACCAGGTTAGAAAAGGAAATATTTATAGATCAAAGCTCCAACATTGAACTAAAAATATTTCAATTTCTTGAAAACGACTTACTGTTTTATGAATTTATGGTTGGGTTAGAGTTTCTTCGTATAAGGGAAAATGAATATTATGGAACTGAAAAAAGGTATTTTGGTATTCGTTTTACAGCGGATATGCAAACTTTAATCGTATTTGAGCCAGATAAACATAGTATATTTGCCGCAAGGAACGAAAAGGAAAAGCAAGCCGTTACAGAATTAATTATTTATCTATTAACTAAATCCCCTATTTTTAAACAACTAGTAACGACCATGGTAAATAATCTCCAACATGAAAATGTAGTTTGCGAAAAGGAAAACAAAGAAGTTGATGCAAAGCAGGTCCTATTAGAACAATTCTTAAATGTACATATTCAAAATGTTAAATTTCAACTAAAACAGAAAGCTTAATTATTGCGGAAAGGTCCTTAGTAAATTGCTGGATAAATGATATATAAAAATTATTATTTGTAAAAAACACCCTTACCTTGACTATAAATAGCAGGTAAGGGTGTTTAATTTTATTTCACAATAAGTTTATTTACAGTTTTTAAAGAGCATTTTTCCAGTCAGTAGCAAATTTTTCAATTCCTTGATCCGTTAATGGATGTTTAGATAATTGCTCGATTACCTTAAATGGTATCGTTGCAATATGTGCTCCAGCCATTGCCACACGGGTTACATGGTCTGGGTGACGAACTGATGCTGCAATGATTTGAGAGTCTAAATTTTGGACACGGAATAGTTCAGCAATCCGTGAAACGAGTTGAACACCGTCTTCATTAATATCATCCAACCGGCCCAAGAATGGAGATACGTAGGTTGCCCCAGCCCGAGCTGCCAATAATGCCTGGTTTACCGAAAAAATGAGGGTAACGTTTGTTTTTACACCTTTTTTGGTAAGGTATCGACACGCCTCTAATCCCTCTAATGTCATTGGAAGTTTGATGGTAATATTTTTATCCCCGCCATTAATTTTAATGAGCTCGTTTGCTTCAGCAATCATTTGTTCAGCTGTTAAAGCGTTGGGAGTTACTTCGGCAGATACAGATTCAACTTCGGGAACAGCATTTAGGATTTCGGCGATACGATCTTCAAATTTCACTCCCTCTTTTGCTACTAATGAAGGGTTAGTTGTTACTCCAGATAGCACTCCAATTTTATATGCTTTCTTTATTTCTTCTAAGTTTGCAGTATCTATAAAAAATTTCATGATATTTAATCCTCCGATTTATATATACTTAGATATTTTTTACTCCTGAATAAGTATGTTCTTTTCTTTATTCAAAGTTATAATGATGTCAGCCATTCCAATAAATAAGCCATTATCAACGACGCCTGGAATTAGATTCAATTCCCTCTCTAGATCCGCAGGAAACTTAATAGCCTGGAATCTACAATCAAAGATATAGTTTCCATTATCAGTTCGAAAAGGGATTCCATCTTTTTCTCGTAACTGGAGACTACATCCAAGCTCTCTTATATATTTCATAGTCATGTTAAATCCAAAAGGAACAACCTCTACTGGAAGTGGAAAATTTCCTAACTTATACACCATTTTCTGTGAATCGGCTACAACTATAAAAGTTTTAGCTGCTTTTGCAATTATTTTCTCCCTTAGAAGGGCGCCGCCACCGCCTTTAATAAGGTCTAAATCATTATTCACTTCATCAGCACCATCAATAGCCACATCAATTTGATCGATTTCATTAAACGAAATTAGGGGTATTCCTACATCTATAGCCAACTTTTCTGTTTGTTTAGAAGTAGGGATTCCTTTAATAGAGAGTCCTTGTTGAACTAATTTGCCAAGTTTAGAAATGGTATAAAATACGGTTGAACCCGTTCCGAGCCCGACTACCATTCCATCTTTTACGTAATCAGCAGCTTTTTCACCAACTTTTTTTTTTCATTCAAGGACTTTTGCTCCTTTCATTTAAAGTTTTGAAGATGACAACCGTGCTTAATTTATCCACTGCCTTTTAATTTGTTCCTCCTCTATTTCTAAAATTTGTTTTTCAGATGTTTCTTTTTTAACAATTACATTTGTAAGGTAATTTACCACCTTTAAAATAAAGCTTAACTGTCACTTTCTGTCATAGGTTACACTCCTTTATAAATTTTTAGTTTAAATTTTTTTGTTTGATTCTTGTTTCTAAAATTATTACCTAATACATTTATTCAAAATTTAAATATCTCTAATTTGAGATATTTTAAAATAAAAATACATCTAAAGCATATTGACCAGGACCGACTAAAGCTATACCGATCGTAACGGCAATCAAAGTTAAGTTATATTCATAACCATTTGAGGTTGCCCATATTCCATTTGGACCGTGTACTTTCGCAATCGCCATAACCATAGTTCCAGCGATGATTATACCTGCAAGTGGAGTTAAGAGTCCTAAAGCAAATAAAATTCCTCCAATAAGTTCTGCTAATCCAGCGAAAAGTGCCATGGTTACACCCGGTTTCATACCAATGGATTCAAACCAGCCTCCTGTACCTTTTAAACCGTAACCACCGAACCAGCCAAATAATTTTTGAGCACCGTGACCAATGAATAATATACCAACTACTAAACGAATTATTAATAAACCAATATTAATCATTTCTGATTCCTCCTAAGTATCTTTATCTCGGATTCAAGATATTTATTAAAAAAATAAAATTTTATATTGTATTCTTTACTTTTTCCAATAACCGAACTAATGTCTCTGCCTCATCAGAATTTAATGAATGAAACATATCCTCAATTAACTCATGATGTTTCGGCATGATTTCCTCCATAAATTGATTTCCTTTATCCGTTAATGTCACATGAATCACACGTCGATCATTAGGACAGTCATTTCTCTTTAACAAACCTTTTTGTTCTAATTTATCTATCACATAGGTCATCGACCCACTTGAAATTAAGATGCAGTGACCAATCTGTTGGATGGTCTGTTTCCCCTTTTGGTAAAGGACCTCTAAAACTGAAAATTCCGTAATACTCAGTTTGTTTTTGGTCATTTCTTCCTTTATGCGCTCATGAATAGCTTTTGATGTTTGCATTAAGACCAGAAAGGGTAAATTCTTGCATTTTCGCTCCATTTAAATCACCTCCTAAAAATCTCGAAATTAATTATCTTGAATATGAGATAATTATAATTCTTAACATTTTTCATGTCAATACCTATTTTTATTCATGCAATGTCCCCAATTAGAAAAAAGGCAGCATAACTTATTAAAAGTCATGCCGCCCTAGTCCAATTTTCTTATTTTGAAATGGTTAATTTTCCTTTAAAGCTAAGCTTTTTTTGATAAAAAAATTGTTTGTATGCCAAAAGGAGAAAGTAGATGATTGAAATTCCTAAGACTATAATCCAGAAATCGTACATCCATTTATTCCCCCATATGCCTATGAAAGAAAAAAGCGCCGGCAAAGTTAAGGTTATCCATGATTGAATAATAGCTACTTTTCCAACAAATTTATTGATATTGATTTTTTGTGTATTGATTACAAAAAATAAAAACCATAAAAATGACCACAATAGCCATGTCAACGCATTAACCATATCATGATAATGGATAATGGATTCAATCACATAACCGAGAGCGATAATAGACACCCATAAAGAGTAGTAACCCAGCCCGCTTCCATTCATTACTTTTAACAAAGTAATTCCGACGTACAAATAGGTTAGGCCGAACAAGAAAGTGGCTGCTTTTTCATATAAAAACCAGTGATCTTGACCGGAAACTATAATTAAATAAAAAGGAGCGATGACTTGGAACGCCCCAACAAACAAATTAAAAATCCCAACGTTTTTTTCATCCGCTTTTCCAACGAGCATAATCCCATTTAAAAATAGTGCAGCACCAGATAAGAACAATCCGATTATATCCATTTTATTTTTTCCTTTTCGTTTTTTTATATTACAAGTAGAGATTGTCTATTAAATAATCAAAAGTTTTTACTTTTTAAAAAGTCGTATGACGTCCAACAAGCATTTCTTATTATACTTATACTCTATCAGAGAGTAAATCCTTTCTATATCTTAAAAAAATGGAAATTGTTTGTTTCACCACACAAATAAATTGGTTAGCACTATAACCTTTTACTTTTTTCAACAAAAATTATATGATATAAATGTGATATCACTTTTATATCACGTTGATCTTAGGGAGGGGATTGTATGACAGAAAAAACGATCTTTAAAATGAATGGTTTTGCCGCACTTGTCATTGCCATTGTGTGTATTGTTGGCGGAGTTTTATTAGTCATTAACGGTGTTTCTACACTAGAAAAAATACTTGCCATTGCAGCCGTTCTACTCGGTTTGATCATTGCGACCAGTTTAACCATTGTTCAGCCTAACGAAGCAAAAGTATTAACATTTTTCGGTACGTATCTAGGTGTGATTCGTGAACAAGGATTATGGGCAACTATTCCCTTCACGTTTAAACGACGTGTTTCCTTACGTGTGACGAACTTTAACAGCGAGAAATTAAAGGTCAACGATTTAGAGGGAAATCCGATTGAAATCGCTGCTGTTGTGGTATATAAAGTAAGGGATGCTGCCAAAGCCTTATTTGATGTAGAAAACTATGAAAAATTCATTCAAATTCAGAGTGAGACCGGGATTCGCCATATTGCCAGCACCTATGCCTATGATTCGTTTGAGTCTACTGGAAACACCTTAACACTAAGACAAAATAGCGATGAGGTTGCAGATGTCCTTATGTCTGATTTACAAAAGAGACTTGAGGTTGCCGGGGTTGATGTGATTGAAGCACGGATTATGCATCTTGCCTATTCTTCGGAAATCGCTTCAGCGATGCTTCAAAGACAGCAAGCTCAAGCTGTGTTATCTGCCCGCAAAGTGATTGTCGATGGTGCTGTAGGGCTAGTCAAAGCGGCGATTGATCAGCTGGCGGAACAAGAAATTGTTGAGCTGGATGAGGAGAAAAAGGCACAGATGGTTAATAATTTGATGGTCGCGATTGTATCTGAAAAAGGCACGCAGCCGATTATCAATACAGGAAGTATTTATTAAGGTTGTGTCGTAAATGACGAAACGAAAATCATTTCCGCTCCGCATTGATCCCAAATTATATGAAGTGTTGGAAAAATGGGCGGAAGATGAAATTAGAAGTGTGAACGCCCAAATCGAGGTAATTTTAAAAGAGGCTGCCAAAAAGGCCGGAAGATTGAAAAAAGAATAATTAATGGGTCTTTCTGATTGTATCATGGATCAGAAAGATTTTTTGTTTCTGTTCATCTTTTTACAGCTAAGAAGTTATTGAACGAACGGGCTTCTCCCTCTTAAAAAAGAGTCAATCCCAAGATATAAACACCTTTTATTGGTGATTACATATTATGCATTAATGAAAACGCCTAGGGGGGAGTCCGAATGATCATACATGTAGTGAGCGCAGGCGAGACGCTTTGGCAAATTACCAACCGCTATGCTGTAAATATGAATACAACTGTTCAATTAAATGGGTTACCCAACCCAAATCAATTACTAGTAGGACAGTCCTTAGTTATTCCAAAACCTGGGACATTCCACATCATTAAATATGGAGATACTTTATGGTCCATTTCTCAACAATATGGCGTCACGATTCAGGCGATTATTCAAGCGAACCAACTAACAAATCCAAATGTTTTATATCCGGGTACCAAACTATTTATTCCTTCTATTACACATATTGTTCAATCGGGGGAGACGTTATGGCAAATCTCCAACAGGTATGGGACATCGGTTCAGGCAATCATCAGTGAAAATCACATTCAAGACCCTAACATGATTTATCCAGGTATGCAATTGGCAATCCCAAGAAAAAAACCAACAATTGAAGTAAACGCTTATACGTATCAGTCGAACGAAACAACTGTCGATAACTTTAATGAATTTGGACATCTACTTACTTATTTTAGCCCATTTGCTTATATGATCAAGGAAGATGGGACCTTACAACCGATGAATGACCAGGTAATGGTTGATGCTGCAAAATCTAAAAATATTGTACCCATGTTAGCGGTCACAAATTTTACCTCCACACAAGCTGGATCAAATTTAGCGCATGTTGTTTTATCCAATCCAGATTTAAGAGAAAAAGTACTTACCAATGCTCTTCAAGTGATGGATACTAAGGGCTATAAAGTGTTAAACATTGATTTTGAAAATGTACAACCGGAGGACCGCGAGAATTATAATCAATTTCTACAATTGGCTGTTGACCGTCTCCATCCAAAAGGATATTTAGTATCAACTGCTCTTGCACCGAAAGTGAGTGCGACCCAAGCCGGTCTTTTATATGAAGCTCACGATTATGAGGCACATGGAAGAATTGCAGATTTTGTTGTCCTTATGACGTATGAATGGGGCTATCGACTAGGGCCTCCGCAAGCTATCTCGCCTATAAACCAAATGAGAAGAGTTGTGGAATATGCACTATCAGTGATGCCTTCTGAAAAAATCTTTTTAGGATTTCAAATTTATGCCCGGGATTGGCTACTCCCACATGTTCAGGGCCAAGAAGCTGAGACCTTTAGTCCTCAAGAAGCGGTAAGAAGAGCTGTTAAATATGGAGCTTCCATTCAATATGATACCACAGCACAATCCCCATTTTTCCGCTATGTGGATGAACAAGGCCGGGGTCATGAAGTATGGTTTGAAGATGCACGTAGTGCCCAAGCGAAGTTTGATATGGTCAAACAATATAACCTTCGTGGTGTCAGTTATTGGGCGTTAGGTTATCCTTATCCACAAAACTGGGCATTATTGAATGACAATTTTACGATAAAAAGATTAGCTTTGTAATGGTGAATCCGGGATATGAAGGACAAATCTAACTTGGGATACCCTCGAAATGTCCTTCATCCAAGCTATAAATGAAACAGAACCATTTTTACACTTTAAAGAATACATTCACTCTCCACTATTTCAATTAACTCCTTCAATTGCTCTATACTTTGATTTAACGAAAGTGAATAGTAACGCTGGGTTCCTTTTTGTTCTATTTTCACGAGCTGTTGTTCGCGCATAATTTTTAAATGATGAGAAATTGCTGGTCGCGATAAGCTGGAATGTTCAGCAATTTCATTTACACTTAACGGTTCTCGTTCTGCCAGCAAAAGAATAATATCCTGCCTTGCCGGGTCACTTAACGTGTTAAATAACGGAATACACGCCCTAAAAACATCAATCGCTTGTTTTGTCATAACTCCAAGAGCCCCCTTACTTTTCACCAGCGACATACATCGCAATTTTTGCTCCCAGGCTCCTTGGCAAAAACTTTGCTGCGAGTGCACCAGCTTTATTTAATCCACCCGTTATTATCACACGTTTCCCGTGCATCATTGCCTGGTAACCTTGTTGAGCTACTATTTTTGAGGACATGGCCCGACTGAACATTTTTGTTCCTTCCACACTAGCAACAGAACCAAAATTGGTCTTTGTTGCACCAGGGCATAGAGTTGTAACCGTGACATTGCTTCCTTTTAACTCTTCCACAAGTGCTTCTGAAAAGGAAAGAACAAATGCCTTTGTCGCGTAATAGACAGCCATTAATGGACCCGGCTGAAATGCAGCTGTACTTGCGACATTCAGGATTCTTGCCTTATTCCTTTGTTTTAAGCTTGGCAGAAAATAATAGGTTAATTCTGTTAATGCCGTGATGTTTAGTTGAATCATCTCTGATTGCATTTGAAGGTCAAGATCATCAAAGTTCCCCATTAATCCAAAGCCAGCGTTGTTAATCAAAGCATCAATATGAATTCCCTTTTTTTCAACTTCTTGAAAAACTTCATTAGCCGCTTCAGGTACACTTAAGTCTTTAGTAATGATCGTAACTTCTATATGGGTAAAGGTATGTTTGATTTCTTCTAATTTTTGTTGATTTCTGGCAACTAGAACAAGATTGTAGCCATCAGCAGCAAACAGTTTCACGAACTCATATCCTAAACCGCTTGTCGCTCCAGTAATTAATGCAGTCCTTTTCACTCACTCGTTCCTCCAAATTGGTTAATTTTATTTAGGAAATAGAAAATTCTCGTTTAAATATTTAAATGTTTAAACGTTTAAACATATAATAATTAAATTTTTTCTCAATGTCAATTTCATTGAGAGAAAGATCACAAATTATTTTCATTCCTATTTAAATGCTCAATAAATAATTTGGAAAGCATCGACAGTGTTTTATTTTTGTTATAAACCAGATAAAAATATCTTTCATCATCGAAGCCATCTATTTCATGCATTTTAAGTAATTGTTTTTTGGCATATTCTTTAGCGGCTATTTCTGAAATAATGGCAATGCCAATGTCAGCCATTACAAACTGAATTAATGTCTGACCGCTTTCTGTATAGACAATGATGTTCATTTGTTCTTTAGAGATTTTATTTTTTTTTAATAATTGCTCGAGAATGGCATGTGTTCCTGATCCGGAATTTCTCATAATAAATGGATATTTCAAAAGCTCCTGAATTGTCACCGGTTCGTTTATCACTGTGTTATTTGAGGTAATAAGGGCAAGTTTTTCTTTTACCAACGGAACAAAACAAAGTTTATCATTTTCAAACTTTTCACCCAATAATCCGAGATCAACAGTACCATTTAATACCTTCTCCATTACGCCCTTTGAAGAAGATTGTTCAATAGGAAAAATGGCATTCGGGTATTGATTCCGAAAATTCTTGATCATTGTAGGAAGCATAAATTGACCCGGAACCGAACTTGCCGCAATTCGAATCATTCCCCGCAATTCATTCATTCCCTCTTTTAAATCAAGTATGGCTTCATCTTTTAATTGAAGCAGTTTTAATGCCCATTGATATAAACGACTTCCATAAGGCGTAAGAATGACTTCCCGCCCGACACGGTCAAACAGTTTCATTTTCAATGATTTTTCTAATGCTTGAATATGCGCACTTACCGTGGATTGACTCAAGAATATATCCACTGCTGCCTTGGAAAAACTTTTATGCTCTACCACTTTTGAAAAAACAAATAGCTGGTGTAAATCCATTCGATTATCCCCTTTATGCTGCATTTGCTTTATAGTCAAACAACATACAGACTTTAACGCGTTTACATCTAATTGAACGATAAATATTCATTGATATAATAGATAAATTGAATTGATCTAATGATACCATTTTTCTAAAATGAAAATAAAATATTTTATGATGATTGGAATCCCAAGTATCCAATATTACGATATATATTAATCTATCTTATCGATTATTTGAATTGCGATACAAGCCAAACTAACGTTATAGTAGTGAATAAATGAAGCTTTCAAAATGCCCTGGATCTTTCCGGGTTTTTTTGTATGCCTGCATTTTTGGACAATTTCATAAGGACATTTCTCTTGCTATTGACAACAAGAGCAGGCCCCCATGGCCTTTGCAAAAAAGGAGGAGATAAATTAATGAATCTTTATCAAAAAATCTTCAAGGAGTATTGGAATCCCTACATAGCCATCAGTATTGCTGGTCTGGTTAGTGCATTGTACTTTGGAATTACAGGTACAGTTTGGGCAGTTACGGGGGAATTCACCAGACTCGGCGGACATATCTTACAATGGTTCGGTGTAGATGTGTCGCAATGGGCATATTTTCAACTGGTGGGAATCGAAGGGACTCCCATTAGCCGGACCGATGGCTGGATTGTCATTGGAATGCTCGTTGGGGCACTCATTACGATTTTACTAAGCAACAGTTTTAAAATCCGCATCCCCCGACAAAAAAGGCGTATAGTCCAAGGTTTTATTGGCGGGATCATCGCGGGGTTTGGCGCACGCCTTGCCCTTGGATGCAACTTGGCGGCCTTTTTTACGGGCGTGCCTCAGTTCTCGTTCCATTCCTGGATTTTTATGTTGACCACTGCAATTGGAACCTACTTTGGCGTCAAGGTTGTAAATACAAAATGGTGGCGTGGAAAACCTACCATGATGAAAGGGTCGATGAGCCCGGTTGTCAACCAGCATGTCCAAAAACATAATGTTCAGCCTGTGATCGGCCTCATTTTTGCCTGTATATATCTTGCGCTTGTTCTTTACTTTTTCGCAACTGGCAAATCACTTTTGGCGGTTGCCTGTATAGCAGGAGCCTTGTTCGGGATTCTTATCGAACGCGGACAAATTTGTTTCACTTCTGCTTTTCGTGACTTATGGGTCAGCGGTCGGGCTGTAATGTCAAAAGCGATTGCCGTTGGGATGATGATCAGTGTGATTATAACCTTTATTTATATTCAAAACGGCTCTGTCGCCCTTATCAAAATGGCCGCTCCTAGCACGGCAATCGGCGGACTCCTATTCGGGTTTGGTATCGTTCTTGCCGGCGGCTGTGAAACTGGCATGATGTACCGGGCAATGGAAGGTCAATTGTTATTTTGGGTGGTTGGTGCAGGTAATATTGTCGGTGCTACAGTTCTTGCCTATAGCTGGGACCATCTCGGCATCTACCATGCACTTGTAGAGAATTGGCCAAAAGTGAACTTAATCGAACAATGGGGGCCAATGGGAGCTTTATTTGGAACACTGGCCATGCTGGCTGCCTGGTTCTTCCTATCTAATTGGTGGCAAAAGCGATTCCGTTATGGAAAGGGAATCCAATATCAAAAAACAGAGCGGGTTTCACACGTTACAAAGGAGGCTTAATACATGTCCCAGGTGATGGATGTCAACTACACTCTAGATATTCGCGGCGAGCCATGACCGTACCCTGTCATTTTTGCGCTGGATGCGCTAAAAACCATGAAAATCGGGGAAGTCTTACAGGTCATCGCAGATTGTCCGCAATCCTTCCGAAGTGTTCCGGAAGAAGCTGTCAAACATGGATACCAGCTCCTGACAGAACCGAAAAAGGTTGGGCAGGATATTTATTTTTACATTAAAGTAGTAAAATAGCAGACTGTTTACAAAAGCGACCTCTTCTTTTAAAAAGTAACGTTGGCAGACACGAAAAAAGTCTGCCAACGTTACTTATTTTTATAATTAAGAAACGACACCGAAGCTATTACACCATGGAATAGAAAAGGTAGTTATTTCCTAATTAAATATGCTAACATAGTGTTATTAAATCAATGAGGTGAAGAAATTGAAAAACAAAGTCATTTTACTCTCTTCGGATCAGCTTGGCAAAGGAGAACCAGAACTAGGCGAAGGGATATTAGAAACCTTCTTTACGATTCTCAAGCAAAAGGAAGAACTGCCTGCGGCTGTTTTTTGCATGAACCGTGGCGTGTTTACATTAACGGAAAACTCGCTTGTTTCTCTCCAATTAAAAGAACTGGAAGAAAAGGGTGTTGACGTTCTGGCTTGTAAAACATGTGTAGACTTCTATGAAGTAAATGAAAAGCTTGCAGCTGGAAAAATCAGCGGGATGGACCATTTTATTGAGTTAGCCTCAAAATATGAGGTCATTACTTTATCTTGATTTTGAAGAGGTTTTCAATAAAGTATCTGTCATTTATTTAATAAAATCTAACAATGATGAGATTCAACAATCGAGCGCTTTAATGCAACAAGATAAGACTACTAATACAACATACTTTTTATACAGCAGCCATAATTTAAGGCATATCAAAACTGCACCTACAATTATTAGACCAAAAATTGAGGTGCAGTTCATTACCTTTGACTCATTCCTCTAGCCATTAAGCTTTTTAATAAACACAACTTTAAGGTAGTTCCCTTCCCTAAATTGCTTAATGGATCTAAAATCTTGAGGTAAGGAAAATTCCTCTTCTATCCGATATTTCCTGTTACTTTCCTTAAATGCAGCATCAATAAACCCTTTGAATTTTTTCATGTCAAACGCAGCACAATTTGTTGAAGCGACAATTACCCCATTATTCTCTGTAATCGCGATCGCTTCTTTCAGGAGATTTTTATAATCCTTTTCTGCACTGAAGGTGAATTTTTTAGACCTTGCAAAACTAGGAGGATCAAGGATTACCATATCAAAGGTTAGCTTCTTCTTACCAGCATATTTAAAATAGTGAAAAACATCTTCCACAATAATATCATGGGTTTCATAATCAATTCCGTTCACACTGAACTGCTCAATCGTCTTCGGTAAACTACGATTAGCCAAGTCAACACTCGTTGTTTTTGCAGCACCACCGATTGCCGCAAAAATAGAAAATGCCCCGGTATACGAAAAGGTATTTAATACAGTCTTTTCTTTTGCGTACTTATCACGAATCGTTCTCCTCACATCGCGCTGATCAAGAAAAACCCCAACCATCGCTTCTTCGTTTAAATAGACAGCAAAATTAACCCCATTTTCTTTGACAATAATAGGAAACTGTCCTCTTTCTCCATCCATAAATCCGTCTTCTTCAATATATTTTCCCTCAATATTAAAACGCTTCTTCTGGTAAATTGCTTTATATTCCACTAGATTCTTAAGTGTTGCAAGCACATGGTCTTTATACGTATAAATCCCTCTACTGTACCAATTGATTAAGTAATAACCATCGAAATAATCGATGGTTAAGCCGCCGATTCCATCACCTTCTGCATTAAATACACGAAAGGCAGTCGTTTCCTGATCTTTAAAAAACGATTTTCTTTTGTCTAATGCAGCCCTAATCTTTCTTTCAAAAAACAATTGGTCAATCTTTTCATCCTTATTATGAGTAAGCACCCAGCCATACCCTTTGTTTTGCTTACCGTAATAACCTTTTCCTATAAATGTATGTTCTTCATCAACAAGGTTAATCAACATACCCTCTTCTAATAAATCAGATGCGTTATTAATCACTTGTTTCGATATAAGGGGATACCCTTCCTTATATTTGTTAACGAACGATGCCTTCACCTTTACACTAACTTCTGATTTCATTATCTTCATCCTTACATTAAGTTACATTCTATTGTTACATATGTAGTCATAATTTAAAAGAAAACTTGTCAAAACCTTCTCCCCAATACAGAAAAAGAAGCCCCAAAGGTCGGTGCTTCCTTTCTGAACTTTATCTTTGATATCCATTCACAAAATCGGTGATTGTTACCATTTCGTCCTCTGTAAGTTCCCTCTTTACGTATTTCTCATATTCTTCTTGAATTTTCTGTTGTTCCCCGCAATAAGTATCGGTGATTCTTGCAATGGTTCTCAGCATGGTAACTTCCTGATTAAATTCCTCTTTTGAAATCGGTTTCCAATGGGAAAGGACATATGTATCTGCATCAAATGTTTCTAATCTATCTAAAAGTTGAAGTGTTTTCTGAATTGTATAGTTTTCTTTTTCCGAAAAAATATCGGGATAAATACAGTCACCTAAAAATAAAATCTTTTCTTCTTTGATATACACAATGACAGAATCTGAGGCGTGATCACCTCCAACTCGCTGTACTATGCAGGCTACTCCTCCAAGGTCTATCTCCACTTGATTTTCAAAAACTACATCAGGTAGGACAATGGTGATATCTCGGTGGTCAGTGTATTCCTGCTTAATCGCCCTTGCACAAAATTCAATCTCTGTTCCTTCTTTCACCCTTGCATCGATTGCCTCATCCGACCATGAAAGATGAATGAATTTCTCCATTTCCTCTTTTGTTTCTTTAGAGGAAATAGATACTGAATTTGTTAATGCCGCAAGTCCAAATATATGATCCCAATGCCAATGGGTAAGGACCACCAAATCAGGATTTGGGACTTGCCTTTTTGAAAGTTCTGCCAAAAAGTATTGGGCATGGTTTTCGGAGTTACCTGCATCAATCATCAATGTCTTGTGATCCCCAACCACCATCCCAAGAATGGGCCTGTCCGTCTCAGAAATGGGAGTGATATACCAAAAACGCTTACCTATTTTCTCAATTGAATGCATAACTGCTTTCCCCCTTTGATTACTTGTATTTATGATTATTTTCCAATTTATTTTTCCTTTTTACTTGATGAAGTGCTCCAAAAGAAATTATCTTTTTTTCACAATAACAGAATGATAGCTGTTAAATAATTTTAATGATAAATTTTTTGTGAATTCTTGTGCCTCATGAATAAAAGCAGTTAGGACTGGACTAATGTATTCTAATGAACGGATCTCTAGACCTAGGTTTTGGTACACATGAGGAGATAAGTATGAAGGAGTGACCTTCGGCAAGGTTGAGGGAATCGCCAACTCCGGAAGTATTGTATATCCAACCCCTTCTTGAACCATTGCAATAATGGTTGCTATGTCACTGACTTCAAAATGAATGTTGGGTGTTATTCCTTGTTCCTTAAAGACTGCACGAAGTAAACGATCACATTCCTTTGGCATGATCAGAGGTTCACTACCGATTTCTTTTAAGAATATGGAAGATTGATTTCCCAAAAGATGTTGCTCCGGAACAATTATAACCATTTTATCCTGTAATAAGGGAATAAATTCAAATTCATGCTTTTCCTCTGTGACCACGCCGACATCAATTACCGACAATTTAATCCAATTTTTTACTTCTTCATAATTTCCTTCATATAGAGTGACATCTACACCGGGAAACCGTTTTTTAAAGGAACTGATCATTCCTGGTAATAGTTTCGTTGACATACCTGAAATACTTCCGATTTTTATCGTTCCTGCTTCAACGGCTGCCATTCCACTTGCTTCGTTTACAATTTTTGTTTTAATCGTTAGCAAGTCCTTTATCAAGCTCGTGATACGCTCTCCAATTTCTGTAACGCTAATCCCATTCCTGTGTCGGTTTAATAATTTTATATTTAACTCGGATTCCAAGGCTGCTATTGCTTGACTGACGGCAGATTGGGATAGGCCGATTTGCTCCCCGGCTTTTGTAAAACTTTTCGTTTCAACTACCTTTAAGAAAACTTCTAATTGAAATATGGTCATAGATTCCCTCTTTTTTATCCATTAGTTTTTACTTATTTAATAAATTAAAAGTATTAATTTTACTTATATTATAACTCATCATATACTACAAGCAAGAAAATATGAAAGGTGAGGAAATTTCATGAGTATCTTATATGCAAAGGGGCAAAGAATTCTGAAGGAAATCCAAACAAGTAAATCAGTGCTGATTGATTGCTGGGCTCCATGGTGTCCTCCTTGCAGAATGATTGGAGCCGTTTTGGAAGAAATTGACGAGGAATTGGAATTAAAAATAGTAAAAGTGAATTCCGATGAAAATGAGGAGTTTATAAGTCAGTTTGAGGTACTAGGAATTCCGACATTATTGTTTTTTCAAGATGGTAAGCTGGTGAAGCGGATAACAGGTTTTCAACCTAAAGAAATGCTGATGGAATCCTTAAAAAAATACGGTTTGGTTGACTAGGAAGTTTTTTCCACAAGTCTTCTTATTAAACCTTGACATGGTACATCCTAAGGCTGCTTTTAGCAGCAGAAAAATGCCAGGCACCATCCAATTTTTGGGTGCCTAGCATTATTTTATACGGTTAGATCCATAAAAAGAATTCTAAGCTTTATAATATAGCGGAAGCGAAGCCGCTTATGTTAATCCAAATACTGTCTTAAACCAGCTCTGGTCTCATTAAACTATTGCTCATTATTCCTGTTTTGCTGTTGTATCGTTACTTTTTTGGGCGGATTTGGATAGTTTCCCTTTCCTGCATCATCTGGACCCGTAAGGTCGTTTCTTTGGTCCAGTACTTTACCTGTATACTCAATCGGATTGTTCTTAGTCATGGTTTCACCTCATTTAAATAGATTAAAAAATACACTTTTAGGATTCGTTTTTATCCCCTTGAATATTTATACTCTTTATAGATTCTCGAGAATATTCCTTATGACCCTAAACTTCAAATACCCTCTTTTTTCCGCACTTTCAGGTTTCACCGCTCGGTTTAGACATGAATAAGCTAATAAAAAAAGTTGATCATTCATGAAAAAATCAACTACCAGAGGGTGATGCCTTATTAGACATTTTGAAGGAAAATGGGTATGGGGGGAACAGAAATTGAAGGTTTACCGGGTAAAAGGCACGGATAATAAAGTAGAATTATTAGAAATAACGAATGATGGGATTGTGAAGGTTAAAAATTTAGCAACCAATGAGATCATTGAAATTTCAGAACAAGCCTTTGAAATCGCATTTGAACCAACAGAATATAAATTTATTGCTTCTGTAAGTCCAAAGGCACAAGTGCAAAAACAAGAAATTACACTAGCGGATATTGATTTGATGATCGAAAACGCACAAATAGAAATCGTTGAGCTTTTTGGCAAATGTACAATGGTTGCGGTTCAGCTGGCAAATGGTTTTGTCCTTACAGAATCAACTACGAGCCAAGATGCAGCACATTACAATAAAGACGCAGATATCCAGATTTGTTTAGAACGGATCAAACAAAGAATTTCGGAATTAGAAGGCTACAAATACCAATAATAATAAGTGGGGCTAGTGATGTGAAAATCACTGGCCCTTTTAGTTGACTGTTATTTTAATTTTAATTAGTTGAAAAGACCTCTAAGTGGATGGTCTTTTTTTAGTTAAATTGGATGGTTATCATTCCATCCGGTTGCGATATGATTTAATTATAAAAAAGTAGAACTCTAACGAAAGTAAATTTTAAGAGGTGCAGCATGAATATATTGATAGGTTTGGTTATCTTTATTTTAATTATTTCTGCCGTTTTGACATTATTCATAACCGGAAAACCCGATGAAGACTACAGTAAATCCACAAAAAGAAATACAACAAACTTAACCTTAATTTATGTAGTCATTATTTTAATCGCGCTGATTTCACTAGGAATCTATATTTGGTTAACATTATAATGCAAGGTCCCCTGCTTAATTAAATAGATTAACGGAGTTGATGAAAGATGACATGGGCTGTGATTTCGATTGTTCTCGTCAGTATTTTGAAAATTTTAATGACCTGTCTTCCAACCGGTCCAGTGGAATGGCTGATCAATAAATTTCAAATTCATACAAAACTTACCAACATGAATGTCACCGTTACCTTTGACGGGAAACTACTTGAGGGTGAAAACAAAATAGGAGTACTTCAATCATTTAATGAGTCTACCTTTTTAAAGAAGCACTATATTTATCCAGGAACAGAGGAATTATATTTACACCCAGAGAACATTGAACCCCCCTTCGTCATTGAAACTAAAGAAGGTAAAAAAGATGTAAGGTTATTTGTCTACTGTTCCAAACATAATGTAGAGGTAGTCAAACAGTACAAGAAAAAGGTAGTAGCCTATCAACTACTTTCAAAAAGCCTTCAAAAATGGTCTTTTTCTGCATAACGAGATTAAGTAAAGGCGGTCTATTAAATGACCGCCTTTTCTAATTCTTATCATTTTGTAACAGCATTCAAAGCATCAGCAAATCTTTTGATTCCTTCATGGATATTTTCTTCTTTTTCCCTTGAAAAAGTAAATCGAACAAATCCCTTCTCTGAGCCCATTGTCAAGCCGGGGACATAGATGACTCCTCTTTTAATGGATTCCTCCAACAATTGATTTTCATTCACTTCCTTTTTTATCCTGCACCAAATATGAATTCCACCGTTAGGAACGTAAAATTCTACCTGATCTTTTAAAAAAGTCTGAAGGCTGTCGACAACTTGATCTCTTCTGATTTCTAACTGCTTCACTAAATTTTTTATATGAAATTCAAAATCACTGGAATCTAAAAAGTCATTAGCGATCCATTGCGTATAACTTGCATGTCCATAATCAACCTGCTGCTTAGCATCTGATAACCGTTCAATCACTGCCCTAGGACCGATAATCCAACCAATCCTCAGACCTGAAGCAACAATTTTCGTTAATGAGCTAATATATAATACATTTCCGTTCCGGTCTAATGATTTAAGTGTCTGCATCTTTTCCCCTGTAAAAGAGGTTAAACTGTACGGATCATCCTCTACAATCGGAATTCCATATTCGGAGGATATCTCCAAGACCTTTTTTCTTCTTTCCTCCGACATTAATGTACCTGTGGGATTTTGATAAATAGGATTCATAAAAATCATTCGGATTCGATGTTTTTTATACAATGTGGTTATATCGTTTGGGTTTATCCCTTCATTATCCATTTTTAAAGAATAGGTTTTGATTCCGGCTGATTTAAAAACAGGCAGATTATAATGATAGGAAGGATTTGCAATCGCAACGGCGTCTCCAGGTTTTAATAAACATTGGACGACAAGATGCAAAGCTTGCTGTGCCCCTGATGTAATTATGATCGATGATGGGTTCGTTTCTATACTTCGAAACTGTTTCACATGATTCGTTAGCGTATGCCGGAGTATGGCATTCCCCTGGGGATGGTCATATCCCAAGGTTCCGATAAACGATCGGTTAGAAGTAATCTCTCTTAGGGAGGTCATTGGAAAAAGATCCTGAGACAATTCCCCACTGGCTAAGTTAATCAGATTTTGCTCGACCATTTCTTTATGTATTCGTTGAGTGACAGGTAAATTAGGTAAAAACGATCCTGCCTCAATATACCGGTTCCAACTTGGAATCCGTTTCTTGGTCATCCCCCAAATATCTTTGCTGACCGTTGTTCCACTGCCTCTATTCCGATCAATTAGACCATTGGCTTCCAATTCGTCATAGGCAGCAATAACCGTGCTTCTGTTGATTTTAAGCTCTTTCGCTAAACCTCTTTCAGAAGGCAGTGGTTTATCAGGAGGAAAAGTTCCATCTGCAATCCCGTTTTCAATATAGACAGCAAGTTGTTTATAAATTGGTATTTTCGATTCTCGATCCGGTTTCCAATCCATTTGTTACATCCTTTATTTCAATTTACTCTTTAAAACTATTGTATACTTTTTCAAGGTTTTAAAATAGCATTTGAAATAAGAAACAAGGGTCAGTGTTTGTGATCACTGACCCTGTATAATTTGATATCCCTTTACAATCAGCCAAAGGATAAAAAGGCTCCAAATGCTGATGATAAGTGAACCAGCTACCCAATTTTTTGGCTTTCCGTTTTTCAGCATTTCTTCTGCTTTCAGTTCACAATCAGAAATTACATTTATAGGAATCATCTTTAAGGCAAGCATAATTCCTAATGGGACAATAATGATATCATCCAGGTAGCCAAGGATTGGTATAAAATCGGGGATTAAATCAATGGGACTGAAGGCATAGGCAACAACACCAGCCGTAAACGTTTTGGCATACCAAGGAACTCTTTTATCTTTGCATGCAAAGTAAAGAATAAATATTTTTCGTTTCAAATTTTTTGCCCAAGTTTTTATTTTACCCATGTTTTTCTCCTTAAAAAATGAACAATTTCTCATATAGTATGCGAATTTTAGTCTATCCGTTAGTATTGACCACTCCTGACATAGTTCAACTGAATTTTATACCCTAGCAAAGCATGGCCTCCAAGTGTCTTTATATTCAAAGATTCCCATTTCGATTGTTTTTCTAACCTGTATTCCAAAATCCACCTTAAGAGATCCTTTTCTGAACAGTTTTTTTCGGTTAATTTCTCCTAATAAAATACAATAAAATTATCCAATATTCCCACCTAATATTAACATTAATTCTTCCCCATTTTCACCCACCGCCATGAACGTTTCATTAAGTGCATCGAGATTCCAAATAACAGCAATGCATCAATTGTGTGCAGCGCCCGCAGGTATCCGGAAAAAGTTTGAATCGTCATATGCTGTAAGGATGTAAGAACAAAAAGACTTAAAGGCAGCCAGGGGAGGCCCCCACGTATTCGTCCGAAAAATGATAAAAGAAATAAGAGTAACGCGATCGCCTCAAAATAATTGGCGAATACTCGATGTAGCTGCCAAACACTAGAATTCACAAACAGGCCCAATCCTGCGAAAAATACTTGAAGGATTACACAAATAAAATAAACAGCAGCCAGTCCTCCATATAGAAATCTTACTGTGCGGATCCTGGTAGATCCTTGAATTACCACTTCATTTTGCACTTTTCTTTTTTTATTTTCCACTTCTCTTTTCTCCTCTCATTTTTACGCAAGTTTCATCTCTTTCTATTTTCGCTGTCCCCATGGCTTAAAAACGGATATCACGAACATCGAAACAAGTGAAATGACTTGTAGGATGATTCCACACCAGAGCTGCCATTTATTCACTGTAAAAGCTGGATCGAAAAAGATATTTATTCCATCCTTGGTGGTGAGCGTGATTGCTTTTAACGTAAAACTATACATCGCAATGGGACCCAAAAAAATCGATAGGAGTGTCAACCCTTCCTTTACGATAATCCAGTAAAATTTGAACAATCCCCATTGCGTCAGCACCGATAGTAATATTCCAGTTACTACGGCGCCAATTGTTGAAGCACGAACGGATGTCTTCGCAAGCACATGCATACTGGAATAACATGCTTTCAACACATTTACATCGTTTGTATTTGCGGCCGTTATACTTAGAATCAGAAAAACAATAGAAACTCCTAACATAATGGCCGAAAACATTAAATGAAGAATCAACAGCCATTTTCTCTTGGTCAGGCTTAATCTTCGCATTCTATGGATCTCCCTTCTAAATCTATTTCCATTAATAATGTTACGCTTTGGGTATAAAAGGACTCTAAAGCAAATCTAAAAAAAGTATAAAAAATAGAAAGGATTCAGCAGTAAAATCTTAATAAATAGGGAAAAAAATCTTAGAAAAGAAGTGAAAATGTTAATACGCCCTTTCAATAATGACGAAATTATTATATTATTATATTATTTTAGAAAAACAACAACATTAAATATTTCGAAGGAGCAATTTGTATGCAACAAAAAATACCATTTTCAACGTATGCTGTCATTGGTACGATGTTATTCGGACTATTCTTTGGTGCGGGTAATTTGATCTTCCCCATCCAGATGGGACAGCTTGCTGGTACAAACTTTTGGCCGGCATTGATTGGATTTTTAATCACAGCTATCGGTCTTCCCTTTATGGGGATCCTAGCAATTGGTCTATCTGGAAGCAATGGCTTGCGAGATTTAGCTAATCGCGTACACCCATTATTTGGAGTCGTTTTCGCAATGGCTTTATACTTAACAATTGGACCGTTTTTCGCTATTCCACGTACAGCAACGGTACCTTTTGTTGTCGGGTTTGAACCATATATTAATCCAGAGCACACCAGTTTATATCTCGGACTCTTTAGCTTTTTATTTTTTGCAATTGTCTATTATTTTTCTTTGAATCCAGCAAAAATTATGGACTATATTGGCAAATATTTAACACCTGCGTTTTTAGTGTTTTTATTCGTATTAATTATCATTGCCATCGTCAAGCCAATGGGTCACTTTAGTAAACCGGCAGGCGACTATAGCGGACTTGCTTTTATAACAGGCTTTAAAGAGGGCTATAACACTATGGATGCCCTTGCCTCCCTCGCATTCGGTATTGTTGTCATCAATGCAATTAAGGGACAAGGCATTACGGATCCAAAATCAATTGCAAAAGCAACGTGGAAATCAGGCATTTTTGCGATGGGACTAATGATGCTCATCTACGGACTCATTACCTACATGGGATCATCGAGTGTATCAGCGATAGGGAAATTCGATAATGGTGGTCTGATATTTGCTGCGGTCTCTCAATACTATTTTGGATCATTCGGAAACATTTTACTGGCAATTATTATTGTACTCGCTTGTTTAAAAACAAGTATCGGACTGATTACATCATGCAGTGAATTTTTCCATGAAGTATTTCCAAAAGTAAGCTATAAATGGTTTGTGGCAATCCTTTGCCTTGTATCGTTTACGATTGCTAATTTCGGCTTAACTAATATCATTCAATTTGCAGTTCCAGTATTAATGTTCTTGTACCCGCTAGCCATTGTTCTTATCTTATTAGCACTATTATCACCATTATTTGGTAATAAAAGAAGCGTTTATGCAGTAACGATGCTCCTAACATTTTTTGTAAGTATCTTCGATGGCTACAGCACATTAGTCAGCAGCTTACCGGGAGCTACAATTGCTTTATTCGAATCGATTAAATCGTTTTATGTAAATTATTTACCGCTCTATGATATTGGTCTTGGATGGATCTTACCAGCAGTTGTTGGTGCCATTGTCGGCTATTTATGGCCAACACGTTTAAAAAAAATTGAAATACGATAACTAGAAAAGGGCTATCAAATCTTTGCAATTTGATAGCCCTTTTCTAATCTTTATTATTTTTGTACTGAAAACCTTTCCCTTTTTCCAGGCAATTAAACATTAAATCTATAACCAACACCCCAAATTGTCTCGATATATTGCGGTTTAGATGGATGGAGTTCGATTTTTTCACGTAATTTTCCAATATAAACCGTAACAGTGGCAGTATCCCCCATCGAATCAAGTCCCCAGATTTTTTCAAATAACTCCTCTTTGCTGAACACCTGGTTTGGATGTTGGGCCAAAAATAGCAGTAAATCATATTCTTTCGACGTAAATGAGATTTCTTTTTCATTAACGAACACCTTTCGAGATAACTGATCTATTCGAATGCCACGTATTTGGATTTCATTCTTTTGTCTCGTCTGGTTATCTGTGATCAATCGGTCATATCTTGATAGATGAGCTTTCACTCTGGCAACTAACTCCCCTACACTGAATGGTTTCGTCATATAATCGTCTGCGCCATGTCCAAGTCCGCGGATTTTATCAATTTCTTCTTTTTTGGCGGAAACGATTAGAATCGGGATATTCTTCACTTGACGGATTCTTCTGCAAATTTCCAAGCCGTCCGTATGGGGAAGCATGAGGTCAAGAATGATTAAATCATACTTCGTTTCAAGAGCCATATTGAGACCAATATCGCCACTTGTAGCGATATCCACTTTGAACCCACTAGTTTCTAAATAATCTTTTTCTACCTCCACAATCACCGGATCATCCTCGATGATTAAGATCCGTTTCACTTGTGTTCACCCTCCTTTGTGGTTTTTAGCATTGTAAAATAAATGCTAGTCCCTTCACCTATTTGGCTTTCTGCCCAAACACTTCCCCCCTGCCCTTCAATCATCTGTTTGACAATCGCTAGTCCTAGTCCGGTTCCTCCTGTGTTTAAATTCCTTGATGGGTCTGCTCGGTAAAAACGATCAAAAATATGAAGAAGCGCCTCGCTATCAATTCCCGGCCCATTATCCTGAATGCGTACAAGTGCTTTGTCACCATCTTCGAGTAATGATATCCAAATTTCCTTTTGTTCCTTATCCATATATTTTAAGCTGTTATCGATAATATTCATCAAAACCCGATACAGCTTTTCGCGGTCAGCTATCACTGGAATGGGATTGCTACTGTCAGAATAGATTATTCCGATTTTCTCCATTCTTGGGTCAATGCGTAATTCTTCCACCCAATCCCGCAAATAAGCATTTATGTCCATTGATTCCAAATGAAACGGCAGCCGTTTCAAATCCAGTTTGGAATACAGCATCAATTCATCAATTAATTGGTCCATATCTTCTGCCTTTTTTGCGATCATATTGATATATTTTTCCTGTTTTCGTGCAGAATCGGCGATTCCGTCCTGTATGCCTTGAACACAAGCCTTAATCCCGGTAATCGGGGTTTTTAGGTCATGCGAAATATTGGAAATTAGTTCTTTCCGGTTTTCTTCATATTGGACTTGAAGCTGGATTGAATCGCTTAACCGGTTACGCATTTCTTCAAACGAAGCTGCCAATTCTCCAATTTCATCCTTTCGTTTCACCTTCAACTCATAGTGTAGATTACCTTCCTTTATTTGCTCAGCAGCCCGTTTTAAGGTATACAAAGGTTTAATAAAACTACGGGAAACGATAAAGGTAAGAAAACCATTGGTTAGCCCGATAACGAAAAGCAGGGACAAGATAAGCAATGGGAAAAATTTTCTTGCTTCGTTGAAAAAGGGGTTTAAATCAGAAATTAGGTATACAGTGCCGTTTGAGTGATTGCTAAACTTGATATTGTATTTTTCCACTGAATACCGACTTCTTCCCCAACGTTCTTGTCCTTTACTCGATGACAGCTCTTGAAGAGACTGCTTAAGGTTAAGTCTGTCAACAAATGGAGAAGAGAAGATAACTTGATTATTTGCCATGACAACCAGACCTGAATGCAATATGTTCGTTCTTTTATCTGTATTTATTAGAAAATCGCTGTTAGTAAATCTGTCAGGATCAGTATGTGCCATAAATTTCACACCAGCAATCAGGTCGCGACGTTGATTTGCCATTTCCCAAAATACGGGCATTCGCCTCCCACCACCGGTTCCTGCCATATCTTTATAAAAAGCTGAAAACAGCGTTGTTGCAATGAACCCAAACATGATGATGGGAATAAAGGTCATAGCAAGGTAAGAAAGCAATAATCTCGTTTTAATGGACATAAAAATCTCCTTAAAGTCGGTTTATTTATAACCAATTAATCCTTTTAAATTTAGTTTATAACTTTAACTTCATCATACCCAACATATCTAAACCACCTCTAAAACAAATCTAAAAAAAGTATAAATATTGGGGTCAGACCCCTTTTATTGTTACCATACAAAATTTGAATTTAGAAACTGTCTATAAAATTCAAAAAGGTCCCTCAAAAGGGACCTTTAAATTTCGTGAGATTACTATTGTTTTTGAGGTACTATAAAGCTTATGCATCAGTCAAGGTGGCGGTACCTTGTTGATGTTTTTATGAATAGCCCCCCCTCTGGCTTATTCAAAAGGAAAATTCAAAAAATTCCCCTACTTTCTAACCTTTTTTGAAAGGTGCCCTTCCAATTTTACTTTTTTTACATATTTTGTTATTAGCTGGTGAAAGGGGGTTCGATAGTATGTCTGATGGTGTAGGTGGAGGCGCATTTGCCTTAATCGTTGTCTTGTTTATCCTGCTAATCATTGTAGGGGCAGCTTACATGGGTGGCGGATTTTATTAAAAAAGTGAATTCCAATTTCTAATGAAAAGGGGGACTCCCTATGTGCTTCGGTGGATACGGTTACGGCTATGGATATGGCGGCTATGGCGGCGGTAGTTTTGTTTTAATCGTTGTTTTGTTCATTCTTTTAATCATTGTTGGAGCAGCTTGTTTTTATTAATTTGATTAAGACCCTAAAATTAGAGGTTTTAAGAAGGAAAAAGCCTCAAAAAGGCTTTTTTCCATTTATATAAATTCTACAAATGAAAAGCATTAAAAATCGGACTGGTGACCTCTTTTTTTAAAAAAATAATCCTCGTTCCTTTTCCTATTAATACAACATTGGAAACCCTTTCTTACCATGATTTACTCCCTCTCTCAACAAAATATTTATCCTAAAAATTAAAAAAATATGTTATATTCAAGTAAATCAAAATTTGAGGTGAGTTCATAATGAAACTACAAACAAAACGTGCCTATAATTTTAATGCTGGTCCCTCTGCCTTACCGATTGCCGTCCTGGAAAAAGCACAGCAGGAATTAATTGATTTCCGCGGAACAGGAATGTCTGTGATGGAGCTTAGCCACCGCAGCAAAGCGTATGAAGTTGTACATAATCAGGCAATTAGCAATTTAAGAGAATTGCTATCTATTCCTGAAAACTATGAAGTCCTTTTCCTTCAAGGTGGAGCGAGTCTTCAGTTTTCGATGATTCCAATGAATTTTTTACAGCAGGGAAAACAAGCGGCCTATGTGATGACAGGATCTTGGTCTGAAAAAGCATTCAAAGAGACCGCACTCTTCGGGGAGGCATATCAAGCTGCATCTACGAAAGAGGACAAGTACCGCAGCATTCCTAAGCTTGATGAATTGCAGTATAAACAGGATGATGCCTATGTGCACATTACTTCCAACAATACGATTTACGGTACAGAATGGAAGGAATACCCAAACACTGGAGACGTTCCGTTGATTGCCGATATGTCGAGTGATATTCTTTCTAGACCAATTGATGTTAGCAAATTTGCACTTATTTACGCTGGTGCTCAGAAGAATCTCGGTCCATCAGGTGTAACCGTTGTGATTATTCGCAAAGATTTCCTTGAACAAGCGAACAGCAATATCCCAACAATGCTGAAGTACAGCACGCACTCTAAAAACAATTCATTGTATAACACACCACCAACCTTTGGTATTTATATGCTTGGCGAAGTTCTTAATTGGGCTCGAGAGCTGGGTGGAATAGAGGCGATTGCTGAGCTTAATGAGAAAAAAGCAAAACTCATTTATGATGCAATCGATTCAAGTGAAGGTTACTACATCGGCCATGCTGAAAAGGATAGCCGTTCATTGATGAACATCACCTTCAACTTAAAAGATGAAGAATTAGAAAAGAAATTCTTAGAACAAGCAAAACAAGAAGGCTTTGTTGGAGTAAACGGTCACCGTTCTATTGGCGGCTGCCGCGTTTCTACTTACAATGCAGTTCCGTATGAGGCTTGTCAGGCATTTAGCCAGTTTATGGTGAAGTTTCAGAAAGAAAATAACTAAAAATAAAAAAGAGACTGCTTAATCTATTTGCAGTCTCTTTTTACATTTCAACCCTTATCCAAAATAAGGCGGAGCAGTTCAAATAATAAAAAGTTAAAAAAGATCCAGACACCGCCATATACATACCCTCCCATAATGTCGCTTGGTAGTATATTTGAAGTTACGATGTTCGCAATGGTTATGAACATTAATAATATAAGCCCCAAAAATGGTACAACTATGGTTATTACATTCGTTTTCGAATGACGGACCAATAAAAAGATACATGTTCCATAGATGATGATCAAAATCATCGCATTTAGATCTGGAAAATTACCTGAATGAAATTTCCCTACGAACCCAAATGATTGAAGGTAAAAAAAGACCTTCATGAGCATATCATGAAATGTTTTTGACCCGGCGATTGTAACTAGTAATAAAAGATACTCTAATCCCCTATTTCGTCCTTTCCTCCAAATCCTAATAACCGTGATCGTTATGATTGCACCAAGAAGATATGGTGATTGTAATACTAGAAATCCCACCATCCATCCTAAATACACCGCAGATTTAACCAGATATTCCGTTACATCATTGAATTCTGTAAAATCATTAGCCAAATAGTCTTGTGCAATGCCCAACATTAAGATGATCATTCCAATAAAAGCGAGGGTAAGAAAAATAAGAAAGATTTCAGTTGCCCGAATTGTTTTAAAACGGAAGATTAACCATTTTACGAAACGAATGAAAAAGTCTTTAATTTGATTTTTATAAAATCGATACACAAAATACCCTGCTAACAATAGGGCAAAAATAATAATGAAAATGACAAAATATTTACTAGCTGCATGATGGAAAACCTGCCAGCGAGGCCCTAATACCTTTCCAAGTGTAATAAAGCAAAATCCCCAAAGGAACGAACCAATATAAGCTGAAATAAAAAATTTTCGGAACGGCATTTTTGAAATACCTGAAATATACCCGGTGAAATGTCGAATTCCCGGTATGAAATAAGCAATGATCAACAATTTACTTCCGGAACGTTCAAACCAGGCAGCTGTTTTTCTATAACGTTCAGGTCCTAGATGAATATATTTCCCGTATCTTTCGATAAGTTTATCTCCCCCTGCCCTCCCAATCCAATACGTAACTGTAATACCTGCACCACCTGCTAAAAAAACGGTCAGGAGTGCCAAAATGTAATTCATTTTCCCCTGAAAAACAAAGTACCCTGCATAGCTCATTAAAAATTCCCCAGATATAGGGAGAGCCATGAGTTCTAGAAAAATCCCGATAAATAGAATCAGATAACTGTGTTGTTCAAATAAAGTGATTAAATGTGACATAGAAATGCCTCCAAATTTTAAGAGAAACGAACTAAATTAAACAAACTCGAATTTAGCTCTAACCACACTGTAACATGAAAAATGTATACAATTTTCATCTTTATGAATTATTAATTCTTTATTAAGTGAATGTACAAGTTCATTTTATATACTTAGGATGCCCGATTATGGAGATCAAGAAACTTTTTTAAAAAAATAGAAAAAAACAGATATAGTTGCCAAAAAATTGGGTTGTATTCAAAAATTTGGGTAGGTAAAACCATGAAAAGATTAGTAGAGGCAACCATGCAAAGAGCCGTTCTTATGATTGTGTGTGTTGTCATTATTTTGGCTTGGGGAGGTATTTCTGCATTCCAAATGCAACGTGATTATTTACCCGGAATCAACAACACTACTCTATCGGTCAGTATGAGAGTACCTGGGTATCAGGCTGCTCAAGTAAAACAACAAGTGACAGATAATCTAGCAAGTGCCGTTAAAACAGTAGACGGGTTATCCAATGTGGAAAGCACATCTTATGACGGTGGATTATTTATGAGCTTGTATTTTCCGATGAATACTGACATGAAACAAGCCGAGGATCAAGTAAATAAAGCATTGGCAAATGCCGATCTTCCACAAACAATTACTACTACACCTTCGGTCACACGATTAACAACCAGCTCATTCCCAATTTTGACTTACAGCATAACAAGTTCAAAATTAGATGAACCAACTCTTCGCTCAACAGCACAAATGGAAATTGTTAAACAATTAAAATCTGTTCCTGGTGTTGCAGATGTTTCTGTATTTGGTGGAGCAAAAGATGGTTATGTATTAACCGTTCGGATGAAAGACCTAGTGAAAAATGGATTAACATTAGACGACGTGAATAAATCATTTTCATTGGCTGTTCCATCCATGCCGCAGGGGAATATTGTAAACAACCAATTATCAATACCTGTAACGTTTGATGGAATACAATTAACTCCAAAGCAAATGGAAAATGCAACGATTACAAATAAAGCGGGAAAAGCAATTCCTGTTTCTGCATTTGGGACCGTAACACATTCCTTAAATGACTTAAAAACTGTCTCTAGAACAAATGGAACACCAAGTGTTACGTTAAATGTAATCAAAACACCCTCAGCCAACATCACAGATGTTGCCGATCAGGTAAAGGACCGTGTTTCACATCTTCACTTGGATACGATCAATCCAAAAGATGTTTCATTCCAGGTTTTGCTTGACCGTGAAAAAGAATTAAACAGCTCATTATTTGGACTCATACGAGAAGGTTTGCTTTGCTGCTTGTTCTCGATGATCTGTGTGTTCTTTTTCTTCCGGAATGTAAGATCGACTTTATTAATTGCGATTTCATTGCCAATTTCATTACTGGCAACAACCGCCATTTTAAAAACAATGGGAATTACTTTAAATATCTTAACGGTTTCTGGCTTAATCGTAGCTATGGGACGGATTGTCGATGACTCCATTGTTATTTTGGACAACATGTATCGAAAACGCGAAGAATCGAAAGATAAATCTCTGCTTTCCATTCTTGGTTCAGCCGTAACTGAAATGATCCCTGCAATTCTGGGTTCTACCTTAACAACAATTGCGGTTTACATCCCAATCGCCTTTGTCGGCGGTGTAATCAGCGCTTCCTATAGCGGGTTTGCTTGGTCCGTTGTCATTGCTCTAATCATTTCCTTCTTTGTAGCAATGCTTGTGATCCCTGCTCTTGCTTTCATGGGATGGAAAGGTGGAAACGGTGCAAAACAAACGGTCAAACTTGATCATGTAATGAAGCCGGTATTACACTCAGCGTTTAAGCATAGAAAAGCGATGATTACTGTTTCCATTTTAGTTTTTTTAGGTGCAGGCATCTATTCCGCTTTTCTACCCATAAGTTTATTACCAAGCGGGAAAATTGGACAAATTGCCATTAAAGCAGAATTGCCAAAAGGAAGCACCTTAATTCAAGTCGATTCTGAAGTCCAAAAAATTGAAAAAACGTTAAAAACAGATCCAAAGGTTGCTGCGTATTCAGCCAATTTTGGTTCTACGATGACACCGCAAAGCGATGATGTATTTGACCAAGGCGGCGGTTTTATTACCTATCCTAATGTCGCTAACCTTTCTGTTGTATTGAAAAATGACAAGGATGCGGATTTGGTTATTCAAGATTTACAAAAACAACTTCCAACACTCTCTAAAAATGTGATATATACCGTTACAAGCCAGAACATCTCCGGTGATGATTCACAAATGCGGATTCTCTTTACCGGTTCAGACCAAGCAACATTGGATAAAGTAGCACAAGAAGCTAGAACAAACTTATCAAAAATTACTAACTTAAGTGTTGATGGAAAAGTCGATCTAACAAACGGTTCGCCTAAATACAAAGTGGTATTTGATCAAAAAGCGATTCATGATAATGGTGTAAAGGTTACTGACATTTTAGCTGTGATTAATCGCTATATGTCTCAATCCAAGGATGCAACGATTTCGGTTAATCATATGGCATTCCCTGTGGATCAATATTTAGACCAAATTGCATCAGGACCAAATTCTGTGATCACGCTAAATGCTTCAGCGGATGATGTTTTGGCTTCACTCGCAGCTGAAACATTGCCTGGAACAAATGGGAAAAACGTCCGATTTGATCAATTCGCTAAAATTGAAAAAGATCTATCACCATCTACGATTAGTGAAAGAGATGGTCAGCCATTCTCCCTTGTCACAGCACAGATCACATCAAATGATATTAGTAAAGTTTCAAATCAAGCGGACAAAGCTTTAAGCAGCTTGAAATTACCAAGCGGTGTATCGTATTCATTAGGCGGAATTTCCGAACAAGTGAAACAAATGATTTTTGATATGTCGATTGCCGTTGCCTTTTCCATTTTATTAGTCTTACTGATTACTTCTTCTATTTTCAAAGGCTGGAGAGCACCACTTGCTGTTTTATTAAGTATTTCCACTTGCTTTAAGCGGTGTAGTGATCGCGTTGATTTTATTCCACGGAGAGTGGAACTTAGCCGCATTGATTGGTGTACTGATGCTTACTGGTATAGTGGTTACAAACGGAATTGTATTAATTGATAAAATCGAGAGAAATCAGAAAGAAGGTATGTCTGTTAAAGAGGCAGTAGTAAACGGTAGTCTTTCAAGGATTCGACCAATCTTAATGACAGCAGCTGCAACGATACTTACGTTGTTTACCACTTGCCTTTTCTCATAATGCAGATACGGTCATTTCGCAAACACTCGGAATTGTGGTGATTGGCGGTATGATTACATCAACCATCAACAGCTTTATCATCATCCCGATTATTTACGAATGGCTGCATAAAAAATCGGCAAAAAACAATATTGATACGTCCAATCAACGTAATATCAGTTAATGGAGAAAATCAAGATACAAAAAGCATTGACAATCCCGTCAGTGCTTTTGTTTTTTTTGTGAATTGTAATTTTCCATTAGGGAAAATTACATGTGTATGTAAACATATAAAATAAATATTCTTGAACGTTGTGGAGGAAATAAAATGGCAAAAAAGAAAGATAAGTTCGCAAATTACCTAAGTAATATTTCATTAAATTTAAAAGAAAGTGCCTATTTTTTTGCTGATTACAAACTTAAAAACGTCAGCGACCTTAAAATCTTCGCTGAAAAAATGAAGGAATATGAAACCAAGGGAGATACCTATGTTCATGAAGTCATCCAAGAATTAAACAATGCCTTCATTACCCAAATCGAACGCGAAGATATTCTTACACTCACCATGACGATGGATGATGTTTTAGATGGATTAGAGCATACTGCTTCTCTTTTTGAAATGTATTCCATTACCAATGCGGACGAATTCATGCTTCAATTTGTTGAAGGGATCCGAAAATGTGCGGATGAAATCGATATAGCCATCGAATTGCTATCGTCTAAAAAACTACAGCCCATTCGGGAACATTCAATCAAAATTAAAGATATTGAATCAAAATGTGATGGCATCCTGCGAAAATCCATTAAACATTTGTTTGAAGTTGAAAAAGACCCGATTCGAATTATTCAATATAAGGAAATATATGAAGAGCTCGAAGATATCGCCGATTACTGTCAATCTGTAGCCAATACATTAGAAACCATTATTATGAAGAACTCCTAATTTCAACTAAAAATAAAATTAACTGAAGGAGGATTTCATGACAACCATTGTTATTATCATCATTCTTGCCTTAGCTTTTGATTTCATTAATGGGTTTCATGATACGGCAAATGCAATTGCCATGTCGGTTTCTACAAGAGCTCTGTCACCACGGTTTGCTGTTATTTTTGCAGGTGTTTTAAATTTTATTGGTGCAATCACTTCCCAAGCGGTAGCAAAATCAATCGGTGGAAAAATCGCTGATCCCTTTCATATTGAAAATGGAATGGCCATCGTCATTGCCGCCTTACTATCCGCGATTTTTTGGAATCTGATTACTTGGTATTTTGGGATTCCTTCTTCCTCGTCCCATACATTAATTGGATCGGTCGCAGGTGCTGTTATTTTTGGGTCAGGACTACATACCATCAACTGGGTTGGATTCACAGACATTATTAAAGGTTTAATTATTTCACCCTTTTTAGCTTTTTTTGTAGGCTTTATTCTCATGAAAATATTAAGAATTCTTTTCAAAAATGCGAATCCTCACCGTGCCACCCGCGGTTTTCGTTCGATTCAGATTATAGCTGGCGGATTAGCTGCTTTTTCACATGGAGGAAATGATGGCCAAAAAACAATGGGGATTATTGTTTTCGCCTTAGTAGCAGCCGGATATCAATCAACCCTTGATGTTCCTTTTTGGGTTCAGTTGATTTGCGCAGCAGCAATGGGTCTTGGTACCATGATTGGCGGGATGCGAATTATTAAAACGGTGGCTAAAAAATTATTTAAAGTACAGCCCATTAATGGATTTGCTGCAGATTTATCATCCTTTGCCGTCATGCAGGGAGCAACTTTATTAGGTGTTCCAGTTTCAACCACTCATGTTGCTTCCTGTTCGATATTAGGTGTAGGATCTGCTAAGCGATTTCGAGGTGTCAATTGGGGTGTTGCAGGAAGAATGGTCATTACATGGGTGATAACATTACCGATTTCTGCAGCAATTGCTGGCATTTTCATAACTATCATAAAGATTTTTTTATAACACTTTAGTAGGTGACCTGATTTTTCTAATGGACAAAACAAAAAAATCCCATCTGATTTAAGTTCAGATGGGATTCTTTTAGGTTCACATAAACATCATCTATTTGAGGTCTTATTTCTCAACATCTAATTGAAATGCATGCTGTAAGGAATCGATTTCTTTTTCTATACTTGGGAACTCAACAATTTTAGGAACATTTTTTATCATTGGGGATGTTTCTCGGTCGGCAGCATTCGCCATTGTTTCAAACACATAAAACAATTGAGCAAGAGCATCGTCACTAAGAACCGGACGTTTAGACATTAGCGAGCATTTTTCCAGTAAGTACCCAAGCTGTTCGATGGAAAATATAACGGGCCAATAATACGTTAAAGTCTTTTGATTAACGGGAATCTCACCTGTTGCTGTATCATACATAGTTCGTAAATTATTAAGATTCGTCCTCATTTTACTTCGCTCTCTGCTTTTTCCTGCATCAAAACCTTCTCCTTGATCAGAGAAAAGAATAAATAAAAACTGTGCCTGGCTTCTTATCGTTTTTGTGATATTATGCGGCAGACGGCTTGAAGCAGACCGCCTCCCTAGCAATAAAACCCCTAGAATACCAATCACAATTCCAATGATGACGTCAAGAATTCTGGCAGATGCAAAAAAGGAGAAGCTATGGTTTCCTTGACTTCCACTCTCCGCCATCAATAAGGCATTGGGCGTAAAAAACAATGCGGCTAACCCATAATTTTTCACAATAAATAGTTCTGTTATGAAGGTTAAAAGCAGAACAAAGAAAGCAATCATGTATCCAGTTGGGTGTGTTGAGAGAACCAGGCTTGCGATGAGAATCCCAAGGATCGTGCCAATTCCTCTTTGAACCGCGCGATGGTAGGTAGACACGATTGTAGCTCCCGACATGACTGCTACACAGGATAATGGTATCCAATAGGACCGATTAAAGCCAAACTTATACGCGATTATCGCGGCAATCATGGTAACAACGCCAAAACGTAAGGCGGAAATAAAAACAAACGAGTTTTTATCAAAGGCTCCTAAAAAAATCGTTTTTAGAGATTGCTTCGACAATTCCATCTCTGGCCCCAGTTCGGTAATCGGTTTTTGCAAAATCGCATCAGCCTCATAGATTCTTGCCCATATCGTGTTTATGGAAGGATCCGTATTTTTTTGCTCAACGTCATTTTCCCCACGTTTGTTCTGCTCAAGTGATTGGGCAATTTTACGTATCGATTCTCCCATTTTTAGCGGCAAGTTTGAATGCTCTTCTGGAATATTTTCTAGGACAGTCATAAATATCAAATTTGCATGATTATGTAATAAATATAATCGTTGAAAAAGGTCTGTTTTACGCCATGATATGTATCCCGCTGTGAGCGTTTCTTCTGCTTCTTTAAAAACGGTCATTACTCGTTGTCTAGCAGCATTCAAGTGATCAGAGCCAATTGAATCAAAAAAGGATGCCAGTTCGAAATATTCTCGTTTTACCACATCTTTTTCAGGACCATGGGGATGAAAAAACCAACCGATCATGGCAATCACCCATGATAAAGCGCCGCCAAGAAAGGCAAGACCGGCCCGCAGTGGAGCAAGTTCAGGTTGAACGGGCATACCTGATGTCATCGCAAAAATTAAAACGAAAAAGATGGCGGATGGCCCTTTAATTTTTAAAGCCCCAAAAATAAAGATTCCAGCGCCTCCGATGACCCCCATTAAAATAGCGGCTGCCAGTGGGTGTGGAGCTGCAACTGTTCCTAAGAACGTAACGAACGTTATTCCCAGTAAGACAAAGAATAACTTTTTTGCTCTTTGAGCATAAGGAATATGAAAGACGTATAGATAAGTAAATCCCCCCATGCCGGCTAGTAATCCATATTGAAAATTCCCCAGGAGTAATCCAATCATAATGGGTAACGATGCAGCCAATCCCGCGCAAAATGCTTTCAACCAGGGAAATGGCATTTTATTTACCTTTAACGCTTGTCTGATGATGGAAGAGACTTTAAGCGAACCATTTTTGTTTTCTCCCATTCAGGGGGCCTCCTCTCTATTAGATGTCTAAGAAGAAAATAAACATTAGAAAAACCAGACAGCATGCTGTCTGATTTTTCATCGTCATTGTGAATATCGTGATGTCTGTTTATATTTCCCATTTCACCGTTTGGGTATTACAATAAATATAACGTGTTTTTCTATTATTTTTAAAAATTCGAGAATAAATTAATGAGGTCATTAAGGCTTACCAGGAACATTGATATAACAAATAGTGGGTTTCAAAATTGAAGTTTTTAAGGAGGTTTTCTAATATCGATTTCGTTCGGTCAAGTTCTTTGTAATAGTAGTCATCATAGGCAATGCTGCCGAAAAAACAACCTGGCCTTGTCATGTGGATGGGTCTGTTTCGTAAGAGTTTCTATGCATAATTTATAAAGTTCCTTCAATTGGTCTTTCGTGACTTCCACCGTAAAAACAGGTTCATCTGTTCCATCATTAAGATTTTCTACAAACCAATTGTGAATCTGATTTGCCTTTCGCCAGTAGGCAACTTCCTCTAACATACTGGACCATTTGTGACCAAATTCTTCAAAGTGCTTAATGTAAGGTTTCACTAGTTTATAGCGCTCATCCCCTTCTTCTAGTTGATGAAAACGCCTGTTTGCGAGAAGGACTTGTTCAAGGTTCATTCCGTCAATCTTAGGGGCACTCAATAGATACATATCTAGACCCATAACACATTCTCCTATTCAAAATTTTTTGGTTATTGCTAACCACAATCATCCTATCATTTTTTGGATCTATTTTTGGGACGAAAATTGACAAAATATTGAATCTTATTATCTATTTAGGAAGTGGAAAATAAAATAGCGAAAGTGGAAAATAAATTTTTAAAAAGAATAGCTACGAGTTCTTTTCAAAGAAAAAACACTGATAATCATAGATTATCAGTGCCCTTCACCCAATATTTGGTGGTGTCTTAAAGTAGAATCAGCTATATCTGAAAAATACTTTCAAGTATAGCCAATGGGCTGTCAAACTTTATCTCAAAATTGCTTCCTGTGTAATAAAAATCTGGATCGGCGTCTCCATCAAAATGAATGTAGATGTTTGCGATTTCTTCCTTTCCTTTCATAATCATTAGTTTTCCAGTTTCGTCTGAAAAAGCCTTAAAATGAAGGATATCAAAAGAGGCCCTGACTGAATCATTCCTTTTTCGAATGACAAATCCTCTTTCTCGAAAATAATCTTCAAACACATCAAGAAATTCCTGTCTTTTTTCTATCAACGATGTCTGAACCTTTTTTTCATAAAGGTCATGATCCTTTACCCTTAAACTAAGTAGTTCTTCCTTTTTAAAACTCATTTTTTACTCTCCTTGGGATTTTTCAAAAATAGCAATTATAAATATATGGTACTACTATTATCATGAAAAGTGTAGAATTTCAGCACCTAACCCTTGCCTGCAATTAAAATATGCTCTTTCAAGAGAGCAGTCAGCTTTATTCCCCGCTTCCGCACCGGCAAATGAAGCGGTGTTTACCATGGAAAACAGTAAAACGAAAATAAAAGAAATAAAAGCTTTTTTGATGGATGTTTACTCCTTTATTTATTATTTTTTCCATTTTAGTATTGATAAATTTTTATTTCTTATGCCTGCATCATCCAATGCTTTACTAAACTTTTTTGCAGGAAAATCTGATATAGTAGTCTTAATGAGGATAGAAAGGAACTTTTTTAAAATGAAATGTATTTCAATTGATTTAGATGGGACACTATTGAACTCTGAGCATGAAATTTCAGAAGAAAGCGAAAAAGTTTTAAACGAATTAAAAGCACAAGGTCATGAGCTTATTTTGAATACAGGAAGAGCATTGGCAGATGTCATTCAATTAAAAGCCGTGCAAAATTTAGAGATTCCTATTTTTTGTATAAATGGTTCTGTTTTGTATTCACGTACAAAAGAAATGCTGTATGAGGCGACTTTGCCGATTTCTACCTTTAAAGAACTTCTTCCAATTTTGAAAAATTTAGGCGCAGGTATTCTTGTCTACACGAATCATGGCGGTTTTCCTTCCACCCTGCCTCCATTAAAAGATAAGAGTAAAGAAGAACTCGACACGTTTTTTCATGAATACAATTACGATAAAATTTTCGAGCAGGAAAATCTTAAAATCTATAAATTAATTGCTTTGGTGCACAATGACCAACTTGAAAAGGTTGATGAAATAAAAGCGGCGTTAGCGGGAAAATTCCCGATTACGATGGCTTCTTCCTTTCCAAATAATGTTGAAATTACGTCAGGCGATGCTCACAAAGGAAAGGCCCTATTGAAGTACAAAAAAATGATGGGGCTGTCTTTTGATGAGATTATTGCCTTTGGTGATGGCGGGAATGACCTCGGCCAGTTTGAAGTAGCTAATATTTCGGTTGCAATGGGTAATGCCCCCCTTTATGTGCAAGAAAAAGCAGATCTAGTCACAAAAACAAATGATGAAGATGGTTTTGCTTATGCGGTCCGTCATCTATTAAAATTAACTAACACCCCAGTTGGGCAGCATTAATCCAAAAAAGCCTTCACATTCAACAGAATGGAAGGCTTTTTTGGATTCGGTTAATCTTGAACCATTGCTTTTTGGCGGCATGCTTCAATCGCATCGATCATTAGATGATCTAAATGGTTGGTGTCCAAAACCTCTAAACCAGCAGCCGTTGAACCGCCCGGGGTGGCCACCTCATCTGCTAGTTCCGCAGGATCCGCATTGGTTTTCAGCATTTCTGCAGAGCCGGCAATCATGTTTGCCACTAGCTTCCTTGCTTGTTCTTGACTGACACCGGACTCCATTGTGATTTTTTCAAGTGCTTCCGCTACTCGGTAGATAAAGGCCGGGGCACTTCCGGTGACAGCTGTCAGTTCATGAATTTGCTGCTCCGTTACTTTTTCAAATTCACCAATGCCGTAAATCAATGCTTCAATCCAATCTTGCTGTACTTGTTTTACATTTTGGCCAAGTGCATACAAGGTCATCGACTTTCCTAATTTTGCGGCTGTATTGGGCATTACCCATGCTACAGCTGTTCCTTTAGGAAGCTTAGACTCCAGGTAGGTTGGACCGATTCCAGCTGCTACCGTGATGATCAGTTGTCCATGAACTAGGTCTACTAAATCTGCAAGAATCGAATCATGAGATTCTGGCGGCATAGCGAGTATAATGATATCCATCATGCTGACCTCTTGCTGCCAGTAATCGGTCGTTTCCACGTCATATATTTCTCTTACGTCATGTAATCGCTCTTCGTTTCCATTATTGCCGACAAGTATGGCAAATTTATTCTTGTTTAGTCCTTCAATAAGAGCTTGGGCCATGCGCCCTGCCCCAATAAACAAAACATTTTTTTTACTGTTACTCATTGCTGCTCACCTTGATTTTCTAAGTTGAATATGTTGCTTAGCTTACCCAATTTGGTCGATAAATCTTATGAAAAAATACTCTTGATCGCATCAATTAATTTTTGAAAGAAATCTGCGACTTTTTGAAAAAATCCTTGGTCCACCGCGTTCTCGACCTTCTGTTTAACGTCCTGTGCAAGATTATCGAGTTGAGATTGGACGTTATCAAAATTGATGTTCAGATGACGCATTTTATCGAATAGGTCAATTAACAGCTGACGATCTTTCTCACTCAGGCTGATGTTCAACGTTTTTAATTTTTCATCCACGATGTTGGCAATGTCCTCTTTTGTTGCCGGATGCTGAGCAGCAATTTCTTGTTTAATTTCTGTTAACAGCTGGCTGACTTTATCGGAATCCATGCCTTCTTTTTTGGCTAAATTAGTTGCTAAGCTTAATTCCTCACTAGCAACTTCCGTCCGGTCCTTATTTAGGTTAGTACCTTTTCCGGTATCATATGCCTTATAGATCCCAACAAGGGCGGAATGTCCGCTGACTTTTATTGGGGATGCAACATCCACTTCGGCATCCTTTACCCCAGCCGTTAACAAGGCATTTGCATACATTTCCTTTGTGACCTCAGTAATATTTTCAGGTGTTACGATGTTGACGACAATTCCCTCACCTGTGTCGTCTCTGGTAATTTTTGCAGAGGAATACATATTGGCATGGGCATCCCCTTTGATATAGTTCACGAGGTCTTGTCCAGTTGCCGTAATTTCTCTTACTTGGCTTGGATCGGTCACATCTAAAAGTTTTTTGACTTCGTCTTTTTGGGCAGCGGATAATTGTGCCCCGTACACGACTACTGGGGGTCCATACTTTTCATTAATGCTGTCATTATCACCACTTGAGGCAAGAGCAATGCCAGAATTTCTTATAAATAATGTCGTTATCAGAACACTGGCGATTGCCGCCCCTTTTAAAAAGCGATTCCATTTCATTTTTAAGTCTCTCCTTTTCACATAAAATAACCTTGGTTTGTTTCAGAAACCTATTTTACTCTATCACGCCAAGATTTTCATGTGAATAGGTTTTAAGCCGTATAAATTTTTAGTTTCGCTGATTGAAAGGGACTTTTCGCCAATTAGAGGTAGCGTTTCGCTGATTGGATGCCTTTTACCGCTGATAGCTACTCATTTGTATTCAAAAAAGAAAGCTCGCCGATTGGCGAGCCCACCATTTATATAAATTAAAATCAACTAAACTGGCTTTCCATCTTTTTTATTTTTTCATAGAGGTCTTTGTTAACCGGAGTGGATACACCGTGTTTTTGACCCAGTTTCAAAACGGCACCAGAAAATAAATCCACTTCACTCAGGCGTCTCGCTTCCATATCCTGCGCCATCGAAGGTTTTCCAGTTGGACCTAATGTCGAAAGCACGCCTAACCAATAATTCAAATCCTCTTCTGTTAAGTGGATTCCTTCTTTTTCAGATAGTTTGATAACCTCTCTCATCGCGGCAATCATGGTGTCTCTTGCTTGCCCTTCTTTTTGAATTTCACCATAATTACCTTGATAAACAGCAACCGTTTGATTGACCCCGACATTCAGCATGAATTTCCCCCATTGCCGTCTTTGCATGTTGGTATCAATCTCATAAGGCAACTCTATTTTTTCAAAAAATTCGGCTACTCGCTTTGTTTTGTCTGAAATCACCCCTGGCTCCCGATCTCCAAAACAGAGCATACCCATATGATCAAAGGTAAGTTGATTCCCGACCTTAACGGCATCCATTCCCTGCGCCACACAGTATAAAACCTTGTCCATCCCAAACGCTTCGCCGATAATCGCTTCACTCGAAATTCCGTTTAAGGCTGATAAAATAACGGTATTTTCTCCAACATGATGTTTAACAGCTTGGATTGCATCCTGTAATCCATTAAATTTTACCGCAAACAGAATTAAATCAGCAGGTTCACAGCGTTCTTCAGGTGAAACATATTGAAATTCACAGCGTTCGCCGTTACAAAAAACCCATTCTTCCTCGTACCGTTTAATTCGGTCCTTATCTGCAATAATTCGCAAATCCTCTTTTGGCATTTTTTTCGATAAATGGTGTCCAAATAATATCCCTAATGCGCCCAACCCAATAATAGATACTTTCATAATCTCTCTCCTCTTTAAAAATTCATTTTCGACTGGCCGCCATCGACATTGATGCTGGCGCCGACAATCCATGAGGCTTTCTCAGATGCAAGAAATGCTGCAACATTTGCGATTTCATCTGGTGTTCCAAAACGCCCGGCGGGAATTTCTTTTTTCACAAATTCTTTAATGCTCTCCGGATTCTCCTCAAGCCGTCTTTGCCAATTGGCGGTTTCATGCAAGATACTTCCCGGAGCAATACTGTTGACCCGGATACCGTATGTAATCACTTCGTCTGCCAATGACTTTGTGAAGCTGATGAGAGCAGACTTTGCATTATTATAGGTAACTTTTCCACCGCTTTCTCTTCCATAAATGGATGTGATATTAATAATCGAACCTGAATGCTGTTGTTTCATTTGTTCGACAGCTAATTTACTTAAGTGAATCGCAGAAAAATAATTCAGCTCCATCGCCTTGTAAAAGAGATCCATCTCCGTTTCAGCCGCTTTACCGCCATTGCTTCCACCGGCATTATTGATAAGGACGTCGATGGTTCCGAATTGTTCAACGAAATCGTGTATGAGCTTGATACGTTCATCTGCGCTTGTTAGGTCCGCTTGGAAAATCGTAACGTTGCCGCCGAGTTCTTCTTTTGTTTTTTCTAATGCATCCAATCCACGGGCAGTGATGGCCACGTTTGCTCCTTCTGACACGAAGGTCTTGGCAATGGCTTTCCCGATTCCTTTGGATCCACCGGTAATTAGGATGTTTTTGTTTTGTAATTTTAAATCCATTGTAAAAGCTCCTTTTTAAAATTGCGAAAATATTGAACTATTTATATTATAACGTTTTATTGAGTAGATTTTAAAAAAGCTACTCAAGCTTTTACTGGAAAGCTCTTTTTCACTTCATCCCTCCAAAAAAAGTGACACCCCCATTTTCAGGAGATGCCGAATGAATACCTATTTCTGATACTTAGACAACTTCGATGTCACCGACCCAGGTTTTCTTTCCGGTGCTTTAGCTTTCAGTCCGGAAGCCCAGGATACCTGTGATTCATATTTTTCTGTTTGCTCCTTATTAACCAGGAATTGCAGCCGCTCTTTGTTTTTTTCGAGCGATTCCTCAAGCGTCTTCAGTCGGCTTGGCGGGAAAGAAAGCCCAGCTAAAATGGTCGTAACCGTTGGATCACATTCCGAAATATAGGTACCTTCAAATAATTCCAAAGGCTCGCCAATTTTTTCAAAAATCTGCGGCAAATTAATGAGTTTGGATACCGTTTCTGGACCCTCATAAATTAGGCCGGCTCGGATTACACCAACCGTATCAACAGGACAGAAAATCGAGTGCGCCCATGACCGTTGAATTTTGCTGGAAACGTCAGCTGATGTCCTTGCATCCGTTACCGTCGCCGAAGAAATAAGCGTTACCCCTCTTGTATTTAGAATATTCATGAGATCTGTCTCATCAAAATTCCCAAAAAGCGAGCTCTTCTGCGTCACTTGCAACACATAGCTGATTGCTTCCATGACCTGACGATTCGAAGAGAGATAAATTTGTTGTTTACTGGATTGCGGGTTCGCCTTGCGCATTTGATCATTATCGACTAGGAACACCGAAGAGATTCCCTCAATTTTTGAGATTTGTTCAATGCATTCTGCTGCGTTAATGCGGTTGCCTGCCAACACATTGCGTTCAGGAACAATTGCAATTGCCCCTATGTTAACGCCTTGCAGCTGGTCTAATAAAATATCAATTAACAGTGGGCTCATCCCCGAACCCGATCCGCCATCTGTTGAGAATGCAACCAATAATAATTTAATGTTTTTGAAGGATTTTTTCACAAAGTCAATCATTTCGCGGTAATGCTCATGAACGGCACGCAAACCGACTGAACGATCCTGTCCGGCGCCATTATATCCAGGGACAAAATACTTTTTCTCTACCTTCGTGTTGACTACCCCATCGCGTTGATTTGTATTGATAAGGGCGGTTTGAAAGCCCAACGTCGATGCTATCTCAGCAATATTTCCACCGGCTTGACCTACACCCAAAATTCCGATTGATTTCACCAGATCGCCTCCTTATCTACTAAGATAATACTCACTTTTTATGAAATTAGACTTGTTCATTGAAAAAAGCTCAATCCCCGAAATATTTTCCACATAAATATTAAAATATTTTGACATACTGATAAAAATAATGTAAATTACTAAATGTACGAACGATTTTTAAATAACTAACATTAATATTCGTGTTTGGGAGTGTAACTCATGGAAAATGTTTTTGATTACGAAGATATACAATTGATTCCTGCAAAATCTATAGTGAAAAGCCGTTCAGAATGTGATACAACAGTAACCTTTGGTGGCCACAAATTTAAGCTTCCAGTTGTACCAGCCAATATGCAAACCATCATTGACGAAAAGATTGCCATTTTCCTAGCGGAAAACGGTTACTTTTACATCATGCACCGTTTCCAGCCAGAGAAGCGAATTGATTTTATAAAAGATATGAAAAAACAAGGTTTAATCGCCTCCATTAGTGTCGGCGTAAAAGATGGAGAATATGATTTCATTCAACAACTTGCAGATGAAAACCTAACACCTGAATACATTACAATCGATATCGCACACGGACATTCCAACGCCGTGATCGAAATGATTCAACATATTAAGAAACTCCTTCCAGGAAGTTTCGTTATTGCCGGAAACGTTGGTACACCTGAAGCAGTAAGAGAATTAGAACATGCCGGTGCGGACGCAACAAAAGTCGGGATCGGGCCTGGAAAAGTTTGTATCACAAAAATTAAAACTGGCTTCGGAACAGGCGGCTGGCAATTAGCTGCATTGCGCTGGTGTGCCAAAGCTGCAACGAAACCGATTATCGCTGATGGCGGAATTCGTACACATGGGGATATCGCTAAATCCGTAAGATTTGGAGCAAGCATGGTGATGATTGGTTCCCTATTTGCCGGCCATGAAGAATCTCCAGGTGAAACCTACGAGAAAGACGGAAAATGCTTTAAAGAATATTTCGGTTCGGCATCCGAATTCCAAAAAGGTGAACGTAAAAATGTCGAAGGTAAAAAAATGTATGTGGAGCACAAAGGTAAATTAATCGACACATTAATCGAGATGGAGCAGGATCTTCAATCCTCTATCTCCTACGCTGGCGGCAACAGGCTAGATGCCATCCGTACTGTTGATTATGTAGTCGTAAAAAATTCCATTTTCAATGGCGATAAGGTTTATTAAGTAAAATGAGCGGGTTCAATAACGAACCCGCTCATTTTTTACCCAGAGACTATTATTTTCCCAAAAAATCCCCTCTCAATGTAATTAAACTGTAATAGTACTCTACTAACTGTAATACTATTCTACTCCTGGAGTTCATAGTCATAGAAATAGCTAAGAGATTCACAAGTGACGAACGAGATCCAGGAGGGAAAGTATGTTAAAGAAATGTATTACCGCTATCACAATTTTAGTTTCACTTTTATTTGCTACACCAACGTTTGCGTATACCGTTAAAGATGGAGACACGGTGGAAACGATCGCCCAAGACCATTTTTTAACCTTGAAGGAATTAACAAGGCTAAACCCGCAAATTGAGAATATTAACGCCATTTACATTGGCCAATACATCAATACCATCAAACCTGACCATAAAATTGGAGAACCCCTTCAGATAGGAAAAAGTGCCAATACAGCCGAACCTGAATACATAACGAAGGCAGACTTAAAAGTTAGACAAGCAACTCATATATCCAAACAAAAAACAAAAAGCTCACCCAAATTAATTGAAATCTCTACTTATGAAAGGGATTTACTAGCAAGACTTGTTAGAGCTGAGGCCCAAAATGAGCCCTTTAACGGTAAGGTCGCAGTGGCATGTGTGGTTCTGAACCGCGTGGAAAGTAAAAAGTTTCCAAACTCTATTAAATCTGTGATTTATGCTAGAAACCAGTTTCAGCCTGTTTTAAATGGTCAAATCAATAAACCGGCCGATAAGGAATCAAGGGAAGCTGTGAATGAAGCGTTGAGCAGTAAACGAGAGTTAGTCGGCAGCTCTTTATTTTTCTATAATCCAAAAATCGCGCAAAGCCGCTGGCTCGATACCCGCCCGACCACACTAGTCATTGGACGTCATGTTTTTAAAAAATAAAAGGATCTCACGATGGAGATCCCTTCTGTTCTATGAGCGAACCTCAGAGAACTTTGGTATACGGATGAGCAATCCGGTTACAAAAATCACAATCAGTACCGGAATCAGCCATCCGAGCCCGTCCTCATAAAAAGGTAAAGCCCTATTATAAAATTCGATAATCGGTGCAAGCCAGCTAAAATATTCAATGTTCAGAAGCTGGCACAAGGTTTTAAACCCATCAATAATACTGATCAACAACGTAACAGTAATCGTCGTTACATAAACCATCTGGGCATGCCTGAATAGTTTTGAAGTAAAAGTAAGAAGCATGAGCACCACCGCTAATGGATAAAGAAACATTAAAACAGGAATGGAAAAATTAATGATATTGGAAAGTCCAAAGTTCGAAATGACAAAACAAACTAGAGAAAAGAAAAAAACCCACGCCTTATAGTTTAACTTTGGAAGCAATGAATGGAAATATTCCCCACAGGCTGTGACCAACCCGATACTTGTCGTGAGACAGGCCAGGATGATAATAACCGATAACATCACCGTTCCAAACGTTCCAAAATAGTAATAGGCGGCCTTTCCAAGGACAGGTCCACCCGTATCGAATAAACCGAATCTTCCTGTGCTGGTAGCCCCTAAATAGGCAACACCGGCATATATAATTCCTAGAAAAACAACCGCTACCAGTCCGGACTTTGCAGATGTAATTAGGACACCTCGTGCAGAAGTAACTCCCATCGAACGAATCGCATTGATGACAATAATACCAAATACAAGGGATGCGAGTGCATCCATCGTGTTATATCCTTCCATAAATCCTTTTAGGAATGCTCCACTCGAATACGTCTCCTGCGGCGCACCGATTGGACCTAATGGTTTAACGATCACCATGAATAATAAGACAAGGATCAGGATAATGATCGCAGGAGATAGAATTTTCCCAACATTATCGACAATCTTTGCCGGATTTAATGAAAACCAAAGGGTAACCACAAAAAAAATGAGAGTAAAGATAAAAAGTCCAATATGTCCATGACTTTTGCCAACAAACGGTGCAATCCCAATGTCGTAAGCAACAGCACCCGTTCTTGGTGCAGCAAAAAACGGCCCAATCGTTAAATAAAGCAATGCGGTAAATATCACCCCATAAATTGGATGAACCCGGCTTGAGAGCTCCTGAAGGTTTTTACTTCCTGAAAACCCCATCGCCAAAATTCCAAGGAATGGCAAACCAATTCCGGTAATCAAAAATCCTGCGATCGCCATCCAAATTTGCGATCCTGCATTCTGCCCTAGTGATGCTGGGAAAATTAAATTTCCAGCTCCAAAAAATAAGGCAAAGAGCATGACTCCAATAACAAAATATTTCGAAAATGGTAACTTGTTTTGCATAAAAAAGCTTTTCCTCCTAAGTTTTACAACGGTTGATATTCTAGAATATCGTCTGAATTTACTATATTAGCAAAATAATAATACTCTTCTTGTCCGTGAAATGCAACACAAACTCACATTATTATAACAATTCTAAAAAGTCTCCCCCCGTTCTTGGAAAAAAGTAATAAGTAAGAGGGCACGGTTTCCCATGCCCTCCTGATTGATTCAACCTTTTTTTCCTTGAAATTTTAAGCGCCTCTCTGCCTCGCTCATATTCGGGTATTTTGGTGGCTTCGTTTTATTTAGCGCCTTCTTCAATTCTACCGTTGCATCATCGTTCGTATTATATTTTCCATCCATGCTGTCAACACCCCTTTTCGTTCTTATTATGAACGTATTTAGGAGGTTCATTCTCCAACAGCGGATATAAAAACAGCTTGGAGAACCTCCCCCAAGCTGTTTTACCTATGACCGTAAAAACTCCGTTTCCAATTTAAGTGGATTTTCTTTTACCTTTGCCTTCTCCGCTAAATAAATTGGAAATATCACCGTAATCGTCGTCCCTTCATTTGCAACACTCTCAATTTCCAGCTTCCCTTTCATCATTTGAATTGTCTTCACTGCGACCATTGACCCAAGCCCAGTCCCTTTTTCCTTACTGCTGTAATACGGTTCGCCAAAACGATTAATTTGTTCCTTTGTCATTCCTACGCCCGTGTCACTCACTTTAATGGTTAAATCATTTTTATTTAAAAAGGTTGCAATTTCCAGCTCTCCACCATTTGGCATGGCCTCAACCCCGTTTTTCATGATGTTTAAAAAGCATTGACGGAAATAATTCGCATTCCCGAGGACTGAACCGGGTACAAGCTGATCCTTAAGCTTTACTGAATTCATATTTGCCCAAGGCTTCAAGATCTCAATAATATTTTTGAATTCACGTTCAACGAAAATTGGTTCTATTTTCTCCGTTGCCGGCTTGGCAAAGGCTAAATAGTCACTAATAATTGTCTCTGCATTATTGAGTTCTCTCGACACATGTTCAATATATTGCTCTTTCTTATCCTGCGATAAATTCGGATCTTTTAGCAGCTCAATAAATCCTTTTACCACGGTCAGTGGATTCCGAACTTCATGCGAGATACTTGCTGCCAGCTGGCTGACTACCTCCATTTTTTCCAATTTCACCATATTTGACCTAACATGAATCGTATCCATCAATATCTCTAGCAGATAGACTGCAAAAAATACGATCACAGGAGGTAAAATAATAAAATAGAAAATATACGCTTCGGTTACTTTAAAGAAATCAGACATCTCAACGGCCATATAGGTTGTAATGATTTCCAAAAATAAGGTGATTGCAGCTGAAAAGAACAGCTTTTTCTTTTTATTTACTCGATTGAACTTTGTGGAGAAAAAGGCCGTAGCAATAAAGATGACCACATAAACGATTAGTGTTAAAAAATTAAATCCATAAATCGCAAACCGGCTGACTAATAAAATGATCAAAAGTGCAGCCCCGGTAGGCCAGCCTCCATAAAGGGTTCCAATAAACAGCGGGATTTGTCTCAGGTCATGTACACAGTATTGATCAATATAAATTGGGAATTTCATACATAAAATAATCGGTAAACTCATGCAGGCAGTAAGCAGGATTTGCTTATATTTCTTAAGCCGGCTTACATTATCATATAAAACAAAAAACATTAGAATACTGACAATAATATAAAACAAGTTATCTAACACATTATGATTGATATATACGAAGTGCATCGTTGCATACTCCTAACTATGTTGGTTAGAACGTCTTGTAAATTATACATCAAGAAGGGGTATGCAGGAAGAGGTTTCTATTATATCGGTGTTCTTAATTATTTTCCAATCATATATTTTATTGTTCTTTTATTCTTACCAAAACTCCATTTTTATATTATTCTAAATATAGAATACAAACTTTTAGGAGTGTGTTAAATGAATACGATGTTTATTGCCGGACATGCAAAATTACCCTCAGGTATGGCAGCAAGCAATTTGTTTGAAACGTTAACGATTACAGCAGAAATAGACAATCATTTTGGGGTAATAGTGGATGCTGCCTGTACCCTGGCAACTGATCACGGAAAGGATTATATTGCTAGACTCTTAAAAGGCCATAGTCTTCGTCATGGAATTGACAAACCACTCGATGATGTAAAAAGATTTTACAATGGAAAAGCAGCAAATGCTCTCATTGCAGCGTTAAAAGACTTATACAAACAATTTGAATCAATTAAAAAATAATCAGTTTAACTAATATAGTGTTTTCTTCTTAAAATAAAACGCTAGATTGAAAGCGGATTCAATAGCATACAATACCCCCGGAGGTTCATCACTCTCCGGGGATTTATCTATTAAGATAAATTAACCTTTTTTCACTGTTTCCCTTTCAAATGGCCATGCCGGCAGAGGATTATTTAAAGGTTTGTCCTCCCGATACCCAAGAACGTATTCTGCTTGCATGATAGTATGGATCTCTCTAGTCCCTTCATAGATGACCGGAGCTTTTGAATTTCTTAGGAATCGTTCAACCGGATATTCACTCGAATATCCATAAGCACCATGGATTTGTACCGCATCATCTGCGGCTTTATTCGCGAAATCACAAGCCTGCCATTTTGCCAGCGATGTTTCTCGAGTATTTCGGACACCTTTGTTTTTGAGTTCCCCTACACGATAAACTAATAATCGGCTCATTTGTAAACCTGCTTCCATGTTTGCAATCATTTGTTGAACCAATTGGTGCCTTCCAATTTCTTTCCCAAATGTCTTCCGTTCATGACAATAATTCACACTCTCTTCCAAAGATGCCATGATTAAACCAACTGCACCAGCCGCAACCGTAAAACGTCCATTATCAAGGGCAGCCATGGCAATTTTGAAGCCTTCGCCCTCTTCACCTAATCGGTTCTCTTTTGGAACCCTTACCTGATCAAAGAATAATTCCCCTGTATTACCAGAGCGAATTCCTAATTTCCCTTTGATGGCACGGGATGAAAACCCTGGCATCGTTCTTTCTACGATAAACGCAGAGATTCCATGATGTTTCTTTTCCTTATCCGTATAGGCAAATACAATGAAGTGGTCGGCAACGTCACACAAGGAAATCCATGTTTTTGAACCGTTTAGTATATAGTCATCCCCATCCCGAACGGCAGTGGTTTGCAGTGAAGCAACATCTGAACCGGCTCCAGGTTCTGTTAAACCAAAAGCAGCAATTTTTTCACCCTTCGCTTGTGGAACAAGGTATTTCTGTTTTTGTTCTTCTGTTCCCCATTGCAATAAGGTTAAACTGTTTAATCCGATATGAACGGAAACTGCTGTACGAAACGCTGTATCCCCTCTTTCCAGCTCTTCACAAACAATTGCCAGTGAATTATAATCCATCCCGCTTCCACCGTACTCTTCCGGGATACAAACCCCCATAAGGTTTAAATCACTTAAGCGCTTCCAAATTTTCGGATCGAATGCCCCTTGTTCATCCCATTGCCGCATATATGGGTTTATTTCTTTATCTACAAAACTTCTAACCATCTTCCGTAACATTACTTGCTCTTCTGAAAAATCAAAATTCATCGTGAACACTCTCCATTTATATTAATTTTTTAACTCTAACTTATTAATCCCAGAGTCGATAATTTTTTTCTGGATAAATTGTGAAATCTCTTCAGGAGTATAGCCTGCTTCTTGAAGGATCTCTATGGTATGCTCTCCCGGCATTGGTGGGTGACGTTCTACTTTTGTAACTGTCCTTGATAGTTTTATTGGAGAACCTACTAGTTTTACTGAACCTGCCTCAGGATGATTGACTTGAACTATCATATCCCGCTCAATCACCTGTGGGTGGTTAAATACTTGATCCATGGTTTGGATTGGGCCGCAAGGGATATTATTTTTAGAAAACAACTCCATCCAAATATCAGAAGGCTTTAATTGAAGCTGATTTTCCAAAATATTCGTAAGTTCAATCCTATTTTCTACCCTTGCTTCATTTGTTCTATATTTTTCATCTTTAGCTATTTCAGGTATCTCCATTACTTCACATAATGTTGTAAACTGCCGGTTATTCCCAACAGCGATAATAATTTCTCCATCCATAGCTTTAAATATAGAATACGGGACAATATTTGGATGGTCATTTCCGAGCCTTCGTGGCACATTACCAGAAATAAGATAATTGCTTGCCACATTAGCTAATGAGCTAACTGCAGCATCCATAAGCGACATATCAATTTTTTGTCCTTGCCCGGATTTCTCTCGTTCCAAGAGGGCTGCTTCAATAGAAATAGCTGAATATAATCCGGTGAGAATATCTACCATTGCCACCCCAATTTTTAATGGGCCACTGTCTTGAGTACCGGTTATGCTCATCAAACCGCTCATTCCTTGGATAATATAATCATATCCGGGAAGATGGCGATAAGGGCCTGATTCTCCAAATCCTGTGATCGAACAAAAGACTAGTTTTGAGTTGATTTTTTTCAATGAATCATAATCTAGTAACCATTTTTCCATAGAACCAGATTTAAAGTTATGAATCAACACATCCGCCTCTTCGGCTAGTTCTCGGATTATGTCCCTGCCTTCTTCCGTTTTTAAGTCAACAGTCAGGCTGCGCTTATTCCGATTCGCACATAAATAATAGGCACTTACCCCATTTTGAAAAGGAGGTCCCCATCCTCGTGTTTCATCACTACCTCCGGGGGCTTCGACTTTTATCACATCCGCTCCTAAGTCTGCTAAAATCATTGTGCAGTAAGGACCCGCAAGCACTCGCGTTAAATCTAATACTTTAATCCCATCTAATGCACCGTTCATGTTACCTCCTCCCCTTTTTGAAAAAAATTTTTTTAAATACAAAAAGCCAGTCCTTTCCACATTAATGTGTTAAGGACTGGCTACATGATCCATTTCATCCAACCTGGTAGGGCTGGTACTGGAATCTTCTCAGTCAAATATTTTAGAATCAAAAACGGTCTTCACTACCTTCAGCTGTAAAGGCTGTTAGGGAGAAGTTATTTTCATTTTAAAAGAATCTTCTGAATACTTCAAGTACTTTTGAAAAAAATTTTTATGTTTCTACTTATGTTAGTATTTGAAAAATTTTTATTCACATTAATTTTTCATGAAAAATGGCGGGCAATTTGGTCTACAACCGGCATACTTTTTCTTATCGTGGTATCGAGCATAACACATGTAACAGTAGCCTCTAAAACCAATTCCTCCATTTGATTATAAATTTTCTGTTGAAAAACAAAACTTTTAGTCCCTAGTTTTTGAGGCTGTGTAATGATTTTAAGCGTATCCCCCAGAAAAGTTTCTTTTAAAAACATAATATCCATTCGAAGGATTACAGTCCCGACTCTCATTTTTCTCATTTCCTCATAAGAAATTCCCGCTTTCTTGTACCATTGTCTTCGGGCATCTTCAAGAAAAGACATTAACTTAACATTGTTTACATGTCCAATTGGATCCAAATAGTCTTCAATTATACTAATTTCAGTAAGATGTTCCACAAAATATCACCTTTTCTATTTTTTTACTAAAACACTACATTCTTATTATAGGTCACTCGGACCGGAGGTTCCCATCGAACAACATTTTGACCGTTTACTCCAAAAATAGAGCCTGTTTCCTCAAATTCTCTTTTTTCTAATAAAGCGACAATAAAATTAGCTACTTCTTTTGGTGTACCAATTTCCCAATTTGGTGATAATGGATTTCCTTTTTCAATAGCCATTTGTTGTGCTCTTTCCACATAGGGACGTGTCATATCGGTTAGAGCCGCAGGCGCAATGGCATTAACGATAATTTGATCCTTTTTTAATTCTTTAGCGAGTGTCCAGGTCATCCCGTTAATTGCTGACTTTGCTGCACTATAATTAATTTGGCCGATATTTCCCTCTAAACCAGAGTCAGACGTCATATTAATAATATGACCACCAATCCCCTGCTTTTTCACTTGCTGGATGAAAGGCTTTGTACAATAAAACGATCCTTTCACATGGACGTCAATCACATTAGAAAATTCATCATCCGTCATTTTATAGGAAATTTTATCATGAATAATTCCTGCATTATTAATTAAAATCGTAACTTTTCCAAAGGTTTGTGTACCTAAATTAACAAGTTTTTTACCCGTTTCAGGATTTTCCACAGCGCCGGCTATCCCAATTACTTTACCCCCAATTGCCTGAAGATCTCGTACAGTCTGGTTTACCCTTTCATGGTTCCGTCCATTGACAACAACAGCTGTCCCTTTTTCAACAAGAGATTTGGCTAAACTATAGCCAATTCCTTTTGTCGACCCCGTTATTATCGCCACTTGTTCGTTTAATTTCACAGGAAATGCTCCCCCCTACATCCTTATTGTAAAAATTCGTATTACTCATTCTAGTAAAGTGATTTTATCTAGTTTTGTTTGCTTATAAATTGCCTGGCCCTTTCCTGTGCTTCATCCGAAACCATCAAAGCCCCAATTCTTTGAGAATCCCACTTTAAAGCTTCCTCAATATGAATTTCTAGTCCGTTACAAACAGAAGCTTTAAGTGCTCCAAGTGCTCCCGATGGAAATTTTGCTATTTTGCAGGCAAAATCATTTACAGTTTCAAGCAAGGTTTCGTGTGGGACAATACGTTCGATTAGACCCATTTTTTCGGCTTCTTGTGCTGAAAAAGTTTCACCCGACATCATGAAATACAAACCCTTTCCCTTTCCAACTAATCTTGGAAGCCTTTGAGCCCCTCCATACCCCGGATATAAACCTAATTTTATTTCCGGAAGACCCAGTTTTGCATTTTCTGATGCAAACCGAATATCACATGCCAGGGCTAATTCAAGCCCGCCTCCCAGGGCAAAGCCATTAATCGCACAAATCACTGGTTTTGAAAGATTAGAAATATAGGAAAATACGGTTTGGCCTAATCGTGAATACTCTGCTGCTTCACCTGCATCCTTTAAAGACAAAAATTCATTGATATCCGCTCCCGCGACAAACGCTTTTCCTTTACCGGTAATCACGATCACCTTTACAGACTCATTCTCTTCCGCATAAGTAAGCTCTTCCTGAAGGCGATTCATCACAGCAATATTGAGTGCATTCAATACCTCCGGCCGGTTTATCGTAAGAAATAAAACATTCTCTTTGTGAGAAACTTCAATCATAAATGTCACTCCTAATTTATAAATCTAGCCTTATTGATTTAGTCGTTCAAAAAAGGATTGATGGCAAGTTTCTTAATTGGAATTCCATATGGGCAGGGACAGCCAGCACACCCTTTACACATCTCCATACCCAATTCTTTTGCTTTCTCGAAATAATTATGCTCATTTTGCGGATGATTTTGAAGCTGTGCCAGCTTTACAAAAAACAAAGGACCCGCAAAAGAATCCATTTTTTCAAAATGATATTCCGGACAGCCTGATAAGCAGGACTGACAATCGGTGCATTTACTTAAAATATCAAACTCTTTTGTAGTGACTGGATTGATCGAATGGTTTAGTGTTTTAGGAAATAGTTTTTTATTTTTTATATTCTCGGTGATAAATCGTCTTTCTACTACCAAATCCTTTTGGATGGGGAGATGTTCTAAGGGACCCACGACCATACCATCTTTTACTTTTGTCATGCATCCCATCCTAGGATTTCCATTAACCGTTACTGCACAGAGACCACATTGTTTAAATCGGCATCCATATCGAATGGCTAAGGTATCATCAAATTCCTCTTGTATGATTTGAAGAGCTTCTAAGACAGTAGAATCCCCAAGTGATAAATCTAGTGTAAACTTCTCAGTGGTTTGCAGATTTGCACCTCTTTTTACATAAATAGAAATTTCACTCATTGTTCTTCACCTCAACTAAATGCTCTTCTTCAAAAAATTTGACCATAACATTTTTCTGCTGCCATTTTTCATTCTTTTCAGAGTAATCACTTCGATAATGGCTGCCTCTTGACTCCGTCCTTTTTAAAGCGCTTAATACCACTGATTTTGCTGTATCAATCATAAATCGAAGCTCCACCGTCTCCAAAAATCGATTGTTATGTTTTCCTTCAAAAGAAACCTTGATACACTTTGACCTTTTTTCAATCTCCATTAAAGCACTCAATGCTCGGTTCAAACTTGTTTGATCACGAATGATGGAAACATTTTCCCACATAATTTTACTTATTTCCCTTTTTAGACGAATCGGTTTCTCATTGCCTTCTCCGGCAAATTGTTTGATCAGTGTTTCTTTCTCCTGGAGAAAATGGTCCTTTTCTAAAACAAAATTTTCTTTTTCCTTTTTACTGATCTCCTTCCCGACCACTTTTCCAAAGGTTAATCCATCAAATAATGACATCGACCCCATACGTCCGGCACCATGTAATCCGCCTGCGGTTTCACCAGCCGCATACAGCCCGGAAATATCGGTACAGCCCTTCTCATTAATCATTAGCCCGCCCATAAAATAATGCTGAGTTGGACAAACTTCAAATTTTTCTTGCCATTGTGAAGCTTTTGTTCCATATGCCATCTTGAGTGTATTAATGGTCCCGATTGATTTCCAATGCTGCCAGTTTTTTTCGCCATCTTCATGTTTGCGATTTTCAGTCGGATCAAGCCAAAGACCGCCATTCGGTGAACCATTGCCATTTTTTGCTTCAAGGGCAATTGCTTTACTTACATACTCTCTTGTTTTACTCGATACATCCTCCACAACAATTTCATCCCGATTATTTCGGAGAACACCATATGGACCTGCAGCAGAGGTATCACCCACTTCCAAGCCTTTCATTCCATTTGGATAAAGAACACCGAATGGAATGAACTGAATCTGTTCCATATCAATTAACCGTGCACCCGCTCTTAAACCTAATGCATATCCATCCCCTGTTGACGTGCGCATATTATCAGAATGGGGATAATAAATCATTCCTGCACCGCCGCATGTTAAAATAACATGCGGCGAATGAATACCCATCCATTTGTTTTCATTCCAGTCATAACAAAGAACTCCCGAAACCCTCTTTTCCTGCACAATTACTTTACAAACAATGACTTCTTCCAGTGTTTTGATATCTAAAGACAAAAATTTGCTGCGCAAGGAATTCGCAATCGAAATCCCGCGGTTATGGGATTTTAACGTTCTAGGTATGGTGTGCCCCCCAGGTTTTACAAACTCCTTTTCTATTGGGTTATCAGGATTTCGGAGATAAATATGCCCCCACTTTTCAATCTTGTCATTGACATTTTTACTTTCACTAAGAAGGGTATTGACGAGATTTTTTTGATTAATCTGTTCACCGGTTCTTAATAAATCTTCATATAATGCTTTTTCATTCGATTCATTTGTTGTGACAATCCCGCCGGAGATTCGAGTATTTCCCCAGCCGATGGGATCCTTTGAAACGACACAAACATTTAATCCGCGTTCCGCCGCAGAAATACTTGCCATCATCCCAGCCACACCGCTGCCAATGCAAACCACATCATATTGATAGATTTCCAATTTCATGCTCCTCAATTTTGAAAATGTAAAAAATGTAAATTTAAAGGAGGTATAATGGTACACCTCCTTTAAACACAAATAGATTTACAAACTAGTTAGAACATCCAGTTAATACATCAATCTTTTTTAAATTAGTTATTACGTTATTTGCTTCCTCTACAATGTTTCTTACTACATCTTCAGCACTTATAATCTCGTTAATTAAGCTTACACCCTGCCCAGCACTTGCCCAGCCATTATCAAAATCACCTTCGATTACGGCTTTTTTATTAATGGTTCCACGTACATAAGGGAGGATTTCTTCTATGGAAGAAGTCTCTTGATCAATCTTCTGGACCATAGAAGCATAATCTGATCTTAGAACACGGATTACTCCGCCAATTTTTCGTGTTAAAATGGTGGTGGCATCGTCACTGGAATCTACCAAATATTGCTTATAATTTTCATGGGCCTGGCATTCCTTTGTTGCTACAAATCTAGTTCCCATTTGAACGCCATCAGCGCCTAACGTCATCGCCGCAACCATTCCATGGCCATCCATGATTCCACCAGCTGCCACAACCGGAACCCCGACAATTCTTGAAACATGCGGCACTAATGAAAAGGTCGTCAATTCCGCTCCACCGTTGTGCCCTCCAGCCTCATATCCTTCACAAACAATAATATCAGCGCCGCTTTTTTCAGCTTTCAATGCATGTTTGGCAGTTGCCGTGATCACCATTACCACTAAACCCATTTCCTTAAAAATAGGAATGAATGGGGAAGGATTCCCAGCGCTAATACTAACCGCTTTGATCTTATCCTTATGTTTCGCAATCACATCTATATATGGCTGATTGTCTTTGTGTTCACTAATCGGAAGATTAACCCCAAAAGGGGATTTAGTTAATTGGGAAGCAAGCAAAATTTCCTCTTCGAAGTTCTCAGGTGATCTTCCTGCCGAACCCACTTGTCCAAATCCCCCACCATTGGAAACTGCCGCAGCCAAAGCCCCGTTCCCAACGTAAGCCATCCCTCCTTCTATTATTGGATACTTCACATCAAGCAACTCACAAATACGATTTCCCATAATCCAACCCTCTCTTTTCCAATTTTTAATACCTAAAAAATTTCTATAAAAAAATGAATGGGGCGACTAATAGACTTTTAAATGAGGAAAATTTAATATTTCAGCAGAATAACTGTAAAAACCTGAATTGGTTTTTTGACCTAAATATCCGGAATATACCATATTTTGCAGCAAGGAGCAGGGAAGAAATTTCGGGTTTCCTGTTCCTTTATAAAGCGAATTTAACATACTTAAAACAATGTCTAAGCCCATATGGTCAGCTAGACGTAAAGGACCTAACTTTAGACCGAGAGCCAGTTCCATTTCCGTGTCGATCTCATTTGGTGTTGCGAGTCCTTCATTTAATAGATGAATTGCTTCATTAATGAGAACAATTGTCATTCTATTTAATAAAAACCCTGGTGAATCTTTCACGACCATTATTTCCTTACCCATATCCGCCATTAACCGCTTAGCCCTTTCCAAGGACCTAGCCGAAGTATGGATTCCTTTAACCAATTCAATCACTTGGGAATTTTCAAAAGGGGATAAATATTGTAGTCCGACTATACATTTTGGGTCTTGTAAAAAGGATGCGATTTTTGAAACAGAATAAACTTTACTCGTTGTAAAGAATAAACTGCCATTTAATAGTCCGAAACGAAGCTGTTTAAGCACGTTAAACTTTTCTTCGCTGTCAGGCAAAAAATCAAAAATAAACAATGGATGATTTTGGTCAAAGTCTAAATCTGAACAAAATTTAATCCCTAGTTTATCATTACTATCATTTTCAAATTCGTCTTGTAAGTTTTCTAGTAAATCTAAATCCCTATCAAAAAATGTAATGGAATTCACTTTACTTAAAAATGATAAGGCTAATTCTAATGCCTGCTCGTTTGCTCCAAGAATTACAACATCCATCTAATGCACCTCCGTTTAAAAGAAAGCTTTACCTCTATCCATCTACAATCTGTCGGTCATCCCCATACGGGAGATTCATTGTAAGGTAATGTTAAACTTTCTTAGTTTTTTATAAAATGTTCGTCTGCTCACTCCAAGAATTTCCATCGCCTTTGTACGGTTATACTGTACTGCTTTTAATGCAGAAATAAATTTTGAACGTTCATCCGAGCCCTCTTCATCTATTTCATGAGTTTTTTCTTGTTCTTTTACGAACGGTTGGTCTTCGACGGTTTGATTTTGGGTTATTTCCTGAGGTAGATGTTCCATTTGAATAACCGAACTGTCACATAAAATAACTCCATGTTCAATAATGTTCATCATTTGCCGGACATTTCCAGGCCAATGATAGGCTTTTAATACCTCTATGACATCCTTTGAAATAATTAATTTTTTATTATAAATATTCGAAAAATTCTCTGTAAAATAGTTCGCTAATAATTCAATGTCTTGTGGTCTTTCTCGTAAGGCAGGTATCCAGATGGGCATCACATTTATTCGATAGTAGAGATCCTCACGGAATTGTTTCATTTTAATCATTTCCGGAAGATTTTGATGAGTTGCTGCGATCACTCTAATATCCACCCTTATAGTCTGATCACCACCAACTCGCTCAAGCTCCCTTTCTTGTAATACCCGAAGTAATTTTGCTTGAACATTGATCGGCATATCTCCAATTTCATCCAAAAAGATTGTCCCGCCATGGGCTAATTCAAATTTCCCGATTTTTCCTCCCTTTTTGGCTCCGGTAAAGGCCCCATTTTCATATCCAAAGAGTTCTGATTCGATTAAGGTTTCTGGAATTGCAGAGCAATTTATTTTAATAAACGGACCATCTTTGCGGGAGCTGGATTCATGAATCGCCTTGGCGAAAACTTCCTTCCCAACCCCGCTTTCCCCTCTTAACAGAATGGAGGCATTCGATACAGCAACGATTGAGGCTTTTTTTAAGCTCTTGATAAAAATGGGATCGCTGCCGATAATCTTCTTGAACGGGTCCTTTAGTTCCGATCCTTCATTTTGCTCCTTTTGCTTTTGTTCTCTTTTTTTAATTTCATTTAATTTCGTCAGCGCATTATAATAACGAACGACCTCATTAACTTGTTTAAATACCGTGACACCGCCAATAATTTTTCCATTACTGTATAGTGGTGTTGCATCCACTATTACTTCTGCTTTTAAATGATCAAGATATACGGGCTCATGTAAAATAGGGACGCCGGTTTCCATAACCGTTAAAATTCGTGCATTTGGTTCTACTTTTTTCATTTTCCTGCCAATTACTCTCTCAACAGGCACTTGTAAAATCCTCGTATAAGAGGGATTCGCATAAACGATTATCCCCTTTTCATTTACAACAACAACTCCATCATGAATATAATTCAAAACCTGAACCATTGGAAAGTCATGAATCGACGTTGGTTCGAAACTTTCTTTAAATATGAATTCCTGCAAGGAATTATTGTTTAAAAGCATGATTTCACCATCCTATTAATCGATAATCGCTAAGGCACGCACTTGCCCTCCTGTTTTACCAATATACGGAATTGGCGCTCCTGAAAAAGTAAATCTGGATTTTGGAATCTTATTGATATTTACCATGTTTTCAATGATGGCAATAAAATCGTCATTAGGTAAGCCTAGAATCCGCGGTTTCAAAAAATTCATGTGAACGGGCATCGATAATTCTCCCGCTGCATCGACATTACAGTTATCAATTCCGACTGTTTTAACTCTTCTCTCGCGAAGCCATTCACCAGCATCTCTTGATAAACCCATATGTTCAAATGCATACCTTACTGGATCATTAATCGTTGACCAGCCCGTAAAGATCAACACAATATCCCCTGGCTGGATTTTTGTTCCCGACCGAAACTCAGCTTCTTGCAGGTCTTTAGCAGTTACAACTGCTTTTGGTCCGAAACGAAAGGACACATCAAGCCAGACTGCATTTCCACACCCGCATTCCAGAGGCATTTTATCAATGGTAAATTCTGATTCCGGATCCCCATGAAAACAGGAGTCCATATGAGTACCAGTGTGTCCACAAATAACGATTTGCTCATTTTCAAATGAAATAAAATCCGATTCATCGTATTGGTTGATTCGCTTAAAGTCCATATATGCTTGATGATTTCGAGTTCCAGATAAAAAAAGCGGCGTGCGTCCGTGTGCAGGATGCTGGGGCATTCCTTCATATATTCCCATTGTTAAATCAATAATTTGCGGCATCATAATCCCCCGATTCGTATTGTAATTTTGCCTTTAAACCTTCTTCTATTAAAATCCAATATGTGAACCGCCAGAAATGTTTAAAACGTGTCCGGTAATGTAATTGGATCCGCCTGATGCTAAAAAGACAATCCCCGGTACGACATCATCCACTTTGGCAAAACGGTTTAATACGATTTTATTTTTGTAGGTATCAGCAAATTTATCACTTCGAATCGTTTTGGTCATATCGGTTTCAACGACCCCAAAGGCTACCGCGTTTGATTGAATTCGGTAGCGGCCCCACTCACGGGCAGTTGACATCGTCACCCCAATGACACCCGCTTTTGCCGCACTATAATTGATCTGGCCAATGGTTCCGCCTAAACCAGCAGTGGACGTAACATTGATAATTTTTCCATTCGACAATGCCTCTGGGTTTTCCTTCCCTCTTTCTATAAAAATAGGTGCAACTGCTTTAATACAATTAAATGCCCCTTTTAAACTGACATCTACTACTTGGTCCCATTGATCTTCATGCATTTTGTGAATCATTGCAGGGCGAATAATTCCTGCATTATTAACGAGAATATTTACCGTTCCAAATATCTCAACAGCGGCATCAACCATTCTTTTTGCTTCCTCATAAACCGCAACGCTTCCTTGAACGCCATAGGCTTCCCCCTTATTTTTTCTGATTTCTTCAACGGTTACAGCTATGTCTGCTTCGTTTATATCATTCACAATAACCTTTGCACCTTGTTGGGCTAATCCAATAGCCGCTGCTCTCCCAATCCCATTTCCTGCACCCGTCACGATGGCAACTTGATCATGCAATAACAATCCAATCATCTCCTAATCTCTTATTTCCACTATGTAAATAGTGATTCTAACGATTTAAAGCCCCAAATACGCTGCTTTTATTTCTTCATTTTTTAATAGAGAATGAGCCTGATCTTCCAAGACAATTCTCCCCATTTCTAAGACATAACCTCGATTCGCTATTTTAAGGGCCATATTTGCATTTTGTTCCACTAGTAAAATACTATGTCCTTTTTCATGCAAAGTCCGAATAATTTTGACCACATTTTGTACCAATACGGGGCTTAATCCCAAGGAAGGTTCATCAAACATCAGAAGTTTCGGCTCTGACATAATCCCTCTTCCAATCGCTACCATCTGCTGCTGGCCTCCGCTTAAACTGCTTGCAAGTTCATTTCTCTTCGTGTATACATCTGGAAAATATTCGTATACCTTTTCAAGTAATTCTAGTAAACATGCACCCTTCCTGGATTTCTTGTAACCCATTTCTAAATTTTCTTTTACGGTCATGTCAGGGAATAGCTGACGGCCTTCAGGTACAAGAGTAATCCCGAGATTGCTGGTTTTATTGTATGGAAGGTTTGATATATTCTGTCCATTAAATCTAATTTCGCCTGATTCAATGGGTTCAATTCCTGCAATGGCCTTAAGGGTTGTACTCTTTCCAGCTCCATTTGCACCGATTAATGCGACCATTTCCCCCTCATCAATCTGAAGAGAAATTCCTTTAATGGCTTTAATCGGGCCGTATGAAACATGGACATTCTCTAAACTAAGCATATTCCACACTTCCTTCCTCTTCTATGTGGTGATCTTCATCCGGTGTTCCAAGGTAAACTTCTATCACTTTAGGATTGGTACTAATTTCTTTTGGGGTTCCCTCAGCAATTTTTGTTCCTTGATCCAAAACCACAATATAGTCACATAGATTCATAACCACCTTCATATCATGTTCAACGATCAAGATGGAGAGTCCTTTATCTTTTAGTTTTCTTATGATTTGAACTAGCTTTGCAGACTCGGTTTCATTCATCCCTGCTGCCGGTTCATCCAAAAGTAATAATTTAGGATTAGCCGCTAAGGCAATGGCAATCTCCAGCTTCCTTTGTTCTCCATAAGGTAGACTTTTGGCAATCATATCCTTCTTATCTTCTAATTCCATTAAGTTCAATATTTCGATCGCTTTCTCTTTCATTTTGTCTTGTTTTTCAACGTATTTCTTTCGATTCATAAAGGCTAATTTTAATAATCCTTTTACTTCTAAATGTTGCCCGGTCAAAATATTATCGAGAACGGAAAGCTCTGAAAAAACGCTTGTATGTTGAAAGGTTCGCACCATTCCCAATGATGCCGTTTGATGGGCATTCAATTTTGTAATATTTGTGCCGGAGAAGATTACTTCCCCTTCTGTTGGTGGTAAAAACCCGCTTAAGAGATTAAAGCAAGTGGTTTTCCCAGCGCCATTAGGCCCAATAATTCCAACAATACTTTGTTCAGCTACATTAAAGGAAATATCAGAATTAGCCGTTAATCCTCCAAAACGTTTACTTAAATTAGAAACTGACAATAATGCCAAACTACGACACCTCCTTTTCTTCCTCAACGACAGGAGATAAATGGGATTTCGTACCTTTATCCTTTTGGATTTTTGTACGAATCACTTTAATAAGATTCGCAATCCCTTTCGGCATAAACTTAATCGATAAAACTAGAATGACACCGAATACAAGCAGCTGTACTTCTGGGGACATCCATAAAAATTCCGGGATAATCGTAAATATAAAGGCACCGAACAATGGTCCCAGTAAAAATCCTTTTCCACCTACAATGACCATCAATAATGCCTCGGTTGTATAATGAACCGACAAAAGATCTGGGGTAATAATGCCAACAAATGGGGCATAAAGGGCACCCGCAAGCCCAGCAATAACAGCTGAAATGGTAAAAGCAATAATTTTATACTTAGATACGTTGATCCCAATTGAGCTTGCTAATAAATTTCCTTCCCGTATTGCAACAATTCCTCTTCCAAAAGGTATCCTCAGTGTAAATTTAATAAAATAAATTACTCCTACTAATATTAGAAAAACAAAGTAGTAAAAAACCAGGGGATCTGACAAAGACATTTGCGTAAAGGGCAGCGTGGGAGAAGAAACACTTAAGCCCATTGCGCCACGGGTGATGTCAGTTAAATTCAGGATGATTAAGCGAAAAACTTCAGCAAATGCCAGTGTAATAATCGCAAAATGAACGCCTTGGAGGCGAAGGGACAAAAAGCCAACACACATTCCAATGAAGCCTGTAAAAATTAAAGCAAGGATTAAACTGATCCAATATGGAACCTCAAGACTTTGATTTATCATTGTCGTAAAGTAAGCGCCCAATCCAAAAAATGCAGCATGACCAAATGATATTTCTCCAATATAACCGACAATAAAATTAAGGCTTAATGCAAGGATCGAGAAAATTCCGAATGTGATAATAATATTTAAATAGTAAGGATTATTTAAAATAAACGGGAGAGAGAGTAGGATTAGGAATAATAGGAAGTAGGCCAGCTTCTTTTGCATTATTGAGACCTCCTTTGAAATCCAAAGATTCCTTGCGGCCGAATTAATAATACGAGTATTAAGATGACATACCCAATAATGTCCTTCCAGGAGTTTCCTACTAGCGATGAGGCCCCAGTTTCAACGAATCCCAGCAGCATTCCCCCGATAATTGCACCTGGGACACTTCCTAAACCACCTAAAATAACAATTACAAATCCTTTTAACATAACGCTCATCCCCATTGTTGGTGTGACATAGGTGGTTGGACCGATCAGAATTCCTGCAAGTGAGGCAATTGAAACACCAAAGATAAAGGTAAAGGAATATATTTTTTTAATAGGAATCCCTGAAACCATAGCTCCCATTCGATTTTGAGATACAGCGCGCATGAGTTTTCCTAAATGGCTGTGTTTGATAAAGAGGTTTAACAACAGAATGACAACGATCCCCAAGAAGACAATTACAATTTTTTGCTGAGTGATAAATACATTCCCAATGTGCAGAACACTATTAAACGGGCTGCTAATTTGTCTAGGAGTCGAACCATAAACAATTGCAACCATGTTTAATAGAACGATACTTAAACCAAACGTTGCCAGCAACGAATTTAGATGATCAGTTTCTAGTAAAGACCTTAATGTAAAGCGCTCAATCAACCAGGCAATTAAACAGATAATAATGATGGTTACGATCCCTGCTTGGAAATAATTCAATCCCAATTCCTGTTGAAGTACATATGATCCGAACGCCCCAAGCATATAAAATTCACCATGGGCAAAGTTAATCATTCCTAATATTCCGAAAATTAACGTTACTCCTAGAGCAAATAATGTATAGGTCAGTCCAATAACTAATCCATTTGCAATTAATTGATTTAGGATTTCCAAAAATAAATCCCCCTTTCTTCCCGCCAAGGGTACAGACTGCTTTCAAGGAAGGTGTTTCCATTGAATTCTATTAAGTTATAACAACCAAATAGCTTCCTAATTTAGCAGAAAGCTATTTGGCTGTATATTTACCCATTACTGTTGGTAAGGAACGATTTTACCGTCTTTAACCGTTAATGGGATGACTTTTCCTAACGCCTGTCCGTTTTCAAACTTTAAATCTCCTCTTGGTGATTGCCAGTCATTCCCTTCCAATGCTTTGGAAATCGCCTTATAATCATTTGAGGATCCTGCTTTATCCATTGCTTTTGCAACAAACCAGATTGATTCGAAACCTAACATTTCCATTTTTTCAGGTTTATGATTGTATTCCTTCTCGAAAGCTGCGACAAATTTTTTGTTCATCTCATTGTCAATCGAGTTTTGATAAAGGTCAGCAGAAATAACTCCTTCCGACCCTTCTCCTGCTAACTCGACCATCTTTGAATTAATATTTCCTGGTGCAAGCAGCTTCATTGTATTGTTGAAACCTAATTGATGAGCTTGCTTAAAGATCGCAGAATTGATTTCAATCGCTGCACCAACCACGTATAATGCATCTGCATTGGCCGCCTTTAATTTCGTTAACGGGTTGGTAAAATCTGTATCTGTTAATTCAAAAAATTCAGTAGCCACGATTTTTGGAGCATCACTTCCGGACCAGTTTGCTTTTAAAGCTTTTAATTCTGCCTGGCCATAGTCCGTATTTTCAGCGATAACGGCAACCGTTTTTGGCTTTAACGTTTGAGCAATAAAGTTATGGAATGCTTTTCCATCCATGTCATTTGTGCTATTTAACCGGAATCGATATGGATCGCGATCTGACATAATTTCTGGAGCTTTAGAAACGGTTACAACATTTATTAATTTATTTTTTGCAACCTCTTTTGTTGCCATGTTAACAGAACTGTTTACCCCGCCGGTAATGGCATCTACCCTGTCGCTCTCAATCAGTTTTTTATATTTCGTCACACCTAACTCAGGTTTCGATTGATCATCTTCTGTAAGTAACTTAATTTTACGTCCTTTTAATATTCCGCCATCATCATTAATCATTTTTACAGCTAATTTTGCCCCATCCAATGTTTGCTGGCCGTACAAAGCCGCAGGGCCTGTCAAAGGAAGAACCGCACCAATCTTTATGTTTCCGCTTTCATTTTTACCCGAACCGCCTGATGCTTGTGAACATGCCCCTAAAATTAAAACCAAAATTATTACGAAAACTGAAAGTACTTTTTTTCTCACAAAATGACCCTCCTTTGATTTAATCACTTAATTAACATGCAAGTACCATGCCAAATAAAATAAGCAAAAATTCCGTAATTTTATTACCCTTTTTGGAATTTTCAGTAAATGGATTGTATACTTTTTTTCCTTTTTGTAGACAGGATACAGTTTGTATACCCTTCTAAAAAAGTATGTATCTCTATTCAAGGAGCTATTTCACTTCAAATCCTTATTATTCCTATAAAACTACTAATATTAAGTGCAGGGAGATAGCCTCTCCCCTAGATCTGTTTATCGTGTATACCTTAATGAAATTTGCTCACTTCAACATAGGCCATCCAAATTCCATTTAATATTTTTCCAGGTTCATTGCTGCCTCCGATTTTTATGATGTTTTCATTGTCCTCTAAGATCGGATTTGAATCAAACCCTCTTGCTGAAACCACAACATCGGGATTAAAATCAAACGGAATCCTCTCTTTACTCTCCGTATGATAAAATTGGAACCTGCCATTGCGATCAACCAAGATATCTGTTTGATTCATGATCTTCACATTCTTTTCCTTCAGTTCATTTAAAAGGTCCATCCGGTTGATTAAATCAATATTTAATCCATTGGCACGTTTACCCGACCTTGCAATGACAACTACCATATTCTTCTTATCTGCAAGAAAGTTTGCCGCTTCTAAACCCGCTCCCCGGGAACCAAGAATAAGAACATTCCGGTTTTCAATTTTATAATTTTGCAAGACATCCACTACACTAACAATCGGAATTTGGGCGTTTTTTAACTGAGTATCTTGTTTCGGAACCATTCCGGATGCATCAATGACATAGTCGTTCTCCATTATGACTAAATCCTCAGTATGAATTTGTTTATTTAAAAAGACCGTAATCTTTGGCAACAGTTTTATCTGATAGATTAAGTACTCTTTAAACCATTTCCAATTTTCTTTTCCTGGAGGGGCACTGGCAACATCTAATAACCCCCCGAGTTGATTTTCTCTTTCGTAAAGAAAGACTTCATATCCTCTTTTGGCTGCGAGGACAGCCGTATACATTCCTGTTGCCCCTGCCCCAATTACATGGACCTTTTTACTTGGATTAATTACTGGCTGCAATTCGGGCAGCGATAATTCACGACCCGCTCTTGGATTCACGGAACAACGGATACTTTGGTGCTGGCGGAGTCGGTCAGTACAATATCCGCAAGTAGTACAGCGATTAATTTCCTTGTAGTTTTTCTTCCGGGCTTTTTCCGGCCATTTAGGGTCTGCGATCAACGCTCTTCCTAAAGCAATAAAATCAACTTTCCCAGATTGAATGATATCATTCGCAAATTCCGGCTCACGAATGACACCAACGCCAATAATCGGAACGGTTACATGTTTTTTTATTTCACTTGCCAATTTAATACGCCATCCTTGTTTTGCCGACATAGGATCAATATTTTTGTCATTGGATTCGAAAGTCCCAGTCGAAACATGAATGGCATCAACCCCATAGCTTTCTAAAAGCTTTGCAATTTCGATTGATTCTTCAATTTTTAAGCCGCCTTCAACAAATTCATCTGCACTGAATCGGACAATAACGGGAAAATTCCGGTCAACCTTGGCTTTAATTCCTTGGATAATTTCTTGAATCATTCTGGTTCGATTGACGGTGTTTCCGCCATACCGATCAGTTCTTTTGTTCGTGTAAGGAGATAAAAAACTGCCTAACAAATAGCCATGGGCTGCGTGTAATTCCACCCCATCGTATCCGGCTAGTTTGGCTCTTTTTGCCCCCCATACAAACTTAGTAACCAAATCGGCTACTTCTTCTGTCGTCAATTCTCTTGGTTCTGCCCGCATCACTTTGCAGGCTATCGGAGAAGGAGCCACCGGCTGGAAGCCAGTGATTTTCGAATTCGTCTGTCTTCCAGCATGGTGAAGCTGTAAAAAGGCTCTACAATTGTATTTTTGAATTTCTTCCGTTAAATAAGTATGACCGGGGATATAGCCATCATGGTCGATGACCAATTGTGCTTCCGTTCCCTTCCCTACTGGGGAATCCACACAGGTAAATTCAACAATAATCGCACCGGCTCCCCCTTCTGCTCTTTCTTTATAGTATTGAATCACGCGGTCGTTAACCTCTCCTGTTAAGGAAGGCATATTGGTTTCCATTGGCGCCATCATGATTCGATTTTTCACTTTTACTGATCCAATATAAAAAGGAGAAAAGAGATCCTGCGAAAAGTTTACTATTGTATTGTTCAAGATCGATCACCTCATAGATTCCTATTAGAGACGCTCAATGATTGTGGCTGTTGCCATTCCTCCTCCACAACACATAACTTGAAGCCCATATTTTTTATCCATATCCTCCAATTCATGGAGAAGTGTAGTCATAATTCTTGCACCGCTTGCGCCGGTAGGGTGTCCAAGAGCAATTGCTCCCCCACGCGGGTTCACCTTATTAAGATCAGGATTCATTTCCTTGGCCCAAGCCAAAGCAACAGAGGCAAACGCTTCATTGCATTCAAATATATCAATATCTTCTACTGTTAACCTAGCCTTCTCAAGAATCCTTTTCGTTGCTGGAATTGGACCTGTTAACATCATCGTTGGATCCGAACCGATCACATCACGGGCAATGATTTTCGCCCTCGGCTTCAGCCCCAATTCCAACGCTTTTTCCTTGGACATAATCAGCACTGCTGCCGCACCATCACTAATTTGGCTTGAGTTCCCGGCTGTAATGATGCCCTTTTCCATAAATGCAGGTTTTAATGTGCCGAGTTTTTCCAATGTGGTACTTGGCCTGATTCCTTCGTCTTCTGTTACAAGGATTTTTTCTCCGTCTTTTTCTACTTCAATTGGCATGATTTCTCTATTAAACGCTCCACTTTTCCTTGCCTGCTCCGCTAATTTATGACTTCTTAAGGAAAACTCATCAAGTTCTATACGGGTAATGCTCCATTTTTCGGCGATTCTTTCTGCTGATTCTCCTTGTTGGATGATTTCATACCTTTCTGTTAATTCTAAAGGTGATTCTACCCGGTCTGTTCCAAGTGGATGCCTAGTCATATTTTCCACACCCGCAGCAATGACAACATCCTGATCTCCTGCAATGATTGCTTGTGCTGCCTGGTTAATTGCTTGTTGTGATGAACCGCATTTTCTATTTAAAGTTGTTGCCGCTGTCTGAATATCCAAACCAGCCATTAAGGTGCAGATTCTTGCGATATTGTTCCCCTGCTCCTCGTTTTGGGTTACACAGCCGACGATGACATCTTCGATTTCCTTTGGATCAATCCCTGAACGCTCGACAATGCTTTTTAGGACCTCACTTAAGAGGTACTCCGATCTGGTTTCCGAATATACCCCTTTTCTTCGCCCAACCGGCAATCTTACCGCTTCAACAATAACTGCTTCTCTCACGAATACCCCTCCCTATTCCTTCGCTAAAAGAACTGCATTACCTGATATAACCGTATCGTTATATTGATTCAACGCTTTAAGTTCTAATGAAATTTCTTGATGATCTCCGTTCAATACTTCCGCTATGCACGTAATGGTATCTCCTGGCCTCACCATTGAACGAAACCGGACTTTAAAATTTTTCACATCGTATACATCACCGGCGATTTTATCCAAATATTGCCCTAAAAAACCCATTGACAGCATGCCATGTGCGATTGTGCCCTTTAAGGGGGTTTTTTTAGCAAACTCCTCATCAATATGAATTCGATTATAATCGCCTGAAGCCCCGGCATACTTGACAAGCTGCACCTGTGTAATTGATTCCTTTACTAGTTTCGGAATTTCTTTATTTAGTAGTGTTTTAGATTCAATTCCCATGGCTTTCAACCCCTTATCACTAATGTCTGCCGCTCTTTAAAAACTAACTGATCAGTCTCATCGTATCCTTCCTTATCCCGTACAAGAAACGTTAATTTTCCATTTTTCCCCTCTTTTTCATACACATCCACTACTTTTTCAATGCACTTCAAACGCTCTCCAGCATAAAATCGCCTGAAATAGTCATATTCCTGTTCACCATGCAGTAATTTGCTTTTATCGATTTTTGTATACCATTCTGGTTCAACATCACGAAAAGTTGTTGGAAAGGTTAAGGGGGCAAGCAAGGACGGATACCCTTTTGCCCTTGCAGCGCTTTCTTCATGATATACGGGATTATCATCGCCGATTGCCCGTGCGAATTTACGGATAGATCCTTTTTCAATTTCCACATAAACAGGTTCGCTGATTTTACCAATTAAGCTTTTATCTATCATTCTGACCACCTCACAATAATACTTTTTCCAGATTTTCATCTATGAAACTTCCATTGATCATCCCTCGACCAATCACCATATGCTGAATTTCAGTGGAGCCTTCATAGATGGCTGCCGGCCTGACCTCCCGATAGATAAGTTCCAGTGGGTTTCCTTTTATCATTCCATATCCGCCAAAAATCTGCTGGCCTTCATATGCAGCACGCTGTGCCACTTGTGTGGCATAAAGCTTTGCAATGGCCGCTTCTTTTGTCACTCGATTTCCTAAATCCTTGCGGTGGGCAGCATAGTAAACCAAATTCTTAGCGGCCTGTATTTCTGTATAGATATCTGCCAATTTGAATTGAATGGCTTGGAACTGAGTGATGGGGCCGCCAAACGCATGGCGCTGTCTGGCATATTCTGCAGCATGCTCTAAAGCTGACCTTGCAAAACCGACCTGCTGTGCACCGACAGATGAACGGAACATATCTAAGGTTTGCATGGCATATTTAAACCCGCGACCTTCCTCCCCCAAAAGATTCTCCTTAGGAACCCGGCAATTTGTGAAGGTTAATTCTCCTATTGGATGCGGGGCAATCATAGTCAATCTTTGAGAGACCTCTAATCCGATTGTGTCATCTTCCACAATAAAAGTTGATATACCTTTTGAACCTGGTGCGTTACTTGTACGGGCAAAAACTACATAGACACCTGCATCGCCTGCATTGGAAATGAAGATTTTTTTTCCATTGATGACCCATTCATCCCCATCAAGTTTTGCGGTTGTTTGCAGGCTAACAGCATCTGATCCTGCATTTGGCTCTGTCAAGGCAAATGCAAATACTTCTTCTCCTGAAATCATTTTTCCTAAATAATGTTTCTTTTGTTCCTCTGTCCCAGCCAACAAAATCGGATAACTTCCAAGGCCGGTTACAGAGTAGGTCGATTCTGCTAACGGACAGAGTCTGGCAAGCTCTTCTCTTATGATGCATAGTTCGGTTGCATTCGCATCCTCTGCTTCGTTCAAACCGCCATATTTTACAGGGATATGTCTTCGATAAAAATCATTTTCTGCTAGTGCCCGAACCATATCAAATGAGAGAACATCCTGTTCACCGAATTCTTCTTGAATCGGGACTAATTGGTTCTTACATACTTCTTCAATTTTTTTTATTAATGCTTGTTGTCTTTCGTTATAGCGATAATCCATAATTAACCTCCCTTTCATTAACTCCAATGGTATTGATCACATGCTTGGCTATTGCGATTCGCTGCATTTCAGAAGTCTGGCCAAAGATTTCCGTTAATCTTTGTGAGCGATATAGTTGAGAAACGGTGGAATCTGTTAATAAACCATGCGCACCGTGGATTTGTACGGCGTGATTAACTGCACTGCCTGCTGCTTCAGTGGAATAAACCTTAGCCATGGCTGCTTCGGTTGCGATATCTTCTTTTCGGTCTAGCTTTTGTGCCGCAAGATAAAGTAACGTCTTGGCACCATTGATTCCGACCGTCATATCAGCAATCTTAAATTGGATGGCCTGAAATTCACCAATTGCATTCCCAAATTGCTGTCTCGTACGAGCCCGTTCCAAGGACTCCCTTAAGGCGGCTTCTGAAATCCCGATTGCTAACGAAGCAATTGAAAGCTTTGCAAGCATATTGGCTTGATTTAAACCTTCAACGCTATTGCCCAATGAAATAATTAACGAAGATTTAGAGATGGATACATTATTTAAAACGATTTTTGAGAGCTTTAATCCTTCTAATCCCATTTTCTTTTGTTCCTCAAGGATTAGACCATCAGAATCTTTCGGAACCAAGAAAATTGCATAGGACTGTTCAGGCGTTTTCGCCAATACAAGTAGTGTTTCTGCCAAATGTAAGTTCGCTACAAACCACTTTTCACCTGACAATATCCAGTGATCCTTTGTCTCCCTTGCATCAGTTTGAATTCTCGTTAAATCAGATCCAGCTTCTTCCTCAACAAAGGCGGTTGCGTAAAAATGTTGGTTCAAATCCTTTGCTAAAATGGCTTTACTTAAGATCAAGTCAGTAAATATAGCTGCAAAAGAGGGGGAAGTTTTTGCGATTTCACTCAATAGGGTTACCTTTGTTACCCAATCAGTTCCATCCTCTAAAACAAGATCCCAAATACCAGAGTCTTTGCATGCCTTAATATCCTCATGTTTTATGATTCCTTCTGCCTCGATTCTGTTTAAATGGTTTGCCAAATGGTTTTTAATATATTCCAATGTTTGTTCTCTCGATGTTATTTGTTGTTCACTTAATTCGTAGCTCATTACCATCCCGCCTTCTTAATTTTCTTAAATTTCAGACTTAAAATCACAGACGTTTATCCTATTTATTTTTAATAGGTAAATTTTGATAGCCATCCTTTAAATGGTTCTTTAAGACCTTTCCAGAAGGATTTCTTGGCAATTCCGTTAAAAATTGAACATATTTTGGCACTTTATAATCGGCTAAATATTGGCCGACGAATTCACGGATATCCTGGTCTGTCATTGAATGGCCTTCCTTCACTACAATGGAGGCCAATACTTCTTCTCCAAACACTTTGTCCGGGAGACCAACTACAGCAGCTTCCAAAATACTTGGATGATTATAAAGAACGTTTTCGATTTCTGCCGTATAGATGTTCTCTCCTCCGCGATTGATCATGCTTTTTTTGCGGTCAAGAAGGAAAAAGTAGCCTTGGTCGTCCACATAGCCGATATCCCCGGATTTCCAGTACCCATTATCAATAAATTCTTTGTTCGTTGCTTCGGGATTGTTCCAATATTCAGGAATCACTGTCGGCCCTTTTATGCATAGTTCTCCAATTTTATTTCTTTCTAATTCCGCACCATCATCATCAATAATTTTCCAATCAATAATCTTCGTCAAGATTCCCACCGAATCAGGTTTTGTAAACGCAGATTCCGGTCTTGAAAACGTACAAGACCCTGTACATTCCGTTGCACCATAATTATTGATAAAATTCATGTTTGGGTAAAGGCTCGTCAGCTTTTGAATCGTGCTGACAGCCATAGGTGCACCGCCGGTGACGGCTAATCTTAAATGACTTAGATCATATTTTTCCAATTCAGGGTAGTTTAATAAAAAGACAAATATCGTTGGAACCGTATTAATATAAGTAATTTTTTCACGGTCAAGCAGCTCGAGGAATTTTTGCGTTTTGTAGGTATACATTAACACCGATGTGCCGCCTACGGATACCATATGGGTGAATCCTGCAATCAAACCAGAAACATGAAATAATGGGATATTTATCAAGGTCCGGTCTCTTTCATCAGTTGTTAGGTTCAAACTGAAATTTAAAACATTTTGTGTGATTCCAAGATGGGTTCCCAGTGCTCCTTTAGGTAAGCCCGTAGTTCCGGATGTGTACATGATAAATAATGGGTCTGTCCTATCGACATCAGCCATTTGCGCTGGGGGAGCCTCTTCTAATAAGCATTCAAATGGGAACCAAAGCGTGTTTTTGTTTTGCGCCGGTTTTCCTGTCACAAATACCTTTAGGTCAATATTGGCTAATTCAATCGATTCTTCTGCCACACTCAAAAGGACGTCCTCAACGATCAAAACATTCGTTCCCGAATTTTTCATCATAAATTGCAATTCAGAGGGACGAAGCCTTGTATTGAGTGGAACGACAATCCCGCCAAGAAAGGAGGCCGCAAATATACTGATACAAAACTCTATGGTATTATTAGACAAAATGGCCAGGCGATCTCCCTTTTTAAACTGGTACCGGTGCTGTAAATTCGCAGCCATTTTCGCAACCAGGTTATAAAATTCACGATAAGTGAGCCGTTTATTTTCAAAAATGAGGATTTCCCTTTCGGGGAATTTTTCAACAGAACTTTTTAATACTTCATTTAGAGTTTTCCTTGCTTCTTGATATACTTTTAAATTACGCCCATAAATCGTTTCATTTTTCGTTAGCGCTTTAGTATCTGCCAATGCCACCTAACCTCCTAGAATAGAACGAATTACTTGCCGATAAAATTCGGTTTTCTTTTTTCCTTAAATGCTGTAACCCCTTCTAAGTGGTCTTCTGTTTGTTGAAGAACTGCTTGGGCATAATTTTCATATTGAATCGTTGCCCTTAAATCTTGATTTTGAACTTTTTCCATAATTGATTTTACGAAAACCATCGTTTGAAGTGGCCTGCTTGCCAATTCTTTTGCGAGAACAGTAGCTTCATTCAGGGCTTCGCCCTCTTCAACCAGCCGGTTCACGATACCATATTGCTTAGCTTCTTCTGCTGACAAGACAGCGCCGGAAAAAATCCATTCCTTTGCCTTCCAAGGACCAACAATTTTTGGTAGAAAGTGTAATAGACCACAATCAGGGATCAGCCCAACTTTTGAAAAACTTAGACCAAATTTCGAATTTACTTGGGCAATTACGATATCTGCCGCCAATGCCAAACTAAATCCTGCCCCCATTGCATACCCGTTCACTGCAGCAATGACTGGTTTTTGTAATTCTGCGATACGCAGGATGATCTTGGTTGTATTCGTAATTTTTTCTACTGACTCTAGCGTGGTTCTCTTGCCCATTCCTCGAACGTCCCCGCCTGCCGAAAAGGCTTTACCAGTACCTGTCAGTATAATAATTTTCACCTCCGGATCCGTTTCAGCCATTTCAACCCACTTCAATAAATCCTTTTTGATTTGGTTTGAAAGGGCATTTAGGGAATCGGGTTCATTTAACGTAATAATGGCGATTCCGTCCTGACATTCATACCGGACACTGTGAGATTCCAACAACATGACCACACACCTTTCCAACGATTTAAACCGTTATATTTGATGACCTTAATTCATCTCTAAACGCTGGATGAGCAATTGTAATTAATTCATTCATTCTTTCCTTTTGTGATTTTCCTAACAGTGTGGCAATCCCGTATTCTGTAACTACATAATCGATTTCCGATTTTAATGATGTTACATAGGCAACCTTCTTGGAAATCCTTGAAATCGAATCATTTTTGGCTGTTGACGGCAGAGCGATAATTGATTTTCCACCTGGGGATGCCTGGGACCCTTTGATAAAATCCATTTGTCCACCGACACCGGCAATAGGATAAGAACCAAATTTTTCAGCATTGATTTGTCCTGTTAAGTCAACCTCCAATGCAGAATTAATCGAATAGAAGTTTTGAATTTTAGATAGAGTATTAATATCATGCGTGTATTCTACAGAATAGAGCTCGAATAAAGGATTGTTATGAACATAATCGTATAATTTTCTTGTACCAAAAATATTAGTGGCGACAATCTTGCCTTTATTCAAATTCTTGTATTTATTATTGATAACACCCTTTTCTATTAAACGAATAATGCCATCAGTAAAGGTACCGGTATGAACACCCAAATCATTTTTGTGCTCCAAATTCAATAAAACGCTTTCAGCAATGCTGCCAACTCCGATTTGAAACGTTGATTTGTCAGGGATAATTTCTGCCACATATTCCCCAATTTTCCGTTCTACGTCTGTAAGTGGTTTGGGAGACATTTCAAGAATGGGTCTGTTGGAAACAACAAAAGAGTCTATTTCATTTACATGGACGGCTGTATCTCCAAAAATCCATGGTACTTCACTATTTACTTGTGCGATTATGTTCTTTCCATACTGAATTGCAGTTTTCATAAAATCTACTGAAACCCCTAGAGAGCAAAATCCTTTTTCATTGGGTGGGGAAACTTGCATTAGAACCGTATCTATTTCTTTATGTTTTAACCAATCTGGAATTTTTGACATATTGATTGGAATATAATCACAGTCTCCTTCTGTAAATGCCCCTTTTAACAAGGGAGAGGAAAGAAATGTCCTGATTTTAAAAAATGGCAGGCAATCACTGCTGGCATACTTGCATCTACTCCCCTGGACCATCGTGTAAATATAAGAAGTCTGTATCCGGTGTCGCTGTTCAATCAATTGTTCAACCAATGTTTGAGGTTCATTACTTAGCGGCGCAATCAATATGGATTGATTAGGCAAAATCGAGCTAATGGCTTGTTCTGCTGTTACTATTCTTGTATCGTAGTATCTTTTCCACATTTTAAACTTCATCACTTCCCCTCAAATCCTGTTCATTCCTTAGCTTCAAATACTATTAACTTGCAGGTTCGTCCTTTTATTCATCTGACTAGGAGAAGGTAGAAGCCTTTTTTCTTGGAAAATCCTAAACCATTTTTTAAACATTGATTCAGTGTCGAATACCTCATAAAACCCTGCCTCGCGAAGCTTGACAGTAGACACTAGGAGTGGATGATGCAAATCATTCAAGTACCTGTCCGCAAATTGAAAGGATTGACCAACAAATTCTCTTAAATTAGGTGAAGCCAGATTGTACTTGGCACGGATCTGATCCCATTCATCAGTCCGTTTAGGCATCTCACTAGCTAAGGAAATGGGAATGCTTCCCCCAAGTTCCATCTCGAATGCCTCTGCAATAGCAGGCCAAATGTTTTTCATCACCATGATATCCCCATTCGTAATATTAAATATTTCATTGGAGGCAGCACCTGCATCCCCTGCCCAATCGATTGCCCGAGCAAGAAGATCCGCATCCACTGTTTCCATTACGGCCGTTTCTTGGCCTGGGTAGTACAAAGGCTTCCCTTCCTCTTTAAGGAGGGATGCGTAGACTCCAATGGCAGGAATGATATTCATTGCACTTCCAATCGATTCGCCTATGATAATTTGCGGTCGAAAAATCGTCCAGTTCCAATCCTTTCCCTGCTGTTTGCTTCGAATGTAATCCTCCTGAGCCCAGTAAAAGTTGGGAATATCACGTGCATCAGATTTCCCCTCCCGTGCAGGTACCGCAAATGGGCGAACATGTCCTCCATATGCCTTTGTTCCCTGCAATAAGGTTACATGAGTTAAAGTCCCTTTTGATGCCCTTTCCACCGGTTCAAAAATGTTTCGAAGCATTTGATCATTGATCCGAATTTGATCTTGCTCTAGCCATCCCGAGGTAAGATTTTGTTTTTCAAAAAGAGCAGCATATACAATATGTGTGATTCCAGCCATTTTCCCAAAAGCCTCAGAACATTCCTTTTGATTGGTCAAATCCACAGAGACAAAGTCAGCGCCGAATGTATTGGACGGCATCCTGCGGGATACGGCTACTACACTAATATTTCGTTGTCGTGCCATATGTTTCATTACAGCATTTCCGACAAGCCCGGAGGCACCTACTACCAAAACCTTTTTACATTTGGTCAAACCTACCACCACCATCGAAGTTTTATTTAAAACTGTAATGAAAAGGGCTGCGACATATTTTTTCAACCTTTTAAATATTTTGACATCAATCGTCATAATCCCTTTCCATTTTAAAAAATCGCTTTAGTTGATTTTTTCCGTGATGAAGGAGGAGGTAATCATGTTCCAAAGGGTTTCTGACCCATTTTCAAGTACCGACCCACCTAGTAATTCAGCCCAATGACTTTCGGTTCCATACTCGTCCCGCCAAGACCATAGTCTTCTTGTACTCAAATGGAGTGGGTGTTCATCGGTAAAGCCCATTGCTCCGTGAACCTGGTGGGCAATTTTAGTTACAAGGGCAGCCGCTTCTCCTACTTGTATCTTGGCCATTGACGTTTCATGAACTATGGTACCCCTGCAAAATGCAGCCAAAGCAGAATCTGCAGCCGCACTTGATGCAGCCACTTCACCAGCCATAACCGCCAATTGTTGTTTCACGGCTTGAAATTTTCCAATCGATCTTCCAAACTGGCTTCTTTCATTCGCGTAATCTACAGATATTTCTAAAACCTTTTCAAGCGCCCCAGCCATCATAGAAACTCTAGTAAGGGTACTTAAATTCCAATAGTCGGTTTCGCTCACTGGAGGATTGATGGATACATTTTCGTTCGGAATTAAAATGTTATTTAGAATAACCTCATCTCTTGGTTCACCAGCCAGATTCGTCCCTTTACGAATCTGGCAGTTTTCCAACGGCGTTGATGTAACTATCTTGTTGCCATCCTCCGTTTTACCAAAAAGGACAATTTCCTTTACATCACGTGCCCAAGGGATATCTCTCAATTCCCCAAAAACCACCCAACCCTCAGATACCTTCGTAAAATTTAAGGAATCATCCATTCGCACCGGCCCAACTGTTACGGCTTCCGTATAGACTGTTTTTCCAGAGGCTCCCAAAAGCCAGTTAGCAATGATAGTTTCTGCTAAAGGGATAGGGGCTGCATATCTACCAGCAATTTTTAATAAACTTAGTGCATCACCCACATCCCCGCCAACTCCGCCAGCCTCCTCGGAAATTCCCGCTAAGGTCATGCCTGTTTCTTCTAATACGTTCCATAATTCCACAGGCCAAATTCCTTTTTCTGCTTCCATTATCGATTCTTTTGAACAAAAATCTTTTAAGATTTTATTAGCCGTCTCAACCAGCATGTTTCGAATATCACTCATTACACACCCAACCCCTTTGAAATAACGCTTCGTAAAATTTCTGTTGTACCTCCGCGAAGTGTAAAACCTGGTGCATGTAAAATCGCTTCCGCCAGCAGCACTTCCAGTCGTTTTTTTGAATTCATGGAAGGTCTCGCTGAAACAAGGTCCCTCGTCACCTCAATCACTTCTTTTTCAAAAGCTGTTCCTAAATCCTTTACTAATGCAGCCTCTATTTCAGGTGACTTCCCCTCTTGCAGCAAGCTTGCCACCCCTAGGGACATCTGCCTTAAAGTCCAAAGCCTTGCTGTTAATCTACCGATTTTATTTTTTGCATGTTGATTGGAGGAATTTTCAAGTTGAAGGACTAATTCTTGAAGTAATGGGTATGTACTTAGGAAACGTTCTGGACCGCTTCGTTCAAATGCCAGCTCCGCTAAGCTTTGCTTCCAGCCATCTCCTAAACTACCGACAATCATGTCATCCGAAACTTCAACATCCTCAAAGATTACTTCATTAAAATGGTGTTCACCAGTCATTAAATGAATCGGGCGAATGGTTACCCCCGGAGAAGAAAGGTCAACAACCATTTGGGTTAACCCAGCATGTTTCTTCCCATCCTCAAGCGGCGATGTTCTGAGCAGGACCACCATATAATGAGCATGATGAGCACCACTTGACCAAATCTTAGTTCCATTGATTACCCATTTATCGCCCACTTTTTTTGCCCGGGTTGAAATGGATGCCAGATCTGATCCAGAATTTGGCTCACTTAGGCCAATTGCAAAAAATAGTTCACCTTTCGCCATTCTAGGAAGAAACGTTATACGCTGTTGTTCGGTACCATATTTTAATAGAAGCGGGCCCGTTTGACGGTCGGCAAACCAATGAGCTGAAACCGGTGCGCCCGCAACCAGCAGCTCCTCCGTAAGAACAAATCGCTCCAATGAAGAACGTTCATGTCCCCCATATTTTTTCGGCCAAGTCATGCCTAACCAGCCGCGCTCCCCCAATTTTCGGCTGAACTCCGCGGAATGGCTCCCCAGCCAGGAATCGCAACGCGGTTCAAATGTACCTGCGGCCAATTCTTCAGCAAGGAATTCACGAACTTCGTATCTTAATTTTTCAGCCTCTTCAGGTAAAGTAGCTGCTGTTAGATTTAACGTTTTCATATTATTTCTCCCTTCTTTTCGATTCTTCTTATTCGAAATTTGGTCTTCTCTTCTCAATAAGTGCATTAATGCCTTCATGATAATCAGGATGTTCTGTTACTAATCCCATAAAAGAAGACACAAGATCAAGTGATGTCCTTAAATCCGTTTTTAACCCTTGCTGTACGGTTCTTTTAATAAGACGGATAGCTTGTTGTGGACCTCTTTCTAGTTTTTCGGCCAGTTTATAAACTTCTTCTAAAAATTGTTCATGGGAATAAACATGGGTAACGAGGCCAATGTCCTTTGCTTCTGATGCTTCAATGATTTTTCCAGTCCACAGCATTTCCAATGCCTTATCCAATCCAATTATTCTTGGTAAAAAGTAACCGCCGCCATCGCCAGGGACAATCCCTAATTTCACATAGCCTTCACCAAATCTGGCCTTTTCCGATGAGATTCGGATATCACATTGCAATGTCATATCCAGCCCAGCTCCTATTGCGTCTCCATTAATTGCAGCAATGGTAGGTTTATCGATTTCTTCCATTAATAATGGGATTCTCTGAACATACTTCCAAAGACTATTTTTTCGATTTAAACCTGTAGAAGAAAAATCCTTTTCCTCATGTTCATCCATATTTAAAAATCCATCATTATTTTTGATTGCTTTTATATCTCCGCCAGCACAAAAAGCCTTGCCTTTTCCAGTTAAAACCAAAACCCTAATGTTATCATTGTCACGAACTTCTTCTAGAGCCTTAATCCAATTTTGTATCATGTTAATACTGAAGGCATTTAATGAATCTGGACGATTAAGTGTAATCGTTGCAATACCACCGTTTACTTCAAATAATAAATCTTGCACAACTTATCCCTCCGTATGATGAATGATAATAACTATTAAATTATGATTCTAGAAATCCATTTACCCCATCGCCAATTTGTATACCTCTGTATACAAATTGACACCCAGTTATTTAGACATATACATTTTGTTTACATAACCTAGAAAACCTTCCTTGTAATATGGGAATTGAGAGCGCTTTCTAGTTAACATGGGATATGTAAGGGCTCTTTACCTTATGATTTGAAAACATATAAAGATGATCTGCTTCTTGCTTATTTATATTGCAAGAACCGTGCCAAATTAAAAGGGATAACTTTTAACAGATCCATATAAAAATTGATTAGGAAAAGATGGTAATAAAAAAGCCCCATCTATTGATGAGACCAAATTTAAATTTAATCTATTTAATCGTTTTATAAATAATCGCCATTCCCTGCCCTCCACCAATACACAAGGTAGCCAAACCATAATTTAATTTTTTTGCCATTAATTCATAGATTAATTTTATCGATATGATACACCCCGTAGCACCAATAGGATGCCCTAAGGCGATTGCTCCCCCATTTACATTCACTTTTTCCGAAGGTAAACCTAATTCTTTTGAGACAGCTACAGCCTGGGCGGCAAAGGCTTCATTTGATTCAATTAAGTCGATTTGATCCAAAGTCAAATTTGTTTGTTTTAGCACCTTTTTAACGGCTGGAATCGGACCCGTACCCATATGTGAAGGTCGGACACCTGCAACAGCAGCCCCAACAATGGTCACCATAGGAGTAATACCAAGCTCTTTCGCTTTGGATTCAGCCATTAAAACCACTGCTGCTGCACCATCATTAATACCGGATGCATTACCTGCTGTAACGGTTCCATCTTTTTTAAAAGCGGGAGGAAGCTTTCTTAACCCTTCCAAGGTTGTATTTTTCTTTGGATATTCATCTGTATCCACTACTGTTTCAGTTCCATGTTTTTGTTTTATTGTGACAGGAACAATCTGGCTGGTAAATTTGCCGGACTCAATTGCGGAGACAGCTTTTTGCTGACTTTCCAAGGCAAATTGATCCTGCTCTTCTCTTGAAATATGAAACTCCTCTGCTACATTCTCCGCCGTTATTCCCATATGATATTTTTCCAATGGATCTGATAAAACTGTAACTAATCCATCCTCTAATGATACATTTCCCATTTTTGCCCCCCATCTTGTACTTTGAGACAAGAATGGATAATTACTCATACTTTCCGCACCGCCGGCAACGACGATTTCTGCTTGCCCTGTTTGAATTGTCTGCATTCCGGATACAATTGCTTGCATACCTGAGGAACAAAGGCGATTAACCGTTTGTGCTGTCGTTTCATTCGGCAAGCCTGCTTTTAGTGCACTTACCCTTGCCAAATAGGCATCACTACCACATTGTCCTACAGATCCCATTACCACTTCTTCCACCATATCAAAAGAAATTCCAGCACGATTCACTGCTTCACGAATGGCGATTGCTCCAAGATCAGATGCTGATAGTTTTTTTAATGAACCTCCAAATGAACCAATTGGTGTTCTAGCACCGCTAACAATTACTACTTTTTCCACCATTATTCACATCCCCTAATTAAGAAATTTTATTACTATTCCTAACTTTTAATAAGAGTTCTGAACCTGAGAGCAACTCCCGGATGAAATTGCATAGTTAAAAATTTGTTTCAACATTATTACTAGTAAACATTTTGTATTTTAGAGACGAAATGTTTACCAACCTTTTACCTCCTCAAGCATGTCTCTAACACTCATACTTTTAGTTTTACTCTACATCTTCTATAAATGAGGCTAAAGCAGTAGTCATCGTGTTCCCCCCTAACATTTAAGTTCAAATCCCAAACAGTATATAAAACCGTTAAATTCTGATAATCCCCCAATGAAGAATGATTTCTGTAACTTTCTATGTCACTAAATGATAATGCAAGAACCATGCCAAATACGGATTAGATGACATATGAAAATAGGTTAAAGCTAATTTCTTTACACAATAAACAATGGGGTGTTTACATTAAATCCAATTGGTTCCATTTAGTTTTTTTGAAAACCAAAAAAACCCCTTCCATTTCAGTAGAAGGGGCTCCGTTTACTAATCTTATGATAGAATCCGTTTTTCGCCATCAATCGCTTTGATCGGATCAATATTTTGCGTAAATTCTAAGGTGCCAATATATTCTCCATTTTCATCCCGAACCGCAAAATAGCGAATATAAACATATTTGTCCTTAAATTTAATCCAGAAATCCTCCACATCTTTTTTGCCTGCTTTAAAATCTGCGAGCAGTTCTTCGACGACATGGACACTTCTTGGCGGATGACAATTTTGGACCGTCCGCCCGATAACAGCTTTCGTACGGGCAAAAATCCTTTCTTTTCCATGTGAAAAATAACGAACAACATCGTCCTGGTCAATAAAGGTGATATCCACCGGTAAATGGTTTAACAGCAACTCAAGCTGTTTTAACGATAAAATCCCGGTTTCCATCTTGATATACCCTTCAGAGATGGCATTCTCCGCAAGTGCTTGTCTTTCAGGCTTCCAAACATCAGCAGGCTCTGTCAGGCAGAAGCCAATTTCATCACTTTCATGGGCAATTTTCACCCATTCATCTTCAGTCAGATTGTTGAGGGCCATTGGGAACAAAATATTTTCTTCCCGGTAAATCATATCATTTACTTCATTGATGATATAGGTAACTACTTGAACGATGCCCTGTTGATCTCCCTCGTAATGGGATAATTTTTGTTTAGCATCCTTAATCGCATCACGAATAAAGTCATCGATTCTCCACATATTCGTAGAAGGGCCATAGATTCCATATTTCTCGAGGTATGGGAAAATTAAATGTTCCTTGCGGTTAAAATGCTTGTCAATATCCAGTAAAAGATTGCAATCTTCTAGGAGTTTATAAACATTCTCAGGTGAATCTTCCTTTTCAAATTGCCATAAATGGATTTGAACCTTTGTTTTGATTAATTTTTCTAATTCCCTATTTTCCAATTTAAAAGTATGGACCGGATGCCCTGGCTGTTCCTCTGGATGCTGTGAGCGCTGCTCCTCTTCGATTGAGCCTTTAAACAGAGCGGTATGCGCCGCGTATAAGCGCTTCACTTCCTCTGCCGGCAATGTCCCCTCTTGGGTAAAATCATGCTGGATTTGTGAAATTTCATCAACGGTAATTTTACCGATGAGCGCATTAAAATGGGCTTTTACCTCTTCCACACTTCTTCCATTATGAAGATCCGTAAAAATTTGTTTAATCATCTCAAGTCGTTCTGTATTTTTTAATGAAAATTGTTCACGATTATTAATCATTTCACTCATAACGATTCTCCTTCGCTAAAGCATACTGTACCTTAGTGATAACTTTTCTCAAGAATATCACGCAGTCCCGCAAAGGTTTGTGATTTATATCATTACTACAATGTAAAACAAACAATGTTCACAAAATAGACAAGTTGATTCGACAAAATCCGAGTGGTGCCAGTCTCCACCCGGATTTTGTCGAATTGGAAATACCTGCTATTATGACCTGATGATAATTATCACATCCAATTTAAAATCTGAATGGTATGATGCAAGGGAGTTAGTAAATAATTTTATTGAAATGGGGTTATGTAGTGAACTTTCCACAACTGAAAATAGGTCATATGATGCCGAGAGTACCGATTATGCAAGGTGGTATGGGTGTTGGCATTTCTTTAAGCAAGCTAGCTTCAGCTGTTGCGAATGCCGGCGGGATTGGCATAATATCCGGTACTGGAATTTCAGTTGATGAAATGAGGACCCATATAAGACGAGCTAAAAATCTTGTCAAAGATGCTGGATATATTGGCGTAAATGTATTATTTGCCATGAATGATTTTGCGGAAAAAATGAAAGCGGCCCTTGAGGAAAAAGTGGATTTTATTATATCTGGCGCTGGAATCTCACGAGATATGTACGCATGGGGAAAACAGGCGGGAATACCCGTCATTTCGATTGTCTCTTCGGCAAAATTGGCTAGAATTTCTGAACGTCTTGGCGCTGCAGCAGTGGTCGTTGAAGGTTTTGAAGCCGGAGGACATCTTGGTACTGACCGTCCTATGTTCGATATACTTCCCGAAGTTGTCGAGGCTGTTTCCATCCCTGTCATTGCTGCAGGAGGAATTATCACGGGTGATGATATTGCAAAAGCGATTGGAATGGGTGCATCCGGCGTGCAAATGGGCACTCGGTTTGTCGCAAGCGAGGAATGTGACGCACCACTTGCCTTCAAGCAAAAATATGTGGATGCACGAAAAGAAGATACCGTTCTGGTTAAGACGACAGTTGGCCTCCAAGGAAGAGCCATTATCAATAACTTTACAAAATTGATCAGTGGTCCTGACAAGTTGAAAATTGCTAAATGCCATGATTGTCTAAAAAATTGTTCTTATCGCTTTTGCACACTTGATTCCCTCCTTGTATCGGTTGGAGGAGATGTTGAGAATGGGTTAGTTTTTGCTGGTGCAAGAGTAGGAGAAATAAAGGAAATTCTTCCGGTCCAAAAAATCATTGACAATCTTACTACTGAATATGGTATGGCTGTAAAAAATGCTTAAGAGTCTATTTTGTACTAGAATGAAACACTCTCGTCTTACTTTTTGGCGAAAAGCTACCAAATCCCGGGTGCAGATTTAAACACTCGGGAGCTTTTTTAATTTACCCTCCGATAAAAATCAGCTACCTCTAATCTATTTGCAGAACCTTCTTTATCGAACGCGACAATCCATAGCCTGCATATACCCCGAAAACGTTTAATATCAAATCATCTACATCCAGACTTCCTCTTTTGGTAAGGAATTGCAGAACCTCGATCATGGTAATCATGATAATGGGGAGCCCGAATCGTTTTATTTTATTGGCAGATGATTTACTGTCTATGATCATAGCAAAAATTCCAAATGGGATAAACAATAAAACATTCGCTGCTAAGTTGTAAAACGCGATTAAGAATGAAACCTCCCCACTTAAATAAGAGGAGATGGTTTTAAAAGGAACAAAATTATATGTTTGGTATTCTTGATTAGATGGCCTGAAAAACAAAAGAACCAGCAAGGAACACGAATACAAAAATAAGAAAGTTGATAATACCCGTTTTGAAATAGACATCGTATTTCCTGTAACCAAAAAAATTAAGAAAAAAATAAAAATGGTCAGACAGAACCACACCACAATCAAAACGACAGGATGTAGATAATTAAATAATTTTATCCAAATCGGAAGCAAAGCGGCAAATAAGCCTTGCGATACAATCACAGAGAGCCAAACCGCCCATTTTTTTGAAATCATGGAAGAACCCCCGTCAAAAAATCAATCCTTACCCATTCTACCATGAAAAACAGCAGCGGGGAGAAACCTTGTTTTTCGACAAAATTCAGGCGGTGACAGGCACCACCCGGATTTTGTCGAATCTCAATGCATAAGATTAAATAATTTTTCATCTGCTAAATTGGTGTCAATTGGGCAGACCTTTGCATCTCTTCCATATTGCCAGGCCCAAACTGAACCAGGACATCTGGGTTTCATCGGATTAAATTTCGGTTTGCTTCGTTTGGTGCTGATTCCTTTTTCAGGCTTCGCACTCCACAATATTGCTTGATTTTTCACGAGTTCCTCTTTTTGAATGGCTTCACAGTAGGCACTATGAAAATTCCCGACCATTGGATCATGATAAAATCCCGGCCTATATGAACTGGTATAAAACGTTTCCACCCAGCCAATTAACCACTCCGCATCCGCTTCGTGAAACCGTTCTACATTGGCAAATATAACAGTCCCTTTACGAATTCCCAGCCTTCGGGCATGGTAAATAGCATTCCGTGCCATTACTCTTCCCTCTTGCCGCCCAACAGGGTTGTTAAAATCATTATAAATAGGCATAACTTTTATGCCTTTCGATCTTAAAAACCGTAGTTCTTCCTTCGTAAGTCCCTCGCTAGCATTGGGCACCGTGCTCAAATATCTTCCCCAAAAGTCCGGTTCCCCAAAGTTTCTTTGGACACATAGTAATACTTCCTCATTAGCATTTACTCCAGAGTCTACACCCCAAAAAACCGCCATACTACACCTCCATTTCCATCTATATGTATATGCGGAGGATACTTATCCTAATGAAAAAATCGATTAAGACAGCATTAGAATTTATTATTAAACACAAAAAAGCGCCCTCTTAATGGAGAGACGCTTTTAATAAAGCTCTTGATTTAATGGTCTCATTTTTGAACTTTATTCCCCACTTTTATAATTTTATTTGCCAGTAGTGAAACATCAAAAAAGACAACCCTCTTTAGGTTGTCTTTCATCATGCCTGGCAACGTCCTACTCTCACAGGGGGACAGCCCCCAACTACCATCGGCGCTGAGAAGCTTAACTTCCGTGTTCGGTATG
>NZ_JBHTHD010000024.1:0-559 GCF_042675345.1 Neobacillus sp. GCM10027624
TCCCTCAGAATGGTTGGAAATCATTCGCAGAGTGTAAAGGCATAAGGGAGCTTGACTGCGAGACCTACAAGTCGAGCAGGGACGAAAGTCGGGCTTAGTGATCCGGTGGTTCCGCATGGAAGGGCCATCGCTCAACGGATAAAAGCTACCCTGGGGATAACAGGCTTATCTCCCCCAAGAGTCCACATCGACGGGGAGGTTTGGCACCTCGATGTCGGCTCATCGCATCCTGGGGCTGTAGTCGGTCCCAAGGGTTGGGCTGTTCGCCCATTAAAGCGGTACGCGAGCTGGGTTCAGAACGTCGTGAGACAGTTCGGTCCCTATCCGTCGTGGGCGCAGGAAATTTGAGAGGAGCTGTCCTTAGTACGAGAGGACCGGGATGGACGCACCGCTGGTGTACCAGTTGTCTTGCCAAAGGCATCGCTGGGTAGCTATGTGCGGACGGGATAAGTGCTGAAAGCATCTAAGCATGAAGCCCCCCTCAAGATGAGATTTCCCATAGCGTCAAGCTAGTAAGATCCCTGAAAGATGATCAGGTTGATAGGTCAGAGGTGGAAGC
>NZ_JBHTHD010000025.1:0-560 GCF_042675345.1 Neobacillus sp. GCM10027624
CGCAGTTATTTAAGTGACAGCTTATTGACTACACAACAAGGCGAGCTTCGCGTGCAGGATGCTTATTCACTTCGTTGTATCCCACAGGTTCATGGAGCTTCATGGCAGGCACTTGATTATGTAAAAGAAAAATTAGAAATTGAAATGAATGCGGCAACAGATAATCCATTAATTTTTGATGATGGTGAGAAAGTTATCTCTGGAGGTAATTTCCATGGCCAGCCAATTGCGTTTGCAATGGACTTTATGAAAATTGCCGTTGCGGAAATGGCTAATATTTCAGAACGACGCATTGAACGGTTAATCAATCCACAATTAAATGATCTGCCGCCTTTCTTAAGCCCAGAGCCAGGTCTACAATCTGGTGCGATGATTATGCAATATGTGGCAGCAGCGCTTGTTTCTGAAAATAAAACATTGGCACACCCAGCAAGTGTCGATTCGATCCCATCTTCTGCGAACCAAGAGGATCATGTAAGTATGGGAACCATTGGCTCAAGACATGCACATCAAATTATTCAAAATGCAAGAAGAGTTCTTGCGATTGAATTAATTTGTGC
>NZ_JBHTHD010000026.1:0-1436 GCF_042675345.1 Neobacillus sp. GCM10027624
TGAACTGCACCCCAATTGTTAGACACAAATAACAATTGGAGGTGCAGTTTTTAATTATGACCAAATATAGTTTAGAAACTAAATTAACTGCAGTTACTGCTTACCTTGAAGGCGTGGAATCCTTTGAAGCCACAGCTAAGAAACACAACGTGAGTACAACTATGTTAAAAAAATGGGTAGCTAAATATAGAAAGCATAGTTTGGCAGCTTTTCAAGGAACATATACAAATTATTCAGTAGAGTTTAAAATGGACGTAATTAATTATATAAATGAAATGGGAGCGTCCATTGAGGAAGCTACAACAGTATTTAATATTCCTGCCTCTGGCACTGTGTGGAATTGGGTACATTTATTTGAAACACAAGGGATTGACGCTCTCCAACGGAAAATGAAAGGGCGTCCATCCATGAAAAAAGAAATCAAGAAAACTCAACCAGTTGAAGGATCACAAGAAGCATTACTCGCTGAAATTGAACGTTTACGCATGGAAAATGCCTATTTAAAAAAGTTGAATGCCTTAGTTCAGGAAAAGGAAAGATTACAGAACAAGACAAAGCGAAGGTAATCTATGAGCTAAGGCATGAATTTAAAATAATTAACTTAGTAAAAGTGGCTGATATCCCGCGAAGCACATATTATTACTGGGTAAAACAAATGAATCGACCGGATAAATATAGCGAAGTAAAGAGAGTTATCCAACAGATTTTTGACGAAAACCAAGGTCGTTATGGCTATCGTCGTATTACATTGGAACTGCGTAATCAAGGCTATTTGTTCAATCACAAAACAGTTCGTCGGTTAATGAAGGAACTAGGGTTAAAATGTCTTGTCCGTATGAAAAAGTATCGTTCATACCGAGGACAAGTAGGCAAAATTGCTCCTAATATTTTAGAACGTGATTTTCAAGCAACTAATCCTAATGAAAAATGGGTAACAGATGTAACGGAATTTCACTTATTTGGGGAGAAACTATATTTTTCGCCTGTCCTCGACCTTTATAACGGCGAAATCATTGCGTATAATTATGAAAACCGTCCAGTTTACCCACTTGTTTCTAAGATGTTGGATAAGGCATTTAATAGATTAAAAGATGGGGATATCCCTATTCTTCACTCTGATCAGGGCTGGCATTATCAGATGAAACAGTATCAACATGCATTAAAAGGACATGGAATTACACAAAGCATGTCTCGTAGAGGTAACTGTCTAGATAACGCAGTAATGGAGAATTTCTTTGGCTTATTAAAGAGTGAATTACTTTACCTCAGAGAATTTGAGAGTATGGAGCATTTTAAACTAGAATTAGATAATTACATTCATTATTACAATCACAAACGAATTAAGGCAAAATTAAAGGGCATGAGTCCGGTTGAATACCGAATTCATGCCCAGGAAGCTGCCTAATATTTGTGTCTAACTTTTTGGGTTCAGATCA
>NZ_JBHTHD010000027.1:0-1446 GCF_042675345.1 Neobacillus sp. GCM10027624
TGAAATGCCCCCTAAATGTTAGACACCATTCTAACGTTTAGGGGTTTTTTTATGGCCAAATTTACAGCTGAAGAAAGAATACAAATTGTTTTACGGTATGTATATGGGAGTGAATCTATCAATGCGATTGCGCAGGAGGCAAAGGTATCCCTTAATATTGTGAGTGGATGGATACGACTTTACGAACAACAAGGTATAGAAGCTTTTCAAAAAAAATATACAAGCTACTCCCTACAGTTTAAAATGGATGTACTGAATTATATGAACGAAACGGGTACATCATCCTACGATGCAGCGGCCATATTCAATATTTCATCTCCTAGACTGATTCGAAATTGGAGAAGTAAATTTGAACAAGGTGGAATTGGTGCCCTAGAAAAGAAGAAAAAGGGGCGTCCACCAATGAAAAAGAAAGCAAAGAAAATCGATTCAAAAAAATCAATACCTGCAGAAGGGTCAGTCGAAGCACTGCAAGAAAAAATCGCTCGATTAGAAATGGAAAATGCTTACCTAAAAAAGTTGAATGCTTTAGTTCAAATGCAGGAAAAATTACAAACAAAATCAAAGCGCAAGTAATTTTTGAACTAAAGGATCATTATGAAGTCGTGGATTTAGTTGAAGTCGCGGACATTCCACGTAGTACCTATTATTATTGGGAAAAACGATTAAATCAAGCTGATAAATATGCCGAAGTAAAAGAAGCTATCAAAGAGATTTTCCATGAACATAAAGGTCGTTATGGGTACCGTCGTATAGCGAAAGAACTAGAGAAAAAAGGATTTCATCACGATCCGAAAACAATCAATCGTTTAATGAATGAAATCGGCCTAAAATGCCTGGTACGAATGAAAAAGTATCGTTCTTATAAAGGAAATGTAGGAAAAACCGCTCCAAACCTACTAAACCGCGACTTTTCTGCCGAGAAGCTGAATGAAAAATGGGTAACTGATGTTACAGAATTCCACCTATTCGGTGAGAAACGTTACCTCTCACCAGTACTTGATTTATGTAACGGAGAAATAATCGCTTATACTTTGATGAAACGTCCAGTTTATAAATTAGTCGGCGATATGTTAAATCAAGCGATTGAGCGTCTTCAACCTGGGGACCAAGTAATCCTCCATTCAGATCAAGGATGGCATTATCAAATGAAGCAGTATCAAAAAACATTAGAACAGCACCAGATTACACAAAGTATGTCTCGTAAGGGTAATTGTTTGGACAATGCAGTTATTGAAAATTTCTTTGGCTTATTAAAGTCTGAACTTCTTTATCTACAGGAGTTTGATAGTATTGAGCATTTTGAAAAAGAATTAGAAGACTATATACACTATTACAATCACAAACGAATAAAGGCAAAATTAAAAGACCTAAGTCCGGTAGAATACCGAGCTCAGGTCCTCAAAGTAGCCTAAAATATTTGTCTAACTTTATTGGGTCAGATCA
>NZ_JBHTHD010000028.1:0-2048 GCF_042675345.1 Neobacillus sp. GCM10027624
TCTTTTTTTTAACGATTGAGCAGGGTCTTCTTAAGAATTGTCATTTTTCTAATCTTGAGGAAGTTTATTTTCATGGTAGTTTATAAAGGTATCACTTATATATTGGTCTAAATGTATGTGTCCAAGGACATCGCCAATTAATCGTGCCGCTTTAAAAAAATCTTTTATTTTACGTTTACCGTGGAGTTTTTTCGCTCTAGTTATAATAAGTTCGTCAAAATAGTCTTCAGGAACACTTTGTACTGTTCCGTTTTTCCAAATTCTTAATGTTTCATTATTTTCATTATTTTCAGTGAGAGAAAGCCATTCCTTTTCATATTGTTCCAGTTCTTGTTGGGTTAGAGGAGATTGGTCCTCTCGTTGTTTTTGGTAAATTGCTTGGAGATTATCTGGAGATAATTCACCTGTATGAGCAAGTGAATATTTCCGTTTCCCCTTATTAAATAATTCATTAAATCCCTTTGTTGTGTTCATAACGAAAATATCATTATTTTTTTCCTTTAAGACATCCACGACAAAACGTAGTCCCGTCTGCTCTTCAGCATTTTCAGCAGCCCACAAATAAATTGGTATATCTTCTTTAATAGACAGAATTCGGTTAACAATTCTATTGAAATTTTCCTCGAATTCATCAAACTCTCCATCCTCATCAGCCAAGTTATCTTGCATCCATTTATACCTGTACTGTTTTCCAACTTCTTCATTAAACTTCCAGATAGGACCGATAGAGAACATTTGTCGAACACAAATGACCTTTTCATCCTTATAATCAGCACCCATTTCCTTGAGTGCTTGTTTAAAACATCCCGCAGCAGAATCTCCGAACAGAATATGAACAACCTTGATGGGTCCTTCTATTGTATTTTGCTGCTGTTCAGTAATCTCAAAAACAGCCTTGTATGCTCTTTTCATATCTTGAATAAACTGCTCATCAGAAAACATCTGCTCGTTTAAAAAATGTATTCTTTTTAAAATATGGCTAAGAAGTAACCTTGCATCTCTCTCTGGTAATTCCTTAACGAACTTATTTATTTTCTCTTCTTCCATAAAAGGGTCCCACATAAGTATAATTCCTTCCTCAATATAACAATTAGTTTAAAGAAATGTTTAATCAGAGAAATCCCTGAACAATACTTCTATCTCTTGACCATCATAAAAATTAGCGTCACCAATAAACTTTTCAATCTCTATTGTTCCGTCCGCCATAAATTCAATTTCCCAACGTTGTCCTGGAACTGCAATTTCAACCATAATAGCATCATTTCTAACTTTATTTAGCTTATAAAATATATTATTGTTCTCTAATTTATTGAGGAAATTGATTAAATCTTTAAGCTCCACCAAACCATCTCCATTCCTCAGATAATATACAAATTATAATCTAAATCCTTATCGAACTTAACTGCCAGTTACTTCAAAAAGAAAAAGCATTACCGTTGTTCGAGTAATGCTACCCTATAGTTCAATAACACTTGAAAAATAATTCATCGAAGATTACCGAAGTCCATCTTCCTCTAACCCTTTTAAATAAGCAGTTGTAAACATTTCAAGAAAAAATGAATTATCATCAAAATATCTTTTAAAACCATCTAACACATTGTCTTGAAATTGTTTGTCTTTAAACCAAATTGGCATAGCCCCTAAATCGTTTAAAAATTGGTTTCGAATCAAATCCATCGTATCATCGGAAAACGAATCTCTGTTTTCTTCTAACCATTCCAACCATTCCAACCATTCCTTTACGTCCCCGTGATTAATGGTTGGTTTTCCATTTAAAACAAATTCCTCAATATCGGTTAAAGTAATTGATGAAAAATAATCTAATGTAAACTCAGCAAAATCTCTTATATTCACAAAAAATACCTTCTTTTTAGGATAGTTTTCTTAAAATTATAACATCGCTTATTCCACTAAACTGCCCCGTTACTTCAATAAGAAAAAGCATTACCGTTATTCCAGTAATGCACCCGATAGCCATCCATGAAGCGCAAAAATCAGCGCTTCACCACAAAGAATGAAAAAGGTATGGAAGGGTCAATACTGATAAA
>NZ_JBHTHD010000029.1:0-10267 GCF_042675345.1 Neobacillus sp. GCM10027624
AAGGGCATGAGTCCGGTTGAATACCGAATTCATGCCCAGGAAGCTGCCTAATATTTGTGTCTAACTTTTTGGGTTCAGATCAAAATTCAGCCCCTTTTTTAATTTGGAGATACATTTTTAAAAAAACTTCGATATTTTCTAATGAGTGTTGAGGCTTTTGTTTGACTAATATTTAAAGCTTTAGCAACTTTTCTGGAACTCTTATAAGTTTCGTAAGCTGCTAATACGATCCGTTTTTCAGTGTTTTCTAGTGCCTCATTTAATGAAGTAAAAATGGGTACATCAATAGGGGTGTTGGTGCTGATGAGTTCTGGAATGTCTTGTAGACCAATATATGAATCGGTGATGACAACTAATCGTTCTATTACATTTTCGAGCTGCCGGACATTACCTGGCCATGAGTAGTTAAAAAACAAATTTAGACTTTCCTTGGTAATTTTGATTGTTTTTTGATACTTTTCATTAAAAAACCTTAAAAAATAATAGCATAGTGGGATAATATCTTCTGGACGTTCTCGAAGTGGAGGAATATTTAATTCAATTACGTTTAAACGATAATACAAATCATCTCTAAATATTTTTTGTTTGACTAATTCCTCTAAATTTTGATTGGTAGCTGCGATAATCCTAACATTAACTTTTTTTACTTTATCTCCACCTACTGGAATGAACTCCTTATCTTGTATTACCTGAAGAAGTTTTGCTTGGATTTTGGATGAAATTTCGCCAATTTCGTCCAAAAAAACCGTCCCATTATTTGCTGCCTCCAAAAGCCCTTTTTTGCCCCCCCTACTTGCTCCCGTAAATGCACCTTGAGCATAACCAAAGAGTTCAGATTCAATTAAGTTATCAGGAATGGCAGCACAATTTAGGGTAAGCAATGGTTGGTTTTTTCGATCACTTTTTTGATGAATAAAATTAGCAAAAAGCCCTTTTCCTGTCCCGGATTCCCCACGGATTAGAACGGTAGAATCTACATGAGCGACCTTTTCAGCAAGCTTAATCACCTCGTTTAGTCTATTACTGTTTGTAATAATTTTATGGTCAATTTCCTCTACAATTGTTGGTTGGACTTTTTGTTTTTGCTTCAAAATTTTATAGTTTTCAAGTTCGTGAGCAGTAATAACTATTAAAATGATTTCTTGATTTTCGTTAAGGATTGGTACAGCGGTTGTTAATAATTCACTTCCAATGTAGGTTACTTGTTTGATCGTTACTGGTTTTTTTTCTTTAAGAACGAGTGGAACCACAGATGGTTTCCATAAACCTCTTTCAACAAACTCAGAGTTTTTTCTTCCTAATACATCAGCTTGAGTCAATCCATAATGGTATTGGCAATGCTTATTAACATAAACCACCCGTAGATTTTTATCTAAGACAAAAATTTCATCCGAAGAGTTTTCTAATATGGTTTCTAAAGTTTCTTTTGAAATTTGGACATCACTCGTTAACATAATTCCTCCGACTTAGTGAGTTAATATACACTCAATTTTATCAGATAAGTCTAAATATTTAAACAAATAAGTTGTAAAAAGTGATTTAAATCACATTGATCGAGTAATTAATAACTCATTGAGTGGATATTGCCTCGTTTTTTTATAAATTAATGGGAAAAAATTAGACTTTTTCCCTATATAGAAGGTAAAAAGGCATTGGCACGAAATTTGCAGTAATAAAAGTTATAGAAATTAATCCATGATGGAAGGGGAAAAAGCAATGAAAAAAGAATCTAGTTTTATTTTCAAAACGATTCCATATTCGCTTTACACGGATCCGGAAGTTCTGAAGGTTGAGCAGGAATTAATTTTTAAAAAAACATGGCAAATTATAGGCCACGAAAATGATATTAAAAATCCAGGAGATTTTATCACATGTGAAGTTGCGGGAGAGCCAATCGTAGTGGTTAGAGACGAAGACCAAATCGTTCGTGCTTTTTATAATGTTTGTCCACACCGTGCAACTAGACTTGAAAACAATGAAGCAGGTAATAAAAAGATTCTTCAATGTTCCTACCATGGATGGACGTTTCATCTAAATGGCAAGCTTCATCGGGCACCTAACTTTAAAGATAATCCTTGTTTTTGTTCAGATGAAATTACTTTGAAATCGATTCGGTGTGAAGTGGAAGGTTCTTTAGTATTTGTTAACTTAGATCCTCATGCTCCATCACTTTATGATACGTATAAGGACTTTTTTGAGGATTTCAAACAATTTAACTTTCACAACGATTTGAAACAATACAATGAAAGGGTTCGTGAAATTAAGTGTAACTGGAAAGCATTTATTGATAACTATTTAGAATGCGATCATTGTCCAATTGCACATCCGGGATTTACTGCTACTTTAGACATGAACAAATACCAGATTATCAATCAATCAAATTGTAGCGTTCAAGGGACACAAGTTAAGGAGAACCCTGGTAAACAAAGTTTGAGTTTAGATATGCAAACAGTTGAAGTAAAAGAAGGACGTTTTTACTGGCTGTGGCCAAATACGATGATTACGGTATATCCAGGTCCAGGAAATATTTCAATAATAAAAATGCTGCCAGTTGACCATGAAGCCACTAGGGGAATCTACCAAGTATATTTTAAGGGTGGAGAACCTACGCCTGAACAGGAAACTTTATTGGCATTTGCCGACCAAGTAAGAATGGAGGATGTTGTAATAGTTGAAAGAGAGCAAATTGGATTTCGCTCTGAAGCTTTTAAAGAGGGGATTCTTTCTCCAACCGAGCATGGGGTTCTCTACTTCCACAATCTTATTAGGGAATCTCTTCTTATAAAGGGAAATGACTTCCTTGTAAATCGTTAGATATTTAAAAAAGTAGAATTGTAGAATTAAAAGGAGGGTAATTTTTGATTACATTTCAAGACGTCAGGAAAGTTTATAACCAGAATGAGATAATTAAAGGGATTAATTTTACTGTTAATCAGGGAGAACTTTTTGTATTAATTGGCCCCAGTGGCTGCGGAAAAACCACGACAATGAAAATGATTAATAGGTTAATAGAACCCACAGGGGGACTAATTAAAATAAATGGTGAAAACATTGCCGAAAAGGATCCTGTTCATCTTAGAAGAGATATAGGGTATGTTATTCAGCAAATTGGATTATTTCCCCATATGACAATTGCTCAAAATGTTGCTCTTGTTCCTAAATTAAAGAAAATGAAAGCAGAGGAATATGAAAAGCGTGTGGATGAGCTGCTGACAATGGTAGGATTAGAACCAGAAAAATTTAAAATGCGATACCCTTCAGAATTAAGTGGAGGTCAGCAACAACGTGTTGGTGTAATTCGGGCAATGGCCGCAAATCCATCGATTATTCTAATGGATGAACCATTTAGTGCACTGGACCCAATTAGCCGGGAACAATTACAGGATGAATTAGTAAAACTTCAGAAAACGATTAAAAAGACGATTGTATTCGTGACCCATGATATGGACGAGGCCTTGAAAATCGCTGACAGAATTTGTTTACTGAAGGATGGAGAAATCGTTCAGTTAGATACACCTCAAAACATTTTGGCTAATCCGGCAAATGACTTCGTAGTTGAATTTATCGGTTCAAAGCGGCTTCAGCAAAATTTGAAATTATTCAAGGGCTATAAAGATGAAAACAAATTTCAACGTGAGGTTGCTGGCAATGAATGAGTTTTTACAGTTTATAAGTGAACGGCATAATCAAATCTTTCATATTCTGTGGCAGCATGTTTATATATCATTTATCTCAGTCTTTGCTGGTTTTTTAGTTGCAATACCCTTAGGGATTATATTAACAAGATTTGAGAAGTTGAGTAAATACGTAATCGGATTTGTTAATATAATCCAGACGATTCCTAGTTTAGCTTTGTTAGGATTTATGATTCCGTTGCTCGGAATAGGTGTCGTACCTGCTATTTTTGCTTTGTTTTTATATTCTTTATTGCCAATGTTACAAAATACTTTTACTGGTATTAGAGAAGTAGACCCTTCTCTTACGAACGCAGCAAGAGGTATGGGAATGACGGAACTTCAAATATTAATGAAAGTTGAAATTCCAATGGCAATATCTGTCATAATGGGTGGGTTTCGTACAGCCACCATCTATACGATTAGCTGGGCAACACTTGCTTCTCTTGTAGGAGGTGGAGGCCTAGGGTACCTAGTCTTTACCGGTTTAACAATTTCAAATAATAATATGCTCCTTTCCGGTGCACTTGGAGCTGTAATTTTGGCAACGCTTACAGAATATTTAACAAGAAGATTACAATTTTATGCAACACCAAAAGGGCTTCGAAAATAATATATTTGGTCTTAGGGGGATATGAATGAAGAAATTTATAGGTGTATTCGTACTAGTTTTTACTTTATTAGTATCGCTAGCAGGCTGTGGAAAAAGTGATACCGTAAACATTGGATCACAATCTTTTTCAGAGCAGCTGATTCTATCAAATATGGTTAAATTATTGATTGAGGATAAAACAGATTTAAAGGCAAAAATTGTTGAAGGACTAGGTTCTACTCCTGTAGTTCATAAAGCTCAAACTAAAGGGGATATCCAGGTTTCGATTCGATATGTAGGGACTGATTTGAGCGGTACTCTAGGGATGACTTCTTTTCCAACTGACCCTAAAGAATCGTTTGATCTTGTATCGAAAGAATTTGAAAAAAAATATAAACAAACATGGATGCAGCCATTTGGTTTTGAAAATACGTATGCATTTACCGTGAGGCAGGAACTTGCTGATAAATTGCATTTAGAAAAGGTTTCAGATATAGCTCCCGAAGCAGGGAAATTAAGTCTTGGTACGGACAATGCATGGCTAGAGAGACCCCAAGATGGTTACCCGGCATTTGAAAAGACTTATGGGGTTAAGTTTGGGAAGACCTCTCCAATGGATATAGGATTAGTGTATAAGGCGGTTAAGAATAAGGATGTAGATGTGGTACTAGCCTATTCAACTGATTCAAGATTAAAACAGTATAATTTAAAGACACTCACTGATGATAAAAAGTTTTTTCCATCTTATCAGTGTGCCACTGTTGTAAGTGATGACTTACTTAAAAAGCATCCAGATTTAAAAGGTGTAATGTCGAAACTTAGTGGATTAATAGATTCTAAAACGATGACAGATCTAAACTATAAAGCGGATATTGAAAAAAAGGAACCGAATGAAATCGCGAAGGAATTCTTAATCGAAAAAGGGTTAATTAAAAAGTAGCATCAACCCATGAAAATCTAGGAGGTGAGAGGTCATGCATACGATTATTGAAGCCTTCTCGGTGCTTATAAATAATTGGGACACTATTCTTGAGCTAACCATTCAGCATATTTATATGAGCTTTTCCGGTGTCATAATAGCAATTATTTTAGGTATTCCATTGGCTGTACTCATGTCTAGAAATGAAAAACTTGCTGTTATCATTCAAACAATTATAAATGGTATCCAAACCATTCCTAACATTGCATTATTACTTGTGATTATGATTTTCTTTGGCTTGGGATCAACAACAGCTATTTTTGCTTTAGTATGTTATTCCTTGTTACCGATTATTTCAAATACTTATATTGGATTGAAAGGTGTCGATAAGCATTTAGTCGAGGCAGGTTTGGCTATGGGAATGACCAAACAGCAGCTTTACTTTAAGGTCAAAATTCCACTAGCTTTTCCGATTATCATGGCTGGGATACGAATTGCTACTGTGATTGCCATTGGTGTTGCGACGATTGCTACATTCGTTGGAGCAGGTGGTTTGGGTGATTGGATTTATCGCGGAATTACGACTACCGATGATGCGAAAATTCTTTCAGGGGCAATCCCTGCAGCATTACTAGCGATTTTAGTAGATTTTATCCTTAGACTGATTGAAAAGAAATCAGGTGTTCATCTTCATAAAGTAAAGTCATAAAATTAAAAAATTGTGTTTCAACCCCCTGAAAGTCCTAATCTTTTAGGGGATAAACTTGTATATGCATAAATTTCTCAAATTTATAATGAGGGATTAGAATGAATTATTTGTTGCTTGCGTGTATTCAACTTTCTTATGTAGCTTTTTTCTGTTTACGAAGCGTTTATATGGTAAAAGGGCAAAGAATTGTAACAGTAATGGTGGGGATGCTTGAAATATTCGTTTATATAATGGGATTATCGATGGTATTAAACAACATTCATTCACCATTAGGGGTATTCATTTATTGTAGTACCTATGGAATTGGTATATTCATGGGTATGACAATTGAAAGAAAACTAGCATTAGGGAATATTGTTCTTCAGGTTATTACTTTAAATGAATCCGAGCTTAGTAATAAACTTCGAGAAGAAGGATTCGGGGTAACCTCCTGGGAAGGCCAGGGTTCTTTAGGTAGACATGTAGTACATCTTATTCTAGCTAAAAGAAAGGATTTCAATCGTATAAAAAAAATTGTTAAGTCAGTAGAAGAAGGCGCATTTTTAATTTCTTATGACGCTACTGATTATATCGGGGGCTACGGATTGAAGCAGGGAGGCTCAAATAAAATAGAAAGAATACAATAGGAAATTAAAACCTTTTGAAACACAAATTTCGTTTTGTTGGGATTGGAAGCATTATGAAACCTTTTCATGAAGAATGCTAATCATTTTTGGATGATCAATTTGTTAATTTTATAAATAAAAAATTGCTGTCGGGAATATTTCCCGACAGCTTAAAACTTAAAGGAGTAAATATTCATCTAGTTCTTTTATTGCCCTATTCCTATTCCTGTATTAGATTTAACTAGCACTTCCTCAAACTTCTTCACATCTGCCTTTTGGCTCGAGAAGATGGTGCCAAGGTAGCCGGCAAGAAATCCAAGTGGAATTGACACAATTCCCGGTGTCGTATATGGGAAAATAGGGTTGCCAACAAAAATGGCCTTGCCTACTTCAGGACTCATTACACTTGGACTAATTAAAACTAACCCGATTGCTGAAATAAGTCCCACAACCATTGCCCATATTGCACCGGAAGTGTTAAAGCGTTTCCAGTAAATGGTGTAAAGGATAACCGGCAGGTTGGCACTTGCTGCTACTGCGAAAGCAAGGGATACTAAGAAGGCAACGTTTAAGGTTTGTGCGCCAAGTGCAAGAACGATTGAAATAATGGATACCCCAATTGCTGCATAACGCGCCATTGTCACTTGCTGCTTTTCAGTTGCCTTTCCTTTACGAAGGATTTCATTGTAGAAATCATGAGCAAAGGCGGAAGCTGCTGTTAAAACAAGACCCGCCACAACGGCAAGGATCGTTGCAAACGCCACAGCAGAAATAAACGCGAACAACATGTTGCCGCCAATCGCTTTAGCTAATAGTGGTGCCGCCATATTTCCGGCAGGATTTGCTGTCACAATGGCTTCATTGCCAACAAATGCAGCTGCACCAAAGCCAAGGAAAATTGTCATAACATAGAAGATTCCAATTATCCATGTCGCATAGACAACGGAGGAACGAGCTGTTTTTGCATCTTTAACCGTGAAGAAACGGACAAGAATATGTGGAAGTCCAGCAGTCCCTAAAACCAGACATAAATTTAGCGAGATTGTATCCAAGCCAATTTTATATTTCACCCCTGGATTTAAGAAGGCTTCTTTTAAGGGAGTTGCAGTTTTCATTTGCGCAAACATATCAGTAAGGCTGAAATTGAATTTAGCTAGTACAATAATTGAGATGACGAAGGTGCCGCCCATTAAAAGAATTGCCTTAATAATTTGTACCCAACTGGTTGCATGCATTCCTCCAAAAATAACGTACACGGTCATTAAGACTCCAACAATTAATACGGATGTCGTATAATCCAAGCCTAATAATAATTTAATTAGTGCACCAGCTCCAACGAGTTGCGCAATCATATAAAAAATAGAAATCGTAACAGTATTCATCGCAGCAAAGCCACGAATCTTTTTGGTATCAAAACGAGCCGCAATCATATCTGCAAAAGTATATTTTCCTAGGTTTCGTAAAGGCTCTGCAACTAAATATAGAACAACAAGATACGCTACAAGGAAACCAATACTATAGAAGAAGCCATCAAATCCGGTTAAGGCTACAGCTCCCGCAATTCCAAGGAAGGATGCAGCCGACATGTAATCACCGGCAATAGCTAGACCATTTTGCCACCCTGTCAGCCCCCCTCCGGCAGTGTAAAATTCGCTTGCATTTTTCGTCCGCTTAGAGGCTAAATATGTAACGATCAGCGTGACAAAAACAATGGCGAGGAACATAATAAATGCAGCTTTATTCATAAGCTATTGCCTCCTTCTTGGATCACTTGATTTGCCATATCATCGAATTTAGCAGCCTTTTTCGAGTAAAGGATGCATAATCCCCATGTCATAACAAATTGAAGGAAAGCAAATACCCATGCCCAAGTAATATTGCCTATAAATTTATGATTTAACACGGTGGAATAAGAAGTTAGGATTGGTAAAGCAAAATAAAAACAAAAGAAGAAAATGGTTACTGGGATGATAAATTTTTTCTTTTCGGAGAGTAATGTTTGAAATGATGAAGATTGTGCAATTTTACTGTAATCGTTTTCAATATTGTTTGACGTTTTTTTAGCCTCCAATTTAAAGCTCCCCCTCTCAAATTAAAACCTTGATTTTTTAATATGAGGAAAACAAAACTCAAAGTCAATGCGAATTAAGTGTAAGAAATAGAAATATTGATTCTCCTTTTTAGCCTCCTTAAATTGATTTTTAAAAATTTTGAAAATTCTAATCTAAATCTAATTATAGTTTTTAACTACCAAATCTTGCAAGATAAAATTTCAAAAAAAGGGAAATTGAACCATTTACACATAAAAAAGAAAGCCCTTGTTTAACAAAGGCTTTCTTTTTTATGGAGAATAGGGGGCTCGAACCCCTGACCTCTTGCATGCCATGCAAGCGCTCTCCCAGCTGAGCTAATCCCCCAAACGAGTTGTACAAGAGAAATTATATATGCTTTTGGTTATTCATGCAAGAGGAAATTATAAAAAAAGAGCCAAAGGAAATGGCTCTCAACTAATACTTTCAACTTCTACCTTTTTAACTCCTTCAAATTGTGAAATAGAGTAGTAAACATCAGTTGTTTTTTCGCGATAATCTACTGCCACCAATATTTGTACCGAGTGATCGCCATTATCCAAATCTTTAATTCGTATTCTACGAATAATATATTGTTTTTCCATAATAAATGTTATTACTTTTTCAATCTGATCTTTATCTCGCATAAATAAATGGAGGCTAATTTCTTTTTCCCTTAATTGCTTTGGACCAATAAGCTTCAATAGAAATGGAATTAATTCTACGCTAATAATTAGGAGGGCAACTCCGGCAAATGCCTCCCAATAAAAGCCTGCTCCAACAGCAATTCCGATTCCAGCGGCTCCCCAAATCATTGCCGCGGTAGTCAGGCCGGAAATAGTGTCATTCCCCCTCCTTAAAATAACACCTGCACCTAAGAAACCAATTCCAGAGACAATCTGTGCAGCAAGACGGAGCGGGTCCATTGTAATTTTCACGTGGTCTGAATTAGGGAACATGTAAGCTGATTGAATGGAAACAATCGTCAGGAGACAACTCACAATAGACATAACAAGACTTGTTTTTAATCCAACTGGCTTTCTTTTTAACTCACGTTCTAGTCCAATGATGAGCCCAAGTACAGCTGAGATCCCAAGTTTTATCAGTATTTCTGTATTAATACTATTCATGTAATTCACGCCCAATTTTTAAATATAATTATAAAAATTATTATTTATTATATCGTATGAATGAGAGGCAGGAATTATTTTGTTGAATTTTATATGCGAAAAAAAAGGATTGTAAGTCACTTCTTTTATTAAGTTAATAAAAAGTATTGTGATAATAATTTCTCCAATAAATAAAACAGCACATGCCTGTTAATTCGATTTGGTTTCTTTTAAAAAACTTTTAAAATTATATTGCAATCATTTCTTTATCATGGTATATTAAATCTCGTCCTCATCGAGAGCGTCACTCAACGAAAAATAAATTTTAAAAAGTTGTTGACATTATGAAAGAGGATATGATAAATTAAAGAAGTCGCTTTTGAGCGGCGGCGAAAAAGTACAAACTAATAAAAAATGTTAGTAGTACAGATTGTTCTTTGAAAACTAAACAAACAAAAACGTCAACAAACAATAATTATCGTGTTTCTTCTATTATATAGAGAACACGAGCCAACGTAACAAATGAGCTAAATCAACTTTCTTGGAGAGTTTGATCCTGGCTCAGGACGAACGCTGGCGGCGTGCCTAAT
>NZ_JBHTHD010000030.1:0-50842 GCF_042675345.1 Neobacillus sp. GCM10027624
ATACCGAACACGGAAGTTAAGCTTCTCAGCGCCGATGGTAGTTGGGGGCTGTCCCCCTGTGAGAGTAGGACGTTGCCAGGCAAGTGAAGGACAACCGTTGAGGGTTGTCCTTTTTTGCATAGGAATTAAGATAGTACTAGGGTGAGTGGCATGGATGATGGAATGTAGATGTCCAAATTCGGGAGGTAAACCTGACCAAGGTAAAAAATCCAAAAAAGTACGAAGTATATAAAAAGAAATCGTATATAGACATACACCCAATTCCAAAAGAGGGCATAAACTAAGAAACAGGAACCCCTGAAAAAGACTATTCAAAAAATTGTATACAATTATTTATTTAGGGAAGAATGGGTGTATGGAGGTGGACGAATTGAGTTCAATTTTTGCACAAAAATATCATGAGGAAACGTGTGTTATTTGTGATCAGCTAAAACCGAAAGGTATACATCTATACACGTCATTTATCTGCATGGAATGTGAAAAAGACTTAATTAATACAGAAACCAGTGACCCAAAATATAAATACTTTTTAAAACAATTAAAAAAAATCACTACACCGGAGATATTTTCTTAACCAAGTCCTTTTAGGACTTTATTTTTTTGCAAACAAATGGGAAAGAAATCAATCTTTTGATAAAATAGATAGGACTCTTTTAAGGATGTAACGTAAATGAAAAACCAACAAAAAATCCCACTTTATCAAGCATTAGTAGAACACATCAACAAAAGTCCAATTTCCTTTCATGTACCGGGGCATAAATATGGAACAATTGCAAAGGATTATTTTGAACAAATCCTTAAGCTCGATGCGACAGAACTCTCAGGATTAGATGATTTGCACTCACCTGAGGGAGCAATTTTGGAGGCTGAACAGCTTCTGCAAGATCTATATCAAACCAGAAGCAGTTTTTTTCTTATTAATGGATCGACAGTTGGAAATTTGGCGATGATCATGGCGGCCTGTCGTGAGGATGATCTTGTGCTTGTTCAAAGGAATTGTCATAAATCAGTAGTAAATGGGTTACGATTAGCGAAGGTAAATCCGATTTTTTTAGAACCGGAGATAGATAATGAGTGGAAAGTTGCTTCAGGTGTTCATTTAGAAACAGTAAAGGAAGCAATTGATTTATATCCTAATGCCAGTGCATTGATCTTAACCTACCCTAATTACTACGGGATGGCATACGATTTAGAAAGTATTATAAATTATGCCCATATACATAATATTCCTGTATTAGTTGATGAGGCTCATGGACCTCATTTTATTGTAGGCAGCCCTTTTCCGCCTTCAGCTGTACAATTAGGGGCTGATATCGTAGTTCAATCTGCACATAAAACACTCCCAGCTATGACAATGGGATCTTATTTACATGTTAATGGCAATCGAATTCAAATGGATAGGGTCAAGGATTACTTGCAAATTCTTCAATCGAGCAGCCCGTCCTATCCGATTATGGCGTCATTAGATATAGCAAGGCATTATCTATTCTCCTACCAACAGGAGGATGTACTGTATTTTTTAAAGGAAAGAAATCGATTTAAGCAATTACTCAAAGAGATTTCAGGTATAAAAGTCTTAACTTATCCGAATCATTTAGGTGACCCGCTGAAAATAACGATCCAGTCAACCAGCCATCTTAGTGGATTTGATCTTCAAAGCATATTGGAGGAGCAGGGGATTTTTACGGAACTTGCAGATCCACACAATGTATTGCTGATTCTCCCTTTGCTTAAGGAAAATCAAATCTATCCTTTTGAAGAAACGGCGGGGAAAATTCAAAAAGTTTTAGAGGGTATTAAGGATAATGAGATAAATATAGAAACTAAGACGATTGAACAAAAAATCTCTGGACTGGCCATCCCTTATAGAAAAATGGAAGATTTGAGGGAAAGAAAAATCCCACTCTTAGAGTCAGTTGACCAAGTATCTGCGGAAACCATCGTTCCCTATCCCCCAGGTATTCCGCTGCTACTAAAAGGGGAACGAATTACGGACGGGCAAATACGAAATCTTGTAAGATTAATGGTTAGCGGTGCACGGTTTCAGGGCGGAAGCTTTTTAAAAAGTGGTCTAATAAGCGTATATAGGACATCTTAAGATGGGTTTTGGAGGGTTAATTTAATGAAGAATGGAATGTTTATTACATTTGAAGGCCCGGATGGTGCAGGGAAGACAACCATCATTAGTATGGTTGCGAGGCAATATGAGGATGCAATACTGACAAGGGAGCCGGGCGGTATCGATATAGCGGAACAAATTAGAGGTGTAATCTTGAATCAAGAAAATACGGCTATGGATCCGCGGACAGAAGCTTTGCTGTATGCAGCTGCACGAAGACAGCATTTAATTGAAAAGGTAAAGCCTGCATTAGGGGAAGGAAAAGTGGTCTTTTGTGATCGGTTTGTTGATAGCTCTTTAGCATATCAAGGATATGCACGAGGATTGGGAATAGATGAGGTACTGAATATTAACCAGTTTGCCATTGAGAATATGATGCCTGATTTAACGATTTACTTTGATATTGAGCCTGAGGTAGGGTTAAAGCGAATTAATAAAAATAAAGGACGGGAAATTAATCGCTTAGATTTAGAAAATCTTGAATTCCACCAAAAGGTAAGGGAAGGATATCATCATATTTTGGAGCGTTTTGCAGATAGGATTGTTAAAATAGATGCTTCAGGAACGCTAGAAGAGGTATTCCAAAGGACATTTCAGATTATAAAGGATAAATTAGAAGAGACAAAGCCTTAACCTTAAGGCTTTTTTTCTATCCTTCAAAAGGAAAACTACCCCTTTTCTAGTATGTAAAGACACTTAATACCTGTTATAATTATAGAAACGGAAGTCGGTAACGATAATTGAAAGGGTGAAACGAATGAAACTAATCATTGCAGTTGTTCAGGACCAAGATAGCAATCGGTTATCAAAGGCTTTGGTAGAGAATAATTTCCGCGCTACTAAACTTGCGAGTACAGGTGGATTTTTAAAATCCGGCAATACCACGTTTATGATCGGTACAGAAGATATTCGTGTGGATCGAGCTCTTCAAATTATTAAGGACAACTGCAGGGCACGTGATCAATTAGTAGCCCCAGTTTCCCCCATGGGTGGAAACGCAGACTCTTATGTTCCCTATCCCGTTGAGGTAGAAGTAGGGGGAGCAACAGTCTTCGTTCTGCCAATTGAACAGTTTATGCATTTTTAATCTAAGAGGTTTTAAATTATAGAAGTGAGTGATGATTTTGGTTAAAACATGGGATCAACTGGAAGTGGTACAACCAACTGTATTAAAAATGATTAAAAACAGTATACAGAAACACCGAGTTGCCCATGCATACCTACTTGAAGGCATTAGGGGGACAGGCAAAAAAGAGATTGCCCTTTTATATACAAAAGCTCTTTTTTGTGAATCCCCGATGAATGGGTATAATCCATGTGAAGCCTGCTCGAATTGTAAGCGGATTAATCATGGCAACCACCCTGATGTGCATATAGTTGAACCGGATGGTCAATCCATTAAAGTAGATCAAATAAGAAACCTTCAGGCGGAGTTTTCAAAAAAGGGAGTTGAATCCCTAAAAAAGGTCTATATACTGGTGCATGCTGATAAAATGAGTGTCAGTGCCTCCAATAGCTTGCTAAAATTCCTTGAGGAGCCAAGTTCCCAAACGACAGCCTTCCTGCTAACGGAGCAGCCGCAGAAAATCTTGCCTACCATTCTTTCACGGTGTCAGGTATTAACATTCCAGCCGTTATCTCCACACGCAATGGTGAAACAATTGATAGAAAATGGCGTTGAACCAATGAAGGCACCACTTCTTGCCCAATTAACGAATAGTCTGGAAGACGCATTGTCATTAAATAGGGATGATTGGTTTGCACAAGCCCAAAAAGTCGTGGTAAAATTATATGAAGTGTTGAAAAGAAGTCCATTGGAGGCGATGATTATGCTCCAAGGGGATTGGTTTCCTCACTTTAAAGAGAAAGAACAGATTAATCGTGGTTTAGATCTATTACTTCTTATTTTTAAAGATTTACTATATATTCAGCTAGACAAGCAGGAGCAGATTGTTTATCTCGAAGATAGAGAACGGCTAAAACAATTTGCCCTGCAGGCATCTAGGCGGCGCTTAACCGATCAAATGTCAGCTATTCTTGAAGCAAAGAAAAAGCTTGCGGCTAATATGAATCCTCAGCTTATGATGGAACAGCTTGTGCTAAAATTGCAGGAGGGATCTTCGTTTGTATGATGTTGTAGGAGTACGATTTAAAAAAGCGGGGAAAATCTATTATTTTGATCCTGGAGAGCTGCAGGTTCAGAAGGATGACTTTGTGATTGTTGAAACGGTTCGTGGTGTCGAATATGGCAAAGCGGTTATTGCCAAAAAAACAGTAGAAGAACACGATGTCGTTCTTCCGCTTAAAAAGGTAGTAAGAATTGCTGATCAAAAGGATCGAATGATTGTTGAGGAAAACAAACAGGCTGCACAGGAAGCATATGAAACATGTAATGAAAAAGTCAATGAACATCAGCTGGATATGAAACTAGTGGATGTTGAATATACATTTGACCGTAACAAAATCATTTTTTATTTTACCGCTGACGGAAGAGTTGATTTCCGAGAGCTTGTAAAGGATTTAGCAGCGATTTTCCGTACGAGAATTGAACTCAGGCAAATTGGTGTTCGCGATGAAGCAAAAATGCTTGGTGGAATTGGGCCATGCGGAAGAATGCTTTGTTGTTCAACCTTTCTCGGTGACTTTGATCCCGTTTCGATTAAAATGGCGAAGGATCAAAATCTATCATTAAATCCAACGAAAATATCTGGACTATGCGGCAGGCTCATGTGCTGTTTAAAATATGAAAATGATGAATATGAATCAGCCAAGGAGCAGTTGCCGGATATTGGTGAAATCATTGTTACTCCCCTTGGAGAAGGAAAAGTGGTAGGATTAAATATCTTAGAGCGGGTCCTTCAGGTGGAGCTAAAGGAACACGATCGGGTTCTCGAGTATACTTTGGATGAAATCATTAAAGAAGGTGCCTTTTCGATACAATCCACAGATTAACGAGGTGGAATACGTGGATAAAAAAGAGATATTTGATTCAGTTAGTAATATGGAAACACAAATTGGCCAGCTTTACCAACAGCTGGGGGAATTAAAGCAGCATCTGGCTGAAATAATAGAAGAAAATCATTATTTAAAGCTGGAGAATGAGCATCTAAGGCGCCGTTTAGATGTGACCACGGAAAAGGGAAAGAAGGATGTCACCACGAAAAAAGGGGCAGCTCAAGTACAACCGAGTGATAAGCCCTTTGATATTGGTGAAGGATATGATAACCTTGCTCGTCTTTATCATGAAGGGTTTCATATTTGCAATCTTCATTTTGGGAGCTTACGTAAGGAAGGGGATTGCTTGTTCTGCCTTTCTTTTCTAAATAAAAAATAAGAATCGGCCTTCCTGCCAAAAGGAAGGCTATTTTTATAAGTCAGGTGATACATATGGTTAATTTAAAAGATGATGAACGGCTTGATTATTTATTAGCAGAGGACTTACGAATAATCCAGAGTCCCTCTGTTTTTGCCTTTTCACTCGATGCCGTTTTGCTGGCACGGTTTGTCTATGTCCCCATTCAAAAGGGAAATTTAGTGGATCTGTGCAGTGGGAATGGAGTGATTCCTTTGTTTTTGAGCGTAAGAACAAAAGGTACAATTACGGGAGTGGAAATTCAAGAAAGACTATATGATATGGCAATAAGAAGTATTGAATATAATGGGCTGCAGGACCGGCTAAAAATGATTCACGGCGACATTAAGAACATACCAAAGCTTTTGGGTTATGGGAATTTTGATGTGGTAACATGCAATCCACCTTATTTTGTAACTCCTTCAACGGGTGAAATTAATTTAAATGAGCACTTGGCCATTGCCCGCCATGAAATCTATTGCACGTTAGAGGATGCAATAAGCGTTTCAAGTCAGTTAGTAAGGCAGGGGGGGAAGGTGGCATTTGTTCACCGGCCAGGGCGATTATTGGATATCATTTCTTTAATGCGTAAATATCGTCTTGAGCCAAAACGGATTCAGTTTGTGTATCCTAAGATAGGAAAAGAGGCCAATACTTTATTAGTAGAAGCCATAAAGGATGGAAGCCCAGACTTGAAGATTTTACCCCCGATCATTGTCTATAATGAAGACAATGAATATACTCCCGAAATAAGAGGGATTTTATATGGAGAAAAATAATCACATCTTTTATGTACTAACATGCGGGGATGGAAGCTTCTACGGAGGATATACAAATAATCTTGACCGAAGGCTAAAGCTCCATAATGATGGGAAAGGGGCAAAATATACCCGAGGGAGAGGACCGTTATCATTAACATTTTTCAAAACTTATGACAATAAGAGTGATGCCCTAAAAGCAGAGTATCAATTTAAACGGTTAACGAGAAAGAAAAAATTGGAGTTTTTAATTAGGGAAACGGGTGGTTATGATGTGGCAGCAAAAGAGCTTTGAAAACGAGGAGCAAAAGGGGATTCTTTATCTCGTTCCAACCCCTATTGGAAATCTGGAAGACATGAGCGTTCGGGCAATTAGAATTTTAAAAGAAGCGGACTTAATTGCTGCTGAAGATACCCGAAATACAAAAAAACTATGTAATTACTTTGAAATTACGACCCCTGTGGTAAGTTATCACGAGCACAATAAGGAGACAAGTGGGGAGAAATTGATTTTGAAGGTAAAGGACGGCTTAAAAATTGCCCTTGTTAGCGATGCAGGAATGCCAACCATCTCCGACCCTGGCTATGAGCTCGTAACGGCTGCAATCGCTGAGGAGTTAACGGTTGTTCCATTACCTGGTGCAAATGCAGCGCTCACTTCCTTAATTGCTTCCGGACTTGTAACCCAGCCATTCTATTTTTATGGTTTTTTGAATCGTAATAAGAAGGACAAACGTAAGGAATTAGAAGGCTTGAAACATCAGGAAGCAACAATGATTTTCTATGAATCACCACACCGTTTAAAAGAAACTCTGTCCATTATGCTGGAAATCCTCGGTGATCGAAAAGTTTCCTTATGCAGAGAATTAACAAAAAGGTATGAGGAATTTATCAGAGGCAGTATTCAAGAGGCGGTGGAATGGGCAAATCAAGAGGAAGTCCGCGGTGAATTTTGTTTAATTGTTGAAGGCGGGAACCGAGTTAATGAAGAAACAAGCAGCTGGTGGGATGATTTAACGATTGAGGAACATGTGAATCACTACATCACGCTAAAAAATATACCATCCAAAGAAGCCATTAAACAAACAGCAAAGGATCGCGGAGTGAATAAACGAGAAGTATACCAGGCTTATCATATTGAACATTAATCAAAAAAAGCTCCAGACCATAAAGTCTGGAGCTTTCGTCTTTTATTTTACTAACTCAAATGAGTCTTGGATTTCTTTTAATAATTGTTCTGCACCTTCACGGCTAAGAATTAATTTACCGCCGGCAAGTGCTAAGTTATCATCAGAAACTTCCCCTGTTACTTGGCAAGTCATATTTGGCTTGTATTTTTTAAGGATAATACGGTCATCATCCACATAGATTTCAAGCGCATCCTTTTCTGCAATACCTAATGTACGTCTTAATTCGATTGGAATAACTACTCGTCCTAATTCATCAACTTTACGAACAATTCCTGTAGATTTCATGTGTTTCTAATCTCCTCTCAACTTGTTTTTCTCTATTTATTCTTCGTCATTATTCGACAATATTTTCACAACTCAATAATACCAGCCATTCCCATATTCGTCAATTATTTTATTAAATAAATAATAAGGGAATTTTTTCAAGTTACTGAAAGCTTGATTTAACAGGGTTTTACTGAATAATTATTCAGTTTTTCAAGTTTTCTTTATTATTGTGATGCAGATCACGAATAAGAATTTCAGCTCTCATAATTCGACAAAATTCTACAAAATTCAATATATACCTACTTTTATTCCTCATATTCTTCGCAGAAAATTCGACTTTTACGTCCGCCATTTGGGATAATGGAATTAGTAAATTTTCGCCAATTGTTGGTTTGTTGCACAAAGCAAAGTTTTTCGGTATATTTTGATGATATAAGAGGCTAAAAAAGAGGCAATAATGGTTAAGTAGAGTTTAAGTTTTGCCTACTTTAGGAGGGGTTAAAATGGAGGAAAAATTAAAAACGTTTTATATTACGACACCAATTTATTATCCAAGCGGAAATTTACATATTGGGCATGCGTATACAACTGTCGCCGGTGACGCAATGGCACGTTATAAGAGGATGCGCGGTTATGATGTCATGTATTTGACGGGAACAGATGAACATGGTCAAAAAATCCAGCGTAAAGCGGAGGAAAAAGGAATCACACCTCAAAGCTATGTGGATGAAATTGTCGGAGGAATCCAAGAATTATGGAAAAAACTCGATATCTCATATGATGATTTCATACGGACAACGCAGGAGAGGCATAAGCAAATTGTTGAAAAAATATTTGCTCGGCTGCTTGAGCAGGGAGATATCTATTTAGATCAATATGAAGGCTGGTACTGTACACCTTGTGAATCCTTTTTTACTGACCGTCAACTAGTGGATGGAAACTGCCCGGACTGTGGCAGACCTGTGGAAAAGGTTAAAGAAGAGTCCTACTTTTTCAGAATGGGTAAATATGTTGACAGACTTCTGCAATACTATGAAGAAAATCCCGATTTTATTCAGCCTGAGTCCCGAAAAAATGAAATGGTTAACAACTTTATCAAACCTGGTTTAGAGGATTTAGCGGTATCTAGAACGACGTTTGATTGGGGAGTAAAAGTACCAGGGGATCCAAAGCATGTCATTTATGTTTGGATTGATGCCTTATCCAATTATATTACGGCACTTGGTTATGGAACCGACAACGACAGTAAATATTTAAATTACTGGCCGGCAGATGTACACCTTGTTGGTAAAGAGATTGTCCGTTTCCATACGATTTATTGGCCAATTATGTTAATGGCCCTGGATATTCCACTACCTAAGAAAGTATTTGCTCATGGATGGCTGTTAATGAAGGATGGAAAAATGTCTAAGTCAAAAGGGAATGTAGTAGACCCTGTAACTTTAATTGACCGCTACGGACTAGATGCTCTTCGTTATTACCTGTTAAGGGAAGTTCCATTTGGTGCTGACGGAGTATTCACGCCTGAGGGTTTTGTCGAAAGAATTAATTTTGACCTAGCTAATGATTTAGGAAATCTGTTAAATCGTACTGTTGCAATGATCGAAAAATATTTTGCAGGAGTCATTCCAGATTATGCAGGATCTGTTGGTGAGTTTGATGAGACATTACTTCAAGTGAATCGGGAGACAGTAACTAAATATGAAGAGGCTATGGAGAAGATGGAGTTTTCAGTAGCCTTAGCATCGATTTGGCAATTGGTAAGCCGGACAAATAAATATATTGATGAGACACAGCCATGGACATTAGCGAAAGATGAAAATCGTAAAGATGAGCTTGCAAGTGTAATGGTGCATCTTGCTGAGTCATTACGCAGAATTGCGATTCTTCTCCAGCCATTTTTAACCCGGACACCGAATGGTATTTTTAATCAGTTAGGGATTACGGATGCCGGCCTTAAGGCATGGGAGAGCCTTGAAAAGTTCGGTTTAATTCCAAGCGGAACAAAGGTTCAAAAGGATGCTCCACTTTTCCCGCGTCTTGAGATTGCGGAGGAAGTTGAGTTTATTAAAACAAAAATGCAAGGCGGTACTGCACCGGCTGCAGAAGAAAAGAAAGAAGAAAAACCGGAAGAACTTGCTGAGATTGCCATTGATGATTTTATGAAAATTGATTTACGGGTGGCAGAGGTTATTCAGGCGGAACCAGTTAAAAAGGCGGATAAACTTCTAAAGCTTCAGCTTGATTTGGGGTATGAAAAGCGTCAGGTGGTTTCAGGAATCGCTCAATACTATAAGCCGGAGGAATTAGTAGGTCAGAAGGTGATTTGCATTACGAACCTAAAGCCTGTGAAACTTCGCGGTGAACTTTCCCAAGGAATGATCTTGGCTGGTTCAAAAGACGGACAATTATCACTTGCTACTGTAGATCAAACATTGCCAAATGGATCAAAAGTGAAATAAAGTTTCATACAAAAGAGCCTTTAATGGGCTCTTTTGCTTTAATAAAGTTTCACGTGAAACAATTTTCGAGATATTTCGGTGTTTTTAAACTTTTAATGACAGGGAGTTTTAAAATGTTATTCGACACACATGCACATTTAAATGATGAGCAATACAACGAGGATTTGCAGGAGGTTATTGTAAGGGCACAGGAAGAAGGGGTATCCAATCTTGTTGTAGTCGGTTTTGACCGACCAACGATTGAAAGGGCAATGGTTTTGGCAGATACATATGATTTTATCTATGCTTGTGTCGGTTGGCACCCGGTTGATGCCATTGATATGACAGAAGAGGATTTACGATGGATCGAGGATTTAACCGCACATCCAAAGGTTGTCGCAATAGGTGAAATGGGGCTGGACTATCATTGGGATAAGTCTCCAAAGGACATCCAGAAAGAGGTATTCCGCAAACAAATCAGGCTAGCGAAAAAGGTAAAGCTTCCAATCGTCATTCACAATCGTGAAGCAACGGCAGATATTGTTGAGATCTTAAAGGAGGAGGGAGCAGAGGAGGTCGGGGGCATCATGCACTGTTTTAGCGGCAGCCCAGAGATTGCGAAGGAATGTATGAAAATGAATTTATATATATCACTTGGCGGTCCGGTTACTTTTAAAAATGCAAAAAAGCCGAAAGAAGTGGCTGCTGAAATTCCTTTAGATAAACTGTTAATTGAAACCGATTGCCCTTATTTAGCACCCCATCCTCATCGCGGAAAAAGAAATGAACCGGGGTATGTGAAGCTGGTCGCTGAGCAAATTGCCGAAATAAAAGGCATAACCCTAGAAGAAGTAGCCCATGCAACCACCAATAATGCAAAAAAATTATTCGGCATAAACTGACAGAAAATGCTGTCGTAGTACCGAGAAACTTGTCCGAATTTTTTCGAAAAACAAAAAGTTCTACACGTCTCCTTTAAGGAATAGGATTACCATGTCGATAAGTTTTCCTTTGCTTTCCATCCAACATTATGCATAATTAGAAATACGTTCACAGGAATGCAAGGGTTGACAGCCGACAGCGTGGTTCTTATTATTTACTCCAACAAGAAGGAGGCGTTTTTCATCGTATTCAAAAACATGAAAAACCTGATTTCCAGGTCTGTGAGCAAGAAGAAATGGCCCATTGTATTCGCTAGTTTAGTAGTTTTTGCCGGTGCTCTTGGTTTCCTTGTGTTTGAGGGGTCGAAGAAAACAGTGGCAATGACACTGAATGGCCAAGAAAGAATCGTAAAAACACATGCAGATACCGTCAAAGAAGTATTCGACGAGCTAGGGTTAAAGATTCGCTCTCAAGACTACTTGTTTCCGCCTACAAATAGCAATGTAAAAGATGATCAAAAGATTGTCTGGAAACAAGCAAAACAGGTTACTATTGTGAAAGACAACGAGAAGAAAACGGTATGGACAACAGCCGATACGGTTGCTGAGCTTCTAGGAAATCAGAAAATTTCGTTAAAAAAACATGACCAAATTTTGCCTAAGCCGCAGAAACAGATTAAAAACAAGATGAAAATTAATATTAAAGCTGCCTTTCATCTTACATATGTAGATGGTGGAAAGAGGAAGAAAGTATGGTCCACTTCGACTACGGTCGCTGACTTTTTAACACAACAGGGGATTAAACTAAAATCATTAGACCGAGTTGAACCGTCATTAACTGCGACAGTCAAAAAGAATAATGTGATTCACGTTATTCGAGTAGAAAAAGTCACCGATGTAGTGGAAGAACCAGTTCATTTTGCTGTAATAACAAAAAAAGATGAGAGCCTCGCTAAAGGTAAAGAAAAGACTGTCAAGGAAGGCCAGAAGGGACTTGTTTCAAGAGAATATGAAGTTTTCTACGAAAATGGAAAAGAAGTTTCAAGAAAACTAATTAATGAGCAGAAGCTTAAAGAGAAACAGGATAAGATTGTGGCTGTCGGAACGAAGGAGTTGGATTTACAAGTATCTCGTGGTGAAAGTGATACCGGTAATGAGTTCTATGTGAGTACAACGGCTTATACAGCAGATTGTAACGGCTGTTCGGGAAGGACGGCAACAGGGATTAACCTGCGGGCGAATCCAAATGTAAAAGTGATTGCTGTTGATCCGAATATCATTCCTCTTGGAACAAAGGTTTTTGTGGAAGGCTATGGCTATGCTGTAGCAGCAGATACGGGTTCGGCTATTAATGGTTACAAAATAGATGTTTTCTTTCCATCCAGATCGCAGGCATATCGCTGGGGTGTTCGGAAGGTGAAAATTAAAGTCCTAAATTAAGCTTTTTTGTGCAGAGGATACCTTCCTCTGCATTTTGCTTTTTTCGCGAATTTCTTTATACTAAGGAAAGCGTGAGCGCCTTTTAGCAGCATCATCTGAACCATTTATAGATTCTTTTCTATTGTATGATGTTTTTCATTTATATAGACGATGGACATTACAAAAATGTTTCAAATTTTTTTCAATTTTTTATTTTTTATGTTTTTTGGAGGAAAAAATGAAGATTAAAGAAATAATTGTGGTAGAGGGCAAGGATGATACGACCGCCATTAAAAGGGCGGTAGATGCAGATACAATTGAAACAAACGGATCAGCAGTAAATCAAGCAACAATCGAGAAGGTAAAACGTGCCCAAGAAAAGAGAGGGGTTATTATTTTTACCGACCCGGATTTTCCCGGCGAAAAGATTAGAAAGACGATTGCAGAAAAGGTACCGGGGTGCAAACATGCCTTTTTACCAAAGGAAGTGGCAATTGCCAAGAATGGGAAAGGGGTCGGAGTGGAACATGCCCACCCGGAGGCAATTGTTGAGGCTTTAAAGGATGCCCAAATGATGCGTGAAACGATTGTCGAAGAAATCTCCCAAGAGGATTTAGTCACAGCAGGTCTAATTGGCGGTGAAGGGTCAAAGGAACGCCGAATCAAGCTGGGGAACCTTTTAAAAATTGGCTATACAAATGGAAAACAGCTACATAAGCGCTTAATGATGTTTCAAATCAGTAAGCAGGAATTCGCACAGGCACTTTCAGTCGTGCTTCAGGAGGAACAAAATGAATAAAGATATCGCGACCCCTATTAGAACAAGGGCTATACTGGAGAAATACGGTTTTTCGTTTAAGAAAAGCCTAGGACAAAATTTTTTGATTGATACAAACATATTAAAAAAAATCGTTGAATTTGCCAATATTACAGAAGATACGGGCACCATTGAAATTGGACCGGGGATTGGTGCGTTAACCGAGCAACTTGCCCGCAGCAGCAAAAGGGTAGTTGCTTTTGAAATTGATCAGCGCTTGCTGCCTATTTTAAAGGATACTCTTGACCCTTATTCCAACGTAAAAGTGATTCATCAGGATGTTTTAAAAGCAGATGTAAAAGAGGTCATTAAGGATGAGTTTCAAACAATTGATGATCTGATGGTGGTTGCAAATTTACCGTATTACGTAACAACACCGATTATTATGAAAATCCTCGAGGAGCATCTGCCGATTCGCGGAATTGTTGTCATGCTCCAAAAGGAAGTGGCGGATCGAATTTCAGCTTCTCCAGGTACAAAGGATTACGGGTCACTTTCAATAGCTGTTCAGTACTATACGGAAGCCGAAACGGTAATGATTGTTCCGAAAACCGTGTTTGTTCCTCAGCCTAATGTCGATTCTGCGGTTATCAGGCTGACGAGGCGGACTACTCCTGCGGTTACGGTGAAAGATGAGGGTTTCTTTTTCCAAGTTACAAGAGCAAGCTTCGCCCAGAGAAGAAAGACATTGTTGAACAATTTAACTAGCCAGCTGCCGGATGGCAAGCAGAAAAAGGAACAAATCCTTGAAGCTTTAGGCGGATGCGGGATTGATCCGACTAGAAGAGGGGAAACACTCTCCCTAGAAGAGTTCGGAAGGCTCAGTGATGCATTATATCCTTATTTTAAGTAGAAGACCTCTTAGAGGGTCTTTTTTTTGCTTAGAGAGGTGTTTCAAGCCTTCACCCCATTCCGTCACAAATCTGCCGTATTCTGCATAGCCTATGAAAGGAACTTTATTTGGAAGGCCTTATTTGCTGGTCTTATTGGAGTGACAGCAATGGATTTAAAATTAATGGATGTTGTCGGCAGACAATCACATAATTGCGATATTCTCTTCCGAATTATAGATATTCGGGAAATCAACGGTCAAAAGATTGCCATCCTCTACGGTGAAGATTTTCGCTTAATTGCAGATGCACCCTATTACGATTTGATTCCAATTAACCAAACAGACAGAATGAGGATGACACAGGAATTTCGAACTCTGGAGGAACAATCGTACCGGCTTTTTACACAAGATGTTGATTTATTGAAGCACAGACAGGAATATGAAGCAACAGACGGGTATGTCAAATCATTTAATTACTTCCAGATTCCCGGTAAGGTCCTTCATTTAGATGGAGACCCAAATTACTTAAAGAAATGTATGGACTTATACGATAAAATCGGGATACCAGTCACAGGAATTCATTGTAATGAAAAAGAAATGCCTGAAAAAATCGGTCAATTAATTGATTATTACCGTCCCGACATCCTTGTCATCACAGGACATGATGCTTATTCAAAAGCAAAAGGGAAAATGACCGATATCAATGCATATCGTCATTCCAAACATTTTGTTCAAACCGTTCGGGAAGCACGCCGAAAAATACCGCATTTGGATCAATTGGTGATTTTTGCAGGTGCCTGCCAATCCCATTTTGAATCGCTCATTCATGCAGGAGCCAATTTTGCAAGTTCACCATCAAGGATCAATATCCATGCACTTGACCCTGTATATATCGTAGCCAAAATTAGCTTTACTCCCTTTATGGAACGGATAAATGTCTGGGATGTATTAAGAAATACATTGACCGGCGAAAAAGGATTAGGAGGAATCGAAACAAGGGGAGTATTACGGACTGGAATGCCGTATAATCCGGTTCCGGAGGAATAATTGAAAGCCTTTTTTACTCAAAGGGGCTTTTTTTTTATGATTGATACATATTTAAGGCAAGTTAAGGAAACCATAGAAATGTTGAAATTTAGAAGAAAAAGTAGAAGAAAAAATATTGACAATCTTTTTATCGGACTGATATAATTTTATATTTTGTTTGACAAAATGTTATTTGCGTGGTATACTTTTACATAGTGAGGTGGACCGAATGCCAAAAACCTTAGCCGATATTAAAAAGGCTCTTGACTCAAATTTAGGGAAAAGATTGTTACTTAAGGCAAACGGAGGACGCAGAAAAACGATTGAGCGTTCCGGTGTTTTAGCGGAAACATACCCTTCAGTATTTGTCATTGAGTTGGATCAAGATGAGAATGCTTTTGAGCGCGTTTCATACAGCTATGCAGATGTATTGACTGAGACCGTTCAAATCACCTTTGAAGATGCATCAGGACACTTAGCTTTAAGCTAACATATGAGCAATGTTTAGGCGGTAAACGGTGGTTTACTGCTTTTTGCTTTCTTCAAAAATCGACATGGATGATTATAGATAACATGAAAAGATTAAATTTATACATACTATAAATACCGTGAGTGAAGAAAGGGGTTGTTTAGATGGGCAGAAGAAGAGGTGTCATGTCTGGTCAATTTAAAGAGGAGCTCGCAAAGGAGCTTGGCTTTTATGATGTGGTTCAAAAAGAAGGCTGGGGCGGGATTAAAGCCCGTGACGCAGGTAATATGGTAAAGCGTGCCATAGAGCTTGCCCAGCAACAGTTGTTGAACAAACGTTAACCAAAAGATCGATATCTTCTGAAGTCAGTTTAAACCGATAGATTCACCACGGTCAGGCCAGGGAATAAACCCCCTGGCCTTTCATTTCTGCATTATTTTTTGTTAAAATGTTATATTTGATAGGATTATTTTTCTATCACGTCTTACATTGACCGTTTTGTGGTAAAATAGGACAAAATATGGAACTGTCAATTTTTAAAGTAGGTGGACGTTGTGAAGCTTTTAATAAAAGCACCGGCCAAGATTAATTTATCATTAGATGTTTTGAACAAACGTCCTGATGGATATCATGAAGTTGAAATGATTATGACAACAATTGATTTGGCCGATCGAGTTGAGCTAAGTTTATTAAATCAAGATAAAATACATATTCTTTCCCATAATCGCTACGTTCCGGATGACCAGCGAAATTTAGCCTATCAGGCTGCTCAGCTGTTAAAGGACCGTTTTCAAGTCAAAAAAGGGGTTGTGATCTCCATTGAAAAGACAATCCCGGTTGCTGCAGGCCTTGCCGGCGGCAGCAGTGATGCTGCGGCAACATTAAGAGGTTTAAATAAGTTATGGGGGCTCGGATTAACACTGGATGAGCTGGCTGAACTCGGTTCTGAAATTGGGTCAGATGTTTCCTTCTGTGTATATGGCGGGACAGCCATAGCAAAGGGCAGAGGAGAATTTATCACCGATCTCCCAGCTCCTCCTACATGCTGGGTGATTTTAGCGAAACCCTTTATTGGTGTATCAACAGCAGAGGTCTATCGCCGCCTCGACTTAAATGGAATGAAGCACCCGAACACAAATGGAATGATTGAAGCAATAAAAAATAATGATTATCAGCAGGTTTGTCAAAACGTTGGGAACGTTTTAGAAGATGTTACATTAAACCTGCATCCGGAGGTAGCCCTCATCAAGGATCAAATGAAGCGCTTTGGTGCTGATGCTGTACTAATGAGTGGCAGTGGCCCGACGGTTTTTGGTTTAGTTCAGCATGATTCGAGAATGCATCGAATCTATAACGGCTTAAGAGGATTTTGTGACCAGGTTTTTGCGGTGAGGATGTTAGGAGAACGCCACTTCCTTGATTAAATGCGTACGTTAGTGATATATTTTAATTAGAATTTTCGTCTTTTGGAGGTTATTATGAAGTTTCGTCGAAGTGAACGGTTGATTGATATGACGAATTATTTACTGGACCATCCTCGCCAGCTCGTACCGCTGACATTTTTCGCCGATCGTTATGAATCAGCAAAATCATCTATTAGTGAAGATTTAGCGATAGTCAAAGAAACATTTGAGCAAAAAGGATTTGGAACCTTGCAGACGGTACCGGGTGCAGCTGGAGGCGTTAAATTCTTAGTGCAAATAAGCAAAGAAAATGCGAGGCCTTTTGTTCAAGAACTCTGTGAATTAATCGCTACTCCTGATCGGTTATTACCTGGAGGCTATTTATATTTGACGGATATCTTGGGGGATCCTCAAATTGTCCAAAAAGCAGGAAGGATTATTGCTTCTGCTTATTCCGAAGCTAAAATTGATGTCATCATGACTGTGGCAACAAAAGGGATTCCGCTTGCCTATGCAGTGGCAAGTCAATTAAATGCTCCTGTTGTGATTGTCAGAAGGGACAGCAAAGTAACGGAGGGACCGACCGTAAGCATTAATTATGTCTCTGGTTCAACCAAAAGAATTCAAACGATGGTTCTTTCTAAGAGAAGCCTTACAGAAGGCTCCAGGGTCTTGATTGTCGATGATTTCATGAAAGCTGGCGGAACAGTCATCGGCATGATTAGTTTATTAGAGGAATTTAATGCTACAGTAGCCGGGATTGCTGTTTTAGTCGAAGCGGAAAAAATTGAAGAGCGCCTGGTTGATAACTATTTATCTCTTGTTCAATTATCGGATGTTGATTTGAAGGAAAAAAAGATTAATGTTAAAGAAGGTAACTATTTTACACTGAATAAATAGGAGGGTTTTACATATGGAAATCGTTCAAACAAATCAAGCACCAGCTGCAATTGGTCCCTATTCTCAAGGTATTGTTGTCAATAATTTGTTTTACAGTTCTGGTCAAATTCCACTCACAGCGGAAGGTACTTTGGTTGAAGGAGATATTAAGGTACAAACCCACCAGGTATTTAAAAATTTACAAGCAGTACTAGAAGCTGCTGGTGCATCATTAGAGACAGTTGTAAAAGCCACTGTTTTTATTAAAAATATGGATGAATTTGCACAGCTTAATGAAATATATGGAGAATATTTCCACACCCATAAACCTGCACGTTCATGTGTCGAAGTAGCCAGATTACCTAAAGATGTATTAGTTGAGATCGAAGTTGTAGCGCTCGTGAAATAAACGAGTGCTTTTTTATTTGTAAGGAGGGAAATATTTATTATTTTGTCTTAAAATGTAAGAAAATTACCGTTTTTTACAGAAGTTCACTTTTTTGCCCTAATTTTTCTAAAAAATTTTAAAATTAAAGAAGGAAAACCAAGATTTCTGTTGAATTTATTAATCTAGCTTTTTATCTAGAAGAAAAGGGTGTGAGCACATGGAAGTAACTGACGTAAGATTACGCCGCGTTAATACGGATGGAAGAATGAGAGCGATTGCATCAATCACATTAGACAATGAATTTGTAGTTCATGACATTCGTGTTATCGATGGAAACAACGGTTTATTTGTAGCTATGCCAAGTAAACGTACTCCAGACGGAGAATTTCGTGACATTGCGCATCCAATCAATTCAGGAACACGCGGAAAAATCCAAGAAGCTGTTTTGGCAGAGTACCACCGCTTAGGTGAATTGGAAATTGAATTTGAAGAAGCCGGAGCTTCCTAAGGATTTTGACAACTAGGGCCTTTCTTCCACGTAAGGCTCTTTTTATTTTTTAGATTCTTCGCTAATTGTCCCCTCTATCAGTCCTCTAAGCGGCACTCCAAATAACAAATTAAGACACTTTCGGAACATTCCTTGAAAAGGCAAGCAAATTGCGTTAATATTTTTAATGGATAAAAAGGTAAATTGGAGGCATGTTCATGTCTAATCGTTATGCTGTGATTTTAGCCGCAGGACAAGGAACGCGGATGAAATCAAAGCTTTATAAAGTGTTGCACCCGGTTTGTGGAAAACCAATGGTTCAGCATGTAGTGGATCAAATAACAAAGCTGGATATAGAAGAAATGGTTACGATTATCGGGCATGGAGCAGAAATGGTAAAAGCCCAATTAGGCGATAAAAGCCTTTATGCTCTTCAAGAACAACAGCTTGGAACGGCACATGCGGTCATTCAGGCTGAAGAAATGCTCGCTGGTAAAAAGGGAACAACCATTGTTGTCTGCGGTGATACTCCATTAATTCGTGCAGAAACGATGGAAGCCTTATTTAACCATCATCAAGAACTAGCTGCAAAGGCTACCATTCTGACTGCGAGGATTGAAGATCCAACAGGCTATGGCCGGATCATTCGAAATGAAAGCGGATTGGTTGAAAAAATCGTTGAACACAAAGATGCCACAGAGGCAGAGCGGGCCATTAATGAAATTAATACTGGAACGTATTGCTTCGACAATGAGGCTCTTTTTGAGGCATTATTAAAGGTCTCAAATGATAATGTTCAAGGGGAATACTATTTACCGGATGTTATCGAGATTCTAAAGGAACAAGGTGAAATTGTTACCGCTTTCCAAACAGATAAGTTTGAAGAAACGATTGGCGTGAATGACAGAATCGCGCTAAGCACTGCAGAGCGAATTATGCGAAACCGGATTAATGAAGACCATATGCGGAATGGTGTAACGCTCATCGATCCCGATAACACCTATATTGAGACAGATGTACAAATTGGCCAGGATACTGTGATTTATCCTGGGACCATCCTGAAGGGTAGAACGATCATTGGTTCTGATTGTCAAATTGGCCCGCATTCTGAGATTGATACTTGTGAAATCGGGAATGGAACAGTTATCCGCCAATCTGCTGCTAATAAAAGCTCAATTGGCGCAAATGTCAATATTGGGCCGTTTGCCCATATTCGGCCTGATTCAGCCATTCAAGATGAAGTGAAGATTGGAAACTTCGTTGAAATTAAGAAGGCTGTATTTGGTAAGGGAAGCAAAGCCTCTCATTTAAGTTATATTGGAGATGCAGAAGTGGGTAATAATGTAAACATCGGCTGTGGTTCAATCACGGTTAACTATGATGGTAAAAATAAATATTTAACCAAAATAGAAGATGATGTCTTTGTCGGCTGTAATTCAAATCTTGTTGCTCCTGTTACAGTTGGGAAGGGTGCATATGTTGCTGCAGGTTCTACCATTACCATGGATGTACCTGGAGAGGCATTGTCCATTGCCCGTGCGAAGCAAGTGAATAAGGAAAACTACGTTCAAAAGCTTAATTTGAAAAAATAAGCGAGAATAATGGAGGACCATCATGTCAAATCAATATTTAGATCCAAATTTAAAGGTATTCAGTTTAAATTCTAATCTTCCCTTGGCAAGAGAAATTGCAAAAGTAATCGGTGTAGAGCTTGGAAAGTGTTCAGTAACTAGATTTAGTGACGGAGAAATTCAAATTAATATTGAAGAAAGTATCCGCGGCTGTGATGTGTACGTAATCCAGTCAACGAGCAATCCGATTAATGAGAATCTCATGGAACTATTAATCATGATTGATGCATTAAAAAGAGCATCTGCAAAAACGATTAATATTGTTATGCCTTATTATGGTTATGCCCGTCAAGATCGTAAAGCACGTGCCCGTGAGCCAATTACCGCAAAATTAGTAGCAAATCTGCTTGAAACAGCAGGAGCAACTCGTGTAATTTGTCTTGATTTGCACGCACCGCAAATTCAAGGGTTCTTTGATATTCCAATTGACCACCTTATGGGAGTGCCGATTTTATCAGAATACTTTAAGAACAAAGCACTAGACGGTGATCTTGTCGTTGTATCTCCAGACCATGGCGGGGTAACAAGAGCTAGAAAAATGGCAGAGCGCCTAAAAGCTCCAATCGCGATTATTGACAAACGCCGTCCGCGTCCAAATGTTGCCGAGGTTATGAATATTGTGGGTAACATTGATGGAAAGGTAGCTATTCTTATTGATGATATTATTGATACAGCTGGAACGATTACACTTGCTGCAAATGCATTAGTGGAAAACGGTGCTTTAGAGGTTTATGCCTCCTGTACACACCCTGTATTGAGCGGTCCAGCCATTGAAAGAATTCAAAATTCAAAAATTAAAGAATTAGTGGTTACAAACTCAATTGAACTTCCGGAAGAGAAAAAGATTGATAAAATTATAAATCTTTCTGTCGCACCACTAATCGGTGAAGCAATTATCCGTGTACATGAGGAACAGTCCGTAAGTACATTATTTGATTAATCCGTACAAGGATCCATCCGAATTATACTGAATTAAAATGTTTAGACCTTCCTGTTTTGGGGTAATTTTATAAAGTGAACTTAAATAGGAAGGTGACATTTCAATGAGTACTGTTTTACAAGCAAAAGAACGCAATGAATTTCGTCATTCTGCTTTAAAGAAAATTCGGGACACTGGAAGCATTCCAGCTGTTATTTATGGTGCAAAGGTTGAAAGTAAGCCTGTTTATATTAGTTCTGCTGATTTAACGAAAACCATTCGTTCTGTAGGCAGGAATGGTGTCTTTTCTCTTGATATCAGTGGAAATCAGCATGATGTTGTCTTAAAGGATTATCAAGAGGATTGTATTAAAAAAGAAATTACACATGTTGATTTTTTAGCAGTTGATAAGTCTTCAAAAATCAATGTATCGGTCAGACTTGTACTTACTGGTGAGGCCGCAGGTGTGAAAGATGGCGGGGTTCTACAGCAGCCAGTCCACGAATTGTCAATCACATCAACTCCTGACAATATTCCGGCTCAGATTGAAGTAGATGTCACGAACCTGCAGGTTGGTGAAAATGTAACCATTGCAGATATCCTCTATCAAGGGTCATTTTCGATTAATCATGATGCAGAAGAAGTGGTTGCCTCGATTCTTCCTCCTAAACAGGAAGAAGAAATTAATGCAGGTGAACAGCAAGATGGCGGCCATCCTGATCAAGAAGAAGGAAGAGAAACAGAACCAATTGGAGACTAATAGTAATAGACGTAACCTAAACAAAGGTTACGTCTTTTGCAGTTCTTATTTAAAGCGAAAATAATGGAGAGAATTTATGCTTCGAAAATTTTTTAGAAAGTGGTCTGAACCGGAAGAGGTGGGAAAGATGAAAATAATGGTTGGTTTAGGAAACCCGGGGAAGCAATATGAACATACGAGGCACAATGTAGGCTTCGATGTCATTGATGAGCTTTCGCGCCGATTTAATATTCCGTTAGACCAATCCAAATTAAAAGGTTTGTATGGAATTGGATTCTACAAAGGGGAAAAGGTCTTATTGTTAAAACCATTGACCTATATGAACTTATCCGGGGAATCCATTCGCGCCGTAATGGATTATTATGATATCGATTTAGAAGACCTCTTGGTGATTTATGATGACCTTGATCTACCTGTTGGGAAAATTCGTCTCCGCCAAAAGGGAAGCGCAGGCGGTCATAATGGAATTAAGTCCACGGTAGCCCATCTTGGCACGCAGCAATTTAACAGAATTCGAATCGGCATTGACCGCCCACAAAATGGGATGAGCGTGCCTGATTATGTTCTGGGGAAATTTCATAAAGAAGAGCAGTCACAGGTTCAAGATGTTATTCAAAAAAGTGCCGATGCATGTGAAGCCTGGCTGGAGAGGCCATTTATACAAGTAATGAATGATTTTAATCAGTAAATGTACATGAGATAGGCCATCCTTTCATATTATAAAGCGTATATCCAAAACTGAATGTTTGCGGTTTGAGAAGTGACTTTAGAGTGAATAGATTCCCCCTGTTTGGGTTAATATACTAATATTAAATCGAAGAATAGGGAGGGACAGGCGTGGCCATCCATTATCATTGCAGGCATTGCGGCACAAAATTAGGCTCTATCGAACAATCATCCATACACAGCGAAACGCTTGGTCTGAATAAGTTAACTGAACGGGAAAGACAAGAAATGGTTGCGTACGATCCATCTGGGGATATTCACATAACCTCGATTTGTGAAGACTGCCAGGAAGCTTTGGAGCGAACTCCAGAATACCATCAATATGATTTTCTTATTCATTAACTAGCTTTGGATGCACTCCAAAGCATTTTTCTGTTTTGAAATTTAAACTTTTATAATATATGAAATTTGTATACTGTCCAGCTCCAGCCCCTGAAAAAAGGGCTTTTAGCTTTTCAGTTGAGAGAGGAGGATTTAGGTTGAACAGTTTAACATCATTATTCCTTCGACAGGAAGACATACATTCTGTTATATCTGGAATGGAAGAAGGGCTAAAGGAACAGTTAATTGCAGGGTTATCGGGCTCATCGAGGACCATCTTTGCAGCATCCATTTATGAACAAATGAAAAGGCCGATTATGTTCGTTACCTATAATTTGCTGCAAGCACAAAAGCTATATGATGATCTTGTCAATCTAGTAAATGAAAAGGATGTTTTTCTTTTTCCGGCAAATGAACTGATCGCTGCTGAAATGAGTATTGCCAGCCCGGAATTAAAGGCTCAAAGAATTGAAGCTTTGAACTATTGGAGCAAAAATAGCCGCGGAATTTTAATAGCTCCTATTTCTGGCTTGAAAAAAATTACTCCGCCAAAGGCTATGTGGAAAAACTATCAACTTTCCTTAAAACTAGGGGAAGACTTAGATATAGAGAGAACGCTTACAACCTTTGTTAAGATGGGGTATGTAAGGGTAGAAATGGTGTCTACTCCTGGAGAATTTAGTGTACGGGGCGGAATTATTGATATTTATCCTCTTACAGAATCAGACCCGCTTCGTATTGAACTTTTTGATACCGAAATTGATTCGATCCGTTATTTCTCCCTTGAGGACCAACGTTCCAAGGAAAAGATTTCTGAAATCTTAATTGGCCCTGCAACAGAAATTCTTCTTGAGGATGTAAATTACAGTCGAATCGTTGAAAGGTTAGAAGAAGGGTTAGCAAAAAGCTTAAAAAAATTAAAGGACGAAAAGGCTAAAATCCAACTGGCACAAAATATTGGATATGAATTAGAGCTGCTAAAAAATCAGCAAAAGCCTGACCAAGTCTATAAATACTTATCTCTTGCCTACGAAAATGCTGGTAGTTTACTAGATTATCTTCCGCATAACGGTTTAGTATTTATTGATGAAATCAGCAGGGTTCATGAAATGAATGAATCTTTAGTCAAGGAAGAAGCAGACTGGTATACCTCCTTATTAGGTGAGGGACAAATTATCCATGACCTGGTTATTTCACATGACCTACACGGGCTTTTACAAAAAAGGAATTTTCCAGTCCTTTATATGTCTTTATTTCTCCGTCATGTCACAAATACTAGTCCGCAAAATATTATTAATGTTTCTTGTAAGCCTATGCAAAATTTCCATGGACAAATGCATTTGCTTAAAGCAGAAGTAGACCGTTGGAAAAAAAGCAACTATTCTATTCTTGTACTCGGCCCCGATGAAGAACGGGTAAAAAAGCTGGAGCGGGTTTTAGAGGATTATGAAATTGAATCCTCGCTTTTAGGTGAAGGGCAGGAGCCATTACCAGGTAAAGTTCAAATTATGAGAGGAAATCTCCAAACTGGATTTGAATTATCCATTCAAAAAATTGCCGTGATTACCGAGGAAGAGTTATTTAATAAACGAGTGAAAAAATCTACTAGCCGGCAAAAACTATCGAATGCGGAAAGAATTAAAAGCTATTCCGAGCTCCGGATTGGTGACTATGTTGTTCATGTAAACCATGGGATTGGAAAATACCTTGGTATTGAAACACTTGTAATTAATGGAATTCATAAGGATTATTTACATATTCGTTATCAAGGAACGGATAAACTGTATGTTCCTGTTGAACAAATTGATTTAATCCAAAAATATGTTGGGTCTGAAGGAAAAGAGCCTAAAATCTATAAGCTTGGCGGCACTGATTGGAAAAAGGTGAAAAAGAAAGTTCAATCCTCTGTCCAAGATATTGCGGATGATTTAATTAAGCTGTATGCCGAACGTGAAGCAGCGGTTGGCTATGCTTTCTCACCTGATGGAGACATGCAAAGAGAATTCGAAACAAACTTTGCATACCAAGAAACAGAAGATCAGTTACGTTCTATTCGTGAGATTAAAAAGGATATGGAAAGATTGCGTCCAATGGACCGGCTCCTTTGCGGCGATGTTGGTTATGGAAAAACGGAGGTTGCTATTCGTGCGGCCTTTAAAGCAATTACCGATGGCAAACAGGTTGCCTTCCTTGTGCCAACAACCATTCTAGCTCAACAGCATTTTGAAACATTAAGGGAAAGATTTCAGGACTTCCCTATTAATATTGGTTTGTTAAGCCGTTTTCGTTCTAAAAAGCAACAAACGGAAACGATAAAAGGGCTGAAGGCGGGGACTGTTGATATTGTCGTTGGAACACACCGCCTGCTGTCAAAGGATGTCATTTATCGTGACTTAGGGCTGTTAATTATCGATGAAGAACAAAGGTTTGGGGTTACACATAAGGAAAAGATAAAGAGGTTAAAAACAAATGTGGATGTTTTAACATTAACAGCCACACCAATTCCAAGAACTCTGCATATGTCCATGCTGGGAGTTCGAGATTTGTCGGTGATCGAAACACCGCCTGAAAATCGTTTCCCTGTGCAAACCTATGTTATGGAGTATAATGGATCGCTTGTCAGAGAGGCCATTGAACGGGAACTCGCCCGTGACGGACAAGTATACTTTTTATATAACCGGGTAGAGGATATTGAACGGAAGGCAGAGGAAATTTCCATGCTTGTACCGGATGCCCGTGTAACTTTTGCCCATGGGCAGATGTCGGAAAATGAATTAGAGTCTGTAATGTTGAGCTTTTTATCCGGAGAATTTGATGTTCTCGTCAGTACAACAATTATTGAAACGGGTGTTGATATTCCTAATGTCAATACGTTAATCGTCTTTGATGCTGATCGAATGGGACTTTCACAGCTTTATCAGCTGCGCGGCCGGGTTGGAAGATCGAATCGGGTTGCCTATGCCTATTTTACGTATAGAAAGGATAAAGTTTTGACGGAGGTTGCCGAGAAACGTTTGCAGGCAATTAAGGAATTTACGGAGCTTGGCTCCGGATTTAAAATTGCGATGCGGGACCTATCCATCAGGGGTGCCGGTAATTTATTAGGGGCACAACAGCATGGTTTTATTGATTCGGTTGGATTTGATTTGTATTCACAAATGTTGAAGGAAGCCATTGAGGAAAAGCGGGGCGACCTTAAGGAAGCTGAAAGAAAAACGGTTGAAATTGATTTGGAAATTGATGCGTATATTCCGGATTCCTACATTAAGGATGGACATCAAAAAATTGAAATGTATAAGCGCTTCAGGGGTATTCAAGCATTAGAAGATGCACAGGAGCTTCAAGAGGAAATGATTGACCGTTTTGGCGAATATCCAAATGAAGTAGCATACCTCTTCCAAATTGCAGAAATGAAGGTTTATGCCCTTCTAAATGGTGTTGAACAAATAAAGCAAGTGAAGCAGGATGTAACATTGTTAGTGAATGAAAAAGTAAGCAGCAAGATTGATGGCCATAAGCTGTTTAAAATCAGCAGTCAGTTTGGAAGAATGGTTACCCCAGGAATGGATGGCAATAAATTAAAAATGACCATCAATGTAAAAGGGTGCGAAATAGCAAAATGGCTTCATGTTGCTTTTGAAATGATAAAGGGGCTTGAAGCATCGAAAAAGGGCGAAGAAAATCCAGTTACTTAATCTTTTTTCAATTTATTGGATTTCAATTCAGTGGTTAATCCTGTACCTAAAAGGAAATTTTCTCACATATGTGAAAAAATATAATGATTGTGTATAGAACTTTCCAGATGAAAGATACTAAGTTCAAAGTTGGTGGTGATTATTACATAAGCATCATTACCAAGTTAGTTTAAATCATCAGATGAAAGTGAGGCAACATTGGATGAAAGCAACTGGAATAGTTCGTCGAATCGATGATTTGGGTCGTGTTGTCATACCGAAGGAAATTCGCAGAACATTAAGAATTCGCGAAGGGGATCCATTAGAAATCTTTGTGGATCGAGACGGAGAAGTGATTTTAAAGAAATATTCTCCAATTAGCGAATTAAGCGATTTTGCTAAAGAATATGCGGAAGCCCTTTTTGACAGCCTTGGAAATCCAGTACTAATTTGTGATAGAGATGCCTATATCGCTGTTGCTGGAGGTTCAAAAAAGGATTATTTAAATAAAAATATCAGTGATTTGGTTGAAAAAACGATGGAGGACCGTAATTCCGTTCTTGTCACTCAACAAGGCGATGTAGCCTTGTCAGATGGAAGCCCGGAGGCGATCTCATCATATACAATTGGACCGATTATTGCAAATGGAGATCCGATTGGAGCAGTTATTATTTTCTCTAAAGAAGGAACAGTTGGAGAAGTTGAACAAAAAGCTGTTGAAACAGCAGCCGGATTCTTAGCAAGACAAATGGAGTCATAATTTTAGTTTTTTTAACGAAAGGACAGCGCTCGCTGTCTTTTTTCATGCACCAAATTAAGCCGCATCCTATGCTATAATACATGGGAGTTTATTTTGTCTAGCTCCAGCGCTGATCAAGGTGCTTGCGCATTTCTGTTTGGAGGAAAAATTATTGAAGCCCGTGAATCAATCAAAGGCCCTTTTTCGGGGGGCTTTCATTTTAACGATTGCGGCCCTGGTTACCAAAATTCTAAGTGCCTTTTACCGCATCCCGTTTCAAAATATTGTCGGGGATGTTGGTTTTTACATATACCAGCAGGTGTACCCGTTTTATGGCATTGCTATGGTTCTAGCAACCACCGGATTTCCAGTCGTTATTTCAAAATTATATACGGAGCAAAAAGAAGCAGGTGACAATGGGAAACCGAGGCTTTTGCTCCTTGGATCATTTCTTTATTTGCAGATTTTTGGTTTTCTTTGTTTTTTAATCCTTTATATAGGGGCCCAGCCGATTGCCCTGTTAATGAATGACCCAAAGCTATCGATTCTTTTAAGGGTGGTTTCGATTGTATTTTTGACTTTTCCTGTTGTAGCTGTATTAAGAGGCTATTATCAAGGGAATGGAGATATGGTTCCAACCGCCTTATCACAGGTAGGGGAACAAATTGCACGAGTGGTTACAATCATTGTCCTTGCTTATCTTTTTACACGGAAAGGCTACTCCCTCTACCTCGTCGGCGGGGGTGCGATGTTTGGATCGATTACAGGGAGTATTGTTTCCGCCCTTATTTTGTTTACATTTCTAAAGTTTCGCAAAGAATGGAAACGAGTGGTTCCAAAACAAGGAATGACCGGGGGGTTAAAAAGGGAAACAAAATGGATTTTCAAGGAGTTATTGTTTCAAGGACTAACCATCTGTATCAGTGGAATGCTGATGATATTTATTCAATTGGGTGATTCCTTAAACCTTTATTCCCTGCTGGTTTTGAATGGGACGGAAGAAAATTTTGCGAAAAGCCTAAAAGGGATCTTTGACCGGGGTCAACCGTTAATCCAATTGGGTACAGTCGCCGCAACATCCATGTCTTTATCCCTTGTGCCGCTGATTACCAGCGGAAGATTAAAAGAAAAGCCGGGTTTTTTACATCATAAAATTCAGCTGGCAATGAGGATTAGTCTTGTCATTGGAATAGGGGCTTCTGCTGGTCTATGGGCTATAATTAAACCAACGAATATCATGCTTTTTGAGAATGAATCCGGCTCATCAGTATTGGGAGTCCTTAGTTTTGTTATTTTATTTACTTCGCTTATTTCGACCATGATTGCGATCATGCAGGGAATGGGAGTCCTGCTCTTTCCCGCTTTAATAGTCGTGCTGTCGCTTCCAATAAAATATGGACTAAATTTAATTTTTTGCCCGTTGTTAGGTATCATGGGGGCTGCGGTTTCATCGGTTATTACACTATTCATGATTAATTTACTGCTATATTTAAAGTTTAAAAACATGATGAAGGCTCCTGTTTTTACCATCCGCTTTATTCGAACCGTTCTAATCGCGGCTATTATGATGGCTGGCTTTTTAAAAGGATATTTATATCTAACTAATTTTTTATTTCTTTCCCATATGGAGGTAAGAGTTGGGTCCGCCTTTCAAGCTTTAAGCGGAGTTTTATTGGGAGGAATTTTATTTTTGTTGATTTTGATTCGCGGGAGGGTCTTTTTAGTAGAAGATTTAGCTTTAATCCCGTTTGGAAGTAAATTAATTCGGTTATTGCCTAGAAAAGGTGAGGGGTTAGGATATGAAAAAAATTGAGATATTGGGTTTGGGCGCCGGGGATTTGGAACAGCTCCCGTTAGGAGTGTATAAGAAATTAATTCAATCAGAACACGTTTATTTACGGACAAAAGAGCATCCGGTTGTGGCTGAATTGGAAAAAGAGGGTTTACAATATATTTCATTTGATTCCATCTATGAAAAACATGATCAATTTGAGGAGGTATATCAAGAGATTACTGCAACCTTGTTAAGTTTGGCCAAAACAGGTCCGGTTGTATATGCTGTTCCTGGACACCCGCTTGTCGCGGAGCGTGCTGTTCAGCTTTTATTAGAGCAAGGTCCAGAAGAAGGGATTGAAATTGATATTGGCGGGGGACAGAGTTTTATTGATGCCTTATTCCAATCCTTAAAAATAGATCCAATCGATGGATTTCAATTGCTAGATGGAACGGCACTTAGCAGCAGTCAGCTCCAAATGGGACAGCATATGATCATAAGTCAGGTTTATGATCAATTTGTTGCTTCAAATGTAAAATTAACCTTAATGGAACGGTTGCCGGATGAATACGAGGTATATCTTGTTACAGCTGCAGGGAGCAGTCAGGAAAAGATTGAGAAACTGCCATTATATGAACTTGACCGCAATGTTGGCATCAATAATCTTACATCCGTTTATGTTCCGCCTGTACAAGACGAAAAAATCTTATTTAAGACCTTCTCAAAGCTTCGGGATATAATTGCGGAGTTACGCGGGCCGAAGGGCTGTCCATGGGATAAGGAACAAACCCATGAATCCCTTAAGAAATATTTAATTGAAGAGTCGTACGAAGTGATTGAAGCGATTGATGAAGGGGATTTTGATCATTTAATTGAAGAATTGGGTGACGTTCTCCTGCAGGTCCTGCTGCATGCCCAAATAGGCGAGGATGAAGGTTACTTTTCCATCGACGATGTGATTGAAGGGATTTCAGCAAAAATGGTTCGAAGACATCCCCATGTTTTTGGAAATGTGAAGGCAGAAAATTCAAAGGAAGTACTTCAAAATTGGCAGGAAATTAAAAAGCAGGAAAAGGGGGAACAGCCGGATTCCATCCTTTCAGGGGTTTCAAAATCCATTCCCAATTTGATTCGGGCCTATGAGCTGCAAAAGAAAGCAGCAAAGGTTGGGTTTGACTGGCAGGAAATTGCCCCTGCTTTCGAGAAAGTGAAAGAAGAGCTTCGGGAATTTGAGGATGAGTTGAATGGTAAGGATCAAGAGCTTAAGTTAGCTAAACAAGAGTTTGGTGACTTATTGTTTGCTTTTGTCAATGTAGCCAGGTTTTTAGACATTCATCCCGAAGAGGCTTTATTTGAAACAAATGAGAAATTCATCCGCCGCTTTCGGTTTATTGAAGAAAAAGTAAAGGAAAGCGGGAAAGTATTTGAGGAATTCACTCTTGAAGAGCTTGACCTGTTTTGGGATGAAGCGAAAGCCAAGGGATTATAAGAAAAGCGGAAGCGCCTTGATCAGGGGCGACAAGCATAAGACGAGCCGGCGGGAAGGTTGCTTTTTAACCTTCTTGACGGATTGGCTTATGACCTAGAGCCCCTAGGCGCTGGAGCTGGACAATTAGAATGGGGGAGTAATCATGCGTTTAGATAAATTTTTAAAGGTTTCAAGATTAATTAAAAGACGGACATTAGCAAAAGAAGTATCAGATCAGGGCAGAATTGAGATTAATGGGAAAGAGGCAAAAGCTAGCTCAACCGTTAAGGTGGGGGATGAATTAACCATCCGCTTAGGTCAAAGAAAAGTAACGGCAAGAATTGACCGAATCCAGGAAACATCTCGAAAGGAAGAAGCAGCCGAGATGTATACAGTCCTAAAAGAAGAGAAAATAGGCTCGCAAGAATTAGAGTAGGTGCTTGTTCTATTTCTTTTATCTCTCTCATAACATGTACAAAAAGGTTTGTACAACTGACTGTGAGGGATGAAGATGAGCCAATATTATGATGTCAATACAACAAAGAGCAGCGTTCCAGAACATGATGTGATTATGCGGGGAAGAAAGCTTTTGGACATTACAGGCGTAAAACAGGTGGAAAGCTTTGATAATGAAGAATTTTTATTAGAAACCGTCATGGGGTTTTTGGCCATTAAAGGGCAAAATCTGCAAATGAAAAATCTCGATGTGGAAAAGGGTATTGTTTCAATTAAGGGCAAAATCTTTGATTTAGTCTATTTAGATGAACAGCATGGGGAGAAAGCTAAAGGATTCTTTAGCAAGTTATTCCGATGACACTTTCCACTCAATTTCTAACGATGCTCTCCATGATTGGAATGGGTGCATTATTTGGAGTAATGTTTGATACCTATCAGCGGTTTTTAGATCGGCCAAGAAGGAATCGCTTCATCGTTTTTGTAAACGACATCCTATTTTGGATTATTCAAGCATTACTCATTTTCTACATTTTATTCCAAGTGAATAATGGAGAAATCCGCTTTTATATCTTTATTGCCCTTCTCTGTGGCTTTGCCGGATATCAAGGTCTTTTTAAAGGGCCATATCTTCGCCTATTGGAATTACTGATCACAGCCGTTATTTCCATTTATCGTTTCCTTAAACATTCATTTTTGATGGTAGTCTATAAGCCTATTGTAGGTCTTATAAAACTAGTCATTTTTATGGTTATTTTCCTTGGCAGGGGCCTTTATACCCTTGTCAAATTTATTTTAAAGGTTGTATGGTTGATTTTAAAAGTCATTGTCATACCTGTTCAAAAAATATTGCTATTAATTTGGAGACTTTTGCCGAAAGGTCTTAAAAAATCCGTCGATAAGTTATATAATAGAACGGCAGGAAAATTCAAGAAAATGAAGAATTATATTGTTAAGTGGATAGATAAGTGGAAAAAGCGTAAACAGTAAGGAGGTTATGAAATGAGCGCGGTACGCAAAAAAAATGTAGCAAAGATTCAATCAACGTATGTAGAGCAGCAAGAGTTTGCTGAAATTGCAACAGCTAGAAAAAGAAAGTTAGTCGTACGCCGCCTTTCGTTGTTTTTAGTTTTTGCGATTTTCGTTTCTTATTTCATGATTTCCAGTATTCTAACGCAGGCTTCCATGATAGATGCAAAAAAGGCACAAAAAAAACAGCTTGGTCATAAGCTTGCTGAATTAAAAAAGCAGCAGGATATCCTTAAGGAGGATATTGTTAAATTAAATGATGATGATTACATTGCTAAACTAGCGAGAAAAGAATATTTTTTCTCAAAGAAAAATGAAATTATCTTTAATATTCCGGAAGATAAAAAGGAAAAATCAACCGGTAACTAGTCTTATTGACACTGTTTTTTTACTTTCTGTATAATATAAGGTAAGATTGATTTTTTATTTTTTTAAGGAGGAACATTTTTTTTATGTCAATTGAAGTAGGCAGCAAGTTACAAGGAAAGGTAACAGGGATTACAAATTTCGGAGCGTTTGTGGAGCTGCCGGATGGATCAACAGGGCTCGTGCACATTAGTGAGGTTGCAGACAACTATGTAAAAGATATCAATGATCATCTTAAGGTTGGCGACCAAGTTGAGGTTAAAGTCATTAATGTTGAAAAGGATGGAAAAATTGGACTATCCATTAAAAAAGCAAAAGATAGACCAGAGGCACCTCAAAGATCTCATTCTAATTCGCATTCACAACGTCCTCGTCAGGGTAGAACGAACGATCGCAATAACTCTAGACCAGAAAACTTTGAGACAAAAATGGCTAAATTCTTAAAAGATAGCGAAGATCGTTTATCTTCCCTAAAACGACACACTGAGTCAAAACGTGGAGGAAGAGGAGCTAGACGAGGATAACTTGCTGCTTGTTTATTGAATGATAAAGGGCAGGATCAAAATATAGATTAACAATGACAAGTCATTATGACTTGTCTTTTTGTTTAGGTTTTGTTACGCTTGCCCGTTGATTTCCGCTCCAGGTGCTTCGCTTTCCGCGGGCGGTTCGGGGAGCCTCCTCGTCGCTTTGCTCCTGTGGGGTCTCCCCTGACCCATACTCCCGCAGGAGTCTTGGCGCCTTCCACTCCAATCAACTTAGTTAGTAAATTAACACTGACCATTAATACAGTCACGTTCCATATTTACACAAAATTCCGACAATTATTATGATATTTCAGATTATTTGGATAAATTTAGTGGATACCGTCGAACGAAACTTACATATTCGTTCAATCTTTTGACAAACTTTTAACCCTATCAACTTTATAATAGTTGGCAACGATGAATTAATAGGGGAGTGTGAGATATGGAAAAGCCAAACGCTAGTTTAATAGAGCCGATCGGAGAAGTCAACCTACATTCATCCAAATGGGAGTGGGAAAAGGGAGTGAAAAAACTCCATAATTATTTGGAGTCTTTTTTTATTAAAAAGGGATACCTTTTGTTATTAGTAGGATTTTTGCTTGGACGAGCCTTAATCTTGTCCAAACTTACTCCATTTAGTCTCCCTTTTTTCGCAGCCGTATATCTAATCAAAAGGGATCGCGCACCGCTTGCGTTAGTTGGATTAATTGCAGGAGCTGCGACAATATCGATTGAAAATGCTGGATTTACTTTTGTAGCAGTCCTGCTATTTCTGGTTGTTTTCCGGATTGGAGAGAAATGGATAAAGAGCGGAATAAAGTCACTGCCATTTTTTGTCGGAATTATCTTAGGCCTAGGAAAATTAATTGAATCCTTCATACTAACAGGGCAATTGACATTTTACGACGGAATGATGGCTGCTGTGCAGGCCAGCCTATCATTTATTTTAACGTTGATCTTTTTGCAAAGCATTCCGTTATTAACTGTAACCAAACGCAGGCAGCTATTAAAAACGGAGGAAATTATCGGTTTAATTATTATGCTGGCTTCGATTATGACCGGAACCATTGGCTGGCAGGTATATGATCTATCTGTTGAACATATTATGTCGAGATATCTCGTTTTAGTCTTTTCTTTTATTGCCGGTGCAACGGTGGGTTCAACCGTTGGAGTGGTAACCGGGTTAATTTTTAGCCTGGCAAGTGTGTCTAGCTTTACCCATATGAGTTTACTGGCATTCTCGGGTGTATTAGGCGGTTTACTAAAAGAGGGGAAAAAAATAGGTGTATCGATAGGATTATTTATTGCTACTCTCTTAATCGGTATGTACGGAGAAGGAGGCGGCTCTTTATCGCAAACCTTATTGGAGTCCGCAGCAGCCATTCTTTTATTCCTATTAACGCCGCAGGTTTTCACTTCAAGACTAGCAAAGTATATCCCGGGAACTTCGGAGTACACAGCTGAACAACAAAAATACATGAGAAAGATGCGGGATGTTACGGCACAGCGGGTTTCCCAATTTTCTAATGTTTTTTCCGCCCTATCCAATAGTTTTTCACAAATGGATGTAGAGCCAAGTGAAGAAGAGAATATGAGAGAAATGGATTACTTTATGAGCAATGTAACGGAAAAAACTTGCCAAACCTGCTTTAAAAAAGAACAATGCTGGGCAAAGAATTTTAATACAACCTATTCATATATGGAAGAAATTATTCATGAAATGGATCAAAACGATGGGGTTATTCAAACAAAACTTACAAGAGAGTGGGACAAGTATTGTACCAGGTCTAAAAGAGTCTATGATGTCATTCAAACCGAGCTTACTTTTTTCCAGGCCAATCAAAAATTAAAAAAACAAGTAAGAGAAAGCAGAAGATTAGTGGCTGACCAGCTTCAAGGTGTTTCCGAGGTAATGGAGAATTTTTCGAAGGAAATTCAGCGTGAACGGGAAAATCACTATAGACAGGAAGAGCAAATCATGGAGGCTCTTCAGGATTTTGGCATACAAATTGAACAGGTTGAAATTTACAGCCTTGAACAAGGAAATGTTGATATTGAAATGACCATTCCTTTTTACAATAGCCATGGGGAGTGTGAAAAGTTGATTGCCCCGATGCTATCGGATATCCTCGGAGAAACCATTGTTGTCCAAAAGGAAGATTCTGCAGAGTACTTAAATGGGCTTTGTCATGCGAATTTCCGTTCTTCAAAAAAGTTTATTGTACAAACGGGGGTAGCCCATGCAGCTAAGGATGGGGGCTTTATTTCAGGCGACAGTTACTCAGAAATTGAACTTGGCTTAGGCAAGTACGCTATTGCCATTAGTGATGGAATGGGAAATGGCGAAAGGGCACATTATGAAAGTAATGAGACGATTCAACTTTTGCAAAAAATCCTGCAAACAGGTATTGAGGAACAAGTAGCAATTAAATCAATTAATTCAATTCTATCCCTAAGGACAACAGATGAAATATTTTCAACATTAGACCTTGCCATGATTGATCTGCAAAATGCATCAGCAAAATTTTTAAAGATTGGTTCAACACCAAGTTTTATTAAACGGGGGAATAAAATTATCAAAATTCAAGCCAGTAATTTGCCAATTGGAATGCTTGAGGAATTCGAAGTCGATGTTGTCAGCGAGCAGCTAAAGGCAGGCGATTTGTTAATTATGATGAGCGATGGGGTTTTTGAAGGACCAAGGCATGTCGAAAATTATGAGCTTTGGATGAAGCGGAAAATTCAGGAGTTACAAACAGACGATCCACAGGAAGTAGCGGATTTAATCATGGAAGAAGTCATTCGCACAAGCTCTGGATTTATTGATGATGATATGACCGTAACAGTGGCCAAAATAAAACATAATACTCCTAAATGGGCCAGTATCCCTGTGCAAAAAATGAAAAAAAGAGCCTAAATGGCTTAATTTGCACAACTAAGTCTCTAAATATGTATATTTCATCTCCTTCCCGTCGAAAATGGTAACAATTCATGATGTGGAGGGAGAATGGTTATGTATTCAGGGAAAATCCGCCAAATTTTATTGATAACTGATGGGTGCTCCAATCATGGTGAAGACCCAATTGCCATGGCAGCACTTGCAAGAGAAGAAGGAATTACGGTGAATGTAATCGGTGTTATGGACCATGATGTAATTGATGAAAAGGGTATGACGGAAATTGAAGGTATTGCCTTATCTGGCGGTGGAGTGAGCCAAATCGTATATGCAGAACGGCTTGCACATACCGTGCAAATGGTAACGAGGAAAGCGATGACCCAAACTCTCCAAGGAGTTATAAACAAAGAACTAAAACAAATTTTAGGAAACTCACAAACGATTGAAGATTTACCTCCTGAAAAGCGCGGCGAGGTAATGGAGGTTGTCGATGAATTAGGTGAGACTGTCGAATTAGAGGTGTTGATTCTTGTCGATACAAGCGCAAGTATGAAACAAAAGCTTCCGACCGTTAAAGAAGCGATTCTAGACCTATCCATCAGCTTAAATGCAAGAACGGGAGATAATTATTATTCCGTTTATGTATTTCCTGGGAAAAAGAATAATGTCGAAATGTTGCTGGATTGGACGCCAAAACTACAATCTTTGACAAGCATCTTTTCACAGCTGTTTACTGGGGGCATTACGCCAACAGGGCCGGCACTAAGGACAGCTTTATCTGCCTTTAATCAAAAACAATCATTAAGGAGCCTGCTTTCTCGTGATGATGAATCATACTTTGAAGAGTCAATGTAAGGTTAGCCCTGGCACAGTCATTTCAGGTAAATGGCATTCAAATCAATATACCATTTTGAAGGAACTGGGATATGGAGCAAACGGAGTGGTTTATCTCGCGAATCATAAAAACACTCAGGTAGCTTTGAAAATGAGTGATAATGGATTGTCGATTACCTCTGAGGTAAATGTTTTAAAATCCTTTGCAAAGGTCCAAGGGTCTGCCCTCGGGCCTTCTTTGCTTGATGTTGATGATTGGAGGACAAATCGCGGACAGGTGTCATTTTATGTAATGGAGTATATAAAGGGACCGGATTTACTATCGTTTATTGAACAGAAAGGAAAATCATGGATTGTAGTATTAATGTTACAGCTCTTAAGCGATCTTGAAAAGCTGCACCAAAATGGATGGGTGTTCGGGGATTTAAAGCCTGAAAACTTAATTGTTACTGGCCCCCCGCCAAAAATTAGATGTATTGATGTGGGGGGGACAACCATTGCAGGAAGGGCTATAAAAGAGTTTACGGAATTTTATGATCGGGGATACTGGGGCGTTGGGTCAAGAGTAGCGGAGCCTTCATATGACCTCTTTGCTTTAGCCATGATTATGATCAATACTGCTTATCCAAAGCGATTCACAAAAGCAGCAGGGGGGCTTTCACAATTAACAGAGGCAATCCGGCAGAAGCCTGAGCTTCATTCCTTGGAAAAAGTAATGGTAAATGCACTAAAAGGACAATATACAAATGCGAGACAAATGAGACAGGATCTGCTGGCTTTATTAACGGATGAGCCGCTCCCTAAGCACCGAAAAATGTCAAAAGCAGCTGCTAACAATATTTCGAGCCCAGTACCTGATCTTAATAAAAACAAGCCAAAAACAAGGCAGCAATATCGAAAGAAAAAGAAAAAAACAGGCTGGATTGAAACAGGAGTCATAGCAGCAGTATTTATTATTTTCTATGTGGTCATTATTTTAAAATTTTTTTGAAACTATTGAGAGTTTCGTTCGTAATTAATATGTAACAATTAAGAAAATACAGCAGTTAATGAAGACATTGTTTTTGATAGTTCAAATACAAAAGTGGTAAGCTATTGGTATTCAATTTTAAAAAGACTGAGGAAGAAGCAATATGTTGGAACTGAAAGTAAATGATTTTCTGAGCCGCCACTTCTTTTCATTAAAAAACAAAAAAATCATTGTTGGTGTTTCAGGGGGGCCTGATTCCCTTGCACTACTGCATTTCCTTTGGGGGCAAAAGGATAAAAGAAACCTTTCGATTGTTGCAGCCCATGTTGACCATATGTTTCGCGGGCAGGAATCCCTTGATGATGCTTTATTTGTCAAGGATTATTGTAAGCAGCATGATATACCCTTTGAAATGTCCCAAATCAATATTCCACTGATAATGGAAAGGACCGGGAATAGCTCACAGGTCGCGGCTAGAGAAGAACGATATAAATTTTTTGAAACCATCATGGAAAAATACGACTATCCTTATTTGGCGCTCGCGCACCATGGTGATGATCAAATCGAAACGATGCTCATGCGAATGACAAGGGGGAGTACCGGAAAAGCGCGGGCTGGTATCCCCTTTACCCGTCCTTTTCATAGAGGTATGATTTTTCGCCCCTTTCTAACCTTAACAAAGGAGGAGATTGAACAGTACTGCAGGGAAAATCAACTCACGCCGCGAATAGACCCAAGTAATAAAAAAAGTATTTATAGCAGGAATCGATTTCGAAAAGAAGTTTTGCCATTTTTAAAAATGGAAAATCCAAATGTTCATGAACATTTTCAACGTTTTAGTGAAGATTTACAAAGTGACGAGGCATTTCTTCAGGAATTAACTGTCCAAAACATGAATAAAGTAATGACAATAAGGGAAAAGTCCAAAATTAGCATGGACATAAAACCGTTTCTTGATATGCCTTTACCTTTACAAAGGAGAGGTATTCAACTAATATTAAACTATCTTTACAAAGAAAAACCTGCATCTCTTTCTGCTGTACATATTGAACAGATTTTCTCAATAATTTACCATTCAGGACCATCAGGAAAACTGAATTTCCCAAATGGACTCATGGTTATTCGATCCTATCAAACCATGTCCTTCCAATTTGAAGATCCAAGTGTACGGAATTATTATTTTGAAGTACACGCTGATTCAAAGATTGAATTACCAGATGGGGGGAGTATCAGGGTTAAGCTTGTTCATAAAGAACCTTCAGAATATGACTCTAACTCGGCAATCTTTAATACAGCAAGGATTAAGTGGCCGATTGTGATTCGGACAAGGAAAAATGGAGACCGAATGTCTTTAAAAGGAATGTCAGGAACGAGGAAATTAAAGGATATATTCATTGATTATAAAGTTCCCCTTCAAGAGCGGGACACTTGGCCGGTTATTACCGATGGAGATCATTCCATTATCTGGCTTCCTGGTTTAAAAAAATCAGCAATGGAAGGCACCGATTCCTCTGCAAAACAATATTTACTACTCACATATAAAACGTAATGATTTTTCTAGGGGGCACAAGAATAATGAAACAAGATATTGAAAAGGTGTTAATTTCAGAAGAAGAAATTCAGGAAAAGATCAGGGGGTTAGGGTCAGAGCTTACCGAAGAATACAAAGACCGTTTCCCGCTTGCCATCGGTGTTTTGAAAGGTGCTATGCCTTTTATGGCGGACTTATTAAAACATATGGATTGCTACCTTGAAATGGATTTCATGGATGTATCCAGCTATGGTAACTCGATGACTTCCTCAGGTGAAGTGAAAATTCTTAAGGACTTAGATACTTCAGTTGAAGGAAGAGATATCTTAATTATCGAAGATATTATCGATAGTGGTCTTACATTAAGCTATTTAGTCGAACTTTTCCGTTATCGAAAGGCAAAGTCGATTAAAATTGTAACTTTGCTTGATAAACCTACAGGAAGGAAAAGTGATATTCAGGCCGATTATGTCGGATTTATTGTTCCGGATGCCTTTGTTGTGGGTTACGGATTGGACTATGCCGAGAAATACCGAAACCTTCCATATATTGGGGTTTTAAAACCTGAAGTATACAGTAACAACCTTTAAGCAAAACTTAACGAAAGACATTCTTCAATGTCCTGAAGTAAGTGTAATTCCTTGAATTGGAATGATTTTCTATGATACTATTTAATATAGTTTGTTTACCCGTGGGAGGAGGTAAGGGATGAATCGGATTTTCCGTAATACCATCTTTTATTTATTAATATTTTTAGTCATCATTGGTGTTGTCAGCTTCTTTAATGGAAGCAACGAGCCGACTGATCATATTTCATATGATAAGTTCGTTTCCCAATTAGAGAAGGGTGAAGTTAAGTCATTCTCCATGCAGCCTGAACGAGGTGTTTTTGAAGTTCGGGGACAGTTTAACGATGGGAAAGATAAAAACTTCTTAACCTATATACCAAACAGTGAAAAAATTCTTGATCGAATTGACCGTGCAAAAACAACAAATGTGGATGTGTTGCCAGCTAAAGAAACTAGCGGATGGGTTACTTTCTTCACTTCCATTATTCCGTTTGTGATTATTTTTATCTTATTTTTCTTCTTATTGAACCAGGCACAGGGCGGCGGCAGCCGAGTCATGAATTTTGGTAAGAGCAAAGCCAAGCTCTATAACGATGATAAGAAAAAGGTTCGTTTTAGAGATGTAGCCGGAGCAGATGAAGAAAAACAAGAATTAGTTGAAGTAGTTGAGTTTTTAAAAGACCCTCGCAGATTTGCTGAGCTTGGTGCCCGTATTCCAAAAGGGGTATTGCTTGTCGGACCTCCAGGGACAGGTAAAACGCTTCTTGCAAGGGCAACAGCTGGTGAAGCCGGCGTACCATTCTTTTCGATAAGTGGTTCTGACTTTGTCGAAATGTTTGTTGGGGTCGGTGCATCTCGTGTTCGTGATTTGTTTGAAAATGCGAAGAAAAATGCTCCGTGTATCATTTTCATTGACGAGATTGATGCGGTAGGCCGTCAGCGTGGTGCTGGTTTAGGCGGAGGACATGACGAGCGTGAGCAAACCTTGAACCAATTGCTTGTTGAAATGGACGGCTTTGGTGCAAATGAAGGAATTATTATTATTGCTGCAACAAACCGTGCAGATATTTTGGACCCTGCGTTACTTCGTCCAGGCCGTTTTGACCGTCAAATTACTGTTGATCGTCCGGATGTTATTGGACGTGAGGCAGTACTTAAAGTCCATGCACGCAATAAACCATTAGATGATTCTGTAAACTTGAAAAACATTGCAATGCGTACGCCTGGCTTTTCAGGTGCAGATTTAGAGAATTTATTAAATGAGGCCGCCTTAGTTGCAGCCCGTGCAAATAAGAAAAAAATCGATATGGAAGATATCGATGAAGCAACGGATCGGGTAATTGCTGGTCCTGCGAAAAAGAGCCGTGTTATTTCTGAAAAAGAACGAAATATTGTAGCATTCCATGAGAGTGGTCATACAGTGATTGGTTTAGTTTTAGATGAAGCAGACATGGTCCATAAGGTTACAATTGTTCCACGTGGGCAAGCTGGCGGCTATGCTGTAATGCTTCCGCGAGAAGACCGCTACTTTATGACAAAGCCTGAGTTGCTTGATAAAATTACCGGTTTGTTGGGTGGGCGTGTTGCGGAAGAGATTGTATTTGGTGAAGTAAGTACAGGCGCGCACAATGACTTCCAACGTGCTACAGGAATTGCACGAAAAATGGTTACTGAGTTTGGAATGAGTGATAAGCTCGGTCCATTGCAATTTGGTCAAGCGCAAGGACAGGTGTTCTTGGGTCGTGACCTGCACAATGAGCAAAATTATTCTGATGCAATCGCATATGAAATTGACCTTGAAATTCAACGAATTATTAAAGAGTGTTATGAGAGAGCGAGAACGATTCTAACGGAAAATCGTGATAAGTTAGATCTTATTGCCAATACTCTTCTTGAGGTCGAAACCCTTGTTGCTGAACAAATCAAATATTTGGTTGAAAACGGAAAGATGCCTGATAGTTCCGTGGCTCTTGAAAGTGTTCATATTGGTCCGAAAAAGGTGGAGGATGTAAAAGTTAACATCAACACCAAAAAGGACGAACAAGTTGACCTAACAAAAACAGATGATCATCCTGATAATGAGCAAAAGTAAATAAGAAAAAGAGTGCTTCCTATGGGGGCACTCTTTTTTGTCATAACTTTAGGTAATGCAACCAAGCCTCATAAAACGTCCAGAAGGTCACATAAGGACGAGTTTTCTTTACATGACCTAACACAATTATGTTATTATGTTTTCAGTGTGAGAAATGATAAATCTGTAAAGTGAGTGATAGATTTGATTTTTGTCTTTGATGTGGGGAATACAAATATTGTATTGGGTGTTTATGAGGGGGATGAACTAAAATATCACTGGCGGATTGAAACGAACCGCAATCGTACAGAAGATGAATTCGGAATGATCATCAAATCCTTGTTTGAACACTCAAAATTAAGCTTTTCAAAAATTGACGGAATCATTATCTCTTCTGTTGTTCCACCAATCATGTTTGCATTAGAGCGGATGTGTCAAAAATATTTCCATATCAAACCGCTCGTAGTGGGGCCGGGAATCAAAACAGGTCTTAATATTAAATATGAAAACCCAAGAGAAGTCGGAGCTGACAGGATTGTGAATGCAGTTGCGGCGATTCACGAATATGGTAGTCCACTTATTATTGTCGATTTTGGAACGGCAACTACTTATTGCTATGTAAATGAAGAGCGTCAATATATGGGAGGGGCGATTGCTCCTGGAGTAGGTATATCAACAGAGGCTCTTTACTCAAGAGCTGCGAAGCTTCCGAGAATTGAAATAACACGTCCGGAAGGGGTTATTGGGAAAAATACAGTTGCAGCCATGCAGGCTGGTATTGTTTATGGGTATGTTGGTCAAGTTGAGGGTATTGTAAGAAGGATGATCGAGCAAAGTGAAAAAAAACCAACGGTTATTGCTACCGGGGGGTTATCTAATTTAATTGCTCAGGAATCAAAGATTATTGACATTGTTGATCCATTTTTAACTTTAAAGGGACTGCAGTTAATCTATAAACGAAATATAGATTCATTTCACCATAACAACTAGAGGGGAGTCTGAAAATGAACGATTATCTTGTAAAGGCACTTGCCTTTGACGGGCACGTACGTGCATATGCTGTTCGTACAACGGAAATTGTGAGTGAAGCACAACGCCGACACGATACATGGAGAACAGCTTCTGCAGCATTAGGGAGATCCCTTACAGCCGGAGTCATGATGGGGGCGATGCTAAAGGGCGAAGAAAAATTAACCATCAAAATTGAAGGAGACGGCCCGCTAGGCTCAATCCTTGTTGACAGTAATGCCAAGGGGGAAGTCCGCGGATATGTAACGCATCCCCATGTTGACTTTGAAGCGAATGCCCATGGAAAGCTTGATGTCCGCCGTGCGGTCGGCACTACTGGGTCTTTAACGGTTATAAAGGATATTGGTCTCCGCGACTTTTTCTCTGGACAGGTTCCGCTTGTTTCAGGAGAATTAGGGGAGGATTTCACTTACTATTTTGCTACATCCGAGCAAATTCCATCTTCAGTCGGTGTAGGCGTTTTAGTGAATCCAGACGACACAATTTTAGCTGCAGGAGGGTTTATTCTTCAATTGATGCCAGGAATTGAAGATGCAGCGATAACAAAAATGGAAGAACGATTAAAAACTATACCGCCAGTCTCTAAATTAATTGAAAAAGGGCTTACCCCTGAAGAAATTCTAGGAGAACTTTTTGGTGATGAGCCCGTTAATATCCTGGAAAAAATGCCGGTAAAATTCCAATGTACATGCTCAAAAGAGCGCTTCTCTAATGCCATACTCGGGTTGGGTGCCGCTGAAATTACTGCAATGATTGAAGAAGATGGACAAGCTGAAGCGCACTGCCATTTCTGTAATGAAAAGTATCTTTTTACAAAAGAAGAATTGGAAGAACTAAACAAGCAGGCAAAATAAGCAGGGGCATTGGGGGAAAAAAGTTGAGGAGAAAGCAACTCTGGTTTGTAATCGCCGCCCTGATTATGGTTAATTGCTTAACTATAGCCTTTTTTCTCGCAAAAGGGAATACGGCAAATGGAGCCGGCCTAAAAAAAGATGTCGTGGCAACGGTAGGGGAAAAAGAGATTCTAAGGCAGGAATGGCTGAATGAATTAGAAACACGGTATGGTAAAGATGTTCTAAAAGATATGATTGATCAAAAGGTCATTAAAGAAATGGCAAAAAAATATAAAATATCGGTTTCTAATCAGGATGTCGAAAGGGAATTTAGAATGATTCAAACCACTTATCATTCATCTAGCGAAAAAAGACAGGAAGACGAGAATAGGTGGAAGGAACAAATTCGAAATAGTCTTTTGCTCGAAGAAATCTTGACAAAGGACGTTGCCGTTTCTGAACAGGAAAGGAAAAACTATTTTAACCAGAATAAAGACCAGTTTGATATCCCGTCTGCCTTTCATTTGTCTCAGATTATCGTAAAAACAGAAGCGGAAGCAGAAAAATCATTAAAGGAGCTTTCGCAGGGCTCAAGCTTTTCAACGATGGCAATGGAGCGCTCTATCGATGAATTCTCTGCTAATGATGGTGGAGATATTGGGTACATAACAGAGGATGATGACCGTTATCCTTTGGAATATGTTCTAACCGCGAAAACATTAAAAGCCGGGGAATGGAGCAAGCCTGTTAAGGTGGAACAAGGTTATGCAATCATTAAGTTAGAAGGTAAAATAAAAGGGGAATCGTATTCTTATCAAGAAGTAAAAGAGGAAATTCGCCGGCAAATTGCCCTCGAACAAATGAAAGTGCCAGCATCAGCTAGGACCTTTTGGGATGAGGCGAAGGTAAGCTGGTTTTTCGGAAAAGAAAAATCAAACGACTAAACACAGAAAATAATTTTCTGTGTTTTTTGCATTCATAAAATTTTAACAATTTCGTGAATGAAATCAATTGACAAAAGGAGCCTAAAACTGATAAATTGTATATAAATCCAATAAAAATACTCGGAATAGAGACCTGGGGGTAATTATAATGGTTCGTGTTGCAAATTCAGTAGCCGGATTAATCGGTCAAACACCAATTGTAAAATTAAACAGATTAGTAGATGAGAACAGTGCAGATGTTTATCTAAAATTAGAGTATTTTAACCCTGGAAGCAGTGTTAAAGATCGTATTGGTTTAGCGATGATTGAGGCTGCAGAAGAACAAGGTCTTATTGCACCAGGAAAAGATACGATTATCGAACCAACAAGTGGAAACACTGGTATTGGTCTTGCGATGGTTGCTGCTGCAAAAGGATATAAAGCTATTTTTGTAATGCCTGAGACAATGAGTTTAGAAAGAAGAAATCTTCTTCGTGCATACGGTGCAGAGCTTGTATTAACACCTGGGCCGGAAGGAATGAAAGGTGCTATCGCAAAAGCTGAAGCACTTGCTGCAGAACACGGATATTTTGTGCCGCAGCAATTCCAAAATCAAGCAAATCCAGAGGTTCACAAACGTACTACAGGACCTGAAATTGTAGCGCAAATGGAGCAGCTAGATGGCTTCGTTTCTGGAATTGGTACTGGCGGAACCATCACTGGTGCTGGAAGCGTTCTTCGTGAACATTATCCAAATATTAAAATTTATGCGGTTGAACCAAAAGATTCAGCTATTTTATCAGGTGGAAAACCAGGACCTCACAAGCTTCAAGGACTTGGTGCCGGATTTGTACCTGACACATTAAACACAGATATTTATGATGAAGTGATTCAAATTACTACAGAAGAGGCATTCGAATATGCCCGCCGTGCGGCCAGAGAAGAAGGAATTCTTGGCGGTATCTCCTCAGGTGCGGCAATCGCTGCGGCGATTAAAGCTGCAAAAGAGCTTGGTAAAGGCAAAAAGGTTTTAGCAATTATTCCTGATAACGGTGAGCGCTACTTAAGTACACCACTTTACCAGCTTGACTAACCGTTAAATCCATAAGGTGATGGCTACATTAGCCACACCTTATTTTTTTGCACTGATATTAAAAATTCGTGTATGATAATGACAGCATATTATACCAAAGAAATGAGAATCATCATGGAGGATAACAGAATGAATAAAGCTGGGATACAAAAAATTGAATGTGGAAAGCATACACTAGACCTTGGTCAAAAAACCATGATCATGGGTGTTTTAAATATTACACCCGATTCATTCTCTGATGGCGGAAAATTTAATGATCTGAATAAGGCATTAGAGCGTGCTTATGAAATGGTCCAGAATGGAGCAGATATCATTGATATTGGTGGTGAATCAACGCGTCCTGGTTATGATGTCATTTCTGAAGAGGAAGAAATTGATAGAGTGGTTCCTATTATTGATGCGATATCCAAGCAGATTCCTGTTCCGATCTCCATCGACACGTATAAAGCAAAAGTAGCTGAGCAAGCCCTTAAAGCAGGAGCTCATATCATTAATGATATTTGGGGAGCAAAGGCTGATGAAAAAATGGCAGGGGTAGCTGCACAATTTGATGTACCTATTATTCTGCAACATAATCGCAATGAACGGAATTATAATAATTTTATTCGGGATGTTATGAACGATCTATTTGAAAGCATTTCAATTGTAAAAAAAGCAGGGGTTCGTGATGAGATGATTATTTTGGACCCAGGTATCGGTTTTGCAAAGGATTACCAAGAAAATCTAGAAATGATGAGGGAACTAGAAACATTAACATCAATTGGATATCCGGTCTTATTGGGAACTTCCCGAAAAAGAATGATTGGAGAAGCCTTAGATTTGCCAGTTAATGAGAGATTGGAAGGCACTGGTGCCACCGTTTGTTATGGAATTCAGAAAGGGTGTCATATGGTTAGGGTACATGATGTAAAAGAAATGAGCAGGATGGCAAAAATGATGGATGTGCTCATGGGAAAGGGGAATGTCCTTGGATAAAATATATTTAAATCAAATGGAGTTTTATGGTTATCATGGCGTTTTTCCCGAAGAAAATCGGCTCGGGCAGCGTTTCATCGTTGATTTAATCATTTCCTTGGATTTAAAAAAGGCTGGAGAAACGGATGAACTAGAGTATTCGGTCCATTATGGTGAGATTTTCCAACTATGCCAAAAAATCGTTGAGGGAGAGCCCTACAAGCTTTTGGAAACTGTTGCGGAAAACATTGCAGCTAATGTGTTAAAGGAGTTCGTCCTTGTCAATGATGTAACGGTAAAGATGATAAAACCTGACCCACCAATTCCTGGCCATTACAAGTCTGTTGCAGTAGAAATTACAAGGAGAAGATAATGGTGGAAAATAAAGCATTTATTGCCCTTGGCTCAAACATGGGAAACCGATATGATTATTTAGGACAAGCTATTAAGCTTTTTTCAGATAATCCAAAAATAGAGTTAGTAAATTGTTCCTCTGTTTATGAAACAGATCCGGTTGGCTATGAGGATCAGGATTTATTTTTGAATATGGTAATCGAGATAAAGACTGAGTTCAACGCCTATGAACTATTAGATATCTGTTTAAAAACAGAGCAGCAACTTGGAAGAAAGAGGGAAATAAAATGGGGGCCAAGAACAATAGACCTTGACATTCTCATGTATAATCAAGAAAGTATTGAAACAGAGAACCTCATCGTCCCTCATCCCCGAATGCATGAAAGGGCATTTGTTATCGTACCGCTATTGGAGATTCAGCCAGACATGATCATTCCAGGGATGGAAAAACCACTTCAAACATCATTAGATGAATTACCTGATAAAGAAGGAGTCCGGATATGGAAGCGGAAAAATGGGGAAGACGCATTCGAGCCTATCGAAAGCTAAAAGGATTTACACAGGAGGGCTTTTCGAAGGAACTAGGTGTTTCAGTATCAATTTTGGGAGAAATTGAGAGAGGCAATCGGCTTCCACCCAGCGATTTGCTGACAAGAATTGCTCAATCCTTAAATATAACGATTGATGAATTAGCGCCGCCAAAGGAAACATAGGAAATGGAGGTATTTTTGCATGTTGAAAATTGGCGATATTGAAATGAAGAACCAGGTAGTTTTAGCACCAATGGCCGGTGTTTGTAACTCTGCTTTCCGTCTGACGGTTAAAGAGTTTGGCGCAGGATTAGTATGTGCTGAAATGGTTAGTGATAAAGGAATTAATTTTAGAAATGAAAAAACGATGAATATGCTTTACATCGATGAGCGGGAGAAACCGTTAAGCCTGCAAATTTTTGGAGGGGAAAAGGAATCGCTCGTAGAAGCAGCTAAATTTGTCGATAAAAATACCAATGCAGACATTATTGATATTAATATGGGATGTCCAGTTCCGAAAATTACAAAGTGTGATGCAGGGGCAAAATGGCTTTTAGATCCTAATAAAATTTATGAAATGGTTGCTGCTGTGGTTGATGCTGTTGAAAAGCCAGTAACTGTTAAAATGCGGATGGGCTGGGATGATGAGCATATTTATGCTGTTCGAAACGCCCAGGCAGTTGAACGTGCCGGTGGAAAGGCTGTTTCGCTTCATGGCCGTACGCGTGTTCAAATGTATGAAGGAAAAGCAAACTGGGATATTATTCGTGAGGTAAAACAATCGATAACGATTCCGCTTATAGGAAATGGTGATGTCCAGACGCCTCAGGATGCGAAAAGAATGCTTGAGGAAACCGGCTGTGACGGAGTGATGATCGGACGTGCAGCGCTAGGAAACCCATGGATGATTTACCGTACGGTCCAGTTTCTTGAAACAGGTAAGCTTTTGGGTGAACCATCTGTTCGGGAAAAAATTGATGTTTGTATTCTTCACTTAGATCGCTTAATTGCCCTCAAAAATGAGAATATCGCTGTCCGTGAAATGCGAAAGCATGCAGCTTGGTATTTAAAAGGAATCCGAGGGAACGGTAAGGCGCGGAATGCAGTTAATGAGTGTAATACCCGTGAAGAATTGGTTACTCTTTTAAATGGATTAGTAGCAGAAGCGGAAGAAATAGAAGTGACAGTGGGATAAAAACTTGAGTTTCCAATTTGTCTTATCTATAATTGCTTTGTAGCTGCCAGTGATATGCTGGCAGTTTTTATCTATGTTTTAAACATTTTTAATGTCTGAATTCCTAAGTTTGTGTAAAATAATAAAGTATGTATAAAAATGCGGACTTAGTATGCTATTTACATAAAAAGAGATAATTGGAGTTGATTTGCATGAGTCAAGAAGAATTAAATGACCAACTGATGGTCAGACGGGAAAAAATGAATTCCATGCGTGAAAAAGGTTTAGACCCATTTGGAAAACGTTTTGACCGTACCCATAATGCAATGGAATTGATTGAACAGTACGGAGAACTTGAAAAAGAAGATCTTGAAGCTAAAAATGTAATCGTTACTCTTGCAGGAAGAATTATGACAAAGCGCGGTAAAGGAAAAGCTGGATTTGCCCACATTCAAGATTTAACTGGCCAAATTCAAGTGTATGTTAGGCAGGATGCAGTTGGAGAAGAAAAGTATGAGATTTTTGATTCGGCTGATTTAGGTGACATTATTGGGGTGTCCGGTACCCTATTTAAAACAAAAGTTGGCGAATTATCTGTTAAAGTACAAGGTTTTGAGTTTTTAACGAAAGCATTACGACCGCTTCCAGATAAATTCCATGGTCTTAAGGACGTAGAACAGCGTTACCGTCAGCGCTATTTAGATTTAATTATGAGCGAAGAAAGTAAAAAGACCTTCATCATGCGCAGCCGTATTATTCAGGAGATGCGCCGTTATTTAGATAACCATGGCTATTTAGAAGTCGAAACTCCGATGATGCATGCTATTGCCGGGGGGGCATCTGCTCGTCCGTTCATCACACATCACAATGCGCTGGATATGCCATTATATATGCGTATCGCGATTGAGCTTCATTTGAAGAGACTAATCGTCGGCGGACTTGAAAAGGTTTATGAAATTGGCCGTGTTTTCCGTAATGAAGGTGTATCAACCCGTCATAATCCGGAGTTTACAATGATTGAACTGTATGAAGCGTATGCTGACTACAGAGATATTATGAGTCTTACAGAAAATCTAATTGCTCATATTGCCCAAGAAGTCTTAGGGACTACAACTGTTCAATATGGTGATTATGAGGTAGACCTTAAACCAGAATGGAAAAGACTTCATATGGTAGATGCAATTAAGGAATACACAGGTGTGGATTTCTGGAAAGAGATGAGTGTTGTTGAAGCCCGTGCACTTGCGAAAGAGCATGGTGTTGAAATTACCGAACATATGTTGTACGGCCATATCGTTAATGAATTCTTTGAACAAAAAGTAGAGGAGAAACTGATTCAGCCAACCTTTATTTATGGGCATCCAGTTGAGATATCTCCGCTGGCAAAGAAAAACGATGAGGATCCACGATTTACGGATCGCTTTGAATTATTTATTGTTGCCCGTGAACATGCGAATGCCTTTACGGAACTAAATGATCCAATTGATCAGCGGGAGCGTTTTGAAGCTCAATTGAAGGAAAAGGAACAAGGGAACGATGAAGCACACGAAATGGACGAAGACTTCGTTGAAGCACTTGAATATGGTATGCCACCAACAGGCGGCTTAGGGATTGGAATCGACCGTTTGGTTATGCTTTTAACCAATTCGCCTTCCATTCGCGATGTATTATTATTCCCATTAATGCGCCAACGCTAATATTTCTAAAACTAGTGCCGGGTTTGCCTGGCACTTTTTATTTTTAAGTTAAAAATTGAAGAGTGCGAATATTTTTATTTAAAAATTGATGAATAAAAACATAAAAAAGCTATTGCACCACTCGTCCAATGGTGGTATATTTATATTCGTTGTTGCGAGGCAATAACAAGTAAGAAAAAGAAAACAAAAAAGTTGTTGACATTAAGTTGATAACTTGGTAAGATGATTAAGTCGCCTTTGAGCGACAAAGAAATTTGCTCTTTGAAAAC
>NZ_JBHTHD010000031.1:0-52255 GCF_042675345.1 Neobacillus sp. GCM10027624
CGGTGCTCATAGTGCCCGTGAAGAAGAAAAAAGAGTGGTGGCGGGAACTAACCGGTGTTCATAGTACCCGCAAAGAAGAAGAGTGGAACGGGCACTTTGATAACGGATAAAATACAAAAATAGTCGAGTCTACGGGAAATGGACCAATCAAAGTTATTGTTGATAAATACTAGGTAGAAAAATCGTAAAGCACCTCCAAACAAAATAAAAAACCGAGTATAAAATCCGAAAGATTATACACTCGGTTATTTTAAATTAAATTTTTTTCACCATCGTTTTATGCGGGATCCCCGCATCCATGAATTCTTCGGAAACAACTTCATAGCCCAATCTACCATAAAAAGGAATCGCGTGCGTCTGAGAATTCAACTTTAATTTTTGAATCCCCTTTTTCCGTGCAAAGTCTTCGATCCCATTCATAATCGCTTTCCCTGCACCAGTACCTCTAGCCTGTTTCAATATGCAAATACGTTCAACTTTTCCAAACCCATCCACTAGGCGAAAACGGCCGGCCCCGATTGGCGAGCCTTCATGATACAGCACGAAATGAGTTGCTTCCTTCTCATGCTGATCAATCTCCTCCTCCTCAGGGACATTTTGCTCGTCGATAAATACTGTTCTTCTTACAGAAAAAGCATCTTCTAATTCTTTTTCATTCTCAACAATTTTTACAGTCACTTCTTATTAATCCCTTCCAAGACGAAATGTTTCATATACAGTCCAAGAACCATTTTCTAATTGATATAGAAGATGGAACCGGTCAATCTTTTCCTCATGATCAAATTTCTTCATACGCAATGAACCGTAAATATCAGAGTGCTCATCATTTGAAAGCTTTTGACCAAGCGTAATGTGCGGAACAAATTTATATTCAGGGGCTTCTTGATTTAGTTCATGATTAATTTCAACATGCAAATCGTTTAATTCAACAGTTGGCTCAACTTTTAAATAGATGACATTGTTTACAGGCTGAAAAGAACTAACTTTGGTTGTTTTGATTGAGAATGGATAGTGGTTACCAGCAATTTTTCGTAATTTATCGGCAACTTGTTTAGCATCATCCTCAGTTGCTTCAAAAGCATTTTTTAATGTTAAATGTGGAGTAATTAAAGAATAATGCGGGTCATAACGTTTACGATAGGAATTTACTAAATCTTGAAGAGTTTTAGATGGAAAAATAACAACACCAAATTTCATATGTATACCTCCGTTAGTCAAATTTTTCTATATAAAAATAGGTGACTCCAAAATGAAAATATTATTCATAAATAATTATAGCAAATTTTCAAAAAATATAAAATTACTTTGCCTCACTATGTGTCATAGGCTAAAACATCATCGTAAGAGCACGTCTTAAATCAGGCTGCCAGTATTTCCACGTGTGGTTTCCATCAAACTCTTCATAAAAATAGGAAAATGGTTTGTCCGTCATCAATTTTGAAAGTAGACGATTCGGCTCAATGAAATTACTTACTTTTCCATCGGTGGTAGGTACCTCTGTTTCCTGGTTTCCAACCACATGATAGACCTCCAAAAGCTGCGGGTCTGAACAGCTTCGGACCCTTTCAAGGACCTGTTCGTCAACTAATGGTGATTGCAATAATACTTTCCCAAAGGTATGAGGGTATTGAAGCGCTGTCAAAAATGAGACGGTTGCACCAAGCGAGTCGCCAATCAATGCCCTTGTAGTTCCGATTTGGTATGTCGGGAATTCGTTTTCGATAAAAGGAACTAATTCATGAGCAAGGAAACGTATGTATTGTTTGTTTTGCTCCCCATCTGGATGGTATTTTCTGCGGCGATCCTCTACATTTTTATAGGGTATCCCAATCATGATTAAATTTTCAATTTTACGCTCAAAAAGTAATTCGTCTGCCAACCGTCCAATTCTCCCCAGTTGAAAATAGTCCTTTCCATCTTGTGCAATTAAAAGGGAATATTTATAAAGGGGTGAGAAATTTGCAGGTAAATAGACAAGAAGCTGCATTTCTTCTCCAAGTTCTAAACTTTGAAGGGTAAGTTCTTTAATTGTGCCTTTTGGATAATTCATTGATGGTACCTCCATTTTTAAACTGTACAAATGAATTCTAACATAAAGATAGTTGAATTGTTTATTCGAAAAGAGGGGATTGTCGGGCAGAAATAGTGGGATGAAAAGTGGGCTTATGTGAGAGGAGGGGTACGATAAGTTTGGGACCATCCTCAGAAACTAAGACTAGTGGAGATATCGCTGCTTGGAGCGAACATCCGGCATAATCGATAAAATATTTTCGCGGCGAAAAGTCCGAACCTGTTTGCGAAGCAGGCAATAGGCCCGAATGTATTCATCATTAACTTCTTTTACAATTAATTTTCGCTGGGAAAGCTGTTGGTTTTCTGAAAGATAAATCATTTCTAACGGCATATGTTCTTCGATTGAACGATAAAGAAGCCCTTCCATGTTAAAATCACACCTTTCTTTTTAATATAGTATTATTATATTCGAACGTTCGTTCTTTATTCAATAAACATTAGAACAAATGTTCTTATTAATTATTTCCAACTTGTATTCGAAAAATACAAAAAGATATTGACTTTTTTGGCTATCTAATTATAATTAATAATGTACTTAACTATTACGATCTGTTAGCTCAGCTGGGAGAGCGCAACCTTGACAGGGTTGAGGTCGGGGGTTCGAACCCCTCACAGGTCATCACCGCGGTAGAAACGTTGATATGACGAGTTTCTACCGTTTTTTATTGCCGTTAGCTTATGCGATGACTTAATCGCAGGGTAGCGCTCCTATTTACGACAGGGTTGTGCGTCTTTTGTTCCGTTGACTTAACGAACAGGAGGCGTTTTTATTTTGGCTGATAAACGAACTGGCAAGCGTGTAAAAACCGTGAGGACATTACGAAAGTCCGCAAATAATCTTGATACTTTATTTCAAACGTTTAAATCGATTAAAAAAGCGGAGGGGCGCGCGGTTGGCACCTTGACCGCAACAATATAAAGCGATCGATAACGGAAATTAAAAAGGAAACTATCGCGATTATATAGTTTTCATGCGAGATAAATGGGTTAAATTCGAGGACCACAAGTTTAAAACGGAGGAGTCGATGACGGTAGGACTATCGCCCGTTACGATAAACACTCGGCTTAAAACATTGCGCGTTATGTTTAAGTGTCTGGCGGAAGAGGGATTAATCGACTGCAATCCGATGGAAGGAATTAAGAACGTAAGCGAGCCCGAAGAAGAAATCGTTGTACTTACTGCGGATGAATTAAAACGGTTGCTTAACGTTCCGAATCAGCGACATTATGCAGAGTTTCGTGACTACGTATTAATGCATTATTTAATCGATTCGATGAGCCGGATTAGTGAAGCGCTGGGATTGCGTCATTCAGATGTAGAATTAGACGCGAAGATTGTGACCATTCCGGCCACTATTGCGAAGAGTAGAAAAGCGAGGACCATTCCTTTGCAACCGGTAACGGCTAGATTAATGAAGGAACTGATTGCGGAGAACAGGGCTGACTTTGATAGCGAATATATTTTCCTTACTAACTACGGAGAGCCAATGACACGGGATCACTTCCGCAATAGATTAAATGAATACGCAAAGATTTCCGGCATTACAAAGAATGTTCATCCGCATTTATTCCGACATACTGCTGCGACAATGTTCCTTGAATCAGGCGGAGATATTCGGCATTTACAGTTATTGCAAGGGCATGCAGATCTGCGGATGGTTTTGCGATATACGCACTTATCGAAAGAATCGCTTATAAATCAACACGAGAAGTACTCCGCTTTGAATCAATTGACGTGTAAGTTAAATAAACCAAGAAAAATTAAACGTTAAAGGAAATCCTTAATAATTAGCGAATTATCTTAAATTGAGTTATGTAGTTTATTTTTGATGAACAATTGCCAAGGGGGATTAATTTGATTAGTAAAGATCTTAGAAAATACCTTATTTCTCAAAAACGAGATATTATTAGGGCTTTTAATGATCCTGCGTCTTATCCAATAGCAGTAATAAGCCCTGAAGAATCAAGTAGAAATATACTGAATTGTAGATGGGACTGGGACCCACATGTTCGAAAGGAAAAATCGGCTTTTATACGGGAAATCGATGGAAGGAAGGAGTACTGGATAGCTGTCAGCGAAAAAAGACTATATCGTACGTGGTTTAAAAAATTTATTGAAAGAGAATTTAATGTTGCTTTTAATAGTATTCCAAGTACTCTTCATGCGGATCATTTATTCAGTAAGGCTGTTGCTGAAGAAGCTGGAATAAAATATGTCAGAATGGCATTTGTATGGCAACGATATAATACGGTAGCTGGATGGGCTACTGAAAAAGGCTTCAAAGATTATGTTGAGAATGAAATCGGTAAAAAAGGCAAATATCTTTTCGATTACTCAATTATTTTTAAGCCGATAGGAATTGTTCCACCAAAGAGTAAAAAAGAACTTAATCTCAATATTTTGGATTATGCAAGGAAGATATCGAATCGTACTGGGGGGAATTCCCAATTAGTCTTAGATGGCTTAAGAATGTTTTTTGATGATACATGGTGGCCAATTTTTCCGGATCAAGCAAAAATTAGAAAAGCTGAATTTCGAAATAACAGATAACCATTACGTCACCTTAACTGGTGGCGTTTTTTATTTTTATCTATATGCGGAACTTACGTTCGTATATAATGAGGATGAAGGAGATGACCGATATGTCAATTCGTGACCGCGGTGTAAAGAAGTGGCAATTTGCGTTTGGACATCCGGTGCTAATAAAGGTGCAGCGGGATTTATGGCGTGACCAGGAACGGATTGCAAAACCGATAGTCGACGCCTATGAACTCGAGGAGTTTGATTCGCGGATAGCTTACGCAATGGAGTATAACCTGGCGGTAATTATTACGATATGGTCAGACGGCTTTAATTCGGATATAAAATGGCGGGTCCATTACGTTGATCTTATATCGCATGAGCTGCGGATTGAAGCGGAGTCAGGCCTATTTCAGCGGATTACATTCGATGATGTTGTCGGAGTGGTTATAGTATAGTGAGCTATTTATTTTTATGAGTCTTATTGACTAGGATAATAGAATTATACTAAAATTTGATATGGTGAAAAATATACCAATAAAACAAAAAAATTACAGGGGGCTTTTTATGAGGAAACATATTTTGAAGAAAATTAGTTTAGCAGTTTTAATTTTTACAGTACTATCTAATGCATTTGTACCAAGAACTTATGCAGCTTATAGCGATAATCCTAACGTGGTTTACTATGATTTATCAAGGTTAGTTTATAAAGGATCTACAGAAATGAATAATAAGCTTAGTTCCAAATTTAAAGTAATCGACTTTGTAGATGTAAATCAGAATCAATACCATCCTATGGGCACATTAATAAATGGTAAGCTGTCGGAACTAAAGAAAACAGGGTTCAAAGCTGCTGCTGTAGTTATTGAAGAAAGTAAAAAATTATTTATTGTATTTGCCGGTAGTTCGGATATTTATGATTGGAATACCGCTGGAAAAACCGTTACAGAGAAAACGCCAGGACAAGAATATCAAGCACAACTTTATACTAATTACATTTATAAGAAGTTTCCTAAGTATCAAGGTTATAATTGGTATTTTACTGGTCACTCCTTAGGCGGCTGGTTAGCTGTTAAGGATTATTTAGATATTCGATCCGCAAACTGGGTAAATGATGCTTCTAAGTTTAAATACGGTGGGGCAATTGGTAAATCAGCAATAAGTGGAGTTTACACATTTAATCCACTTCCAATCAGTTATGATAACGTTAATTTATCACAATGGAATGCAAACCAAAGCGGAACTTATAACAGTTACATAAAAAATCTTTATATTGAAAATGAGTGGTTAAATGGGGTTGCTGATATGTATCCTTCCAAAATGGCTTATTTTGGTACTAAGGGTAGTATTAATACCGGTATACAACATTATTCTTACTTTTACATTCCATTGGGAAATATACAAGCAGATCTTGCAAGCTATTACGTACAAAATAGCAAGTCTAAAAATAGGGATTATAAAGCTGTAACTGATGGTCACAGTATAAGTAATTTTAGTAATTACGTACATTAAAATCTTCATGTTTTACTATAATCCAAAAATAGGAGCCTAATAGCTCCTATTTTATTTAAGGTATAGTAAATTCACTTTGAAGATGAAAAAGAATTTAAGGGTATTAATACAAGCATTGTTTATGAAGACATTAAAATAATTTCAACGTTTTTCAATTTGTGAGATGCGAGTTCTTCTGTTCTTTCCACACCTTGGTTATTATTTGTGTCAAAATGTATATTCTTGTCTACATCCTTTTTTTAGAAATTTATTGTGCGAATAGTCATAATGTTATAAAATTCTAATGGGTATATTTCCCTGAAAACAATTATTTGGGAGGAAGAAAATGAAACGGATTAAAAGTACACTGTTATTGATTTGTTTCTTATTAGGAGCATTGGTATCGCCGGAACTAAAACCATCCGCTGTGAATGCAGCAAGCTTCGCGAATCTTTCAAGCGGAGTTCCAGTTAACGGAACACTAAAAGAAGGCGGTTCCGTTACATATCAATTTACCACAAATGCAGATGGAGAGGTTTATATTGTTCTCGATCAAGCTACTGCAGGATTTCAGGTAACCCTTAACGATACCTACGGAAATTATATTGACAGCGATAGTTTTTCTAGTGGTGGAGGGACTGCTACTTTAGACAAAATTTTATTAAAAGGAACCTATGAAGTGACAATCGAACCTAATTATTGGGATGGCATTACAAGCGCTTCATATCGTTTGAAATCTACCTACCCAGGAGCGTTTACTAGGAATTCATCCACCTTTGAACCGAATGATACGTACGGCACCTCGTATCCAGTGAACTCTGGCGTATTTTATAGTTCTAAAATGGAATCAATTACGGATAAAGATGTTTATCGGTTCACTACCAATAAAGATGGGGAAGCCTATATTACTCTTGACAACGCTTCTGCTGGACTTTATATGACTTTATTAGATTCAGATGGGAATTATATTGACAGCGATAGTTTTTCTAGCGGTGGAGGTTCTTCATCTATTGACAGCAACTTAAAGAAAGGTACTTATTATATTGTCATCGAACCAAATTATTGGAGCGGAACCACAATGGCTTCCTACCGTTTAAGAGCGACTTATTCAGGAACATTCAAAAGAGACCTGACTACTTTCGAACCAAACGATACATTCGGAACAGCTTATCCAATTATCTCAGGTAAAACTTATTCTTCTAGCGCTTTTTCACCACTAGATTCAGACGTATACAAACTTATAACGGCAAGAGATGGAATGACAACGGTCACCCTTGGTCAAAGTTCCGCCGCACTATCACTAACACTATTTGATTCCTATGGCAATTATATTGACAGCCAGAGTTTTTCTTCAGGTGGTCAAGTTGCCACTATCACCGAAAAACTTAAAAAAGGCACCTATTATGTTGCTGTTAACCCTAGTTATTGGAGCGGAACCACAAGTACTAAATATCAAATAAAGGCTACATACCCGGATAAAACTCCGTCAATTAACACCGTTTCGGACCGAAGTACTACGATTACAGGTTCTGCGGAATCTCGCTCAAATGTTTATGCTTATGTTGGAAGTAAAAAAATTGGCTACGCAACGTCGAATAACAGCAAGTATTCTATGAAAATAACAAAACAAAAAGCAGGAACGGTAATCCGGCTGTATCTGATTGATTCATCAGGATTCCAAAGCGGAAACCGATACACCACTGTTCTTGACAAAACTCCTCCAGCTGTACCAATTGTTAATAAAGTGACAAGTCACTCAAAATACGTTTCCGGAAAAACAGAAAAATATACTACTGTTTATGTTTACAAAGGTTCCAAATATATCAGCTCCAGAAAAGCTGATAGCAAAGGATATTTCAAAGTAAAGATAAGCAAACAAAAAAAAGGAACTATACTTAAGGTTTACGCAAAAGATGCAGCAAACAATAAAAGCGCAGGCAAATCTGTGAAAGTTTATTAATTTTAAATTCGTAAAAGACTTCCCGAAACTTTTCGGGATCTTTTAATTTTTCCCAATTGAACTTACGTTAGATTCGAAATTTCAAGGTTGTCCTCTTTTTTCAGTAGTTCCAAAGTTGTGAATTTTCTCCTTCTAAATTAATTTAATTTCCATTATAATTTAATTATAAAATTAGTAAAAATTTACCAGGGGGAGTGCATTTGAAAAAACTAATTTTTTTCATTTTCTTATTAGGTTTAAGTTTATGTTTTAATCAAAAGGCATCTGCTAATTCTGCTTGTCTCAATTATTATGGGCATTCAAAAGTAACCTGGAATGGGGAAGAACTGAAAAAAGGGCAAATAGGAAAAATAACTATTCTTAAAAAAACTAATCTATACAAATTAAATGGTGCAAAAAAAACGGTAATAAGACAATTAAAAAAAGGTGAGGTTTTACGTGTCTACGATACAAAGCCAGCTTTTTTTCGAGTATCCGGGAGACATTATGTTACCCGAAATTCGGATGTTAAATATGAAATTCCAAGTAAAAAAAAATTGCTGGAGTCTTACTGCGTATATAGTTTTGATGAGGAAAAAGTATTTAAGAAAAGAACAAAAAAAATTCTTGATGGCGCAAAAAAATACAAATCGAATATAGGAAAAATATTGTTTGTACATGATGAGTTAGCAAAACTTATTGATTACGACTGGGATGGATATAATCACCTAGTGGAAACAGGAAAAGAAATTCATTATATATCTCATACTGATACTGGAGCTATTGTATACCAAAGGGCTTATTGCGATGGATATACAGAGGCATTGAACTACCTATTAAATAAATTAAAGATTCCTGCAATTGAAGTAGATAGCTGGGACATGGACCATGGTTGGAGTTTAGTAAAACTCGATAATAAATATTATCATATAGACTTAACGTGGGACGACATTGATTATGGACCAAAGTATAAATATTTTTTGGTTTCTGATAAAGCTATGCGTCCTGGTCATTACAGATGGGAAGATAACACAACCTATAAAGCGACCAGTAAAAAATATGAGTATTTTAGTAAATTGGTGAGTTTACAATTTGACAATAATTATATCTATTACGAAAAAGATGGTTCAATTATTCGTGCTACATATTCCAATACAAATCGAACAAAATTAATTTCAACTTCTTTTAACATATACAACTTTGTACTGCTAAATAACTATATTTATTCTTTAGAAAGCAGGTACCATGACTGGGATGGTGATGCAATTTATAGAATGGATAAGAATGGGAAACATAGAAAATTAATTTTTAAATTTAAGGGAGATCTTAAAAAAGTTTTTGTCAAAAATGGTTCCCTTTATTATCTGAATCAAAATGGTAAAGAATTTAAGGTTGTTGAAGACAAAACTGCTCCAGCAGTTACCTAGTTAAACAGTGTCTCGGATAGGTCAACGACAGTAACGGAAGAGAAGTTCATCTTGGATATATTGAAAAATTATTTAAGCTATAAAACTTACTATCGCGTATCGAAAAAGATTGCAGAAGATCCGGAGTTCGAAAGTGCAAAAGCTACAAAAGCAATTTCTCGTTTTGTGAATTTATGTGTCTGACCCACTAGAGAATGCTATTGATTTTCTAGAGCAATCAGTTTCTTATTATAGAAATTATGGTTACAATCATAGGTTTAAATGGGTTTGTATCAGTTTACATGGCGCTCTTTATGGTTGTGCTGTTACTTATGTAAAATCGGGAAATCCTCTAGCTACAATTTTTAAGAACACTGTAAAAGAAACAGGTAAATGGCGCTTGTTGAGTATTATGGAAATATATGTAAGGAGGAAGAGCTGCTACAAAGTGTGAATGGAAAAGTTCTAGTTTTAACAGAAAAGCAGAAAATAGCTATCGAAAGATTAAATGAATATAGAAATTCATTCTCTCATTTCGGTGCAAGTGGATACTCTGTTATAGGAACAATTGACGAAATTGTGGAACCTGTTCTTGCAGTAATAAGGTATTTATCATTGGAAAGCAATAGAATTATTTACTCATCAAATCAAAAAGTAAAAATAGAATGAACTTTATCTTCGTTTGAAAATGAAGTGAAAAATAATATTTAAGACATCCACTATTGGGTGTCTTTTTATTCGCCAATTGGAAGGTGCTGAAAAAAGAATTCTTGATTACTTATCAGATAAACAGAAATGGGCAAACAAGCAGCAATTGAGCTTTTAAGAGGATGTGAACATTTTAAGCTTTACACAAATGCCTTTTGGAATTGAAGTAAAATCATTTGTTACAGATGAAAAAAAGTTTAAAAAGGTTAAAAATTGGTGGAACTATTTTCATCCGAATGGAATCTATCGGTAAAGTAAATTGTTTAATTTAAAAAATGTACATACCAAATAAAAAAAGCTGCCCATTTGGCGGCTTTTCTTTATGAGTGTAAGCGGCATGTAGATTTGCGATAGAGTAGAAGAATTATAAGTTACAGGTATACTACAGCGTCTTCCAATGGGATGGACGCTTTTATTGCTACAGAATTGTTGAGAAATACATTTTATTCTATAATTATATAGAAATAATGGAAAATTCAGGACGACCCCAGCAACGGTAAATTTTGCACCTTTTAAGTTCGTTAAGTAAAAGCAGTTTTGAAAGTTTTATAATATACTACCGAGGTAGATTAAATGAAGTTTTCTTTTGAATTGAATTTACCGTTCGCTTTACCTTTTAAAGATGGGCAAAAGCATGCTGCAGCATATCCTAATGGGGATTTTCTTTTGGAATATAATTCTTACACAAGAACTACTATTAGAGATGAGGAAAATTTTCTCGATGAAAAGGAATGCACTGCGGTATTGATTGACTTTATGCCTAATGAGGAGATGACTAAGGGTCTTAAAAAAGATGAATTATTAAAAATGACTGTTACTAATAGCATTCATTTTATGAATTTAATTTTTGATGCCCTTCGCATTAATCACGGACTAAGCCATATTTATAATATTACAATAGCCGACCTGCCTTTAATTATTACAATTCAAATAAATGATGATAAGGGGTATGGCTATATCACTAACCCGCAAGATGTTCTTATGACTTCACCAGTGCTTACTGAAAATGAATTAAGGAAATTTGGTGGTATGATACAACTTTGGGATACACATCCTGAAGTGTTTCTTGTCGAAAAATTTTATGCCTCAGCAAGGTCTCACTTATATAAAGAGGAAATGATTGAAGCAGTAATTAATCTTCAGACGTCATTTGAGATATTAATACGAAATACACATAAACTTCTCTTGAGCCATAATAGCGCGACTCAAGATCAATTAGAAAAAGCCGCGTCTATTCCGTTTCGAAATGTCGTTGAGGACCATATCGGAAGGACTCTGGGAGTTGATTTGAACTTTAATACTACCACAACCCCCATTAAAGATTGGTATGAAAAGCTTTATGTGGTGCGAAACGAGATAGTACATAAAGGAAGAACATCAGTGACTGGAAATGAGGGTTATGCAGCTCATGATGCGTATGTTAATGCTCGAAATTATCTAGGGGACCTCTTAAAAAATGCAGGAATTCTTAATGCCAATGGAAACATTGATCTGAATCAATTTCCTAAAAATACCAAGGGGACGCTCGACGGTGAAGAATTACTTAAGAGACTTAAAGAACGCGGATTAATAACAGAGGATCTGAACCAATTTAATTCGGAAGAAAAGTAAGATAACAACTGCTGAACGAGGAGAAAAGGGGAAATAGTTTGGTTTTAGAGTTTGTTGTTTCTTTGGGACAGTTTTTTAGGTTCATGTGAATATCGTCTACATCTTTCAATTTAAAATTTGTTCTACAACCAAAAGTATAGATATGTGGTGGCACCCCAAGTGGGGGGGAGTTGAGGGCAAAATCTAACATACTGCCACCAACTTCATCTGTATATAACATACAAAGGTAAAAGAAAAGCTTGTTATATCAATGGTTTCAAAATAAATCTGTTATAATCAGATTCACTTTACAACCTTGACAGGGTTGAGGTCACAGGTTCGATCCCTGTACAGGTCATCATCGCGGTAGAAACGTTGTTATGACGGAGTTTCTACCTTTTTTTTATTCCGTTGACTTATGCGATGACTTAATCGCAGGGTTTCGCTGGCTTATTGCGTCTTTTGTTCCGTTGTCTTAACAGAACAGGAGGCGTTTTTATTTTGACTGATAAACGAACTGGCAAGAGTGTTAAAACACTGAGAACATTACGAAAATCTGCTAAATTAAGATTTCAGCAGATGATATTGTTTTAATTTATAAATGGATAAAGGGACAGCCACTGAGACTCTCCCTTTATCATTCATTTTATCCTTTATCCCATCCGGGACCTGAGTCTAATATTAAACTAATGCACTTTCTTGAATTTCAATTGAGCTGTTCATGAACATTTCCATATCGTCTTTTGTATTTGAAATGCCGCCTACACCAAAATTCTCAATTAAGAAGTTCGTTACGTTTGGTGATAAGAAAGCTGGTAATGTTGGTCCAACGTGAATATTTTTTACACCTAAGTAAAGTAAAGCTAAGAAAACGATAACCGCTTTTTGCTCATACCATGCGATATTGTAAGATAACGGTAATTCATTTACGCTTTCTAATCCGAAGGCATCTTTCAGCTTCAATGCAGTCATGACTAGTGAGTAGGAATCGTTACATTGACCGGCATCAAGCACCCTTGGAATTCCGTTGATATCACCTAAATCTAGCTTATTGTATCGATATTTTGCACAACCGGCAGTTAAAATGATCGTATCTTTCGGAAGTTCCTCGGCAAACTCTTTATAATAAGTTCTGCTCTTATGGCGGCCATCACAGCCAGCCATTACAAAGAATCGTTTAATATCGCCATTTTTCACAGCTTCTACAACTTGATCAGCTACTTGCGCTACTTGATTATGCGCAAATCCTCCAACAATTTCACCTTTTTCAATTTCTACTGGTGGTTGGCATTTCTTTGCATGCTCAATTATAACGGAGAAATCTTTAGTACCATCTTCATTTTTAGGAATATAGGTTACATCCGGGACAGCAGTTGCCCCAGTTGTATACATTCTTCCTTTATAAGATTCCCTTGGTGGTACAATACAGTTTGTTGTCATTAAAATCGGACCGTTAAAGCTCTCGAATTCACGAGTTTGTTCCCACCATGCATTTCCGTAGTTACCGACAAAATGGTCATATTTTTTGAATGCTGGATAATAGTGCGCTGGAAGCATTTCACTATGTGTATACACATCTACTCCCGTACCTTCCGTTTGTTTTAATAACTCTTCCATATCTTTCAGATCATGACCGCTAACTAAAATTCCCGGATTTTGACGTACACCAATGTTTACTTTTGTCATTTCAGGATGACCATACGTTGATGTATTTGCTGTATCTAATAGCTCCATGGCATGAACACCGTACTTTCCACATTCCATTGAAAGTTCGATCAATTGTTCCATACTTACGGAATCATCTGTAATCTTTGCTAGTGCTTTTTGCATAAACGCATTTAGCTCTTCATTTTCATAGCTAAGATTTGCTGCATGCTCTAAATATGCTGCCATTCCTTTCAAACCGTAAGTCACTAACTCTCTTAATGAACGAATATCTTCATCTCTTGTAGCTAAAATACTAACTTCTTGAGAAGCAGATTTCATTTCAAGCTCATGATTGGTTTCACGATACCAAGTGACAAAGTCGCTATTATTGTCTAAAGTGTACCCTGCATTTCTGATTGCCGTTTTAATTTCTTCCCGGAGCTTTAGTCCTTCTCTTACTGTATTAAAAAATTCATTTTTATCCCAATTTGCATTTGTAATCGTCATAAAGAGGCCATTTATGATAAACTGATCTGTTTTCTTTTGATTAATCCCGATTTCACGGGCAATTGTATTCACAATCGCTAGTCCCTTAATCGTGTAAATCAATAAATCTTGCATATTTGCTAAATCATCTTTTTTTCCGCATACTCCAACAACTGTACAACCTGTTCCTTTTGAGGTTTCTTGACATTGAAAACAAAACATACTCATTTATACTTTCCTCCAGTGAATGATTTTCAATTTCTAATTCTTCTCTAATTTACTGTGAATGATTGAATAAGTATTATAAGCAATTAGCGATATAATCAACGTGTTTACATCGTTATTGTAAATTCATTTATTCTAAATTTGGAGTGCTTTATGGATCTGTTCACAAACAAGCCAAAAAGATTTGAACACTTCTTGACAAAAAAGGCAAGTGGATGCGGTTTGCATTAAACGCCTAGTTTAATTTTTGGGCCGTTTTAAATGATGACCCCAATCAGGAAGAATATTTTCATTTTGGAGATATAGAGGCCGTCTTTGATGGTGGCAAGATCCCCTTTTAAGTGGATGGACTCAGCGAAAAAGTTAAATAGAAGAAACTCGTCAAAAATAGCCTTCACTCATAAAGAGCAAAGGCTATTTTTCAATGGAAAAGTGAATTTTGCAGAAATGAAGCTTAAAGGGAAATATCCACTAAGAGGCCGACAATTTTTTGTTGTTAAACTCTCAGGGAGTATTCTACGAAATAAAATCTTTTATTTAAAACTTTGTGGAAGGAGTATATTCAGAAAGTATTTATTGTATTGGAGACTTTAAGAATTGAATTGGTATAAATATAAGAATTCATCTATTTCCGGGGTGGAGCTATAAACTAACCTTTTTGCTTTTGCACTGAAAAATCGTTTAGGTCCGGGTCCCATGGCGGATAAAAGGGTTAGGGACACTAGTTTTTATATAAAACTATCATAAAATTATTAAATGTCATGATCAATCCGCTTCTGAGTTTGTTGTGTCTCTGCACTCCCAGCATTCCGCTCGATTCCTCTCCATAATAGATAATTCCTCTCCGCAAGAAATACAAATATCCATTAACAATCCCCCTTTCCGTGTTATTTATTGAAAACCCACAATTTAATATAGTAAATAAGTTGGTAGGATAATTATAACACTAAGTTTTCTGAAAAAAAAGAAAATAAACATATTAATTAAGTTTCATATATTGCAACGGAGGCATTATTTTTTTCTGGGTGGGAAGAGTAATAATTTTTGCAATATTTTTGATAAATGATTAAAATAAAATGAAACATCGTTGTTTATTGAGTAACAAATTTGGTATGAAAGAAAAAAGTTACACCGATTAAAAAAGAGTTAAAATCTAAAATTTATGTATTTCAAACAGAAAGGTGGTAAGAAATGAATGGAAACAAATTTAAAAGCTAATAATGTTTGTTCGTTAACTAAAGTCCTTGCATTGGCTAAGCAAAATCAATTTGCTGTCGGTTCATTTACTCCTAGAGCTACAAAAATGATAGCTCCTATTCTTAGAGCGGCCAAAGAAATGAATTCTGCAGTTATTGTTCAGACTTCTGAGAGGGAGCAAGAACGATATGGAATTAATTTAGAGGAATTTAGCAGAGAGTTTTATCGTGTTATTCAAGAGGAGAATATTAAAATCCCTGCTGTATTACATTTAGATCATACGAAGGACTTAAATGTAATTTCGGAAGCTATCGAAGTTGGTTTTACATCCGTTATGATTGATGCATCAGAGCAACCATTTAAGAAAAATATCGAGATAACAAAAAGGGTTGTGGAGTATGCACATTCAAAAGGCGTAACTGTTGAAGCTGAATTAGGCAAAATTGGGACAACTGACTTTATTGAAACAGACGTTGATGAAGAGCTATTTACAGACCCTGAGGAAGCAAAACAGTTTGTTGAAGAGACAGGAGTTGATGCATTAGCGGTTTCTGTAGGGACTTCACATGGGGTCTATCTCGTTAAAGATCCAAAAATTGATATTGAACGTTTAATTGAAATTCGTGCGTTAACATCTGTGCCTTTAGTATTACATGGCGGTTCAGGCACTCCATCAGAGATAATTAAAAATGCAATTCAAATTCCTAGCGGTGGAATTAGTAAAGTGAATATTGCAACAGATTTAGAACATGCGATGATAAAAGCTCTCAATAGAGAAAATTATGTTACTGAAAAGGAGTGGGCTGAACTACCTACTGAAATATTAACTTTAGTTCAAAAGGTTGTTCAAAACGTAGTAGAGGATAAAATTGAAAACTTTTTATTAAGTAACGATAGTGCTTCATACTATGTTTAGAAAGAGACATTACATGAAAATAGTAAACTATTTTAAACTGAACCACTTATTATAATGGAATCTGCCTATTAATGGAATGAACGGACGTTAAAAAAAGCAGGTGCATATAGCACTTATCGAGGAAGCTAATCATATTTTTAGAAGAATTTCTAAGGAATTAGGAGGAAAAACATATGACTCAAGAAAGACAATTAGTGCAGATCTTCCATTTGCACAAAACAGATGGTGTGAAGCTGCAGGACTAGAACAGGTACAAATATTTTCAGATCATATTAACATGTCATTTGGGACAGCTTATGGTACTTACATGAAGGAATATCGTTTAGAATGCCGTGCAGTATTCGTTGTAGACGAAAAAAGTATCGTGCAGTATGTTGAATACGTTCAGGAAGTTACGAAACATCCTAACTATGAAGCGGCTTTAGAAGCAGTTAAGTCAATTTTTTTAATAGTTAAAAAGTAATCATTAGATTAACGGATACGAATTGTTTTTCATATAATATCAAAGAAAATGTTTATGCATCAATAACATTTATTTACAGACTCAAGGCATTTCAATTTAATTTTTGTAGTCCCCATGTGAGAGGGGACTATTTTTTAACCTTAAAATAGATCTTCTTTCCATTATGTACCTTAATAGCATCCATGACATTAAGCTCATCCACAGCTTCTCTTTAGAGATTCGATGTAGCAATTGCCAGCGCCTAATTCCTTGAAGTCAAAGGTTTAAACTAATTAAGGTACATGTGCGTTTCTCTTAAAGAAGGTTGACCTAAAAGGGCATGTAAGGTGTTCTTTATGGCGTCATCCTTCTTTTTATTTTTTTTAGATAAGATATAAATGGTGTTAAGTTTCTGATAATTACTTTCAATTCAAAAACTTTAGTACGGTAACTTGATAAAACTTTATTATTGCTTTCTACGCAACATTTTTTCTGATAAAATGGAAGAAAATAAAAATTACAGTGGTGTCATTTTATATAAATAAGGTCGTTATTGCTCTTGTGGTAAGTTAAAGAAACAGGATTAATAATTTAGGCCTAAATCGGAGGATTAATATAAATGGTTAAGTCAGTAGATAGGGCATTAACAATTATTTCATTAGTAAGCAAGCGTAAAGAAGGGATGGGTGTTACTGAGCTGGCCGCTAATCTGGATTTAAATAAAAGCTCTATATTCAGATTATTAAGTACTCTTGTAGATCATGGATTCATCGAACAAAATCCTGAAACTAAAAAATATAGATTAGGCTATAAATATTTAGAATTAAGTTCGATGCTACTTGAATCTATTGACTTGAGGACTCAAGCCAAACCTTTTTTGGAAGAATTAGAATCACATTTTAATGAAGTGATCCACTTAACGGTATATGATCAAGGAGAAGTAATCTATATTGAAAAACTTGAAGGAAGTGAAACCCTTAGAACACATTCACAAGTAGGAAGAAGAGCACCGATGCATTGTACGGCAGTTGGGAAGGTCATCCTAGCGCATCTGCCGCTAAATGAGATTGTAGATGTAATTGATAAGTATGGTTTACCAAAACATACTGAACAAACGATTACAGATAAAGACTCCTTTTTTAAGGAATTGGGAAAAATAAGGAATGAAGGCATTGGTATAGAAGTTGAAGAAAATGAACCTGGAGTCACCTGTATTGCAGCACCAATTTTTGATAATCAGAAGAAAATTACTGCTGCTGTTAGCATTTCAGGACCAAGCATCCGAATGACTGAAGAAAGAATAGCAGAAATTAAACCAATTATAAAGGATATAGGTAAAAAGATTTCCAAGAGGCTTGGTTACACAGACAATTGATTGATGTGAAGTAAGAATTGGTTATAAGACCAGTTCTTTTTTTTATGGAGAAAATGATTGATTGGGAGTATCTTAGACGTTAAAGATTTATCTAAGATATTCTGTATCCTCAATAAAAACTAATATATCTTCGAAATTCTAATAATCATAAAAAAACTCTAGCTTTTTCTATACTCTCAACGTCCAAAAAGCTGGGAGACTCTTTTTAATATGGCGTTCTGATCTTCTTTTCTCCGACACATTTTAATTAAAAATTTAATTACAAACACTTGAAATATTCAAAAAACGATGGTATTATCAAAATAAGAAACGTGGTTAGTTAATAAGCAACGGAAACGTTTTATTTTTTTAAATATAATTCGGAACTATGTTGTTTATTAAGAAACAGAGGAGGAGTAAAAATGGTTTTTACAAAAGAGAAAAGCGAATTTTATAATGATCTAACCAAGAGAATTCGCCGACACATAGTTAAAATGACAAATCATGCCGGAAGTGGGCATCCAGGTGGATCTTTATCTGCCACTGAACTAATGTCAGTACTATTTTTTGAACACATGAATGTAGATTCCAACAATCCAGATTGGCAAGACCGTGATTGTTTCTTTCTTTCCAAAGGACATTGTACACCTGTGTTTTACTCGGTATTGGCTGAAAAAGGATTCTTCCCTACCGAAGAGTTAATGACATTCAGGGATGTAGACGGCAGATTACATGGACATCCATGTGGAGAGCATATTCCAGGTGTAGACATATCTTCAGGATCACTTGGTCAAGGATTATCAGTTGCTAATGGTGTTGGATTAATTGCAAAACTAGATGGCAGCAATAGAAGATCCTATTGCATGATCGGTGATGGAGAATTACAAGAAGGTCAAATATGGGAAGCGGCGATGACAACTGCACATTACAATCTAGATAACGTTTGTGCAATAATCGACTGGAACAAAATCCAACTTGATGATTTCGTTGAAAATGTAAAAGGTGTTAAAAATCTTGGAGATAAATTTAGAGCTTTCGGTTGGCACGTTGTTGAGATCGATGGCCATGATATCAATGCAGTTAATGACGCATTTAAAGAAGCTAAACGTACAAAAGGTAAACCTACTGCAATTCTAGCTCATACCGTTAAAGGTAAGGGAGTTTCATTTATGGAAGATACCCATGAGTGGCATGGAATGGCTCCGAATGATGAGCAGTTAGAAATCGCTTTAAAGGAGTTGGCTTAAGATGGCAAATCTAGAGGCACCACGTAAAGGTTTTGCTGATGCACTAATTAGACTTGGAGAAAGACATGATAATTTAGTAGTTCTTGATGCGGACTGCGCAAAATCAAATATGACAAATCTATTTAAAAATAGATTTCCAGAACGCTTTTTTAACATCGGTATTTCTGAATGTGATTTAGTTGGAACTGCGGCCGGTATGGCGATAGCAGGTAAAGTACCATTTGCAAATGCTTATGCAAACTTCCTTACTGGACGCGCATTTGATCAGATGAGAATTTCGGTATGTTACTCAAATAACAATGTGAAAATTGTCGGTCATAACGCTGGTACATCAGCTGCTCAAGAAGGAGCAACACATTTGCCGCTTGAAGATATATCTTTAATGCGCTCTCTTCCGCGTATGACAGTAATTGTTCCAGCAGATGCTGTTGAAATGGAAAAAGCAGTAGAAGCAGCTTATTACCATGAAGGACCTATTTATCTGCGTGTTGGTAAATTACCAGTACCGATCGTTACAAAGAAAGAAGAACCTTTTGAAATCGGTAAAGCAATTAAATACCGTGAAGGATCTGATATTACAATCATCAGTACTGGTATTATGCTTGATGAATCACTAAAAGCAGTAGAGGAGTTAGAAAAACAAGGTGTAAGCGCAGAACTTTTGCACATTCATACAATTAAACCTATTGATAGAGAAGCAATTGTAGCATCAGCTGCGAAAACAAAAAATGTTATCTCAGTTGAAGAGCATTCAATTATCGGAGGTTTAGGTAGTGCAGTTGCTGAAGTACTATCAGAAAATCAACCTGCTAAATTAAGAAGAATCGGTACAAATGACCGTTTCGGAGTTTCTGGAAAAATGGATGAGTTACTCGACCTCTTTGAATTAAGAGCACATCGGATTGTTTCGACTGCAAATGAATTATTAGGTGAGAGAGTAAATAGCTAGTAACCTTTTTAGCTAATGAAAGGGGGAGGGGTTTTGTCAAACGTGACCCAATATCCAAATTTAACAGATACTATAGAAAATCCTCTCTTCTCTAAATCGGATGATAGCCTGCGTGCAAAAATCAAAGATCATTTAAAACAAACAAAACATAAGTTTATTGTTTTAGATGATGATCCAACTGGTGTCCAAACTGTTCATGATATTTTTGTCATTACAGATTGGAGCAAAGATTGGATAAAAAAAGGTTTATCTGATCAGAGAAGTGTACTTTACATTTTAACAAATACAAGAAGTTACAATGCGGAAAAAGCAGAAAACATCAATAGAGAGATTGTTCAAAACATTGTTGAAGTAACGAAAGAAATGGATATTAACTTCTCAATTATTAGTAGAGGTGACTCAACATTAAGAGGACATTATCCACTGGAAATTGATGTACTACAAGATGAACTTTTTAAAGTGGGGAATGGTGAGATTTCAGGACACTTAATTATCCCTGCCTTCTTTGAAGGGCATCGTTATACATTAGATAATACTCATTATTTAGCTGTAGATGGCCAGCTTGTCCCTGTATGTGAAACGGAATTTGCGAAGGATTCGGTATTCGGCTTCCATACAGCTAATTTGCCAAAATGGATTGAAGAGAAGACAAATGGAAGAGTATCTTCAGAGTCCGCATTGATCATTTCACTCGAAGATATTCATATTGGTGGTATTGATAAAATTTACGAGATTTTACTCTCTGCCAACAATAATACTCCTATTATAGTGAATGCTAAATCTTATTATGATTTAGACATTGTATCATTAGCAATCCTTAAAGCAATTGACTCTGGTAAACATTTCTTATTTCGAACTGCAGCATCTTTTGTAAAATCGATTACTGGAATAAATGATCGTCCATATTTGTCAGCTGATGAGATTGTTTCAAAAGATGAAAGCCGTAACAATGGTGGATTTATCGTTGTAGGTTCTCACACAAAAAAAACAACCGAACAAATTAACGAACTAATGAAGAAATACCCGATTGAACAAATCCAACTTAATGTTGTGAAAATAATAGATGAAGAAACGAGAGCTGAAGAGCTAACACGAGTATGCCAATTAGTAGATTATAATATTTCTTCTAATCGAGATACGCTTGTTTATACAAGTAGAGATGTAATTATTGCAAAAGATAAAGAAGAAAATTTAAAAATTAGTCAAACCGTTTCAAGTGCTTTGGTCGAAGTGGTTCGTTCACTAAAAGTTAAGCCGAAATTTATTATCGCAAAAGGCGGTATCACTTCTAGTGATGTGGCAACTGACGGTTTGGAAATAAAATATGCAAAAATTTTAGGGCAGGCAATTCCTGGTGTTCCAGTTTGGTTAACTGGTAGCGAAGCAAAATTTAAAGATACACCTTATATCGTGTTTCCGGGAAATGTAGGGGAAAAAGAATCGATTGCTCAAATCTTTGAAAATATTAAAAACGATCAAAAGGGAGAGTTTTAAATGGGTAAACAAATAATGACAGCTGCAGAGCTAATTGCATTGTATTTAGAAAAAAGAGGAGTAAAACATCTTTACGGTGTACCGGGAGCTGCAATCCTACCATTTTATGATGCAGTAAAAGAATTAACGAAAATCGAGTCATATGTTGTTCGTCACGAGCAAACGGGTGCTTTCATGGCTGACGGTTATTCAAGAGCAACTGGGGAAGTTGGTGTATGTGCTGCAACTTCCGGTCCAGGAGGAACGAACTTCTTAACAGGCCTTTACAGTGCATGGATGGATTCAATTCCAATGATTGCTATTACTGGCCAACAAAAAAATAGTTTAATAGGAACAATGCAATTCCAAGAAGCTCCAATAGTTGAAATGGCTAAACCTGTAACGAAAGCTGCATATCGTTTAACTGATGGTTCTAAAGCTGCTCAATTTATTCATGAAGCATGGATAACTGCTACTACAGGTCGAAAAGGTCCAGTTCTACTTGACTTACCAGTTGACCAACAAAAAGTTGAAATCGAAGTTGATATCGATGAACTGATTGCATCTACTCCTGTAGATAACTTACCACAAGCTACTGATGCGGATATCCAGAAAACATTTGAATTATTAAAAGATGCTAAAAGACCAGTATTGCTTTCTGGTGGCGGGGTTAACCTTGCAAATGCTACTGCTGAATTAAAAGCATTAGCTGAAGAACTTCAAATTCCTGTTGTAACTACTGGTATGGGTATGGATACCTTCCCTAACGATCACCCATTATTCGCTGGACGTATGGGAACAATGCTTGATACTCCATTTGGTAACAAAACAATTGTTGAAGCTGACTTAGTAATTAACCTTGCTGGACGTTTTGCTGACCGTTCTACTGGTAATGTTGGTGTATTTACACAAAACGGTAAGAAAATTATCCACGTAAACCTTGATAACAAAGAAATTGGTAAAGTTGTACCAACTACTTTAGGTATCGTTTCTGATGTTAAAACATTCATGGTTAAACTGACAGAAGCATATAAAGACCTTGGGGCTAATGTAGCTGCAACTGCCGAAGCAGATACTAAAATTGACTTAACGGAAGAGCGTAAAAAATGGGCTCGTAAAACGGATTACACAACACTTCCGATCAGACAAGAGCGTGCATTACGCGAACTTCGTGAATTCTTAGATCGCGATGCATTCGTATCACATGACTGCGGTATCAGCCAAATCTGGTCTTGCCAATTATTTGAAACGTATGAACCAAGAACATACCTATTAACTGGTGGTGCAGGTACAATGGGCTGGGGGCTTGGTGCAGCAATGGCAGCAAAACTTGCTTTCCCTGAAAGACAAAGTGTTAACATCCTTGGTGACGGAAGCTTAGGAATGTCATTACAAGATATCGCGACAGCTGCAAAGCATGATATCCCAGTTATCATTTTCTGTATGAACAACTCATTACTTGGATTAATTCGTCAACAACAAAACTGGTTCTATGATAACCGTCGCATTTCGACTGACTTAGAATACAAAAACGAATTAACTGATAGTGAACATAGTGAACGGGGAATTGACTTCGTTAAAACTGCAGCAGGAATGGGTGTTCGTGGTGAGCTAGTTACTCATTATGATGATATCAAACCAGCATTACAACGTGCAGTCGACTCAGGTAAACCATATATTATTGAAGTACTAGTAGATGGCGATCCTGAAAAAGCATGTGAGTTCTCTAATAACGGGGCACTTAACGGATTTAAATATTCCGATAAAATCAACTATTCTAAATAGTTATTACTTTGTAAATCTCTGAGAACGTAATGAAGCAATTGGTCATTTTCCGATTGCTTCAAAGATAATCTTATCAAAATAACGGTTATGTAAATGGAATCAAGTTAACGTGAAAGTTTCAATATTAAAGGAGGGAAGCCGAAAAATCGGCGAAAACATGTCAGCAAATCTTCATAATTCAATGAAAGTCGGAATTGTCCATTTTATGGCTTATCCTGAAACAATGGGTGGAGACGGTCCAACTGTTGAAACAGTTAAGAAAATTGTTCAAGATGATTTCTTCTCTGGAATTGAGATTACATCTATTAACAACCTTGAAGATCGTAAAGCGGTTGCGCAAATTTTAGAATCTGGCCGAATGACTGTCGGATTTGGTGCACAACCAATTCTTTTAAGAAACAAAGGAAACCTTAACTCTTTTGATGAAGCTGAGCGTAGAAGAGCGATCGAATTAGTGAAGGGTGGAATTGACCAGGCATACGAATTAAATGCTTCTAAATTTGGTTTCTTAAGCGGTGCAAAACCAGATGCTGATCAAGATACTGCGTTACAATTATTAACAGATTCGATTAAAGAATTATGTGAATATGCAAGATCTAAAGGTGATCTTATTCTTTCGCTTGAAACATTTGATGATGAGACAGATAAAAAATGTTTAATCGGTTCTAATAAACTTGCTGTTGAAGTGGCAAAAGAGGTTCGTAAAGTAGATCCTACTTTTGGTTTGATGCTTGATTTAAGCCATCTACCAATGCAGCGCGAAACGTCAATTGATGCATTAACGGTTGCTCGAGACTATATTAATCATGCGCATATCGGAAATTGCTACATTAAAGATACTTCTGATCCTGCCTATGGTGATCAGCATCCTCGTTTCGGCTATCCAGGAAGTGAAGTAGATGTTCCAGAATTAGCAGAGTACTTACGAGCTCTATTAGAAATTGGTTATATCGGCGAAGGGAATAAGAATGTTGTTGCCTTTGAGGTAAAACCAGTTGGTACAGAGTCATCAGATATTGTTATTGCCCAGTCAAAACGTACGCTTATTGATGCATGGTCATTAGTGCATTCAACAAAAGGCCGCCTCGTAAGTCTTTCTATATAAATTGCAATTGCTTTACTCAGCGACAAGTATTTGTACTTGTCGCTGAGTAATATCATGAAAAATACACCAATAACTAAACAAATGAATCAATCGTTTAACTCGCTTATGATTCAAAATGACTTATTGTCTATCATCTGCCTAGGATGTTATGATTCTATTAAAAATTACGTTTTGTAATAAACAATACTATGATCTTATATTGATTATATAGGAAGGGGAGTTATTGTTTGGTTAAACTGCAGCAGGATATTGACGCGAAAAGAATCAGTACTAGAATTGAAGAACTTGCTTGTTGTTCATCTACTACTGTCGGTGTCACAAGATTACCATTCACCATCGAAAGTACGAAAGCCGAAAGACTTGTTGAAGAGTGGATGAAAGCAGCAGGGATGTCTGTAAGAAAAGATGGTCTTAATAATATGATCGGCCGTTATGAAGGAAAAAATCCAACAGCACCCGTTTTAATGATTGGTTCCCATCTAGATAGTGTCATTGAAGCAGGTAAGTATGATGGGATTTTAGGTGTTATTTCGGGAATTGAAGTTGTTCAATACCTTCGCGATAATAAAATTGTTTTAGACAATCCAATTGAGGTAGTTGGTTTCTGTGATGAGGAAGGAGTAAGATTTCATTCAACTTTCCTTGGAAGTAAAGCAATCGCTGGAACTTTTACTCCAGAAGATTTGGAAAGAACAGATGAAAATGGAATCACTATTGCTGAAGCTTTAAAAGCAATTGGAATTTCTGATCCAGATGCATATAAACACGCTAGTCGTACTCCTGAGGAACTTCTCGCTTATTTAGAACTTCATATTGAACAGGGACCTGTTCTTGAGAAGGTAAATGAGGCAGTTGGAGTCGTTACTGGGATTGCAGGTGCGACAAGATTTTCTTTTGACATTATTGGAAAACCGGGTCATGCAGGGACAGTTCCTGTTGCTATTAGACAAGATGCCCTTTTAGGTGCAAGTGAACTTATTTCTTTTATCGAGAAAATTGCACTCGAAAACGTACCATTAGTTGCAACAGTTGGTAAACTTACAGTTAGTCCTGGTGCGAGTAATGTCATACCAGGTTTCGTTACAGGAACGCTCGATATTCGGGATTTAAATGTCGAACGTAAACAAAAAGCGATTGATGCTATTTTAATAGCAAGTGAAAGAATAGCTGAGACTAGAGGATTGCAAATTACATTTGAAAAAGTAATGGAAGCTGACCCGGTATACTGTAGCGAAGAAATCATGACCTTAATTGAACAATCAATTAGTGAACAGGGTGGAAGCGTTATTAAGCTAGTGAGTGGTGCTGGTCATGATGCAATGGCGATGGCCGATGTGACGGAAGTTGCGATGATTTTCGTTCGTTGTAAAGATGGTCTTAGTCATCACCCTGATGAATTTGTGACAGATGAAGATATGGGTGCCGGAGCTAAAGTGCTTCTATCTACAGTTATGAAAATAGCTGGAAAACAGACTAATATATAGATGATTAATTAAAAAGACTTACTAAAAAACTTGTGATATATAGGATCACAAGTTTTTTCTTTAAGAATAATAGAAAAACAACAAGCAGAAACTATTCACTTATATCGATGATAGAATGAGAAAAACTAAGGCTTTTTCCATTCGATAAGCAGCGAGCCTTAGTTTTTTGATTTGGTTCTTTTCTACAAGAGATTGTTGTTTTTTAGGAAAAATCGCCTCTCCTCATTACTAAGTAAATAGCAATTAAGTTTGCTAAAACAGCCTTTTAATTTCATTGAAAGGTCTGATTAACTCCCTCTCATTTAAGTGAAATTTGATCGTAAAAGTAACGCGATTCGTAATTGCAGCGATTCTTGAGAGTCATGGATGGAATAATTTAAAATTTCCTCACATTTGGCAATTCGATATTTTACTGTATTTCTGTGTACATACAATTTTCTAGAGGTAATCGCAATTTCACAATTATTATCTAAATAGACAAATAAAGTATTAACTAAGTCTTCTTCATCCTTATTTTTCGGATACGCCAGAGAGCGCAACGTATTTTCGTAAAATTTCCGCAGATCCTTCTCAGGAATTAATCGAATCAGTTCCTTTAATTGCTTCGTTTCATAAAAATTTATAAATTTGTATTGAAACAATTCTTCTCCTTGTTTCCATGCCTTCACCGCTTCTTCATATGTTACAGGAATATTGGTAAGATCATTAAAAAAGTTACCGATTCCAAACGAGAGTGAAATTTTCAAATTTGTATAAGCCTCATTCTGAAATTCTATAAGTCTTTCTTCAATTGAGCTTTTATTTGGCTCATCAATATTTGAAGGAAACTGCATTAAAATCACAAAATATGAATCCTTCATGAAAACGATATTTTTATTATCGATTTTTAAAAATGATTGTTTAAAAAATTTATATAAATAATCGTATAATCTATTCATGATATCTGTGCTTTGTTTATTATCATCCATCTTACATACAATGCAAACGTATTTCTGATTGTCTAATAAGCCATACTGTTTTCCCATGTGAATAATTTCTTGTTTAGTCGATACGTTTCCATCAACAAGTGAAGCAAAAAAGTGATTTTCTAACATACGGCTGTTCTCTCTAATCGCCTCATTTTTAAGCAAGGTGAATGATATGACAGTTGATGCTTGCTCGATGGTTAATTGTGAAGAAGGATATGGCAGCTTCTCCGGATTTAAAATAATTAATAAATATGGATATGGGTTCATCGTTTTTACTTTAAACATTTTTAACGAAATTCCTGGATGATGTTCACGAGAGATATCGATTGTAAGGTCATTTTTTTCTCGGTAGTTATCAAGATTACGTTTAAAATGATCCTCCACATTTTCCATGACGATTTTCATATTTCCCGTTTGAAAATGGTGGGAACATGATGCTACATCACCGATAGGGTCTAGAAGGAGAACAGGACATTTTAATAAAGAACCAAGGTTTTCGATTAAAGAATGCAAACTATAGCCTTTCATCATCATATTGGTAAATTTCTTGTGTACATGAATCGCGTAAAATAATTCTTCAATTTGGTTATCCCAAATAAAGCTTAATAATTGATGGGCTACCGTACCTAATGTTAATGATTCCGGAATTTGAATGATTGGAAATTGTAATGAGTCAGCTAAATCGATTACCTCTTGTGGAATGACATCAATGAATCGTTTAAGCTTAATCGCAATTCCAGCACAGGGACGCTTATTTATTTGCGAAATGAGTTCACCTAACTGCTGCGGGGCATCTTTAAAGGCGTAGCCTGTCGTCAATAATAAGGAATTCTCGGCTAAAAAATTGATGACGTCAGGAGTTTCTGATATCTCAATTGATTCAACTTTCCTTTTGAGTCCGGCATGTCCAGCAAGAATTTTTGCTTCTTGTAATACATCTACGATGAATAAATCTTCGACAATTTTCATTCTAATCCCTCTTTTTTCCTTCTTTTGCCAAATATATTTTTAATGATTGAACGATAATAGACATTTTTTAATGTTTTGTTTAAACAAAAATCTCTAACTAAATTGTTTAGAGTGAATAATGATTTTGAAAATTAAATCATTTAAAATTAATTGTACAAAGAATTGATTTGGAATGAAACTGTTTTCAAAAAAATTGCAAAAAGGTAGCTTAATATAAAAGTCATTTATTATCTTGTGTTTTTTACCATTGAGGAGGGAAATTATGGATACATATGATTTAATTATTCGAAATGGAAATATTGTAATAGACACGATTGTTCAAGGGGATATTGCCATTAAAGACGGGAAAATTAAAGAAGTGTCTGTCGGAAAAAGTTTAGCAGCAACTGCAGAGAGGGAGATTGATGCAAGTGGACAGCACATCCTACCTGGATTAATTGATACCCATGTCCACTTTAATGAGCCAGGAAGGACTGAATGGGAAGGCGCACGAACAGGTAGTAGAAGTTTAGCGGCAGGTGGGGTAACAACCTATTTTGATATGCCATTAAATAGTACACCTCCAACAATTAATAAAGAAAATTTGGAATTAAAAAGAGTCTTGTCCGAAGAAAAGTCGGTTGTCAATTGCCGCTTCTGGGGTGGACTTGTACCAGAAAATATTGAGAATATTAAGGAACTATATGAAAATGGGGTAATTGGTTTTAAGGCTTTTATGTCGCCGAGTGGAATTGCCGATTTCAATCATGTAGATGATCGGGCGATTTTTAAAGGAATGAGTGAAATCGCTTCAATCGGTTCTTTATTAGCAGTACATGCCGAAAGTACGGTCATTTGTGATCAACTCGCTGAAGAAAAACAAAAGCAAAATAAAACATCTGCCAAAGACTTTGTCGAATCAAGACCGATTATTTCCGAAATTGAAGCGGTAAGAAGGATTATTTCGTATGCTGAAGCGACAGGTTGTAAACTGCATATCGTTCATGCGAGCAGCCGAAAAGTCGTCGAAGTCATTAATGAGGCTAAACAGAGAGGTGTAGATATTACTGTGGAAACATGTCCTCATTATTTATCATTGACTTTGAAAGACTTAGAGGAAAAAGGCGGGGTGGCAAAATGTTGCCCACCACTACGAGATGATCAAGAAGTAGAACAGCTATGGCTGGCTGTAGCAAATGGTGAAATTGATGTCATAGCTTCTGACCATTCTCCTGCACCGCCAAGCATGAAAAAAGTAACAAATGGAGACTTTTTCAAGGCTTGGGGCGGTATTTCAGGTGCTCAATCTACACTGAATATTATGTTGACTGAAGGGTATTTTAATCGTAATCTTCCTTTAGAAAAGGTTGTTGAGTTAACGGCTGCGAATCCTGCTAAGCTGTTCGGACTTTATCCGCAAAAAGGAATCATTGCCGTTGATAGTGATGCCGATCTTGCAATAGTAAATCTAAACGAAAGCTTCGAGCTGAAACAGGAAGATTTGTTCTACCGCCATCAGCAATCCCCATATGTTGGCAAAACCTTTAAAGGAAAAGTGACAACAACGATTGTAAATGGAAAGATTGTGTTTGAAAATGGCAATATTACAATTGGGGAAAAAACCGAAATCAACTCCTAATAATACCATATGTTAGGAAGCAAAAAGCTAATAACAGGACTAGATCACTGCCTCATGTCCTATTATTAGCTTTTTTAGATGTCTAAAGAAAAGTGGGAGATACAAATCGGTTTGAAGGAATAAGAAATTAGTAGAAGTAAAAGTCTCAATTTATCCAAAGTAAACAAAAATAAAAAGTGTTTTTATTCATTAGTGATAATGACGAATGAAGTGAAAACGATTAACATTTAATTAGAAACGAATAATTCAAAGAATAAAACATAAGGGGAGTTTAAATAAGATGGGTTATCCTAAAGACTTATTATCAAGCAGATCAATCATTGAGCACGGTAAATATGCATTAATCGCACCTGAAGGCTTGGTTAACAATGTGATTCCAGGATTTGAAAATTGCATTATTTCGATTTTAGGTTCACCAAAACTTGGTGCAAGCTTTGTTGATTACGTTGTAACCATGAAACAAGATGGTAAAAATAGCGAGGGATTCGGCGGGCAAGAAAATATCGAGACATTCGTCTATGTTCTTGAAGGCAAAATAAAAGCTGCTGCAGGTGAGCAAGAATTTATTCTTGAAGAAAGCGGATATTTATACTGTCCTCCAGGAACAAAAATGTATTTAGAAAATCAATTTGGCGGAGAATCAAAACTATTCCTTTACAAACAAAAATATCGTCCACTTGAAGGACGGAAACCTTGGGTTTATTCAGACCATGCGAACAAGATTGAATATAGAAATTATGATGATATGCATAATGTCAATATTAAAGATCTTTTACCGACAGACCTAGATTTTGATATGAATTTTCACATTCTTTCTTTTGACCCTGCTGCATGCCATCCGTTTATCGAAACACATGTACAAGAGCATGGTGCCTACCTACTTTCAGGAGAAGGTATGTATAATCTAGACAATCAATGGGTTCCAGTGAAAAAAGGAGATTATATTTTTATGGGACCATATGTACATCAGGCAGCTTATGCTGTAGGCAGAGAAAATTTAACATACGTTTATTCTAAAGATTGCAACCGTGACGCTGCATTGTAAAAGGTAAGCAGAATGATAGCTTAAATGAAGAATAGAAAGAAAGTATATCTTCATTGTTAATGATCATATATAAAATTCGCAACAAAGTATGCGAAAATAGCTAAAAAAATAAGAAAAATGAGGTGTTGGGAAGTGGAAGGGGAAGCGACTTTAACAAACATCGAAGCGATAAAAGCAGAAAGAGTTTTCGAAATTGATAAAATCGCAAAATTTGATCCAGATGAAGCGCAAAAAAACTATTTCTATGAAACAGATAAAACAGTTGGAGCCGTTTGGTGTCTTGAGCCTGGCCAGGAATTATATTTACATTCCCATTCGAATGTTGATGATATTTGGGTGTGCATGGAGGGGGAAGGAATTTATTTCCCAGACTTAGAGAATGAAATTCCGATTAAAAAAGGCATGGTATTATTAGCTAAACCAAATCAAATTCATGGAATGAGAAATACAGGGACAAAGCGATTCATGTTTGTAGGCTTTGCTGCTGGTTCATTGCCAATGGATATTACGAGATATTAATAGAAATAATGAATTTATAAACTATAAATTTGTTAAACTAAATAATGTAAGTATCCGTCTTTAAAAAGTCGATTGATGCTTTAAACATTCATATAATAAGTGATTGAAGAGGAGCGATTGTAATGAAGACAGTCGCTTCTCTTCATTTTATATAAATAAATCCAATTTATTTCAATCAATAGGATTCATAAAGTAATCATTGTTTTTGGAAGAGGTGTCGATTCATGATAAAGCAAGGAGCTGTTGTAGCATTCTTGTCTCCTGTACAGTGGCTTTTTTTTATGTTTGCTAATACGGTAGTTGTTCCAATTTCTATTGGAGCTGCGTTTCAGCTTCCTCCCGAAACGATTGAAATGACAATAAGATGCTCTTTTATCTTTACAGGCATTTCTAGTATCTTGCAGGCCTGGGTTGGCCATCGTTATCCATTATTGGATAGTCACTCTGGATTAATGTGGGGCTTAATGCTAAATATGGGGATTTCGGCTTCCGCACTTGGTATAGACTATGCAACAGTTGGGGGAGGAATTACAACAGGTTTTCTGCTCGCAGGAGCTGTAACTGTTCTAATTGCTGCGTTCAATTTTATTTCGATTATACAAAAAATCATTAATCCGATGGTAATAAGCGTATATATTTTTTTGTTAACCTTTCAGCTCATCTTTATTTTCTTCAAAGGAATGTTCAAAATAACTGAAAATGGGACAATTGATCTTCCTGTCAGTTTTGTTTCAATTGGGGTTGTTATTTTTGTAGCTCTATTAAAGATTAAAGGCGGAAGAGTTTTTGGCAATTTTTCAATTCTGATAGGAATGGTTGCAGGATGGTTAGTGTATCGACTTATTTTCCCGTCAGTTCATCCGGTAGAAGGCTCTTCTAGTATGGAATTCACCATATTCCCTCTTGGGGCTCCGAACTTAGAGCTAGGGATTGTTTTCGTCTCTTTTTTTGCATTCCTTCTGACTTTGACGAATTCTTTTGCCTCCATTCAAGCTGCTGCAGATGTATATAAGGAAAAGGTAGAAAAGAAACAATACAAAAGCTCAATTTTTTTAACGGGGATTTTTGGGGTTATCACTGCCATTTTTGGCTTAGTTCCTTTTACACCCTTTACATCCACAATCGGATTCTTACAAAGTACAAAATTATATAGGAGAAAGCCGTTTATGATTAGCGGTTTTGTGTTTATCCTCCTTGGAATTATCCCGCCTTTAGCTGAATTTTTAGGTACCATGCCACTAACAATAGGTAATGCGGTTTTATTTGTTGCTTATCTTCAATTGTTTGGGACAGCTTTAAACAGCTTAAAGGGTACATTCTTTAACTCGGAAACGATATTCCGTTTAGCAGGTCCGGTACTAATTGGAGTCAGTCTAATGAATATCCCTCCGGCCCTATTCGGCAGTTTTCCAGTTCTATTGCAGCCATTAATTACAAATGGTCTCATTATGGGTGTAATCATATCGATCATTTTAGAGAAAATGGTAGATTGGAATAAGTTAACAACGAAATTAGCCGGATAGGCATTACGACAAATAAAGAAAATTGGATTGAAAACTTTTCTTTATTTGTCGTCACTTTAAAATTTGGGGTCATTTTTATGCTGGATTTAATCTTTTAAATAATATGGCGGATGTGCATGAGCGTTCCGATTGCCTTCTGGATAACCCGGCTTAATCTTTTTCGGCAAATGATTTACCAGCGATTTAGCTGGAAGGGAAAATTAATTATGATATGGCACCCCTTAATTTTGGTAAAAAATATTCCGAATATTCTTGAATCAATTTCTTGCATGTGATAAAATTCATTTCAACAAAAGATTTAAAAGAAACTGTATTTCTTAATAGGCAACAGATAATAGAAAGGCGTGATATTTATGAAATAAAAAAAGAAAGGTGGATACAATAACTGGCCCCTAAACGATTTCCTTAAATTCTTTATAAACTTAATTACCTATATTAGCTTTGTCCTTAAGCGTAGCAAGCATTGGGAGGTAATATTGGTGGTTATTAGAATGGTTGTTATATTTATAACGACTAAAAAAATAACTTGGTAATACAGGTCTTTTTTATTAGAATGAAATAGAAACAGTGTTGTTTAATAACAAACGTAATTAGTGCCTTCTAATTATCAATAAAGACGGTATTAATGAAATTTATGCTTATATACCAATGGGTTAGACTGAATTTTCATTCAAGATTAATTAACTAGATTAAGAGGAGGATTTTTATGTGCGCAAATATTACAATTGAACGGAAAGACACTGATTACCTAGGGTTTTATAAAAATCTACCTTCAAAAATTTGTTCTGATTGCGGCTATGATATTATCGAACAGCATGAATTGTACCTGAATAAATGTGAACAGTGCATAAAGAAGGAGTATGATTGGGATAAAAAATGAATATTGAAAAACGGTGTTACAAATGAGCTTTTGAATTTCTCATTTTCGATAAGTATCTTGAGAATCAAAAAAGAAAGTGAGGAATTACTAGAAGAGCTCAAATAGCACCATCGCTTTATAACTTAATAGTAAGTAAGTGCTGAGGAGGAAAATAAAAACTCTCTTAGCACTTTTTTATTTAATTTCATCTCCATTTGATTCCTTAAGTGAGAAACATTCCAGTATGATCGAAATGTTCCATCATATGTGTTATATGATCCCAGGATACCATGAGAATCAAAAAGGGTACCGGGAATTGGAAGTGCCTAGTTAAAAGTTTGTGAAGAAGTAAAAGAGCGGTCTAGCGTAAAGAGCTTAAGGTATATGAAATTGCCAATATGGATGAAGCTAGACGGTATAAGAAGCGAGTGAGAGAAGATTTAAACCGCAGCATAGGCCTTTTAAATAAGGCAGTAATGTTCAAAACTTATAATTTATAATTATTGCCCTTGTGGGAAAAATCACCATTAAAAACAGTAGTAATAAGTAAATCATTATGTATCCACCCTTGTCTCCATCTAATGCTGGATTATATGAAGGGTGACCATTGGGGAATTTGTAGTGTTATTTACTGTGGACTATGTCTTAACTTATTACGTTCAGTAAGATCCGTAGGTATCAAAACAGGCAGTTTTTAAACAAAGGATAATGGCCTTAATACACAAGTGCTTTTTTCGATAGAATTATTTATGAATTATACGGATTAGATGGAATAATAGGAATACGGCAGAGTGAGGTTACGATATTGTACTGGGGTTTTAGATGAATTTGCATATATACTCCGGCAGTCGCAAGGTCACCTATTATCCCGCTGAAGGTGTTTGGGATGTTATCTGGTGGGTTCGTTGGACCAAAAGTAACCGGACCCTCGGTCATCTCAATCAGTGCGTTCCAACGCGTTATGATTGGAAGCATTTGATCGTTAGGAAGGAACCGATTGAGCTGCGCACGATGCGGTTTTGTCATCGAAAAGACGATTGCTTCCGTTGTAAAGAGACAGAAAAGTGGGAAGGGAAGGTTACGATCTGAAGAAGTATTTCGAGTCAATAATAGACATGTTTTTTACAATTGATGAAGGATTGAGAGTCATATTTCTTAAACATGGCTTTTATTACATGCAACCCAGATTTATAAAAAATAAGAGCCTAGAAATCGTAATCGATTCAGGTCTTCCATGCAATTATATTAAGGCTTATTTGTCGATATCACTCACCGAAGTTTGATATATACGAGTTATAATTGGATATAAAAAATTTTAAGAAAATTTAAAAATTAATATTGAATTTACAAAAACGTGATGGTATTCTTTATTTATAAGTTTTAGAAACGAGGTTTTATAATAGGCAACAACAGGTCGATAAGTATGACTAAAAGTGTTAATAATACTAAATAAACTGTCGACAGACGACATTAAGGAGTAGAGTTTGAGTGCTCATATATTGAATTTTTTTTGAAAGCCGCTACGTTTAATTAGGGGGTGTTCTCTAGAAAATAAAGTGCTATTTTTTGCTCTTAGGGAGGAAAACATGAGTACCATACAAAAGACATTTAAGGTATTGGAAAAGACAATTGAAGAATTACAGGAAGCTTTGACGACGGGAGAAATTACATCCGTTGAGTTAGTACAAATTTATCTAGATCGTATTAATGCTTATGATAAATCTGGACCAAATTTAAAAAGCATAATTAGCATTAACGAAAGTGGACTCACGGAAGGCGCACGTCTTGATAAAGAAAGAATAGAAGGAAATTTACGGGGACCCTTACATGGTATACCCATTATATTAAAGGATAACTTTGATACAGTTGATATGCCAACAACAGGTGGAGCCACGATACTTAAAGATTTCATTCCAACAAAGGATGCATTTGTGGTAAATAAATTACGAGAAGCAGGAGCAATAATAATTGCGAAATCAAATCTTGGTGAACTAGCAATGTTACCTCAGAACTATAGTTCATTAGGAGGGCAAACGCTAAATCCATACGATTTAACAAGGACTCCAGGAAGTTCAAGCGGCGGGACCGGGGCTTCCATTGCGAGTAATTTTGCAGCTGCTGGAATGGGAACTGATGGCGTAAATTCTATTCGTTCTCCTGGTTCCGCAAATAGTCTTGTGGGGTTTAGACCTACAAAGGGACTTTTAAGCCGTGAGGGAATTATGCCTGCTACAATTACTCAGGAAACAGTTGGCCCGATAACCAGAACAGTACAGGATGCTGCTGTATTGTTGGACGTATTGGCCGGGTATAATCCCTATGATTCAACTACAGCCTGGAATGTTAGTCATATACCCAAAACCTATACTGAATTTCTACAAAAAGGTGGGTTAAAAGGGAAAAGGTTAGGTGTCCTAAAGACTTTATTTGGTAGTGATTCAGAGCATCAGGAAGTAAATAATATTATGGAAAAGGCAATTGAGGATTTAAAAAATAACGGTGCTGAGATTGTTTATTTGGATATTCCAGAGCTTGATACCAATCGTGTTCTAGAAAAAGATGTTACTGTTTTTGAATTTAAAACTCTATTTAATTCTTATTTGGAAGGTCATGCCACTAATGCTTCAATAAAATCATTAAAGGAACTTATCGATTCGAAAACTTATGACAATAGAATTGAAAACTTCTTATTGAATACACAGGCATTAGAAAATCCATTGGAAGAAACAGAGTATAAGGAACGCTTGCTTTATGGTTTGGAGCTAAAGAATATCGTAATCAAATCTATGGCAGACAACAATCTTCATGCTATTGTATATCCCCATCAAAAACAGCTTGTTGCGAAAGTTGGGGAGCCGCAGGCGGGGAGAAATGGGATTATAGGAGCCATATCAGGTTTTCCAGCTATAACGGTTCCAGCAGGGTTTTCAAGTCCTGCAATATCAGCTCCTATTGGGGTTCCAGTTGGAATTGAATTTCTAGGACGCCCCTGGAGTGAACCTATTCTATTTGAAATAGCTTATTCGTATGAACAAGCTACTCACCATAGACGGCCCCCTATTGTAACACCAGAATTATAGAGCAATAAGTTTCAGATTGAAGTAAATTATTCTCATATTTTTTTACAAAAGAAAAAGGAGATCAAACTTGTGCGAATCTTAGTTATTAATCCGAATATTTCAGAGAGTGTTACAGAACTTATAGCAAATGAGTCTCGACGTGTTGCATCCCCAGGAACAGAATTAACGTTTGCTACAGCTTCTTTTGGGGTTGCTTATATTGAAACGAGAATGGAAGCCCTAATTGGCGGATACGCAGCGGCATGCATTGCGGCTGAACGCCACGGTGAATATGATGGGGTAATTATTGATGCTTTTGGAGATCCCGGACTTTTGGGTATCAAAGAAATGCTTGACGTTCCTGTAGTAGGAATGACAGAAGCCGCTCTGGCCTCGGCATGTCTTCTGGGAAAACGCTTTTCGATTATTGCAATTTCATCACGTATCAAGGCATGGTATTTAGAGACTGTTCATAGTAGCCATTTAACAACACGTCTAGCTAGCATCAGATCATTAGATGATCCACTAAGTGATATTGGTGCTGTACAGGAAGATCATTCCAAGCGTTTAAAAGAGCTTGCAAAAGAGGCGGTTGAGAAGGATGGCGCTGACGTTATTATTCTGGCTGGAGCTCCTCTTGCAGGGTTAGCTCGCTCCCTTGAAGGTCAATTATCTGTGCCAGTAGTTGATGGTGTGTCTAGTGCTGTACGTCATTGTGAGTCACTAATAGCTCTTAATCCTGGAAAAGCAGTAGCGGGCAGTTTCGCTAAACCACCAATAAAGCCTAATAAGGGTTTACCTCCAGCTCTAGCGGCCATTCTTGGTCGTACTTGCTAAGTTATTAATATTTTTTAGGGAGGGAATCCTTAAGTTCAATCTTATTGACAATGATACAGTCTAAATAAATCTACGTTCTTTTTTATAAACTATACTTAAATGTCTTTTTTGCTTTAATTGTTTAAATCAAAAAAAGGTAGATTCCCTAGTATATATGAGAAATCTACCTTTGAATATAAAAAGATGAAAGGCATTAAATTATCATAATATAATTTTTGAGTTTTCAGAAAACACTTGCAAATAAAAACAATTTAGAGTATTCTATTTATAGAAATTGTATACAATCTAGTATTCTAAAAGAGATACAATAAATACCATTTTATTGGAACTTTTTTATTTCTCAATCTGGAATTCTTTGAGGATGCTTATCATAATGAATTTTAGAAGAAAGGAAAATGTGAAATGAATTCCAAGGAATTAGAGATTTATAAAAAGATTAAGCAAGCTATTCTCCATCGAAAACTCTTTCCAAATATGCAATTAGTTGAAAAGGAAATAGCTGATTCTTTTGGAGTTAGCCGAACTCCAGTCCGTAATGTGCTTCGTAGATTGTCCTATGAGAGGTTGGTAAAAATTATTGAGAACAAAGGTGCGTTCGTTACTTGTTCCTCAATAGAAGAATCAAAAGAAGTATTTGAAATGAGAAGAATTCTTGAGTCAGAGGCAGTTCGAAAAGCATGTAGATTATACAACCAGGAACAGATTCAAGAACTTGAAAATACGGTTCATGAAGAATTAATAGAAATTGGACAAGGAAACTACATTGAAGCATTGCAAATGTCTGGAGATTTCCATTTGAAAATAGCTGAAATGGCTGGTAATTCTTATTTTTATCAGTATCTTGAAGATTTAATTTCGTTAACGTATGTTATTGTTTCCATTTATGGAAGGGGAGATGAGAGGAATGGTACATGTTCTCACCATCTTGAAATCTTCCATGCAATAAAAGAAAGAGATGAAGATTTAGCTGAGAAATTGACTGTCGATCATTTGAAAGAAATAGAATCGAATCTTCACTTTAATGAAAACCTTCAGATCTCCACTTCTCTTTTGGAACTTCTTTCCTAAAAATATAAAATTTTTCGATAATTGAAAACGCTTACCCATCGTGGAGTATGCATATGAAAATACGGATATAGTAAATGGTAGATGTTCATTCTTCTCCTATTTAATAAGAGCATGTACTTTAGTTGGAGAGGATTTTACATAAAAAAGTATATAGGTGGTGATAGAACAAAATAAGAAAGTAATTAGAGTTTGTTTATTTTTTTACACCATAGGAGAAACGTAGTTTCTTAATAAACAACAATCTATTTCACCAGAAAAAATTATTAGTAGTAAATTTTATTAAGATGTAATTAATGTCTATTGGTAAACATCTAAGACCTAACTTGTAGAGCATTGTATTTTAAAATATCGTATTACAATGAATTAAGGGAGTTGGGTATTTAATGTCAACAAATTTAAAAAAAGAAGATGTTTATGAAGAGCCACAGATCCAATTTGCTGCGAATATCGATGAATCATTAAGGCCAAAAAGTGCAAAGGATAGGACGGTAAGTCCGCAAAACTATGTTTTTATGTGGATGGGTGACGGCGTTAATTTAGGCAATATGACGCTTGGAGCGAGTTTGTTCATAGCTGGTGTCGCAACGCTAAACATCTTTCAGACATTTGTCGCTGCTTTCATATCGATTGCTATAACTTCTACAATTTTTGCTTTAAATGACAGGCTAGGATACAAAACGGGAATTCCATATGTTGTACATCTGAGAATGTCTTTCGGGGAGAAAGGTGCCATCATATCATCCCTTTTGCGGGGAATCCCCGCCATCATTTGGTACGGTTTTCAAAGTTGGATCGGGGGTACTGCTTTAAATGAAATCGCGAAGATTGCTACAAGTGGAACCTTTGATAATGTTGCCATTTGCTTTGTTGTAATTCAACTAATACAAATTGTACTTTCGATGTACGGTTTCCATGCCATTAAATGGGTGGAAACGTTAGTATCGGTAGTGATTATCGGAGCACTTCTTTATGTATTTGTCATTCTACTAAAAGACCATAGCGCTGTCATTGCAGAAAAATGGGTTCGTACAAAGGGTACGTGGGGATTACCGTTCTTTGGGTTCATCATGGTGTTTATGGGAAATTATGCAGCAATTTTTTTAAGTGCTGCAGATTACTCACGAGAACTCAAAGCTGGTATTAGTGACTCAAAACGAGGATTATTGTACTTTTCGCCAATTTTAGTAGTGTATAGCGTTACACTTGCCATCGGAGCAATGCTTGCTTCAGTTACTGGCATCACTAATCCTGTAAAGGCATTTGCCATCGTAGTAGATAATTCTTATATTACATTTTTTGTTTCCGTATTTATTGTACTGGGTACGATTGCTGTAAATATGGTTGCCAATATTATTCCACCGACCTATGTAATTACATTACTTACAAAAGCTAAATTTAAAGTTTCTGTTACAATTACTGGGCTTCTTGCTTTAGGCTCATTCCCTTGGCTGCTTGTTCAGGATTCTAATGCAGAAGGTCTTAATTTATTCATTCTTACTTATTCAGCATTTTTAGGACCGATCGTTTCCATTTTATTAGTAGAATATTATATTCTTAGAAAACAAAAAATCAATATAGAAGAATTGTACCAGGAAAACGGAACATTTTCAGGTCTTAATCCTGCCGCAGTACTTGCAATGTGTATTGGTGCAACAGGAGCCTTTTTAGTTGTAAAGCTTGCATGGATTATTGGTCTTATCACTTCAGGTATTGCTTATTATCTCCTTACGAAGTACGCATTTAAGGATTCAAAGTTCAAAAGGGGCACAATATTCGAAAAAAATAGTTGACTCAATTAAAATTTTTTTTAAAGATAAATTAATAAATATTTTTCTGAATATTCATAAAAATGGGGGATCAAAACGTATGAAGTATGATTTGCTTATAAAAAATGGAAATGTTGTGTTAAAGAATTTTGTGGAACAAGTAGATATTGGGATTATAAATGGAAAAATTGTTGAAATATCTAAAAATATAACTGATCCTTCAAAAGAAGTTGTTGATGCTTCCAATCAGTATGTCATGCCAGGGATGATCGATACTCATGTTCATATTTGTGAACCTGGAAGATCGGAATGGGAAGGCTTTGAAACAGGGACAAAGGCTTTGGCAGCGGGTGGAACGACCGCATTTGTCGATATGCCTTTAAATGCTCTTCCAGCTACCACAGATAAAGAGGCATTAAGAAAAAAATTAAAATCTGCGGAAAATAAAGCCTATGTCGATTATGCACTATATGGGGGACTAGTACCAGGAAACATAGATGATTTAAAAGATCTGTCAGATGAAGGTGTAGTCGCTTATAAATGTTTTATGGCAACATGCGGTACTGATGAAATTGGTGATTTCAAAAACGCCGATGACTACACTCTTTATCATGGAATGAAGAAATTGGCAGAATTAGGGCATGTCTTATCCATACATGCTGAAAATGCTGAATTTACCGATAATTACGCACTTAATAAAATCAAGCAGGGAAAGGTAGCTATTAGGGATTATGTAGAATCCAGACCGGTTATCGCAGAAGTTGATGCCGTAAGGCGTGCTTTATTTTTAGCAAAAGAAACAGGATGTAAATTGCATTTTGTTCATATCAGCAGTAAACGAGCGGTGGAGGAAATTCAAAAGGCACGTGAAGAGGGACAAGATGTCACATTAGAGTCATGTCCACATTATTTTACAATTGATTTAGAAGCTTTTGAAAAAATTGGTCCTGTTGCAAAGTGTGCTCCTCCATTACGTGAAAAAGCTGAACAAGATCAATTATGGGAAGCTCTTTTGGAAGGGAAAATTGATATGCTAACTTCTGATCACTCCCCATGCACGCCTGAAATGAAGCAAAGCGATACAAATAGTATTTTTGCTATCTGGGGGGGAATCAGCGGCTGCCAAAATAATGTTGATTTAATGTTTGATGAAGCGGTTAAAAAACGCGGGTTATCTATTAATCGTTTTGCCAAGATGATTGCAACCACCCCTTCAGAGAGATTCAATTTACCTCAAAAAGGTAGTATCGAATTAGGTAAAGATGCAGACATCATCTTCATCGACCCGAATCAGTACTATACAGTACAAATTGAAGACTTATATTATCGTCATCAGCACAGCCCTTATATTGGCCGGACAATAAATTGTCGTGTAACGAAAACTTTTGTTAGAGGGCAGCTAGTATTTGATCTTGAAGAAGGAATAGTTGGTAAACCAATAGGAAAGTATATTTCTGCAAAAAGTAGTTTGGTAGAAATTTAGATTTTCATTGAAATGATCAAAACCGTCCAATAACAAGGAGTTGCCCATTTGGTTCTCTCTTTGTTATTGGATGGGGTTAGGCTAAGGAAGATGTTGTTGGACATCAATGGAAAAATCAACGGTCAGAGAATATATCAAAGAATTGATGAGTTAGGAAGGATTTCTGATTTTTGTCCGTTGTAAGGGGTGGAATTAGCCATATTCATTCGTTAAAGGATAACCATATGGAGGCCGGGAAAAATATCTCTGAGTGTCTGGGATATAAAAGTAACTGAAACTTAATTTGAGAGACTAATTATGAAGGCATAATGTATGTGTTATGCCTTTTTTATGGTTTGACTGTGTTAAATGACATTGTTGATTTTTTAACCCTGTTGAGTGGAGTGGAAGGCACGAAGACTCCTGCGGGAGTACAGGGCAGGGGAGAAACCGCAGGAGCGAAGCGACGAGGAAGCCCCGATACGCCCGCGAACCGCTTGTGCCTGGAGCGGAAATCAACAGACAAGTTTAACACGGCCTAGGTTTAGATGTATTTTATTAATCTTTGAGGAAATATTGAATTAAAGAGTAGGAATTATAAGAAAATTTAAAATAAATATTGAAAATGTCTATTAAAGATGTTATTTTTAGTATAGAAAACGAATAGGGAACTGTGTTTTGTAATAAGCAACTAATAATAAAAATAGTTGTGCTGTTTTTATTACTATTAAAACCGGATCAAAGTGTCTATAAACGACAAGATAGGAGAACACTATGAATTCTTTCTCTATAGAAAAACCAGTGAGATATTATGATCAGGTCTATAATTCGATTAAAGAAAAAATTGTTAAAGGAGTTATAAAGCCTGGTGATAGCATTTTTGAATCTAGAATAGCAAAAGAATTAAATATTAGCCGCAGTCCGGTAAGGGAAGCGGTCCGAGCATTGGAAAAAGAAGGATTATTGGTTATTGATGAAAAATCAAGAATAACAGTTTATAAACCAACATTAAAGGATATTTTCGATATATATGAATGCCGTATTGCACTTGAATCATTAGCGACGAGATTGACAACAAGGTACGCTACAAACCAGGAAATAAAAGATATTGAAAATACCGTTCTAAATGTAAAACAGAACCTTAATCCTGAAGGTGAACAAAATAGGGATGTGCTAATTGAAGAAAATGGCCGTTTTCATGATCTGATTACAAAATATAGTCAAAATAGAAGGTTACAGAAACAACTTAGGGAGCTAAAATCACTAAGTCAATATTATCGAGTATTAAATTTTCAGGGTGAAAATAGAGAGTGGATTGTTTTTAACGAACATCAAGAAATTCTTGATCAAATTAAACGAAGAAATGAAGAAAATGCTTCGTTAAAAATGAAAAAACATCTAGAAACTGATTTGCAACATTTAAAGGAAATTTTTAATAACCAGCTAAAATCTGGCAAAACGGAATAGGACCTGTTTTTCTATGTTGTTTACATATTGATAAATATAGAGGAGGGATAAATAAAGTGTCGACAGACGACAATAAAATGCTGCTTGAAATGGAGAAATTTGATTTAACCATACCAAAGTAACAGGAACTGCAGTTAATTTTGTAAGCGATACCATAGTAAGGGTGTTTACATGGTTCAATTAAACGTTACTTGCTAAATGAAAACATCTTGTAAAGTCCCCAGGTGTGTTTCCTAGTTATTGAAGGGGGTGATTCCTAAACATTATCTAATTTTTGGAGTAAAACACACCGAACATCTATATCTTAAAAAGGGGGATTTTTATGGCAAGAGGTAACGTAAATCTAAATGTGCAAGAATCGCGTATTGATTTAGCGGCAAAACCAACTAATATCCGTTGGCGAGTATTTTTTATGCTGCTTATGCTCGTGACAATTAACTATGTTGACCGAGCAGTATTGTCTATTGCAATGCCTGCAATCCAAAAGGATTTAAATTTAGATCCTGCTATTGTAGGACTTATTCTTAGTTCTTTCTTTTGGGGATATGCCTTAATGCAAATTCCATCAGGTTGGATTGCCGACAAATACCGCCCAGAAAAAGTAGTGTATGGTGCTGCACTTGGATGGGGGATTGTCCAAGCATTAACAGGTTTTATATCAGGTGCAAAAACACTTTTGTTTCTTCGAGTTTTGCTTGGAATAACAGAGGCACCTGTTATGCCGGGATGTTCGAAATTACAGTCGATTTGGCTTAGTTCAAAGGAAAGGGGCCGCGGAGCCACGATCATTGATAGCGGTGCACCATTAGGTACAGCAATTGGTGGACCTATTATTGTTGGATTTATGGCATGGTTCGGAGGCTGGCGCGGCGCTTTAATTGGGGCTGGTATCCTTACCATTGTTGTCGCATTTTTGGTATGGAGAGTTATTAAAGGCGGACCAGAAGGAAATTCAAAAGTCAACGAGGCAGAACGTGAATATATTCGTAAAGCTCTCGAAGAGGAGTACGAAGAGCATAAGCGTAATGCTACTGGAATTAAAATCGGTGCAAAGGATTATCTGACAGCTCGTAATTTCTGGTGTATGTGTCTTGGCTGGTTTTCATTTAACACTGTATTCTATGGATTAATGACATGGGGTCCATCATATCTTGCTGCAACACAAAATCTGGACATTAAGTCGATTGGCGGCTCCATTCTAATTATTTTCGGTTCAGGATTTATCGGTGAACTCATTGGTGGGTGGATTACAGACAAGTGGCGCGAAAAAGGCGGTAATTATAACACGGTGATGAGAACGATGTTATCAATAGCCGGAATCATGACTGCACTATCCATCTTTTTGTTAAGTAAGTCAACTTCTGTAACTATGGCGATAACAACACTGTCATTTGCGTTATTCTTCCTTCGTTGGGGCGGCTTGTATTGGAGTGTTCCTGCTGCAATTTCACAACGTGAACATATTGGTACAGTGGGTGGATGTATGAACTTCGCTGGGAATATTGCAGGTGTTATAACTCCAATTTATATTGGTCTTATTGTATCGACAACAGGATCTTATTTCTTGGCATTAATGGTGTTTGTCTTCGCTGGTCTTCTTTTGGCGACGGTTTCAAGTTTAATAAATTACAATAAAAAAATTGGCAGTTCAAGTAGCAGTGTAAATTAAAACATTAAATTTAATAGGAGGAATTATCATGAAAGAACCTAAAAAAATTGGAATGCTTACTCCTTCTTCTAACACAACCTTAGAGCCAATTTGTTCCAGAATGCTTTATAATGTTCCAGAAGTAACTTGCCACTATGGGCGATTTGAGGTTACTAAAATTTCACTTGAACAAGACGCTTTAAGTCAATTTAATTTTGAGCCAATGCTCCAGGCTGCAGAATTGTTAGCACATGCTGAAGTAGATGTGATTGCATGGAACGGGACCTCTGGTGGATGGCTTGGTTTTGAAGCAGACCGTGAACTTTGTGAAGCTATTACCAAAAGAACAGGTATTCCAGCAACTACTTCAATGTTGTCTCAAGTAAGAGCGTTTAAAGAGCACAATATTAAATCGGTTCACCTTGTAACTCCATACATTCCTGAAATTAATAAACTAATTGCAGAACAATATAAAAAGCATTGTAATGTTGATACGATTAATATTTCAGGACTTGCTCAAACACACAATCGTTCTTTCGCTCTCGTATCACAAGAAAGAATTGAAGAGCAAATTAAATCGGTATCTGTTTTGCCTGCAGATGCAATAAGTGTAGTATGTACGAACTTTCCTGCAGTAAATAAAGTAGAATACTATGAAAAAACATATAATTTACCAATGTATGACACTATTAATGTACTAATGTGGGAATGTTTAAAAATGGTAGATATAGATCCTAATATACTTAAAGAATGGGGAAAAGTATTTTCAAAGGTAACAGTAAATAACTAAGTCAATAACAGAGCATTCAACCTGTGGGGGGTTGTACTGCTCACGACATTTTTATTCTTGACATATAAAAATACAGGTATCTGCATGGTTGATTACGTAATCTTTACCGACTCCATACATTTTACGGGACAGAAGGTTTGCTGTCCCAACCCTTTATGTATGCAATTTTCAATGTGCAGATACCATTTATTATAACATACATGTATGTATTTTTTAACCTGTATACATAACGGCTATCTCGAGTAAATTTTCGTTAATTTATTTAGGAGGATTCGAAGATGATTACTGTTACTTTTTATAAAAATAATCGGCTAGTTTTAGGAGTTAAAACAAATAGGGGAGTATTAGATATTGAAGCTGCATATGCCAAGTTTCCCTATATAATTAATATACCTAAAACAGTATTTGAATTAGTTACTCTAGGAGAAAGCGCAAAACAGGGGCTTCAAAGGCTGATTGAACATTCACTAATGGAGGATGACTTATTTTATAAGGAAGATTCACTTAACTACGGACCATGTGTACCTAAGCCCCAGAAAATAATCTGCATCGGATTAAATTACAAAAAGCATGCAATTGAGTGTAATATGCCTTTCCCTTTAGCTCCAATTTTATTTAGTAAATTTAATAACACGATAAATGCACATGGAAAAGACATTTTCATTCCAATTACATCTTCACAAGTTGATTATGAAGCAGAATTAGCTATTGTTATCGGCCAAAAGGCAAAAAATGTAAAGGTGGAAAATGCACTTTCTATCGTTTATGGTTATTGCGCTGCGAATGATGTATCCGCCCGTGATTTACAAAATAAATCTTCACAGTGGATGCTAGGGAAAACAAGTGATGGATTTTGTCCGATTGGTCCCAATTTGGTTAGCAAAGAGGAAGTCGAAAATCCCAATAACTTAAAGATCACCTTATCCCTTAATGGAGAAATACGACAAGATTCAAATACTTCAGATATGATTTTTAGTTGTGAAGAACTAGTAAGTTATGTTTCCAAGCATTTAACACTTCAACCAGGTGACATCATTTTAACCGGAACGCCGGAAGGGGTAATTTTGGGATATTCTGAGGACAAAAGGGTTTGGTTAAAAGATGGCGATGCAGTAACAGTTGAAATTGAAAAGCTTGGTAAATTAACAAATATATTCAGATGGGAACAAACCGATGAATCAGTTAGAAGTGATATTTATGAAGTGAGTGGAACGATTTGAGGAAGATTAGAATTATGAATTGAATAAATTTTCTAAAAATATATTGAAAGTGATTAGATAGAATGGTAAGATTTCCGTAAACAAAACGATTATGGAACTTTGTTTCACAATAAGCAACTTAACGGAGGTATCGAAGTGAAAATGTATGGTTTTGGATCTATAAAATGAGTTTCGGAATTTCTTCATTGTAAAAAGTAATCTGTAAATCGTTGCTTTTTTTTAAGAAATTATAGAAACGCAGTTTCTTAATAGGCAACTTAAAGAAAGGAAAGGTGGTGTTAGCACCAGATAGAGGGGGGGATTTAATTAGGTTTATCAAAAGAAATTCGCGGCACTTTGTAAACCATGCGGGAAGCGGACATCTATGAGGTTCATTTTCCGCCCCAGGCGAGTTGGAGATAGTAGCAACAACAAATAGTGCAACCATTAAAAAATGGAAAGAGGGATTGTATGTCAACGTTACGTGAAGAAGCATTAAAGATACACAAAAAGTATCAAGGAAAACTGGGGGTTCATTCAAAAATTCCTGTGCAAGATGCAAATGATTTAAGTCTTGCCTACTCTCCAGGTGTAGCGGAGCCTTGCCTGGACATTCATGAGGATGAAAGCAAAGTCTATGATTACACCATGAAGGGGAATCTCGTTGCTGTTATCTCTGACGGAACAGCCGTACTTGGTCTTGGAAATATAGGCCCGAAAGCTGCTATGCCTGTTATGGAAGGAAAAGCATTATTATTCAAATCATTCGCAGGCGTAGATGCATTCCCGATTTGCCTAGATACAACGGATCCGGATAAAATTGTGGAGGTCGTCAAATTATTGGAACCGACTTTTGGTGGAGTTAATTTAGAAGATATCGCGGCACCGCAATGCTTTGAAATTGAAGATCGCCTACGAAAGGTGTGTGATATTCCTATTTTCCATGATGACCAGCATGGGACAGCCATTGTAACGGCTGCAGGGTTAATCAACGCTCTTAAATTGGCTGACAAAAAAATCGAGGATATTCGTGTTGTGACCAACGGCGCTGGAGCAGCCGGTGTAGCGATTGTGAAGCTCTTACTTCATATGGGGGTAAATGATGTTATTTTATGTGACACAAAAGGGATCATTTATGAAGGACGTCCTTTCGGGATGAATCCGTTCAAAGAGGAAATGGCTCGAATCACCAATAAAGGACAAAGGCAAGGGACACTGGCAGATGCACTTGAGGGAGCTGATGTATTTATTGGTGTGTCAGCCGCTGGTGCTGTAACGAAAGAAATGATTCGTACCATGAACCATCATCCGATTATTTTTGCTATGGCCAATCCGGTTCCGGAAATCATGCCGGAAGATGCAAAAGAAGCCGGAGTGCTAGTTATTGGAACAGGCCGTTCTGATTTTCCGAATCAGGTCAACAACGTATTGGCGTTCCCAGGAATTTTCCGTGGTGCATTAGATGTTTACGCAAGAGAAATCAATGAAGAAATGAAGATGGCAGCTGTTTATGCCATTGCGGGATTGATTTCAGATAAGGAGCTGAATGTGGATTATGTTATTCCAGATCCATTCGACCGAAGAGTTGCAGCACATGTAGCAGCAGCTGTTGCCAGCGCAGCGATGGAAACTGGTGTTTCACAAAAACATGTTAATGTAGAAGAAATCAAAGAGAATCTTTTATTAGTAGAAGAAAAACAGCCAATTTTTTTATAAAAAAAGCCTATTCACTGATATAGTTGTCTAGGAAAACAAACTACACGCAAAGTTATAAGCAGACATACAGTATTTTTTTTGAAAACTTGGACATACGGACACAACAATATAAACACAGATTGGCGTTAGTATGTCCAAGGATAATTTATTTTAATTAATCTGTGCTAATTTTTTTATTAGATTTTGATGGATGATATAACTGTAGTTGTTCCAGCAATATTTCACTTAGTAACGTTTAAGTTATTTAATTGTTACCCTTTTGGTTTACTCTCCCCGGTTTGTTCCTCGTTCAAGCTCTTCACATACTCAAAAAGTAGTGAAATACACTCCTGTTTAATAAGTCGTTTTCTATTTAACCTTAAAATCGCCTCTCATTTATTTCCGTGAAGGATTATTGTTTTTAAAAACTAGGATTCTTTTATCTTAGTATGAACTAGACAGAAGGAAGAATAAATTTCTACCATTTCAATATGTGTTTTTTGGATCTGAACGGCCCAAAATCTACGGTAATTAGACAAGAAAGATTAGTGCCGTAAGTAATGAACAAATTAAGCAGATGTAATATTTATCCCCAATTTCATTCAATAAAGTTTGGTTACACTTTGTCTGAGATTTACATAAAAATCAATAATAAATAAAGTAATAGAGAATTTGTTTTAAAATTTACAATTTTGAAATAAATATTTTGAAAAATATTGAAATAAAATAGATTATCATGCTATGCTATTTTAAACAAATAATGAAACGTTGTGGCGTAATAACAAACGACGAAGTGAAAACACAAATTGTATTTCAATTAATTTGGGGGGAATCGTATCATGGTAAATTATATTAAAAAAGGAAAACTTCAAGTAGCTCAAGAACTCTATGAATTTATTAATTCAGAAGCCCTTCCAGGTAGTGGATTGGATACAAATCAGTTTTGGTCTGGTTTTGAAGGGTTAATCCATGACTTAACACCTCTTAACAAGAAGTTATTAATGACACGTGAAGTTATTCAAAGCAAACTAAATACATGGTATCGCGAAAACAAAGGAAACTTTGACCTCGATACATATAAGTCGTTTTTGGAAGAAATTGGTTATCTCGAACCGGAAGTAGAAGATTTTGAGATTGGTACAGCTGGAGTGGATGATGAAATCACCGTACAGGCAGGCCCGCAATTAGTTGTACCGGTAAATAATGCGCGTTATGCGATTAATGCAGCCAATGCTCGTTGGGGTAGCCTTTATGATGCTTTATACGGTACAGATGCAATCAGTGAGGAGGATGGAGCCCAACGTCAAGGCGGTTATAACCCTGTCCGCGGGAAAAAAGTAATCGAATTTGCTAGTAATTTTCTAGACCAAGCGGCGCCCTTAAAAGATTTCTCTCACAAGGAAGTAGTTCGCTACGGGGTGGCAGATGGAAAACTTACCGTTTCTTTAAGCAATGGTATCAAGACTGGTCTAAAGAATGAAGCAAAATTTGTCGGCTACCAGGGTGATCAGGAAAACCCTTCTGCTATCTTGCTGAAAAATAACGGACTTCATTTTGAAATTCAAATCGACCGTAATCATCCGATTGGCAAAACCGATAAAGCTGGTGTTAAAGATGTCCTCTTAGAAGCAGCTGTTACAACGATTATCGATTGCGAGGACTCTGTTGCTGCGGTAGATGCCGAGGACAAGGTGTTAGTCTATCGAAACTGGTTGGGCCTTATGAAAGGAAACTTATCATCAACTTTCAAAAAAGGCGATAAAGTCATGACACGGATGCTCAATCCGGATCGTAGGTACGTATCGGCTAAGGGAAAAGAAATTACGTTAAAAGGCCGTTCCCTACTATTTGTCCGTAATGTAGGACATTTGATGACAAATAGTGCAATCCTCGATCAAAACGGGGATGAGATACAAGAAGGGATAATGGATGCTGTCATCACAAGCCTTGTCGCGAAACATACGTTGCTTGGAAATGGCCAATACCAAAACGCTGCAAAGGGATCTATCTATATTGTAAAGCCGAAAATGCATGGGTCAGAAGAGGTAGCTTTTGCTAATCTGCTTTTTAGTAGGGTTGAGGATTTACTTGGACTTGAACAAAACACTCTTAAAATAGGTGTAATGGATGAAGAACGAAGAACGACATTGAATTTGAAAGCATGTATTAAACAAGTGAAAGACCGGGTTGTATTTATAAATACCGGGTTCCTCGACCGAACAGGAGATGAAATTCATACTTCTATGGAAGCTGGCCCAATGATTCGGAAGAATGATATGAAATCATCCAAATGGCTGCAGGGGTATGAACAATCAAATGTATTTGCAGGACTCTCATGCGGCTTAATCGGCCGTGCCCAGATTGGAAAAGGAATGTGGGCAATGCCAGATTTAATGTCTGATATGCTTAATCAAAAGATTGGTCAAGTAAAAACCGGAGCAAATACCGCTTGGGTACCATCTCCAACAGCTGCAACATTGCATGCTTTACACTACCATGAAGTAGATGTAAAAGCAGTGCAGAATGAAAAACTAAATCAGTCAGCAGACTTACTTGAAGATATTTTAGAAATTCCAGTTGTTAAAAACCTTAACTGGACTGCTGAGGAAATTCAGGAAGAACTAAATAACAATTGCCAAACTCTTCTTGGCTATGTTGTCCGCTGGGTTGACCAAGGAGTTGGCTGTTCAAAAGTATTGGATATCAACAATGTAGGATTAATGGAAGATCGTGCAACATTAAGAATTTCTAGTCAGCATTTGACTAACTGGCTTCACCATGGTATTTGTACAAAAGAGCAGGTCCTTGATACATTGCAGCGCATGGCAAAAGTAGTAGACCAGCAAAATTTAGGAGATTCTTATTATCGATCAATTGCTCCCAATTTTGACGACTCTGTTGCTTTCCAGGCTGCTTGTGACCTGATTTTCGAAGGTTATGACCAGCCAAATGGCTATACTGAACCAATTCTTCATCGAAGACGTATTGAGGCAAAAGCAAAGTTTGCAGTAGATCAATAATTATTTATATGGATATGATACGAGGCATTCTAGTGATTAGAATGCCTTGTTTTATACCGTCTAGGTGCAGCCACTAATGTATTTGAGGAAGCTTTAACAATAATGTAGTTACTTTTAAGAATATGAACCTCAGTTGAAACAATGAAATTTACAAGGTTACACATTGGTCCCCAACTATGCTTCAAAACCTAAATATATATTTCATTGCTGGAGATTACTGTTTTTTTCTTTAAATAAATCCATTTTGACCAATCAAAATGGATTCTTATTATTTAAAAAAAATACTGGTAAGTGGGGTATTTTAAATCAAATCAACTTTATTTAAATGCTACATCTGACATTTTCTGAATTAAATCTGGTACCTTCTTTAATGTTCTTCTCAAAAAATTCTGTTGCAAGTTTACACCCACGGTGTTATATTATTAAAGTCGCTCCCAGAAAGAGTGGATAAGCAAACAAGATCAGAAAAAAACTTCCTCTTGTTTTAATATATACAACGTGATATACTATAAAAGTTGCTCTTGAAAAGAGTGGGAAATCAATCGGAATTGGAAAAAATTGATGATTGATAGAATTTAAGAAGCTTGATAAAATAATATTCCTGTCACTTTTTATAAGTGCTATTGTTCTTTGAAAACTAAACAAACAAAAACGTCAACAAACAATAATAATCGTGTTTCTTCTATTATATAGAGAACATGAGCC
>NZ_JBHTHD010000032.1:0-68004 GCF_042675345.1 Neobacillus sp. GCM10027624
TACCGAACACGGAAGTTAAGCTTCTCAGCGCCGATGGTAGTTGGGGGCTGTCCCCCTGTGAGAGTAGGACGTTGCCAGGCAAAATGAAGAACAACCTGATGAGGGTTGTTCTTTTTTTTGTCGAAATATAGATAATCCCTGGTGAGCAGTATAGGATGGCGATAGGTATATTTAAAAATGGAAAGTAATTTGACTATACCGGAAGGCATGTCGTCTAAACTGGATCCAAGCCAAAAACTCAACCCAACACCCACTCCCTAACTCCTCCTATACCCAATTACAGACAAATATCCCCAAACATTTTATTACCACCAGGTTTCACAATGGCGAGATTTGGAGAAAATCATTAGTATCTGATTGTTGAAACTTCAAACGCTTTTCAGTATAATTAATGTCAAATATAGTCAAAGTCAGAAACACCAGCTAATCAATAATTTAAATAAAATCAAGCAAAAGGAGGTGAATCCTGGCAGCGGCAAAATATTGAAATAAAAATCAAATAAGCTGCAGCCAGTTGGGAAGATGAGAAACATCTCCGACATTATTGAAAATTATTTAAAAGCAGTGTTAGAAAAAAGCGAACAAGACCTCGTTGAAATTAAACGAAGTGAAATTGCAGATAAATTTCAATGTGTACCATCACAAATAAATTACGTAATTAATACCCGGTTTACAATAGAAAGAGGATATATTGTTGAGAGTAAACGTGGCGGTGGTGGGTATATAAGAATTACAAAAGTACAATCCCACGAATTTGCCGATCTAATCCATCATTTGATCTCACTTGTAGAGGAACGAATCAGCCAGGCAAGTGCTGAAGATGTTATTCTCAGACTTGTACATGAAGAAATTATTACAAATCGAGAAGCAAAAATCATGTTAAGTGTAATTGATCGTTCCGTTTTATATATTGAACTTCCGTACCGTGACGAGTTGCGGGCAAGAATGTTAAAGGCAATGCTAACTACCTTAAAATATAAATAATGATACTAGCTGGAGGGGTGATGAGTATGATTTGCCAGGAATGTAATCAAAGGCCTGCAGCACTCCACTTCACAAAAATTATTAATGGTGAAAAAACAGAGGTTCATCTTTGTGAGAAATGTGCACAGGAAAAAGGAAATATGTTTATGTTAAATGGAGGCTCAAGTTTTGCCTTTAATAATTTATTAGCGGGATTGCTGAATATTGATCCTTCCTATCAAAAACAGGAAAAGAGCCCATTTCATCAGGAGGAAATTCTTCAATGCAGCCATTGCTCTATGACGTTTCCACAATTCTTAAAAATTGGGCGCTTCGGATGTGCGCATTGTTATGAAACCTTTAAGGACCAGCTAAAGCCTGTTTTAAAACGTCTTCACAGCGGAAACTGGTCCCATAGTGGAAAGATCCCAAAAAGAATCGGTGGTGGCATTCATCTTCGAAAGCAAATCGACGAATTAAAAAATGAATTAAGAGATTTGATTACTCATGAAGAGTTTGAAAAAGCAGCAGAGGTACGTGATGAGATTCGTAAACTTGAAAAACAGTTAACGGGCAGTCAGGGGGGAGGGGAATAAAATGCCGCTTGAACGATTTATTAACCAAGCCCTTAGTTCATGGATGAGGCAGGAAGTGCCTGATTCAGATATAGTACTTAGTTCGCGAATTCGGTTAGCTCGAAACTTTGAGGAATATAAATTTCCGACATTATTTTCGCATGAAGAGGCAAAAGAGATTATTGCCAATATAGAGGAAGTTTTAAATAAGGCAGATATCACAAAGTTTGGGCAAATGGAATTAATAAAGATCAATGACCTTCAGCCACTTCAAAAATTAGTTTTAGTTGAAAAACATTTAATCAGTCCTCTTCTTGCGGAAGATTCACCCTATGGAGCTGTTCTTTTAACCGAAAATGAAGAAGTTAGTATTATGGTTAATGAAGAGGATCATATTCGTATTCAATGCCTGTTCCCCGGTTTGCAGCTAAAAGAAGCGCTTGAAGCAGCGAATGAAATTGATGACTGGCTTGAAAGCCGGATTCAATATGCATTTGATGAAAAACATGGTTATTTAACAAGCTGTCCCACAAATGTGGGAACCGGTCTCCGTGCTTCCGTCATGATGCATTTGCCAGGACTAATCCTAACGCAGCAAATGAATCGGATTATCCCGGCGATTAATCAATTAGGTCTTGTCGTTAGAGGGATTTATGGAGAGGGCAGTGAAGCATTAGGAAATATTTTTCAAATATCCAATCAAATTACTCTTGGGAAATCAGAAGAAGATATCTGCCGTGATTTAAAGGGGGTTGTTAGTCAGTTAATTTCACAAGAAAGGTCGGCTCGTGAAGCATTACGCAAAACTTCAAACATACAATTAGAAGACAGGGTATTCAGATCGTTCGGCGTATTATCCAATAGCCGAATTATCGAATCGAAGGAAGCTGCGAAATGTTTATCCGACGTACAGCTTGGAATTGATATGGGATATATCACGAATATGCCAAAAAATATGTTAACAGAATTAATGATTTCAACCCAGCCGGGATTCTTGCAGCAATATGCTGGCGGGCCACTAAGGCCGCATGAAAGGGATATAAGGCGTGCAGCTTTAATTCGGGAACGAATAAAAATGGAAACCGATAAAAGGTGAGGAGGAAGAGAATATGATGTTCGGACGTTTTACAGAAAGAGCTCAAAAGGTATTAGCGTTAGCCCAAGAGGAAGCAATCCGTCTTGGCCATAATAATATTGGGACAGAGCATATTTTATTAGGTCTGGTTCGTGAAGGGGAAGGGATTGCAGCAAAAGCTCTTTATGGACTTGGATTAGGCTCTGATAAAATTCAAAAAGAAGTTGAAAACTTAATTGGCAAAGGGCAGGAAGTTCCTCAAACCATTCACTATACACCAAGAGCAAAAAAAGTAATTGAATTATCAATGGATGAGGCGAGAAAGCTTGGCCATTCATACGTTGGAACGGAACATATTCTTCTTGGTCTCATTCGTGAAGGTGAAGGAGTTGCGGCACGGGTTCTTAATAATTTAGGTGTCAGCCTAAATAAAGCACGCCAGCAAGTGTTGCAATTACTGGGCAGCAATGAGTCAGGCGGTCATCAGGGTGGTGCTTCTGCCAGCGCCAATACCCCAACATTAGACAGTCTTGCTAGAGATTTAACGGCAATCGCAAGGGAAGGAAGCCTTGACCCAGTGATTGGCCGAAGTAAAGAAATCCAGCGTGTTATTGAGGTATTAAGCCGCCGGACAAAAAATAACCCAGTTTTAATCGGGGAACCTGGTGTTGGTAAAACCGCAATAGCGGAAGGGCTTGCCCAGCAAATTGTTAATAATGAAGTTCCTGAGATTCTTCGGGATAAACGGGTCATGACGTTAGATATGGGAACGGTTGTTGCCGGTACAAAGTATCGCGGTGAATTTGAGGACCGTTTGAAAAAGGTAATGGATGAAATTCGCCAAGCAGGAAATATCATTCTATTTATTGATGAACTACACACATTAATTGGAGCCGGTGGTGCTGAAGGCGCTATTGACGCCTCCAATATTTTAAAACCTTCCCTTGCACGCGGAGAGCTTCAGTGTATCGGTGCAACGACTCTTGATGAGTACCGTAAATACATTGAAAAGGATGCAGCCTTAGAGCGACGTTTCCAACCGATTCGTGTCGATGAACCGACAGCAGAAGAATCGATTCAAATTTTACAAGGATTGCGTGATCGCTACGAGGCACATCATCGTGTATCAATTACAGATGAAGCAATTGAAGCAGCTGTAAAATTATCGGATCGTTATATTTCTGATCGCTTCCTGCCGGATAAGGCGATTGACTTGATTGATGAAGCGGGTTCGAAAGTACGCTTACGTTCCTATACGACTCCTCCAAACTTAAAAGAACTAGAAGTAAAGCTTGAGGATGTCCGAAAGGAAAAAGATGCTGCAGTACAAAGCCAAGAATTTGAAAAAGCGGCATCTTTAAGGGATACAGAGCAGCGTTTGCGTGAACAGCTCGAGGAAACGAAAAAAACATGGAAAGAAAAGCAAGGAAAAGAAAATAATGAGGTTACTGTTGAAGATATCGCGAACGTCGTTTCCAGCTGGACGGGAGTTCCGGTCTCAAGACTGGCTCAAACTGAAACAGAAAAGCTTCTTAATTTAGAGGAAATTTTACATTCTCGCGTAATTGGCCAGGAAGAAGCTGTTAAGGCAGTTTCGAAAGCAGTCCGTCGTGCACGGGCAGGATTAAAAGATCCAAAACGCCCAATCGGCTCCTTTGTTTTCCTTGGACCTACTGGTGTCGGGAAAACGGAGTTGGCACGAGCGCTTGCAGAAGCAATGTTTGGTGATGAAGAGGCAATGATTCGGATTGATATGTCCGAATACATGGAGAAGCACTCCACTTCCCGCCTTGTCGGTTCCCCTCCAGGATATGTCGGCTATGAGGAAGGCGGACAATTAACGGAAAAAGTAAGAAGAAAACCTTATTCGGTTATTTTGCTGGATGAAATCGAAAAGGCACATCCTGATGTTTTCAATATCCTCTTGCAGGTTCTTGAAGATGGACGCTTAACCGACTCAAAAGGAAGAACGGTTGATTTCCGTAATACCGTCTTGATCATGACCTCAAACGTGGGTGCCGAGGCATTGAAACGTAATAAATATGTCGGCTTTAATATCCAGGATGGTGAGCAGGATTACAAAGACATGAAAGGGAAAGTCATGGAAGAGTTGAAAAAGGCCTTCCGTCCAGAGTTCTTGAACCGGATTGATGAAATCATTGTCTTCCATGCTTTAGAAAGAAAGCATCTGCAGGAAATTGTTACATTATTATCTGAGCAGCTGACAAAACGTTTAAAAGAGCAAAATATCGAGCTTGAGTTAACAGAGGCAGCAAAGGATAAGATATGCTTGGAAGGGTATGATCCGGAATATGGGGCAAGACCACTGCGCCGTGCCATTCAGAAGCATATTGAAGATCGTCTATCTGAAGAGTTGCTAAGAGGTACATTGTTAACAGGACAAAATGTTATCATTGATGTAGCTGACGGTGAATTTATTGTAAGGACGGCGGAAAAAACTAGTCTGGCAAAATAAATTCATAAAAGAGTACAATCTAAAAACACAAGTAGAGGTACACGTGAATATCGTTGATCGTGTGCCTCTTTATTTTTACATATTTATCCAATCGTTCATTTGTTGTACAATAAAAGTGTAGATCACTTAAAGGCAAAAGAGGTAAGAAGTTATGGTAAAGCGAAAAACTAAGTTCATGTGTCAGGAATGTGGATATGAATCTCCCAAATGGATGGGGAAATGCCCGGGATGCGGTCAGTGGAATAAGATGGTCGAAGAGGTAGAGGTAACTGGTGGAAATCGAAGAGGAGCCTTTGCACATGCCCAAGGCGGTGCTGCGATTCTATCGAAAGCTACGCCGATTACTTCCATTGAAACAGGCAGTGAACCAAGAATTTTAACCAATTTGAGTGAGCTTAACCGAGTACTCGGCGGTGGAATTGTCAGGGGTTCCCTGGTCCTGATTGGCGGTGATCCAGGTATTGGTAAATCCACACTTCTTTTGCAGGTATCATCGCAGCTTGCCCATAATGGGAATAAAGTTTTATACATATCCGGTGAAGAATCGCTAAGGCAGACCAAGCTTCGTGCCGAGCGATTAGGGGTAACCTCTGAAAATTTATTTGTGTATTCGGAAACCAGCCTAGAGGAAATTAACCGTACGATTGAAGCTGCGAATCCGGCCTTTGTCATTATTGATTCGATTCAAACCATCTACCATCCCGAGGTTACTTCAGCCCCGGGCAGCGTTTCACAGGTCCGTGAATGTACTGCCGAGTTAATGAGGATTGGAAAGACGAAGGGAATTGCGATTTTTATTGTCGGGCATGTAACAAAAGAAGGCTCGATTGCCGGTCCAAGATTATTAGAGCACATGGTTGACACCGTTTTATATTTTGAAGGGGAACGGCATCATACGTACCGGATTTTGCGAGCCGTAAAAAACCGGTTTGGCTCCACGAATGAAATGGGAATTTTTGAAATGAAAGAGGCTGGCCTTGAGGAAGTAGCGAACCCTTCGGAAATTTTTCTAGAAGAGCGTTCAAGGGGCGCGGCCGGTTCAACGGTTGTCGCTTCTATGGAGGGGACACGGCCAGTATTAGTGGAAATCCAAGCACTTATTTCTCCTACAAGCTTTGGGAATCCAAGAAGAATGGCCACTGGAATCGACCATAACCGGGTTCCGCTTTTAATGGCTGTATTGGAAAAGCGTGTCGGCATGCTGCTCGCCAATCAGGATGCCTATTTAAAGGTGGCTGGCGGAGTGAAGCTGGATGAACCGGCGATCGACTTAGCGATTGCGGTCAGCATTGCTTCAAGTTTTCGTGATCAACCGACAAGACCAACGGACTGTATTATTGGGGAAGTAGGGTTAACCGGTGAGGTCAGAAGGGTATCAAGAATTGAGCAGCGTGTTCAAGAGGCAGCAAAGCTTGGATTTGAACGAGTGATTTTACCTGCAAATAATTTAAGCGGATGGACAGGACCAAAAGAGATTCAATTAATTGGGGTTTCATCTGTAAGTGAAGCCCTTAAAGCAGCGTTGGGAGGGTAGTAGATGGAAATTAAAAGGCTTGGTGAGCAATCTGTAAGTGAAATATTACCATTTATTGCACCAGGAACACCCCTTCGTGAAGGAATCGATAATGTGCTTCGGGCTAACACCGGGGGACTGATTGTAGTTGGTTATAATGATAAGGTGAAAGGTCTTGTGGATGGCGGTTTTCAAGTGAACTGTCCATTTTCACCAAGCTTTTTATATGAACTTGCAAAGATGGATGGCGCGATTATTCTAAATGAATTGGGCACGAAAATACTCTTTGCGAATGCCCACCTTACTCCAGACTCTACGGTGCCCTCCTCAGAAACAGGGATGCGCCACCGGACTGCTGAACGGGTAGCCAAACAAACAAAAGCACTTGTGATTGCAATTTCCCAAAGAAGAAATGTCATTACTCTTTATCAAGGGAATTTCCGCTATGCCCTTAGGGATATCGGTGTGATTTTAACGAAGGCCAATCAAGCAGTACAAACGCTTGAAAAATATAAGGCTGTCTTAGAAGAAAGTATTACAAACTTAAGCATTTTAGAGTTTGAGGAATCTGTTACCTATACTGACTTTTTACTGGTTCTTCATCGGTTTGAGATGGTGTTAAAAATAAAAAATGAATTACTGACTTATTTAAATGAACTCGGAACAGAGGGAAGGCTGATCCGTCTGCAAATCAATGAAATTTTAACGGAGCTAGAAGAGGAAATGATGTTAATCCTTAAGGATTATGCATTTGACCGGGAGATGAAAGCGCAGGAGGTCCTCGGCCGATTGCAGGTCTTGGCGAATCATGAAATCATGGAAGATATGGTATTATTAAAAATGATGGGCTATCAAGGATATGTACACCTTGATGAAAATAAAAACCCAAGGGGATACCGGATCCTAAATAAAATTCCGCGGCTGCCGGCAGTAATTGTAGAAAATCTTGTAACTCGTTTTGGTACGCTCCCTAAAATTATTTTTGCAACAGTAGAGGAGCTCGATGATGTGGAGGGAATTGGAGAAGTACGTGCCAAGAAGATTAAAGAGGGTCTGAGATTGTTAAAAGAACGTTTGTATACAGAGAGACAGCTTTAAAAGGAATATATTTCAAAATGGTTACAATTTGGAAAAATAATCATGAAACGAAGGTTTCAAATTGATGAAAATGTTTATAATGAAATAGAGGAGGTGAAGGAATGTTAAAACGAATTGTTCAAGCTTGCTTCCTCATTACCGGAGGTACGCTTGGAATCTTATTAATCCCTGAATTACTTAAATTAATTAATATGAATGACATTCCGATTGTCGGTAACTCATATGTCACTGCTATTATAGGTGCAATTATTTTTTATCTTATTACCTTTTGGGCAGTTGATTACGTACATGAATTTATTAAATGGACTGAGGATTCTTTAATTAAAATCCCGGTAACGGATGTACTTTTCGGCAGTATTGGTTTAATTTTTGGATTATTGGTGGCCTTTTTAATTGGCTTTGCCCTAAATGCAGTAAAGGTACCAATTTTGAATGCTGTCGCTCCCATTCTACTTACCTTATTATTTGGTTATCTCGGCTTTCAAGTTGGGTTTAAGAAAAGAGATGAGTTACTAAATCTTTTTACAAACCGAATTGGAAAGAAAAAATCAGGTGAAGAAGAACCCGAAAAGGCAGCGATCCAGCAATTAAAAATTCTCGATACTAGCGTTATTATTGATGGACGGGTTGCTGATATTTGCCAGACAGGATTTTTGGAAGGAACAATTGTCATTCCCCAATTTGTGCTTGAAGAGCTCCAGCATATTGCTGATTCATCCGATGTTTTAAAACGCAATCGCGGCCGGAGAGGCTTGGATATTCTCAATCGTATTCAAAAAGAGCTTGCGATAAAGGTTGAGATTTACGAGGGAGACTTTGAAGAAATTCAAGAGGTAGACAGCAAATTGGTCAAGCTTGCCAAGCTGACTAACGGCATCCTTGTGACTAATGATTTTAATCTAAACAAGGTTTGTGAATTACAGAACGTAACGGTGTTAAATATCAATGATTTGGCGAATGCGGTCAAACCAGTTGTTCTTCCGGGTGAGGAATTAACGGTGCAGGTTATTAAGGACGGAAAAGAATACCATCAGGGAGTTGCCTACCTTGATGACGGGACCATGATTGTGGTCGAAGAAGGAAGAGAGTATATCGGAAAAAGAATTGAGGTTCTTGTTACTAGTGTACTGCAAACATCTGCGGGCAGGATGATTTTTGCGAAACCGAAATTATTAGAAAAGGCTTTGTAACAAGAAAAGCCAAAGTACTTTGGTCAGGCGCTTGAATTATCGCTAAAAAAAGCGGAGTAAGTTAGAGAGAATTGGGGTTATAAGATGGGCTACCAGGTCATTCTCCCGGCAGCAGGTCAGGGAAAAAGAATGGGTGCAGGGAAAAATAAGCTGTTGCTTGAGTTAAACGCTATTCCTGTGTTGATCCATACATTAAGGGTGTTCGAAGAGGACGAAAAATGTGATGGCATGATATTAGCGATTCATCCCCATGATGAAGCTGAATTTAATTTCTTGCTTAAACAATATCAGATTGAGAAAGTAAAAGGCCTGGTACCGGGTGGAAAAGAGCGTCAGCACAGTATCCATCATGCATTGAAAACAGTGAAGGACGGCGAAATGATTCTTGTTCATGATGCCGCCCGCCCCTTTATCAGAAAAGAACATATTCACCGTCTGATAGAGGCAGCGGAAGAAACTGGTGCGGCGATTATTGGCGTACCGGCAAAAGACACGATGAAAACAGTACGCAATCAAACGGTGCTGGGAACAGTCGAACGATCTAGCTTGTGGGCAGTACAAACCCCACAAGCTTTTCGCATGTCCATTTTGCTTGAGGCATATGAAAATGCAGAAAGGGAAAACTTTCTAGGGACTGATGATGCAAGCTTAGTGGAGCGAATCCCCCACCCCGTTACAGTGGTGGAAGGAGATTATGATAATATTAAGCTGACAACACCGGAGGATTTATTTTTTGCTGAAGCAATATTGAAAAAAAGAAAAGGGAGTTTTTAAAGATGTTTCGAATTGGACAAGGCTTTGATGTTCACCAATTAACGGAAGGACGCCCGCTTATTATCGGAGGTATAAAAATCCCTTACGAAAAAGGGCTGTTGGGCCATTCTGATGCCGATGTATTATTACATACCGTTTCGGATGCCTGTCTTGGCGCAATTGGAGAAGGGGACATCGGAAGGCACTTTCCGGATACCGATCCAAATTTTAAGGATGCTGATTCTGCTAAGTTGATGGAGCACGTATGGAAGCTCGTGAAAGAAAAAGGCTATGAGCTCGTGAATGCCGATTGCACTATTATTGCGCAAAAGCCAAAAATGGCTCCTTATATTGAGCAGATGAAAGGGCGGATTGCTGAATTACTTGAAGCAGCACCGGACCAGGTCAATGTAAAAGCTACCACTACAGAAAAACTCGGCTTTACCGGAAGAGAAGAGGGAATAGCAGCGCAGGCAGTTGTGTTATTAAAGAAAATAAATGCTTAATCTTTATACTTTACAGTGGTAAAATATCAGGTGAAAACAATTCCAAAAGTGGAGGGCACTATATATCATGTCAAATGAAGTTCGTGTAAGGTATGCTCCAAGTCCAACCGGACATTTACATATTGGAAATGCTCGTACTGCGTTATTTAATTATTTGTTTGCACGCAATAAGGGCGGGAAATTTATTATCCGGATTGAGGATACTGATAAAAAGCGGAACATTGCTGGTGGAGAAGAAAGCCAATTAAAATATTTAAAATGGCTCGGAATGGATTGGGACGAAAGTGTTGATATTGGCGGTGAATATGGTCCATACCGTCAATCGGAACGAAATGATATTTATGAAGTCTATTACAAGCAATTATTAGAAAGCGGTAAAGCTTATAAATGCTACTGCACCGAAGAAGAGTTAGAGGCTGAACGTGAAGGACAGATTGCTAGAGGAGAAAATCCTCAATATTCAGGAAAGTGCCGCCATTTAACAGCGGAACAGCGCAGCCAGCTTGAGGGCGAAGGCCGTCAGCCAAGCATCCGTATTGCGGTTCCCCAAGGAAAAACCTATACATTTGATGATATGGTAAAAGGGGTTGTATCTTTCGAATCCGAAGGAATCAGCGACTATGTAATCGTGAAAAAGGACGGAACTCCAACCTATAATTTTGCCGTTGCGGTAGATGATCATTTAATGGAAATCTCTCATGTTTTACGTGGGGATGACCATATTTCAAATACCCCGAAACAGCTCGTAGTGTATGAAGCATTAGGCTGGGAGCCGCCAATATTCGGACATATGACTTTAATCGTCAATGAGAGTCGAAGAAAATTAAGTAAGCGCGATGAATCGATTATTCAATTTATTGAGCAATATGAGGATTTAGGTTATTTGCCGGAGGCATTATTTAATTTTATTACATTGCTCGGCTGGTCACCTGCAGGGGAAGAAGAAATTTATTCGAAAGCGGAATTTATTGAATTGTTTGATGCAGAACGTCTTTCCAAATCACCTGCATTATTTGACAAGCAAAAACTTGCTTGGATGAACAATCAGTACATGAAAAAGGTGGAGCTTGACCGCGTTTATCAACTTGCGGTTCCACATTTAATCAAAGCAGGACGTTTGCCAGAAAAAATGACGGAGGCCGAGCAGCAATGGGCTAAAAGTCTCGTTGCTCTTTTCCAAGAAAAAATGAGCTTTGGTGCAGAAATCGTCGAGCTAACCGAGTTATTTTTCAAGGATGAGGCAGAATATGAAGAAGAGGCAAAAGAGATTCTTTCCGGTGAATCGGTTCCGGAAGTGTTGAAGGCATTTTCCCATGAACTTGACCAGCTTCCAAGCTTTGAAGCAAATGGAATTAAAGCTGCAATGAAAGCTGTTCAAAAGTCAACAGGGCAAAAAGGGAAAAATCTTTTTATGCCGATTCGTGCGGCCGTAACGGGTCAAACACATGGACCGGATTTGCCGCAGGCGATTGAACTTTTAGGAAAAGAAAAAGTTCAAGCAAGAATTAATAAAATTATCAGTTAACAATTGAAATAAAAAAATAATATAGTAAAATTAAATAAATTCCATATGTATTAAAGTGAAGAAGAGGATAAGTAAAAAAATGATGTTTTAAAGAGAGAACCATCACCGGCTGAAAGTGGTTCAGGCCGCTCATTTTTTGAAATGCACCTCTGAGCCCCATTTCGAAAAGGATGACTCCAGAGTAGATATGGGCGGAACCTATCCGTTAACAGGTAGAGTGAGACCAATATATAGTTTTGGTCTAATCAGAGTGGAACCGCGCTTAAGCGTCTCTGTCGTATAGACAGGGACGCTTTTTTATATTAATGGGGAATTTTGGGCTGTGTTTTCAAAAAAGGGGGGAAACCATCATGTTTAAAACATTTAAAGAGGACGTTGAGGTTATATTTGAACAGGATCCTGCGGCACGAAGTTATTTTGAAGTGGTATTAACGTATTCCGGTTTACATGCCATTTGGGCACATCGAATTGCTCATGCCTTCTATAAGCGGAAATTTTATTTTATCGCGAGGGTGATTTCTCAGGTCAGCCGTTTTTTTACCGGAATTGAAATTCACCCGGGGGCAAAAATAGGCAGAAGATTTTTTATTGACCATGGCATGGGTGTCGTCATTGGGGAAACCTGTGAAATAGGGGATAACGTAACAGTTTTCCAAGGGGTAACGCTTGGCGGAACAGGGAAAGAAAAGGGAAAACGTCATCCAACTATTAAGGACAACGCCTTGATCGCTACAGGGGCTAAGGTACTTGGATCGATTACAGTTGGGGAAAATTCAAAAATTGGCGCCGGCTCTGTTGTTTTAAAAGAGGTGCCGCCCAATTCTACCGTTGTAGGTGTTCCAGGCAGGGTAGTGATTCAGAACGGAAAACGAATTAATAAGGACTTCAACCACTGCGATCTGCCAGATCCAATTGCGGATCGGTTATCGGAAATGCAAAACGAGATCAATCGGTTACAGCACCATCTAGATGAGCTAGAAGATGAAGGGAGCAAGCTTAATGACCATTCAGTTATATAATACACTTACACGAAAAAAGGAAATGTTCGTTCCGTTAGAAGAAGGAAAGGTAAAAATGTATGTCTGCGGTCCAACGGTCTATAATTATATTCATATAGGCAATGCACGTCCGGCTATTGTATTTGATACCGTCCGCCGTTATTTGGAATACCGGGGCTTTGAGGTGAAATACGTATCAAACTTTACTGATGTTGATGATAAGCTGATTCGTGCAGCCAATCAATTAGGTGAAGATGTTCCGACAATTGCCAATCGCTTCATCCATGCCTATTTTGAGGATGTATCTGCATTAGGCTGCCAAAAAGCCGATGTTCATCCGCGTGTAATGGAAAATATGGATATTATTATCGACTTTATCAGCCAATTAATTGAAAAAGGTTATGCCTATGAGTCAGAGGGGGATGTTTACTTCCGGACAAGAAAGTTTGATGAATATGGTAAACTATCACATCAATCAATTGATGAGCTTCGGGTAGGAGCAAGAATTGAGGTTGGCGAAAAGAAACAGGATGATCTTGACTTTGCTCTATGGAAAGCAGCAAAGGAAGGAGAAATCTTCTGGGAAAGTCCGTGGGGAATCGGCAGACCAGGCTGGCATATTGAGTGCTCGGCAATGGCGAAAAAGTATTTGGGAGAAACCATTGACATCCATGCCGGCGGACAGGATTTAACCTTCCCACATCATGAAAATGAAATTGCCCAATCGGAAGCACTTTCCGGAAAAACATTTGCAAATTACTGGATGCATAATGGCTATATTAATATTGATAATGAAAAAATGTCAAAATCACTTGGCAATTTTGTGTTAGTCCATGACATCATTAAAAAGCATAACCCGCAGGTATTACGATTCTTTATGTTGTCTGTTCATTACCGCAATCCAATCAATTATAGCGAGGAATTATTAGAAAGTACGAAGGCGGCATTCGAAAGGTTGACCACCTCCTACCAAAATTTAAAGCATCGCAAAGAGGCAAGTACAGACTTAACCAATAATAATCAGGAATGGCTTGAAAAAATAGAAGAATTACGCGGCCAATTTATAAAGGACATGGATGATGATTTTAACACGGCCAATGCCATTTCAGTTCTTTTCGAGCTTTCAAAATTGGCGAACTATTATTTACTCGAAAAAAATACAGCCAAGATTGTAATCGATGAATTTATCAACGAATTTGAGCAATTGTTCCATGTTTTAGGTTTAACACTTGAAAAAGAAGAAATGTTGGACGAAGAAATTGATGCCTTACTTGAAAAACGAATTCAAGCCCGCAAGGATCGTAATTTCCAATTAGCAGACCAAATTCGGGATCAGCTAAAAGCAATGAATATTATTTTAGAAGATACACCTCAGGGTACACGCTGGAAAAGAGGATAATTGATGCTTGATTATGAGAATCATGTGGATGCAAAACAATTAAATAGTTTGGCACTTGCTTACATGGGTGATGCAGTATTTGAAATTTATGTACGGCGTCACCTGCTGCAAAGCGGGAAAGTAAGGCCTAACCAGTTACATCATGCCGGGACGAAATATGTTTCCGCAAAAGCACAATGCCAAATTTTGTTTCAAATGATGGATGACCACCTTCTTACGGAAGAAGAAACAACTGTCATCATGCGGGGACGAAATGCAAAGTCAGGAACCGTCCCCAAAAATACAGATGTCCAAACGTACCGTTACAGCACGGCGTTTGAAGCATTGATGGGACATCTATATTTAACCGGAGAACTAAACCGGTTAGAGGAACTTATTCAAAAAGCATTTACCTATGTAGACGAAAAGAAAGGAGGAACAACAGGATGACCCAAGAATATATCATCGGAAAAAATCCAGTCATTGAAGCATTAAAGTCAGAGCGCGATATCAATAAGATTCTCATTGCCGAGGGTTCCCAGCGAGGGCAAATGCAGCAAATTACCCAGCTTGCTAAAGAGGGAAATGTGATTGTTCAATTTGTCCCAAAGAAAAAAATTGATCAAATTACAGATCAGAATCATCAGGGGGTCCTTGCGTATGTGGCAGCCTACCAATATGCAGAAATGGATGATTTATTTGCTGCCGCAGAAAAGAAAAATGAACCTCCTTTCTTTTTATTATTAGATGAAATTGAAGACCCGCATAACCTTGGTTCCATTATGAGAACGGCTGATGCGGTAGGGGCTCATGGCATTATTATTCCAAAGCGAAGAGCCGTTGGATTAACCGCGACAGTGGCAAAAGCCTCGACTGGAGCGATTGAATATATACCTGTTGTCCGTGTGACAAATATGGCTCGTACCATTGATGAATTAAAGGAACGGGGCGTATGGATTGCCGGAACAGATGCTAAAGGGAAAGAGGATTACCGCCAATTTGATGGGACGCTTCCACTTGGCCTCGTGATTGGTAGTGAGGGAAAAGGTATGGGCAGGCTTGTGCGCGATAAATGTGACTTTTTAATTCATTTGCCAATGGCTGGAAAGGTTACATCCTTGAATGCATCCGTTGCAGCGTCATTGCTCATGTATGAGGTATTCCGAAAAAGGCACCCGCTTGAGGGATAGAAATGGATATCCTGCTTGTCGATGGCTATAACATTATCGGTGCCTGGCCCGATTTAAGGGATCTAAAGGAACGTGATTTACCTGCCGCACGGGATCGTTTGGTGGAAAAAATGGCAGAATACCAAGCCTTTTCCGGTTACCGTGTGGTCGTGGTTTTTGATGCCCAGTATGTTCAAGGCACCGAGAAAAAATATAAAAATCATAAAGTTGAAGTGATTTTTACAAAGAAAAATGAAACAGCGGATGAACGGATTGAGAAATTAGCGATTAGCCTAAATAATCGAAAAACGCAAATTCACGTGGCCACATCTGATTTTACAGAACAATGGGCGATCTTTGGACAAGGGGCACTAAGGAAATCTGCTAGGGAATTATTGATTGAGATGTCTTCTATTGAAAAAGGCATAGAAAAGAGGGTAAAGAAAATTCAAGAGAAACGGCCTGCTGCAAAGATTCAAATCAGTGACGAAATGGCAGAAATTTTTGAAAAATGGCGCAGGGGAGAAAAGTAAGAATTGACGGTCGAAAAAACCATCATGTATACTTAAATTATCTATGCTTGTTCGGTGGAGGGGGATCTAGTGAGTACAGACTTCGGGATAAAAATCAACGAACAATTTTTTTCAATGGAAGATGAGGGAATTGTGGATCTAGTGCACCAGGGTGAAAGTGAAGCGTTGGATTATTTAATCCACAAGTATCGAAATTTTGTACGGGCAAAAGCAAGATCCTACTTTTTAATTGGGGCAGATAAGGAAGATATTGTCCAGGAGGGTATGATCGGGCTGTATAAGGCGATACGTGATTTTCGGGAGGACAAGCTCACTTCATTTAAAGCGTTTGCAGAGCTTTGTATTACCCGGCAAATTATTACGGCAATAAAAACAGCGACAAGACAAAAGCATATTCCGCTAAATTCATATGTCTCATTGGACAAGCCTATTTATGATGAAGAATCAGACCGAACATTAATGGATATTCTATCTGGGGCAAAAGTGCTTGATCCGGAGGAGTTAATCATTAATCAAGAAGAATTTGATCATATTGAGGTAAAAATGACAGAATTATTGAGTGATTTAGAAAGGAAGGTTCTGGCGCTCTACCTTGATGGACAATCCTATCAGGAGATATCTGAGGAACTCAACCGCCATGTTAAATCAATCGATAATGCGTTGCAGCGTGTAAAGCGAAAGCTTGAAAGATACCTTGAAATCCGGGAGTTTTCCTTGTAATTTATAACTAGTATAAATATGGAATTTATGTGAATGCGTTCCCAACTGTTATTGACATATAGTATGTACCATGTTACATTTTTAAGGATATAATAGTAGGACAATTGAAGGTGTCAAACATGAGTAAAAAGGTTATCCTAGCCTGTGTTGACTGTGGTTCAAGGAATTATTCGACAATCGGCAAGCAGGAAAAATCCGAGAGATTAGAATTGAAAAAATTCTGCAAAACTTGTAATTCGCATACATTACACCGTGAGACAAAGTAATTTTAATATAGTTAGTAGGCAATCCCGATTTTGGAGGTTACAGAATGCAGCGCATAAAGAAGTTCTTCAGTGATGTTGTCCGCGAGATGAGAAAGGTTAGCTGGCCAAAACGCGGTGAATTAACGAGATACACAGTTACTGTTTTATCTACCGTTGTGTTTGTTGCGCTTTTCTTTGAAGTAATAGATTTAGGAATTTCTAAATTGATTCGTTTAATTCTTGAATAATAGATGTTATTTCATGGTATAATGGTGATTAATACAGGAAATTTTTATGCAAAGCCCGTTTAACGGGTTTTTTATTTTGATAAAAATACAGGGAGGGACGGACACTAGTCCTCTTAAATGGAAAAGAATTGGTATGTTGTTCATACTTACTCAGGCTATGAAAATAAAGTAAAAGCCAATCTGGAAAAACGCGTTGAATCAATGGGGATGGCGGATAAAATTTTCCGAGTAGTTGTACCTGAGGAAGAAGAAACCGAAATTAAAAATGGTAAAAAGAAAGTCGTAAAACGAAAAGTTTTCCCTGGATATGTACTAGTTGAAATTGTTATGACAGATGATTCTTGGTACGTCGTACGGAATACTCCTGGAGTAACTGGATTCGTTGGCTCTGCCGGTTCAGGTTCAAAACCGACACCGCTTCTTCCGGAAGAGGTGACGGTATTACTGAAACGCATGGGAGTAGAAGAAAAACGTTTGGATGTGGATTTTGAAATTGGTGAAACCGTACGCGTAAAAGAAGGCCCATTTGCTAACTTTACCGGTACTGTAGAAGAAATGGACAAGGATAAAGCTAAGCTTAAAGTACTTGTTAATATGTTTGGCCGTGATACGCCTGTAGAGTTAGATTTTACGCAAATTGATAAGCTCTAAAAAGAAAAATTGATTGATATTGTAAAAAAACTTGAAATCAATTATAAAAAATGTTAATATTTCATAGGTCAGTATGTCTCGATTTTTGAGACAAGACTTTGTCAAGTTCTTTATCTTTATATAAAGACAGATGCCTTGAGTGGGAGGGTAAATACCCTATTACCACATCACGGACTTTAAGGAGGTGTGTCTCGTGGCTAAAAAAGTAATTAAAGTTGTTAAATTGCAAATCCCTGCTGGTAAAGCGAATCCTGCACCACCAGTTGGTCCTGCACTAGGTCAAGCCGGTGTTAATATCATGGGATTCTGTAAGGAATTTAACGCTCGTACAGCTGATCAAGCTGGATTAATTATTCCTGTTGAAATTACGGTGTTTGAAGACCGTTCATTTACATTTATTACGAAAACTCCTCCTGCTGCCGTTCTTTTGAAAGTAGCAGCTGGAATCCAGTCTGGTTCTGGTGAACCAAACCGTAATAAAGTAGCAACAGTTAAGCGTAACACAGTACGCGAGATTGCGGAACAGAAAATGCCTGACCTTAACGCAGCTAGCGTTGAAGCAGCAATGCGCATGGTTGAAGGTACTGCACGCAGCATGGGAATCGTTATCGAAGATTAATCCATGTAAACTGTTGATGATGTAATGAGGGGGTTGCGAAGTTCTAAAATATTCGCAACCTTTTTCGTGGGAGTTATTCAACGTTAAAACCACAATTTAGGAGGAAAAACAAAATGGCTAAAAAAGGTAAAAAGTATCTAGAAGCTGTGAAGCTTGTAGATCGCACAAAAGCTTACCCAGTTGCAGAAGCAATTGAACTTGCAAAGAAGACAAACACTGCAAAATTTGACGCAACTCTTGAAGTTGCATTCCGCTTAGGCGTTGATCCTAAGAAAGCTGACCAACAAATCCGTGGCGCAGTTGTACTTCCAAACGGTACTGGTAAAACTCAACGCGTTTTAGTATTCGCGAAGGGTGAAAAAGTGAAAGAAGCAGAAGCAGCTGGCGCTGATTATGTTGGCGATTCAGAATACATCAACAAAATCCAACAAGGTTGGTTTGAATTTGATGTAATCGTCGCAACTCCAGACATGATGGGTGAAGTTGGTAAACTTGGTCGTGTATTAGGACCTAAAGGTTTAATGCCAAACCCTAAAACTGGTACAGTTACATTTGATGTAACAAAAGCAATTAATGAAATTAAAGCAGGTAAAGTTGAATACCGTGTTGACAAAGCTGGTAATATCCACGTGCCAATCGGTAAAGCTTCTTTTGAAGATGGAAAACTTGTTGAAAACTTCAAAACTATTTTCGACACAATGATGAAAGTTAAGCCTGCTGCTGCAAAAGGTACTTACATGAAGAACGTAACTGTTACTTCAACAATGGGACCTGGCGTAAAGGTTGATCCTTCTTCAGTTGCAGCAAAATAATTTTTGTTGACAAATAATTATAGGTTTAATATAATATATTTTGTTGTTTAAATTAAAAACATTTGTACTGTAGACAGCAGGGACGCAATATGCGTTTAATAATCCTGCCGAGGTAATGCGATAAATTGGCTGAAACGCTTCAGCTTTATGCTGCCTCCATGTCTTTGTCTGATATGGAGGTTTTTATCTGCCTGGTATAAATGTAGATAACTACAGGAGGTGTAAAGATGAGCAGTGCAATCGAATCAAAGAAATTAATCGTTGATGAAATCGCTGATAAATTAAAAGCCAGCAAATCTACGATTGTTGTTGACTACCGTGGTCTTACTGTTGCTGAAGTAACTGAACTTCGTAAGCAACTTCGCGAAGCTGGTGTCGATTTCAAAGTTTACAAAAACTCAATGGCTCGCCGTGCGGCTGATGCTGTTGAACTTTCAGGTTTAAACGAAGCTCTAACAGGTCCAAACGCAATTGCGTTCAGTACCGAAGATGTTGTAGCTCCTGCTAAAATCCTTAATGATTTTGCAAAAAAACATGAGGCTCTTGAAATTAAAGCAGGTGTAATTGAAGGAAGCATCGCTACAGTTGAAGAGGTTAAAGCTCTTGCTGAACTACCTTCACGCGAAGGCTTACTTTCTATGCTACTTTCCGTACTACAAGCTCCAATCCGCAATCTTGCTCTTGCTGCAAAAGCAGTTGCAGATCAAAAAGAAGAACAAGGCGCGTAAGTTAATCTAAAAGCGTAATTAATAAATTGAATGAAAACTAAGGAGGAAATTTAAAATGACTAAAGAACAAATCATTGAAGCAGTTAAATCTATGACTGTTTTAGAACTTAACGATCTAGTAAAAGCAATCGAAGAAGAATTCGGCGTAACTGCTGCTGCTCCTGTAGCTATGGTTGGCGGAGCTGGTGCTGCTGCTGTTGAAGAAAAAACTGAATTTGATGTAATCCTAGCTAGCGCTGGCGATCAAAAAATCAAAGTTATTAAAGTTGTTCGTGAAATCACTGGTCTTGGTCTTAAAGAAGCAAAAGACCTTGTTGATAACACTCCAAAGCCAGTTAAAGAAGGCGTATCTAAAGAAGATGCTGAAGCAATCAAAGCTAAGCTTGATGAAGTTGGAGCGAACGTTGAAGTTAAGTAATTTTTCTATAAAAAAGCTCGCTGTATAGCGGGCTTTTTTTGGCTTATTTTTAAAATCCTCGTTTTTCTTCAATATCATTCTCCAGGGAGGAATTGTCTTTTGTCTGAGCACTACTATTCTCGTACCCAAAAAGTTGAAAGTGATCCGAAGTACTGGGATTTTACATTAAAAAATCACCGATTTCGCTTTAAAACGGATAATGGTGTTTTTTCAAAGCGGGAAGTGGACTTTGGCTCGCGTATATTAATTGAGGCGTTTGAAATGCCTGATGTCGAAGGCTCCATTTTAGATGTTGGCTGTGGCTATGGGCCGATCGGTCTCACTATGGCACTAACTTACCCTGAGCGAATGGTTCATATGGTTGATGTAAATGAGCGGGCAATTGAATTAGCAAAAGAAAATGCCGTGCTTAATCGAATTGAAAATGTTGTAATTTTTGAAAGTGATCGGTTGATGGGGGTTAAGACAAGTGATTTTGCTGTTGTTTTAACGAATCCTCCGATTCGAGCCGGAAAACAGGTTGTTCACGACATTTTTGAACAGAGCCACGAGTACCTCGCATCTGGCGGCGAGCTCTGGGTAGTGATACAAAAGAAACAAGGAGCACCGTCAGCGATAGAAAAATTAAAAGAACTATTTTCTGAGGTAGAGACGGTTGACAAATCAAAAGGTTATTTTGTTATTAAGGCTAAAAAGTAGTTGACTCTAATATGCCACTATGTTAGCATTATAAAATGCCATCATAATATTTTCCGAATTATTCCTGAAAACAATTGATTTTACTGTATAAAAATGGATAAAGACGGAAATGATGACAAAATAATAGTCAAAATGTGAAAATGTGGTTTTTATGTAAAACCCTTTTTCTTTTTGTCTGATGAGAAGGAGTTTATTTCTTCTTAAAAGACGTTAATACATTTTTATTATAACGCTTGATTTGAGGGGTGAATCAGTTGACAGGTCAACTAGTTCAGTATGGACGACACCGGAAGCGGAGGAGTTACGCGCGAATCAGTGAAGTTTTAGAATTACCAAATCTTATTGAAATCCAAACCTCTTCATATCAATGGTTTCTTGATGAGGGGTTGCGTGAAATGTTCCAGGATATTTCACCGATTGAAGACTTTACTGGTAACCTATCTCTAGAATTTATTGATTACAGCCTTGGCGATCCAAAGTATTCTGTTGAAGAATCAAAAGAACGGGACGTTACATATTCAGCGCCATTACGTGTAAAAGTACGTCTTGTGAACAAAGAAACAGGCGAAGTAAAAGACCAAGATGTTTTTATGGGCGATTTCCCGCTCATGACAGAAACAGGTACGTTTGTCATCAATGGTGCTGAACGTGTTATTGTTTCTCAGTTAGTACGTTCACCGAGCGTATATTTCAGTGGGAAAGTTGATAAAAACGGAAAAAGAGGATTTACAGCAACGGTAATTCCGAACCGCGGCGCTTGGCTTGAGTATGAAACAGATGCCAAAGATGTCGTATATGTAAGAATAGATCGTACTCGGAAACTGCCCGTTACGGTTCTTTTGCGTGCACTTGGCTTCGGCTCTGATCAAGAAATCATTGAATTGATTGGGGACAACGAGTATATTCGCAATACGCTGGAGAAGGACAATACCGAGGGCGTAGATAAAGCCCTTTTGGAAATTTATGAACGTCTGCGTCCAGGTGAACCACCGACAGTTGAAAATGCAAAAAGTTTATTAGTTTCCCGTTTCTTTGACCCTAAGCGATACGATTTAGCTAATGTTGGTCGTTATAAGATCAATAAAAAGCTTCATATTAAAAACCGCTTATTCAATCAACGTTTAGCAGAATCCCTTGTGGATCCTGAAACTGGTGAAATTATTGCAGAAAAAGGGACGTTACTTGACCGCAGAAATCTTGATCGGATTATTCCTGCGCTTGAAAAAAATATTAACTTTAACAGCTATAATCCATCGGGCGGCGTAGTAGAGGATGATATCATTCTTCAGGGAATTAAAATTTATGCCCCTAATGATGAAAATGAAAAAGTCATCAACGTATTAGGTAATGCCTATGTTGCTGAACCGATTAAGAATATCACTCCTGCGGATATTATTGCGTCCATCAGCTATTTCTTTGATTTGCTACATGGTGTGGGAGATACAGATGATATTGATCATCTAGGAAACAGACGTTTACGCTCTGTTGGTGAATTATTGCAAAACCAATTCCGAATTGGATTATCCCGGATGGAGCGCGTTGTTCGCGAAAGAATGTCTATTCAAGATACAGCAACAATCACACCGCAGCAGCTGATTAATATTCGTCCTGTTATTGCGTCGATTAAAGAGTTCTTCGGAAGTTCGCAATTATCGCAATTCATGGATCAAACGAACCCGCTGGCAGAGTTAACACATAAACGCCGTTTATCAGCCTTAGGACCTGGTGGATTAACGCGTGAACGTGCTGGAATGGAAGTGCGTGACGTTCACTACTCCCACTATGGCCGTATGTGTCCGATTGAAACACCAGAGGGTCCGAACATTGGTTTGATTAACTCATTATCATCTTATGCAAAAGTGAACCGTTTCGGATTTATTGAAACACCTTACCGCCGTGTTGATCCTGACACAGGAAAGGTAACAAGCCGAATTGACTATCTTACTGCAGATGAAGAAGATAACTATGTAGTTGCACAAGCGAATTCACGTTTAGGCGACGATGGTTCATTCCTTGATACGGATATCGTAGCTCGTTTCCGTGGTGAGAACACGGTTGTAAATCGTGACCGTATTGATTATATGGATGTATCACCAAAACAGGTTGTATCTGCAGCAACTGCGTGTATTCCATTCCTTGAAAATGATGACTCAAACCGTGCCTTAATGGGTGCGAACATGCAACGTCAAGCAGTACCGCTTATGCAGCCGGAAGCTCCTCGTGTTGGAACCGGTATGGAATATGTATCAGGTAAAGACTCAGGTGCAGCGGTTATTTGTAAGCAGGATGGAATTGTCGAACATGTAGAAGCCCGCGAAGTTTGGGTTCGTGAAATTAAAGAAGTAGATGGCCAAGAGGTAAAAGGCGATCTAAAAAAATACAGATTATTAAAGTTTATACGTTCTAACCAAGGTACTTGCTACAACCAGCGTCCAATTGTTGCAGTAGGCAACCGTGTGAAAAAGGGAGAAATTCTTGCTGATGGTCCTTCAATGGAATTAGGGGAATTAGCTCTTGGACGTAACGTTCTCGTTGCGTTTATGACGTGGGATGGTTATAACTATGAAGATGCGATTATCATGAGTGAACGTCTTGTAAAAGATGATGTTTATACGTCTATTCATATTGAAGAGTATGAATCTGAATCTCGTGATACAAAGCTTGGACCAGAGGAAATTACCCGTGATATTCCGAATGTTGGGGAAGATGCCCTTCGTAATCTGGATGAGCGCGGTATTATCCGTACAGGTGCAGAGGTAAAAGATGGTGATCTTCTTGTTGGTAAAGTTACACCAAAAGGGGTTACCGAACTAACGGCTGAAGAAAGACTCTTACATGCTATTTTTGGTGAAAAGGCCCGTGAAGTCCGCGATACTTCATTACGAGTACCACATGGCGGCGGAGGAATCGTCCACGATGTTAAAGTCTTTAACCGTGAAGACGGAGACGAACTTCCACCGGGAGTAAACCAGCTTGTTCGTGTTTATATCGTACAGAAGCGTAAGATTCACCAAGGTGATAAAATGGCGGGACGCCACGGAAATAAAGGGGTTATCTCAAGGATTTTACCTGAAGAAGACATGCCTTATTTACCAGATGGCACACCGGTTGATATCATGTTAAACCCATTAGGGGTACCTTCTCGTATGAATATCGGGCAGGTGCTTGAGCTCCATCTGGGAATGGCTGCCAGATATTTAGATATTCATGTTGCAACTCCAGTATTTGACGGAGCGCGTGAAGAAGATGTATGGTCAACGATTGAAGAGGCAGGAATGGCACGAGATGCGAAAACCGTTCTTTACGATGGCCGTACAGGTGAACCATTTGACAACCGGGTTTCAGTTGGTGTCATGTATATGATTAAACTTGCCCACATGGTTGACGATAAATTGCATGCCCGTTCAACGGGACCTTACTCACTTGTTACTCAGCAGCCACTTGGCGGTAAAGCGCAATTTGGCGGACAGCGTTTTGGTGAGATGGAGGTTTGGGCTCTTGAAGCCTATGGTGCTGCTTATACGCTTCAAGAAATCCTTACTGTTAAATCAGACGACGTTGTCGGTCGTGTGAAAACATACGAAGCGATTGTAAAAGGTGAAAATGTTCCGGAGCCAGGCGTTCCAGAATCATTCAAGGTTTTAATAAAAGAGCTTCAAAGTCTTGGTATGGACGTGAAAATCCTTTCCGGTGATGAAGAAGAAATTGAAATGCGTGATTTGGAAGATGAGGACGACTTGCAGCAGGTCGATACATTAAATATAGTTCCTGAAGCCCAGAACCTTGAATCTGAAAAAGTTGGTTCAAAAGAGTAATTAGCTGCTAAAGCGCACTGTGCATTTAAACGCAAAATAGGAACAAGTCACACTTGTTCCTCTATGCGCTTTTAGTTTTTCTGAGCAATTAGGGTAAAACCTGGAGATCAAAAGGGAGGTAGGCCCCTTGCTGGACGTTAATAATTTTGAGTATATGAAAATCGGCCTTGCTTCACCGGATAAGATCCGTTCATGGTCATTCGGAGAAGTGAAGAAGCCAGAAACCATTAACTATCGTACATTAAAACCTGAAAAGGACGGCTTGTTCTGTGAAAGGATTTTTGGTCCAACTAAGGACTGGGAATGTCATTGCGGAAAGTATAAGCGTGTCCGTTATAAAGGTGTTGTCTGTGACCGATGCGGTGTTGAAGTAACGCGCGCAAAAGTTCGCCGTGAAAGAATGGGGCATATTGAGCTTGCGGCACCTGTTTCACATATTTGGTATTTTAAAGGGATTCCAAGCAGAATGGGACTTGTTTTAGATATGTCTCCACGTGCATTGGAGGAAGTGATTTATTTTGCCTCTTATGTTGTGACAGATTCTGGTGACACTGCGCTTGATAAGAAGCAGCTTTTATCTGAAAAGGAATACCGTGCATACCGTGAAAAGTTTGGCAATAAGTTTCAAGCTGCCATGGGTGCTGAAGCCATTAAAAAGTTACTCTCAGATATTGATTTAAATAAAGAAGTAGATAGCTTAAAGGAAGAGTTGAAAACAGCACAAGGCCAGCGCCGTACACGTGCAATCAAACGCCTTGAAGTGCTAGAAGCCTTCCGTGGTTCTGGTAATGAACCATCCTGGATGATTCTTGACGTTCTTCCTGTTATTCCACCTGAATTACGACCAATGGTGCAATTGGATGGAGGAAGATTTGCGACTTCTGACTTGAATGATCTATATCGCCGTGTGATTAACCGTAATAACCGTTTAAAGCGTTTATTGGACCTTGGAGCACCAAGCATTATCGTACAAAACGAAAAGCGTATGCTTCAAGAGGCAGTAGATGCATTAATCGATAACGGCCGCCGCGGCCGTCCGGTAACTGGACCGGGAAATCGTCCATTAAAGTCACTTTCCCACATGTTAAAAGGGAAACAAGGCCGCTTCCGTCAAAACTTGCTTGGAAAGCGTGTTGACTATTCTGGCCGTTCCGTTATTGTCGTTGGTCCGAATTTGAAAATGTATCAATGTGGTCTTCCTAAAGAAATGGCGCTTGAATTGTTCAAGCCATTTGTTATGAAAGAGCTTGTTGAAAAAGGTTTAGCACATAACATTAAATCTGCAAAACGGAAAATTGAACGAGTTTCTCCTGAAGTTTGGGATGTTTTAGAAGATGTAATTAGAGAGCACCCGGTTTTATTAAACCGTGCCCCTACGTTACACAGACTGGGAATTCAGGCATTTGAACCTACCCTTGTTGAAGGCCGGGCAATTCGATTGCACCCGCTTGTATGTACAGCATATAACGCTGACTTTGACGGGGACCAAATGGCTGTTCACGTTCCGCTTTCTTCAGAAGCACAAGCAGAAGCAAGATTGTTAATGCTCGCAGCCCAAAACATCTTGAATCCAAAAGATGGTAAGCCTGTTGTTACACCTTCTCAGGACATGGTGCTTGGTAACTATTACTTAACACTGGAAAGAGAAGGTTCCGTCGGAGAAGGAATGATTTTCAAAGACACCAATGAGGCGCTGCTTGCTTATCAAAATGGCTTTGTTCATTACCATACTCGTGTGGCTGTTCATGCAGGTTCACTTCGCAATGAAACCTTTACTGAGCAACAAAACAATATGCTATTGATTTCAACAGTGGGTAAATTAATTTTTAACGAAATTTTGCCTAAATCATTCCCTTATATAAATGAACCAACAAGAGATAACTTAGAGGTTAAAACCCCTGAGAAGTATTTTGTTGAAAAGGGTGATGATGTCCGAGCAAGAATCAAAGAAATGCCAATCGTCGATCCATTTAAAAAGAAAATCCTTGGAAATATCATTGCGGAAGTATTCAAACGTTTCAAAATTACTGAAACCTCAAAAATGCTTGACCGGATGAAGGATTTAGGATTTAAACATTCAACGAAGGCCGGCATTACGGTTGGTGTTGCTGATATCGTCGTATTAGGTGAGAAACAGCAAATCCTTCACGAAGCACAGGAAAAAGTTGATAATGTCATGAAACAATTTAGACGCGGTTTAATTACGGAAGATGAGCGTTACGATCGTGTCATTGCGATTTGGAGTGCGGCTAAAGATACGATTCAAGGTAAACTGATGAAATCCTTGAATAAAACCAATCCAATCTTCATGATGTCTGATTCTGGAGCGCGTGGTAACGCATCGAACTTTACACAGCTTGCTGGTATGCGCGGATTGATGGCCAACCCGGCTGGACGGATCATTGAGTTACCGATTAAATCAAGTTTCCGTGAAGGTTTAACCGTGTTGGAATACTTTATTTCCACTCATGGTGCCCGTAAAGGTCTTGCTGATACGGCGCTTAAAACAGCGGACTCTGGTTATTTAACACGTCGTCTTGTTGACGTTGCACAGGATGTTATCGTTCGTGATGATGATTGTGGAACGGACCGTGGATTGCTCATTCGTGCATTAAAAGACGGAAATGAAACCATTGAGTCATTAGAAGAACGTCTAATTGGCCGTTATGCCCGCAACCCAATTAAACATCCGGAAACGAAGGAAGTTCTTGTTCCTGAAAACGGACTAATTACTGAAGACCTAGCTGAGGTCATTGTCGGTGCCGGAGTTGAAGAGGTAAAAATTCGTTCTGTATTTACATGTAATACCCGCCATGGAGTATGTAAGAAGTGTTATGGCCGTAACTTGGCTACTGGTCAGGAAGTGGAAGTGGGCGAAGCAGTTGGTATTATCGCAGCCCAATCCATTGGTGAGCCGGGTACACAATTAACCATGCGTACATTCCATACAGGCGGTGTTGCCGGAGACGATATCACACAGGGTCTTCCGCGTATTCAAGAGATTTTTGAAGCACGTAACCCTAAAGGTCAAGCCGTTATTTCGGAAATTGATGGTGTTGTTGTCGGCATTAATGAGGGACGAGACCGTCAACATGAAATTGTTGTTCAAGGTGAAGTGGAATCACGTACTTACAATGCACCGTATACTGCCCGCTTAAAGGTAGCAATCGATGATCGTGTAGAACGTGGTGAAGAATTAACCGAAGGTTCAATCGACCCGAAAGAATTAATCAAAGTAAAAGACGTAAATGCCGTTCAGGAATACTTATTGCGTGAGGTACAAAAGGTTTACCGTATGCAAGGGGTAGAAATCGGTGATAAACACGTTGAGGTAATGGTTCGTCAAATGCTTCGTAAGGTGCGCGTTGTAGATGCCGGTGAAACAGAAGTGCTTCCTGGTACATTACTCGATATACACCAGTTTACGGATGCCAATGAAAAGGCATTGTTATCTGGTAAATTACCTGCAACAGGACGACCTGTATTACTTGGTATTACCAAGGCATCCCTTGAAACGGATTCATTCTTGTCCGCTGCATCATTCCAAGAAACAACAAGGGTTCTTACGGATGCTGCAATTAAAGGCAAACGCGATGAATTACTTGGTCTTAAGGAAAATGTTATCATTGGTAAGCTAGTTCCAGCTGGAACAGGAATGCAGCGATATCGCAAGGCAGAACCTGTTTTTGCAGAAGCTGAATCTGACGAAATCGTTACGATTGACTAACATGACAAGCGGTACCTGTTATCAAATTACAGGTACCGCATTTTAAAGAAAAATACTTTTTTTAAAGATTTGTTGACATCCCATTATTAAGATGTTAATATATCAAAGGTGCTCCTATTCACCTAGTACTTTGGAGGATATGAAAATGTCTTATGAAAAAGTATTACGGGCAAACAAAATTGTTATAGGAACAAAACAAACAGCGAAAGCACTTAATAACGGTCAAGTACAAGAGCTCGTTATAGCACGGGATGCCGATCCTAGGATAACAGATTCTGTGATAAATCAAGCCTTGCAAATGAACGTACCAATCCTATATGTTGATTCAAACAAAAAGCTTGGAAAAGCATGCAGGGTTGATGTGGGAGCCTCAGCTGTTGCGATTATCCGTTAAAACTTGTTTTTGTAGATAGAGTAGTCTGCAAAAACTTTGTTTTTGCAAAAAAATGAACCACCTGGATGTGTGGGCTTACAAATAATGAAGGGAGGAAACATAACATGCCTACTATTAACCAATTAGTGCGCAAGCCTCGTCAGGCTATTACTGAGAAGTCAAAATCTCCTGCGCTAAACAAAGGTTACAATAGCTTCAAAAAATCACAAACAAATGTATCTTCACCACAAAAACGCGGAGTATGTACTCGTGTTGGTACAATGACTCCAAAGAAACCGAACTCAGCGTTACGTAAATATGCTCGTGTACGCTTGACAAACGGTATTGAGGTGACAGCATACATTCCTGGTATCGGTCACAACCTTCAAGAGCACAGTGTTGTTCTTATCCGTGGAGGACGTGTAAAGGACTTACCAGGGGTACGTTATCACATCGTACGTGGAGCGCTTGATACTGCGGGTGTTAACAACCGTATGCAAGGTCGTTCTAAATATGGTACTAAGAGACCAAAAGCAGCTAAAAAATAATCACATTAAATAACAGCTTTTTCGAAAGGAGGAAATAAAATGCCACGTAAAGGTCCTGTAGCAAAAAGAGACGTGTTACCAGATCCACTTTACAATTCTAAATTAGTTACTCGTCTAATCAACAAAATGATGGTTGACGGTAAAAGAGGTAAATCCCAAGAAATTCTTTACTCTGCGTTTGATACAATTCGTGAACGCACTGGTAAGGAACCAATGGAAATTTTCGATGCAGCAATGAAAAACATCATGCCTGTACTTGAAGTAAGAGCACGCCGTGTAGGTGGTGCCAACTACCAAGTACCAGTTGAGGTGCGCCCTGACCGCCGTACTACTTTAGGTCTTCGTTGGTTAGTTAACTATTCACGTCTTCGCGGTGAAAAAACGATGGAAGAGCGTTTAGCTAACGAAATCATGGATGCAGCTAACAACACTGGTGCATCTGTTAAGAAGCGTGAAGATACACACAAAATGGCTGAAGCAAACAAAGCGTTTGCTCACTATCGTTGGTAATTTAACCTTCAATATAAAAACTTTCATACTAGGAAGGAGAAAGACCCAATGGCAAGAGAGTTCTCCTTAGAAAACACTCGCAATATCGGCATCATGGCTCACATCGATGCCGGTAAAACAACCACCACTGAGCGTGTACTTTACTACACTGGTAAGATTCATAAAATCGGTGAAACACATGAAGGCGCGTCACAGATGGACTGGATGGAGCAAGAACAGGAGCGCGGAATTACCATTACATCCGCTGCAACAACTGCTCAATGGCACGGTCACCGTGTAAACATCATCGACACACCAGGACACGTAGACTTCACTGTTGAAGTTGAACGTTCTCTTCGTGTACTTGATGGTGCAGTAGCCGTCCTTGATGCACAATCAGGTGTTGAACCGCAAACTGAAACAGTTTGGCGTCAAGCAACAACCTATGGTGTACCACGTGTAGTATTCGTAAACAAGATGGACAAAATCGGAGCTGACTTCCTTTATTCACTAGGAACACTTCATGACCGTTTACAAGCGAATGCACATGCAATTCAGTTGCCAATTGGCGCTGAAGATCAGTTTGAAGCCATCATTGACCTTGTGGAAATGAATGCAGTATTCTACGGAAACGACTTAGGTACAGATATCGAAGTTCGTGAAATTCCAGAAGAACATCGTGCTCAAGCTGAAGAATATCGTGAAAAATTAGTTGAAGCAGTTGCTGAACTAGATGAAGAATTAATGGAAAAATACCTTGGCGGTGAAGAAATCACTAAAGAAGAGCTCAAAGCAGCAATTCGTAAAGGTACTGTTAATGTTGAATTCTATCCAGTAATCTGTGGATCTGCCTTCAAAAACAAAGGTGTTCAGTTAATGCTTGATGCTGTTATCGATTACCTTCCATCACCATTAGATGTACCTGCAATCAAAGGTCATGCAGTGGATGATGAAGATGAGGTTCTTGAGCGTCATTCAAGTGATGAAGAGCCATTTGCTGCTCTTGCATTTAAAGTTATGACTGACCCTTATGTTGGTAAATTAACGTTCTTCCGTGTATACTCTGGTACTTTAGAGTCTGGATCATATGTCCAAAACTCTACTAAAGGAAAGCGCGAACGTATCGGACGTATCCTGCAAATGCACGCAAACAGCCGTCAAGAGATCTCTAAGGTTTATGCCGGCGACATTGCTGCTGCTGTAGGTCTTAAAGATACAACAACTGGTGATACTCTATGTGATGATAAAAACCTTGTTATCCTGGAGTCTATGCAATTCCCTGAGCCAGTAATCCAACTTTCTGTTGAACCTAAATCTAAAGCAGACCAAGATAAAATGACAACTGCTTTACAAAAGCTTCAAGAAGAAGATCCAACGTTCCGTGCACATACTGACCAGGAAACTGGACAAGTTATCATCGCTGGTATGGGTGAACTTCACCTTGATATCATCGTTGACCGTATGCGTCGTGAATTTAAGGTCGAAGCAAATGTAGGTGCACCTCAGGTTGCATACCGTGAAACTTTCCGTGCTTCAGCGCAAGTAGAAGGTAAGTTTGCTCGTCAATCTGGTGGTCGCGGACAATATGGACACGTTTGGATTGAATTCTCACCTAACGAAGAAGGAAAAGGATTCGAATTCGAAAACGGTATTGTCGGTGGTGTTGTTCCTCGTGAATACATCCCTGCAGTTCAAGCTGGTCTTGAAGATGCACTAGATCGCGGTGTTCTTGCTGGTTATCCATTAGTGGATATAAAAGCAAGATTGTTCGATGGATCCTACCATGATGTTGACTCCTCTGAAATGGCGTTTAAAATTGCCGCTTCAATGGCTCTTAAAAATGCTGCTTCTAAGTGTCAACCGGTTATCCTTGAACCGATGATGAGAGTAGAAGTTGTTATCCCTGAAGAATACTTAGGGGATATCATGGGTCAAATCACTGCTCGTCGCGGCCGTGTTGAAGGTATGGAAGCTCGCGGTAACGCACAAGTAGTTCGTGCAATGGTTCCACTTTCAGAAATGTTTGGATACGCAACAGCACTTCGTTCAAGTACACAAGGTCGTGGAGTATTCTCTATGCACTTTGACCACTATGAAGAAGTTCCAAAATCTGTTTCTGAAGAGATCATCAAAAAAAATAAAGGTGAATAATTGATTTTCACCTTTATTTAAAGTATAACTACTTATGTAAGAATGGAAACTGTAATTCAGGACAACCAATTTACAGTTTCCACTTAAATATACTTAAACTTTTATAATCCAAAGGAGGATTTTCCAAAATGGCAAAAGCTAAATTCGACCGTTCAAAGCCACACGTTAACATTGGTACAATCGGACACGTTGACCATGGTAAAACTACATTAACTGCTGCAATCACTTCTGTACTTGCTAAGTCTGGTAAAGCAGAAGCACGTGCATATGATCAAATTGATGGTGCTCCTGAAGAAAAAGAACGTGGAATCACTATCTCTACTGCACACGTTGAGTATGAAACTGATGCTCGTCACTACGCACACGTTGACTGCCCAGGACACGCTGACTATGTTAAAAACATGATCACTGGCGCTGCGCAAATGGACGGCGGTATCCTAGTTGTATCTGCAACTGATGGTCCAATGCCACAAACTCGTGAGCACATTCTATTATCTCGTCAGGTTGGTGTACCTTACCTTGTTGTATTCATGAACAAGTGTGACATGGTTGACGATGAAGAACTTCTTGAATTAGTAGAAATGGAAATTCGTGATCTTCTTTCTGAATACGACTTCCCTGGCGATGACACTCCAGTTATCAAAGGTTCTGCTCTTAAAGCATTAGAAGGCGAAGCTGCATGGGAAGAAAAAATCTTTGAACTTATGAACGCAGTTGACGAATTTATCCCAACTCCAACTCGTGACACTGATAAGCCATTCATGATGCCAGTTGAGGATGTATTCTCTATCACTGGCCGTGGTACAGTTGCTACAGGTCGTGTTGAGCGTGGTGTAGTTAAAGTTGGTGACGTAGTTGAAATCGTAGGTTTCACTGAAGAACCAAAATCTACTACTGTAACAGGTGTAGAAATGTTCCGTAAGCTTCTTGATTTCGCAGAAGCTGGAGACAATATCGGTGCTCTTCTTCGTGGTGTTGCACGTGAAGAAATCGAGCGTGGACAAGTATTGGCTAAACCAAAGTCCATCACTCCACACACTAAATTCTTAGCTCAAGTATACGTATTAACAAAAGAAGAAGGTGGACGTCATACTCCATTCTTCTCAAACTATCGTCCACAATTCTATTTCCGTACTTCTGATATCACTGGTGTTGTTAACCTACCAGAAGGTACTGAAATGGTTATGCCTGGCGACCACATCGAAATGACTGTTGAGCTAATCGCTCCAGTTGCAATCGAAGAAGGAACTAAATTCTCAATCCGTGAAGGCGGACGTACTGTAGGATCTGGTTCTATTACTACAATCCAAGCTTAATAAGTAAATAGTAAAAAGCAGATGGGTGACGATCCATCTGCTTTTTTTATGGAAAAGACCCAGGTGTTGAAACCGTTAATCATACCAAAAAACGAGTTTCTTCTATTATATAAGATATAGTTACTTTTACGAATTTTGCAACTTCAAAGGTAATCGTGAAATCCACATAGGATATTATTGGAGATTCATTTTTACTATTGAAATTAATGATATGTGCAGTTATAATATTAAAAGTGTGCTAAGCACAAGAAACATTAAAGAAATTCGTAATAAATGTTGCGTTTACTTTATGTTTTATGTATAATAGACAATGTTGGTCTTTGACTGCGATGATGTGGAAGGTTGCTGACACACCCGGCCGCTTTGCCATGGCGAGTGTGTGGGAAATTTTCACTGAGTATGTCTATTTAAGAAAATAGGCGATAAAGGAGGGAAAATAATGGCAAAACAAAAAATTCGTATCCGTTTAAAAGCGTATGATCACAGAATTCTTGATCAATCTGCAGAGAAAATCGTAGAAACAGCAAAACGTTCAGGTGCGGCAGTATCGGGTCCAATTCCACTACCAACTGAAAAATCTGTTTACACAATTCTTCGTGCGGTTCATAAGTACAAAGATTCTCGTGAGCAATTCGAAATGCGGACACATAAGCGTCTAATCGACATCGTTAATCCAACTCCACAAACAGTTGATGCGTTAATGCGTTTAGATTTACCATCTGGTGTTGATATCGAAATTAAACTTTAATAAAAATAAATGAACATAAATTATAGGAGGTGTGACTAAATGACCAAAGGAATCTTAGGAAGAAAGATTGGTATGACTCAAGTATTTGTTGAAAACGGCAATTTAATCCCAGTTACTGTTGTTGAAGCTGCTGCAAACGTTGTTCTTCAAAAGAAATCAGTTGAAACTGATGGCTACGAAGCAATCCAAATCGGATTTGATGACAAACGTGAGAAATTAGCTAACAAACCAGAAAAGGGCCATGCTGCAAAAGCTAATACTGCTCCTAAGCGCTTCGTTCGCGAAATTCGCGGAGTTGATGTTGCAGGGTATGAAGTTGGTCAAGAAGTCAAGGTTGATATTTTCGCTGCAGGTGAAACTGTAGATGTAACAGGAATTTCAAAAGGTAAAGGTTTCCAAGGCTCAATTAAGCGCCACGGACAATCTCGCGGCCCTATGGCTCACGGTTCCCGTTATCATCGTCGTCCTGGTTCAATGGGACCTGTTGCTCCAAACCGTGTATTTAAAGGTAAAGCATTACCTGGACGTATGGGTGGAGAACAAGTAACTGTACAAAACCTTGAAATTGTAAAAGTTGATGTTGAACGCAACTTATTATTGATCAAAGGTAATGTTCCAGGAGCTAAAAAATCATTATTAAAAATTAAAAGTGCGGTAAAAGCATAATTACTTCATAAGAAAGGAGGAACAAAAGCATGCCTAAAGTAGCATTGTTAAACCAAACTGGATCACAAGTTGGTGAAATCGAACTTAATGAATCAGTATTTGGTATTGAGGTAAACCAACACGTTTTATTTGAAGCAATTGTTATGCAACGCGCTTCATTACGTCAAGGAACTCATAAAGTAAAAGGGCGTTCTGAAGTACGCGGTGGTGGACGTAAACCATGGCGTCAAAAAGGAACTGGTCGTGCTCGTCAAGGGTCTATCCGATCTCCACAATGGCGCGGAGGTGGTACTGTATTTGGTCCAACACCACGCAGCTATAGCTATAAATTACCGAAAAAAGTGCGTCGCTTAGCGATCAAATCAGCACTTTCATCTAAAGTAGTAGAAGAAAACATTTTGGTACTTGAAAACTTAATTTTCGACGCACCAAAAACTAAAGAATTCAAATCAGTATTAGGTGGTCTTTCTGTTGAGAAAAAGGCGCTTATTGTTACTGCTGACCTAGATGAAAACGTAGCATTATCTGCTCGTAACATCCCTGGTGTAACTGTTGTAACAGCTGATGGAATCAACGTATTAGACGTTGTAAATCATGATAAGTTGATCATGACTAAAGCAGCGGTTGAAAAAGTAGAGGAGGTGCTTGCATAATGGATGCACGCGATATCATTAAGCGCCCCGTTATCACTGAACGTTCTACTGACCTAATGGCTGAAAAGAAATATACATTTGAAGTTGATGTTAGAGCGAATAAAACTCAGGTTAAAGATGCTGTTGAAACTATCTTTGGCGTTGATGTTGAAAAAGTAAACATCATGAACTACAAAGGTAAATTCAAGCGTATGGGTAAATTCGGTGGTTACACAAATAAACGCCGTAAGGCAATTGTTAAATTAACAGCTGACAGCAAAGAAATCGAATTCTTTGAAGCATAAGAATCTATCTAGAAGAGGAGGGAAACAAAATGGCGATTAAAAAGTACAAACCTACCTCCAATGGTCGTCGCGGTATGACTACTTCTGATTTCGCAGAAATCACAACTAGCACACCAGAAAAATCTCTATTAGCTCCGTTAAAGAGAAAAGGCGGCCGTAATAACCAAGGTAAGTTAACTGTTCGTCATCAAGGTGGCGGCCATAAGCGTCAATATCGTTTAATTGACTTTAAACGTACAAAAGATGGCATTCCTGGACGCGTTGCCACAATTGAGTATGATCCAAACCGTTCTGCAAATATTGCATTAATCAACTATGCAGATGGAGAAAAGCGTTATATCTTAGCTCCTAAAAACCTACAGGTTGGCATGGAAGTAATGTCTGGCCCTGAGGCTGATATTAAAGTAGGTAATGCTCTTCCGTTAGCAAATATTCCAGTTGGTACTGTGGTACACAACATCGAATTAAAACCAGGAAAAGGTGGACAATTGGTACGTGCTGCCGGTACATCTGCACAAGTTCTTGGTAAAGAAGGCAAATACGTACTTGTACGTTTGAATTCTGGTGAAGTTCGTATGATTCTTTCTGAATGCCGTGCTTCAATCGGTCAAGTAGGAAACGAACAACATGAATTAATTAACATTGGTAAAGCAGGTCGTTCTCGCTGGTTAGGCAAGCGTCCAACTGTTCGTGGATCTGTTATGAACCCTAACGATCACCCACACGGTGGTGGTGAAGGCCGCGCTCCTATCGGACGTAAATCACCAATGTCTCCATGGGGTAAACCAACTCTTGGATACAAAACTCGTAAGAAGAAAAATAAATCGGACAAATTTATTGTTCGTCGTCGTAAAAAATAACGTGATTGAACTACGGTTCAAAGGAAGAACCGTAGAACTGTCACGAAGGGAGGTTCATTCATGGGTCGCAGCTTAAAAAAAGGACCATTCGTTGATGATCATTTAATGGTAAAGATCGAAAAGTTAAATGAAACTGAAGGTAAACAAGTTGTTAAAACTTGGTCACGCCGTTCTACGATCTTCCCACAATTTATCGGACACACTATCGCAGTTTATGATGGTCGTAAACATGTGCCTGTATATGTAACTGAAGACATGGTTGGACACAAGCTTGGAGAATTCGCTCCAACTCGTGCTTACAAAGGCCATGGTAATGATGATAAGAAAACCAGACGTTAAGAGAGGAGGGCATCCAAATGCAAGCTAAAGCTGTTGCAAGAACAGTTCGTATTGCTCCTCGTAAAGCACGTTTAGTCGTCGATTTAATTCGAGGTAAGCAAGTTGGTGAAGCAGTGGCGATCTTAAATCTCACTCCTAAGGCTGCTTCTCCAATCGTTGAGAAAGTTTTAAAATCTGCTATGGCAAATGCCGAGCATAACTATGAAATGGACGTAAATAACTTGGTAGTTGCACAAGCATTTGTTGACGAAGGACCAACTTTAAAACGTTTCCGTCCTCGCGCAATGGGCCGTGCAAGCCAAATTAACAAACGCACCAGCCATATTACAATCGTTCTATCAGAAAAGAAGGAGGGATAATCAGTGGGTCAAAAAGTAAATCCAGTCGGTTTGCGTATCGGAATCATCCGTGATTGGGAATCTAAGTGGTACGCAGGTAAAGACTTTGCTGATCTTTTACACGAAGACCTTAAGGTTCGTGAGTACATCACAAAACGTTTAAAAGATGCTTCTGTTTCTAAAGTAGAAATCGAACGTGCTGCAAACCGTGTAAACGTAACTGTTCATACTGCTAAGCCAGGTATGGTTATCGGTAAAGGCGGTACTGAAGTTGAAGCACTTCGTAAAGCATTAAATGCATTAACTGGCAAACGTGTACACATCAACATTCTTGAAATCAAGAAAGCTGATGTTGATGCTAAATTAGTTGCTGAAAATATTGCTCGTCAATTAGAAAACCGTGTATCTTTCCGTCGTGCACAAAAGCAAGCGATTCAACGTGCAATGCGTGCTGGAGCGAAAGGTATTAAAACAATGGTATCCGGTCGTTTAGGCGGTGCAGATATTGCTCGTTCAGAACACTACAGCGAAGGAACAGTTCCACTTCATACACTTCGCGCCGACATCGACTATGCAACAGCTGAAGCAGATACTACCTATGGTAAGCTTGGCGTAAAAGTATGGATCTATCGTGGAGAAGTCCTTCCTACTAAGAAGAAAACTGAGGAAGGAGGCAAATAATATGTTATTGCCAAAACGCGTAAAATATCGCCGTCAACACCGCGGAAAAATGCGTGGAAACGCAAAAGGCGGCACTGAAGTAACTTTCGGTGAATACGGTCTTCAAGCATTAGAAGCATCTTGGATTACAAACCGTCAAATCGAAGCGGCTCGTATTGCAATGACTCGTTACATGAAACGTGGCGGTAAAGTTTGGATTAAAATTTTCCCTCACAAGCCTTATACTGCTAAGCCTCTAGAGGTGCGGATGGGTTCTGGTAAAGGGGCACCTGAAGGATGGGTAGCCGTAGTTAAACCAGGAAAAATTATGTTTGAAATCGCTGGCGTTTCTGAAGAAATCGCTCGTGAAGCACTTCGTCTTGCAATGCACAAACTTCCAGTAAAATGTAAGTTTGTAAAACGTGAAGAAATTGGTGGTGAATCAAATGAAAGCTAATGAACTTCGTGACCTAACCACTGCTGAAATTGAACAAAAAGTTAAATCTTTAAAAGAAGAACTTTTCAACCTTCGCTTTCAATTGGCGACAGGACAACTTGAAAATACGGCTCGTATCCGTGAAGTACGCAAAGCGATTGCTCGCATGAAGACTGTGATTCGTGAAAGAGAAATCAGCGTAAACAAGTAATAGTGAGAGGAGGTTCACATAATGAGTGAACGTAACCAACGCAAAGTTTACACTGGACGCGTTGTTTCTGACAAAATGGATAAAACTATTACTGTTTTAGTCGAAACATACAAAAAGCATCCATTATACGGTAAACGCGTTAAGTACTCTAAAAAGTATAAAGCTCATGATGAGCAAAATCAGGCAAAAGTTGGCGACATCGTACGTATCATGGAAACTCGTCCGCTTTCAGCTACAAAGCGCTTCCGCCTAGTAGAAGTAGTAGAAAAAGCAGTTATCATTTAATTGTTCGGATTATGTTCATTCCGAAGGGAGGTTACACGCATGATTCAACAAGAATCACGTTTAAAAGTTGCTGACAACTCTGGTGCTCGTGAAGTACTTACTATTAAAGTTCTCGGTGGTTCTGGTCGCAAAACTGCTGGTATCGGTGATGTTATCGTTTGTACAGTAAAACAAGCAACACCAGGTGGCGTTGTTAAAAAAGGTGATGTGGTTAAAGCTGTTATTGTACGTACAAAAAGCGGTGCACGTCGCACTGATGGTACCTACATTAAATTTGACGAAAACGCATGTGTAATTATCAAAGATGATAAGAGCCCACGCGGTACTCGTATCTTCGGACCAGTTGCCCGCGAACTTCGCGAAAACAACTTTATGAAAATTGTTTCTTTAGCTCCAGAAGTATTATAATTTTAAATTAATATGCCTTTAAGGAGGTGCTTAATGATGCATGTGAAAAAAGGTGACAAAGTAAGAGTTCTCTCTGGTAAGGATAAAGGAAAAACTGGTGTTATTCTAGCTGCTTACCCTAAAGAAGCCCGTGTGCTTGTAGAAGGTGTAAACATCGTTAAAAAACACACTAAGCCTTCTCAAGTGAATCCACAAGGTGGAATCATTAGCCAAGAAGCTCCAATTCATGTATCAAACGTTATGCCTATCGATCCTAAATCAGGTAACCCAACTCGTGTAGGTTACAAAACGGTTGATGGCAAAAAAGTACGCGTAGCAAAATCCGGTGAAGTTTTAGATAAATAGTTTAAATTAAGAAGGGAGGTACAATAAGTGAACCGCCTAAAAGATAAATTTGTAAAAGAAATTTCTCCTGCTCTAATGAGCAAATTTAATTATAAATCAGTAATGCAAGTACCAAAAATTGAGAAGATCGTTATTAACATGGGTGTTGGTGACGCAGTTCAAAATGCTAAAGCACTTGATAATGCTGTAGAAGAACTTGCTACAATTACTGGTCAAAAACCTGTCGTAACTCGTGCGAAAAAATCAATCGCTGGTTTCCGCCTTCGTGAAGGTATGCCAATCGGCGCAAAGGTTACTCTTCGTGGAGAGCGCATGTACCAATTCTTGGATAAATTAGTTTCTGTATCATTACCTCGTGTACGTGACTTCCGTGGTGTTTCTAAGAAGGCATTCGATGGTCGTGGTAACTATACTTTAGGTATTAAGGAACAATTAATCTTCCCAGAAATTGATTACGATAAAGTAACTAAGGTTCGTGGTATGGATATCGTTATCGTTACCACTGCTAACACCGATGAAGAAGCTCGTGAGTTGTTAACTCAAGTTGGAATGCCATTCCAAAAGTAATCGCTAAATAAGGGAGGCGAAAACGTGGCTAAAAAGTCAATGATTGCGAAACAAAAGCGCACGCCTAAATACAAAGTACAAGAGTACACACGTTGCGAACGTTGCGGACGTCCACACTCTGTATATCGTAAATTTAAGCTTTGCCGTATTTGTTTCCGTGAATTAGCATACAAAGGACAAATTCCTGGTGTTAAAAAAGCCAGCTGGTAAAACTAAAGGTTTGGGAAGGAGGTAAAAATAATGGTCATGACAGATCCAATTGCTGATATGCTTACTCGCATTCGAAATGCGAATATGGTACGTCACGAAAAGTTAGAAGTACCTGCTTCTAATATCAAAAAAGAAATCGCTGAAATTCTAAAGCGCGAAGGTTTCGTACGTGACGTTGAATTTATCGATGACAACAAACAAGGTATTATCCGTATCTTCCTTAAGTACGGTACAAATAACGAACGTGTTATTACTGGTCTTAAACGTATTAGTAAGCCTGGTCTTCGCGTTTACGCTAAATCTACTGAGGTACCTCGTGTACTTAATGGTCTTGGTATTGCACTAGTCTCAACTTCAACAGGTGTTATTACTGATAAAGAAGCTCGTGCAAAACAAGTTGGCGGAGAAGTATTAGCTTACGTTTGGTAATAGAGTTTCTGAAAGAATGGAGGTGCACTAAATGTCTCGCGTAGGAAAAAAACCAATTGAAATTCCAGCTGGAGTTACAATTACTTTAAATAATCAAACCGTTACTGTAAAAGGTCCTAAAGGCGAATTAACTCGTACTTTTAATCCTGATATTACAATTAACGTTGAAGAGAATGTGATCAACATTTCTCGTCCATCAGACGTAAAAGAACACCGCGCATTACATGGTACAACTCGTGCTGTTATTGCCAACATGGTTGAAGGTGTTTCTAAAGGTTTCGAAAGAGGTTTAGAATTAATCGGGGTTGGATACCGTGCGCAAAAACAAGGTACTAAGCTTGTTTTAAACGTTGGTTATTCTCATCCTGTAGAAATTGAACCTGAAAAAGGACTTGAAATTGAAGTTCCTTCCAATACAAAAGTTATTGTAAAGGGAACTGACAAAGAACGCGTTGGTGCGTTAGCTGCTAACATTCGCCAAGTTCGCCCGCCAGAGCCATATAAAGGCAAAGGTATTCGCTACGAAGGTGAATTCGTTCGTCGTAAAGAAGGTAAAACTGGTAAGTAATCGCCTTATGGGTAAACGAAAGGAGTGACGTAAATGATTACGAAGCTTGATAAAAACGCTGTTCGCCGTAAAAGACATGCTCGAGTACGTGCGAAACTTAGCGGAACTTCAGCTCGTCCACGTCTAAATGTGTTTCGTTCTAATAAACATATTTATGCTCAAATTATCGATGACATGAATGGAGTTACTTTAGCAAGTGCTTCAACTTTAGATAAGGAATTAAATCTTGAGTCTTCAAGCAATGTTGATGCGGCGCAAAAGGTCGGAGAATTAGTTGCGAAACGTGCAGCTGAAAAGGGTATTTCAAACGTTGTCTTTGACCGTGGAGGATACCTTTATCATGGACGTATTCAAGCATTAGCTGATGCTGCTCGCGAAAACGGCTTACAATTTTAATAGACAAAGGAGGGACACAAAAAGATGCGTCGTATTGATCCAAACAAACTTGAACTAGAAGAACGCGTAGTTACGGTTAACCGTGTTGCGAAAGTTGTTAAAGGTGGACGTCGTTTCCGTTTCACTGCTCTTGTAGTAGTTGGAGATAAAAACGGTCATGTCGGATTCGGTACTGGTAAAGCACAAGAGGTACCGGATGCGATTCGTAAAGCTATCGAAGATGCGAAGAAAAACTTAGTCGAAGTACCTATGGTTGGAACTACTGTTCCTCACCAAGTAATTGGTCGTTTCGGTGCTGGCGAAATCCTTTTAAAACCTGCTTCTGAAGGTACTGGAGTTATCGCTGGTGGACCAGTTCGTGCGGTTCTTGAATTAGCTGGTGTTGCTGATATCCTTTCAAAATCTTTAGGAACAAATACACCAATTAATATGGTTCGTGCAACTGTAGATGGTTTAAAACAATTAAAACGTGCTGAGGACGTAGCAAAGTTACGTGGTAAATCAGTAGAAGAACTGTTAGGATAAGGGGGGAATTCAAATGGCGAAACTATTAATTACCCTCAACCGTAGCCTAATTGGTCGCCCTGAAGACCAACGTGCGACAGTTACTGCGCTTGGATTACGTAAATTAAATCAAACAGTTGAGCATCAAGATAACGCTGCTATTCGCGGTATGATTAATAAAGTTGCTCACCTTGTAACAGTAAAAGAACAATAATTAATTGTTTTCTTTCATAAGGAGGTGCCAATATGAAACTTCATGAATTAAAACCTGCAGAGGGTTCACGTAAAGAGCGTAAACGTTTAGGACGTGGTATCGGTTCTGGTCAAGGTAAAACTGCTGGTAAAGGTCATAAAGGACAAAACGCTCGTTCTGGCGGCGGTGTTCGCCTAGGATTCGAGGGTGGTCAAACACCTTTATTCCGTCGTTTACCAAAACGTGGTTTTACGAATTTCAGCCGTAAAGAATTTGCGGTTGTAAACCTTGATGCTCTAAACCGCTTTGAAGAAGGTACAGAAGTTACTCCAGAACTTCTTATCGAATCAGGCGTTGTTAAGAACGAAAGAGCAGGAATTAAAATTCTTGCAAAAGGGAACGTTGAGAAAAAATTGACTGTAAAAGCTCATAAATTCTCCTCTGCCGCCAAAGAAGCAATTGAAGCTGCCGGTGGAAACGTTGAGGTGATCTAATGTTCCGAACAATCTCCAATTTTATGCGCGTGGGTGATATAAGACGAAAGATCCTATTCACCCTTTTAATGTTAGTAGTCTTTCGTCTAGGTACATTTATTCCTGTGCCTAATGTAAATGCTGATGTACTTAGCGCGCAGGATAAACTTAGTGTATTCGGTGTTTTAAATACTTTTGGTGGTGGAGCGTTAAAACAATTCTCCATCTTTGCAATGGGTATTATGCCGTATATTACTGCATCAATTATTATCCAGCTTTTACAAATGGATGTTGTTCCAAAATTCACAGAATGGTCCAAGCAGGGAGAAGCCGGTCGCCGGAAAACTGCTCAGTTTACCCGTTATGCTACTGTCGTGCTTGGATTTATCCAAGCATTAGGTATGTCCTACGGTTTCAATAATCTTGCTAATGGCCAATTGATTGAAAACCCTGGAATTGGTACCTATTTATTAATTGCAGTTGTTCTTACTGCAGGTACATCATTCTTAATGTGGCTCGGTGAGCAAATTACTGAAAAAGGTGTTGGAAATGGAATTTCCATTATCATCTTTGCAGGTATTGTTGCCGGGATCCCAACCACTGTGAAACAAATTTTTGTTCAACAGTTTGAAAATGCCGGTGAGGCGTTATTTTTACGAATTGTAACTGTTGTGATCATTGCGATTGCTGTTATTGCTATTGTTGTGGGTGTTATTTTTATCCAACAAGCAAATCGTAAAATTCCAATCCAATATGCTAAGCGTGTTGTGGCAGGCCGAAATCCTGTAGGAGGACAATCGACTCATATGCCTTTAAAGGTTAACGCAGCAGGAGTTATTCCTGTTATCTTTGCGATTTCCTTTATTGTAACACCAAGGACGGTTGCTTCTTTCTTCCCGCAAAACGATGTAACAATTTGGATTAACAAAATATTTGATTACTCTCATCCAATTGGGATGATCATATATGCTGCTTTAATTATCGCGTTTACTTACTTCTATGCTTTTATCCAAGTGAATCCTGAACAAGCTGCAGAAAACTTACAAAAGCAAAGCGGCTATATTCCTGGTATTCGTCCTGGAAAAAGTACACAAGAATACCTAACGCGCGTATTATATCGTTTAACTTTTGTTGGTGCGCTTTTCTTAGCTGCGATTTCGGTCCTTCCTGTTATCTTTATTAAGATAGGGAATCTTCCGCAATCAGCACAAATTGGAGGAACAAGCCTGCTAATCGTTATCGGGGTCGCTCTTGATACGATGAAACAGCTTGAGGCTCAACTGGTTAAGCGTCATTATAAAGGTTTTATAAAATAAAGGTTTGGGGGCTCGAGTCCCCTTAAAACCTATCAATAGCACGAGGGGGAATACGTGTGAATTTAGTATTAATGGGGCTTCCGGGTGCCGGTAAAGGCACACAGGCCGAAAGAATAGTTGAAAAATACGGCATCCCTCATATCTCTACTGGAGATATGTTCCGTGCAGCGATGAAAGAAGGAACAGATCTAGGTTTAAAAGCTAAATCCTTCATGGATAAAGGTGAACTTGTTCCGGACGAAGTAACAATCGGAATTGTTCGTGAGCGATTAAGTAAAGAAGACTGTCAAAAAGGATTCTTACTCGACGGCTTTCCTAGAACAGTACCTCAAGCTGAAGCATTGGAAACACTTCTTGTTGAACTAAACAGGTCAATTGACTATTGTATTAACATTGATGTTGACAAGAATATCCTAATGGAGCGCTTAACAGGGCGCCGTATCTGTAAGGATTGTGGCGCTACTTATCATCTTGTGTTTAACCCACCAGCTCATGAAGGGAAATGCGATCGCTGCGGCGGAGAATTGTACCAACGGGCAGATGATAATGCAGAAACTGTACAAAATCGTTTGGATGTAAATATTAAACAATCCCAGCCATTATTAGATTTCTATGAAACTAAGGGATATTTACGTACGATCAACGGGCAGCAGGATATTAATGTAGTATTTGCTGACATTGAGCGATTGCTAGGGAATTTAATCTAATGATCAAATGCATAACCAGGCTAAATGTCTCTCGAACATCTCCGAAAAGATTCTAACTTTTGTGGATGCAAGCGGTTTTCAATTATATGAGTATGCCGGACTCAGTGTTTGGCAAAACTTACATGATGATGGAAGTTAAAAGAAACCGCGTCAAAAGCCTGGCATAGAAATTTTAATTTCTAATTGTTACTAGAAGACGTGGTACAGGTCATTATGCTATAATCGTATAGTTGAGCTTTGATTTGCACTTGCACTAGTTTTTAAATAAATGACAATCTGAAAAGAGAAGGGAGACGTGTCCAATGGCCAAAGATGATGTTATTGAAATTGAAGGTAAGGTCCTTGAAACTTTGCCAAATGCAATGTTTAAGGTAGAATTAGAAAATGGTCATACTGTGCTAGCTCATGTTTCGGGTAAAATTCGAATGCACTTCATTCGAATCCTTCCGGGTGACAAAGTGACTGTTGAGCTTTCTCCATATGACTTGACACGCGGAAGAATTACTTACCGCTTTAAATAATTGCTTGCACTCCGTACTACTAAGGAGGTTAGGATAATGAAAGTAAGACCATCTGTTAAACCGATCTGCGAAAAGTGCAAAGTTATCCGTAGACGCGGAAAAGTTATGGTTATCTGTGAAAACCCTAAACATAAACAAAAACAAGGTTAATTTTTGAAGGAGGTGCGCTAAAATATGGCACGTATTGCTGGTGTAGATATTCCACGTGAAAAGCGTGTAGTTATCTCGTTAACTTACATTTATGGTATTGGTAAAAATACAGCACAAAAAATCTTAGCAGAAGCTGGTGTTTCTGAAGATACACGTGTGCGTGATCTAACTGAAGACGAATTAAACAAAATCCGTGATATCATCGACAAATTAAAAGTTGAAGGTGATCTTCGCCGTGAAATTTCTCTTAACATTAAGCGTTTAATGGAAATCGGCTGCTACCGCGGATTACGTCATCGTCGTGGTTTACCGGTTCGTGGACAAAATACTAAAAACAACGCTCGTACACGCAAAGGTCCTCGTAAGACTGTTGCGAACAAGAAGAAGTAATCGGCAAAGGAGGTTATTTAAATGGCACGTAAGACGAATACACGTAAACGTCGTGTTAAAAAGAATATTGAATCAGGTATTGCACATATCCGTTCAACATTTAACAACACAATTGTAACAATTACTGATGTTCATGGTAATGCAATTTCATGGTCAAGTGCAGGTGCGCTTGGATTTAAAGGTTCTCGTAAATCTACTCCATTCGCAGCGCAAATGGCAGCTGAAACAGCAGCAAAAACTTCTATCGAACACGGTATGAAAACGCTAGAAGTAACGGTTAAAGGACCAGGTGCAGGACGTGAAGCTGCAATTCGTGCTCTTCAAGCTGCTGGTCTTGAAGTAACAGCAATTAAAGATGTTACTCCTGTTCCTCATAATGGATGCCGTCCACCAAAACGTCGTCGTGTTTAATTTTTCTGTATAGACTTTCGTATCCCTGTCTATAATGGGATATGATACTAATTTTTCCGTTCATACAGAAGATTTATTCCAGTTGTTGTGCACAAAACGGGAACGTATACATGGGGGAATTTCGGTTAGATCATTTACCTAATCGAGGTTTTCGACGTTTTGAAGGAGGGTTAATTGATGATCGAAATAGAAAAACCAAAAATCGAAACGGTTGAGATCAGCGATGATGCCAAGTACGGGAAGTTCGTCGTAGAGCCACTTGAGCGTGGATATGGTACCACTTTGGGTAACTCCTTACGTCGTATCCTATTATCTTCACTCCCAGGTGCCGCTGTTACATCGATTCAGGTCGATGGGGTACTTCATGAGTTCTCAACAATTGAAGGCGTCGTAGAGGATGTAACATCCATCATTTTAAACATTAAAAAATTAGCTATTAAAATCTACTCTGATGAAGAGAAAACACTTGAAATCGATGTTCAAGGTGAAGGTCCTGTCAAGGGTAGTCATATTACGCATGACAGTGATGTTGAGATTTTAAATCCTGATCTTCATATCGCAACATTAGCTTCAAGCGGTCATCTTCGCATGCGTTTAACTGCTAGACGCGGACGCGGCTATACACCGGCAGAACAAAATAAGCGTGAGGATCAACCGATTGGTGTGATTCCAATTGATTCTATTTATACTCCGGTAGCAAGAGTGTCCTATCAGGTAGAAAACACTCGTGTAGGTCAAATGACAAATTATGATAAGCTAACGCTTGATGTTTGGACAGATGGAAGCACTGGGCCAAAAGAAGCGATTGCTCTTGGTTCGAAGATTTTGACCGAGCATTTGAATATATTCGTTGGGTTAACTGACGAGGCTCAAAATGCTGAAATTATGATTGAAAAAGAAGAAGATCAGAAAGAAAAAGTTCTAGAGATGACAATAGAAGAACTTGATCTATCCGTTCGTTCTTATAACTGCTTAAAGCGTGCTGGCATTAATACTGTTCAGGAATTAGCTAATAAGACTGAAGAAGATATGATGAAAGTACGAAACCTAGGTCGCAAATCTCTAGAAGAGGTAAAAGCGAAACTAGAAGAACTAGGATTAGGCTTGCGTAAAGACGACTAGTTCATTCAAGCATTCGTCTGATTGCGATGATTTTTTTAATGACTTCAACAAAGGAGGGAACCCTTCATGGCATACAGAAAGTTAGGACGCACAAGTGCACAGCGTAAAGCTATGCTTCGTGATTTAACAACTGATTTAATTATCAATGAGCGTATTGAAACAACAGAAACTCGTGCGAAAGAAATTCGTTCAACTGTTGAAAAAATGATCACTTTAGGTAAACGTGGTGATTTACATGCTCGCCGTCAAGCTGCTTCATACGTTCGTAATGAGGTTGCTGATGTTGAGAACAATACAAGCGCATTACAAAAACTTTTCACTGATATCGCTCCTCGTTACCAAGAGCGCCAAGGTGGATACACTCGCATTATGAAACTTGGACCTCGCCGCGGTGACGGTGCGCCAATGGTAATTATCGAGTTAGTTTAATTCCTTATCAGACAACAAGGGCGCTGGACAGTTTATAATGAAACTTGTTCTTTGCCCTTTTGCTGTATCAATATCTTATATACGTACGAACCAAGCCAAAAAGAGCGTTACGATGAGCGTGACCCCTATATTTTTTAGGAGCACATATGAAGCAGTAATGCCTCTCTGGAGGAATATCTATTGGCCTTATTAGATTATTCTTTTCACGTCTTGTCTAGCTCATGCACCTCTCCCATTTCCATTTTGGAATTCCTGTTAAATCGGCAGATGAAATTTCGTTCCTGCCAGGGAAGAGGTGCAGGCTTTTTTTGTATGTAGTAAAATATGAGTTGAGTTTAGTTCTGTTTTAGTTGAGTAGGGGGAAATCACTCATGAAAAAACCAATTGTATCCCTTGACAATGTATCTTTTAAATATGATTCGCAGGACCGCTATGCTCTCGAAAATGTAAGCTTTGATATTTTCGAAGGGGAGTGGCTGGCCATTGTGGGCCATAATGGCTCTGGGAAGTCTACTACTGCAAAACTTTTAAATGGTCTCCAATTTCCGCAGCAAGGTGAGATTACTGTTTGTGGTTTGAAATTAACGGAAGAATCTGTTTGGGATATTCGGGAAAAATTAGGAATGGTATTTCAGAACCCAGATAATCAATTTGTGGGGACAACTGTTCAGGATGATGTGGCTTTTGGTTTAGAAAATCATGGAATACCTAGGGATGAAATGGTCCAGAGGGTTGAAGATTCTTTACGAAAAGTCAAAATGGATCAATTTCTTAATCAAGAGCCCCACCATCTTTCAGGCGGCCAGAAACAACGTGTGGCCATTGCGGGTGTACTAGCTCTTAGACCTTCTATTATTATCTTAGATGAAGCGACATCCATGCTTGACCCTAGAGGTAGAGAAGAAGTGTTAGAGACCGTCCGAACGTTGAAGGACGAAAAACAGCTGACTGTTATATCCATCACACATGACTTAGAAGAGGCAGCTAAAGCTGACCGGATGATTGTCATGAATCGTGGGGAGGTATACCGTGAGGGGACTCCTGAGGAAATTTTTTCGATGGATGAAGAGTTAATTCAATTGGGTCTAGATATCCCTTTTTCCGTGAAAATGAGTAAAGCTTTCCGCCAAAAAGGAATTGAATTATCGAAACATTATTTAACGGAAGAAGAGTTGGTGACAGAGATATGGACATCTCACTGCAGAATGTAGAATATCGTTATCAAGTGAATACCCCTTTCGAGCGGCTGGCCATTGAAGATGTTTCAATCGATATTAAAACGGGAACCTACCTGGCTGTTATTGGACATACCGGCTCTGGAAAGTCGACCGTATTACAGCATTTAAATGCTCTTTTACAACCGACTGCAGGTTTGGTAGTAATAGGAAGCCATGAAATAAAAGCCAAGCAGAAAAATAAAAATCTTAAACCAATTCGGCAAAAGGTGGGAATTGTCTTTCAGTTCCCGGAACATCAATTATTCGAAGAAACCGTCGAAAAGGATATTATTTTTGGCCCCATGAATTTTGGGGTTTCTGAACAAGAGGCAAAAGAGAGAGCTAGGACTGCACTTAAACATGTTGGACTATCAGAGGAAATATTAGAAAAGTCACCATTTGACCTATCAGGAGGCCAAATGCGTCGGGTAGCCATTGCAGGCGTCCTTGCCATGGAACCTGACGTAATTGTCTTGGATGAGCCCACCGCTGGTTTAGATCCAAGGGGCCGCAAGGAAATTATGGATATGTTTTATCGTTTGCATAAGGAAAGAGGACTCTCAACGATTTTGGTTACTCATAGTATGGAGGATGCCGCTCAGTATGCAGAACAAATCGTGATTATGCAACAAGGAAAGGTTGTTAAAAAGGGAACACCTGAGGAGATTTTTACCGCTACAGAAGAGTTACTCCAAATGGGATTAGATGTTCCAGAAGTGGTCCGTTTTCAACTTAAGCTTGAAAAAGCTATGGGTAAAAAGCTTGGGAAAACTTATTTAACCATTGAACAGCTATCTTCTGCTGTAACAGCCCTAATAAGCAGAGGTGAACGGGTATGATGGATAAAATGATTTTTGGGCGATTTGTACCTGCAGACTCCGCTGTTCACAGGATGGATCCACGTTCTAAGTTAATCATTATATTTTTATTTGTCTGCATTATTTTTCTGGCAAACAATTGGATGACCTATGCACTTATTGGAATTTATACTTTTTTTATGATTGGTTTATCAAAAATTCCCGTTCGCTTTTTATATACCGGTTTAAAACCCATCATTTGGCTTGTTTTATTTACCTTTGTCATGCAGCTTTTATTTACGAAAGAAGGGAACCTTCTTTTTCATGTAGGTCCAGTGAAGGTTTATGATGAAGGACTTAGGATGGGGATTTTCATTTCATTAAGATTCTTTTTGTTAATATTAATGACATCCTTATTAACGTTAACGACGACACCAATTGAAATAACAGATGGACTTGAAACACTGTTGCATCCTTTAAAAAAGGTCCGCTTTCCAGTTCACGAAATGGCTCTAATGATGTCCATCGCACTACGATTCATCCCTACTCTCATGCAGGAAACGGATAAAATCATGAAAGCGCAAATTGCCAGAGGAGTTGAGTTTTCAAGCGGGCCCATTAAGGAACGTATGAAAGCTGTTATTCCTTTACTTATTCCGTTATTCGTTAGTTCTTTTAAACGAGCAGAAGAGTTGGCTGTCGCGATGGAGGCAAGAGGGTACCGTGGCGGTGAGGGTAGAACGAAATACCGGCAATTGAGCTGGAATAATCGTGATTCCATCCAAATCGTGATACTTGTTATACTTTGTATTCTTTTAATTTTATTACGTTCGTAATGGGGCGAAACGAAATGAACCGCTATAAATGCATAATTTCATATGATGGTTCTGATTTTTCCGGTTATCAGATTCAGCTGAATAAACGCACAGTCCAATTGGTACTGGAAAATGTTTTAACAAAAATCCATAAGGGAAATGTTGTGAGGGTTGCTGCCTCAGGTAGAACAGATGCTGGTGTTCATGCAAAGGGCCAGGTGATTCATTTTGATTCGCCGCTTCAAATTCCAGAGGAGAAGTGGGTAGCAGCCCTAAATTCCTTATTACCGGGGGATCTTGCCGTGCTATCGGTTGAGAAGGTGCATGATTCGTTTCATGCGCGTTTTGATGCTGTTGGAAAGGAATATCGCTATGTTCTGCGGCTGTCCACTAAGAGAGACCCATTTCAGCGAAAATATGCCTACCAGTTTCCCTATAAATTAAATGTGGATGCGATGAGTGAGGCTGTTCACTATTTACTTGGGACACATGATTTTACAAGCTTCTGTTCCGCAAAGACGGAGGTAGAAGATAAGATTCGTACGATTGAATCGATTGAGATAACAGTTGATCAAGATATGCTTATCTTTCGTTTTGTAGGAAATGGCTTTTTATATAATATGGTGAGAATTTTAGTTGGAACATTGTTAGAGGTCGGCTCTGGAGATAGGAAGCCATCAGATCTACCCCAAGTTTTACAGGCGAAGGATAGAAAGTTTGCCGGAAAAACAGCTCCAGCGCATGGTTTGTACTTATGGAAGGTATTTTACAAATAAAAGTTCGAGTAACAACCCATCCTGGTGTAACATTTTCTTGACATATGGCTCCATAGTATTTATTATATTATATGTGTGTGTTTTTAATCCCACGATAAAGCCCCGGAAAGTCTTCATCGTGATTGAAAATATATGATTTAAAAAATAGCCGCACGCCTGTCTTAAAGGTTCATTCCCGGAACAGAATGGACGTTAAGGCTTTGAAGGTGCGAAAGAATAATCTTTTACGGATTTAATTAGGAGGGAAACTCATGCGTACAACATTTATGGCAAATGCCAACAATATCGAGCGTAAATGGTACGTAATTGATGCAGAAGGCAAAACTCTTGGTCGTCTTGCTTCTGAAGTAGCATCAATTCTACGTGGTAAAAACAAACCAACTTTTACTCCACATGTTGACACTGGTGACCATGTGATCATTATCAACGCTTCTAAAGTTGAACTAACTGGTAAGAAATTAACTGACAAGATCTACTACCGTCACAGCTTACACCCAGGTGGTTTAAAACAAAGAACTGCTCTTGAAATGCGTACTAACTATGCTGAGAAAATGATCGAGCTTGCTGTTAAAGGCATGCTTCCAAAGAATTCTCTTGGCCGTCAAATGTTCAAAAAATTACACGTATATGCTGGGGCTGAGCACAAGCACCAAGCACAACAACCAGAAGTTTACGAACTTCGCGGATAATTTAAAGGGAGGGAATTAACTTGGCACAGGTTCAATATATTGGTACTGGTCGTCGTAAGAGCTCCGTTGCACGCGTGCGCTTAGTTCCAGGTACAGGTAAAATTGTTATTAACAATCGTGACATCGAAAACTATATTCCATTTGAAGCTTTACGTGTTGTTGTAAGACAACCATTAGTAGCGACTGAAACTGTAGGCAGCTACGATGTTCTTGTAAACGTAAAAGGCGGTGGCTACACTGGTCAAGCTGGCGCAATCCGCCACGGTATTGCTCGTGCATTACTTCAAGCTGATCCAGAATACCGTCCAACATTAAAACGCGCAGGTCTATTAACTCGTGACGCTCGTATGAAAGAACGTAAAAAATACGGTCTTAAAGGCGCTCGTCGTGCACCTCAGTTCTCAAAACGTTAATTATCAACGTTTGGAAGGCTCTTTTCACTTCGGTGGAAAGGGTCTTTTTATTTATGAAAACTACTTTTGCCACGAAACATTTAAAAAGGTCTATTTCTATTTCGTAAACAAAACCAATGTTAATAGGCTTTCGCAGGATTTGTTTTATTTCAGTTTTTCTCCATGTTTATTAAGTATATTAAAGAGGCAAAGTAACTAAACAGAAGCCCCCTATAGTGGAAGGGGGCTTAATAAATTTTTAATTAATCGCCGAAGATGAGATTGTCCGGGGTCTCTCTTTTATTAAGAAAATCCTCAATGTACCTGATAAATTGCTGGGCCCGAACACTATTTACATGATACTTATGAATAAATTCATAGCCATTGTTAGTTATTTGGTTTCTTTCTTCAACTTTTTGATCATAGTACATGGCTTTTTCATACACATTATCTTCATTACATGCAACGAAATTAACCCCGTCTTTAAATCCTAAATCCAACACATCTTTATTCGGTTCAGCAAGCAATAAGGTTTTACATCCTGGTGCTTCAAAATACTTTAGTACAGCAAACTTAAATTGCCCTCCGCATGTAAAAAACATATTGGCCCGATTGAGTTCCTTTGCATATTTATCGTAGACGAAAGCATTCTCCGATGCACCTACTAAATGCCCTGGATGTGGGTGAAATACAAAACCTTCAACCCTTTGCATTTTTTCCAATACAACCTCTCTGAATTTATAATCCCCCTTTGGAGGATTCCTTTTAGGAGGGTTTGGAGAGTCAATATGCAGTTGGCCCATTAAAAGAAATCTTATGTCCTTTTTGCGGTTCCAATTTTTGATTACGTTTGGATTCATTGACCATGGAAACCATCTGTGTTTATCTTTAAACTGAGGGTAGACTTGAAAAAATGAATGTTTCGACACTGCAAATATAAGGTCGATATTATTCTTGGTTACATAATCGATTCTTGTTTGTTCGTGATTTTTAATCTGTGCCTTTTCAGAAGGATGATAATGCAAATCGGAAATAAAACATCCTTTTGGAATATCCACCTGGTCCAGTCCAGTGATTCGCGGTGCTGTTTTATAGCCATAGGCGACATCATAGTGGAAAATAAAATCGGGCTTTGCCTTTGTCCTTTTCAAGATATCGCGGATGTCCCCGTCTTCAAACCACCATGTAACCTCGGCGTATTCTGCTATTGCCTCAATGATATCGAACTTAATTCTATGCTTTGGATATAGGATTCCAAATGGTTTAATTAGTATGAGAATCTTTAGTTTTTCCATATATAAACCCTCCGCAAATTAAATATTTTGTAATTCAGAGAGCGTTATAAAATTTAAAGGTAAACTATACATCGTTTTTAAATGTGGATAAAACATTTTCAAGTCCGCAACTGAATGACTGTCGGAGGATACAACTACCTTGGTCCTACTTCGGCCAAGAAGCTCAATAATATCGGGATCCGGTGCATTGTGTTTCACATTAATTTCCACAACTTTTCCGCTCGCAATCATTAATTCGGCTATCTCTTTCTTTTGCTTTTTACTTAATTGTATATTAAAACGATTAAGTTCCGATAGTGGGTGGGCTATGATTGTAACCCTGGGATTCCACAACAAATTTTCAAAGGAAGTCAGCCACTTTTTAAAAATCTCCTCTTTTGAATCCAAAATGCCTTTTGAAACACTGTAATATCCTCCGGAAAAGGGGATTCGATGAATGGAACCTAAAAGAAAATTCACCTTGGATTCAACATTGGCCGATGCATCAATGTCACCCTGTAAATTGATCACTTTTGCCTCCAAACCGCTAAATACTAAAATCTCATTTTTAAATGCTTCTTTTACCTGATTTATATGTCTCGAAAAATCATCAATCCAATCACTCGTGATCCATACGTGATCCGTAATAGCGATTGCTTTGTACCCTAGTTCAATTGCGGTCGTGACCATTTGTTCAATGCTATTTTTTCCGTCCGAATAATTAGAGTGAGTATGGAGATCCATTAGGATCATAATATATTTCCTCCCAATACCTGCTCATACGAGTTCCCCAATTGATAACGAGTTCATGTGGTTCGATTGGCATACCCAATCCGAGTTTAATAGCCAAATATGGCAAATTTACTCCCGCCCCCAGACAATGGACAATGGTTCCTTGAATTCGCGGGTTGATTTCTAAAATATTAGGCTCATTATTGATATTTCTACGAATTTGAACACCAATATTACCATGTAATCCAAGCTCAAAAACGACTTTAGAAGCATATTCAATGACGTCGGATTCTTTCACTACTACACCACGTGTAGTTATTCCGCTAACTGTTGCTTCACGAAGTCTTGGTATAGCTGTTATGACTTTTCCGTTGTCAGCTAGCACATCAACACTGTATTCCTTTCCAGGCAAGTATTCCATTACGATGATTTCCGGTATTTCATTGGCATGTTCGAGAATCGAAATTAAATCATTCATGATTATATAAGTTGAGTTAGGCTTCTCGTTGAAAAGCATTTGCACCCTATTAATATTTGGATCTAAAATTCTAAACCCTCTGCTTCCATTTGATACCGTGGGCTTAAAACATACTGGCTGTTCAGGATAACCAAGTTGATAGATGGCTTTCTTTAATGTTTCCGCCGTTCCTGCAATTTCATATTTAGGAATGCTGATCCCCTTTTTTTCTAGCATTTGGAGCAATTTCCCTTTATTGTTTGCAACGACCAAATTAGAATAGTCAGATACGGACACAATGGTTCCGATGTCTAAAAAACGCTGCTTCTTGATAGAAAGTTTCAGTAATTCCTTTGTTACTAATGGAAGAATCACGTCGATCTTTTCACTTTTACAAATATTTAATATTTCGCTAATAAAATTATCATCTGCAGCCTTTGGAATCGTGTAGAAGTAATCTGACAATGAGGCCCCTATCGCATTTACAGATGCATCCACCCCAATAATTTCGATGTTCGTTTCCGATGCCGATCTCAATGATTTTATTACTCCTGGGGCGCCTGGAGACCCAGCACCGGTTAACATTACCTTTAGATTTTTTTTCACTCTATTTCACCTTTGTCTCATTATTCGAAGGCTAAAACTGTCCTCCACCAAGAAGATAAACCCGTGCTTTCCCTGTAATTCCTTTTGTTGCATTACGGGTATCCATAACCAAAGATGCATGATCCAAAATGCGTTGCAATGGGATGATATCATGATCAGTAAGGATAATAATACAATCGGACCTTTGAAGTCTGTCATCGGTCAGATCGACGCTAGTCAACTTCAAGTTATCAAAATGAAGGTCAGGAACTATCGGATCATGATAGGAAACATTCGCCCCTTCTTTTAGCAGCAAGTTCATAATCTGCAGTGCACTTGATTCTCTTATATCACCGATATTAGGTTTGTAAGCTACCCCATAAAGTAAAATATCTGCCTGCTTTATCGGGCGGTTAGGGGCCAGAATAAATTTAATCTGGTCAACTATATACTTAGGCATTTTATGATTGATACGTTTGGAAATATCAATAAAATCACTATCCAGGCCTATTTGTTTTATTTTCCAATTTAAATATAAAGGATCGACTGGAATACAGTGCCCCCCAATTCCGGGTCCGGGATAAAATGGCGAAAATCCAAATGGTTTTGTGCTGGCTGCATCAATTACCTCCCATACATTAATATTCATCGAATCACAGATCATTGCTAATTCATTTACAAATGATATGTTGATAAACCGATATGAATTTTCAACCAACTTGGTCAGTTCTGCTGCTTCCGTCGAAGACACCGGAAACACTTCGTTGAAAATCTGCGAATAGAAATCATAAATTTTTTCGGAACACGTTTTGGTTACACCGCTAACAACTTTAGGTATTTCCTCAATGGGGTATTTCTTATTGCCCGGATCGATTCTTTCAGGAGAATATCCAAGAAAAATATCCTTGCCCACTTGAAAACCTGATTTCTCGAGTATTGGCTGCAATACTTCTTTAGTGGTACCTGGATAAGTTGAGCTTTCCAAAATGATCAATTGTTCTTCCTTGATCTTCCTGCTTATTTCTTCAGCAGAACGTATTATATAACTCAAGTCTGGAGTATCATACATGGTTAACGGGGTTGGAATACAGATGACGATGATTTCCGCCGACTTTATCGCGTTATAATTATTTGTTGCTATGAAATCTTTGGAAGAAACAGAGGATTGTATTGTAGAATGGGGAATATCGGGAATATAGCTGAGTCCCTTTTCCAATTGTTTAATTTTTTTTAAATCCAAATCAATTCCAATTACTTTAAAGCCTTTTTTCATAATACTAAGAGCCAAAGGGAGACCAACATAACCTAATCCGATTACGGCCACAGATGGTTTTTTTCCTTCTGAATTGGCTTCCTTTTTATCACTCAATACTATCCCCCCTGTTCAGGTTGAATAGTATAGGTTATGAAGTTTACTTCCCGCGGAATGGGCGGAATCCTTACTTGTTCTAAAATAGTTATGGTAACATAAAATGGAAATTCATACAGGTACCTGTACATCCCCATTATTTCTGCACTTCTTGATCCAATTTACATAAAATATTAAGTGTTTTTAATTTAGGATTGAGGGGTGTTGCCATCTGAAAATGGTTAATGCTTTTTCATATAGTGAATACTCGAATATAATAAAACATATTAAAAACCATCATGAAATTATTGATTATTCTAAGGTGAAAAAAGATGCCGACCGATTTGCAGTTATTCGGCATGATGTAGAATTTTCGGTTGAGAGAGCCTATCAGATGGCAAAATTGGAGGAAAGCCTTCAAATCAATACAAGTTACATGTTTCAAATTAGAAATAATGCATATAATCTATTTTCAAAAGGAAATATTCTAATGGTGAAGGAAATAAAGGATATGGGACATGAAGTTGGCCTTCACGTTCATTTTGGCAGTCTGAACAATTTAAATGAGATTAAAAAGTATATTCTACATGATATTAGCGTAATGGAAGGTTTTTTAGAAATGCCTATTGATCGATTCTCCTTTCATCGCCCCCCAAAGGAAATATTAAGAATGAATTTAAAGTTGGAAGGATTGATTAACGCCTACGAAGACAGGTTCTTTGAATTCAGGGAGGAAAATGAGGGATTTGAAAACCTTAAAATTAAGTATATTGCCGATTCTAGGCATGCATGGAATTATGGTTATCCTGATGAAACCACGATAAAATCTCATTCAAAACTCCATTTTTTATTTCATCCGTACTCCTGGACTGAACAGGGGTATGACAAAGATTCAAACTTTGAATCTTTAAAAAATGAGAAAATTGGAGTATTTGCAGATACCATTAGAACAGAATGTAAACATTTTAAAGGTTATTTCCAATAAGTAAATAAACCTCATCATAAGTGGGGGAAAGGATGGATTACTTGTCCTTTCGAGGTAAATTCCTCATTTCCTCCATTCCCGACGTGTTTTGGAAAGAAAAATTCCCGTAATCAATAATGGAGATTTGACCTTTATCATTTAAACGGATATTTTTCCATTTTGGTCTTTCCTTTCCATCGACGATGTCATCTGGTTTAATTCCATAGTTAATAAACTCCTTGTGTAATTTGAGTATTGTCTCTTTGTTTTCCTCTGTTTCAGGAACATAATTGTCCATTTTTTTCATGATAATCCAACCATGGCCTTGTTCTTTTACTTCAGCCAGACTATTTTTTAGTGAATCTGGGATTATTTTGTATAGACTTGCTTCTGTTGAACTGCTTTTAATTCCTCTGAGTGTGATCGCTAACTTTAGAACATGCTGGTTTGGGAGTTCATAAACAAACCGATGGTACCCAGTACCAATCAAATTGTAAGGAAGGTTTAATTTAGACAGCTCTTTAAGATCAAACATTTTATATTGATGCTTTTCGATTTCCTTTATCCAAATTTCAATAGATCTTAAATCTCTCGGTTTCAAATAGATGGGGTAGCGCCCCATGACCGGCTTCACCTCATTCTTTGGTTTTAGTCATTTTTATCATCCACTTCGTTTTTCCACATCAAATTATGATTTAACTCGTTGAGTTCAATTTCCCCATTGGTGTTATCATTAAATTTGTTCTTAAATAAAAGGTTTTGTTTAGAGACTAAATCAATACCGGCATCGTTATTAGTCCGAGAAACATTATTAATGAACAGGCTGTTTTCACCGTTTATGTTAAACCCGTCACCATTATTGTTTTCCACTGTATTATCCAGGGCAACATTATTAGCCCCGTTAAAAGAAATGCCATTACTGAAATTATGATTGCACCGGCAATGAATTACATAATTATAGGTGCCATTCACTTCGATTCCGCCACCATCGGTTTCGCTACCGTTAAGGCTAAACTCTGTTTCGATAATAAGATTTCCATCCCCCTCAATACGAATCCCGTGGTCATTATTATATAGAACCTTCACGTTCCTGATGATGTTATGATCGGTGTTAATCAGAATCCCATTCTGGCGATAGTTGGTTACGGATAATTCTGTAATAAATACAAGGGTGGCGTCTATTTGAAGCCCATTTACCCCGGGAATGGACCTCATTCCATTCAAAATCGTTTTGCCCATCCCTTCCCCAATAATTCGAAGTCGATTCTTATTGATCACCACATCTTCATTAAACACCCCGTTAGAGACCAGTATTGTATCTCCATCGCTAGCTTGGCCGATTGCCAAGTTAATACTGCCGCCGGAAGGAACATAAAAAACAGTCATTAAACTTCATCTCCTTACATTATTTAATGCAGAAGATTTAAGAATGGTATTAGGACTAGCATGGAAAAACCGGACCAGTTCCGGCAAAGAGAAAAGCAAATTAAATATGAGCGTTCCGTCCTATCAGTAAAAATTTTTTTACTAAAGGTGTAAAAAATTTTTTACTGGTGTATTATATATTTGCACAATTTGGAATTTATTTAATATGTTCATTTTCCAAGGAGATTTATAGGGCAAAGATTTTTACTTGAAAAATGCTTAGTTAAGGCGATTCTTAATAAAAGTCGGCAATTTTTCACTAAATTTTAAAGAAATCTTATATTTTGGCATAATAATTGCAAGTATATTAGTACCTAGGGAAACGTTTTCAAATGGTCTGTAATAAGTATCCAATACATTCAGTATTGAAAGGGGTGCAGTAATTACACCTGCAAAAATGATCATGTAATGGATCATACTTAGTCTTTTAACAGAATTTCCATTTATGGACTTATAAAGTTTCTGAAAATATTTAATAAAGGATTGATGTTTTGTATGGAAAAAAAGGGCGGAATTTTTTACGGGTGGTGGATTGTAGTAGCTGCCTTTATGATTATGACTTTTATTTATGCTCCAATTGCAAACCTGGTTTCATTATTTATCCTACCAGTTACAAAAGAACTCGGATTTAGTGCCTCTCAATTTATGTTATATTTTACCGTAATGGCTTTAGCTGCTATGATTGTAGGTCCACTTGCGGGTAAATTAATGAAAAAGATGGATGTAAGAGCCTATTTAACATTATTTATTTCAATTTCAGCTTGTGCATTTATTGGTTTTTCTTTTTCCACTAAACTTATTCATTTCTATTTATTTGCCATCCTAATGGGAGCAGGTTTGGCAGGAGGTGCCATGATTCCTGCATCTGTTCTAATCACAAATTGGTTTAATGAAAAACGCGGTTTATGTTTAGGTATTGCTTTATCTGGAAGTGGTTTCGGCGGTGTAATTCTTAGTCCGTTGACGAACTGGCTCATTACGGCTTATGGCTGGAGATCAGCCTATCTTGTTATCGGAATTTTAATTGCTGTTTTATTAATTCCGTTTGCAGTATTTGTAATCAGACTACATCCCGCTGATAAAGGTTTGACACCACTAGGTGAAGCGAAGACTTCAAATATTCCACAAAATAAAGTATTAGCAGGTACTACTCAAGGACAAACGTTTAAGTCTATTTCATTTTGGGCTCTCTGTTTAGCAATCATTGTTGGCGGAGTCGTCGTTAATTCGATGCTAATCAATCTTGCCCCATATTTTGCTGAAATTGGTACATCAGCTAAAACTGCTGCATTGATATTATCCTTAGGTTCTGCAATGGTTATTGTCGGTAAGTTATTAGTAGGAAGATTATTTGACAGACTTGGATTAATTACAACTTTATTGATTATTTCTGCAGGAAGTTTGGTCAGTTTCCTATTTCTGATGAAAGGAAATATTACTTCACTAGCAATACTTTTTACGATATTTTCTGGAATCGGATCAACAGCTATTACCGTTACTCCTGCTTATCTTACAGGAGCACTTTACGGTGAAAAAGACTATGGCGCCAAATATGGTGTTGTTTCGATTTTTATTTCATTAGGTGTAGCGATTACTCCAATCGCATCAGGTGCACTTTATAATATCAATCATTCCTATGGATTGCTTCTTAATGTTTTAGTTATTCTTTCCATTGTGCAATTTTTATTATTCTTTATTGCCAGCAAAACAAAACCAAAGTTTAGTTTAGCCATTGAAGTTCCCAATAAAGAAGCAGTGTAAATTTTAGATTTAATCGAAGGACAGGGAGGATTTTTTATGAGCAGTACCGTTATAAACAATCAAACTTTATCAAAAGCAGAAGATATTAAGGAAGAACTAATCAAACACCGGAGACATCTCCACCAAAATCCTGAAATAGGCTTTGATTTGCCAAATACAGTTGCGTACGTTGAAGAAGCATTGAAAAATATGGGGCTAGAGCCTAAAAGGGTTGGAAAAGCAGGTTTAGTAGTTACGATTGGTAACGGCAACGGAAGAACGCTTTTATTACGAGGTGACATGGATGCTTTGCCAATGGCTGAAAATACAGATTTACCATTTAAGTCGGCCAATGATTATATGCATGCATGTGGTCATGATATCCACACGACTTTTATGCTGGGTGCGGCCAAGCTATTAAAGGAAAAAGAACAAGATATTAACGGAACCGTTAAAATCATGTTCCAGCCGGCTGAGGAAATTGGTGCAGGTGCGAAGGACATGGTTGCGAATGGTTTATTAGAAAATCCAAAAGTGGATGCGGCACTCGCCCTTCATGTTGATCCATCCTTGGAAGTAGGAAAGTTTGGTTATAAAACTGGGATTGCGGCCTCATCATTAGATGGTTTCTTCCTTAAAGTACAAGGAAAAGGCGGGCATAGCTCCGAACCACAAAAAGCAATCGACCCTTTGATGATCATTAATGCTGTCTACAATCAATTAAATACATTGGTTGGGAAAGAAATCGATCCATCGGAAAGAGCAGTTCTCGTTATTGGTAAAATGGGTGGTGGGACCGCAGCGAATATTATTCCTGACAATGCCCATCTTGATGCAATTTTACGGTCCTTTAAACCGGAGGTCCGCGACCATATTTTTAAAAGAGTGCAGGAAATCATTGATGCCACTGTAAAAATGATGCGTGGAACCTATGAACTTGAAACCATCTCAACACCGGCTTTATTTAATAATGAAGAATTATGCAAGCAAATGGCCCCTTATGTGAAAGAAGTGATTGGGGAAGAAAATCTCGAGGTAAATGAGGAACCGTTAGCGGGCACAGAAGATTTTTCTTATATCAGTAACCTTGTACCAACCATGTTTATGTGGGCGGGCGCCAATGGCTTAGGAGATAAAAACTATCCACTTCATAACCCAAATCTCATCTTAGACGAGGGAGTTATTCCGTTAGGAGTAGCCGTTGTGGTGAACAGCGCTATCAACTGGTTAAAGAACCATTAATTTTAAAAATCCAGCCAAATGGCTGGATTTTTTTAACCATAAAATTGGCAATCGAAATTTTGCATTTCTTAGGATTATGGGATGAAGAATAGTCCTAAGAGGTGAAAACTGTGACTGTTATTACAACCTTTAAAGAAAAAAAACGGGAAAAACAAATTAAATATGAGCGGTCAGTCTTAAAGGACTTATCGATAAAAACATTAAAAGAGCGGGTCCAGCACTATTTTGGCTCATCAAGAATTACATCAAGCTTTGTGATGCATGCTGGTGTTGAGGAAGCCTGCTACGATGTTGCACTTGAAGCTTATCTATTAGGGGCAAAGTTTAGCAAATTCGGTTATTATGGTGAGGATATCGATGAGGTAAAAAAACGCTGCTATAAAGAAGAAAAACATTTAATTGATACCCTCTTCAATTTTTTACTTTATTGGGGTAATGGAGAAGAAGGGACAATGAGTGAATCCCTATACTATCTCTGTGAACAATACATCCACGTCTGGTGGCTCGATGGATATCAAAAAGGAGAAAGACGGCATAAGCTAAGGCTTCACTAGGTTATTCCATTAGTTCTAAAATTCCCCCTTGTCCCATATATTTAAATGAACATGGACGAGCGGGAAGGAATGATTTGGTTGCTGAAGAGAAGATTGAAAATTATAGGGTTCTCTGTGGGTTTACTTTTATTGTTCCTGATTTTACAGCATGATTTTATGGAGGATAAATCATGGAAATCATGGAATTTGCCTTTATCGGGAAAAATCATTCTCATTGACCCGGGTCATGGCGGGCCTGACGGTGGTGCCGGTGAAGGGAAAACCTTAGAAAAGGATATCGCCTTAGACATTTCCTTTAAGGTCAGAGATTTCCTCCAGCAGCATGGTGCCCTGGTGATGATGACAAGGGAAATCGATGAGGACCTGGCAGATCCTACAACAAAAGGTTATAGCAGGAGAAAGGTAGAAGATCTGAAGCAAAGGTTGAAAATGATTAATAGCTCTGATAATGACCTTTTTGTCAGTATTCATTTAAATGCCATCCCATCTGCTAGATGGAGCGGGGCTCAAACCTTTTATTCCCCCCATTATACCGAAAATGCAAAAGCAGCAAAATTTATTCAAGATGAGTTAAGACGGAATTTAGAAAATACAAATCGTAAGGCAAAGCCTTTAAGTCATGTCTATATTTTAAAAAATGCAAAGAAACCCGGCGTTTTGGTCGAGGTAGGCTTTTTATCCAATCCGGCTGAAAAGGCAAATCTCCAAACCGATTCCTATCAGGAAAAAGTGGCTGCTTCCATTTATAAAGGAATCATCCGCTATTTTACGAATGAAAAGGAATTAAAAGAAACAGATTAATGAAGATGGGCTCTAAAGCTCATCTTCTTTGACTTTCTATTATTGGTATAGGGTTTACGTGTGATTCAGTTAACTGTTTTTATTGAGAGTTATGGTATACTTGATTTTGGAAACGAATTCAATTGTGAGGTGTTTGTATACATGCTAACAGAAGCGAAAATCCGTGAAATTGTAGGCAGCTTAAAAGAGCCATTTTTACATAAAACATTAGCAGAGCTAAATGCAATTGAGGAAATAAAAATTAAAGAAGAAAAAAATCATGTCAGTGTAAAAGTAGACATTGCCAAAACTGGTACTGCCGAACAATTACAATTGCAAACGCAAATTGTAAATGTATTAAAAGAAGCAGGTGCAGCTACAGTAGGGATCCGCTTTGGCGAGCTTTCCGAAGAGGTACTTGCTGCCAATCGTCATGCGGTGGAGGGAACGGAGGATACAGGTTTATTATCTTCTAAAAATACAACTTTTATTGCGATTGCTTCCGGTAAAGGCGGCGTAGGTAAATCAACAGTATCTGTAAACCTTGCTGTAGCCCTAGCCCGTCTAGGTAAAAAGGTAGGTCTGATTGATGCCGATATCTACGGTTTTAGTGTACCTGATATGATGGGGATCACAAAGCGTCCTGTAGTTAGAGGGGAAAAAATTATACCGGTTGAACGTTTCGGAGTTCAAGTCATTTCAATGGGCTTTTTTGTCGAAGATAATGCACCAATCATTTGGCGCGGACCTATGCTTGGAAAAATGTTGAATAGCTTCTTCAATGAGGTAGAATGGGGCGAAGTAGATTATTTATTATTAGACTTGCCTCCAGGAACAGGGGATGTTGCATTGGATGTTCACACGATGCTTCCTGCATGTAAGGAAATTATTGTTACGACACCACATCCAACGGCTGCCTTTGTAGCAGCCCGTGCCGGTGCAATGGCTGTTCGTACGGAACATGAAATCCTTGGTGTTATCGAGAATATGGCTTATTTTGAAAGTAAGCTGACAGGTGAAAAGGAATATGTATTTGGCCGCGGCGGCGGGGATAAATTAGCCGAAGAGTTAAATACTGAGGTACTTGGCCGCCTGCCGCTAAACCAGCCTGATTGGAATGACGAAGATTTTGCACCATCTGTTTATCAGGAAGACCATCCAATCGGAAAAATCTATCTAGAAATTGCTGAAAAAATGACAAGCCTTTTAAAAAAGTAATAAATGAAGCCTCTTCCTAATCAGGAAGAGGCTTTTGAATGAACAGGATTATTAGGCTCCGCTGCTGTTATCGGAACCGCTTTGTCCCCCACTTGATTGACCGCCGCTACCTTTACTGCTGCTTGCATTCGCTTTTACATCTTCGGCCGCTTTAAGCAGGAGCTCTTGCATTTTTACTTTAAATAACGGGCTTTCAATGGTTTCAGCAATTACCTTTTGAAGATGCTCCCGGTATTCCTTACTTTTTAATGCATCCGCTAATTCCTTTTGAATTTCAGGCTCTTTAAAAACTTGAATCATCATACCTCTATATTGAGGGTCATTCATTAAATCCTTTAACAGCTTTTCGTTTTCGGATCTCATGTTTTTGGCAACGCCTTGAGCAAATTTTGGATCATTGAAAGTTTTTTTCCAAAAGGTTGTAGCTTTATCGGATGTAAGGGTTTGTTGAATCGTTTGTGAAACCATTTTTTGGTCCATTACAAGTTTTTCCTTCATACTGTCATCGGACATTACATCTTGAATTGCCTTCTTACCATCATCCGTTTTAAGAATATCAACAACCATTTTTTTGGTTTGCTCATAATCAATTTGTCCTCCGCTGCTGGATTCATTGGATGCGCAGCTAGTTAACAACATCATGATGGGTAGGAGGAGCAGCATACTTTTCGCTTTCATTTTGAAAAGCTCCTTTCGCATAAGAATCCTTAATTTTAGGATGAAGAAAATCATGAAAGATTATTCGTAAAGGATTTTAAAATATGGATTTTTCAAATTTGGATTGGTACAATCATTAGGAATGCATTTTATATTTTGGAGGTTTAAAGTGTGACGAGCCGCAATTGGGTAAAACTATTTTTGACCACATTACTAGTAGGCGGGCTCACAACAGCTATTGTGGGTTTTATTGTTCGCTGGAGTGAATTTCAGCAGTATTTTACTGAATTTAAACTAATTGATATATTATCAACGACGATTTGGTTAATTGTGATGGGATTCCTTTTTAGTGTTATTAGTCAAATGGGCTTTTTTGCTTATTTAACGATTCATCGGTTCGGATTAGGTATTTTTAAGTCTGCAACCCTTTGGAATGGCGTTCAATCCGTCCTCATATTATTTTGCTTATTTGATTTGGTTTATATGCGTTATGAAGCATTTGCCAAGCCTGGAGAGTCTGTGATGCCCTATATAGGGGTTGCATTAATTCCTTTAGTGGTTGGCGGGGCTGCAGCTTGGTTTAAAAGTAAACAAACAAACTTTAGTGCTTTTATACCCGCGCTCTTTTTTATGGTGGTTGTAACAGTTGTCGAGTGGGTTCCAGTTCTACGGGTTAATGAAAGAAGCTGGGTTTACCTTATGGTTTTTGGCCTTCTGGCCAGTAATGCCTATCAATTGTTAATCCTACATAAGTTAAATGAACGTTCAGAACAGGAAAGACAAAAGCGTAAGAGCACGGCGGCTGGGAGCAGCAATAAAGCGGTAAAAAATAAAACCAATAAAAAACCGTCCCTTTAAAATCAGGGGCGGTTTTTCTTTATAAGAATGATGAAGACCAAATCCCATCGAAAAAACAGGGAAAGAGGTCTTCATAAAGGCGATGAAGACCAAATTCCTTCGATAAAATAGAGGAAATAGTCTTGATAGATTCTTATGCTGTTTAATAAGAATCCACCCAAAAACGGATTTGTTTACAGTTTTATATCAGTTTATTTTATTTCTTTCGATCGGACATGACCATTGGCAATCATTTCAGAAACGGAAACCAGTTTCAAGCCTTTATGATGAATTTCCTCAATAATCGCCGGCAATGCTTTATTGGTTTGCTTGGCTGAATCAGAAGCATGTAAGAGAACAATATCTCCCTTTTTTGCCTTTTCAACATTAGCGATAATGGTCTTTCTACCAGGATTCGTCCAATCTTGTGAATCCACACTCCAATGGACAACGGTATATCCATACCGTTCTGCAATTTTTAAGGTTCTTTCATCAAAATGACCAGTGGGAGCACGCAAGAGCTTGATATTTTTTACATTTAATTTTGTAAAAACCTCCTGGGCTTTAGAGATATCCCTGCGAATTTTAGCATCCTCCAAACTTTTATAATCCTCATAGGCATATCCTAGGATGCCAATTTCATAACCCTCTTTTACAATTCGAGTGACTAGATCAGGGTGCCGTTCAGCCCATGAACCAGCTAAAAAGAATGTTGCTGATTTTACCCCCTCTTTTTTTAGTGTGTTTAAAATCGGTTCTGCTTTTTCATCTCCCCAACCAATATTAAAAGATAAAGCAAGGTCTTTTTCGCCGCGATAAATGGCCTTCGGTCCATCCTTAGTTGAAAAAACAGGTATTTGGGCAAGATTCTGAATATAAAGGAACCAGGCTGTAAAAAATGCAGCAATTAAGATTAGAGAAATGTTTTTAAGTGACTTACCATTTAATACATAAAAGAAATTCATCCTAACCACCTCGTCCATTGCCATCCTTGTCTCAACTTATGCCTGCTTTTTTAATAATATGAATAAAGATTTTTATTATAAAATTGAATTATTTGGAAAAGACTACTAGAACTAGAAACTCATTGGAGGTTATTGGATGCTAGGAATACTAATTAATGAAAAAGAAGTGAAAGAAATGGAATATTTAATTAAGCGGGAAATGGATGAAATCCTCTTTGATTTAAGGGATGACCGTATTGATCATATTGTGAAAAGAGCAATGGAGGAGCGTTATAAAGTATTATTTACTTTATTTAGACGGGTTGCTTCACCAAATGAATGTTTAAAATATATGAGGAAAGATAAAAGAGGGAGAATGAAAGGATAGATTTTCGTGAACTTTTTTTGATAGAATTGTTGACATATATTTATAATCCTGTTATATTAATAAACGTCGCTGCTGACGTAAAAAACAATTTGAAAAAATTGTTGACACTACGTCCTGTAGATGATATATTTAAAAAGTCGCTTTTGAGCGATTGAGAAATTGATCTTTGAAAACTAAACAAACAAAAACGTCAACAAACAATAATATTCATTTCTTTTGAAATGAAGCCAACGTAACAAATGA
>NZ_JBHTHD010000033.1:0-233276 GCF_042675345.1 Neobacillus sp. GCM10027624
GTTTCTAAACTATATTTGGTCATAATTAAAAACTGCACCTCCAATTGTTATTTGTGTCTAACAATTGGGGTGCAGTTCATTTTTTCAGCCCCTTTTCTAATTATTTCATTCTTTTCCTTTTTCCAAAATTAGCCTCAGAGTTTCCCTTGCTTGATTGTACCGTTTGTCTGTTACTGTTATTCCTTTTACCTTTTATAGGCTTTGAATTCATTGGTTTACGATTCCGTTGATTTCCTTTCTCCTGCTTAGTATTAGAAGGACCAGACTTCCTATCTGAATTTTTGTTAGGATCCTGGTTTTTCTCTCGCTCTTGAACTTGTTTTTGAATCCGAATATTTAATTCTTTTTCAATCATATCAAGAGTCGGGCGATCAGCTGAGGAATAAAACGTGATGGCTAACCCCTTCATTCCCGCTCTACCCGTTCTGCCAATTCGGTGGACATAGCTTTCTGCATCCTGAGGAATATCGTAGTTAAATACATGGGTCACTCCCTCAACATCCAGCCCCCTTGCAGCCACATCCGTCGCGATTAACAATTGAATTTCAGCATCCCTAAATCTTTTCATGACTTGCTCTCTTTTGGCTTGCGACAAATCCCCATGCAATTCATCACAAGAAAATCCATGTGCTTTAAGAATTCCGAACAATTTGCTGACTCTACGTTTAGTTCTGCAAAAAATAACCGCTAGAAATGGCCGGTGGGTTTCCACTAATTCTATAAGCGTTGCCTGTTTTGCCCGATCAGTTGTGTGGATGGCAATTTGTTTTACATTCGCAGCAGGCCCTTGGCTTTTTTCCACCTGAATATATTCCGGCTCCTTCATATGCTTTTTCGCAAGGTTCCGAACCTCATCCGGAATCGTTGCTGAAAAAAGCATTGTTTGTCTACTCTTTGGCGTTTCTTTAATAATATCCTCTACTTCTCCCAGAAACCCAATATGGAGCATTTGGTCTGCTTCATCTAAAACAAGGAAATGAACTCTGGATAAATCAAGTGTTCCTCTTCGAATATGATCTAAAAGCCTGCCTGGAGTTCCAACGACAATCTGGACATTTTTTTCTAACCTTTTTAACTGTTTTTCAACATCCTGTCCTCCATAAACGGCTAAAACATTCACATTATCTAAATTCTGAATCATCTTATTAATTTCATCGGTAATTTGTAACGCTAATTCTCTTGTTGGCGTTACGATGAGTGCTTGAACGTGAAGAGCATTTGCCTCAAGTTTTTCAAGGATTGGCAAAATAAATGCAAATGTCTTCCCTGTTCCGGTCTGAGCTTGCGCAATCACATCTTTCCTCTTCATGACAACCGGTATCGATTGTGTCTGAATAGGGGTCGGTGTAGCGATACCGAAGCCGCGTAATGTTTCTGTTAATTCTTTTGAAATACCTAATGATAAAAAATCAGGCAAAAAAATCCCTACTTTCAATTCAAATGATTATCTATTCATAATGATTGTTTATCAAAAATAAAGCAATTAATCTTTTTATTCCAATTAGTTAAATTAAATAAAAAACCCAACATCGACAGTTGATGTTGGGAATCCTCTGGCTATTCGCAATGTTCGCGTCCAAGCTCTACTGCAGTTACTTGATTACCATTAAAAAAGGAAATTCGGAATTTCAACGAGAAGTCTTCAAACTTGCAACGATATTTTTCCAACTGGTCTTGCCCACAGGAATTACTGCCAAGTCCATTTTGCTTGTAATCAATATTTAAAATAATATAGTCGCGTGGCTTTAAGTCTATCGTATGCTTTGCTTTCTCCAAGTCACCTACCTCATAGTGTGAAGCACTGAAATTAAATGTTTCGTCAGCGATAAAAATTAGACTGTTTTTACTTTTATCTGTAAAGCTGACCCAATCGCAATCTGAACGATTGCCATTCTCTTGGGGTTTAACATAATTAGTAAATAACCCTTCTACCGTTTGAGTGTAAACCCCTAAATGATTAGCTTGTTTTGAATCGGGATAGCTTTCTCCGGGTCCCCTTCCACGCCATATGGTTTGTGAAAAACTTTTATTGAGCTGAAGATTAACACCTAAACGAGGAATCATGACAGGAGCATTTTCCTTTATACCAGATGCAGTCCCATTAATCGTAAATACAATATCTCCATCAGGATAAATTTTATAATTATACTGAAGTTGATAATACCAGGAACTGTTTGTTGTACCGTAAAGGGCATCCACATACCACTGAAACACGCCGTCTTTTAGTTCATAGCGGACCTCTTCCACGATTTCATGACCTAAGTGCATAAAGTATTTCGTTCGATAATCATTCAGCAAGTACATATCATTATCGATAGGTGCACGCCAAAAATGAAATTGCGGTCCATTTTGAAGATAAATTTCACCGTTCCGACTGATCTGTTTTAACCTTCCTTTTACACTATCGAAAGTGGCAATGAAATCAGATCCGCTAACGAATACGAACGCACCTTTCTTGGATACTCCAAGTTCCCCGGCAGCATGTTTCTTAGAAAGCTTAGTCTTTCCAGGCAATACAAAAGAGGCATTTGCTAATTCATGACCTTTTGGTGCCCATGGTGTATCCTGTTTTAGTTTATATGAAAAGAGAAAATAATAATTGGCACCGTTAACCCGCTCATAATCATGTATTACAGGAAGCTGGATTTCTACTTCTTCTCGCGCCTTGACTTTGGGAATTTCCACATGAAATAATCCTAGTAATTTATGATCCTCATAGAGTGAGCACGTTAGTTCTAAATGATCCAACAATAGAAAATCATATCGGTTGGTCAAACGGAAACTCCCATTTTCAATATCCAAACATTCCGTTTGAACTGGTTCAATAACCTTTTTATATTCAAATAGACTTGGGGAAAGTGTCCCGTCAGGCATGATTAATCCATCAATACAAAAGTTTCCATTCGTCGGGTCATCACCAAAGTCACCGCCATAACGGTAGTAAACCTCACCACTTTCCGAAGTGGCTTCAATCCCGTGATCAAACCATTCCCAAATAAATCCACCCTGAAGTTGATCATATTTATAAAATAAATCCTGATACTCCTTTAAATTACCCGGTCCATTTCCCATGGCATGTGCATATTCACAAAGAATATGCGGCTTTTGTGTTTTTTCAATTACTTTTTGCATTGTCAATTTTTCATTATGTTCCAGCCATGTATACATCGTACTGTAAACATCGGTCACTTCTGCTTTAAAATCACCTTCATAATGAACAAGACGAGTCGGGTCCAGTTGTTTGGCCCGTTTTGCCATTGCACGGAAGTTATCACCAAAGGATGACTCGTTTCCAAGCGACCACATGATAATACAAGGATGATTCTTGTCTCGTTCAATCATTCGTTCAAGCCGCGAAACATAGGCCGTTTCCCACTCAGGATCATTGCTAATCCAATCATATTTCGCTGTCAGTTCAAAGCCGTGACATTCTAAATCCGTTTCATCAATGACATACATCCCGTAATAATCACAAAGGTCATAAAGAGAATGGGCATTAGGGTAATGGGCAGTCCGTATCGCATTAATATTGTTTTGCTTCATTGTTTTAATGTCCTGCTCCATTTCTTCTCTTGTAACCACTCGACCTGTTTTTGGATTGTAATCATGACGATTAACACCTTTAAGTTTAATCGCGACACCATTTACAAGGAACTGATTACCTGCCAGAACAATGGAACGGAATCCAACAGACTGGTGAATTACCTCGATGACTCTACCCTCTTCTAAAACAGTCATATAAAGGTGATATAAATTCGGCTGTTCTGCACTCCATTTTAATGGGGATGAAATCTTTTGAGAAAAAAACTCATCTGCCTCTTGTTCCTCGATAAAAACCTGGTTTCCATGCGGGTCGATCAATTCATAAACAATTGTTTGTTGCCGCTTTTCGGACAGTTTCACATGAACCGTAAATACTGCGTCATTCCAATCATCATCAAACGTCGTATTTACTGAGTAATCATAAAGGCCTAACTGTGGCTTGGAATACAATTCAACATCACGGAAAATTCCACTAAGCCACCACATATCCTGATCTTCTAAATACGTGCCATCTGACCACTGAAAAACCCGAACAGTCATCGTATTAATACCCTGCCGGTAAAGCCCTGTAATATCAAATTCCGATTGAATCCGTGCACCTTTACTATATCCAGCAAATTCACCGTTGATATACAATTCAAATGCCGAATCCACCCCATTGAAACGTAGGATTAATTGTTCATCGTCAAAATCACGGTCAATACCAAATTCTCGGCGATAAATGCCCGTTGGATTATCTGTAGGTACTCGTGGTGGAATGATCGGAAAGTTATACCACAAATCTGAATAATGCATTTTACCATAACCCTGCATCTGCCAATTTCCCGGGACAACGATATTGTCCCATCCTGTTGTATCTAAATCATCTTCGTAAAAACCATCTGGCCAATATTCAGGGGCATCGAGAAAAGTAAACTTCCACGTCCCATTTAGATTTTGATAATAATGGGCATTGCCTGCATCTCCTGTTTTCGCTGCTTCACGAGATGGAAAGCTAATAAAGTGAGCACGTGCAGCAAGCCGATTAATCCCATCAGTATAAATATCTTCCCATCTTTTTATGTTTTTCATATCTGTCACCTCAAAATTTAACTCTATTCTTTTACCGATCCACCTAAAATCCCTGATATAAAATGCTTTTGCAGCAACAAGAAGAAAATCATGATCGGGATGGTTGATAAAGTGGTGCCTAACATTAGCTGGCCATAATCAATCCGTGCCATTCCGATTAAGCTTGATAAGGCAACAGGCAAAGTAAACATCTCTTTTGAATTTAGTGTAATAAGCGGCCAGATTAAGCTATTCCATTGTGACATAAATAGAAAAATCGCTACGGCCGCCAAAGCCGGTCGAACCACAGGTAAAATGACCGAAAAGAAAATTTTCATTTCCCCTGCGCCATCTACCCTTGAAGCCTCAATAATCGAGTCCGGAACAGCCTGCATATTCTGCCTCATTAAATAAATGGCAAAAGGGGAAGCAAGGCCTGGTAATATAATCGCTTGATACGTATTTAGCCAGTTAAACGAAACCATCATTTCAAACAATGGAATCAGGGTAACTTGAGATGGAATCATTAACGAACATAAAATCATGAAAAAAAACAATTTTTTTCCTTTGAAACGATATTTAGCGAATGCATAACCGGCCATTGCAGAAATAAGGGTACTGAAAAAGGTATACACAAGAGCAATAAACAATGAATTCCAAAAGATTTTTGCAATCCCTAATGATTCACCAAGGGAGTGAAAATTTTTCGCTAAGTAATCTCCCGGTAAAATCTTTGGCGGCAGGCTAAAAATTTCTCCGGATGGATGAGTAGCGCCCACAAGCATCCAATAAAAGGGAGCAATCGAAAAAATGACCCCAATGAACAACAACCCATATATTCCGATTTTTGAAGAAATCTTATTTGAAGTATTCATGTATTCTACTCACCTACCAATTTCATTTGAATCCAGGAAATGACGGCCGTGATCAACACTAGGACATAGGCAATGGCTGATGCATAGCCAAAATCAAAGAATTTAAAGCCAGTTTCATATAAATAAAGAGTAATGGTCATGGTTGCACTATTTGGTCCCCCTTGGGTTAAAATAAACGGTTCATCAAAGAGCTGAAGTGTCCCAATCGTTGACATCACCACTGTAAATATAAACACTGGTTTTAACTGTGGAATGGTAATCATAAAGAATTGCTTTACCTTTCCGGCTCCATCTATACTGGCAGCTTCATATAATTCGGAAGGGATATTTTGTAAACCAGCTAAAAAAATAACCATATTGTATCCTGTCCATCTCCATGTCATGACTAGAATCACAGAAGCTTTTGCCCAAAAAGGACTAGTTAACCAATGAACTGGCTTGACTCCAAAAAAGGATAAAAAATAGTTTACAAGTCCAAAATGTTCATCCAATAGAATCATAAATACAATCGATGCCGCGACTAATGCTGTGATTGCCGGCATAAAAAAAGAAATTCGAAAAAATGCCTTTGCTTTTACCATGGATGATTGAAGTCCAACAGCAATTAATAAGGAAAGGAACAACATGATCGGAACTTGAACGATCAAAATTTCAAACGTGTTTAATAATGATTTATAAAAAATCGGATCATGAAATAATCGCGAATAATTTGCAAATCCTACAAACGTTTTTTCTACACCGCGTACCTCTTGAAAGCTTAAAATTAACGAAGAAATCACGGGATACACAGTGAAAACGATTAGTAAAAGCAGTGCTGGACCAATAAAAAAGTATGGAGCATTTTTAGGTGTAACAATATTTTTTTTCATATTGACCCGATACGTTGCCGCAGTTCTTTGTACTTTTTCTGTTTGAGCCATTGAATCGCCCCCCTGCCTTCGAGAATATGAAGGGATGAGCGGAGTGAACTCCCCCCTCTCATCCCTAGAAATAGTTTCTATTTTACTTCATTTTTCAACTGATTCTCGGCATCTTTTAATGCGGATTCAACCGATTTATTTTCAAGTAATATCGCAGCTTGAGCATTGCTTGTTAGAGTACTTGCTTTTGATAAGTACTCATTTACATTAATTTGTGGAACTTGATCGACAATATCGGCAAATTTTTTGAAAATCGGGTTATTATTAAAGTACTCGCTGTTTTCGGTAAATTGCGGCGCACTATAGGTTTCCTTTAACGAAGGGAAAAGTCCATATTTTTCAAAGCCCAATAATTGAGAGTCTGTATCTGTTGTAAAGAAGTCAACAAAGGCATAGGCAGCGGATTGATTTTTACTTGTCGCCGGAATCAATAAGGAAGATCCGCCAACGTTTGCATACCTGTTTCCGCCCTCCTCAAAGCTTGGTAAATAAAATACATCCCATTTTCCCTTTAATTTTGGCGCCTGATCCATAATCGAGCCTGCATACCAAACTCCATAAGGAACGGTCGCAACACTGCCGTTTACAGTGGCCGTTACAATTCCGTCCCAGCCTTTGTTGTTAAGGATTAAATCCTCATCATGAAGCTTCTTGATGACATCCATTGCCCGGATGGCTTCCATAGATTGAAGCGTGATTTTTCCATCCTTATCAAAATAAGAAAGTCCTTGTTCCTGCATCATCATTTGGAAGACGCCATCATAATTTGGAATATCGATCGGAAGCATTTTCGCACCAGTTGCCGCTTTAATTTTCTTTCCTGCAGCAATATAGTCATTCCATGTTTTGATAGAATTTGGATCCACATTCGCCTTTTTAAAATAGTCGACACGATAGAAAACTCCTGCTGGACCGATATCCCATGGTGCAGCAATGAAGTTTCCTTCCTTATCTTGATCTGCAGCAACCTTTGCCGGATTAAAAGAATCTTTGTACTTTCCATAACCAAGTTTACTTAAGTTCAAGAATCCTTGAGGGAATTGATGGACATAACCAGGAATTCGTTCATCCTCCATTAAGACCACATCCGGAAGCCCTGATCCTCTAGCTGCAAGACCAACCGTCAGTTTATCGTAAAGATCCGAGCTATTGAAATCCTCTACCTTCACTTTTACATCAGGGTATTTCTTTTGAAACTTTTCTACTGCAGCTTTCATCGTTGCTGCTGCAACGTCCCATCCCCATATCGTTATCGTCCCTGATGGGTGTTTCGCATCACCGGTTGTTCCCTCATTACTGGCCGAATTTGAACACGCAGCAAGTAAAAGCAGTGCAATTGCTAACATAATAGAAAGGTACCTTCTCATTTTTAGTCCCCCAATTGTCATTCATTACTGAACCTTTAAAACCACTTATCTAACTGAGTCAAATTCTTTTGTCTTTTTTAAATACGTGCGCCAAGTAATACACCATTTTTCCGGGTTATCCAAATAGTCTTGTTCGTCAATTTTGTGAATAGTGCTATTATGCGGGGCAGATTTGACGATTTCCGGATTTTCATATGCTTCTTTTGAAATTTGCTCTAAGGCATGTATATATTCATCTAAATCCTCTTTTGAATAAGACTCTGTAGGCTCAAGTGTGAATGGCTGTTTCACTATATATGGATGGTGACTAGTCCAGTAATGGAGGCCAAAATCAGTCATTCTTAACGTTACATCCTCTGTAGTCACACCCGTTTCCTTTGTAAGCTGTTCCCAGCTGTAACGAACCTGTTCAAGACGGTGCCCCTTAACATATGGTGCACCTGCACCGCGGATTGCCAATACCCTATGATACATATAGTTATTGTTTAAAACGGCAATTTTCGCGACTTCCTTAAGACCTTCAGCACCAAGTGCCCGTATCCATGCATAGGCACGTAAAACCGTTTGCGCTACACCATGGAAGGAGCGTACCTTTCCAATTGAATGCTTCAAATCTTCATTAAGCAGGTATTTTCCATCTACCATTTCCACAATTGGTGCCGGCAAGAATTCTTTTAATTCAGCTTTTACTCCCAATGCACCCGTTGCAGGCCCGCCGCACATATGCGGTGCAGCAAAAGTTTTATGAAGATTAAAGAAACACATATCAAAACCTGCTTCTTTCGCTCTCGTAATACCTAAAAGCCCGTTTGCATTCGCCTGGTCGTAAAAACAAAGCCCGCCCGCTTGATGAACGATGTCGGTAAATTCTTTAATCCTAGGGTTGAAAATGCCGGTATCTTCCGGGTTGGCAACAACAAACCCGGCAGTTCTTTCTGAAACAGCTGCTTTTAATTTTTCAATATCTGGGAAACCATTTTCATCCGGATGAAGGGTAATAATTTTATAGCCTTTTACGGCTGCCGTTGCAGCTTGGGATGGATGAGAAAAAATGGTGGTGATAATTTCATCACGCTGGTCCCCCTCGCCCCTTTGTTCATGATATTTTTGAACAATGGATGCCATAGTAAAAAGCGCCTGGGTTCCACTGCTTGGCTGGAATGAAAAATGGTCCATCCCAGAAATTTCTCTCATACAAAGATCTAATTTATAAAAAATCTCCAGCATTCCTTGAACTGTATCTACATTCTGTAAGGGATGAAGCTCCATGATTTTCGGGTCACGAATTAACAATTCGTTAATTTTCGGAATGTATTTCATCGTACAAGTTCCCTGACCAATTTCCACATTAAAATCAGAGCCTAGGGTTTCTTGCGATAATCTTAAATAATGTCTCAATACCCTTGCTTGCCCAATTTCAGGAAGACTCGCTTTTTGATTTCTTTGCATGGACTTAGGTATTGCCGATATTCCATCCCCAACTGCTGCAACAATTTTTTCATTTACCGGAGGTAATTCGACTCCTTTTTCTCCTGGCTGATGAAGTTCAAAAATAATGGGCTCATTCCATTTTGCCTGATGAAAATCACGAGTTTTGCTTATACGCTCTATCCTTCGCATGAATAAAAGCTCCTCTCTATTGTTTCGTTAAGATTTCGTTTAGGGATTGAACAAGATAATCAATATCCTCTTTCGTATGAACCTCCGTTACACAAAATAAGGCTGATTGGCCAAACTCCGGAAATTCTTTTGAGAGGTCCTTCCCTCCAAAAATTTTCCGTTCTACTAATCTTTGATTAATCTCTTCAACAGTGACGCCCGTCTGATTAAAATCAACGATAAATTCTTTAAAAAATGGCGAATCTAATCTCGATCCTGATAAACTAGGAATTTGATTTAACTGCTGTACAGTATATTGACTGTTCTGCATAATCGTTTGGCCTATTTCCTGTATTCCATCAGGCCCAAGTAATGCAAGGTAGACACCTGCGGTGATTCCCCATAAGGCTGTCTGGGTACCAACGGATTCCTTCCCTTTTTCCCTTAAGGCAAAAGAAGTTCTGTCATATGCTACATCGCCAAAACCGTATTCGCCCTCTTTTACGGTTGGAACAATTCCAAATAAACGGGATGGATATTCATTTACAAATTTCACATCATTATGAGTTGCAATAAAACCTGCTTGACCACCGCTGAAATTCATATGCATGCCGAGTGGCTGAAGGTCTCCACAAACAATATCCGCACCATAATGACTTGGTGGTGCGAGGACTCCTAGAGAAATTGGGTCCACCCCAACAACCATCAAGGTTTGATTTTCTTTTAATAAAGTAGAAATCTCCGACCCTTGTGCCTCAATAAATCCAAGGTAGGAAGGATTTTCAAAATAAAGGGCAGCTACCTCATCCGTTAATTTTGCGTTTAAATCCGATAAATCCAATGCTCCGGATTTGGTATCAAATTGAACAAACTCAAATTCCAATTCCGGTGTTCCATAATTGACGATAATTTTGCTTCGTTCCGGAGCAACGGTCTTTGCCAATAATACTTTTTTCCTTCCGGTAATGCGCGCAGCCATTCGAATCGATGTAGCTGCCGCCTGTCCCCAATCAAATGTCGGTACATTGACAACGTCCATATCTACTAATTCTGCTACTAGACTCTGATATTCAAAAAGGGCTTGGAATCGTCCATGATCTTCATAGGGTTCCCCCGCATATGCGGTTAAAAATTCAGAGCGCTGATTGATTTCATCACATACAGCAGGAACAAAATGCTGCCAGCAGCCGGCCCCTAAGAAATTTAAATATTCTTTTGTACTGGTATTCTTATTAAGAATTCCTTCAATATGCCGCCGCAGTTCATATTCTGTTAATGCTGTCGGCAGCTTTAAATCTTCTTTGAGCTGAAGTTCTTCCGGGATACAGGAGTACAATTCCATGATGGAATTGGCTCCTATTACCTTTAACATCTCTGCTTGTACTTCTGGCACCATATTCGGTATATAAGGATGTACTTTTTGCGCCATAACCTTTACCTCCCTGTAATCTTAAATCTATTAATTTTTAATCTTTCAAAAAAGTTATGCTAATCCTCCGCCATCTACTATTAAGTCTGTACCCGTCACCCAAGATGATAGGTCGCTTGCAAGGAAAAGTACTCCCTTTGCTATATCTCTTGGTGTGCCCAGCCTTTCTAATGGCCGTCCCTTAGCAGACGATACGAGGAAGGCATCTTCTTTTAGATTGAGCTGCTTGGCTTCGTCCCTTAATAACGGTGTATCTGTATCACCAGGGCAGATGCAATTCACACGAATATTTTGTGGTCCATGGTCGATTGCCATTGCTTTTGTTAAATTCACGACTCCAGCCTTCGCTGCGCAATAGGCAGCCGCTTGATCTCCACCCTTAATTCCCCATCCTGAACCGGTATTAATAATGCTGCCTCCGCCGCCGGACGCCATAAGCGGAATTAAATATTTTGAGAGAAGATAAATTCCTTTTAAGGAAACGTCTAATACTAAATCCCAATCGGACTCTTCCAATTCGACCACTGACTTTCTTCTAATCACCCCGGCATTGTTGAAAAGAACATCAATTTTCCCGTAGCTTGCTTCAATATGATTACGTACCGTTTCACAATCACTTGATTTCGTTACATCACATTGGACAAACTCTGCCTGATATTCTTTATTTTTAAGATCAGATGCTGCTTTCTCACCGTTTTCCGCATTAATGTCTAAAAGAATCACCTTTGCTCCTACTTCCGCCAAAAGTGTGGCAGTTGCAAGTCCGATTCCTGAAGCGCCCCCCGTTACAACACACACCTTATTTTCCAAACCAAAATAATCTTGAGTTAACATTGTAAAACCTCCTATGACACTAAATTTTAAAAACCTTTTAAAGTATTAGCCAAAATAAGGAACACACTTGAAGTCCATGTAAAAGCTGGATCGCGTAAGCTTTCTCCCGTTAGGGCATGAAAGTTTTCAGCCATTCCTGATTGGTTTGCCATATTGCAAAACCTATGTGCCACTACCTGCGCTAATTCTGTTTCCCCAGAATCAGCCAATCCTTTATAAATTAATAATGTAGTCGGAGCCCAGATTGGCCCTCGCCAATATCCATCCTCTCGGAAATAAGCACTAGTTGGCTTTTCAGTAGCAAGCCCGAACGGCGTTAAAAAATCGTTGGATATGATTCCTTCCACTAATTTTTTCCGAATCGAATCAGGAAGACGGTTTCCTAGAATAATAGGTATATAAAGTACAAGACTTTCTGATTCAATGATTGAATGGTCTCCGGACTTCACTGCCGTAAACCGTTCATTAATCCAAAAGTGACGGACCATTCGGTCAAGTAAATCGTTCGATTTCTTAGCCCACTCCCGAGCCTCTTCTTTTTTCCCTAATTTCTCTGCGATTTCAGAGAGTGTCTCCATTTGTAAAATCAAGAAGGAAGATAGATCAGGGCTTTCAATCGGTGTTCCTTGATGAAAAATAGTGCTATTATCCCAGCCGCTGTCATTTCCGTGATTATATTGGGGAATTCCGTCATGATCATCATCCCTGTATTTAAACCACCATTCTGTCCATTTACATAATGGTTCGTATACTTCTTGCAATTTTTCCTTTGTCACTAAGTCACGGTTTTCCATTAGCTGTTTTAATGCCCAGCCATGGATCGGCGGTTTTGTAAAATTCCATAAAGCAAAGCGATTGTTAAGAAAATCTGGTAGCATTCCCGACTCATCCTGATTTTCAAAAAAGATCATAAATTGATCCCATGCTAATTCGGGTTGATTTTTTGCTAATGCCAATGCATTAAAGCAATGATCCCAGCTCCAAATATTCGTCATCCAATTCTTTGACATGTACATAGCCGGTCTTGTTAATTTCCCTTCAGGATGAACCAAACAAGACCACGTGATATATGCTGCAAGTTCCCGCCCATTAGTAAATTGGGCATCACACTCCAGAGAGTGATTCAGCCAAGTTTGAAATTCATTTCGAACCAATTCCAACCCGTTTGAAAAGTCTAAATACTTCCGCTCTTTCCACACGGTAAAAAACTCTTCAATTGCACATTCCATTTCCGACGACTGAGTTTCAGGCAAAAAATCAGCTACGATCTTAAGGCATCTTTGTTCTTGAAAGGGTGCATCCATCAAAAGTTGGCCTTTTATAGGAGTCAACATATAACGGATTTCCTGTTTTGAATGATTGACCTCAAAATGGTCATTACTAACCGGAACCGCATAATCATAAGCCCCTGTTATACCAGTTAGGCGGACCCCAACCCCAACACTTCGAATTTGCAATACCTTTGCTTCACTGATAACGAAGTCAGCAAATCCCCTGTCGGTCTCAAGCCGAAGAAAATTTGGTCTTAATAACGGAGCATACTGTACCGCCTGACCATCAGCTAGAACCTCGATTCGAAAAACCTCACCTAAATCATTGTCCCCGTTTCGGATGTTTCTCAGGTAAAGATGTTGTTCATCCTTTCCATAAAAGGGTGAGATGACCATATAGGAACCATTGCGGCTAAAAGGAACCTTTTTAATATCAAACATTCTATCCACCTCTTCTTTATCCTCATTACGATTCTTTTAGCCTTTAACTCCTGACCTAGAGGAATCCTCCACAATATAGCGCTGGGCAAAAAAGAATAAGACTAGCGGCGGCAGACTGATTAAGAAGGTTACTGCCATAATGCTCTCCATATCAACCCCAAACATTCCCTTAAATTGTGCTAAGCCCAGTGTTAATGTGTACTTACTTTGGTCATTTAAGAAAACAAGCGGGCCTAAGTAATCATTCCAGCAGGTTAAAATATTAAATACGGCAACTAGAATCAATGATGGCTTCATTAAAGGAAGATAAATTTTATAGTAGATTTGAAATGGATTCGCACCATCCATACGTGCCGCCTCATCGAGTTCCTTTGGTATAGACATAATAAATTGCCGCATTAAGAAAATATAAAATGGTGCCCCAAACCAAGAAGGTACAAACAGCGGCTTTAATGTATTAATCCAGCCAAGGAAGTTAAATTCCATATACTGTGGAATCATCGTTACCTCCCATGGAATCATCATCGAAGCAAGCAGAACAATAAACAAAAAGTCTCTTCCTTTAAACCTAAATCGTGCAAAGCCATAGGCGACCAGAGAAGATGAAATCAACTGGCCAATAGTCGACATGATGGTTACTGTAACGGTATTAACAAAAAATTGATTAAATGGCTGGGACATCCACGCCTCTTTAAAATTTCCCCATTCAAATTTTGATGGAATCCATTTAGGCGGAAAAAGGTAAAGCTCATGCTGTGATTTCAATGAAGTCGTCAGCATCCAGAAAAAGGGTGCCAAAAACAGCAATGAAAAAAAGATAAGTAGGATATAAACGGTTGTTTTCTCAATTCTTCTTTTTGTTTTCATGAAGCACTCCCCTACCCCGGTATCCTATATTACGATTTATTTTTAACTTCCCCTTCGTAATAAACCCAGGCTGATGATGATTTAAAGACTAATAGAGTTAAAATTAAGACAATGACAAACATAAACCAGGCATTAGCAGAGGAATAACCCATTTTAAAATACTTAAAGGCGTTTTCGTAAACATACATTGCATAGAAATATGTGGATCTCAGCGGGCCTCCCCCAGTCAGAATAAGAGCAAGGGTTAATTGTTGAAATGCGCTGATAATCGTTGTGATTAAATTAAATAAAATCGTCGGTGTTAACATCGGAATCGTGATTTTGAAAAACTGTTGGATTTTATTTGCTCCATCAATGGAGGCTGCTTCATATAAATCATTGGGAATAGCCTTTAAGCCAGCTAGGAAAATCAGCATCATTGTTCCTTGCCCCCAAAGACTTGCAATAACCATTGCAATCAATGCTGAATGGGGATTGTTTAACCAATCCGGTCCATTTACTCCTACTAGTGACAAAAAGTAGTTCAGGATTCCATATTCACCGTTATAAACCCAAGCCCAAATCATCGCAAGCGCGACTCCGGAGATAACCGACGGTAAATAGAAAAGGGTTCGAAATATTGAGTGTCCTTTTATCTTTTGGTTCAATAAAATCGCTAGAAAGAGAGCGGTTATGAGATTAAGAGGGACAAATAAACCAGCAAATTTTACAGTCACCCATAATGATTCCCAAAATAACGGGTCGTCGGTAAACATCGTTTTATAATTATCAAGACCAATAAATTTATGTTCACCTACAATCGGCCAATCAAAGAAACTAATAAACAGCGAATAGAGCAATGGACCTAATGTAAAAGCTAAAAATCCAATCACCCATGGTGCGATAAAAAGGAGGGGGACAATTTTGTCCCACCGATTAGTTTGTTTTTTGATCTTTACAATAGGTGCAGGTGAGGTATATATGGGTTTCAACAAAAACACCTCTTTTTAGTTTTTACTGTCCAACATACTTCTCGGAATCCTTCACAGCCTTATTCAATAACTGTTCTCCATCTTGTCCGAGCATAATCGCATTGACAGCTGCTGATAAGTTGCGATTAATTTCATCCCAATTTTTATTTAATAAGAAAGCAGGAGTATCATTTGATCTTTCAAGCATTTTGTAAAATGGCTTAATCATCGGGTCTTGATCCGTTTTCATTTCCTTTACAACGCTAATACGTACAGGTAAATCAGCTGTTCTCATTTTGATTGCTTCCGCTGAAGAGTAAAATTTTACAAACTTCCAAGCAAGATCTTTATGTTTTGAATCTTTTGCAATCGAGACCGCAGACGATGCGATCACTCCTTTTACTGGCTTGCTGCCAAATGAAGGCATTTCCACTGTTCCAAAGTTCACCTTAGCTTCCTTAAAGCCCTCCAATGGCCAGATACCGCTTTCCCACATGGCAAGCTTGCCTGCCTTGAAAATATCATCACCGCTCTGTTGATTTTTTCCACCGACAAGAACAGCACTTTTATCCTTAACCATATCGGCAAACATTTGCAGTGATTGAACGGTTTCAGGACTGTTCATATATCCTTTGATTTTCTTTCCGTCTTCACTAATGAAGCTTGAGCCGTTGCTCCAAACAAAGCCTTGTAGATCATAAGTATCGGGTTCAGGCCTTACCCCAAATCCATACTGTTTTTTGGATGGGTCTGATAATTTCTTGGCGATATTTTTAAAGTCATCCCATGTCCAGCCATCCTTTGGATAAGGAATCTTTGCTGCATCAAATAAATCCTTGTTAAAATAAACAACCCTTGTGGTGAACCCGGCTGGCATTCCGTATACTTTGCCGTACATGCTGGAGTAATTAAATAACCCCTGATAATAATCATTCATATCCATTTCAGAATCATTTTTAATCAAATTATCCAGCGGCTCTAACGATTGAAAGTAAGCTGGGAAATTCCACATATACATAACATCTGGCGGGTTTTTTGCACCAAACGCCGCAGCCAGTTTTTGGTCAAATCCATCTCCGTAAGCTTCTACTTGAACCTTTACATTTGGGTTTTTTTCTTCAAACTTTTCCGCAATCAATTGTTGAATTTTTAATGTTTCCCCAGAATCCCATGTTGCAAATCGAAGCGTGGTTTTTCCGCTGCTGTCATTACCTTTTGCGTCTTCTGTACCACTTGATTTACTGTTTGAACATGCGGCCATTGCAAAAAGCAAAAGGAATACTAAAAAAGCAACTGTAATTTTCTTCATATTTAATTCCCCCTTTTTTTCCTTATACATAACAGAAACCGCTTTCATTGTAACCTTAATGAAAGCGGTCTTAAACTTAAATTCATCTTATTCTTTTTGTAATATTGTTTGAAATTTCCCAAAATACAGAATGATTAGGAATTTTGTTAGATGATATTCTTCTTTTTGTTTTGCCGGTAATCTGAAGGTGTGACCCCGATGCATTTTTTAAACCATTTACTGAAGTATTTACCATCCTGAATCCCTACTTTTTCACTAATTTCCTGTGATGTTAAGGATGTTTTTTCAAGAAGATCACATGCAATTTGTACTCTTATTCTTTCCGTAAAGGCAATAAAGCTTTCACCAACTGCCTTTTTAAACATTGTACTAAAATGGCTGCGGCTTAAACCAACATCACTTGCAATATCTGTAGAAGAAAGAGGTTCGTCCAAATGTAAAATAATCTTTTGTACCGCCTTTTGAATTGGTAATGGCCAATTTTCCATCGAATAATTAAATTGTTTTTCAAATTGCAGCTGTCTATATAGGGTGGAAACCCCGTCCATCCATTCCTTGATTCCTTGATTTGGACCATTTATCTTCCAACGAACGGCTGGCTCACCCCCTCTAGCCTCCACAAGCAATCGCTCAAATTGCCGCTGTGAATTTTCGGGAATAAAAATAAATGCTTGATCCTGACCGCAAGAAATTTTTGCAACTAGTTTTTCCTCAGATTGTAACTTGGTAAGCAGAAACTCACTATCTTTTAATCGATTTAATAAATAAATATAATAGGGCTTCTGCATCCAATTCCACTCATTTAAAAATAACTCTTCCAAAATTATTGGAAATGAATTATCGAAGTCACATAACCACTCATAAAACTCCTTTGCCAATGATGACGAATCAAAAGTTTTTTTGTCATGACGAACCGAATTAATTTCCCCTTCAAAACGCTTTAGATATTCTTCAAATTGCTGATCCTGAAAAGCTGTTTTCAATATATAACCTGAGGCTCCAATATTCATGCCTTCTTGCGCATAGGTAAAATCCCGATGACAGCTTAATAATAATATTTTTGTAGCAGGGGATGATTGTTTAATTTTTCTGGCCAATTCAATCCCGTTCACTTCCGGCATAACAATATCCGTTATCACAATTTCAGGACGGTGCTCCTCGAACAACTCCCAGGCCTTTTGTCCGTTAGGGGCATCAGCAATCACCTTCATATTATATTTTTCCCATTCGACGGTTGCCATTAATCCTTTTCGTACAATTAGTTCATCGTCTGCAATCAGTACCTTTATCATTTGAGTTTTCTCCTTCTCGGCCATCTCATTCTAAAAATTGTCTTTAAACCTACAACTGATTCGATTGATAAACCATACTCCGTTCCAAAATGAAGTTTAATGCGTTGGTCAACATTATATACACCAATCCCTTTTCCTCCTTCATCATGTTGCCTCGGTTCAAGCAGTTTCCTAATGGTACCTTCATTCATTCCTTTTCCGTTATCCTCTAATGTAAGCTCAATATAATCATTTTTTTCTTCCACGTTGAGCTCAATTCTCCCTTGTCCATCTTCAAATGCATGAAAAAAGATATTTTCGAATAAAGGCTGAAGTGTCATCCTTGGAATTAAACATTCTAAACAATTTTCTTGTAGGGTTTCAACATATTCAAAAGTATGGCCGAAACGTACCTCCTGAACCTTTAAATAATGCTGGATGGTTTGTAGTTCTTTTTTCAAAGGAATTAATTCATCGGCAAAATTTAAGTTCTCATGAAGAACCTCTGTTAGATGATAGATCATTTCTTGAACTTCTTTTGCCCCTAAAAGTCTTGCCTTCCATTGGATTGAGTTTAACGTGTTAAATAATAAGTGTGGGTTAATTTGATAGTGAAATGCCTTTAACTCTGCTTGTCTTTTTAAACGTTCTGTTTGACTAATTTTTTCAATTAATCCCTTAATTTGATTGACCATATCATTAAAGCTTCGCCCCAAGATTGCTAATTCATCTTCCGAAGTAACCGCTATCTGGGTATTTAAATCCCCTTTACTTACACTTTCCATGGAGGCTTTAAGGCTCTTAATTCGTTTTGAGAGCGGAACCGAAAATACAACTGCTAAAATGCAGGCAAGGATGATAGAAAATAAAATAGCCAAAACAGTATAATGAAAAATTACATTGGATGATTTATAAAAATACTTTTGCGGGATCCGAACAATAATATCCCATCCATAGGTTTCGATATGATTATTAAAGACAATATCGGATGATAAATTTTCAGGAGCATAATTTGTTTTATATACAATCTGATGGTTTCCATTTCTTAGTGTAATCGAAGAATGCAACGATTTCTCTAAAAACTTAATATGCGAGAGCAATTCATCAGCGTTTGTTTCAATCAAAAGCTTACTGCCTTTTAATACCCCAAATTGGCTTTCAATTGGAAGAACCATCCCAATTAATTTTTCCTTTTTATTCCCTGTATAGTAATGGTCAGCATTATAGAAACCAATCCAAAGCTGCCCTTCCTGTAAATTATTAATTTCCTTCCAAAAAGGCTTCTGGAAAAGCCGGTGGATATTCACTTGATTATTTCCATAATAGTAGCCTGTATTTGTAATGAGGTAGATTCCTTTTGTATTATAGGTTTTATGTGCTTCTAAATAGCGTTCAAAGTTTTTATTTTCAATAAATGCCGAATAGGTCCGTGGTATTTCTTCTTTTAAAATAATTAAAGTTGGATCCGATAGATAGTGATTAATATCCTTTGAAACCACATACATCTGCTGTATCGTATTTTCAATTTGTTTATCCAATTGTGAAACAGCAAATCGTTCATAATCATTGTATTGTTTATTCACAATCGTCGAGGACTTTTGATAGGACAACAGACCAAAGATGGCCAATGGAATGAGCGCTACCATTAGAAAAAATACAACCATTTTCGTGCGGATACTGCGATAAAAAAGAAATTTAATTCCTGCTGCTTTATTCCTAAAAGTAAATTTCATTTGGCTCACCAGTCATAGTAGATTTATGCTCTAATCAATCATATCAAAAATAGTAAGAATTGAGGGAATCTTTCAAACGAAACTCGAACGAAAAACCTGGTGAAATTTTCAACGTAAGAAAACGTAAAAAATGTAAAAACTAAACTCATTCAAAATTAAAGAGGTGGAAAAAATGAGTGAAAAATGTTTTTATTGTACAAATGATATTGATCAAAATCAGCACCACAACGTAACCTTCGTGACCTCCAATGTTGAACGGGATGAAAAACTTTGTCATGAATGCTACCAAGAGTGGTTACAAGGATTAAATGGTTAATAATTCAGCAGCCTCGCTGCTGAATTATTATTTTGTAAGTTGCTCCCCCATTATGTTCCCCAGCCTCATTCTCCAGTTTTTTCTCATTACTTTTACGATGTGATTATGATATTCTTTAAGCAAAATTAAAATATGTTTCCCACGGGGAAAATACTAAATTCCAAAATCCTTCAAAATGTTTATATAATTGGAGTGTTGCTTCATTGTCGATTAAAAAGAAACTTCCATTAATATTTTGTCTCATTGTATTTATGATCTTAGTTGCGAATAATGCCTTTCATTATATTCGGTCAAAAAATCAACTACTTGACTATAATGAAAAGGAAATCGCCATGATTACCAAAGAGGTTTCTGTTCAGGTTGAAAATACTAAACAGGGATCAGAATATGTGGAAAACATCCTTGCAAGAGAGTTACGAATTGCCTCAATTGCTATAAAAAAAGCACTTCCCCCTCGATACCAGGATGTAACAAATGAACAGCTAAAAGTACTTGCAAAAGAATTAAGAGTTTCCCATATTACACTTTTAGCCAAGACAAAGGATGACGTAGTAGGAGTCCGCTCCTCTGATCCAAAAGAAATAAATATGGGAACAAAGGGTTGGGGCTATTGGTATGATGCCTACCTTCAGCTTTTAGCATTAAAGCCTGTCACTGTAAAAAAAGGTTTAGCTTTGCCCTTCTATTGGTCCGGACCAATGGAAAAAGCCTCATCCAATCCAGATCACATTGATAAATGGGGCTATTACTACGATGGCTCAACCAATTATATAATTGATCCCTATTTTCGTGACAATACAGTTCTTGGATATGAAGATCGATTTGGTCCCGGGAAAGTAATTAAGAACTTTACAAAGGAACCCGGTGTTCTGGAAATGTCTGTATTGAATCCTAAAAGCTTTGGCAAAAAAGAGGAAGTTGTCCATTTAAACGGTAATTATTATACCCGTATTTCCGCCGAGCCTATTTGGTATGGTTCCTATAAAGAATATTCAAATATTGCCGTGGATTCTAAACTAGTAAAAAAGGCGGCAGAAACCAATAAACTCCAATCCTATAAAGACACGATCAAAGACAAATACATCATGAAAACATTCGTTCCAGTGAAAAGCAAACATGATCAACTCTATGTAATTTGCCTTGTTTATGATTATGGCCTTATCCAGAATGAATTGTTACACGAGCTAAAAGTTCATATTATGCTCTCCATTGTAATTATGATTGTCGTTTTAATTTTTAGTTTTATTTTTTCCAGGTCCATTACCAAGCCAATTGGTTACATCGTTGAGCAAGTGAATGAAATTGCCCAAGGTAATTTCGGAAAAAAATTACATCTAAATCGTAAAGATGAGCTTGGATTTCTGACAGAAAACGTGAACGCTTTATCAAATCATTTACAACATTATGTAAATGATTTAAACCAGAGTAAAAAACTAATTGAATACCAAGCGTATCACGATCCGCTTACTGGTTTGACCAATCGAAGATACTTTCAAGAAAAGCTGCAACCTATTATTGATCAAGCAAATGAAAAAGGCGAAACCGTATCGGTTTTATTTATTGATTTGGATCGTTTCAAACATGTTAATGACTCCTTCGGACATAACAAAGGTGATGAGTTACTGAAAATCGTAGCAAATCGAATCCAAAAATGCCTGCCCGAGGATAATCACATCATTACAAGACAAGGCGGCGATGAATTTATCATTTTGATGAATAATCTAGATGTGAAGGCTTCAAAAGCAGTTGCAGAGACTATCATTAATACCTTAAAAAAACCATACTCAATTGACGGAATTGAACTTTACCTAAGTGCCAGCTGTGGAATCAGTATGTACCCAGAGCACACAAGTAACCTGGACACATTAATCATCTATGCAGATATGGCAATGTACTCTGCAAAAAATATGGGCGGCAATCGAGTCGTTATCTATAATGAGCGTATTAGTAAATTAAGTCAGGAACGGCCAAGATTGGAGTCACGGCTAAGAAAAGCAATCGAGAATCAAAAAATAGATGTTCACTATCAGCCAAAAATGAATGTTAATACCGAAACTATTTACGGTGCAGAAGCATTATTAAGATGGACGGATGAAGAATTGGGCTTTGTCTCTCCGGAAGTTTTTATTCCGATTGCAGAGGAAACGGGATTAATTCAACCTTTGTGGGAAATCGTCATGAAGAAAGCATGTCACCAAGTAAGTGAATGGAATACGAAATATCATCAGTCATTAAACATTTCAGTAAATTTCTCAGCAAGGCAGTTTCAAGAGCCTTGTAATATGGTGAAACAGGTAAAGGAAATCTTGCAGGACAGTAAATTAGATCCAAAGAATTTCGAAATCGAAATTACGGAAAGTATTCTTCTTACAAATTCAAAGGAACTTGTTCAATCGCTGCAATCACTCCAAAACATGGGTATTTCTGTTTCCATTGATGATTTTGGTACAGGGTACTCATCCCTAAGTTATTTAAAAAACTTGCCGATTAACACGTTAAAAATTGATAAATCTTTTATTCAAAATATTACCGAGAATCTTGCCAATACAGAGATTCCGGAGGCGATTATTAATATGGCCCGAGGGCTTCATCTTGATGTAATTGCCGAAGGTGTAGAAACGGATTACCAAAAGGAATTTTTACGATCAAAAGACTGTATTCAGATGCAGGGGTATTTGTTTAGTAAACCACTTAGTAAAGAAGCATTCGAGGATTTTCTGAATAACTAGAAAAGGGCAGCTAGGGCTGCCCTTTATTTTGCACATTCTAAATGCCAATATATTGATTGTCCTTGCCAAAGGGCCTGTTGCACAGACTAAACTCTAATAATATTACAAATTAACACGGTGAATTATTAAAGAGAGCAAATAAAAAGGGCAGCTAGGCTGCCCTTTTATTTTGCACATTCTAAATTATAAACACTGCTCCCGGTATCATCGATGTTTAAAAGTTTCACGGACATGGCTGAAAAGGTTTGTTGAAGTGATTCGGCAACTTTTCTGCCTTTCCCTTTTTCTGCAAAACAAAGCATTGTTGGGCCTGCGCCACTTAAAGCCACTCCAAAGGCACCATTTGCTTTGGCTGCTACCTCAATCTCAGTATAAAAAGGAATCAGCTGTTTTCGGTATGGCTGATGGAATAAATCGGAATCCATCATTTTTCCCGCTAGCTCCCAATTTTGACTAAGAAGGGCACCAACTAATACATTTGCGGTAGCAGAGGCTTGAACTGCCTCCGAATAAGGAAGCACTTCCGGTAAAACTCCACGCGAATCCACTGTTAATAATTCCTCATTTGGAATAACAGCGATCATCTCAAACGCCAGATTGGGAAATGACACAAGGTCCACTTCATTATGGTGATAGCATCCCACAACCAATCCCCCATATAGCGATGCTCCAACATTATCTGGATGCCCCTCCATCTCAGTTGCAAGCAATAGCTTCTCACAGATACTCAACCCAAGATTTCCAACAAAGTCAGCTAATTCAATCGCTGCAACAATCGCCGAAGCACTTGAACCAAGTCCACGGGCTAATGGAATTTCGCTATTAATTTTCACTTTACATGGCGTCAGGGTCTTTCCATATTTCGAAGCAACCTTAAGAGCCACTTGACACATGATATTCTCCTCATTATTGGGGAATTGACTTAATTCCTCAGTTTCCGCAATAAATTCCCAATGATTACTTTGTTCTACTTCTAATGTTAAATATAAATCGACAGCAATTCCAATGGAATCAAATCCTGGACCCAAGTTGGCAGAACTTGCTGGAACTTTGATTTGTACTCTGTTATCGAGGGTCATCCACAGACAGCTCCTTAATCTCTATTTTCTAACCACTTTATACGAACTCTTAACTTCCTTAACTGCGGATAAATCCTTTAACTCTACTAAAATATCCTCAATATCGGTTAAAGAAGCCTGATGCGTTACTAAAACAATTTCTGCGGTTTCATTTTTTGTTACCGGCATCTGAAGGATTTTTTCAAAACTAACACCATATTTAGCAAAAATCGAGGTAATCTCAGCAAATACGCCAACTTCGTCCTGCACATGAATACGTAGGAAGTATTTCGAATACTTTTCCGAGTCATCCTTCAGTCGTTTCGGATATTGTGGTGCCACCGCACTTCTTCCGTTAACACCAAGTCTTAAGTTTTTAATTACACCCACTAAATCGGAAACAACCGCTGTTGCTGTTGGCAAGCTTCCTGCCCCAGGTCCGTAGAACATCGTCTCACCGACAGCCTCTCCGTAAACATATACCGCATTGTACTCATTTTGCACAGATGCAAGCGGATGATTATTAGATAAAAAGGTTGGCTGAACGCTCACTTCTACTTTTTCACCCTCGCGATGAGCATTCCCAATTAGTTTCATTGTATAGCCCATCTGCTTACCATACCGTAGATCTTCTTCAGTAATTTGAGTAATTCCGCTGACTTTTACATCCTCAAGGTCAATATGCATAGAGAAACCTAATGTTGCAAGGATGGTCATTTTACGTGCAGCATCTAATCCTTCAACATCTGAAGTTGGATCTGCTTCCGCAAATCCAAGCTCTTGGGCTTCTTTTAAGACATCTTCATAGGCAAGTCCTTCAGAGCTCATTTTTGTTAAAATAAAATTCGTTGTACCATTAACAATCCCCATTAATTGAGTAATTCGGTCGGAAGCAAGCCCGTCAACTAAACCTCTTAAAATTGGGATTCCCCCTGCAACACTGGCTTCGTAAAACAAATCGCAGCCATTTTCCGAGGCTAGCTTTAATAATTCAGAACCGTGAAGAGCCATCAAATCTTTATTTGCAGTGACCACATGCTTTCCACTTTGAAGTGCACTTTGCAAATATTTTTTCGTTTCTTCTACTCCACCCATTACCTCAATTACCACATCAATTTCCGGATCTTGTAGGATATCGTCAGGGTTATTTGTTAAAACTTGCGTATTAATCTCCGCAGACCTCGTTTTATGTAAGTCGTTTACAAGTATTTTTTTTATTTCAACAGGACATCCAACCTGATGCATTAATTTGTCTTGATGATTTTTGATGATTTGTACCACGCCAGATCCCACTGTTCCTAAACCTAATAATCCAATTGAGATAGCTTTCATTATCTTTCCCTCCTAAAAGTCCACCCTAAATGCACAAATGTATTTGTATAGTAGACATTATATAATTCTCTAAATCTTTTTACAATAGATGTATTCTGTTTAAATATAATTGTAATCGCTCTCCGCCTTATCCCACAAGGCATAGCAACTCCTTGGAAAAATTTTAATAAGATTATTCAGAAAATAATTTCATTAGCCCTTTACAATTCTAAACATATGGATGTAGAATATTCAATAAATTCATACAAAAAAATTGCATTCAATTTAAAATAGTAATGATGAAGACGGTATTAATAAGGGACTTCAGAGAGCCGGTGGCTGCTGTGAACCGGTGTCCTTACTTAACATACCCAGCACTTCTGAACTGGCACGCCGAAATAGTATGTAGGCCTGCCCGGTAAAAACCGTTAACATGTTGAGGCTGTATGGAATCTATGCAGCAAAAGAGGGTGGCACCACGGTTGATCACGTCCCTCATAACACGACACAACTGTCTGTTATGAGGGATTTTTTATTTTAAACTGGGAGGAATGAATGGAAATGTATAAAGTACTGGTTACCGATGGAATTAGCGATACAGGCTTAAAGGCATTATTTGATCATCCCCATTTTATTGTGGACAGACAGCCAACACTGCCAACGGAAGAATTAAAAAAGATTATTGGTATGTATGATGCCTTGATTGTCCGCAGTCAAACAAAGGTTACCGAAGAATTGCTTCAAGAAGCTAGCGGGCTACGGGTTATAGCAAGGGCAGGTGTCGGTGTAGATAATATCGATGTGAATGCCGCCACCCGCAAAGGGATTATTGTTATTAACGCACCCGGCGCCAATACCATTGCCGCTACAGAACATACCTTAGCGATGATGCTTTCTTTAGCAAGAAAAATCCCTCAGGCTCACAAGAAAACATCTTCCGGTGAATGGGATCGCAACTCGTTTAAAGGGGTTGAATTGTATAAGAAAACCCTTGGTGTAATCGGAATGGGTAAAATCGGAGCAGAAGTGGCAAAACGGGCTAAAAGCTTTGGAATGAACATTTTGGGTTTTGATCCCTATTTAACTGATGATCGAGCGAAAAAATTAGGGATTACGAAAGCCAGCCTTGACCTAATTGCAAGGGAATCAGACTTTATTACCATCCATACCCCTTTGACAAACGATACAAAAGGACTTATTAATGAGGAATATTTACAAAAGACCAAAAAAGGCGTCCGCTTGATCAATTGCGCTCGCGGTGGAATTATTGATGAAAAGGCGCTGGTTCGTGCGGTTCAATCAGGTCATGTGGCGGGAGCGGCACTGGATGTTTTTGAAAAAGAACCAGTGGCAGACCCTGAATTATTGCAAAATCCAAATATTATCGTGACACCGCATTTAGGAGCTTCTACAGTAGAAGCACAGGAAAAGGTTGCTCAAGAGGTCAGCGCTGAAATCATTGAAATTTTTGAATCGCAGTCGATCCATCATGCCGTAAACATGCCGCAAATGTCAGGGGAAACTCAGGCAAAAATGCAGCCATATTTAGCGCTTGGGGATCAAATTGGCCAGCTTGTTGTTCAATTATTAAAAAAAGCTCCTGCTAAAATTGAAATCAATTATTACGGGGACCTAATTGAAGAAGATACAGAATTATTAAATCGTATCATGATAAAAGGAATTCTTTCCTATCATTTAAGCGATTCTGTCAATCTAATTAATGCCCTACACCTTCTAAAGGAACAAGGTGTTTCCTATAATGTGCAAAAAAATGCTACTAATAAAGGGTTCGCTAATTATATGGAGCTGACAATTTCTCAAGGTGATGAAACGGCTAAAATTGGTGCAACGGTCCTAAATGGCTACGGTGCAAGAATTGTGAAGATTAACCAATATCGGATTGATGTGAAGCCGGAGGAACATCTATTATATATTAAACATAAGGACGTTCCTGGTATGATTGGTAAAGTAGGTTCTCTTCTTGGCGACTATGAAATCAATATCGGCACGATGCAGGTAGGTAGAGCTGCCGTTGGAGGCGAGGCCATCATGGTCCTAACCCTTGATAAAACCCTGAATACTAATGTTCTGCAAGCCTTGAACCTAACCGTGGGCATTGAAGAGGTGCAATTGCTAGAGTTAGAGAATTTCGTTCCATCTGAACCAGGGCAGGTAGACCCGCAGAAAGTAGAAAGCTTATTGTAATATTAGAATAGGGATGGCATAGCTGCCATCCCTTTTTTATTATAATATACTCCTTACATCCAGCACCGAATCTAAAATATAATCTGCCTCATGCTTTTCAAATTCACTTCTGGCATCTTTTCCAGATAATCCTGTTAAAACGGCAGCGAATTTGCAGCCGATGGTTCTTGCCGCTAAAAGATCTGCTAACGAATCGCCCACAACCAAAAGCTCTTCCCTGTTTTCAAGTGGCAGCGGGGTATTCAAATAATCAATTAGAGAAGCCCCTTTCCCCTGTTCAGCCAATATATAGGTGTATGGATGCGGCTTAGACAAGGACCCTTCTTGAGGGAACTCCTTCTCCGCGATCAACACGTCATCGGCTGTAACAATATGCTTTTCATCAAAGGATTTTAGCCAATCTAAATGCTGAAAAGGCAATATCGTTTCTAGGGCAGGCCTGCCAGTCCCAATTCCAATCTTGTATCCAGAATTTTTTAGGAGACTAAAAAACTCGGCAATATCCTCTTTTGGTGCCAACGTTGTTTCATTTGCTAAAAATCCTTCTTTACCTAGCTGAACGGATGGTCTCCCCGTAGATTCTAATACATTTTCATCACCAACGTACCATTCCTGGGATACATGTTCACAAACGGACCAAAGCGTCCGGTCCTTATCAAATATAGACGTTTCGATCCCTAGCTTTTCTTTTGCTAGTACATTTAGGTAACCTAAAAGCTCTTGTTTAACGGCATGTGAGCGTTCAAACTCTTCAATAAATAAAGGGAAATTCATTTGAACCTGGTATTGGCTTAAAACCTGTCCCATTTCTACTAAAGCATCCCTTGAAATTGGGGATTTGAGCCACTGATTAATTTTTTCACGTTCACTATCGATAATTTGTTCAAACAGATGAATGAGCTGGCAGCAAAAGGTTAAATAAATCATATCCCAGTTTGCATTTAGACCTCGTGATTTTTGAAGCTTTAATACTTGATCATTCTCAAACACCTGTGTGCGAATATGTTGAATCTCAGATTCAGTATAGCTTGTTTTAAACAACTCAGGTGCTAAAGCTAAATAATTTTTGCTGATTAACAGTTCCCAAACCGTCAGTGCTGAGGCATCAAAATAATGCTCCTCGCTTAATAGAACCCCATCGACATCAAAAAGAATTGTTTTTACCATTTACTGTCCCTCTTCTTCCTCTGCTTTTACCCTTTATCGTACCACAGCAGTCCATATTTTTTAAAGCAAAAAAAAGCCATGTGCTAAATTAAGCAGCATGGACTTTGCCCATTTAAATAGGCAATGAGTTATCATGACTAATATATTGATTATACAAATCTTTAATAGCAGCAATTAACGCATTTGCAGCTTTTCCGCGATAATCATTCTTGAAAATCTCAACTATTTCCTCAATTCCGTCCTGAAGACTATGCCCTTTTAATATTTGCTGGACATAATGCCTGCCATGTTCTGTAGCTAGCGTACAGGAGGCTTCAATAATCACTCCGTATTTTTTATCGATTTCCACCGTGATCGTTAAAGATTCAAACACATTTTGTGCCGCCATTCCTTGAGGCAAACGAGAGTGCCCTGCTAAAAAATAAGTATTTAAGCCCGCCATAATTTCACCCATCTCTTTATTTCTTTTCCTATTATATTAAACAAAACTTCGGCATTTTCCTCCTAAATTCGATAAAAAAAGCCAACAAAACAATCAATGACAAAATCATCACTGAAGGTTTTACTGGCTTTTATTTGGAGTCCTTTGAAAAGGAGGTTTAAATAAATTAGGCAGTTCCTATAAAATATTAAACTATAATAAACTTAATCTATGCCAATTGATATATATTTAACTTCTAAATACTCATCAATCCCGTAATGACCGCCTTCTCGGCCAAGGCCGCTTTCCTTAAATCCGCCAAATGGCGCTTGGACCGTCGATGGTAAGGCATCATTCAAACCAATAATTCCATATTCAAGCTGTTCCGTTATTCTAAAGGAACGGCTTAAATTTTGTGTATAGACATACGCAGCCAGCCCATAAATGGAATCATTTGCACGAGAAATAACTTCCTCTTCCGTTTTGAAGGTTGCAATAGGGGCAAGCGGCCCAAAAATTTCATCCCGCATACATTCCATTTCATCATTAATATTCGTTATGATGGTTGGAGCGTAGAAATATCCGTTTACTTCAGCTGGCTTTACACCGCTAAACGCAATTTTTCCACCCTTATTTACTGCGTCCTCAACAAGTGTTTCCACCTTTGATAAAGCAGCTTGATCAATTAATGGACCAACATCGATTCCTTCATTTAAACCATTACCGACCTTTAATTTTTCTAATTCATTTTGGAACAAATCAACAAATTGATTTGCGACTGATTCTTGAACATAGACACGGTTCGTACATATACAGGTTTGTCCGGCATTACGGAATTTGGATTGCACGAGACCCGCAGCCGCTTTTCTTAAGTCGGCATCATCCATAACGATAAATGGAGCATTTCCGCCAAGTTCAAGTGACACCTTTTTAACGGTGTCTGCAGCCCCACGCATCAATGTTTTCCCAACCTCTGTCGAACCGGTAAAGGTAATTTTCGTTACGCGGGAATCCTTTAACCAAACATCACCAATCTCTGAAGATCTTCCGGTTACGACATTTATAACTCCCTTAGGCACCCCTGCTTCATGGGCGAGCTCAGCCAGTTTTAATGCTGTAAGCGGTGTTTGATTGGCCGGTTTTACAACGGCTGTACAGCCTGCAGCTAGCGCAGGACCGACTTTTCTGGTAATCATCGCAGCCGGGAAATTCCAAGGCGTAATGGCCGCTATGACCCCAACAGGTTCTTTTCGAACAAGGATCCGCTTATTTGGATGTGAGGCAGGAATCGTTTCCCCGTAAATTCTTTTTCCCTCTTCAGCATACCAAGAGATAAATCCATTGGCGTAAACCACTTCTCCCAAAGCTTCTTTAAGAGGTTTTCCTTGCTCAATTGTCATAATTCTAGCAATCTCATGTTTATTTTCTTCGATTAAATAATGCCATTTCATTAATATCTGATAACGCTCATCGGCTGTCTTTTTTGACCAGGTTTGAAACGCGGTATGAGCTGCATCAACTGCTTTAATTGCTTCATAGGCTCCGCCTGTTGGGACAGCACCGACAACTTCCTTTGTTGCCGGATTCACGATTTCAGTAAAAATCTCAGAATCATTACCGATCCAATTTCCATCTATATACATCGGATAGATTTGATACTTCTTTTCTACTCTTTCCATTCATTTACCTCCGATTTTTACAGGGCCGGATCAATGGCAAACACCGATTCCATGGATTCCTCAAGAATTTTGAGACCCTCTTCAAGCTGTTCATCCGTAATGGTTAACGGCATTAGGATACGAATAACGTTAGAAAAAATTCCCGCGCTTAATAATAAAAGCCCTCTTTCTCCTGCAGCTTTGACGATTTTCCCAACCGTTTCCTTATCAGGAGTTTTTAGCTGCTTGTCCTTCACAATTTCCATTGCACACATGGCACCAAGACCCCGGACATCGCCAATACAGTCAAAGCGCTCAGCAAGGATTTGCATTTTCTCTACAACTCTATTTCCTAGCTTCTCCGCACGTTCATTAAGATTTTCACTTTCAATAATATCTAAAACGGTTAGTGCAGCACGGCATCCAAGCGGACTGCCTGAATATGTACCGCCAATTTCACCAACTTCAGCAGCATCCATAATTTCTGCACGACCGATCACACCACTGATTGGCACCCCTGCTCCCATCGATTTAGAGATGGTAATTAGATCCGGTTCAACGCCAAAGTGTTCAATGGCAAAATATTTACCTGTTCGGGCAAAACCGGTTTGTATTTCGTCAGCTACAAATAAAATGCCATATTGATCGCAAATCTCTCGGACACGCCCGACAAAGGCAATGTCCGGAACGATAAATCCACCTTCACCTTGGACCGGTTCCATCACGACTGCTGCAATGGTTTCAGGTGCCACCTCAGAAACTAAAAACTGTTCAAATTGTTCAATAATCATTTTGCTGTATTGTTCTTCGTTCATCCCATCAGGGCGGCGGTAAACATATGGATATGGTGCCTTGTAAACCTCCGGTGCAAATGGGCCAAACCCAAATTTATACGGCTTCACCTTACTTGTCATGGTCATCGTCATTAACGTTCTACCATGGAAACCCCTTGTAAAAGAGATAATTCCTTGGCGTTTCGTGTATTTTCTTGCAATTTTAACCGCATTTTCAACGGCTTCTGCACCGCTGTTAAAAAAGGCTGCTTGCTTCGCAAAATTGCCAGGGGCAAGCTTGCAGAGTCTCTCCGCAAGCTTGATATAGGATTCGTACATCATGACATTAAAGCCTGTATGAATAAATTGACTGGCTTGTTCCTGAAGGGCTCTTACCACCCTGGGATGGGAATGACCAACATTCAAGGTTCCGATTGCCCCGGCAAAATCAATATAAATATTTCCATCAACATCCTCCACGATTGCGCCCTGCGCTTTTTTCACAAAGGATTGAATATTGTTGCTGATTGCTTTAGGAACATATTGGTTTCGGCGCTCTAATAGTTCCTGCGATTTTGGGCCTGGAATGGATGTTTGGAGCTTTACATATTTCTTTTCCACGTCTTTTTGCTCCCCCTTATTTGCATATACCTCTATCTAATAGATGTTATTCTTTCACTTGAGCTAGCACTTGCTTAAAGGTGCTGACTACTTTATCAATTTCTTCGTAGCTGATTGTTAAAGCAGGCTCAATACGAATGGTTTTTGAGTTAATCAATGTTCCTGCAACAAGGATTCCATTATCGAACATACCTTTGGATACCTCATAACCGATTTCATCCTTATGGAATTCGATTCCGATCATTAGACCTTGACCACGGATTTCTTGAACTTTATCTTCGTGACCTTCCGCTGCTTTCTTCAACTCTGCAAGGAAATATTCCCCAGCCTCGGCAGCACGCTGTGGCAAATTCTCCTCAATTAACACACCAATAGTTGCAATGGCTGCTGCACAAGCAAGTGGGTTTCCTCCAAATGTTGTTGTATGCATAAATGGATTTTCGAACCAGCTTTTAAATACTTCTTCTTTAGCCACAATAGCACCAGCAGGCATTACACCGCCGCCAAACGCTTTTGCAAGACAGATGATATCCGGTACTACATCATATAATTCTGCAGCAAACATTTTACCTGTACGACCCATACCTGTTTGTACTTCATCAAAAATGAGTAAGGCACCATATTGGTCACAAAGCTCTCTTACTTGTTTTAAATAGCCTTCTGGAGGAAGGATAATTCCGCCTTCACCTTGGATTGGTTCAAGAATAACCGCTGCAACATCTTCACCGACTGAAGCACAAACTTCAAACGTTTTTCTCATCATGTCGATATCGCCAAATGGAACATGGCGGAAACCTGGAATTAATGGAAGGAATGGTTTACGGAACATTCCTTTTGCCGTTCCGGATAATGACCCAAGACTTTTACCATGGAAAGCACGAGTGGTAGAGATGAAGGTTGTTCTTTCACCGTACATTTTTGCAAGTTTAAGAGCTGCTTCGACACTTTCAGTACCACTATTTGTAAAGAATGCATATTTCAAATCACCTGGTGTGATTTCGCCTAAAATTTTTGCCAGCATCGCACGAAGCGGATCAAGAAGGTCCTGGCTATGAAGAGCTTGGCGTTTTAATTGGTCCGTAACAGCCTTGACAACCTTTGGATTACGGTGACCAACATTATAAATTCCAAAACCGCCAAGACAGTCAATATATTCTTTACCATTAACATCTTTAAAGCCTGCACCGCTATCAGACCATTCTACTGCAGCGAATTGACCGCCTTCAGTAACGGTTTTGCGGTATTCAAGGAATCCAGGGTTAACATTTTCACGGAAACCATCAAGGGTTTCTTTTGTAATCCAAGCTGCATCTTCTTTCGTAATATCTTCTTTTTCTATTAAATTTAAAACCTTGTTAATATATTCGGTTACATTTTGATTCTTTTCACTTTTTACTTCACTTTTAAAATCGATACTCATGTTTATCTCTCCTTGTTAGTTATAAATATTTGAATTTTGTTTATATATATTTCAAGTTCCGGCGCCCTTAATCGGGCGCTTTCACTTTTAGAAATTAGTTTGAGAACCAGCCGATTGGTTCAACCTGGAGGTTAATATTAATTTGTTTAATCTCTTGGAATTCTTCAAGACCGAAAGTTCCAAGACTTCTTCCGATACCGCTTTGTTTATAACCGCCCCACGGTGCTTCGTTGTAAGTTGGGTGGTAAGCGTTAATCCAGGTAATTCCGGAACGAACCTTTTTAATCACTCGTAAAGCCTTTGCTCCATCGGTTGAGAATACAGCACCAGCAAGGCCGTAAACAGTGCTATTAGCAAGTTGGATCGCTTCAGCTTCATCCTTGAATTTTTGAATACAAACAACGGGACCAAAGATTTCCTCTTGAACAATTCTCATATCATTGTTTACATCAACAAAAACAGTTGGTTCAACAAAATAGCCATTTTCTAGACCATTATCTACAATTCTGTTACCGCCACATGCAATCTTGGCACCTTCTTGTTTTCCAAGGTCAATATAATGAAGAACTTTTTCCATGTGTTGCTGGCTGACAAGTGGTCCCATTTCTGATTCAGGATTATTCCCTGGACCAACTTTAATTTGCTTCGCTCTTTCGACAAAACGGTCAACAAACTTATCATAAATGCTTTCTTCGACAAGAATTCTTGATCCAGATGAACACACCTGACCTGTACCACAATAAATTCCAAATAATGCCCAATCTACCGCGGTTTCAAAGTCAGCATCTGCAAAAATAATATTTGGTGATTTACCGCCTAGCTCCAAAGAAACCTTTTTCATGGTATCTGCCGCAGTTTTCATGATATGTTTTCCTGTTTTCGTGCCGCCGGTAAACGAAACCATGTCTACTTCAGGATGAGAGGCTATTTCATTTCCTACAACTGCGCCGGCACCCATGACCATATTGGCAACACCTTTAGGCAATCCGATTTCTTCAAAAATTTCAAATAATTTTTTCGGTGTTACCGGAGTCACTTCAGATGGTTTAAAGACGATTGTATTTCCTGCAGCTAATGCTGGGGCAATTTTCCAAACACTCATTAGTAATGGATAATTCCACGGAACTATTAATCCGCAAACGCCGACAGGTTCACGGACTACCATCGCCTGCATTGGATCTGCTACATGGTAGGTAAAGCCATCAGGTTTAGTAATCAACCCTGCATAGTAACGGAAACAAGCAGCTGCGTCACCAATATCGCCCCCAGCTTCTCTTAAGGTTTTACCGTTGTCCATTGTTTCAAGCTGAGTTAATTCGTCCGCATACTCATCAATTTTGTCAGCAATTTTAAATAAATAGGAGGCTCTTTCCTGTGCTGATAAACCGGACCATACTCCCTCTTCAAAGGCTCTGCGGGCAGCAAAGATTGCCGCGCGTGCATCTGCGACTGTTCCCTCAGGTGCATGGGTAATCACTTCCCCATTGGCTGGATTAATGACTGGGCGTGTTTCTTGATTTTCAGAATCTTTCCATTCGCCATCAATAAACATTTTTAGATTTGCAACTCGGTTTTTTATTTCGACCATGTGAAATTTCCTCCTTAATTAATCCTCACTATCTATTAATGCAAGAAGCGTGCCAACTCTAAAAAGCTATTAATAAAAGGATTTATCGAGTTACTTTATAGAAAGCTATTCATTTTTGCATAAACCTATTATTTTTTGCATAAATCATTATGAATATAAAAAAAGCTGCATCAGATTTTAGGTCTGATGCAGCTTTTGGTGATTATGTGGATAATTTTTCGGTATTTAGATTTTTCTCACTTACAATTTTTTGATATTTCCTGCTGACGGAGGACTGGCTGATTCCTAATGCCTTTGCTGCTTTGGTTGTTGTTTTATATTGCTTCATAGCGAGGACAATCAACTGTTCCTCCACCTGATCGATTGCCTCCTGCAGAGGAATGACTCTCGTAATTACAGGCTTCATTTTTTTATATTCATAGCCTAATGATAAAAACTGGCTGACAAATTCCGCATCAATAGCCTGCTCATCCGCAGAAACAACTAATCTTTCAATAATATTTTGCAATTCCCTTACATTACCGGGCCATGGATAAAACTCCATCACATTAATCGCATCTGGTGTTAAATGATAGTTCCGCTCATATTTTTCATTTAACTGCTGAAGAAAATGAAATGCAAGCAGTGAAATGTCCTCAACCCGTTCTCTTAAAGGCGGAATATGAATTGGAATGACATTCAGGCGGTAAAATAAATCCTCTCGGAAAGTGCCTTCCTCCACCATCTTCTCTAATTTCTTATTTGTAGCGGCAATGATTTGGACATTGATCTTAAACGGAGTGGTACTGCCGACAGGAATAACTTCCTGCTCCTGTAGAACTCGCAGCAGTTTTACTTGTAGATGCATCGGCATCTCACCAATTTCATCTAGAAACAGGATTCCCCCATCCGCTTGTTTGAAATATCCGTCTTTTCCGTTCTTATCGGCACCAGTAAAAGCACCCTTCACGTATCCAAATAATTCACTTTCCAATAAATTTTCCGGGATGGCACCACAATTCAATTTTAGAAATGGATATTCCGCTCGTTTTCCTAGCTGATGAATTGCTTGAGCAATAACTTCCTTTCCGACACCGGACTCCCCATTGAGCAGGACAGTGGAAGAAAAATCAGCAATTTTCTTTACTTGACTCATAATCTTTTCCATTTTCGGGCTGCAATAAATTAACTTTTTTAAAAAGCGGTCCTTACTTTTAAACGTATCCAATTCCTTCTTATACTGCTCTGAGATTTTCTTCATTTCTTTTAATTCGCTTTTTAGCTTCGTTGTTTCTGTAATATCCCGGGAAGCAATAATGATACGGTCTAGTTCATTTTTATCATTAAAAATAGGATTTCCAACCGCAAGAATCCGTCTTCCATTTTTCGTTTCCTGAACAACAGAAACCTTTTTCTTTCGTTCCATAACCAGCCTTGTCACAGAAGGTGTGAACAACCCTTGGTCCTCAAGCTGGAACATATTTTTCCCAATCAACTCTTTTAAATCTACCTTCCAAAAGTCCTGGATGATGTTTTCGCTGTACCTGATTAATTCACCTTTCGCATTTACTACTAGTATCTCATCATAAATGCTCGAAAGAATGGCATTTAAGTCTTTATTTAAATCCTTGATATGCTCAATTTCCATCGCCATTTCTTCAACCATTGGTAAATCTTGTACCACGATGATGATTCCATCTACTTCATGGTCATAGTTTAATATAGGACTATAATCAACGAGGACCCCTGTTCCGTTGGTAATTTCGAGATGATTTAGAAGCGTTTTTCCGGTTTCAAAAACATTCTGAATGTGCTCTCCGCTAAAAATATTTTCTGCCGGAAGATTTAAAACCTGATCGGAGGTTGATTTAATCATTTTTAAGCCAGCATCATTACAATTGATGATTCGTTTTTCTTTATCTAAAACAAACATCCCCATTGGTATCGAGGTAAGCATGATTTTTAATAAATCCACACTTTTATTTTCTTGTTTAAAAAGCTCTGCCAGGATGTCTTCCCTGAGAATGTAGCCGCTCGGAATTCCATCCTCTCCTCTTATGATTGCAAATGGTTCCCCGACAATTTGAAATAGGACGGGTAATGAAATATGTTCCCCTAAATAACAGACATTTTCAATTGACTTTGTATGCTCAAGTAAAACCGCTAACTCGAAATTTTGCCTTTCCAGCTTTTCAAGTAATGGTGTATTCATTATCGCATAGGCAAATAATTTGTCCTGTTTTTTCAGGAATAAAAAGGGTTCCTTGATGTTTTTAATGGAAGATCCAACTATTTCTTGATTCTCGCTGATTTCAACTGCTATTATTGGCTTAATTTTTTCCTTTGCCACGGAAAACATCTATTACATCCCCCTTAAAGCCTTGTCAATCTTATACTACACGTAATACAGAAAATTTCAAATAGAAAAAAATGCTTAAAAGGAAGATGTAATCTCCATCTTCCTTTTTTAAAAAGTTAGTCGCTTCCTGTAAAGAACAAATCTTCTTTAACATATGCCAGGACCATTCCGGGAATGACTTGATCCCCTTCTTGAACCTCCAATGAATGAATTTCTCCGCTTATTCCCGTTTGAATCGTTTCGACGATACCATCTGCAGTTTTGATTGTAAATAATGGTTCCCACTCATAAATTCTGGATTCTCCCTTTATGGAAACTTTTTCAATCTTTCCGTATACAGGGCTAAGAACCACATCAAAATCCATGCCTTCTAACCTCCTAATGTTCATATTGCTCCTGAAAAGATTGCGTGTGTAAGACAAGATCAAAAAATTCATAGAATTCAGGAATGTCTTCTTGTTCAATTCCTAATTTGTTTGCCCAAAATTCATCGTTAGGGGTATCTTCCTGGCAAAGTAATACCATGTTTCCAGTCTGCAAGGAGGTGACCATTGCTTTTCCGAAAAAATGCTCGGAATACCCAATCGTTAAATCGTAACGATGGTTATTGGATATAAGACAAAAATAATGGAGAAGCTGCTGTTCTTTTTGTTCAGATAAGAATTCTAATTTCATTCAAAAAATCCCCCTTTTTTAATATTTGACCTGTGAAACTAGTTGTTGATTTCCACTCCAGGCACAAGCGGTTCGTGGGCGGTTCGGGGAGCCTCCTCGTCGCTTCGCTCCTGTGGGGTCTCCCCTGTCCCGTACTCCCACAGGAGTCTTCGTGCCTTCCGCTCCAATCAACCTTGTTCTTTAAGATTGCTTAATATTTAAGCCAGCCTCTTAATATTTAAGCCAGCCTCTTAATCTTGAAGCCTCTGCTAATCGTTGAATTCCTTCGATATAGGCAGCAATTTTCATATTGACGTTGTATCTTTTTGAAGTGTTATATACATTTTTAAAACTATCAGTGATTTTCTCCTTAAGACGGCTGTCTACCTCTTCCTCTTTCCAGTAGTAGCCTTGATTGTTTTGACACCATTCAAAATAGGAAACAATGACTCCGCCGGAATTTGCAAGGATATCAGGGACAACAAGAATATCCCGTTCATCAAGAATGTTCAACGCTTCTTTTGTAGTCGGTCCGTTCGCTGCTTCAATGACAATATTACAATTAATCTTGTGGGCATTTTGTTTATTAATGACACCAGAAATCGCTGCCGGAATTAAAACATCGCACTCTTTTTCTAATAATTCTTGGTTTGTAATCGCTTGATTAAAACGGTTGCTGACGATTCCAAATGAATCCCGACTGTCAATTAAATGAGGGATATCTAAACCATTCTCATCATATACCCCGCCAAGCAGGTCTCCAATCCCGATTACCTTTGCTCCCAATTCATATAAATAGTTAGCTAGATAGCTTCCGACATTACCAAAACCTTGAATAATAACGCGCATGTCTTTTAACGGCATATTTTTCAATTCACTTACCATTTGTAAAGTATATAAAACACCTTTAGAGGTAGCTGTTTCGCGGCCTTTGGACCCGCCCAAGGCAATTGGCTTACCGGTAATAAATCCTGGTGAGTCAAATTCACGGATATGGTCATATTCGTCCAGCATCCAGGCCATAATTTGAGAGTTTGTATACATATCAGGTGCCGGAATATCTTTTGTTGGCCCGACAAGTTGACTTACTGCTCTTACATAGCCTCGGCTCAATTTTTCCAACTCATTTAAACTCATCTCACGCGGATCGCAAATAATTCCACCTTTTGCCCCTCCATAAGGAAGATCGGTGATTCCGCATTTTAAACTCATCCATCCGGCCAATGCCTTTACCTCCTCAGGGGTAACATCTGGATGAAAACGAATCCCGCCTTTAGTTGGTCCTGGTGCATCATTATGCTGAGCGCGGTATCCTTGGAATATCTTTGTTTGCCCATTATCCATGGTTATTGGAATACTAACCTCTAAAAATCGCATTGGTCTACTTAAGAATTCAAATACTTGAGATGGATAATTTAGGACGCTTGCCGCTTCCTTTAATGTTTCTTGAAATTCATTAAGCGAATTATCCTGTTCCTTTAAATTAGTATCATTTTTCTGTGTACTGACTGTCATTTTAACACCTCATTTTTTATTCTTATAAATGGTATTAGCAAGTTCCGTGCCAACTTGAAAAAACCGCTGTTTTATTGAGTTTTTTTAATACATAGGAGCTATGAGCTTTTGAAAATTATGAAAAAATGATTGAAGTTATGCAAATTCGCATAATTTTTTCAGAAAAATAAAAAAACGCATTCTAATCAACTAGAATGCGTTTTCAGCTACCATATATTAGGCTTCTTCAGCCTTAAATTGTGGCGGAGCATTACGGAAAGCTTTCGTTAAATAGAGTAGATATGTAAACCCAATGGCAAACCACGCAAGTCCCATAATCAGAGAGCTTGCTTCAAGATTGAACCAAAGAACCCCGACCGTCCCGGCACCGATTAATGGCATGATCACATAATTGAAAAATCCTTTCGGTGTTCGATGCATTTTCTTCCGGAATGCATAATGGCTTATGACGGAAAGGTTAACAAATGTAAAGGCCATTAACGCACCAAAATTAATTAAAGAGGTAGCCGTTACTAAATCGAAGAACCACGCTGAAAGAGAAATGATTCCTACCAGGATCACGTTAAAGACCGGTGTCCTATATTTTGGATGAATATATCCAAACCACTTTTCAGGAAATACATTGTCACGCCCCATTACGTACAATAACCGTGAAATACTAGCTTGAGATGCAAGGCCGGAAGCGAGAGTATTTACCAAAGTGGTGCACAAGAAAATCGATTGGAACAGTTTCCCACCAACATAAAGGGCAATTTCCGGAAGTGCTGCATCCGGATTTTTGAACCTCGAAATATCTGGGAAAAATAATTGAATAAAAAAGGAAGTGACGATAAAGATTATGCCACCACATAATGCAGTAAGCAAAATGGCTTTAGGGATTGTTTTTTTCGGGTCGGGTGTTTCCTCCGAAAGAGTCGTAACCGCATCAAACCCCAAAAAAGAAAAGCAAAGAATCGTTGCACCTGTAATTAGAAGGGAGGCATTCATTCCTTCTTTAAAAAACGGCTGTAAATTAAACACAGTCCCCTGGCCCTCACCGTGATTTAATCCATTTATAACAAGGACGATAAATACAATAATAATCGCTATTTGAACAAATACAAAAAATGCATTGAAGTTTGCAAGAATATTAACACTTCGCAAGTTTAAAAAAGTAACGATTCCAACAAAAATCAATACCCAAATGAAATCAGGAACGGAAGGGAATAAAGAATTTAAATAAAGTTTTGTTAAAAGTGCATTGACCATGGGCAAGAACAAGTAATCCAGCAGAGATGACCAGCCTACAAGAAATCCCAAGTGGCTGTTAATCGCTTTTTGTGTGTAGGTATATGCCGATCCAGCTTCTGGAAAGACCCGAACGAGTTTTCCGTAACTTATCGCTGTAAATAGCATTCCAAGTAATGCAATGATATAAGCTGTTGGAACATGCCCATTTGTTTCCCCAGATACAATTCCAAAGGTGTCAAAAACAGCCATGGGAGCCATATAAGAGAGCCCCATAACGACAATTTGCCATAACTTGAGCGACCTTTTTAAATGTACAGTATTTTCCACATATCATTCCCCCAAAAATTAAATAATTAAACCGCTTGCAATGGGTAAATACCTCTTTTATTAATACTAATTTTTCACTCCTCCTCTTCTTTTAGAAAATTCAATATACTTAACTGCAATTTTTATGCCAATCATTTCACTATCATAATAATAAAAAAGATTGCTTACTATCGGTAGTTAGTTCAATGATGCAGTTGATTTATAATTTTCAGAATTATGCATCCACGCATACATTATTCCATAGTAAATAAAATTTGTCACCAGAAATTTCGACATTCTTTGAGTACTTTCTTCACTAATTAAAGATAATAAAAAGCAGTGGCATTCCAAAAAACGGAATCCACTGCTTTTTATGGATGTGAAACAATTATGTGAAACAAGAAAATTCGGGTGGTGCCAGGCACCTATTTTGCAAATCGATGATTTCCGATTGTAACCGTAACCGGTCGTGAGAAAATCCATTTACTTTGAGCTGTTCTTGGATTGTAGAAAAATAGTGAGCCATTACCTTGGCCTTTGAAGGCTATAGCTTCATTAACAGCCCTCTTTGAAGCTGCATCGGCAGGTTGGTTAATTCGCCCATCTTGGACAGGAGTGAATGCATAGTGTCCGTTTGAGATTTGATAAATCACTTTTCTAATAGAATTAGGAAAATCAGGACTTGAAACTCTGTTCAGGATTACAGTAGCGACTGCCACTTTTCCCGCATATGGTTCTCCAATTGCTTCTGCATGAACAAGTCTTGCCATAAGATCTTTATCAGACATTGAGATTGAAGAATATGGTAATGTTATAGTTTCACCTGCATAAAGAGGCGCATTATGGTTTGCTGCCATTAAGCTATTTACAGGTATTCCGAATCCTTTTGCAATTTTCCAATAGCTTTCACCATATTGTACTTTATGTGCTGTTCCTGTTGCCGCTTCTGATTTTGTTGTTAAAGTAAATGCTGATAAAGATACCATCATACCCGCAGCAATTACTAGTTTCTTAAGTTTATTTAATTTCATATCTTAAAACCTCCTAATCATTTCGCTCGTTTGTCTATCTATAAGGCTATCAGTTGTAACATTCTTATTCAGCACCCAAAAAGTGGAAGGTATAAATAAACTCATTTAGCCACTGCTATAAAAGCATTTATTCAGCAAATGGAATTACTAACCAAAAATCATTTTTTTCCAAACTTCAGCTAAATTGGATGGTTTAGGATGTTTTTTTACAAGATGTTTCGCTCCTGTAACATAAATCGGAAATCTTCACCAAATTGACATCATTCAACTGACAATCAAAAAGGAATCTTTCCTACCTTTTTAGAAATAATATAGAAGAAATAGAAAATGAGGAGGTTTTATTAATGGATAATCAACTAGTGAATGTATTAAATAAGCAAATTGCCAATTGGTCTGTACTGTATATGAAGCTTCATAATTATCATTGGTATGTAAAGGGAAACCAATTTTTTACGTTACATACTAAATTCGAGGAATTTTATAATGAAGCAGGTGTTCACGTGGACGAACTTGCCGAACGACTCTTATCCATTGGTGGAAACCCTGTCGCAACCATGAAAGAATGTTTGGAGCTTTCATCCATCCAAGAAGCAAGCGGCAACGAAGCCGCTGAGGCCATGGTTCAATCCATTATTAACGATTTCTCAATTATCACCGGGGAATTAAAAGAGGGAATGAACTTAGCCGGGGAACTGAATGATGAAACGACCGGCGATATGCTTCTAGCCATCCACTCTGGCTTAGAAAAACATATTTGGATGCTCCAAGCCTTCCTTGGAAAAACAATTTAAACCTGTTATAGAGTCCAGCATGATGATTGGGCTCTGTTTTTTGCATTCATTTAAATTATAATAATTATTAAAAAGGATTGACTTTTAACTAATATTAATATTATTATAATAGTAACAGAAAAGGATTTATTTAGGAGGCTGCAATTATGACAGAAAAATTAGAAGTAATTGTTTACAGCAGTACTGGCTGCCCTTATTGCGAAAAGGTTAAATCTGCTTTAAAGGATTGGGGAATTGAATTCGAAGAACGGAATGCTTCCATACATAAAGAGTATTTCGATCAGCTAAAGGAACGGAAAATTTTTGGTACACCTGCAACCTTTATTAATGGCAAGCTTGTATTAGGTTTTCAAGAGAAAAAGTTTAGGAAGCTTCTTGATATTCCTGAAGATGCTGATGGTTCGTCCAACAAAGAAAAACCAACTACGGAACAAGTGAAGAGTGAGGAAACTTCTATTTTTCAACCTGTAACCCCTCAAGTTCTCGAAGAAATTTATGATTTTGTTACAATCGGAGGAGGACCTGCCGGAGCATCTGCAGCTGTTTATGCAGCACGCGGAAAATTAAAAACTCTTGTCATTGATAAGGCGCCTAAGGCGGGAACCTTAGCTATTACCCATAAAATCGCGAACTATCCAGGAGTACGTGAAGAACTGACTGGTCTCGAGCTTTTAACTAGAATGCAGGCTCAAGCAAAGGATTTTGGGGCGGAATTTGTTCGTTCTACTGTATTATCTGTGGATTTCACGAATGAAATTAAGAAGATTAAATTGGCAGAGGGAACGGTTCAAGCGAGAAGTGTCTTTATTGCGGTTGGTGCAAAGGCTCCATCAAATAAGATACAGGGAGAAGAGGAATTTACCGGACGCGGTGTCAGCTACTGTTCAACTTGCGATGCCGCTTTCTATCAGGACCAGGTTGTTGCAGTTGTTGGAGATAACGAAGAAGCTATTCATGAGGCTGCAACACTTGCAAAATATTGTAAAACGGTCAAATTGTTAATTCCAATTGAGAATTTAAAAGGGGATGCAGACCTTTCCGGGCTTGAAAACAATCCAAAGGTTGAAATTTATCGCCGTCATCGTTTAAGGGAAATTATTGGAACCGATAGTGTAGAGAAAATTGTGATTTTAAATGATAAAAAAGAAGAAGAAGTATGGGAGGTTGATGGTGTCTTCTTATATCTTGGCGGGATGAAACCGGGAACTGATTTCTTAAAAGGCGCCGTAATGAGAGACGAGGAAGGCTATGTGAGTGTTGATGAACTTCTTCAGACAAGTGCGGATGGTGTCTTTGCCGGTGGCGATGCGAGAAGAACTCCGATCAAACAAGCGGTCATTTCGGCAGCGGATGGCGCGATTGCGGCATTAGGGGCGGAACAGCACGTTAATAAACGGACTAAACTTCGTCCGCAATATAGTTAATTTTTTATAAAACTTTACGGACTCAGATGTTCTGGGTCCGTTTTTTATTTTTCCTCATAGTTAGATATTTTTCAACATTTTTCAAAAAATCAACCTTTGTCCATTACGCGGGAGAAAAACAAGCATAAATTATTATGAATAGAAGTAGGAGGTGATTCTACAATGTCTGATGGACACGGAAACAACTTTGCGCTAATTGTTGTTCTATTCATCCTCTTAATCATTGTTGGTGCATCCTTTATGATGTACTGATGATGATTGGATTTTAGGGTTAAAGAAGGGCGGTGAACTTTTGTTCACTGCCCCCTCTTTTTTGGAGACAATTTTAAATCCGTCTTGGCGTCAATCACTTAAACTTATTCCTGCAAAATCGTATCTATTAAAAAAATCTCTTGCGAATTATTCATTGCCGCTGCCAGTATTTCTTCAAACTCGGTAATTTGAGTTGCTCTCATGCCTTTTGCCCCGAAACTTTGCGCCAATTGTACGAAATCAGGGTTTGAAAAAGTTACCCCATAATTTTCACCAAACGCTTTGTTCATGGCCTCTACTTCAAGCTTTAACATAGAATCATTTAATAAAATAATGATAAAAGTCAGCCTTAAACGTTTGGCCGTTTCAAGCTCGGCGAAATTCATTAATGCTCCCCCATCCCCCGTTAACACAATTACCGTTTTTTCAGGTGCCGCCAATTTCGCCCCAATCGCACCTGGTATCGATATTCCCATTGAAGCTAATCCATTGGAAATCACTAGTTGGTTTCCATGTATCGGTTGAAGGGTTCTTGCTACCGCTACCTTATGTGCTCCGACATCAGAAATAACCACAGTTTGTTCAGATGAAAGTCTTTCGATTACATGTAGAAGGTTCTCGATAGTTAAATGTGTAGGTGTTGACGCATTTTTACTAATAAAGCAGGCGTCTTCTATTCGTTTCTTTAGTTCCCCAATCGGCACCCAAGGTTTGGACATAATCTTTTCCTTTAAGAATAAACGAAGCGTTTCCTTTAAATTGCCTACTAATTCTCCCACAACCGGATAGCCCTCCTCCACCTCAGCAGGTAAAGGGTCGATATGGAGAACCGATACTTTTTTCTTATTCCATTCCGATGGTAGTTTTTCATTAAAATCAAAACCAATTACCACAAGTAAATCGGATTCCTCCATCCCCCGGAGTACATAATCCTTTTCATTGAAACCAAATGAATAATAATTTTGTGAATGCTCTTTTGATAAAATCCCTTTTGCCATAAAACTATTGGTAGCCGGGCAACCTAACCGCTCAATAAATGTTTGCACTTCCTTTACAGCATTTTGCCGAATTACCCCGTTTCCCAAAATAATAAACGGCTTTTTACATTGATTTAGCAATCGAGCGCCTTCTCTTAAAAATTCTTCTGCAGGCACACTCATTGGCAATTGCGTAGTGGATAAAGGTTTGGTTGTAGTATTGGCTTTTGCGATATTCTCCGGTAATTCAATTGCGACAGCACCCGGTTTTTCGCTAGTAGCAACCCGAAAAGATTTTCTGATGATTTCCGGCATTGTATTGGCATCCTTTATTTGTACCGACCACTTTGCTGCCGGTTCAAAAACTTTAACGATTTCAACGTACTGATGCGCATTTTTATGTTGGACATTAAGGTTTTTTTGACCTGTTATTGCTACAACCGGAGAGTGATCTAGATTGGCACTTGCAATACCGGTTAATAGATTTGTCGCTCCTGGTCCGAGTGTTGCCAGACATACACCAGGCTTTCCACTAAGACGGCCGTATACATCGGCCATAAAGGCGGCTCCCTGCTCATGTCGGACTGGTATGTATTTTATTTTTTCTGATTTTGATAAAGAATCGGCCAAATCAATGACTTCACTACCAATAATTCCAAAAATATATTCAACATCTTCGTTTTCTAAGCAATTTACCAATAAATCCGAAGCTTTCATCTTTTTCCTCCAGTTATCTTTCTTACATCTATTTTTACCCAAATTTATTTTTCAATGAAACATAACTAGAATTGAACGCTAATACATATAGAATGTATGTGTGTTTTTAGAAGGGGGACTAATGATGGTAAATCAGGGATTTATAGATTCAAACAATCAAATGTTAATTGCCCCGGAAACATTTGCCGCACAGCCAGAATCATTAACGGAACAACTATTTATCGAACGCTCCTTAGAAGAAAATAAATTTTGGTTGCGCATTATGAAAGAGCATTCTTATTTTTTGGGCGAAGGTTTTAGCCGCCATGACAAACATCTGATTCAACAGACAGACCGCTTTTATCATTATTTTCAGGAACAGGAAAAAAGGGCCTATAATACTCCCAATAACGTTACCGCTGTCCGTAAATTAAACGAAGACACGATTAACTTAGTTTTAGGTTTACGGAATTTTAAAAGAAATCTTCTAATCTTAATCATCAATTGTAAGGTAATGGGATTTAACTTTCCACTTCTGGTCGACCATATTGCCAGGGAAGCTGAATATTTTATGCGGACGTTAAAAAAATTCAATGAAGGAATTCTAGATCCCATTCAAGATGCGATTATTAAGGAAAATGTGTTTTGGTTACGGATTATGATGGAGCATTCCCGGTTTATTGCTTCACTATTAGATCAATCGGAACGAAATTTAGTAAGAGCGGCATTGAAATTTGGGGATGACTTTGAAGTTCTTCTCAATCAGGCAAGAGATGTTGAATCAATGCTCTATAAGAAACAACCAACCTACCCGATTATCGGAAAGTTGAATAAAGACAGCGAAAACGCTGCACAAGAAATTCGCAATTTTAAGCAGGCAGGATTAGATTTTATTAAAAATTGTCAAATCAGAAATGTAATTGATCCGTTATTGGCCGACCATGTCGTTAGAGAGGCGGACCATTTCCTTCATATGGTGCGTGTATTAGAGGAAAGGTTAAAGGTGAAGCAACAGGAACAGCAACAATAATAAAACAAAAAGAGGAGACACGATTGTCTCTTCTTTTCATTATTGGAAGATTAAATTTCTCCGGATACTACTTTCCCCTTAAAAATAACAGCCTCGCGCTTTGGCCTCCTAGCAACTGTTTCTGCTGAACAAGAGGCATTTACTAAAATGAGATTGGCCTCATCACCTTCCAGCGGCCAAGTAACCTTACCATCTTTTGATAGTGATGTCGTTCCACCTGTGGCCCATTTTAAAGATGAAGCAAGAGATTTTTCATCGCTTTTTCTATAAAGTTCACAGAAGTTTGTAACCTTTTCTAATACATCCCCTGTTCCAAATGGCCCCCAAGAGTCATAAAATCCATCACACCCTAAAAACACATTTACTCCTTTTTGATCCAGAATATCAATTGGAGGCAATGTTCTGGTAATTGGGATGGTCGACATAATGGACATTCCTAATGCACTTAATTTATCAGCAATCTCCTCTTGTTGAGGGATTGGTACATCCCCTAAGCTAAATGCATGGCTAACTGCCACACGATTATGCCAATTTGCTTCCGATACCAACTCAGTTAATTTGTCAACAGTATAATATCCAACATGTCCCCCATCATGTAAATGAATATCTACATCGGCATCGAATTCGGTAGCTAAATTCATTACCTCAAACAGAGATTTTTCGATATTATGGTCAATACCCGCTGGGTCAAGCCCACCGACAAGCTGAGCCCCAGATCTCATAGCTTCTTTCATCAGCGGAATGACATTTTCTCGTAACAAACCGTGCTGTGGAAAAGCAACAATTTCATAAGTCAATTTATCCGAGTACTCTTCAAGCGCTGCTTTTACCCCCTCCAAGTTTTTCAACCCGATATATGGATCAATATTCACATGCGTACGGATATGCGTTGCCCCATTTGATAAAAGTAATTCAATCATTTTGCTTGCCCGTTGTTTTGTTGTTGGTTCTAATTTTTCAAGTTCCAATGCTTCCAAACGCAAGCGGTCAGCTAAATTTTTTGACGGTTTACATGCCTTCCAATCAAGAGAAAGATAGGTTTTATCTAAATGGTTATGCATTTCTTTAAATGTCGGAATCGCTAGAAGCTCTTTTCCATCCACTACTTTTTCTTCGGCAGGTATTTTAAAGCTATGCTTCTGCTTTTCTACGATCTTTCCATTCTCTATTTTTAAATGAAAAAGCTCTGTCCTTGTTTCGTCAGCTCCCTTTTCATCTTTAACAAAACCGGTTTCAAGCCTAACATTGGTTAACCAATATGGTAATGCCATTTTTCACCCTCCTCAGTCCATTAAGCTAATACAGATTTTGATTTTTCTAGTTTACTTTCCACCTTTTTCCCTTTAAAAAATAAAGATTCAACTTCCGCTCTTCGTGCAACGGCCTCAGCTGAACAGGATGCCTTTACCAACATCATCGTTGCATCATCCCCAATTTTTGGCCAAACCCGTTCGCCTTTTTCGTTTAATGGAGTAACTCCTCCTGTTGCATATTTTAAGGAAGATGATAATGAATACTCTTCAATCATTCGGAATCTTTCTGCGAGGATACTAATTTTTTGAATGGTATTCCCTGTTCCAAATGGCGACCAGTGATCGGTAATGCTGTCATGTCCGACAGAAACCTTTATACCTAATTTATCTAGAGTTGGAATCGGAATCGTCGGACGATTTACGGGAACTGTTGTGGTTACATCTATTTCCTGTTCTTTTAACATTGCATTCATTTCTTCAAGTGCATTTCCCTGTAAATCACCTAAGGCGATACCGTGACTGATGGTCGCTCTTCCTTTCTTTCCAGCTTCCTTCGTATAATGAGCCATTCTTTCAAAGGTAAACGCGCCTAAACTATTAGGATCATGCAAATGAATATCCACACCTGCATCCGCTTCTACAGCAATATCAAAAATAGTTTCAAGTGATTTTTCAATATTTCTGTCTACCGTTGCAGGATCAACTCCGCCAACTAGGGTAGCACCATTTCGCATGGCATCACGAATTAATTGAACAGAATTACTCTTTAACAATCCGTGCTGAGGAAAGGCAACAATTTCATAGGTTAAAACATCTTTATATTTTTCAAGGGCATTGACAGTTGCCTCTAAGTTTTTCAACCCTATGACCGGGTCTACATTGCAGTGCGTTCGGATATGTGTATGACCGTTTTGAAGGAGCAGCTCAATCATTTTTTCGGCCCGCTCCCCGGCAGTTGGCAATAATTTCGGCAGCAGTTCCTTCTCTTCTTCTAATCTCGTAAAAATTCCTTTCGTTAACGGGGTACAAGCCTTCCAAGGGCCGCCATAATAAGTCTTATCGATGTGAATATGCATATCCCTTAATGAGGGTAATAGAAGATTTTCTTTAGCATCAACCTGATTTTCCTCAGGGAGAGGCGCTGTATAGCTGATTTCAGCTATTTTTCCGTCTTCAATTTTCAAGTGACAAATTTCCGTTTCTGTTCCAGCAATTCGTCCTTCTTCAAAAATAAATCCTTTTTCGAGACGAACATTCTTTAACCAATAAGCCTTCATTTCCATTCCTCCTATTTTTATATCTTCTCTTAAAAATACTAATAGAGGCACTTATCAATATGGTAAGTGCCTCAGATGATAGATTACTTCACGGTCACATCATTAATCATTAAATAGCTTGCTGGATTCATCCAGAAACCATTGATATTTTTGCTATAAGCAGCAATGTGCTCATAGTTGCGGATTGGTACATAGACTGCGTCATCTAATTCTATTTTCATAACTTTCTCGTAAAGAGCCTTCCGTTTTGTTTCATTCATTTCTTGGCGCGCTGCTACGATAAGCTTGTCTGCTTCGGGATTGCTATAATAAAAAGTATTTCCAGCAGGGCCTTGCGATGAAGAATGGAATAGATTGTACTGATTATAGTCTCCATCGCCGGTAGCATTTCCCCAGCCGCCAATCGCCATATCAAATGTACCTTTTTCTATAACGTCAATATAAGCACCATATTCCATAACCTGAATTTTTACATCAACCCCAATTCCTTTTAACTGGGATTGAATGACCTCTGCCATATTAATCCGCTCTTTCCGGTCACTTGTTAGCAAGGTTAACTTTAACCCTTTTTCATATCCAGCTTCCTTCAATAATTTTTTCGCTTCATTAATATCATAATCATATGGCTTTACATTCTTACTATACCCGAACACTTTTGGGCTCATTGCGGAGTTGGCAAGGGTCCCTACATTGTTGTAAACCCCTTTAATGATCGCTTCTCTCTCAATCGCATGACTGATCGCCTTACGAACCTTGACATTGTCTAGCGGTTTTTTCTTTACGTTAAAACCAAGATATTCAACTGCAAGTCCATCTGTACGATACAAGCCCATTGTATTAGACGCTTCGATTCGTTCAATCTCCGTAACAGGAACTTGGTCATTAATTTGCGCCTCACCTGTCTCAATCATCGCTAAACGTGTTGAATCTTCAGGAACAACCTTAAAGACTACACGATCAATCTTTGGTTTTGTACCCCAATATTTATCATTTTTCTTTAGAGATATTTCCTGACCGGATTTCCAATCTTCAAAAACAAATGGACCTGTACCCACTGGGTGTTCTGACAGCTTTTCCGGATTTTCTTTTATCGCTTTCGGACTGATAATACTTCCCTCACTACTTGCAAGAATGGGCAATAATGGTGCGTATGGATACTTAAGCACTAACTGAACGGTATAATCATCTACAATCTTTACTTCTTTAATCATTTCGAATTTTGCACGGGAAGGCGATCCAACCTTTGGATCAAGCAATCGATCAAAAGTTGCCTTTACTGCCTCTGCATTAAATGGTGTACCATCATGAAAGTTTACGCCTTTTCTCAGCTTGAACTCCCACGTCTTATCATTTATAACTTTCCAAGATTCCGCCAGTAATGGCTGAATGTTCATGTCCTTATCGGGTACAACCAATGTTTCATACACCTTTTGATAGATAACATTATTCGATGGGATATCGGTAATAAACTGCGGATCCAGCTTTGTCGCATCGGAAAGACGAACAATCGTTAAAGTCCCTCCTTCTTTTGCTGCTTCGGACTTATTTCCGGCCTTATTCTCAGTGTTTGATTTTGTTGAACATGCCTGTGTAAACAATAGGACTAATCCTATTAAAACGAGTAACATACCACTTTTAAAAATAGATTTTTTCTTCTCCATTTCCTTCTCCCCTTTTTGTAAGAATCTGAATGTTTCATGCAAGTAACTTTTCTACCAATCCTTCTTAGCGCTTAACTGAATTATAGAAGAATAATAAATTGAATATTTACAGAATTTTTACTTGTTTTTAAAATATTTTGACAACTGTTTTAAAAAATATTTTACATTCGTTAAAACTTTGATAATTTGAAAATAATTCTTTTACAAAAAAGAAGGAGGCTGAGAGGAGGCAATCAGTGGTAAAACACATTATTAATATAAAAATGAATTTCAGGGGGGAATTTTATGTCAGTTGAAGTTAAAACCGGACAAACCGTTAACTTGAAACAAACCGTTGCCTATCAGAAATCATCGAAATGGAAGGACTCACTTTCCTTGTTAATGGATAATAAAGCGGCTATGGTCGGAGCATTCATTATTATCTTCTATATTTTGGTAGCTTTGTTTGCTCCATTACTTGCACCGTTTGATCCATATAAAGTTGATTTACCACATAAGCTTCTACCTCCTTCCGAGCATCACTGGATGGGAACAGATGATAAAGGCAGAGATATATTAAGCAGAATTATTTATGGCTCTCGTTTATCAATGGGTGTGGGTTTTGCTGCTGTTCTTTTCGGTGCATTCTTTGGAATTATTCTTGGACTTATTGCAGGGTATTATGGCAAGTGGGTGGATACGATTATTATGCGCATCATGGACGTAATGCTAGCATTCCCTGGAATCTTACTCGCTCTTGCCATCATTAGTGCCCTCGGACCTAGTTTAATCAATGTTACAATCGCAGTTGGAGTTTTCTCTGTACCTCTATTTGCAAGAATCGTTCGTGGTTCGACACTTGAAGTTAAACGCTTAGAGTATATTGATGCGATCCGTTCCTTAGGAGCAAATGATTTTACCATTATCACCAAACACATTTTCCCGAATATTTTGTCGCCAATTATTGTTCAAGGAACTTTAAGGCTTGCAACAGCTATTCTTTCAGCTGCAGGTCTATCTTTCTTAGGACTTGGCGCTCAGCCTCCTTCACCCGAATGGGGAACAATGCTCAGTAATGGACGAGATTTCATTTTTTCTGCACCTTTTATGGCTCTTTTCCCTGGCCTCGCTATTTCAATTCTAGTAATGGGCTTTAATATTTTTGGAGATGGATTACGAGACGCATTTGATCCACGGATGAAAAAATAAAAAATCCTTTAAGAGGGGACTGACAAATACATGTTAATGTTTATAATCCGCCGATTATTTCAGACCATACCTGTCATGATCGGAGTAACCCTTGTTGTCTTTTTAATCATGCAGATGGTTCCAGGAGATCCTGCCGTATTACTCGCAGGAGAGGGTGCTTCCAAAGCAACTATTGCGGGGATTCGTGAATCACTAGGTTTAAATAGGCCTTTATATATTCAATATTTTGATTACTTGATTAATATTTTCCATGGAGACTTTGGTGTTTCATTAAAAAACAGCCGTCCAGTGCTGGATGAAATTTTAGTAAGACTACCTATTACAATGGAACTTGCTTTTTATAGTATCGTCATTACGATCGTTTTAGGAATGATTTCCGGAATTATTTCTGCTATTAAACAATATACGCTGACAGATGTCAGTGTAATGATTGTTGCTTTACTTGGAATATCATTACCCAGCTTCTGGTTAGGGTTAATGCTCATGTATTTCTTTTCTGTTAAGCTGCAAATCTTGCCCGTTGCCGGCTGGGAAAGCTGGCAAAATATTATCCTCCCAGCTGTTACTCTAGGAGCAGGCGGAGCTGCTATCGTAGCAAGGATGACAAGATCCAGTATGCTTGAGGTTATCCGTCAAGATTATGTCAGAACTGCTCGTGCCAAAGGCTTACGGGAACGAGTCATTATTTATAAACATGCATTAAGAAATGCACTCATTCCCGTCATCACCGTTGTTGGTCTGCAGTTTGGTTCATTACTGGGAGGGACAGTCCTAGTAGAATCCATTTTTGCCATAAACGGCCTGGGAAGAATGATTGTGGATGCGATCAGAATGAGAGATTTACCAATGGTTCAGGGCGGAGTCCTATTTGCCTCTATGATCTTTGTAATTGTCAATTTATTCGTCGATGTTTTCTATCGCTTTTTTAATAAACGGATTGAACTAAATTAATAGGTGGTGAATCGATTTGAAAGGAAAAAAGGATGTAATTTTAGAAGTTAAAGGGCTTAAAACTCATTTCCATACAAAACGAGGAATAAGTAAAGCTGTGAATGGAATTGATTTTACCCTTCATAAAGGAGAGACATTAGGAATAGTCGGTGAATCTGGATGCGGAAAAAGTATGACCTCCCTTTCACTATTAAGGCTTATTCCCTCTCCTCCAGGAAAAATTGCCGGCGGCTCTATCCTTTTTAAAGGAAAAGATTTAGTAAGTATTTCAGAATCGGAAATGCGTAAGATTCGCGGCAACGAAATTTCGATGATTTTCCAGGAACCAATGACATCCCTTAATCCGGTCATTAGTGTTGGGGAACAAATAGCCGAAGCAATCAGGGTTCATCAAAAAATGGGGAAAAAAGAGGCCTGGAATAAGGCTGTTGAGATGCTTAAATTGGTTGGTATCCCCTCTCCCGAAAAACGCGCAAAACAAGAACCGTTTCAACTAAGTGGAGGAATGCGTCAGCGGGTCATGATCGCGATGGCGCTTGCCTGTACACCAGAAGTTTTAATCGCTGACGAGCCGACAACTGCATTGGATGTAACCATTCAAGCGCAAATTTTGGAGCTAATAAAGGAACTTCAAACAAAACTCGGTATGGGTGTTATTATGATTACACACGATTTGGGTGTTGTCGCGGAAACATGTGATACAGTTGCCGTCATGTATGCAGGGAATATTGTCGAACATGCGCCAACGGAAAAGATTTTTTCTAGTCCACAACATCCATATACACAGGGATTACTGGACTCCCTGCCAAAAATTCATGAGGATCGGGATGAATTGAAAACCATTGAGGGTACGGTACCAAGTCCATACAATATGCCGGAAGGCTGCCGTTTTGCATCACGTTGTCCATTCAGGCAGCCCCTTTGTGAAACAAAACTTCCTGATTTGATTGAACTGGAAGACAATGTGAAAGTTCGTTGCTGGAAATTTACAGATCAATGGATCGATCAGCCCCAAGAAGAGGAGGTTATGTAATAATGGCGGCAACTGCGGACAAAAAACTTCTTTTACAAGTGGAGCATTTAAAGCAATATTTTCCGGTTAAAACAGACTCACTGTTCAAACCAAAATCTTATGTAAAGGCTGTTGATGATATCTCCTTTCATTTATTTGAAGGGGAAACTTTAAGTATTGTCGGTGAATCTGGATGCGGCAAATCGACTACTGGCAGGGCGATCCTTCGATTGGATGAACCAACAGCGGGAAAAGTCTACTTTGAAGACCGTAACGTCCTGGAGTTAAATAAAAGCCAAATGCGAAAATTACGCGGCGATCTGCAGGTTATTTTCCAAGATCCGTTCGCATCGCTTAACCCGCGCCAAACCATCAAGCAAATACTGAATGAAGCAATGGCGATTCAACAAGTAGTGCCTAAAGAAAAAAGAATGGAACGGATGCTCGAATTGTTAAATTATGTCGGACTGCCTCCTGAAGCACTTGATCGTTATCCGCATGAATTCAGCGGTGGACAGCGCCAGCGGATTGGCATAGCAAGAGCCCTTGCGGTAAACCCTAAATTAATCATTTGTGATGAAGCAGTTTCAGCTCTAGATGTTTCTATCCAGGCGCAAATTCTAAATTTGTTAAAAAAATTGCAAAAGGAATTCCATCTTACCTTTTTGTTTATTTCACACGATTTAAGTGTTGTAAGACATATTTCGGACCGGGTAATGGTTATGTATTTAGGAAAAGTCGTAGAAATTGCAGAGAAAAAAGATTTATTCGATTCACCACTGCACCCCTACACAAATGCATTATTATCAGCTATTCCTGTCCCAAACCCGGTGATCAAAAAGGAAAGGATTTTTCTAAAGGGAGATGTTCCGTCACCTATTAACCCTCCAACAGGGTGCCGTTTTCATACACGCTGTCCGTTTGCTACAAGTAAATGTAAAACAGAGGAACCAGCCCTTAGGGAAATGAAAAAAAACCATTACGTCAGCTGTCATTTCGCGGAGGAATTCCATCATTAAATAGATTCACCTTATTTGCAAGAAGGTTTTTATTTTATAAAATAATATTAAAATTAAAAAAGAGAGTTCTTGCTCTCTTTTTGTATTCTCTAAAGGAGAATGTTGTAAATGCTAACCATAGATGCTTTCTCCATCTATATTATGTTGTGTATATTAGCACCATTATTAGGTGCCTTCACATTACTCTTTTTAATTATTTTTGAAAAACGAATTGATCTTTTAGAAAAACAAACAAGAGAAATTGCTCTTGAACGAGAGCTGCAAACTGCGCTCTATAATCAATTAAATCAAGAAATACAGCCGCATTTCTTTTTTAATACACTGAATTCCATTTTAAGTTTAGCAAGGCTTGATCGAAAGACGGAATTAATCAACTCGATTGAAACCCTTTCAAAATTACTAAAATACAAATACCAAAAGAATGAATCAATCATTACAATCGAAGAGGAATTAATTTATACAGGATATTATTTGGAAATTCAAAAAGTCCGTTTCAGAGACAGATTAAAATTTCATATTTCCATTGAACCGAATGTAAAACAGGCAGTAATGATTCCTTTTATGATTCAAACCTTTGTGGAAAATGCATTTAAACACTCTTTCGAGAAAATTCCCGGAGAAGCTATTTTAAAAATCGATATTGTTCAAAAGGAACAGAATGTTCTCGTATCAGTATGGAACAACTCCACTAACCTTGCTCAACAATTTCAGAAAAATGAAGGTGGATTGGGATTAGGGAATATTGAAAAAAGGATAAATTTGTTATTTCCTAACGAACATACAGCAATTCAGTTATCAAATACTGGCGACGGTACAACCGTTACTGCCTTATTCCCTTTTAAGACCCTGGAGGAAACGTAAGAAAACGGAGGAAAATCCCATGAATGTTTTACTCGTAGACGATGAACCGTTGGAATTAGAGCAATTAGAATATTTAATTAGTAATAAGTTTCCCTCATGGAATCTATTCAAAGCACAAGATGCATCTCAAGCCATCCAAATTATGCATTCAAATAATATAACCCTTGCATTTCTGGATATTCACCTGCCAGGGAAAAATGGGTTGGAGTTAGCAGAAGAATTATCCAAAACTTATACGCTCGATATTATCATCGTAACGGCTTTCCAAGATTTCGAATATGCCCGGACATCTATTAGACTCGGTGTCGTTGATTATATTACAAAACCTGTAATTGAGGATGAGCTTTATAAAATTCTTATAAAATACGAGAGAATTGGCAGTTATTCCGACCCTATTTATCAAGCTGTTCAAATTATTCAAAGCGAATTTAATGAGAAACTGACGTTAAATTATTTAGCTTCAAAAATCCATATAAATCCTGCCTATTTAAGCCGCAAGTTTCAAGAAGAAGTTGGAATGGGATTTTCAGAATATTTGAATGAAGTTCGTTTAAAAGCGGCACAAAAAATGTTAATTGACTGTCCTGATATGAGTATTAATGGAATATCAGAGAAATGCGGATTTAATAGTCAGCATTACTTTAGCCAAATGTTTCGTAAAATGACGGGGAAATCACCACGTGATTATCGTTTAAAGGAGATTTAAGTATTGAATAAAGTAAAATATCATATATATATTGCAGGTACAGTCAAACTTGGTGTTGGCTTTGGGATTGTAAGTCTGCTCGCTCGTTGGGTAACAGGGAATACGATTTTATCTTCACCAGAATCATTGATGAAATACGGGCTCTCCGGAGTAATCGTTTATTCGTTAATGGGTGCTTTTGCACTTATTTTTTTCGGATTTCTTGCCCCCAAAATTTGTGCCGATTATAGAGAACATCAAACGATTGGCGATGTATTACAATCGAAACTATCTCCAACCGGCTTTTGGATTATGATGGCAGTATTACTTATCACAAGCCTCTATTCAATTTTTATCCAGGCATTGGGGGCAGGGATCCTCCTAAATCTTCTCTTTCCCTTTCCTATTTTCATCGGACTGCTTATCTTTTTATTTATTTGTTTTTTATTTAGCGGTGTAGGTGGAATGCTGTGGCTCCATCGGCTTTCCGGTGTGACAATAACCCTTGTGTTCGGCGCTGTCATTGTTATTCCCGTCTATTTTTTCATCCAAGAGGGTGTCTACCCTGTCTACGATGGGATTAAGCTATATCATCCCTATTTGTTATATTTTAAAAATTATGATGCCATTTGGTTTTTTCTTTCCGCTATCCTTATTGGGATAGGCCAAGCTTTAATCGATAGTGCTACATGGCAGAGGTTATTTATCATACAGAAAGAAAAAGTTCGAATAACTTTCACTCTTACAGGATTTTTATGGGCAACGATTCCCCTTTCACTATCCACTCTGATTTTTATCGCCATTTTCGGAAGAGGTTTCAATAATATTTATACAATCCTATTGGAGTTAGTTAATAAAATCCAATCAAACCTATTAATTGTTTTGTTTATACTATTTTGTTTTTGTGTCATTTTGTCCGCCCTAAGTTCAGGATTGCATTCAGTTACAATATTGATGGTTCGAAACATGATCGGGTATTTCCGTGAGCAAACCGAAAATGAAAAATGGAAATGGACCTATGTTTTTTCCGGTTCAATTTGTCTTATTTTGTTAATAGTTGTAAGCATCTTGCCGCCAAAACCAATTGAATTGTTATTTTTCTTTGGTAATATTTATGCATCCATCATCATACCGATGCTTTATATTATTCTAAGTAAAAAAACACTGCCTGCCATCATTCCGTTCGCAGCATTGGTTGGGACCGTTGCAGGCTTTCTATTCATGCCCTCCGCAGGTAGTTTTCAATCGATATGGATTAGTTTTTTTGTCCCATTGTGTATATGTTTCATCCATTTTATCTCAACATTTCTTTTCCATAAAACGAAACAGCCTTCGTAGTTATAAAAGAGAGTACCGATATTTTCAGTACTCTCTTTTATGTCTTTTCAGATTCTTAGTAACATCTACGTTTTCTTGGAAATTTACCAAGCTGTTTTCTTTCATAACCAGTTTATCCTTTAACTGTGTTGCGATTAGTACCCCAATAATGATTAAGATAGAACCTAAAATTTGCGAGCGTGTAATGTTATTTTTTAAAACAATCAGGCCGACAATCATTGCAATAAAAGGTTCTAAATTCATAAACAATGAAGCCTTTGAAGCCCCTACCTTTTCAATTTGGCTGTTCCAAATTAACGTACACACTCCATGCATGAGGATTGCAGTAATAATTAATAACATCCAAGGACCAAAATCTCTGCTGATCTTAAGGGGAGATTCCATTGTGAGGGCAACTGGAGCTAAACTGCTAAAACCGATTATTGTAGAATACACAGTGATGGTTATGTAATGATAACGTTCCGTTAGCTTTTTTACCATAATCATTGAAATGGAAAAAGATAGCATCGTAATAAAAATCCATACAATACCAATTGAAAAATGAAGATGCTCTCCATTTGTAATCACAAAGAAAACTCCCATAAAAGCGATAATCATCCCGATTGATAAATTTAATGTAAGTTTTTCCCCAAGAAAAACGGAAGCTAATAAAGCCGTTGTAATAGGGGCTAAGGCTAGTATTATAGCGGATGTTGTCGGATCGGCTGTTTCAAGCGCAGCATAAAAGGTCCAATGGTTTATAAATACACCGACTAACCCCAATAAAATAAAAAACAGCCAGTCTTTTCGAGCAATCCTTCTCCATTTTTTAAATTTTAGTGCGTATAACATGATAAATATCGTAATAAAAAATAACCTTAAAGCGGAAAGAAGCATGGGCGAGAATGCTTTTACCAATATTGCTCCGAATATAAAATTACTGCCCCAGCAAGTAACGCAGAGTAACAAAAGAAGATAATTTCGAATCATCATTTACCAGTCCTTAATTTTAATCAATGAAAAAGGAAATCTGGGGCTCCCAGAGATCCTTTTTCATAAAACTAAATTATAATTGAATGGAGTGAGTTTGTTAATTTAATAAACCGGAGACAAGATTTCCATTAAAAAATACTGCGGATCTTTTTGATCGTCTTGCTATTGCTTCGGCCGAACAGCTAGCATCGATTAGAACCATATTGGCCGCATCTCCTGCCTTTGGCCAAACTTGGTTACCTTCTTTGTTTAGTGGAGTTATACCGCCGGTTATATATTTCAACGCCTGAGAGAGTGATACCTCATCTGTCCATCTGAAATACTCCAATAGGCGTCCAGCTCTTTCAAGAACATCCCCGTTTCCTGTTGGCCACCATGAATCATAAATATTGTCGTTTCCTACTGCTACTTCCACTCCCCACTCTGTTAACAATTTAACTGGAGGAATCGCCCTGCCGATTGGAACACTTGTTACAATTGAAATACCGGCATCTTTCAAAATTTGCGCAACTTCATACGCTTCCCCTGTCGATACATCCCCAAGTCCAAAAGCATGACTGATTGCTACTCTTCCTTCCCAGCCAGCTTCCTTTGTTAAAAAGGCAAGCCGTTTCATCGTAAAAATTCCTAAGTGACCGGGATCATGTAAGTGGAGATCGATATCTGCATTTCCCTCCACAGCGATGTCCATTAGCTGAACTAATGATTCTTCAATATTGTTATCTACTGTAGCTGGATCTACTGAACCAACAATCCCTGCGCCATTTCGTACTGCATCTCTAATAAGCTGAATTGTACCGGGACGAAGCAAGCCATGTTGAGCAAAGGCAACAATTTCGGAACTTAGTTTATTAGAATACGATTCTAATGCTAATTGAACTCCTTCTAAGTTTTGAATCCCCACTTCTGGATAAATATCTATGTGAGTTCTTACATGTGTGGAGCCTGAAGCCAGTAATACCTCTAGTAAGGCTTCTGCGCGTTCCCTTGTACTGGATGGAATCGATGCCAAAATCTCCTTTTCGATTTCACAGCGTTCAATCACACCTTTTGCGGGGATGCATGCTCTCCAGTTTTCACCCATATAGGTTTTATCTAGATGAACATGCTTTTCAATAAACGATGGGAGCAGCAACAATCCCTTTGCATCCTTCGTTGGTAAATGATTGGAAATTGGTTCCCCGGTCTTAACAATTTCAGAGATTTTTCCATCATTGATTAATAAATTGTAAGTTTCAGTTTCAGTACCAACTACTCTTCCATTTTCTTTTTTAAAGCCAACTTCTAATTTCACATTCATTAACCAATAACTGCTGTTCATATTCATTCTCCTTTGTTCGTTAAGACAAGACAAAAGGGAATACCTATTTGGAATATCCCTTTTGTCCACTGCTTATTTAATCGTTACATCATTTATTTCCAAATAACCAGATGGACTAATCGAAAAGCCTGACACATTCTTAGCAACTGCGGCAACATTTTCAATTACCCTTACCGGAATATATGGAGCATCCTTCATTTCCAATTCTTGAGCCTCTTTGTATAGTTCGATTCGTTTTTGCTCGTCCTTTTCTCTGCGTGCTGCGTCAATTAAGTTATCAACTTGTTTATTACTATAAAAGAATGTATTTCCAGCCGGTCCCTGTGAAGCGGAATGCATTAAATTGTATTGATTATAGTCTGCATCCCCGGTTGCATTTCTCCAGCTTAGAATAAACATTTCTGAATTTCCTTTATTTACTTGTTGAACAAAGGTACCATACTCCATAACCTGAACCTTCACTTTAATCCCAATTCCTTTTAATTGAGATTGAACAACTTCAGCAAGATTTATTCTTTGTTTGTCGTCCATTGTTAGTAAAGTAGTCTCAAATCCATTTGGATATCCCGCTTCAGCAAGTAATTTCTTCGCTTCATTCAAGTTGTAATCATATGCTTTTAAATCGGGACTGTAGCCCAACACCTTTGGTCCCATGAGGGAATTGGCTTTTTTTCCTACATTGTTATAGACCCCCTTGATAATGGAATCCATTTCAATGGCATGTGCAATTGCTTTTCGAACCCGAACATCTGTGAAAGGTTTCTTTTTAACATTAAAACCAATATATTCGGTTCCATACCCTTCACTGCGGTATACTTCGGATGCTTGTGAACCTTCTACCGTGTCAATCATCTCAACTGAAAGCGGTTCAGCAATCTGCGCTTCGCCTGTTTCTAGCATGGAGACTCTTGTAGTTTCTTCAGGAACTACCTTAAATACGACTTTATCTATCTTTGGTTGTGTTCCCCAGTAATTCTTGTTTTTTACTAAAACAATTTCCTGCCCAGGTGTCCAAGATTTGAAGGCAAAAGGACCGGTTCCATCTGGTTCCTGAATAATTTTTTTCCCATATTTCTCAATTGCTTTTGGGCTGATTATGTCTCCTTCATGGTTGGCCAAAATAGAAAGCAATGGTGAAAAGGGCTCTTTTAGGATAAATTGAACGGTATAATCATCTACGACCTTTACTTCTTTAACCATTTTAAATACAACTGCTCTTGGTGATGCAACTTTTGGGTCTAATAATCGATCAAATGTCGCTTTAACGGCCTGTGCATTAAATGGTGAGCCATCATGGAATTTAACGCCTTTTCTAAGATAAAACTCCCATTTGGTATCATCCAGCTGTTTCCACTTTTCAGCAAGTAATGGCTGGATTTCTGAATTTTTATCTCTTCCAACCAGTCCCTCGTAAATTTTTTCATGAGTTACACTTGCCGCATTGATCGTTGACATAAACTGATGGTCTAAATTTTCTGCGTCTGATAAGCGCGCAATCACTAATGTTTTACCTTCAGTTGAAGCTTTACTCGTTTCATTTCCTTTTGTGCTTACATTCTTATTTGTTGAACAGCCAGTAATCATAATGGCCATCAACAAAACGGAAAAAAACTTTCCTAACACTTTTTTTACATTCATTAGACATAGCCCCTTATTTTTTATTTTGTTGGCGTTTGTCTAATTATAAAAAATATTCTGACGATTTTATTTCAAATATCTTTACTTAAATTTGCAATATCTTTACTACTTTTTTAATCAGATGGATTCTACAATTTTAAGGGAAGCTGGGAACAATTCAGTTTCAGACAGCTGTTGATAATCTCTTTCTAAATATCCTTTTTTCATTTTGTCAAAATAGCTTTGTCCCTTGTGTTTGATTTCATTTAAATCAATGCCCGGAATCTTTTGGTCCTTCATTACGACCCGGCCATTGATAATCGATAATTTAACATCCCTACCTGTCCCGCTTACAAACATGGTTCGAATCGGATCATCTAAAACTCCCATATGAAATCCATCTAAGTCAATGGCAATGATATCCGCTTTCGCTCCAACAGAAATGCGGCCAAGATCTTCCCTACCAAGAAACTTAGCAGCACCCAGAGTGGCAGAACGAAAGAAATCTGCATAGGAGGAGTCCTCGACGTCCCTTTCCTGTATTCGGGACAGCATACTGCCGATTCTAATATTTTGAAACATATCAGGTGGAAACGTATCAGTTCCAAGTGCCATATTGATTCCATCCCTTTTATATTTTGCGAAAGTTTCTAGTGCTGAACCGTGCCTGCCGATGATTAAAGGACAATGAATCACCGTTGTATTCGTCTCTTTTAATAAACGTAAATCGTCCCCCTGGCCAGCCATTGCTTCACTATATCCGGAAATAAAATGTCCATGTGGAATTCCCGTTTGTGAACCTAAGAAACCAAGATTATACAAATATTGAATAGGCGTGACTCCATGTTCTTCTACAATTGTATGATATTCAAAACTTCCTTGAGCAGCATGAAGTTTTATGGGAATGCCTAGTTTTTCACTATAATATTTGGTTTGTTTTAAACTCTCTGCTGTTTGGCATTCAATTCGTTCCGGTGCAAGCATCCCTCTTACCAAGCCATCGAAAGCACCATCAAATTCCTCAACAAACTTTACCGCTTTTTGTAAACCCTCTCTCCCTGCTTGTTCATCCCAGTAAAGCTTTATTGTTCCATCTGGCTGAACCACTCGAATCCCGGATTGATAACTTGGTCCGATATATAATCTAAGTCCCAAGTTTCCTGCATGCTCGGCAGCTACAGCAATTTCTTCATACGTTTCGGCCCATCTCTTATAAAATACAGATGTAATCGGCATGGCGGTCGTAATTCCATGAAGAATTAGCTGTGAATAGGCATATAAGGATTTAAATGCTTCTTCTTCCTGTGTCATCACTTCATGATGACCCTTTTCGATATAACGTTCCGACCATAGCAGGTTTTTCTGTTTGTTCGCCCCTGCCTCTAAATGTAAGATATCGTGGTCAATATCCCCAAGTGCGTTTAAATCAATAAATCCCGGACTTATCACTGCATTACCTACATCGATGATTTCATCTACTTCTCCAGGAAAGTTTTTCCCAACATAGATGATGGTATCATCTTCATAAACAACCTCCGCATTTTTAAGGAGGACATGATCATATCCATCATATCCGATTACATATTTTCCTTCTAGTTTGGTTTTCATTCAAATGCTCCTTTCTTTATAGTAAAATCATAATCTTCCTCGTTATATCTTTTTTCATCTACATAGGCTCTTGCATGTCCCCAAAAATATTTTGTTGGCTGCATGTATTTTTCAAGTCCCGCACGCTTGATTGTGGAACGCGCCTCTTCATTTGCCTCATTTAAAATCGTACCTTCATCAACGGTTAGAACGGTTCGCCCTTCCATGATTAAGTTTCCATCTACGATTGTATGTGCTACATCATTTGCTACAGCTTGATAGACAAGTCGATGTACATGCATAAATTCAGGAGTCAGGTGGGGCTGATTTAGATTGACGGTAATGACATCTGCTTTTTTCCCAACCTCCAGAGACCCCAATTCATCATCCCAGCCTATGCACTTCGCTGCATCGATCGTGACCATTTCTAATAGTTTTCCAGGCGGTAAATAATATTCGTCCCTTAATGCTGCTTGATGAATAAACTGAGTTTTCCTCATTGCTTGAAAAAGATCGAAGCTCGTGGATGGAGAAGTCCCATCCGTAGAAATGGCTACTGTCGCTCCCAGTTCAAGTAATTCGATGATTGGTGTACGTGCATGCACCTGTGTAAATCCGGGTGAGGCACTCACATTTGTGCCTGTTTCAGCTAAAATTTTTGCCTCATCAAAAGAAATTCCACGACAATGCTGAAGGTGAACATCAGGACCTAAAAGCGCGTTTTCCTTATCTTTAATGGCTAAATGAAACATTCCGCCAAAGGCATCAGAGTGTATTCTTGTATTATATTTTCTCGCAATCTCTCTAATTTTTTTCGCTTGATAGCGGTCATGATCCGTTAATCCATAAAGTCGGGCCGGCGAAGTTGGACTGGAAGGATCTACGGAAGTAACGATTACAAATGGTGTAATAAAGGCCCTTGTTTTATCCTGATTCGCATGATTCAATGCTTCGATAACTGCTTCAGCACCTTTTATTACTTCCTCGTAAGTTACTTCTTTTGTTACTCTTTTCCCATCAATCCAGCGGCTGAATAAATGCGGCCAAGGGGGATTGCAAGGACCAGTACAAACTACCTCTCTGACACCGATTTCGGCATAAGCCTTTGCATGATTGATGGCAAAAATCGGATCATCCGACCGCGGCATCGAACCTAAAACAGATACACCTGTCGTGATTCCAGCTTTTAATCGTTCTAGAGCAGAAAGCTTACCTTCGTAATACCAAAAATTATCTGTTACAAAATGTTTATACGTATTTGTCATGATTGGCATCCAAAAGTCAATATTCTCCATTGCAATCGTTTTAAACATCGAATGTCCGCCATGACCATGAACATCAATTAATCCTGGTAAAATACACTGGTGGCTGCAATCCAACACTTTTTGAGCTTCAAATTTTCCCATTAGCCTTTCTGTTGTATCTACAGCTAAAATTCTCCCCTTATTTATTGCAACAGCACCATCTTGAAGAATTCGTCTGTCTTTGTCCATGGTGATTACGGTTCCATGGATAAGCAGTAAGTCAATCAAATAGGTCCGCCTCCTTTTCCTCTCAGCCTTGTTCAAGAAATACCCTTGAACGAGTACAACACCTATTTAAATTATAAAAAAAAGGGCTTTCTTATTTTTTCATAATTCATACTATTTTTTAAACTATTTTTACTAGATTCTCTTGTTGTATTTACTTCAAATATTGATTTTGATTAAAATTTAGTGAAATAATGAAGGGACTGATGATAGTGAATGTTTTAATCGTTGATGATGAGCCATTAGAATTGGAACAAATGGAATATATGCTTCAATCAGAATGTCCCAAATGGAAGATTTACAAGGCAGCGGATGCAAACCAGGCGCATGAGATTAATCGAAATTTTTCTATCCAACTGGCTTTTTTAGATATAAACCTTCCAGGAAAATCGGGACTAGAATTCGGAGAAGAATTGCGGAAAATCAATCAGGAAGTAGACATTATTATGGTGACAGCCTGTCAGAATTTCAACTTTGCCCAACAATCCATTCGAATCGGAGTAGTTGATTACTTAACCAAGCCTATTATCGAAAGTGAATTATTAAGTGTATTAGCAAAATATAAAGACAAACAACAAGAAAAGGGTTATTCCAGTCTTATAGACAGTTCACTAAAGATGATTCATGAAAAATTCAATGAAAAGATCTCATTGTTAACTGTTGCGAATCAGGTGCATGTTAATCCGACCTACTTGAGCCGGAAATTTCATGAAGAAGTCGGGGTCTCATTTTCCGAGTATCTAATCCAATTTCGGATTCAAACAGCCAAACAATTTTTAATTACGAACATTAATTGGACGATATCGGAAATTGCCGAGAAATCCGGATTCAGCAGCCAGCACTATTTCAGTACCTTATTTCGCAGAATAGTAGGAATATCTCCTACAGAATTCCGTGAAAGAGAAAATAAATCACTTTCTTCTTCCCAATAATACTTTAGGGATATAAGAAAGTGATTTTAAAGGGCAACTTATTCTACCTTTTGGCACCTGCTTGGAGGAGAATTTTTTCGATTTCTTCAAAGTTTCTTTCGTTTGCATGTTGAAACGGTGTGACACCTTTAGAATCCGGAATGTTCACATCAGCCCCATGTTCTATTAATAGCTTTATAGCTTCCTGCTGTTTTTTTCCGCCGTCATTTAGAACAATCGCTTCCATTAAAGCTGTCCAGCCTAAATTATTAATATGGTTAACATCTATTTCTGTTTTTTCTAGCAGTTCTTTTATTACATCTACATATCCATGCTCAGAAGCTGGAATTAGGGCAGTGCCGCCGTACCGGTTAAGAAGCTTTGGATTGGCCCCCACCTCTATCGTTAGCTTTAAAATTCCAATATACCCTTCTGCACCAGCATAAAGGAACGGATTATTTTTCAAATGATCCTGAATATTTACATCTGCACCCTTTTCAATTAAAGCTTTGACTGTTTCAATATCATTAGCATAGGTAGCAATCATGAGCGCTGTCCTTCCCACACGGTCCTGACTATTTATATTTACCCCTTGGTTTAACAAGTTATTAATCTCGGCTATATTTCCTTTTTCCACGGCTTTAAAAAATTGTTCTTTCATACTATCCGGCTTTTCAATCCGTTTTTCGTATGTTTTTTCAGATATTTTAGGACCTTGACAACTTGCTAAAATAAATATCATCATACAAATAAAAAGTTTTAATATTGTCATAATCAAATCCTATCTAACATTTTAAAAAAATTAAAGCAAGCTTTGTTTAAACCGACATCATATAACCCGCGCCCCAAACTGTTTCGATAAATTGAGGGTTGGATGGGTCTTTTTCAATTTTACCGCGGATTTTTCTTATATGCACCGTAATGGTGGTTATATCCCCTGAAGAATCCAGTCCCCAAATGCTTTCGAATAGATCCTCTTTGCTAAAAACCCGATTTGGGTGTTGGGCTAAGAAAAGTAATAAATCAAATTCTTTCGCAGTTAAAGATATCTTCTTATCATTCACATAAACCTTCCGAGCCATTTCGTCGATGACAAGCCCTCGGATTCTTATTTCCTTTTTTGTAGTTTCCATATTCCCAATTAAACGCTCATAGCGTGCCAAATGGGCCTTCACTCTGGCAACTAGCTCACTTGGACTGAATGGCTTAATAATATAATCATCCGCTCCAAGTCCCAAGCCTCTTATTTTATCAATATCTTCCTTCTTGGCAGAGACAATTAAAATGGGGATATTCTTTACAGCTCTTACTTGTTTACAAATTTCGAAGCCATCCACTTCCGGGAGCATAATATCAATGATTAATAAATCGTACTCTTTATTTAATGCACGTTTTAACCCTTCCTTACCAGAGGTTTGTAATTCAACATCATAACCATTTATCTCAAGGTAATCTTGTTGTAATTCACCAATATCAAGATCATCTTCTACAATTAATATTTTTTTCAACTTATTCACCACTCAATTTGACTTCTTCAGGGTAAAAAAGATACTTGTACCTCGACCTAAATGACTATTAACCCAAATATCTCCATCATGCTCTGTGATAATCTGTTTTGCAATCGCAAGCCCAAGACCGCTGCCGCCGGTTGATTTATTTCTTGATGTATCCACACGATAAAAACGTTCAAAAATATAAGGGAGTGACTCTTGTTCAATTCCTGAACCATTATCATGGACTTCAATTTCTACAAAATCCGCCTTACCTTGAATATAAATCTCTATTTGTTTTTCTGCCTTTTTCATATGTTTTATGGAGTTGTTAATTATATTTGACAATACTCTTCTTAACTTATCACGGTCGGCAATGACCCTTACTTCGTTTTCTATCCTATTTTCAACAAAAATCTTAATTTCCTTTTCCTCTAAATCAAAACTTATTTCCTCAACAAAATTGATGATATAACGGATGATGTCAATGTCCTCAAATGAAAAGGGCATCTTTTTTAAATCCAGTTTGGAAAATAGAAATAAATCGTCAATTAATTGATCCATATCTGTCGCTTTTCGTTTGATGGTTGAAAGATATCTCTCCGTCTTCCCCTGTGATTCTGCAACACCATCTTGGATTCCTTCAATATACCCTTTGATCGCTGTAATCGGTGTTTTTAAATCATGTGAAATGTTAGAAATTAACTCCTTTCGGTTTTCCTCATACTGAAGCTGAAGTTTAATGGATTCTTTTAGTTTTGTCCTCATTTTGTCAAATGCATGATTAAGCTGACCAATCTCATCCTGTCTATCATACTCAATCTTAACATTTAGATTCCCTTCACCCATTTGTTCTGTTGCGTTTTTCAAAGAAAATAACGGCTTTATAATACTCTTGGAGACAAAATAACTTAATAGACCATTTACAAGAATTAGTAAAAGAAACAATAGTCCGAATATTAATGGAAATAAGCTTCTCGACAGTTCAACAAATGGGCTCACTTCCCTCATAATAATAACACTGCCCTTTTCCTGATCCGGAAAATAAAAATCGAATTTTACATATAAAAAAAATCGATGATCGATACTGATCGTGTCTCTCACTTTAATATTTTCCGGTTCAAAAGAAGGAAGCTTTTTTTCATCCTTTATAGAATTTATAATTTTTGAAGAGTGGACAATTTTTTCTCCTTTACGGATGATTAATCCAGAGGAAACTGAATTTAACTTTTGATCAAATTGTTTAAGTGTGGTCTCATTTAATAATTGATTTGGTTGTTTTTTCGCTAAATATTTTACATCCAGAAATACATTTTCCTCTGGTTTTGTTAAGGGCTTAAGCGCATATTGACGTGTATACAAATCTTTAATACTTCTAATATCCCCTGTAATTGCCACTGGAATCAACAAAGCGCTTATTAAGAAAAGTACTAGCGTCACGATTAGCATCGTTGTATGTGAAATGAATAATCGCCACCGAATGGACATGAAAGTGCCTCCTGCCGAGGTACAGTTTTTTTAAATTTACCGCAAAGGGAACAAGGTTGTCACCTGTTTGTAGACAACCTTGTTTTTAATTCAATTATTTCCTAACCATTTGTATATTAGCTGCTTTTAAAAACTAAATTTTGGTTTAAAATCACCTTTATAAGGTTCATGTTCAACGAATATAGTTATGTCTTTGCCGTCTTTGTCCTTACCAATTCTTTTATAAGTAAATTTATTTTTATTAAGTTCTGTAAGTTCAAGAGCGGCACCATATTTATTAGCTCCAATTGAAACATGTGCTCTTATCTTATTTTCGTGCACAACATCGAAGTAGCCGTAATCACCGCGGCTTTTGCCTGTTTCAGCATTGAAAAACTCATATTTATTCGTCTTATCATCAAATTTTGCCAGACTTATAAAATTTGAATTATATTTCGTTACATCATTGCCGTTTTCATCTAATACCTTTGTTCCCTGCCACAGAGTGCCACCTAAAATTTTATCTCCATCAACGTTTTTAACAATATCTCCTGTAGTGGTATCCAACTGCTTGTCTGGGTCAGTAAAAGAAAGCTCTTTTTCTTTATATGGAACATGTTCAACAAATACCTCTACATCGTTTCCATTAGCATCTTTACCCATTCTTTTATAAGTAAAAACATCTTTATTTAATTTTGTCATGTCAACAACCGCTTGGTATTTCATCGATTCTGAAATTAATATTCTCTTCTTCCCATCATTGGTGATAAAGAAAATTCCTTTATCGCCACGACTTTTACCCGTACTAGCATCAAAAAATTCATATCTTCCTGATTTCGCATCATATTTCGCAAGACCAATGAAGTTTGCATTCTCTTTTGTTAAATCTTGATGATTTTTGTCGTATACTCTTGTACCTTGCCAATTTGTACTGCTAAGAATATTAGCCATTTTCTGGCCTTTAGTCAGTTTATTTTCGGATTGAATGTTCGTTTGTTCTGTTTTTGTGTCGTTCTTTTGTTTACTTACGTTGGCTTGCGCACTTGTGTTACACGCAGCTAATGCTATTGACAATCCGAGTAAAGGGGTTAATATTTTTGCTTTCTTGATCATTAATTTCATCTCCTAATTCATTTTTTGCATTTCTCACTAAAATATTATTTCTTTTGTGTTCCTGATTTATGATTTCGTCGACGTACATTGATTGTACCTAACAGAACTTAACTCCCCATATAAAAAACATTACCAAATTCTTAACTTTTTAGTTTGATATCTTAAGCTAATTTAAAAACCGCACAGTTTATTCGCTGTGCGGTTTTTAATACGAGAGAGTGTTCTAATTTATTATTTCCTACCCCTGTTCACTTTTGTTCCAGCAATTCAAGAGATTGCCTTTTATGCAAATGATATAATGGATTGGCTGGATCATTTGCGATTGCATTCTCTATTGCTTCAATTGCTTCTTCATGTTTTCCTAGTGATCTTAGACTATTGGCCTTATGAAAGGAAAAATCGTATCTATGCGGCTGAAGAGCAAGTAACTTATCCATTTCAATTACAGCTTCCATATGCCTTCCAAGCTCTCTTAAATAATTTGATTTATGATAGCGGTAGAATGTTCCGTCCGGATCTAAATTACATGCTTTATCATATTCATTAAGAGCTTGCTCCGGTTCTTTCATTAGTCTGAAACAATTTGCGGTGTAAAAATAAAAGTCTAGATCCTTTGGATCAAGCGTTAGTGCTTTATTGAATTCAGTTAGAGCGGCTTGGTAATTCTTTAATTCTTGCAGGAAATATCCTTTGTAATAAATTAAGTCAAGATTCGTGCTATCGAATTCAAGTCCTTTATTAATTTCCAAAATTGCATCTTCATATTTATCAATTAATGCTAAAGATTTTGCTTTTTTGATAGAATCATTACTTTCTTCGTATTCCATGGTAAGAATGTTTACGACTTTTTGCTGATTAAGCTCTTTAGCATGTTTGAGGGACGACTTGCCTTTTCGATCGGCCAAATGAACATCGGCCCCCGCATCTACAAGGGAATGAATAATGTCAGAATATAATCTGCCTCCATTCCCCAAAATAACTGCCTCAAGAAGGGCCGACCAGCCTAAATTGTTGACATGGTTTACCGGAACTCCGGCATCCAAACAAATTTGTACGGTTTTCAAATATCCTTTTTCACTCGAAGGCAATAAAGCGGTTCCGCCAAATCGATTCACGCTTTTTAGATCGGCACCCACATCAATCATCAATTGCAAGATTTCATGAAAACCATTTGCAGCCGAGCAAATAAACGGAGATAGTTGGGTAATATCTCTTGTGTTTACATCACTTCCAGCCTTAATTAATAGCTTTGCAATTGCAACCTGATTTTTTTGTGTTGCTGCCATTAAAGCAGTTCGGCCATCCGCATCTTTATAATCCACACTTGCACCATCTTTTAAAAGCTGTTCGACAATATCATATTCTCCCCGTTCACTAGCATGAATAAGGTTTTGGCTTAAGGATTGATTTTTCATTTATATTCTCCTTTACATACTTTACAAAATCCAAACTGCCCAATATTCAGAAAATCCTTCGTCCTTGATCTTCCAAAGGCGAAGTAATTTCTTTAAGAGATCAATTAAATTAGTTTTTTACTATAAAGCTTGTCATGATGCAACTTGTTCAGTCCTCTTTTTAGAAACACTATAATTCTTTGTAACTGCGCTTACAACCATCATAACGATTACATTTATAGTAAGTGCGATGATCCCAACATTTATATCCTTCACCCACTGAGGAAGTAAAGGAACCAGAGTTCCAATAGTAGTTTTTGAAAGGGAAATGTAGGCTACTGTAGCTTCCCCCATGATGATTCCTGCGAATGCCCCTTGCTTCGTTACGAAATTATTCCTCATTAAGCTAAAAATCATAGCTGGAAACAACTGTGTAACCATGCTAGACCCCATTAATAATAAAGCGACAATCGTTCCACTTTTAAAAGTAAAAAATAATGAAACAAGAGCAACGACAGGTACTAAATATTTAGCCAAACTAACAATCTGCTTATCCGTCGCAGAAGGCACAAATACACCATATACATTTTTGGCCAATAGTGTAGATGCAGACATTAAGAGCATTGAACCAGGCACCAAAGCAGTAAGGACCCCAGCAGCTCCAATCACTCCCATTACCCACGGATCAAAAGTATGTTTAGCAAGGCGTAATAAAGATAGATCAACCTCATCCCCCTTCAAACCGGGAATTTGAAGAATAGCGGCAAAACCGGCAAAGAACACAAAGAGTAAGATTAATTGATATAATGGCATAATGATTGTATTTTTGCGGAACGTTTTTTCACTTTTTCCTGCATAAATAGCACCGAATGCATGCGGATACATATAAAAACCAAGTGAAGTCAGTAAAACCGTAGAGATAAACCATGATATGCTTAATCCCTGACTAGGCAAAGTTAAAAAACCAGGCTTAGCTATATCGATTGCCTCAAACATGGGCTGATACCCGCCGTAATAATGAAGCGGTAAATAGATACCTAAAAATACGGTAACTCCTAAGATTAGAATATCTTTGACAACCGCTGTCCAAGCAGAACCATGGATTCCTGAGATCATCACATAAATGGTAATAACAATAACAGCAATCCAAATCGCCAGCGTAGGCGAAATCGCTCCGTAAGATGCCTCTGAAACAATACTTCCCAAACCTTTCAATTGAAGGACCAGATAGGGGATGACAGCAGCTACACCTACAATTGCCACAAGGACACCTAAGTATGGACTATTATACTTACTTACGAAGAAGTCCGATTGTGACATTAGCTTCTTTTCTTTCGCATATCGCCAAATAGCAGGAATATACCAATATGACATAATCAATGCCAATGTTCCATATATTAAAATATAAAAAGTAGGGCCGCCTTTGCCATATGCCCAACCGCTCCCTCCTAAAAAGGTAAACGTGGAATACGTTTCACCTGCCATTAACAAAAAGATAAAAACCGTGCCAAAACCACGCCCTCCGACTGTCCATTGTTCGAGGTCCATATCTTTACCTTTACGTGCTCGAAGACCAATGGCTAGAGCGAAAATTATCGAAGCAATGATAATAAGAAGTGCTGCATTCATTATTCCATTTCCCTCCTATTTTTAGGATCTAGTTTAAATATAATCGCCATAATTCCCGATGTGATAACCACCCATAATAAAATCCAAAAAAGAAAAAAAGGTAATCCTAAAATATAAGGGTTAACTTTATTCACAAAAGGAACTCCTCCAAGCAGGCCAATGAACGGAATGATCGCCAAAATATTGATGAATTTCAAAATACATCCTCCTTAAATTCTCTTAAAAGCATCTTTTACTAGCATTGATAGCACTTAAAAATAAGTAAAAACGCTTGTTTTTTAAAATTATAAAAAATATTAAGAAAATTTAGTTAAGAAATATTTACGTATATTTAAATTATCTTTACTATGTTCTTTATAATGGAACCTTCTGATTATTAAAGCCAGTAGCAATGATGGTTACTATAATCTCATCTTTTAAGTTTTCGTTAATTACAGAACCGAAAATCATATTTAATTCGCAACTTGCAGAAGTAGTAACAATATTGGCAGCCTCTTGTACTTCATATAGACTTAAATTTGTGCCCCCTGTAACTTTCATTAGCACACCTTGAATTCCATCAATAGAAGTACCGAGTAACGGGCTGGAAATAGCTTTCTTTGCAGCTTCAACAGCGCGGTCTTTACCTGTTGCGCTTCCAATTCCAATAAAGGCAGTTCCTTTATTGGACATAATCGTTTGTACATCAGCAAAATCAATGTTAATTAGACCAGGTACAGCTATTAAATCAGAAATACCTTGGATACTTTGCCGAAGAATATTATCCGCTTCTCTAAATGCTTTAACTATGGGTGTATTCTTATGTATAGTCTCCAATAAGCGATCATTTGGAATAACAATTAATGTGTCCACTGCTTTCTTCAATAATGCGATGCCGGTCGCCGCTTGTTTTGCACGTTTACGGCCCTCAAATGAAAATGGAAGAGTTACAATTCCAATGGTCAGTATGCCAAGATCACGGGCAATTTGAGCTATAGCAGGGGCTGCACCCGTTCCTGTACCGCCACCCATTCCGGCTGTAACAAATACCATGTCTGTGCCTTTTAATACTTCTTGGATCTGCCCCCTGCTTTCTTTAACTGCTTTTTTACCTACTTCTGGATTTGCCCCTGATCCTAATCCTTTTGTCAAGGTTGCACCGATTTGTATCTTGGTCTCTGCTTTTAATAATTTAAGAACTTGTGCATCTGTATTAACAGCAATAAATTCTACACCCTGAACTCCATGCTCGATCATACGGTTAACAGCGTTATTCCCTCCGCCCCCAACACCGATTACTTTCATGTTGACTAATGAATTTACTCTTGTAAAAAACTCCATCTTACCGTTCCTCCATGTTCATCGAAATTACTATTAAACTATTATTCAATTAAAAAATCTTTTTTTATTTAGATCCGGCTAAAGAAAAAGGCATTGTCTTTAGCTGCCCCGTAAAGGAAGTTGCTAAAGACAATGCCTTTCATTGAATCCTACCACTATTCGTTAAAAAGTCGGAAGGGTTCGATACCCAAAAAGGGGATCCCTACTTTTGATTCCAAGGTGTTTCCATCCTTAAACCATACAATATTACAAATTAATACATATAGTAAAATGCTAACATAGGAATAATGATAAGAAAAATATAAAAAAACTAAGTTTTACTTAAGTTTTTCATATAATTAAATGCAGAACGTTTTGACGATAGGCATAAGATAATTGGAATATTTTAGATCCATCTCGAGTCCAACTATAAGGATCCGAAAATAAAATTCCCTTTATATATTACAGCATGGCGTTTAGCTCTCCTTGCGATTGCTTCAGCAGAACATCTCGCCTCAACGAATACAGCATCAGCTTGATCACCTACTAATGGCCATACTCGTGTTCCATTTGAATTAAGAGGTGTTTTTCCACCGGTAATAAACGAAAGTGCCTTTGCCAATGATAGCTCGTCAATCCAAGAGAATCGTTCTGCCATTAAACTAGCCTTATAAAGTACATCCCCTGTCCCAAACGGGTCCCAATGATCGGTAATATTATCATTGATAAGTGAGACGCTTACTCCTTTTTGATGAAGTAAAGGAATCGGAGGTGCAGAAACATCAATAGGCATGGAAGAAGCAATGGCAATACCGGCTTTCGCCAATATTTCAGCTGTTTCCTCTGCCACCTCTGAAGAAACATCACCAAGAGCATAAGCATGGCCAATCGATACTCTTCCCTGCCAGCCTGCTTTTTCGGTAAGGTTTGCCAATCGCTTCATCGTAAAGATCCCCAGATGGCCTGGATCGTGTAAATGCAAATCTACACCAGCATCAGCTTCCACCGCCAGCTCAAACATCGTTTCAAGGGATGCCTCAATATTTTCATCTACCGTTGCAGGATCAACACCTCCAACATGAGTTGCCCCCCTAAGTAAAGCTTCCCGAACTAAATCAACTGATGCACTGCGTAATAGGCCATGTTGCGGAAACGCAACAAGCTCATATGAGAGTTTTCCATTATAGGATTCTAAAGCTTCCAGAACTGCCTCTAGATTCTTAAGCCCACTAATTGAGTCAACATTGCTTTGTGCACGGATATGGGTTGTCCCGTTTTGCAAAAGGAGATCTAAGATCTTTTCCGCTCTCTCCTTTGTGACAGGAACTAAGCGAGGAATCAGTTCCTTTTCTTCTTCCAAACGTCCAAAAACATCAACAAATGGGGCACACGCTTTCCATGGACCGCCAAAATATGTTTTATCCAAATGGATGTGCATATCTTTAAAAGAAGGGAGCATTAGAAACCGTTTTGCATCTTTCTTTGGTAAATCGTCAGCTGGTAAGTCGTTGGCTGAAGCAATTTCCTTTATTATGCCGTCCTCAATTCGAATATGACAAACTTCTGTAATCGTTTCTACAACTGCGTTATCCTTGTATCTAAATCCACTTTCAAGGAGAACATTAGTTAGCCAATAAGATGTAATCACAATCTCTTCACCCTTGTTCAATATATTCATTTGAGTCATGTTTCAATTCTGGAGGGAGTTTTTTAAAGAACTTGGTATTTAATGCAAGATAAATGAAACCAATTGCTAACCAAATTAGACCTGCCGTTTTTGCATATACATCCAATTTATATAAGAAAAACAAGATTGCAAAAGCACCAATGGCCGGCGCGATTAGATAAAGGAGAACGTTTACTCCTTTTCGTCTTTTCTGTTTCACAAAATAATGAAAAATAACAGATAAGTTGACAAGAAAACATCCAAATAAAGCACCGAAGTTTACAAGAGAAATCGCTGTTGTCAAATCAAAAAACAAGGCACTTAAACTGACAACACCAATTAATAAAATATTATTTGTTGGAGTCGCCGTTTTGGGATTGATATATCCAAAAAATTTCTTTGGCAGTACCTTTTCTTGTCCCATTTTATACAGCATCCGTGAGCAGGAAGTCTGTCCTGCCAATGGACCGGCGATTGCTCCTATCACCGTAAAAAACGGATAGATAACAGCCAGAATGCCTAACCCTATTTTTTTAAATAGTTCAAGCGATCCAACATTTACATCAGTAAATTCACTCCAGGCAGTTGGCCAAGCGAGCATCATTAAATAAGAGACAGCAACGAACAATATCCCGACACCACCACAAATAATTAAGGCAGCTCTTGCAATATTCACTTTGGGATTAATCGCTTCTTCAGCAACGGTCGTTACGGCATCAAAACCGAAATAGGATAATACTAGAACGGAAGATCCTACAAAAATTACATTCCAGCCTACATCTGGTTTGGCGATTTCGCTTAAGTTTACAAACGCATTCAAGTCAAAAAACGTTCCGGCTCCGCCGCCGCCAGAAATATATTTAATTAAGAAAAACACGACAATAAGCACAATGGAAAGCTGAATAAGAACAATTGTATTGTTAACCCATGCCGTTACGTTAATACCGATATAACTTACGGTTGTCACTAAAATGGTAAACCCGATAATCCATACCCATTTAGGTATAGCAGGAAAAAGTGCGGCCATGTAATTTGAGGCGAAAATATAGGATAGCATTGGCACAAGAAGATAATCCATCATAACAGTCCAGCCTGTCAAAAATCCTACATAAGGATTCATGGCTTTTTGGACATAGGTATAGGCGGAACCGGATATTGGAAAGGCAGATGCCATACGGCCGTAGCTGTAAGCAGTAAATAGCATTGCCAAAGCAGTGATCGCTTGAGTTAAAGAAAACATTCCATGTGTTAAATTGGAAACAACTCCATACATATCAAATATCGTTGTCGGGACCAAAAAAGCTAATCCAAAAAAAACAAGCGAAGGAAGTCCAAGCACCCTTTTAAATTCATGGTCAGATTGTATTTTAGCATTACCTATATTATCTTCTTGTTTCATTTCACTGGCCCCCATTTAATCGTATTTTATATAACTGTACACTAACTATTTTGAAGCTGTTTTAACATATTTTGATAGTGTTGTTGAACATCTTCAATATGTTCTCGCATCAGCTTAGAAGATCTTTCTGCCTCCCCATTTTTAATGGCATTTAATATTTGTTGATGATAGTAAAGTGCATTTTGGACATCATCATATACAGCCATTTCGATTCGAACTCTCTTAAAAAAATCAGAAATAGAATTGTACGTTTGAATCATTACTTCATTATTAATCGAGCGGGCCAATGTTCCATGAAATACAAGGTCCGGTACAACAATAGAGGATTCCATTTTGATACATACTTCCAGGTCGATCAGTGATTTTTCCAGAATTTGTATGTCGCAAGACTGAATTCTTTTCGCTGCTAAATAAGCAATTTCCACTTCAATAGCTTTACGAAATTCCAACAGCTCAAGTGAGTTGTTAACATCCATGGACATCATTAACGACTTAGAAATCTCCCTATCTTCCACAAACGGATTCTTTTTTACAAAAGCCCCCTTCCCTATTTGCTTTGTAATAATCCCCTTCTCAGAAAGCGTTTGCAATGCTTCCCTTACTGAAGTTCTGCTCACTTCTAACCATTTGGCTAACTCTCGTTCAGAAGGAAGCGGATCTCCTAGCTTCAGGTTTTTATTTTGAATTAAATCACACAAAAATTTTTGTACCGTTTCACTTACAATTGCCATAGCAAATCTCTCCTTAATGACACGCAGTAATCAGACCGGTTAGACCAGTTAATGCAAAAAAATAAACTCTTTCTTACCCTCCTTTATTTTTACAACATTTATATATGCAAAAACTATGCCAAAGAGAAAATACTATTATAACAATCTTTTATTAGAAAATTCACAAAAATAGATATGCATATTTGAATAAAAAATTTACAAATGCATAATCTTTAGTGATACAGGTGATACATATCTTTTTATAAAAACTTCCGACTATAAATAAAACCGCATTTTCAATTGAAAATGCGGCTGATCTTTAAAAACTATAATGATAGGATATATTTCTTTTCCTTTGTTACATCGGATGTATAAATACTATAATGCTTGATCATTTACTCTTTTATTTTCTTTAAAAATTACTCCCTTTTTACTTCCTACCCACTTAACTGATACGAAACTGCTAACCAGTAACACAAATGCTCCGAATAGATAAGGCAGGTTGATTTGAATATCAAATAAAACACCTGCAAGCGCTGGTCCAAATATTTCACCCAGACTCATATAGGCATTATTCAATCCCGCTACAAATCCTTGCTCATCTCCCGCTTCCTTTGATAGTAATGTGTTAATCGTCGGTCGTAATATATTATTAAATGTGAAAAACAACATTGTTATTGCCATTACATAAAAAAAATTCCCCGAAAATAGCAAGAATACTAGTGAAAAAGCCGATAGAGCGAGCATGCCAGTAATAATTAGCTGTTCTCCAAACCTATGTGTAAGGCGGTTAGTTAACATTACTTGGTTGAATGTCGCAAGCAAGGAACAAACCATGATCAAAATGGAAATATCTCTAGTTGTAAATCCATAGCTCTGAGTAACGAACAGCGGGTATATCGCTTCAAAATGTGTAAGTCCAAACGTAAGAGAAAAAATCATTAACAATAAGATAAAATAACGAGAGTGAACCGACTGTGCAAGTTGACGAAAAATATTTTCTCTCTTAGGTCTCAATTCTTGTCTTATAAGACGAACCTCAGCAGATCGAGATTCCGACAAAAATAAAACACAACAGATAATCGCCAAAAGACCCATACTTGAAGATGCGAAAAATGGTGCCCTTGTTCCAAATTCAGCAAGAATTCCTCCCAAACCAGGGCCAATTATAAAACCTGATGACATGGAAGCGCCTAAAAACGACATAGCTCTAGTCCTCTGTTCTACTGTCGTGATATCAACTACATAAGACATAATGGAAGGAACCAAGGCTGCTGCCCCCATTCCACCAATGAATCGGGCAACAATTAGAAGCCAAAAAAGACTTGCAGTCGCAGCCAACAAGTTAGAAATAGCGAACAAACATAATCCAACGACAATCATCGGCTTACGCCCATATTTGTCTGAGAAATCTCCAGCAATGGGTGAAAATAAAAACTGTGACAAACCGAAGGCAGACACTAAATAACCCGCTGCTTTTCCACCAGCACCAAATTCTTTTAAAAGTTCAGGGAGAATCGGAATAACAAGACCAATGCCAAGCATCGCGAGAAACATAAATGTCAGTAAAAATGGAAATGCAGATTTTTTTGGCACGGATTCTACTCCTCTTTTGCTCTAAAAAAATAATAGTAGTTTCTTCTTGATAAAAGTGTATTGATAATACTTATTTTGATTCAAGTGAACCTGAAACAATTTCTCCTTTGAACATCGTAGCTACTCGTTTCGATCTTCTTGCAATAGCTTCAGCTGAACAAGATGCTTCAACAAACACAATACTCGCTTCGTCCCCAACTTGAGGCCAAACTTGATTTCCTTCAGAATTAAGCGGGGTTTTACCACCTGTAATAAACTGGAGTGTTTGTGCTAAAGAGCGTTCATCTGACCATTTTGAAATTTCCGCCAAACAACCAGCTCGTTCTAAAACGTCCCCATTTCCAAATGGTGACCAAACATCAAAAATATTATCACATCCGACGGCAACAGATACTCCTTTTCTGTGTAATAAGCCAACAGGCGGAAACTTTATATCAAGAGGCACACTCGTAATAATGGTGATTCCTGTATCAGCCAATAGTTCTGCCATTTCTTCTGCTTCAGATGGAGAGATGTCCCCAAGGGCAAATGCATGGCTAATCGCAACATTACCTTGAAGACCTGCTTCTTTCGTTAACTGCGCCAATCTCTTTATGGTAAAGATACCTAATTGATCCGCGTCATGTAAATGCAAGTCAATTCCCGCATTTCCTTCAACAGCAAGTTCAACCATCTCTTGTAAAGATGCCTCAATATCCCCATCTACGGTAGCAGGATCAACGCCACCTACATAACTCGCTCCTTGACGAAGGGCCTCTCTTACTAAATCTTTTGCCTTCGTACGCAATAAACCATGTTGCGGAAAGGCAACAATTTCATAGGATAACTTCCCCTCAAACGTTTGCAATGCTTTATGAACTTCTTCTAAATTCTTCAAACCAACCTCAGGGTATACATCCACATGTGTGCGTACATGTGTAACTCCAGATTTCAAATAAATATCCAGCAACTTTTCTGCGCGTTCCTGCGTTGTAGTTTCTAAGTTGGGAACAACTTCTTTCTCGATTTCGAGTCGGTCAAAAATACTGTTTACAGGTGTTACAGGACGCCACCGGTCACCCAGCAATGTTTTATCTAAATGACAATGTTTTTCTATAAAAGATGGAAGAATCAACAATTGCTTCACATCTTTTTTTGGTAAATCGTCTGTAATGGTTTCATCAGAAGATACGATCCTCGCAATTTTTCCATTCTCTATCAATAAATGGCAACATTTCGTATTTGTACCCTTAATAACGCCATTTTTAACTTGGTAACCACTCTCTAATCGTGCATTTGTTAGCCAAAAAATAGATTTCATCTTTTATCTGTCCTTTCTATTTATAATGATTATAGTGAATAAAAATTTACTAATTCACCGATTTAAAGGACTTTTGCGTCAAATCTAAAGGTTTAATCCTTTTTAAAGTGCCCCAGCGACTAGATTTCCTTTAAATAAAACAGCTATTCTGTTTGCCCTTCTAGCCACAGCTTCAGCAGAACAACTTGCATCAACGAAAACGAGGTCCGCATAATCTCCTACATTTGGCCATATGCGTTCACCTTTTTCATTTAAAGGGGTTACCCCTCCTGTAATAAACCCTAGTGTTTGTCCTAAAGATTGTTCATCACTTAAGTCGAAACGTTCCGCTAATGTCCCTGCTTTTTCCAAGCTGTCTCCTTTACCGAACGGAGACCAGTGATCCGTAATGCTGTCATCTCCTAGTGAAATTTCTATTCCTTTTTCTTTCAAGAGAGGAATCGGAATCGTCCTTCCAAGAGGAACGGATGATGTAATTGAAATCTTCTGATGAGCAAGTAATTCTGCAACTTCACTCGCTTCTTTAAGCGGGATATCACTAAAAGCATATGCATGGCTTATGGTAACTCTCCCTTGCCATCCAGCTTCCTCCGTTAGAGATGCCAATCGCTTAAATGTAAAAATACCAAGATGTCCCGGGTCATGTATATGAAGGTCAATGTTTGCATTTGCTTCTACGGCAAGTTCCATTACCGTTTGTAATGATTTCTCGATATTTTCATCTATTGAAGCAGGGTCAACCCCACCTACTAATGAGGCTCCGCTTCGTAATGCTTCTCTAACGAGCGAAACAGAATTGCTGCGTAATAATCCGTGTTGCGGGAAAGCGACTATTTCAACAGAAGCTTTTCCTTTATAAGCCTCCACCGCTTGTAAAGTTGCTTCTAGGTTTTTCAATCCGATTACAGGATCAACATTGCAATGTGTGCGTATGTGAGTTGAACCTGATCGCAGCAATAAATCTAATAATTTTTTCGCTCTTTCTTCTGCAACAGGCAATAAGCGTGGGAGTAGTTCTTCCTCTTCTTCTAACCTTGTTAAAAGACCCTTAGTTGGAATCGTTGGCGCTTTCCAAGGACCTCCGTAATAAGTTTTATCAAGATGGATGTGCATATCTCTAAATGATGGAAGCACTAAATAATGATTCGCATCCCGTTTAGGTAAATTAGTATCTAACGTTTTATCAGCAAAGACTATTTCATTTATTTTCCCATCTTCAATTCTCAGATGAAAAAGCTCCGTTTCTGTTCCTGTAACTCTACCATTTTCATAGTGGTATCCAGTTTCTAATCTGACATTCGTTAACCAATATGCTCTATCAGTCACTTTCTTTAGCCTCCTTATATTTTGATTTGTATTTAATTTCTTTCATAACGGCATCTGCGTTAAATTTTAGGAGAGTGTTAGGCACCCGCTTTTTTTAGTATATTTTCAATTTCACGGAATCCTCGTTTTTGAGCATGTTCCAGAGGAGTGACCCCTTCAGAATCACCAATATTTAGATCGGCACCGTTATCGACTAATAGTTGTACGATTTTTTGATGCTTTTCTCCTCCGTTACCTAGAATGACTGCTTCCAATAATGCTGTCCAATGCAACTTATTGATGTGGTTGACATCAATATCCGAATGATTAAGAAGTTCCTTCACAACCTCAACATGTCCACGCTCTGAAGCTGGTATAAGTGCCGTACCTCCATATTGGTTTGTAAGTTTCGTATCAGCACCGGCATCAATTGCTAGTTTTACGATTTCAAGCAAGCCTTCCGCTCCGGAATACAAGAGGACATTATTTAAGTGATTGTCTCGAATATTTATGTCGGCCCCCTTTTGAATCAGTACCTTTACCGTTTCTATATTATTGGAATAAGTCGCTGCCATTACGGCCGTTCTTCCGTGTCTATCCATTGTATTGATGTTTGAACCATTTTTAAGTAGATTTAGAACGTTATCAGTGTCACCTTTCTCTGCTGCTATTATCATTTGTTGATTCATCAGTTTCATATTCCTTTCTTCTGCTAAACTTTGTGAGGAGGGAGTCACATCCCTTTTTTTAAATCTCTAGAATCACCAGAAATTCCTTTTCCTACCTGATACAAATATGCTAACATGGGAACAACCATATTAATAATATAAAGAAAATAAGTTTTACTTAACTTTTGCATATAATACAAGGAGTGTTTTAACAATGGACATAAGACAGCTGCGATATTTTATAGCCATTGTAGAAGAAAGGAAAATTTCTGCTGCTGCTGAAAGACTTCATATATCTCAACCCCCTTTAAGTCAACATTTGAAATCAATGGAAGAGGAACTAGGCTCAAAATTAGTAGAGAGAAGTGGAAAATTTTTCGAATTAACAGAAGCCGGGAAATCCTTATATAAATATGCTTTACAAATGACTCAGTTAATGGAAGAAGCCAAAATGGAAGTGAAGGAAGTAGGAAAAGGGATAAACGGTAGATTATCAATAGGAATCAATACATTTTCTGTTGTCGAGTTACCTGAAATACTCCATCAATTTCGAAAACTATACCCTAAGGTTACTTATAAAATTCAACAAAATGAATCCTCTCATCTTTGTAAATTAGTAAGAGACCGGGTAGTTGAGCTGGCAATCATTCGAATGCCACTAAATTTGGATGATTTTTCAGTTCTTCACCTTCAAACAGAACCATTTTACTTTATAACATCAAAAAAACAGAAACCGTTAGGTCATGGGGTCTCATTTGGTGCGCTTCAAAACTACCCGATCATCTTACCGAGTACGGAAGGATTAGGTGTGCATTATTTAATTTTAGAAGCATTTTCACGGTACAAAATACAACCTAATTTTGTTGGAGAGTGTTCTGACATTACTCTATTGATGGATCTAGTCTCCTCTGGTTTTGGCGCATCCATTGTTCCAGAAACCATACTTAAACGGCACAAAGGATACCCAACACAATCTTACCTTATTCCAAGTTCTAAGTTATCCGCCTCTGTCGGGTTAATATGGCTGAAAAATCATTACTTATCAAAGGCAGCTCAAAACTTTGTAGATTTATTAGTAAGTTCACAAGAAACAAAATCAGAACTTAACCCGCCTGAATAAAACTAACAATGAATAAAAATATAAACGGAATTTGGCTGAACCAAATTCCGTTTTTTTTAAATAGAGTATGATACAAAAAATTGTTATTTAAACAAAGTAAAAATAGTTAACCTTGAGCGTTCACTGAGCAAAATGGTTTTTCCATTTTTGTTTTTTCCAAAGTTGTTCTAGCAAGATTACTATTATTGTACCGACAAGCAGACTATTACTAAAGATATATTGCAGAATGGAAGGAAGACCTTGAAATATACTTGAAGGAAGAAACATTAATCCAGTACTGATTAACAATGTAATTCCTAATATGGTCAACCTGCGTTGGTCTAGTTCTTCTCTCAGAATAGACTGAAAAGCGATCCCGATCATTTCTACAAACGATGCAAGAGATGCAGCACTTGCAATGGGGGCTGGAAGCAAGGCTAAAAAATCTACTATCATTGGAATAAATGCTATACCTGATAAAGCTATACTTGCAATAAGGAAAGGCCCTAATCTTTTTTGCCCAGTTAATCGGATAAAACCAGCGGATACTGGCAATGGAACAATTCCAATTGTGGAAAAAAGAGCGGATAAAAAATGAGAAATACCACCTGCCCAGCTGCCACGACTAATCGTTTTTACTTCGCTTTTCTGAGATTCTGGGACTACTTGTTTGACAGCCATAACGGCCGCAATCGTATTTGAAACTAAAATAAACGTAAACAGAATGGAAGTAACAACCATTCCGGAATTTAGGCGTGGGATACCCCAAGCAAAAATTTCTGGAAGTCTAACCAAAGAATCTGAATGGATAAAAGTACCTGAGGTTTTGTCGAATAAGAAGTATAGGAACCATCCTAATAAAATTCCAATCAACAAAGCGTAACTCTTAATCCACCCTTTCCCTTTAATAGAAAGCAGAATTATCAGGAAAAATACACCGAATGAAATGGCTGTTGTTCCATAATCAGGTCGGGATGGCTCTCCATGCAATGCCATCATACCTTCTAAAAAAACACCGCTAAGTTGAAAGGCTAATAGAAAAATAAAGGAACCTGTAACTAAAGGAGTGAACAAGAATAACAGCCGATTAACTAAACCAGTTACACCTAGAATAAAAAGTAAAAGGCCTGAAACGATCAACCCGCCTTCTAAGAATTGTAAGGTTTCTGATGTGTTTTGGCCCTGATGTATAGCAACTCCTGCTAAAATCACAAACACACTAACCCATGAACCTGCTGGGCCATCAGCAATTGGGTATCGATGTCCCAACCATCCTTGAATAAAAGAACTAATCCCCATCACGAAAAACGTTCGCTGCATTAATTCAGAAATTTCCCCAATCGACAAATGAAATACGTTCCCAATTATAATAGGGAATGCTACAGAAGTTGCTAGTAAAAAAATGAACCATTGAAAAGTACTTAAACCACCGTAAAAAAGTTGTTTCTTCATATTAATTCACCTTAATTTGTTTTTACCCCTGAGGGAAGATACAATAGAAAAATATTATTGCGCAAAACTTGAAGTCTGATTACTCTTTTTTTCTTTCAACTATTATGGTATCACCTAAATTTATATATGAAAAATATAAAAAAAATCAATTTCACTTAAGTTTTTCATATATTAAAAAAGTCATCGTATAATTTCTAGAGGTTTCCTCTCCCAAGACTTTTTTACAATAACAAAAACGAACGTATATAAATAACGTTCGTTTCCGTTGTGTATATTCCATTTTCAAGTTATGTTTGAGTGTTACTCCCACTCAATCGTCGCAGGCGGTTTACTTGTCACATCGTACACGATGCGGTTCACATGCTTCACTTCATTTACAATGCGCACAGAGATTTTCTCTAATATCTCCCAAGGAATACGTGCCCAATCCGCAGTCATGCCGTCAATGGAGGTTACTCCGCGGATTCCCACTGTATAATCATATGTGCGTTCATCCCCCATTACACCCACACTCCGTATATCAGGAAGTACCGTGAAATACTGCCAGATATCACGATCAAGTCGAGCATTCTGGATTTCTTCACGCAAAATCGCATCAGATTCTCTTACAATTCCAAGCTTTTCTTCCGTCACTTCACCCAGCACACGTATTCCTAGACCGGGACCTGGAAACGGCTGACGCCATACAACTTCATCCGGAATGCCAAGCTTGGAACCCAATTCACGCACTTCATCTTTAAATAACATATTAAGAGGTTCAATCAATTTAAATTTCATTTCCTTAGGCAGCCCGCCTACATTATGGTGAGATTTGATTGTTTGCGCAGTCAACGTTCCGCTCTCAATAATATCAGTATACAAAGTTCCTTGCGCCAAAAAGTCGTTTCCTTCTAATTTTTCCGCTTCATCACCAAATACATAGATGAACTCATTTCCAATAATTTTCCGTTTTTGTTCCGGATCACATACACCTTCAAGTTTATTTAAGAACCGCTCTTTCGCATCCACTTTAATAACATTCATTTGGAAACCTTCGCTGAATGTTTTCATGACGCTCTCCGCTTCGCCTTTACGAAGAAGGCCGTGGTCAACAAAAATACAAGTCAGCTGATCGCCAATTGCTTTATGAATCAATACCGCTGTAACGGAAGAATCCACACCGCCGCTAAGCGCACAAATCACTTTTTTATCTCCCACTGTCTCGCGGATTTTTTCCAATTCCCCTTCAATAAAGTTTTCCATGTTCCAACCTTCTGTACATCTACACACATCGAACACGAAATTTTTCAATAAGTCGTTTCCGTATTCAGAGTGAAGCACTTCCGGGTGGAATTGTACCCCATAAAATTTACGGTCTTCATTGCTCATTGCCGCAATCGGGCACGAATCGCTCGTTGCATCTGTAACAAAGCTTACCGGCAAGTCGGTTACTAAATCGCCATGGCTCATCCATACCACTTGTTTATCAGGAAGGCCGTTGTAAAGCTGGGACTCGTTTTCTACTTTCAATACCGCTTTTCCATACTCGCGGAGCTCAGCCCGTTCTACCTTACCGCCAAAATGGTGGGCCATAAGCTGCATTCCATAACAAATACCAAATACAGGCAATCCTAAATCGAAAATTGCCGGATCGCAATTGAATGCTTTATCTTCATATATGCTGTTTGGACCGCCAGAAAAAATAATTCCTTTGGGATTCATCTTCTTAATTTCTTCCGCTGTAATCGTATGCGGATGCAATTCGCTGTATACGCCGAAATCGCGGATACGGCGTGCAATAAGCTGGTTATATTGGCTTCCAAAGTCTAAAACAATAATAAAATCATGTTTCTTCAAATTAATCACTCCTGCATTAAGTCTGTTGCACGTGCAGCTTCATATCCCTTTTTCATCTATTTAATCTAATAGAAGCAAGAATTTCTTCTTGCTTACCGTTTCGTTCACCTTGACTTCTATAAAGGTTTATTTTCTCTAATCCCCTATGCTATAACTAAATATAGTTGCTGAACAAGTTTGTGAAAAAGGATATATTTAAGTATAGAGACTAGTCCTAATAAGCAGAATAAGTTGGCGAAACAGTTTATGGCCTTTAGCTTTCACGATGAAAGGATTTTAATTATGATTGATCATATAGATCTTAAGATACTGTCGTTACTAAAAGAAAACTCAAGAATGCAATGGAAGGATATAGGTCAAGAAATACATATGACTGGGCAGTCTGTAGGAAACCGTATTCGGAGATTAGAGGATATGGGCATCATTGAACAATATACGATTTCAACAAATAAGGAGAAACTCGGACAGCCTGTAACTGCATTTATTACTGTTTTTGTAAAGTCAGAGAATCACACAGCATTTCATTCGTTTTTCAATACGGAAGAGGCAATTACCGAGGTACACCGAATTAGCGGAGAGGGCTGCTATTTGTTGACTGCTCACTTCGCCTCGAATAAGGAAATGGAGCTACTTCTTGAACGCCTCTTAAAACATGGTAACTATCGTGTCAATTTATCGATCGGAAAATTAAAGTCCTAAAACCACTTATTTACTTTTGGAAATTTCCCCATATATTTTTATGACAAAAAAAAGAGACTAAATTGTCTCTTTTTTGCTTTCTCGAGCAAGAAATGCGAGGCTTATCGTAATAATGGTAAACGCAACAAACGCCAGCATTGGAATGGTTATGAAACCAAGCCAGTTGAGATAATCCTTTGAACAAGGAACACCAGAAGTGCACATTTCAAACTGCTGCAGGTACGGGATTTTTTGCAGCACCGTATGATATCCAGAAATAATCATCCCGATGATAGATAACGGTAAAACATACCGATAGATGGCCAAATCATTTCGATAGCCGGCGATTCCAAGAATAATCACTAATGGGTACATGAAAATTCTTTGATACCAGCACAGTGTGCATGGGATAAAATGACGGACTTCACTAAAGTACAAGCTTCCAAGTGTGGCGATAATCGCAGCAACCCAAGCAAATAGTATGGATTTATTCATTTACCTATTTCCCCTTTGCTGCTTTATCAACCATATCCTTCAAATCATCAAGTGTTTTCCCTTGGAACATCTTTCCGTCCACAAAAATCGTTGGAGTACCTGTTACACCAAGTTTTGTAACATAATCCATATCCTTTTGCCACGCAGCATCTGCCTTTTTGGCATCAAAATAAGCAACGACCTTTTTGACCTCATCTTCTTTCGCTACTTCTTTTAGTGTATTCGCCAAAAATTTCTTGTCATAAACATCCATTTTTTCATATTTAGGATCTTCCGGTTGCTTTTTATAAAGAAGGTCATGGAATTTCCAAAAAGTATCATTCCCAAGTTCGTGATAGACTGCTTCAGCAAATTTAGCCGCACGTGTGGAGTCTACATTAATGAAGGAATCATTGAAGAAATACAGTTTAGCCTTACCAGTATCCACTAACTCTTTTTGAATAACTGGGATCACACCGTCAGCAAAGTTTTTACAATTTGGGCATTTATAATCGCCAAATTCAATAATGGATACAGGCGCTGAACTTTTCCCAAGGAATGGCTGGCCAGAATAATCAATCGCGACATCCGACTTAGACGCTGGCTTTTCTACCTTTTTATTATGATTTCCTAGAAAAATAAAGCCAAGAATACAAACCGCTATTAAGCCGATCATCCAAAAGGTGAACTTAGATGAACTCCCCTGTTGTTTCGTATTTTTTTTGTTATTTGCCATAAAATTTAAACTCCTCATTTATTCTCTAAGATAGGTTTAATTGTACTAAACCTGTCCACTAATGTGAAACAAAAGGACACACCTTCACAAAATGTTAATATTACAGCAAAAAATGCCATTGAAAAATGGCACTTTTAAAATTTCATACAAAGATAACTTAGCGTTCCAAATTCATAATCGTGGTAGATTGGTTGTGCCTGTTCCATACCGTTTCCGCTGCCCATCGCAATGAAAAATGGAACAAAGTGTTCCGGCCTTGGTACAGCAGCCTTGGCATTCGGTGCTAGTTTTTCATATTGGAATAGGCTGGCCAAATCTTGCTTTTTAATTTTTTCCAAAAGCCAGTCGTCAAAGGCGACTGCCCACGGTTCCGGTTCTTTTTGTCCCCAATGAACGATTCGCAAATTGTGGACTGTTACACCACTTCCAATAACAAGAATCTCTTCTTGCCCAAGCCCTTTTAATGCCTCGCCGATTTTGTATTGCGCATCCATTGGTAGAAAGGGATGAACAGAGACTTGAATGACAGGAATATCCGCATTTGGATACATTTTTGATAACATTGTCCATGAACCATGATCTAACCCTCTCTTCGTATCCAGATTAGAAGGAATTCCTGCTTGTGCTAATCGTTCTTTTAAAGATTGTGCGAGTTTAGTGGAACCTTTTGCGGGATATTTAATTTCATAAAGTTCCGGTGGAAATCCATAGAAATCATAGATGGTTTCATACGATTCATCTAAAGAAGAAATGGTTAATGTTTCAGCTTCCCAGTGAGCAGTAAAAATGACAATCGCTTTTGGATGATATTGCTGCCCAAGTTTTTCTAAAAATCTTGTATAATTGTTATCTTCAATCGCTAACATCGGTGAACCATGCGCTAAAAATAAAGATGGAAGCATTACTTTCACTCCTTTACTTACTTTATGTAACTAACTATAATAACGTAATGAATTTACGTCAAGTAATTAAATTGATTGTTTACAATCACCATATGTATAATAAAGAGCATAGAGGTGAATAAGTATGAATCCATCAACATTGTGCCCTAAATTTGAGCAGGCTATGAAATTACTGAGCCAGCGTTGGACTGGCTTTATTATTTATCAACTATTATTAGGCCCACAGAGGTTTTGTACAATCGAATCCTCCCTTCCCATCAGTGGACGGCTTTTATCAGAACGATTAAAGGACCTAGAGCATGAAGGGATTGTGAAAAGAGAAGTTTTTCCTGAAACACCGGTGCGAATTGAGTATTCTTTAACAGAAAAAGGAATGGCGATGGAGCCGATCATAAGAGAAATTGAGAAGTGGTCAGGGGAATGGGTTAAGACCGATGAAGAAGCATGAGTTTCCATGCTTTTTTAATTTGCCTTTCGAGTGCGAAAATAAATAAACCTTCCTAACTATGGTAAAATAAAACGGAAAATCATACTCAAGGAGCGGAGAAAATGAATTCAAACAGCGAATACACCGGATACATCGGTACCTATACAAAAGGCGACAGCAAAGGAATTTACACATTTAAATTAGATACAGAAAATGCAAAAATAATCAATATTAAAGCAGTTGCTGAATTGGGCAACCCTACTTACCTTAACATTAGTCAGGATAATCGATATTTATATGCTGTTATAAAAAAAGGTGAAGAAGGCGGTGTGGCATCGTATTCGATTGACAGTGAATCTGGGGAACTTACTCAAATGAATACCCAATCATCTCCCGGTTCGTCTCCTTGCCATGTTAGCATGGACAGCAAAAATCAATATTTATTTAGTGCAAACTATCATAAAGGAACCGTTGAATCTTATTTACTTGACTCTGAAACAGGTTACATTCAGTCACCTGCTTCCGTTATACAACATGAAGGTTCTGGTCCAGATCCTAGACAAGAAAAAGCTCATACACATTTTGCAGGAGTCACACCTGATGAAAAATATATCGTAGTGGTTGAATTAGGAACTGACTTACTTCTTACATATTTAGTAGGTCCTGATGGAAAATTAACGGAGGTTAGTCGTTTATCTACCCCTGCAGGAAGCGGTCCAAGACATATTACTTTCCATCCAAACGGAAAATTTGCTTATGTGATGACAGAGTTTAGTTCAGAGGTCATTTTCCTAACTTATCACCCTGAAGATGGTCATTTTACAGCTAACCAATTTATTTCTACACTTCCTGACGATTTTAAGGAAAACAATCAAGGCAGTGCTATCCATATTTCGGCTGACGGACGTTTTGTTTATGCCGGGAATCGCGGGCATAATAGTATTGCTGTGTTTAGTGTGGACGAGGTCACAGGTGAGTTAAGTTTTGTCGAACGAGTTTCCTCTGAAGGAGATTGGCCAAGAGATTTTTCGATTGACCCAACCGGCCGATATATAGTTGGATCTAACCAGGAATCAGGCAATCTCGTGCTTTATAGACGAGACGTTGAAACCGGAAAACTGACATTGATAGAGAAAGATATCGAAGTTCCTTATCCTGTTTGTGTGAAATTTTTGCATTATTAAATGAATCGAAAACGACTTCTCTTTTAAGGTTAAAAAACAATATTAGACCTACTTGAAATTTTGAGTAGGTCTTTTTTAATTTTAAAAAAAGACCTCAGGAAGTTTTTAGAAATTCTTTTATTTCTTCGACAGATATTCCTAAATTTCGTGCTTGAAGAATCAGGTCTAACCACTCTTTATCTAGTTCTTTTTCGTCAATCATCGGAGCTTCCATTGTTCTATCTTTCCTCCTAAAATATAAGTATTTTAGGCAACTCAGCCGTCATAGTATATTACCTTAGACCTGTAGCTTTGCGTCCCACCCTTTCGAGAGGTTTGCCTTTTTCTAATTGTACTGTAATCTCTATGAAAATATTACCATAAAAGTTCACTATACCGAACAAATTTGTTTCCAAAAATTTCGACAAAATTTTAATGCGTTAAAATTTTACAAACCAAAAGTTCAGTCCGATTTAGGAACAAAATATAATAGATGATTTTTTCATCGTGAGGCCATAATAAATAAAAAAGTTCTATTTATTAGAGGTGTCTTAGTTGAATTTTTTACATGGACAGGAATCGTTAACGGTCATGGAATGGAGTTTAAGAGCAACGATTACTTTCTTTTTTATGCTCTTTTCCGCAAAATTTATGGGCAGCCGTGCCATTTCCCAGTTAAGATTATTAGATTTTATCATCGCATTAATGTTGGGAAATATCATTGCTCATCCATTATCAGATCATACTATAGGGATGAAGGGTTCAATAATCTCCACTATAATTATCGTTGTCTTATATATGATTTGTATTTCTTTAACCTTAAAATGGCCCCGTTTTCGGAGGTTTATGGACCCAGTCCCCTTCCCTCTGATAAAGGATGGAACAATCCTATATCAGGGACTATCAAAGGCGAGAATTACAGTTGATTACTTATTGGCCGAATTAAGAAAAGAAAAAGTGGAGGATGTTAAAAAGGTAGCATTGGCTCTATGGGAAGCGGATGGACAAATGTCTATTTTTCTAAATCCTCAATACGAACCACTTACACCCTCGGACTGCCAAATGAAAACAGAACCGTTTGATTTGCCGAAAACGATTATTACGGAAGGAAAGATTCAGTTTCTTGTTTTGCAGCAAATGAACAAAGATGAAAAGTGGTTAATAGACAGAATAAAATCCGTGTATAATGCTGAGGTAGGTAATATATTATTAGCTACAATAGATAGCAAGGAGAATTTAAAAGTATTCTTTTATTAATCGTTCTTGTCATCATAATCATTTTTTCAATCTTATTGGGATAATTCTCCTATATATACTACAATTTATAACACTGGCCCACCCTGCCTTTCCCGTAATGCCATAGGTGTTTTTTCACTGTAGTAGTTGAGTTAGAATTGTATTTCACTTATAATGTTCTTTATAAGGAACATTAAGTTTCCGTTCTGTTTTCAATAAAGGAGTACCAATGACTAAATTACAATCAAATCAGAATACGATGAATCGCCGCACCTTTTTAAAAAAATCTGGAAAAATATATATAGGCATACTAGCTGCAGGAATCATGATGGGAACCTACTCATTTAAGGTAGAACGTTTTTGGTATCAAGTTAAAGAAGTAAAGTTGAAAATTAAAAATCTTCCTAAAGCATTTGAAGGCTGGCGAATTGTTCAATTTAGTGATGTTCATTTAGGTTTTCACTATGATATAGAAGATTTTCAACCTGTTATTAAAATGATTAATCGTTTAAAACCAGATATTGTTTTCTTTACGGGGGACCTGGTCCAAATTGGTAATTATCAACCTGAAGTGGCAATTCCTTTACTCCAATCGTTAAAAGGACTTCGCGGAGGAAAATGGGCCGTCATTGGGAACCATGATTTTTATACGAAAAACCAAGTGATTAACGTTCTACAAAATTCTCAATTTAATGTATTGGATAATAGTCACAACTTTATTGAGGTGGATGGGCAGCGCTTATATATTGCGGGAATTGATGATCTTATGTATGGTAATCCAAACATCGAAAAAGCAGTGGAAGGATTAACTGCTCAGGATTGTGTGCTCCTGCTTGCTCATGAACCCGACATAGCTGATGAAAGTATTAAGTACCCCATAAGCGCCCAGTTTTCCGGCCATTCCCATGGGGGCCAAATCCGCTTGCCTTTTTATGGTCCAATCATAAAACAGGTTCTTGCCCGAAAATATTCAGATGGCTTATATAAGGTTGGAGAAAATAAAATGCCTTTGTATGTAAATCGAGGGATTGGTACGACTAAACTTGCGGTTCGTTTTTTTTGCAGACCCGAGATTACTATATTTCATTTAACTTAAAGTTATTTTTTAATAAAGACGGAAGATTAATTCAGTGTGCAAGTATATTTTAATTCTGAATCCATCGGGCAATTTTCCAGCAATGGTTTCGTTTTAAAGATATTTAAAATATGATAAAAAAACCCCTTTACAGTTATGTAAAATTTGTAAAGGGGTTTCTTGTGTATCGTTTATAATATTATATTCCGCCCGAAATTTATCTTTTCTGTTTTTTATAAATGCTTTTTGGAAAGAATGGATTTTTTATTAAATTACTATTTTTATCAAATAGAAGACATGAACTCCCTTGAGTATAGTGACCTAATGCGGTATATTTTGAAGCTATCGCAGTATCCTTAAACGAATACTGAGTGAAATGAATGATTAGCAAACCTTCAGGTTTAATCAATTGATCTAGTTCAAGAATCTGTTCTTCGAACTTTTCAAAAGGGTAGATTTTTTTTAAACTTCTAATTCCTTTTTCTTCAATGTAATGGGGCTTTCGTTGTAAAACAGCCATGCAGAAAATCGCATCGTATGGTCCATGTTTTTGGATTTCATTAGGTTCAGAATGAACAAATGTAATTTTATCATCAATTGAAAGGTTTCTACATATTTTAAGGCTTCGCTTATTAATTTCTGCACCAACAATATGCGCCTCAGGGAAATATTTTCGAAGGGTTAAAACCTCTTCCCCTGTTGAGCATCCATACGAAAGAATCCGTAGATTTTGCTTTCCATCCAAATAATTTTGACAAGCTGAAAAAATAACTGGGTACCGATCCATATAGGTGTAGGGTGTAGTTTGATGAACATTTTTAGAGTTCGTCAGCTGCATAAACACAATTGAGCGAAACTCTTTATCAAACCAAAAACGCCTTATAGTGTTAGCTGAATTCCTAAGAAAATAGAGGCTTGAAACTCCAAATTTTATGATTGGTCTTCTAGAAGAACGATGTTCTTTAAGCATATTCTTCACATTACCAAAAATTTGAATACCTAATTTAGTATTCATAACCGTTATCCCCTTTAACTATTTAAAAATTATGATATATTCTTTCCTAGTTGGAAACGAAGATTTTGATTATACTTTTGAGTCTGTTTTTGTATAAAGACCAATACGTTTTATTACCTATGAAATGATCATATATTTGTACTTCGAGATCATATTTGGAAGGAAAAATCAAATGAAAAAGTTCAATTAAACTATGAATAGTAGTATCGTAACTAAAAAGCTGGTAATCAAAAAAATCAAGATATTTTTTTAGGCCCTTGGCATTGCGATACTTCCATAATGGAAAATCCCTTTTATAATCAAACGGTTTAATCTCTTCCAAAAACGGAAACTCCAAATACAGTATAGATAAGGTTCTAATCATTCTTTTATATGTTTGATGCGCTTTTGCAAGCTTCAGTATTTCCACTAAATCCAATTCATCGTTATATTTGCAAAGAACTTGTATTAAATCTAAGAAATACTTCATCGTATCTAAATTATGTCTCCAGCCATGTAGACAAATCATGTAAAAGGTATGGTTAGGAGTTAATTCCTTAATATGCTTATAGCCCTCAACTGTTTTGGCATGCTTCCATATATCATTAATTTGAAACCTTGAAGTATTCTGTTTCACAAGGCTCCAATGCAATTCTATTACTAAGGGCATGGTAGAGTGTGGCAATACTTTACTAAAACTGCAATGAAAATGGCCGGGTATCGGCGCTCCTTCTACCGTAAACCCCAGCAAATTGACAACTTCTATTGCTTTTTCAAGATCCTCCATCCTTATTAACAAATCAATATCAGATGTTGCTCTTGCCCCTAAATGCCCGAAAACCTTTTCAGCAAAATGAATCCCTTTTAAGGGAATGACATCCATCCCCTGCTGTTCAAACCGCTGAAGGAGTTCATTTTGTTGGCTTTTTATAAATAGATTTTGGAATAACGCTTTTTCATAGTTTTTATGTAAAATTGATTGAAAAAATTCCGGAGTTTGCTCTATTTTTCTTTCCTCTTTAAGTAAATAATATACTTGAGAAGCAATCCCATCTTCTTTAATATCCTTCAAAACACGATGATAGAAGAAATCATCTTCAGGTAATGGTTTTCGCTCATAAACGGCTCTTATTAACTCAATCACAGAACCACCTCCTTTTTACGATTTTGACAAAAGGGACAATGAAGTTGATTTATTAAATGAAGTTTCATTTAAATTACGATATAGCCCTCTCTGTCTGATTAATTCTTCATGTGTACCTTGTTGGACAATCCGACCATGGTCTATTACTAAAATAAGGTCCGCATTTTGGATGGTAGTCAGTCGGTGAGCAATTACAATGGTGGTTCTTCCTTCCATTAATTGGTCAAGAGCTTCTTTTACATAGTATTCGGTTTCTCCGTCCAAAGCAGATGTCGCTTCATCCAATAATAGAATAGGTGCATCTTTTAAAATAGCCCGGGCAATGGCAATCCGCTGTTTCTGGCCACCTGATAATTTAATTCCATTTTCACCAATTTCCGTATCATATCCCTTTGGCAATGAAAGGATAAAGTCATGAATTTCAGCATGAATGGCCGCTTCCACCATTTCTTTTTCAGTAATTTTTGGACGGGCAATTAAAAGATTTTCACGAACGGTGCCGGCAAAAAGAAAAGTTTCCTGTGGGACATGGGCAATTGAACTTCTTAATTCTGAAGCGGTTAACTCCTGAATGGATTTACCCGCTATTTGAATCTCCCCTTCTTGAGGTGTATAGAATCCTTGTAATAAATTAAACAGCGTACTCTTCCCCGCTCCACTCGGTCCCACAAGCGCCACAACTTTTCCCGAGGGAATCGTCATATTAAAATGTTCAAATACATTGGTATTTTCGACATAGCCAAATGTAACTTCCCTAAATTCTATTGATTCCACAATATTGATTGGCTGAGAAAAGGCTGGCAGTTCTTTAAAGGCAGCGGTTTTATCAAGGACAGCCAGTACTCGCTCAAGGGCTGCAACCGAACGTTGGAGACCTGCCCAGACGTTAGCCACCCCTGTAATCGGATAAAATAAATGATTGACCAGATTTAAAAAAGTTAAAAAAGCACCAACAGTTAACTCTCCTTTGGAGACAAATAAGGCGCCAATTGATAGATTTAGAATAAAAGTGATGGAGCCGATAATATGCTCACCCGTATTGTATAAGCTTTGAAGTTTCGTATTTTCTAATTCTAATTTCAATAATTCACGATTTTGTTTAGTGAACTTTGAATAATAAAGCCTCTCCAATGTAAAGGAACGAATAACCGTAAAACCGTGAAAGGTTTCACTTAAATGATGATTAATATTTCCGATTAACCGGTGAATTGATCTACCATTTTTCCGAAGTAATAATCCAAACACCACACCAGATATTGCGGCGATTGGTGCAATAATGAGACTCACTAAACAAAGGGTCAAATTGATTTGCATCAAATAAATAAAGACCACAATATAAATAATTGGTAGCCGAATCAGACTAATAAGGCTACTTCCAATTACACCATCGACCCCATGGATATCATTAGAAAAGTGGGACATTAATTCACCGGACCGGAAATTCGAAGCATCCCCAACAGGCAATCTTAATACATGATGAAAAAAATGGTTTTTTAAATCCATTTTCACTGCGTTCGTTGCAAATAAATTACAATATGAATAGGATACACTTGAGGCGATACTTGCAAGAATCAGAAGTGTACCATATGGAACTAACGATAAAATCTGTTGATATCCACCATGAATCGCAACGTCTGTCAGGTCCCCATAGAACTTTGCAAAGGCAATCGTTAAGTAAATATCTACCCCTAATAACAGTAGTACCATGATATATGCTTTCCATCGCTTCAGAATATAAGGCATGACAAAGGTTAACGCTCTGCGAATGTCTTTCATGGTAAAATATTGTTTTATAAGTGTGTCAATTTGTTCCTTCATATATGGACACTCCATACTCTTTATTAATATTGCAGGTTCAATTTCCGATTTAAATATTTTCGAAGAATACCTGACATCCCAGGAAAGGCAAGGATAAACTTTCCCCAAAGTTTTGCTGAGATGTGATCTGGTGATAGCTTAAGATGTTGTTTTTTGACACTTACTAGTCTTCCAAGAATTCTCTCTTCCCCAATGGGTTGATCAAAACCTAAGTTTGTATCTCCTTTAAATAAAAAATGCTGTTGTTGGTTAATCATTTTTGTCCTAATAAAGCGATGAGCAATCAACTTCCCATCCTGTGAATGAAATAAAATTACTTCGCCTTTTTTTAGTGATAATGGCTGACATGGTACAAAACGACAATGATTCCCCTGGCGAATAAAAGGATACATACTATTCCCGTAAGCGGGTAGCTCTAGCCAACCATTTTTATCAATAGTTTTTTTTAGGATTGTAAAGGTTAGGTTATCGATTAACATATTCAATCAACCCACACTCATTAAGCTGGGATAAGAATTCTTCTATATCTTTTTTTATTTGTTCTTTATCTTCAACTGGTCGAAACTTATCTAATACGGCTTGTGCAAGGGATTCAGTTGTTTGAACGTTATTCAATAAGGACCAACACAAACCGCCTATTTCGTTTAATTTAGTAACAGTTAATTGATTTGTGTTGAGAAGGATCCACTCACCATCCAGTTCTGTTTCTTCAATATTTTCCTTTTGAATATAGTGAGTCATCATGATTTAAACTCCTTAATATTAGTTTTTTAAAGTTTTATTTAAAAAACATATTTTTTATCAAAAATGGTTATACTTTTTTAATAGATCAATGGCGATACACTTAATCGCCATTGATTTATTTACATTAATATTTAGGTGGTGGTTTATCATCTGGCTTTGATGGTGGCCTAGGTTTCTTTGGATCATAAGCATCATTTGGATAGCTATTTCCATTACTGTTTCCGTAATCCCCCGAAACAGGGCCCTGTCCCTCATTCCAACTTTGAGAAGTCTCAAAACGGATAGGTTGATGGCATAAAACAACTGGTCGTTCATAATTTTTTTCCTTAAACATTTTTTCACCTCCTTAACAGGATTTCATTAAAACATATTGGAGGGTTCGCAGCTCTAAGATATCAACTTCCAAAATGTATTGTTTTTTTGAAAGTGAAGTTCATATACATGTACATTTAATACTAAGGAAGTCAACAGTCTTAAGATTGTTTTAATCTCTTTTTGACATGTAGGCCAAAAAAATACTTTATCCATCAACCGTATGAGCGCATCCGAAGAAGGTATTATGATTCTATTATTGTGAAGTGACTGTTTCAGCAATTGAATACTTTCTAGTTTTGAGATTCTTTCAATTGGTTCTGCTTCCAACTCGCTTCTAAAAGGCGAATTATAAATAGTTATATCATTTGAAGTGATTTTTACCAATGTAGCCTCATCAGAAAGAATTTCCCTTGGATATGATAATTTTGCAGCTGTAGATTTACCAGCACCTGATTGACCTGCAAAAATATGTGCTTTCCCCGCTTCTATTACACAGGATGAATGAATTAATAACCCCCAATTATGATAAACAATAAAAGAACTGTATAAATTTGTTAGTGCGTGTTTAAGAGCGAATTCATCATGTACGAATATCTCTGCTTTTTTATAATCTGAATCTACTTTAATAAGGTAATCCTCCCGACGAAAAAGAATCTTGTCATCCTGCTTGGTTACTTCAACTTCATAATTAATAAAAGAAACTCCATATCCATCTTTAACGATAATCACTAAATCGATTTGCTGATTTTCAATATTTACACGGGAATTGAAATTTTTTTGAAAAAACTTAGCTAACCTATCTGATTCACTAGAAATTCGAATAAAATGGTCGCCAATTTTTGTTATGATTTCATTCATATTGGCCTCCTAATAAAAACAATTAATTATGTATTGGGGAAGCCAAATTTTCATTTTTCTTCCCGTTTATTTCCATCTTAAGTATTAACATTGGGATTGCATTGGTCAAAACCAACATGACTGTTTTCTGTTCCCTTATGTTTTCCACTTTCTTTACTATAGGTTCCTGCTCCACAAAGAAGGGGGAGAATTCATTGGAGGAAATCGTATTCCGCCATTTCCTTTCCTTGGATGCTCATGTTTACCCTTGCCTTGGTCCAACCTTAGACAGTTTCAAAACGTTTGTTGCGGTGACTTAATACCAGGGATATCTTTAATCATATTCAACCGCCTCAACTTATTTGTTCATTATAAAGAACAAATTGACCAAAAAAATATAAATTCAATTTTATTTATCAAGCCTTTTTAATCCCAATTCCTACCTTAAATTATAAAATAGGTAACGTTCTTTTTAAAGCACATTAATTCGACAAATTTTTTAAAATTAATTCCTAAATATGTGACCAAATTTAAAAGCATTTTAAGATGTATCATAAATACTGGAATTTTTTAAACACCTACTAATTGTTTTGTACTTGGATAATCCAATTCATATAAAAATTTAATCGTATTTTTGGGGACCTATTGCGCCTGTATTTTATGACTCTTGAAAATTCTTTTATAAAAAAATTCCCCATTGGTTATTCTGTTATTTAAATAAAAAGGCTACTTGATGAAGTATTTTGTCTAAGCAATTTTAAAAACTATGAATAAATATATATCTATAAAGCCACAAATTATGATGTTCATAGAAACATAGGTTAAAGATTCCTCTATTTTAAAATGGACATGCCTTTCGCAGGTTACAATCCTCTATTGACTAAATACAATTATCCTTCTATTCAGACCAGATAATATTCTTAACCAAAAAGATAACTGAATTTCTACTTCTTTCTCCTATAACTTGTTCCAAACTATCATAACGAAAATGGCTTTCTTAAAATTTAGAATAAATGGAGGAATGGATTTATGTCTACTCTAGCCAGTGGCAGTTATGTTTTGGATTTAACCCAATGGGGTGTTTCAAATACTGTTTCAGATTACGGAAATAAAACATTAGCAACCAGTAACTCCAACGGAATCAATAATGCAATAGTATGGGCTGCACAACAGGGATATACAGAGTTTGTATTTCAAAAAGGAACCTATCTAATTGATGAAACAATTCCGATTCAGCCACAAAGTTTCATGACCCTAAATTTAAATGGTGCTACCCTAAGAATTCGAAACAATGGGTTAGCTAATTATTCTGTTATTAGTTACAAACAAAATCAAATGTTTTCCCGCGTCACAAACGGTATTATTCAAGGTGACCGATATAATCATAACTACACAACACCTGGACAAGCATTCACACATGAATGGGGGATGGGTGTCTTAGTCCCCAATATAGTAAATACAGCAAAAGGTGAAGGAACGAACACCCGCTTTATTACGATTGATAATATTGAATTTCTAGACTTAACAGGGGATGGGGTATCTTTATTTGCAACAGGCGGAGCAATTTATACTACTTCAACACCAACTAAAACTTATTCAATCACATTTGAATCAGGTTCAATCAATACTGCTAATGGTAACTTAATAGCGGATTCAACAAAAATCCGTTCTAATATTTTCATAGATTTAACTAACCCTCAAATTGTAAAATGGAAAAATTTTGGTATATATGGTGATATTAGTTATCAAACCGTTGGCTCAGAGATTGATGGCACAATACCGTTTGATGTTATATTTTATAATACTAACGGTACATTTAACTCCTCTTTAACAAATGTTGATTTTTATGATGAAATACCACTACCTGAAGGGGCTACTAGCGCTAAAATTGTTCTACATCAATCAAATGTTCCTTCAACATCGGGCAACGGGTTAACATTAAGATGTATGGAAATACCCAAGTTTACTTTCATAGAAAAGTGCCATATTCACCATACCCGTAGACTCGGTGTTACATTGCAGGGAGCTAAGTTTGTTTGGGTTAAAAATAATGATATTCATCATATTAGTGGTACTGGCCCTTCTGCTGCATTAGATGTTGAAGATAACTATGCGTTAAATCAAAATCTTTGGATTGAAGATAATTTTCTTCATGACAGCCCGTTGCAATTGATCTTCGTTAAAGGAAAAAACTTCCATGTAAGGAATAATAAAATCGAGAGAGGTATTGGAATTACTGGTTATGCTGGTGTAAGAAAATTATTTATTGAAGGGAATTACTTTAAAGATACAAGTGTTAATGCTAATGGAGAATGTGTAATAAGTAACAACCATTTTCATAGAACCAATGTAATTCTTAATAATGGAACAACTGAACCAGCACTAGTAGATAATAATACTTTTTTAAATAGTTCATTAAATGTAAATAGACCTAAAGCGTACTGTGTTTCAGTTTCCAACTGTAAATTTACAGTTGACACTGATTATAATAATGCTATAACAGGTGCAGGGTTTTCAGCAGGAACATATCCACAAACCATGACGGGGTGTACATTTGAAGGTTCTTTAGGTTCTTCGAGCGTGATATTTAACGGTGATGTAAACGCAGCTGAAGGATGGTCCTATAATAATATCCTTTTCCTAAACACCAAGAAGATAATGAATAACAATGGAGGAATAAAAATACCAAGAGGCACCTATACGAATTGCAGATTTAATAATACAGGAAATCTAGCTGCCAATAAATATGTAGAATTTATAGGCTGTACTTTTACTTGGGATGGATATAGTCTATTTAGCTTTTCAAATAATGAGTTGGCAAGGTTTATTAATTGTACATTCAATGGAAGATCTAATACAGCTTTCTATTTTTCAGCACAAACAGAAGGAAGGGTGGAATTACTCAATAACTTGTTCGATTATTCAAATGCTATTTCTACTTCTTCTGGTATGATTGATGGATATTGGTGGAATGTAACAGGAGGGACTCTACTCGTGGATGGAAATAGATTTAAATCTAATTTGGCCATGAAGGCAATTAACTGCCCTAGTCCAACTCCTGATCAATTTAAAATTATATTTGTTAACAATACCTTAGAAGATAATATTACTTTATCGGTTGATAATACCCAGATGCCTTTATTCCAAAATAATACAATTAATGGAGTTATTGATCCATATAATTGGTCAGCCTCTATTCCGACAACCGGTTATTTCAAATTAGGAAAACAAATTTTAAATAGTAAAATGGCAACCGACGGATTTATGGGCTGGGTTTGCACAGTAGAAGGTTTTTCTGATACCTTCCCCGCTTGGCAAGCTTCGAAGGGTTATAACTGGGGCGAAAAAATCTCTATAAACGGTTATGTTTATTATTCTACTGTTTCGAACGGAAAATCCTCCGCAACAATTCCAGTATTTCCAACTGCACCACTATATTCAACAGTTAAAGATATTGCAGGAATACCTATCTGGACAGCCAACGCAAAACATAGTATTGGAGACAAAGTCTTACCAACAAAAGATGAAGGCAGTTATTATGAGTGTACATCGGCCGGAACTAGCGGCAGTATCGAACCAGCATGGGGGACTTCCTCTACCATAACTGATGGTACTGCAATTTGGACAAAAAGAAACATTCAAGTTTGGAAGCTAGTTGGAGGAACGGCTGTGTTTAAAAAATTTGGAACTTTGAACTAAATTAAATACCTCTTTTTAGGCACCTGCTTTTGCAGGTGTTTTCTTTTACACTTATAGATATGGATTTTTGTATTAAAAATATCCTAGTATGCTAATATAATCTTTTTAAATTCAAATTAACTTTTTGCATTCCTCAAAACCTCTTCTATTTGTAGCGTATTAGGATACCCTTTTTCATGCAATTGACTAATAGCTCTATTAACATCATATTTCACCCTAATAATTGTTGTTTGAAAGCTTTCTTCATTTATTTCCACCAATGCATATGACGATTTTACTAATCCGTCGAATGGTAAACCCACGCTTCCAATGTTTATAATACATTTTCCATTAATATAACGAATATAAGGCATATGGATATGAGCATAAATGTATATATCCGCATCATTAACCATCATTTTTGTCTCTAATATTTGATCACTTTCATTTGGTTTAACAACTTCAAATAAACTTTCTGGTGTCGCGTGGAAAGCATGGAATCTTAATTTTCCTATATCCAACTTTAGCTCAGTCGGTAGCATATTAAGGTAATCAAAATCGGCTACATCCAATTGTTGGTATGTCCAATCCCTTTCTTTACACATTATCTCATATGAAGCTGGAGGTACTTCACTTTCCCTAATACCTCGAACCACCCATTCGTCTGCGTTTCCTTTTATGACCTGAGTATGTAATTTTTGTACCATCTCAAGAGCACGTTTTGGCTCTGGCCCCCTAAAACAGATATCTCCGAGAACAATAACCTTATCAACTTCTTTCTTTTTAATATCATCTAATACCGCTTCTAATGCTACTGCATTTCCGTGAATATCAGAAATGAATGCAAGTTTCAAAATGATCACCTCTTTATTTAAATTCGTTTTTAGTTTATCCTTTAGGTTGAAAAGTTTTCCATACCAAGGAGGATTTCCCTTTTTCTTCAGCCTTATGTTTATCCAAAAGGGTGCACAGTTTTATCCAATCGCCCTTTTTCTATTACCCAAATTCAAGTTATTTTTATCAATTCTTTGCATGATTGGTTTATAAATAAAATTAACAACATGAGAAGAGGTAAGACATAGCAAGACCAACCAGCAAAAAATGAGTAATGGATACTTTGCAGCAAAAACTAGATTAGGGAAAATCGTCATATAAAAAAACATATGAGTTAACCAAATATTTGTTGAATGAGTCCCGAAGTAATCAAGAACTTTTTGAAGCCTTTTACTTTTATCAACAAGGTTAAAAAGACAAATAAAGGCAATTCCTGTAATTGGAGCAATAATCATCGACTCATAAAAGCCATGTAAGACAGCTAAAAGTAGAATTCCCAATAAACAAAGGATATTTTTCATTGGAACACGACTTAGCTTTTTTGATATTTTCGTATAGATTTTATCTTTTGCAAAAATTGCCCCAACAATAAATGGCAACTGCGAAGTGCCAAATAATACAATGGCATTTACAATCATATTCAGTGCGGCACTATCCCCTAGGTCAATTACTTGTTTAATTCTTTGGATATAAGCTACTAAATATACAAAACCAGAAATGATGATCAAAGCATAAGAATTATATTTTCTAACTATTTTAAAAAGGCCTGGAGCTACCAAGACAAGAATGATATACGTCTGCAAAAACCACCATGCTCCATTATAAGAATTAGATAATACGAAGAAATTTAGAATAAAGTTAATGGGATTACCTGGTAGTGTTTCGGATTTCCCAGCCAGGATTCCTATTCCTACAAAAAGGAACAATATTATCCAATAATTAATCAATAATCTAAAAATACGCATTCCGTTCTTTCTCAATGTTTTTCCTTGGGAATTTTTAATGCTCAAATATAAACCATAACCGCTGGCGAAGCAATAAATAGGTACACAGGCATCCCCGAATAAACCAATATAGTAAGCTAATGGGACACCATTAATTATTGGAAACGTATCATATAAGCCATTAACATCCTTCCTACAAAAAAGATGAAGGAGCAGCATAAACATAATTGCTACACCTTTTGTCATTTTCATATCTTGTTTTGTGAATTCCAAACCATTTACCTCCTCTCATAATCCTAATGAATCTCAAATTCTCCCGACTTTTTAGAATTTGACTTGTAAAATACAATATATTTTTGTCCAAAGAAGTTTGTTATCGTATAAAGGCCTGCTCCTATAAGAATTGATAGGTTTCCAATCATTTTTGGTTCATTAATAAAGGATGACAAAATAAGTTTTGAAACATAATTACTAAGCCCATAAGACCCATAATAGCATGAAATAACTACTGTAATAAATTTTAAAAAACTTTTAACTTCTTTTTCTTTACTTTGAAAAGTAAACTTTTTATTTAATGTGTAACTTACTAACATTCCAATTCCAATTCCATTTCCTAAAAAAGTTGATGGCCAATAGCTTAATCCAATTATATTAAATATAAAATATACACTTGATAGACCTACCAATGTATTAATAACACCTATAATTAAAAATAACAATATTTCCCTCTTCATAATTCTTTCAATCCCATCCCTATTAGTAAAGCTAACACATTGTTAAAAGTCACTTTTATTGCCGGAGCAAATGAGGCTGTTTGACACCCTATTTCCTCTATAAAACAGATAAAATCTTTGGTTAACTAACTATAATTTCCTTCAAATGGGTTAACACAAATAGTATTAAAAAACAGATTCTTTATGTTCAATAATGGCTATATTCTTATAATTCTTAATGACCTTATAACCAATTTGTTGGGGGATATTGTCTAATTTATTTTCTGGTATAAGTAATAAAGAATTTTCATTTTTTATAAAAGCCTGAATCCCTCCACTTAAAGGGTGTAAATTACCATATAATTTAGCAGCCAGTGTATTGTCTTGAGTCCATTCAGGGAAACTGTAAATAATTTTAGAATTGCTCTTAACTTTATCTTTTCCCAAAAAGTGTAAAGTACTCTGAACATTGTCTTGTGTAGGGATTGAAATAGATTTTATTATAGCAAGTTCATAATAAGAAAAGCATAGTAAAGTGGTTGCTATTATAATTAATTTATAAATTAGACTAAAATTTTTTATTATTTGCCCCCCTAATATTCCAATTAGTATTGAAAGGGCAGGAAATATGGGAAGTATATACCAATCAAGCTTAGTAGAAGCACTTGAAAAGAGTAATATAGGAATAACTATCCATAATGATATACCAAATAAGGAGTTTCTCCGCTCAGATAACAAATTTTTTATTTGGTTTTTTATAGAGAAGGTTAACAATAATAATAGAAAACCTAACCAATATCTATACTCAGGTCTTAATAAGCATTCAAGATAAAATAGTTTTCCTTCTTTATGTCCTTCAATAGCAGAAGAACCTCGTTTTAATAGGTCGTATGTAATCATTTTTTGAAAAAAGGTCCATCTATCATATTGAAATCTAATAAATCCCCAAATAAGGATGGGAACTAGTGCAGCAATGAATAAAAGAAACCAATTTTTTAATTTCAACTTTGTTAATTTCCCAGTTATGACTAAATAAACTAATAAAATTATGGGTATACAACCTGCATGCCAACTTTTTGCTAAAAAGGCAAATGAGAAAGATAAGCCAGTTAAATATAACCACATTAAACTTATATTTGATAAGAGCATGCTTATTATTGCAATAGTAAAAAACATGATAAATAGAGAATCTGCATCACCTGTTCTTGCCCCATGAATTAGTAAATACTGAATACTAGTTGATAATACCATCATAGTAATTATTGAAGATAGAGAATCATATTTATACCTAATATACAGACCAATGATTATAATTGTAATTAATGCGAAAATTGCTGAGCCTATTCTTAATCCTAATGGAGTGAACCCTAATAATTTGTATCCTATTGCAATGGACCAAAAACTTAAAGGTGGCTTCAAGTTCCAATAATCAGTTTTATAATCATAAGTGTTCACTATATAATTTCCACTCTTCACCATTTCATAAGCACTAACACCATGTCTACCTTCATCAAAGTCATTTATACTTTGTCCTAAGTTGTAAAATAAGTTAACTGAATATATTACGACGATTAATAAAAAGAATAATACATATACTTTATCAATTAATAAAGGAACATTAACAAGGCTATATCTTTTTTCATTTATTGTCTTTTTATTTATTAATTCCATTTAAATCTCCTCGTATATTGGTATTAAAGAGTTCATTTTCCTTATTTAGCCCCTAACGAAAAACTGACTTTAATATCAAGTTTTATCTACTAAGGACTTCATTAAAATTATTAGATATGTTTTCTCCATTTCGTTCATTAGCTACTGTTTCGAAATGATTAACATCTATAATATATTTGGGTCTTTTCTTCACCTCATTGAAGATTTTCCCAATATATTCACCAATCAATCCAATCCCCATGAGTTGAAATCCTCCAATAAACCAAATTGAAAGCATAAGTGAAGTCCATCCGGAAATTGTATGGCCTAGTATTTTTTCTATAACTGTATATAAACTTGTAAAAATACTTAATATAAATAGGGAAATACCTAATATAGTTATTATTCGAATTGGCGCAATGCTAAATGATGTTATGCCATCAAATGCAAACGCTAGCATCTTTTTTAATGGGTATTTTGATTCTCCAGCAAATCTTTCATTCCTATCATAATAGACCTGTGTTGATTTAAATCCAATCAATGGAATTATTCCACGCAAGAAAAGATTGGTTTCTTTAAAATCCACAAGGTGCGTTAAAACACGCTTACTTAGTAGCCTATAATCAGCATGATTATAAATTATATTCCCCCCCATAAACCCCAATATTTTGTAAAAGGCCTGTGCGGTATTTCTTTTAAAAATGGTATCTGTTTTCCTTTGTCTTCTAACTCCATATACAACTTCATAACCTTCTGTATACTTTTGAATAAACTCCTCAATTGCATTAACATCATCCTGAAGATCTGCATCAATCGAAATTACACAATCAGCATTTTCCTTCGCCGTGTGTAACCCTGCTAATAATGCATTCTGATGACCAACATTTCGGGCAAGCTTTAATCCCTTGACATATTGGTTATTTTGATTTAATCCCTCAATAATTCCCCATGTCCGATCTTTACTCCCATCATCGACAAAAAGGATAGAACTTTTCAAAGAAATGGCGTTTTTAATAATTAAATTTTCTAAAACTTCTGTAAGTCTTTTTGCCGTTTCGTATAAAACAGCCTCTTCGTTATAACAGGGTACAACAATCGTTAAAATTGGCGAATTTCCGTTTACTATATACAAATTAATAACCCCCTTAAATCCTTTATCCAAAAAGAAAAAAGGAGTAGCATTTGATCTATCTACTCCTTTTTTCATCACAATTTAAATTTAGCTAATTTCCTTGCATCCCCTTAACCCTATGAAACTTGCTTTTTTAATTGGCCCCGTTTTTGTACTTTCAAAAAGCCACTGTCGCAAAGAATTCGTAAAGAAAGAATTAATAGTAATAGGTATTCTGTAGTAAAGTAACGATCGACTTCCTGGCTAGGGAATAGTAAGAAGTAAAAAATCATAACCCCCATAGTGAATACAATCAGATGACCGTAAACAGAATTCAAATTTTTAATATTTGAAACCACCAAACCAACCAAGCCCAAGACTATGAAGTAAATAATATGCGTATTTAATACAGCAATCCCATTCGAAATTAATACCCTAAAATAATCACTCATACTTAGTTGCACAGTAACTTCCGCAGGCCGATCTATAAAATGAAGGAAACTTATAGTAAATTGTGTTTTCCAACCATACGAATGTTCTAAAATACTTATTGAAAAATATAGAATTGCCGATAAAATTAAAAAACTCAACGTTTGATAAATTTTGAGACGATATTCTTTAGGAGCTAATAAACCAAAATAAAGGAATAAAGCACCTGAAATTATTAAATTATCCGGCCTAATTGCGATAGATAAAACTAATAGTATCCCTGGTAATAATTTCAACTGTTTATTTAGCACTAAAAACAAAGAAAGCAATATTATAAAAGCTGATAAGGTGTCCGGCGTATTTCTCCCGGCTATTAAAATAAAAGGCTGACAAATCATTAAAAGCGAAAGTATAATAATCCCCAGAAAACCCCTATTTAGTTTTCTTATAAATAAAAAGAGAAGGATTGAAATACCTAAAAAAGAAAGAACAGAAATAATATTAATGGCAGTTACAATACCAATACCTACTTTATGAAAACCATAAATCAGGAATATATATAACGGTTTAACTTTATAGTAATTTAATTGCTGATAAAATGACTCACTATCTTTCAACATTTCTTGCCCAAATTCTCCTGAAATAAAACCATTATAGACAGCTTTAGGTAAGACACTTTCTACAGTTTTGAAAGTCTCATCATGGATTTTTTCTTTATTACTTTGTTCTATCGAAATGGTAGCAGCAGTATAGGGAATTAAATCATAAGTATAATAAGGTTTTAAAAAGCTATAAGCAGACAAAAATAAAATTAGAAAAAAATAGGCAATTGTTATCTCGTTTTTAAATATGAATTTGTATTTCTCCATTTGTTTCCCCCCCAGACCAAGTTAAGCCCCTTCTTAAATAATATTTACATTTAAATTAGAATTGTATTTTACTTCTTTAAGTTTTGAAAGCTGATCTAATAGACTAAAATTTGTTAAGTTACTACCATCTAATGTTAATTTTTCCAAGTTAACAAAGTACTGTATTCCAGCTAAATTGGAAATTACTTTATTGCTCAAATCTAATTCTTTTATAGCGTATAAATCGGAAATTAAAATCCAATTCGCAGTTGAATCTGAAATTAATCCCTTGACGTATTTTTCAAAATTTGGATCAATAAATGTTGCTACACCAGCAATTTCAGATGTGGTATAAAATGCAAATCCCATTCTTCTTGCATGATCAATTATTGCTTGTAGGGTTTCCGGAGATGTTCTCCAAGTCCCTGATTTTTTTGATTCTTCCCCCCAACCAAAATCTTCCCAATTAATTTCCTTTGGTAATATTGAATGGCAAGTTAAAATTAAATTTCTCCCAGTTTTTTTAGCCAACTTCATTATTTTTTTTAGATAGAAGAGGTTAACGGAATAATATCCATCTAAACAAATGGATGGGGCAAAACCACTATGGTTAGAAGAGATTAAGTTATCATTATGTAGATGGCCTCTAACAATTTTAAAATACTTCGGAACTAATTCTTTGATATTTTGTTCATTAAATAAAAAGTGTGGAAATGCAAAAGTTACTGCTCTTTTAAAACCTTCTAATGTTTTGGAATGCCTTTGATTTTTCATCCATTGATTAAGGGATTCAATTTCATTTTCTATCCAGCAATTCATTCCAAATTCGTTTGAATACTCTGTTGCCTTTTTATGAGAAAAACTATGATGGGCAATTTCATGTCCCTTTGATTGAAGTTCTAACAACATATCGATTTCATTTTGAGTATGCTCTCGTTTTCTCTCAAAATGATGAAATGCATTGATATTAAAGGTGACTTTAATATTGTTATCTTCAAAAAGTTCTTTCCCATATTTATACCAGTCATAAATTCTATAACTATCATCAAAGGAAAAGGCAATTCCATGTCTATCCAAGCATTGTGGCATGTTATTTATTTTTTTTGTTTTTTCCCTTGGGATATGATTCTTCATGTTTCTATACAAGTTACTCCAGTATCTCCAAGCATAATAATTATTTTTTAAAGAATAAAACTTTCTAAAGAACATCCCTATAAATCTAGACATTATGACCCACCCTCAACCTGTTACTTTTTCCCTATCAAAAGGATAAAAAAAATAGAGACGGCAAAGCCGTCCCTTCAAATTAAATTATTAGTTTTCAAAATAATTCTTGGTTATACTGCTTTAACTTTCTTTGAAAGTTTTTTCTCTATAAAACTAGAAAATATATTACTTATAACAGATTTTAAATATTTGAATTCTGTACTTTTATAGAAAATAGCACAATAAATGCAATTAGGGATTATTAAGCAAATAATTCCCCTTAAAATTAAAGAGAAAAAACTATGTCCTGATACCAAGGAATTACAAACCACTGTGGTTAGAAGGCATACAAGTATTGTTAAAACAGCATAATATCCATATTTAATAAAATAGGAGAACACTTTTCTCTTGAAAACATGCTTATAAACAAAAAATGGCTGCGTCCATAGTACGGTTGCAATAGTACTGATTGTAGTTCCCATAAATATGCCCGCTAATCCGTAATACTTAAGCAGGATTAAGGATGATAATAAATTAATTCCTCCCTCAATAAGAGGAGCATATTTATCTTGAACAAATAATCCGGCTTTATTTTTAAATGTTGAAATAGCTGCCCTCATTCCATCTAAATAAAAGTTTATTAAAATAAATATAAAAGTTAAGTGATTTAATAGATACTGTTTTCCAAGCCACCAGCTAATGAAGGGCTCTAATAAGTTATATAAAAAGATGACACAAAAGGAATAAATCCAAAAGTTTACTAAATAAGATACTTTAAAAATAGAGTAATTTTTTTCAATACTTTCAGTAGCAATTAGATTTCCTACACTTGCCCCGATTCCACCCAAGATTGGGCTTACTAATGCAGATAATTGTTGTGTAATCATAGTATAGTTTGAATAAAGACCAACAGTAGCTACACTAATAAATGAAGAAATTAGAATATTATCTGTTCCATATACTAAATAACCGCCAATATTATGTAAAAACATAGCCTTTACGTTCTTAACTAGGTTTTCCCTTGTTGCAGAATCTACCGTGTATTTTACTTTGGTTTTTATATATAAGTATCTCTTATTAACAATTCTTCCACTGACAATGTTTTGAAGTGCATAAACCAAAAGTTCAATTGCCAGATATAATATATAATTTTTTGTTAATAATAAGATAAGGATTCGTGCTATTGCAGTCGTAATTTGGAACAGTAAATTCATTCCAGCTAACACATAACCTCTTTGATCGGCATTAATCAGTGACCACTTATGAGCATTTAAATAGGAGATCATATTTTTTGCAACAAATAAAAAATATATAATTGAAAGATTTGAGATCGCGCTGCCATTTTTCATTAAATGACCTAAAAAAGGATATAGAGCAAAACTTATTACTAATATAATTAAAGCTAAAATAGCATATGCCTTTTTGTATAACTGTACAAGTGCAATAACTTTTCTTTGATCATTTTCTGCTAAAGGTTTATATAAGTTATAAACGATGCTAATACCTATACCACCTTCTACTAGGGCCATGATGGATAGAACATTGGTCAATAAACCATTAATACCTAAATAATCCGCGCCAAGGCTATCGATAAAAATCTTTCTAGAGACAAAACCAAGAAGTATAATAACAACTTGGGAAAATATACTGATAAATATATTTTTAATTGAATGGTTTATTCGCATATCCTTTTTCCTTTTTATAAATTCATCAAATTATTTTGGAGATAATCTGACTATCGTATTTTAAATCTTTAATTTCGTCCACATTAGTACCATTTTGTACCTCACCAATATATTTATTTTTAACTGGTGATTTCTCTTTTGCTTGTTGTAAAAACCATTCATATTCTATATCAATATGTCCAATATCAATTGCCTGGATTCCGCAACTTGCTAAGTCAAACGCTAAAACAGTTGCAGTTGGCCCTAAAGCAATTAATACTAATTTTGACTTATCTTGTTTTTTAACTTCTGCCAAAATTTCATTATACTTAGCAAAAGCATTGATTGAAGGACAAATTATTCTTTTTAAGGATCGAGTATTATTAAATAAATTATTTCCAATACCTAGTCTACTTTTTGCACCTTCAACTATAATTACTTCTCTATTTGCCCATAAATCACTAAATTTTCTAAAACGATCACCGGCCTTACTTTTATCAATATGATCTATATATAACCGTGTAACCTGAGTGTCGTAGTATTCTTTTTGCATGTCTAACATTTTATAAATTTTGTTTCGGTTTCCTCTCAAATACTTAATCCAATAGTTTTTGGATTCAGCATTACACCAATCCACATTACTGAAAATATTAGGGATACATACTATATGTTTTTCATCCTTACTCTTAATAATTTGTCTTAATCGAAAACTTAATTCAGGATTGTAGGGTTGAAATAAAAGGTTTTGACCGTTCATTAATCCAAATTCCCCATCACCAAATCGGCTTACAGAAATCCTTTCACTAACAATAAAATCTAAAGTTTCATCAGTAGAATGAACAATTGGCGGCTTACTTAGCTCATTTATCAGAAAATTATAAAACCCTAAAACTGGTTCATAAATCTTAAGTACTTTGTAATATAGTTTTAAAAGCAATGATTTCATACAGCTTTTCTCCTATAATTGATTAATACCTTATAAAGATAAGGTTGAATTTTTGTAGCTGCCAATAAAATTTTTACAGTTTTAGGATACTCTTTAAGTCTTAATGTCGTTGTAAAATAGTTATTTAAAATTTTAGCCACCTTAATATAATGCTCTTTATACTGCGAAAACTCCGGATGAGATGAAATTAAGTTTAAAATGGTCATGGCGCTGTTAGCTAATTTTAATGCTACTAAATTGCTTAATTGCGGATAATTTTTTTTAATAAATTGGTACATTTCATCATAGATTAATACCCCATCAATCTTTAGGTCTTTAATTGCTCGATCCATTGTGCTTTCGTCTCTTTTTATATAATGATATTTTGGAGCACCAATGCAGCAAACTTTATTACATTTATGAATCAGCTTATAGGTAAATGCAGTATCTTCGTAAATGACTCCTACTGGAAATCTTATTTCATCAAGAAGACTTCGTTTTATCAACTTTGTCCAGACCACTTCATCATATAATTTCCCCTCCAGCATGGTTCTCATGGCTTGCACTCTATTATGGATTGTCAAAGGATGTGTACCGTTTTTTACGGTTTTATTTTTAAAGTAGATGGTGCTGGTACAATTTGCAATTTCACAATTATTTTGGATGCACAGATTGTAAAGAAGTTCATACATATCAGGTTCAATCCAATCATCACTATCAACAAATCCAACGTAATCACCTGTGGCAATATCTAAACCAGCATTTCTAGCAGTTGCCTGGCCACCATTTTCTTTATGGATTACCTTTACCCGGTTATCTTTTAAAGCATACTCATCACAAATTTCCCCACATCTATCTGGTGAACCATCATCAATAAGGATTAATTCAAACTCAGTTAATGTTTGTGACAATATCGATTCCACGCATTTACGTAAATATGGCTCAACCTTATAAACTGGTACAATTATGCTGATCTTGGGATTCATCACATAAAATTCCTTTCATTCTTATATAGATACTTTTTTCACTTCTTCCGCATCTAGATTATTAAGATTCTCAACTAGCTTATTTTTTTGTAATGGATTATCAATCAAGTATTTTAACTTTTTATACAATTCCTCTGCATTACATTCCACAATCAGCCCGTTATGCCCATTAATTAATTGTTCATTGGCTCCAACAAAGTTTGTAGTAATTATTGGCTTTCGTAAACACTTAGCTTCAGCAAGGGTAAGGCAGTACCCTTCATGTCTGGAGGTTTGGACATAAATATCTGCATTCGATATATATGGATAAGGATTTGGTGTGGATCCCAATAAAAAAAAGCTATTTTCTAGATTATATTTCTTTATATGGAATTCAAGCCCCTTTCTATTATTTCCCTCTCCAATACAGTACCATCTAACATCATAACCATCTTTCCTAAGCTTAAATAACGCTTTTATTGCAAGGTCCTGCCCCTTTTCCTTTGAGAGCCTTCCAACTGTCACAATTTTGATACCATTATATTTCTGATCGAATTCAATTTTTTCTTTAGATAATTCCATTATTAAATTGGTAGGAATAATATTCATGAAAACTTCTGCTTTATTTTTAACTGTCGGTATTTGCTCCACTAAATGCTTTTTTGCTTCTTTAGAAACTATGTGTATTTTATTAAACCTCTTATATAATTTCTCATATAAGTTCTTATTAATTTGATGCTTAGAAATATCAAAGTGAACCCATGATATTTTCTTTTGAGCTTTCACTTTATTCGCAATATAAAAGTCAATAATATCTGTAGGGCCATGGTAAGAAATAGCAATGTCGTATGTACTATTGCTAAACGGAATATCCTTTGCAACGTTTTTATAATAATGATACCTATTATTAAAATATTTAGAGAGAAAATAGGAAAATCCAAAGGTTAAGACTTTTCCATATCTTTTGTCTTTCAGGTAATTTTTTATCGTTTTCTGCGGAGGCTGCATAATTATTGGCTTTACTTTTTTATACCAAGAAGCTTCTTCAATTTCCACCCAATCAGGAAGGTATTTCAGAAATCCGCCTTTCTTTTCTAATAATAAAATGGTGATATCATATTCATTTTTTTGTATTTCCGATAACAGGGAGAGCAATGATTTTTCCACTCCGCCTATATTCATGCTGCTAAGCATGAAAAGTACTTTTTTCATATTTCATCTCCCTTTCTTTATATGTATTAAAATTGTCCCAAGTTTTTGTCATACCTGGGACATTAATTATCAAAAGCCATTTTAAGCAATTTATTAATCTCTGTTTTTGAACCATAATCTTGACTTTGTAAATTGGTTTGCAATTGGTGTTTTAAACTTTGATCATCCAATAATTTTTTAATCGAAAAATACAACTGTTCTTCATCAAAATTCACAATTAAACCAGTTTGGTGATCATTAATTTGTTCACTTGCTCCTGTAAAATTAGTACTGATGATTGGTTTACGAAAATATTTTGCTTCCGCTAAAGTTATACAATATCCCTCATGCCGTGAAGGTTGGACATATAGATCACATTCCTTAATAAATGGGTAGGGATTGGTTTTAGAGCCTAATAGAACGTAGTCTGCATTAATTTGATGTTTATTGATAAGCTCTTGATATTCTATTCTGGCATTTCCATCACCTAAGCAATACCATCTTACATTGTATCCATCCTTTTTTAGTTTAGCTAATACAGGTATTGTTAAATCCTGCCCTTTTTCTTTTGTGAGCCTGCCGACAGTCAAAATTCTAAAACCGCTGAAATCATCTTCAAATCCAATTCCTTGATTAGCCATTAATTCTATTGACTTAGGTGAGATAATATTAAAAAAAGTATCAACTTTTTCTTTTAGATTTGGCAGCATTGTTGTTAATTTTTCTTTTCCCTGATTCGAAACCACAAATACCTTATCAAATTTTTTATAAATATTAGAAGCAAAAATTTTATTAAACCCAATTTTCGTAATATCAAAATGAATCCATTGGATTTTCCTTTTTGCTTTTATCTTGTTTATAACAAAATAACTTATTAAGTCCATTGGGCCTGCATAAGCTACTGCTATATCAAACTCAGTTTTAATTTGTTTATAGTCCTTTAAGAGATAGCGAAAAAAAACACTTCTATCACCTAAGATCCTCGATAGGATATGCAAGAATAATATGTTAAATGCTTTTATAATTTGTCCTGATTTAAAAAGATTTAAAGAAGTCTGTTGAGGAGGGGAATTTAATTTTTCCTTCATACTTTTATAGTTGTTTAAATATTCAACATGAACATGATCTGGAATACTGTTCAAAAAGCCCCCGTACTTTTCCAACATTAAAATAGTAATGTCATAACTCTCTTTTGGTATTTCATTAATCATATTAAGCAAAGCCTTTTCCGTTCCCCCAACATTCATATTGATTACCATAAAAATAATTTTTTTCTTCAAATTCAAACACGCCTTCTTTTATCCTATTAATTTATAGAATTTTTCAATTTCCTCGATATTCCCCTTCTTTTCAGTTTGTAAAAATCTTATGATATTTTCTCTTAATTCATTGTCATTGATTATCTTTAGTATGCCTTCAAAAACTGCATCAGCATTCATATCCACAACTAAACCATTTTTTTCATCAACCATTTGATTATAAACTGCGTCAAATCTTGTGGTAACCACTGGTATATTAAGCATTCTTGCCTCTGCTATAGCAAGACCGAACCCTTCGAACTTTGATGTCTGTACATAAAGGTCAGCATTTTTTATGTATGGATAGGGATTTGCCTTTACCCCTAACAATATAAAATGTTTGGTTAGATCATTTTCCATTATGTACTTTTCTATTTTTTCTTTTAATGATCCTTTCCCCAATGCATACCATCTAAATTTAATGCCTTTTTCTTTTAGTTTTTTACATGCTTCAAGGGCTATATCATATCCTTTTTGGTTAGATAGTCTTCCTATCGTAAGAATTCTAATTCCATCAAAGTTATCTGCAAATCCCTCCTCAATGTCGGCCATACTTGAAATAAAATTTGAGTTATTAATATCATAAATAACATCAACTTTTTGGTTGTAGTTAGGAAAGGTCTCCAAAAATATTTCTTTGGTAGAATCTGAAACAGCCACAATTTTATTATACTGATCATAAAATTGTTGTTGAAATTTGCAATCCCTTTCACCCAATCGATAACTTACATTTACCCAAGCAAATTTCTTCTTTGCCTTAATTTTATCAGCTACATAAAAAGTTGGAACTCCTTGTGCATAGCTAATTGCAATATCATATTCTTTAGGATTATGTTCAATTACGTTAGATACGCTCTCCCAGAAAACTCTGGCCTTTTGAGGGTTACTATATTTTCTTTTACGAATTTCAAGTGAGTATTTTATTCGAGAAATTAACATTTTAAATTTCAAACTTTTTAGTGAGTACTTTAAAGCATCTTTTATGCTTAGCGATGTAAATCCCGTATATTTTAAGGGCTTTAATATGGTAACCTCTTCAGGAACAAGCTCTTCAAGTACCCCACCATATCCAAACAGCTTTAAGTCAACTGAAAACTTTGAGTAATCTATAAGCGATAATAATGTAACCAGGCTTTTTTCTGCACCTGCACAATCTAATGAGTCTATCACAAATAGCAGTTTCTTTTTCATAATTGAATAATCACCACGCTCTTTCAATATTTTCCCTGTAATTAAGCTCTTATAAGTTTTTTAAATTATTCAAGAAAACTAAAATTGAAAAATTATAATTTAGCAATGTTAGAAGGGACTTATATTTTAAAGAGATAAAATCATTATTAATAATTTGTCTAAAATACTTTTTAACATGCTGTTGAAGATACCTGATATAGTGTTTTTGATCTCTTTTATTGTTTACTTGATTCAAAATATAAAAAATATTATCAACACACCCAAAAACATAGCATGTTAAAAATTCTTGTGATAATTCTGGATACCGCTTTATCATAAAAGCTAATATTTCATCCCATCCAATAAATGCATCCAATCTTTTTTCATTAAATTTTGAGGTTAAAATACTATTCTCTCGTTTTACATATATATAACCTATATTGTTTGTATAAACAGCTTTATCTGAGTTAGCGAAAAGCTTATATGTAGTGGATAAATCTTCATGAATTCTCCCATCAGGGAATTGAATATTTTCAAAACATTTTCTTTTAAATAATTTATTACATAAGGAAAACCTATACAGAATTCCCTTAAAAAGTTCTCTCATTGCTTCAATATTATCCATTTCCTTTACAAAAGGATCGTGGCTCTTATTAATTATTTCACCATTTATTTCCCGACCCAATTTACTGATTGAAATATCACTTTCAGTTTTTTCGCATAACTCATAAAGTTCTAAGTACATATTTTTTAGAATGTAGTCGTCACCGTCGACAAAACCAATATAATCTCCTTTAGCCAATTTTAACCCGGCATTTCTAGCAGAACTAACTCCACCATATTCCTTGTCAATTACTTTAATTCTGTTATCTGATTCAGCATATGAGTTGCAAATGTTGATACTATTATCCGTTGACCCATCATTCACAAGAATAACCTCAAAATCCCCTAAAGTTTGAGCAAGTAAGCTATCTAAACAATCCCCTAAAAACGGCTCTACATTAAAGACAGGAACAATAATACTAATCAATGGTTTCATAATTTTTATCTTCCCGTACTGTCATAATAAGATCTTTTGTTTTACAATTGTTGATGAAACACCTTGAGTATATGGAAAATATATGATGTCAACCCCTACCATGCTAAACTTCTTTTCTACTTCATTAAATAAAGCATTACCTTTCCAGTCATCCCCAACAAACATGACATTGAATTGTAATGTTTCCCAAGCTAAAAACTTATCTCGATTGTTCTGCTGAACCACATCATCTACATATTTTATTCCCTCAACAATTTCCATTCTTTCACGATGAGGAATGACTGGTTGCTTATTTTTGTACTCCATAACTAATTCATCCGTACTTACTCCAACAATAAGATAATCGCATTGTTCCTTTGCTTTTCTTAAAATATTTAGATGTCCGACATGAAATAAATCGAACACTCCAGTTGTATATCCAACCTTATAATGCTTTTGATTCATAATAATTCCTCCGTTTTCTTTGAAAACAAACTTTTTCAATTTTCTTAACAAGTTTTTTGCTTGCATTGCCCTTTTCAAATGACCCAACATGATCTGAGAAATTAATTAATTTCTCTCGGTAATCCTTTTGGTTAAACTGTTTTATTTGAGTTAGCAACTCCTGCATACTTTTAGAATTAATAAAAGGAAGTTCCTTTATATCAAAATATAAGTCTCTTTCGTTTTTTATATATTCTTTTAGATCAGGAGTATATAAAAAACAAGGCCTTTGGGTTATTGAAAAATCAAACATTAATGATGAATAATCTGTGATAAGGACATCCGCAATGCTTAAAAGTTCTTGTATGTCATCGTAAAAAGTTACATCCACTACCTTATCCTCATACAATAAATTTTTTGATAAATGCATTTGATGAGGATGTAGTTTTACAAGAAATTTCCACTCACCGCCAAATTTACTTTCAAGATTTTCAATTATTTTCAAATACTCAAGATTATAAATGTCAAGATTATTATTTTTTCTAAAAGTTGGAGCATACAAAATAACTTTTTTGCCGATTGGAATATTTAATTCCGTTAAAATTCCTTTTTTCATTAATAAGTCATTTTTGAAAAGAACATCATTCCTTGGGGTGCCACATTCCAAAATTTCCCCCTGATACCAAAATGCTCTTTTAATAATTTGGGTACTAAATTCACAACCTGATATTAAAAGATCACATTTTAATGAGTCTTTTTTAGCCATTTGAATATATTTATTTGGCAAATGTATTTCTGCATCTTTTTCGATTTGTTTTAACCTTAATGAACTATGCCAAGTCTGTATGTAGTACTGATCTTTTCTTTTCACAAATAATTCTGTTGATCTATAATTCGTGATAATAACTTTTGATGTACATAATTCATAAAAACATTTCAGGGACATTGTTTTTACTTTACGAATTCCTTTTAAATGTTCATTTTCCTTAATGTTATTTAAGGCCCAAACAATATCAAATGTTTCCTTTGGATAATGTTTTAAAATGTATTCCGTTATATATTTTGGATTTCCACCGTATTGACTTCCATAATAACTATAAAAGAAGATTTTATTTTTCTTTATCGGAAAAAAATTAAATAAATAGATAACAGCTAACGCGAGATATCTTTTTAACAACTAAAACGCCCCCGTTACAAAATAAAAAAGCATTTCCCATTGACTAGGATCTGCTAAACTTTATATCTTTACTTTTTTTAGATCTATTTTCTCTAATCCACTTGGCTTTGATTGCAGTCTTAATTTATGTAATATCTTGTAGAAAAATAGGTACGTAACGTTGAGATAAGGATGGATACTAAATAAAACAAGTTGCTTTTTTAAAGATTTTTCATTCTCAACTGCTTTTACTAATGCAGGAAAATTCCGTTTAATATATTGTTGAATTTCCATTCTACCCAAAATACTTCCATCTTTTTTTCTATTCCGCAAAAGAAGATTATAATGAATTAATGATGTTTTAAGGAGTAATATATAAGACTCTTTTGTCAGATCATGATAATGTTCCGCAATAAAACTATGCCTTTCCTTTAAACCTTTGATGATGTCTAGGTTCCTTATCGAATAGTTTGCAACAATACTATCATCACGCTGAAAATAGTTATACAAAGGGCTATTTAGTATAACGAAAGTGTTGACTCTTTGCATGACTTTATGAGCCCAAAAAACATCTTCAAATAGAACACCCTTTTTAAAAGGAAGATCCTCTATCATTTTCGTCTTATAAAGTTTACCCCAAGCGAAATTTTTTACCGTTTCATTAATTACAAGCTGCCTCATCAAAGATTGGTTATCCAAAACGACAGGTGGATCATTTTGCGAATAAATACGATTATCAAATAGCAGGTGTTGATTATATGCGTAATAAAAAGCTGACTGGACTACATCTGCATTGTACTTTTTACTTGTGAAAACCATATTTTCAACCATACTTTCCTCTAACCAATCATCGCTATCCACAAACATCGTATATTCTCCCGTTGTAAATTGCATGCCAAAATTCCTTGCATCGGACAGGCCCCCATTTTCTTTGTGAAACACCACTATCCGATTATCCTTCTCGGCAAATTGTTCTGCAATTTCACCACATTGGTCTGGGGAGCCATCATCAACTAAAATAATCTCCAAGTTTGTATAAGTTTGTTCTAAAATACTCTCAATGCATCTTGAAAGATATTTTTCTACTTTATAAATTGGAACTATAATACTTACCTTTGGATTCACACTTATCCGCCCGCCTTCAATTTTTTGGTATAATTTAATGTTGAAAGTCGGCCAGATTCAGAAAGATATAAGAAAGATATCTTTTTACACCTATTTTTTTGTTTCCAAATTCTGATTCTGCCACTTAATAAACTCAATTAGTGTTTTATATTCTTTTTTTTCTATCCCAGATTCCTTTAGTTCATTTACTAATTCTATTAATTCTTTATCCTGGAGAGGCTCTTTTTCATCGACGTTTTCTTGTAATAATGTTTTCAAATCTACATTCAACACTTGTGCTATTTTTCGTAAAACTTGTATGGAGGGATTTCGATTTAAATTCCTTTCAATATTACTTAAATAAGACTTAGATATATTCGCCCTCTCCGCCAGTTCGGAAAGCGAATATCCCCTTTTTTTACGTAAATCATAAATAATTTTTCCTAGCATTCACACATACCCCGTTTTTTCCAAAAATATTGGTGAAGGTAAAAAGCACACCTCTTCTTTCATAATCTTTGTTTTATTGCCTGCTTAATATAATGGATCGTTCTTGTTTGTTCCTCTTCCATCATATTTGTTCCAGAAGGTAAACAAATGCCGTATCTAAATAAATCCTCTGAAACATTTTCCTTTTCACTATGTGGATAATAGGTAATTCCATAAAAAATAGGCTGCAGATGAAGCGGCTTCCAAACTGGTCGGGCTTCAATATTTTCTTCCGTTAAAGTATTTAATAACTCTTTTACCGACACTTCTGCTTCCTTTTCATCTATGGTTAATGCAGTTAACCAGCGATTGGACCGAGTTTCTTCTAATTCAGGCATGAAGGATACCCCAGGTAAATGTGCAAGCTCTTGGACATATCTTTTAAAAATCTGTCTTTTTGCCATTACTCTTTCCTCTAGTACTTCCAATTGTCCCCTGCCAATCCCCGCTAAAATATTGCTCATGCGGTAATTGTAGCCAAGTGTACTGTGTTGGTAATGTGGTGCTGGATCCCTTGCTTGGGTTGCTAAAAAGCGTGCTTTTTGTATCGCTTCATGATCATTAGAAATAAGCATCCCACCACCGGATGTTGTAATGATTTTATTACCATTAAATGAATAAATCCCAAACTTTCCAAACGTTCCACTTGGTTTCCCTTTATAACTTGATCCTAAGGATTCGGCAGCATCTTCAATAATAGGAACTTCATAATGATTACAAATGGAGACAATTTCATCCATTTTTGCACTTTGACCATATAAATTCACTACAATAACCGCTTTTGGTAGTTTTTCTTCCCGTAAAGCATCCTGGAAGGCTTTTTCAAGAGCTTGAGGGGACATATTCCATGTCTCCGGTTCAGAATCAATGAATACCGGTTCTGCTCCCTGATAGATGATTGGATTTGCACTTGCAATAAAAGTAAGGCTTGAGCAGAAAACTTTATCCCCCTTTTTTACATCCAATAAAGAAAGAGCCAAATGAATCGCCGCAGTTCCTGAACTAACAGCAACAGCTTCATTGGCTCCTACATAGTTGGCTATTTCTTTTTCAAAAGCATCCACATTTGGTCCTAATGGCGCAATCCAGTTTGTTTCAAAAGCTTCTTGAATATACTTTTGCTCATTTCCGCTCATGTGCGGAGCAGCAAGATAGATCCTCTTTTTATAGGTTGTATTTAACAATTAATTCACCTTCATACTTAAATTATTGTTTACTACTTTTGCAGGATTCCCCACCGCTGTACAATAAGGTGGAATATCTTGAATAATCGTTGCCCCTGCACCAATAGTTACCCACTCTCCAACTCTCATATTGGGTATGATGGTTGCACCCGCTCCAATAAAGGTACCCTCTTCAAGGTGGACAGCACCAGTTAAAGTAACCCCTGGACACACATGTGAAAAGTCACCTATTACACAGTCATGTTCTATTACAGATCCTGTGTTTATGATGGCGTGATTACCGATTTCAGTATCTGCGTTTATGACTGAACCAGGCATAACAACGGTACCCTTACCTATCTTGGTACAATCACTTATAATAGAAGTGTTGTGAATAATCGTTTCATAATACTCATTAGGAAGATTTAATTTATCAGCAATTAATTTTCTTGTTTTATTATTTCCTATCGCGATGATGAATTTTATTTTCTGATCATATTTTAATAGTTTATTTATCGATGCAATCGGGCCACAAAAGATATTTTCCGTTAACCTGACATTTGCGTATTTATCATCCAAATAGGCAACAATCTGATAATCTTTATTTGAAAGTATCATCTCGGAAATTACTTTACTATGTCCCCCGCGACCAATCACTGCGATTTTCATCCGTGTCCTCCTTTCACTGTTGACTTTGAGCCAGTGAAACTTTCCATCGTCACATTTCCAGGTTGGTTTATCCCTTCAGACTTCAATACTTTGAACATCGTTAGAAATAATATTTTCATATCCAAGAAAAAGGATTGATTGCTTACATACCAGACATCCAATTTGAACTTTTCTTCCCACGAGATGGCATTGCGACCATTTACCTGTGCCCATCCGGTTATTCCAGGTCTGACATTATGGCGTCTTGCTTGCTCATTTGTATAAAGCGAGAGATACTCCATTAAAAGCGGCCTAGGACCTACTAAACTTAAATCCCCCTTCATTACGTTGATTAACTGTGGATATTCGTCAAGGCTATATTTTCTTAAGAATTTGCCAAACGAAGTTAATCTTTTATCGTCAGGCAATAATCGCCCTTTTGCATCTTTTTCCTCTGTCATGGTTCGCAGTTTATAAAGGTAAAAGGCTTTTCCATATAGTCCAGGACGTTGCTGTTTAAAGATGATCGGTGATCCTAGCCTGATTCTTACCAATAAAGCAAAAATAAGAAAAAAGGGGAAAAAGGTTACAAATAAAATCAATGAAACTGTAAAATCAAACAATCGCTTCATCATTCTTTCTCCCGAATTATTATTTTCTCTCCGATAATACTTGTTGTTTTATTTCTTCGATTAAATCAGTAACATTTATGTTCTTTGAATCCTGACCTTTTCGATAAATTATTGTAAGGATTTCCGCAAATTTCTGTTGTGTAAGTGTTTCGGATAATGCCATGTTTCTAACCTCTCTTAATGATTATTAACTTTTAATAAAAAAATCCCCACTTTTGGATTTGTGGAGATTTTTTACTTCTGTTATTTTATTTTCATATCCATTTGGATTGTTTTTCTGCCACCGCCAGGAATCTGCACACATTTCTTCAATTCCTTTTTCCGCTTCCCATTCAAGCTCTAACTTTGCACACCTCCCCATTTATGATTCAATTAACGTATACAATTTTTCAACCTCGTTTTCATTTCCATAATCCACTGAAAGTGTGTTTGAGATAAGTTTATTTTTCAGTTGGTCATCATCTATCAATCTTTTAATTCCATTTACAATTCCAGCTACATCTTGCCCAGTGATTAAAGCATCGCTGCCGTCTGTTGCTTGGCTTTTAGCAGTTGGAAAATTCGTAATCACAACAGGCTTCCCTAATATTTGTGCCTCCCTAATCGTTACCGCTTTCCCTTCATACCTTGAAGGCTGAACATAAATATCACAGGCTTTAATATAAGGATATGGATTCGTTTTTTTACCTAATAAGTGAAAACGAGCTGACAAGTCTAATTGTTTAATAAGTTCTTTAAGTTCATTCTCTAGAGGACCATAACCTACCACATACCATTCGACATCATATCCTTCTCTCACTAGTTCCTTACATGCTTTGATGGCACGATCTAAGCCTTTCGCATGTGAAAGCCTGCCCACTGATAACAAGATGGTTTTTCCCATCGTCTTTTTAATTTCTTCCGGTATTTGTTCATTTGCCTGCTTCCTGACAAGTACTGGTGAAAGAATGTTTTCGATTACTGTTGTTTTTTGTCTTTGCTCAGGAAAAATGTTTATAAATGTATTTGAACATTCATGTGAAACGGCAACGATTTGATCAAGTTTGTTCCACATCCTGGATTCCAATTTTTTATTTAAACTTATATTAGAATAATCCGTATGAATCCAGCCAATCCGTTTTTTGGCTTTCACCTTTTCCCCGATAAAATGATGTGGCCATAGGAATCCTATGGCCACATCATATTCTTTATTTAAGTTTGGAAGAAATTGGTTCGATAACTCCCAACCATATTGAATAACAAGATAGCCAGGTTCATCGAAATTTTTTATTTTCCCATAAAAGGAACCAATAAATTTTGCCATTGTTCTAGAAATGGCAATTTGAAAATGGCCTTGTTTTGCTATCTGAGCAATGGGCATTCTAAAGGTTGTATAGGCTGACATTTCCGGAAGTAGATTGGGACCAGGCGGCAGAAAGGAAAGGAATTCACCCTCATGCTTAAATAACATTAAATCCACATCATATTTGCTGTAATCAATTTGACTTAATAGGCCGATCAGACTTCTTTCCACACCGCCAATGGCTAAATCAAAAGATGAAATTAAAATTTTTTTCTTCATTATGTAATCCCTCGCCTAAATTATATCGACAAATTAACTAGCTCCGTATAAATCAATCCATTCATTAACATTACTTCGGATGTTATAGCCCTTCTCAGATATCGTTTCCAAGATAAAACTACTGTTAGGTCTTTCTTTATTGATCGCATCCTTTACCTTTTGGCACCAAATATCAAGACCTTCTTTAAGGTCAATAAAAGTCGTTAAGCCTAATCCCATATCAGTCATTTTAGGTACAGCCGAGGATAAAACACATGGAGCACCGGAAGATTGTGCCTCCAAAACAACAATCCCGAATCCTTCAAATTTCGAGGGAAAAAGAAAAACGTCAAAAGCTTTCATAAGCCTTGGAATATCCGTTCGGACCCCCATAAATTTTACATGCTCAATAACTCCCAGTCTCCCAGCTTCAGCTTCCAATTGTTCCTTTAGTGGACCATCACCAATAAGCAATGCATAATATCTTTCGTCCTCTTTCAGTAATTTCTTTAATAGGTTTAGTAAAAAAATTTGGTTCTTTGAATCAGAAAACCTACCAACATGCCCTAAAATTTTTGCATCTTTTGGGAGATTCAATTCTTGAATAACACTATTTCTTGAATCTGCTTCTATTTTAGTAAATTCGCTAATATTTATTCCATTTTTAAAAATTCCAACTTTTCCACTATCGACCAGCTTTTTACCAAATAAAAACTGTGCTGCTTCTTTGCTACAGCTGCAATAGTTTGTTGCTGAAAGCTGAATGATTTTTTGCAAAACCTTTAAAGACACCTTATCTCTAAAATGGCCACCATTTGGCCAGTTGTTACTGTGAGAATGGCAAATTCGTTTTTTTACCCCAGATAATTTCGCCGCCAATGCTGGGAACCCACTTTGATAATCTGTATGAGAATGAATGGCAATATAATGATTAGATTTCATAATCTTCATTAGTTCCTTAATATAGTTATAAGGACCAAGCTGGCCTAAACTTGATATTTTAAAAGTTTTTCCGCCTAATTTTATAATTTCCTCTTCAAAATCATTCACCTTATTTGAATGAACAACAAAGTCAAATTGGAATTTTGTCCGGTCCAAATTACGATAAATATTCATGATTAACGTTTCTGCCCCGCCACGGTCCATTGCACTGACAATATGTAAAATCCTTTTGGGTGCTTGTTTCAACCTGTTCAACCCCCAAGTTGTATATAATCACTTAAATAATTAATATTTAAAGATATTACACTTTCGTAGTAATAATAAAGAAGATAACAAACTAATAGAGAATAATAGAAAAATTTTTGATCCTTTTCATGAATTAATTTAATAATCCAAGAAATAAGGATAAGCTGGTACAAATTAAAGTAAATCGAGAATCTTGCAAATATCCAGTTTTGGGTTGACACAATCATAAATACAAATCCAATAACCGCCATATTCACGATATAGTCACTTTCAGGAAAGATTCTCCTAAGCTTTTCTCTCCCAAAGTAGGCAATTACAAGAGGTGCTCCATAAACTGCCACTCTCATAATACTGGCTCCACCTTCATTAAAGTCTTTGTAATGCCCAAATTCCGTATCTTTAATGGCCGAAAATAAAACTGCTGAAAATTTATCAAACCCAATAACGATTAAAACAGCTAAAACTAATAGAATAAATGTTGCTTTTGACCAAGCTTTATACCTTACCATAAAGTAGATTGGGATCAATACTAATGCACTTTCATGAAATGCAGATGCAAAGAGGACGATTAAAATATATTTGAACCAATTACCATTAATAAGATATTTTGTACCAATAAAAATAATTGCCGCTGCAAGACATTGCCTCATTCCATTCATGGAAACCAAAAATAAACCACCTGTGATGTAGACATAGGTACTAAGCTCAAACAATCTAGAATATTTGTATAAAACTCCTACAATTAAAACGTTGGTGATCACAGCAGTTGTAAAAATTAAAATCTGCGAATTATTTGAGTAGTTTTTTAAAATCATTTGAAGAATTCCAAAACCTATATCTTTTTGAGATTTAATAAACTCCCAAGTAAAGTTATTCGTTTCATAGGAATGTTTGTAAAAAAAAGTATCCCCAATATTCGATCTAAGCCCTGAAATAAGAGCCAATGTTACCATGACTCCAAGAACTAATACTTTATTGGGTTTGATTGGAGCAACTGAATATGTTTGATTTGCAGAAATAGCAAAATATCTTGAAAAAAAGGACAAAATAAAAACTATGGCTAAATTAATCCATAGAATTGTCATAATTAAATTCCTTTCAGAATGTCATTTTTGGTTAATGATATAAGACAGTCCTTGTTTTCGTTTTTATATAAATATATAATAAAACACCAAAGGGAATAGCCATAAATGTTAGTCCCTTGGCAGGAGTCTCATTTAAGAAATTCCTATTTTTTATCATTAAACTACTTGATACAAAATGAATGGCCTGCCTAAATTTAAATGTTACACTTATAAACGGTAATTTCATTAATTCTTTGCGGTAGAAAGCAAAACCCCTGGGATTTTTTCGATACTGGTTATACATATTAAGTGACGAACCATCAGGCAGATATTCAACACAACAAAGGACCTCATTCATTAATAACATTTCAAACTGTTTATCCAACATATAATATTTATACGCGAGTCCTACATATTTCTCATTTTTAAAGATTGGATAGGGATATTTCCTTGTTAACTCCGTTCGATAAACAAGCTTTTTATCACCGCAAACTCCATGCTTATAATAAAGATCAAACAAAGTTGAAGTCTTTATGTTACTTGGTAATTTTGTTCCAATGATTCTTTCATCAGGAGAAGCATCCAGCCCAATAATTCCGCTAACTTTATCATTTCCGTTCTTTTCCCAAAAACTTTTTATCTCTTCAATTGCCTTTTCTGGCATATAATCATCAGAGTCAATACATACGTTTAACTCTGTATCAATCATTTCATAAGCTGTGTTATGAGCACCGTGCATTCCTTGATTTTCTTGCCAATGATATCTGATTTCAATCTTATTTTCTTTAATCCAGCTTCTAACAATTTCCCTTGTGTTATCTGTTGACCCATCATCAATTATTAACCAAATAAAATCATTACTCGTTTGACGAACAAGGCTTTGATAACATTTATGCAGGCAATATGCCCTATTAAAAGTCGGAGTAAAAACCGTTATTAATTTCAACTATGCTCACCCCGATATTTTCAAATAAAATTTTTCAATATTTACTGCGGTACCCTTTATTTCATAACCATGGTTTACTAATGAGTTAATAGAAATACTTCGATTTACCTTTGTATTATTAATTTTCTCTAACCATATGTTTGTATCATTTATGGGCAGGAACTCAACTAAATGAATCCCCATATCTACCTCACGTGATATATTTTCGGATATAAGGCACTTTAATCCAGCAGCTTGAGCCTCAATCAATGAAACAGGAAGCCCTTCATGTAGAGAAGGAAAAATAAACAGATCAAATGCATGCAGTAGTCGGTGGATATCGTTGCGGACCCCCATAAATTTTACATGATCTTCAAGTTTTAACTTTTCAACCTTCTTTTGAATATCCAAGCGCAGCGGTCCATCACCAATTAATATTAAAACTGAGTTTGGATTTATTTTGTGATATTTTTCAAATAAATGAATTAGAAATCCATGATTTTTTTGATGATTAAATCTGCCGACGTGCCCTAAAACTAATTGATTGTTTTTGAAATTTAGTTCCGTTCTGACTTCTTCCCTTGTTTCCTGCGAAAAGGAAAATTTTTCACATTCAATGCCATTTTTAATAATATGAATAGGGTTAGTATTATTTTTAAATAACCATTTCGCAGCAGTTTTCGAGCATGCAAATAAATTCGTCGCATTAGAGCGGATCGCTTTGCCTGCATACCATTTATAAATTTTTGAAGCAATTCCACCTTCACTACTTGTATTATGACTATGTGAAATGCGGATTGGAATCCCAGCCTTATTTGCTTCACGGAGAACCAATCCACTCATTTTATCCATATGTGCATGAATAATTTTATAATGATTATTTTCAGTTAAAAAATTTTTCAGTTCTTTTATATACCCAAAATGCCCCACCTCAGAAATGTATGGGATTCGATGTATTTTTCCACCCAATTGTTCTATTTCAGCATCAAATACACCTTCTTTACATGTTAAGAAGTCAAACTGAACTTTATCTCTATCAATATTTCGGTACAGATTCATGAGTAAAGTCTCTGCACCGCCTCTGTTCATATTGACAACTACATGCAAGACCCTTAATGGACTGCCCACTTTACATCCTCCATTTCTCCCATTTCAAGTCGGTAAATATTACTTTTTTCTTCTAATACCTTATAAACACTGTACTTTGAATGAATCATATTACGCCCTTGAATCCCGAATTCAATCCTTAATTGATGATTAACTGCAAGGGTTCTGAGCTTGAGAGAAAACTCTACCGGATTATTATCGATGATCCATCCATTATAGTTATTTTCAATTAACTCCCTGTGGCCACGATTATCATTCGCAATCACCGGCAATCCGCAAGCCATTGCTTCCATAATATTAACTGGAAGACCCTCACGGAGACTTGATGCAACGGCAATATCAGAAAGTTTCAATAGTTGCTCAATATCAGTCCTATATCCAAGGAACTCCACTTTATCCTTGATTCCCAGCTTTTGAGCAAGTTCCTGACATTCTTGTAATAGAATTCCCTCACCAGCAAGCAAAAGCTTTGCATTAGGAACTTGATCTTTAATTAAAGCCAACGATTCAATTAATAATTTTTGATTCTTATTCTTATTAAATTCAGCAGCATAAAACATTAAAAAATCATGAATCGCATATCCATGTTTTTTTCTTAATTCCGCTTTTAGTGAACTCTCTACTGGCCTAAATTTCTCTGTATTCACGCCCACACCATGTACATGTTTAATAGATTTAGCCTTGAATTTATGATTATTGGCAAGATTATAATCTTCTTGATTAATAGTAATTAGACAATCTGTATACCTGGATAAAAATCCCTCAATTGGATAATAAAGTATCCAATTGAGCATTGGTGCACCTTTACAAAAGTGAAAACCATGTGCCGTATAAATTACTTTTGTTCCCAACTTTCTTGAATGACGTGCAGCTAATCTTGCCAGTACTCCCCCCATCGGTGTGTGACAGTGGATAATTTTATACTGATTCTTATCAACAATTCCTTTAAGTTCTTTGTAAGCTGCTAAATTCAATTGATTGAAAGGAGACCTTTGGATTGGAATATTAAACTTTTTATCAGTATATGGAAGCTTCAAACTTCCCGATGCTGCAACATGAACCTCCCATCCTTGCTCCTTAAACCACTTTAAGTATGGTAAGTGAAAGGCTTTAAAGTGGTAATCCACTGTTGCACAAAAAAGCACTTTTTTATGCATAAATATCCTCCACCCCAAATTATTTATTTACCAATTCCTTATCTAGAACTGCTGATAAATATTCTAATAAATGAGTCCTTAAATCATCCCGCTGCAAGGCAAATTCGATACTTGTTTGAATAAAGCCCATTTTTTCACCAACATCATATCTTATTCCTTCAAAATCGTAGGCATAAACGGCTTCACGGTGATTTAAAGCAGCAATTGCATCAGTAAGTTGAATTTCGCCACCTGCTCCGGGTGTTTGTTGACCTAAAACTTCAAATATTTTTGGACTTAAAACATATCTTCCTAATATGGCAAGATTTGATGGGGCCTCATCCTTTTTTGGTTTTTCAACTAAACTATTTACACCATAAAAACGCTCGCCAATGTTTTTACCAGCAACGATTCCATATCTCGGAACATCACAATCAGGAACTGTTTGCACCCCTAAAATCGAAGCATTATATCTTTCATATTGATCAATTAATTGCTTTAAGCATGGTTTTTCTGCCCTTACAATGTCGTCCCCAAGGAGAACTGCAAAGGGCTCATTACCAATAAATTTCCTAGCGCACCAAATCGCATGGCCTAATCCTTTCGGTTCTTTCTGGCGAATATAATGGATATCGACAAGTTTTGAAGACTTTTGGACTTCATTTAATAGCTCAAATTTACCTTTTTCAAAAAGATTGTGTTCTAATTCAAAAGAATTGTCAAAATGATCTTCGATTGCTCTCTTTCCTTTTCCTGTTACGATAATAATATCTTCAATTCCCGACTCTACTGCCTCTTCCACAATATATTGAATGGTAGGTTTATCTACAATCGGGAGCATTTCCTTTGGCATCGCTTTTGTAGCTGGAAGAAATCTTGTACCAAGACCTGCTGCTGGAATAATCGCTTTTCTGACTTTCATTTTCTTGCACTCCTTTATACTGAGACAGATACTTTTTGCTTTGGTTCTACTTTATAATTTGCAAGCCTAATAAGCCTTTCCCGTATTTCCTCATGGCTTAAGCTTGAATAAATTGAGATAATATCCTCGATTTCTTGTATAAGCAATTTAGAAGTTTTACCAATATATATCTTCGGATAGATTTGTACATCATGGACTTCATCATCCTTTAATAATTCTTCGAATAATTTTTCTCCCGGCCTTATACCTGTAAACTCAATTCCAATCTCTTCGATAGAATTACCAGAAAGCTTAATTAAATTTTTTGCTAAATCAACAATTTTTACTGGATCCCCCATATCTAAAACAAAAATTTCGCCGCCATTTGCAAGGGCACCTGCTTGAAGAACTAGTCTTGACGCTTCAGGAATTGTCATAAAATAACGCACCATATCCGGATGTGTTACCGTAACTGGTCCACCTTGTTCAATTTGTCTTTTAAACAAAGGGATCACACTGCCCCTGCTGCCAAGTACATTTCCAAAACGAACGGTGACAAACTTTGTAGCACTTTCCTTATCCATGTTTTGGATTATCATTTCTGTCAACCTTTTCGTTGCCCCCATTACGCTGGTAGGATTAACTGCTTTATCAGTGGATACCATCACAAATGTTTTTGCACCATTCCAGCTTGCAGCATTCGCCGTATTCATGGTTCCAATTAAATTATTTTTTATAGCCTCCTCTGGGTTGGCCTCCATTAATGGAACATGTTTATGTGCTGCAGCATGATAGACACTATCTGGTTGATATGTACTCATAACAGACATCATTTTCTTTGCATCCTGTATATCTGCTATTACCGGTATAAAATCAATATCGGTATATTTAAATGTCTGCTGTAATTCCATTTCAATAGAATAGATACTGTTTTCACCATGACCGAGGAGAACAAGTTTTGCTGGATGAAAATTAGCTATTTGCCGACAAATTTCAGATCCAATCGATCCTCCTGCACCCGTAACCAAGACTACCCTATCTTTGATATTCTCCGAAATACTCTCAATATCTAACTCAACAGGCTCCCTCCCTAACAAGTCCTCCACTTGAACATCGCGGAATTGTTTAACAGATACCTTCCCAGTCATTAAATCTTCAAGCATCGGCAAAATTTGTGTTTTAGCACTTGTTTTCGCACATTCCTGAAAAATACTGTTTAATTCCTTCTTACTTAGCGATGGTATCGCAATTACAATATTGTCAATCTTTAACTCTCTTACAATCTCCTCTATATCAGTAATTCCACCTAAAACCGGTATTCCTAAAATATCTAAATGATGCTTCTTTTCATCATCATCGATAAATCCTACAGGTAGAAGGTCTGCATCCTGATTATGGTGAAGCTGTCTTACCACCATCGCTCCTGCAGATCCTGCGCCAACAATAAGAGTTCTTTTTTTGTTTTCAATCGGAGCAAGATATGAATCTCGGTACATTCTCCAACAAAAACGGGAACCACCTATTAGGGATAAATTAAGAAGCCATGTGACAAATAACAGTCTGTATAATGTTTCTCCAAGGATTAGTTGTTGAGAAAGGGCTGCAACTATAATTGAAATACTTACAACCTTTAGGATGATTAATAATTCACCAACACTTGCATATTCCAAAGCTTTTTTATAAAGATGAAATTTAAATGAAAGGAAATAATGACTCAGTAAAATGACGATTGAGCTTAAAACCATAGGAAAGGTGACAACATTAAAGGTTCCATTTACTAAAAAACGACTAAAAAAAATTGCTGTTAAAACAATACATGAATCAATAATAATAAATAACGACAATCTCTGGTGATAAGTCATACTTTCCCCCCTTTTGTACATACTCTTAATCTATTTAATTTACGTTTTGGCTTCTTAACGATATTGCATACTCAATTAATTTCTTAATTTCTTCAAGCTGATCTTTCGGAGCATCCTGTTTAATGTACCGAATTGCTTTTTTAATTGACTTTGGATATTTGTCAAAACTGTTCATTTTTACAACTCCTCTTAAAAAATGTTAATTATACGATCTTCATTAGAAGGACACATAATTAACATTTTTTAGAAAGTGGGCATCTAACCCGTCCTCACGTCACACTCTCGACGACTTGCGTCTAAGGTCCAAAAACCCACAGCATGACCGAGTGCCTCCATTTATATTGGAAAGGAGACATCTCCAATTTACACTAAAAAGCGTTTTATCGTTCCAAATAACGAACATACAGATGAAAAAAAAGTATAAAATCTTTAAAGTCATGGTCACTGATTTAATATAACCCCTACCAGTTTCGCTTTGGCAAATTCCAATACTTTTTTGGCCTCAGCTGCTTTTTCCAACTTAGTCTTTCCATTTTGAACCACTAAGACCACTCCATCGCATTGAGTTGATAAAAGCTTGGTGTCTGTAACTTCGAGAATGGAATTAGAGTCAATAATAACAGCGTCATAGAATTGCGATGTCTTCTTTAACAAATCATGCATCATTTGAGACCCCAATAATTCAACCGGGTTAAATGGAACTAATCCACTTGATAAAAGGTCAAGCCGCCAAATTTCTGTGTGATGAACAACCTCACCAAACGATAATCTGCCAGTTAAAACATCTGTTAAACCATTTGAGTTAGAAAGTTTAAAAAATGTATGTAAGGAAGGTTTTCTTAAATTTGCATCAATCAACAGAACCTTTTTCTTCTGTTGAGCCATTGATACGGCTAAATTAACCGCTGTTGTCGACTTTCCTTCTCCATCTCGGGGTGATGTAATTAAAAGAGTCCGACTCTTTTGCTCGACCAACATAAATTTAATATTGGTTTGGATCATTCGAAATTGTTCGGAGATAATAGATTCAGGATTAGCGTGAGTAACAATTGTCCTATGTTTTGCTGATGCTTTCCGTTTACTTATAATCAATCTTCTCACCCCGTAAATCTATTTCTAGCTTTGTATGAGTAACTTTTCTTTTCATATTCCTTTTGTTTGATTTCGGCACTCTCCCTAATACAGGAAGACCAAGTACTGTTTCGATTTCCTGTTCTGATCGAATTCGATCATCTAAAGATTCAATAAAAAAAGCTAAGCCAATTCCAACAATCAATCCACCTGCAATAGCAATAATTAATTTATTCAAATCATTCCCCTGATTAATCGGTATTGGTTTAACCTTTGCTTTTGATAGTATTCGCACATAATCTTTATCGAAAATGTTGGGCACTTCTTCCCTAAATACATTAGCTGTGGTGTCTGCAATTTTCGCGGCAAGTGAGGAGTCCTTATCGACTACACTAATATTTACAACCTGAGAACTCTCAATACTTGAAACAGTTATTTGTTGAGCCAACGCTTCTGCAGTTGTTTTAAGATCCATTTCTTTAATTACCTTATCTAAAATGGCCGAGTCTCTAACAATAACCTGAAGGGTCTTTCTCGATTCTTCGTCAGCTCCTATAATAATATTTGTTGAAGAACTATATAGTGGTACTGGCTTGGAGTTGCTTTGTATGAAACCTACTATTCCAGCAAGAGTGGTAATTATAGCAATAATCCAAAATCTACTTTTAATAACTAGAAATAATTCTTTTAAATTAATTTCCTTTGCTTTTCTTCGACCACCATTGTCAAATTGATTATAATTATTCATTAAACCACCTTTTTTAAATTATTGTTGTTCTAGATAAAGAACAAAGTAACAAAAAAAATATCTCTTACGCCGTAAAAGCATCATTTTACTTTTATTATCTTCTCATTTATTATATTAGTTCTTTATAAAGAACATGTCAATAAGATATATATTAACATTTCATTAAAAAAGGTGATATTTATTGAATCAAACGCTAACTTCCATTTGTTTTCTTAGTAAGCTACTAAACATTCCTCTTTTTTCACTTGCTAGTTGATTAAATTGTCCTTGTTGAATAATTTCACCTTGATCTAATACAACTACCTGATCGGCATTGCGTATGGTCGATAGACGGTGTGCGATAACAATAATTGTCATTTTTCCTTTCAGCTTCTCAATCGCCGCTTGGATTTTCGATTCATTTTCGGTGTCCAATGCACTTGTTGCTTCATCTAATATTAAAATCGATGGTTTACGGAGAATTGCCCTTGCAAGAACAAGCCTTTGACGTTCTCCACCGGAAAGCTTAATTCCCCTATCTCCAATTAGCGTATCAAGTCCATTAGGAAGCTTTCTTACAAAATCGGCTGCGGAAGCGAACTCTAATGCATCCCAAATCTGTTTCTCATTAGCATTTTGATCAATAATTAATAAATTTTCACGTAATGAAGCATTAAACAGAAATGGATCCTGAGGTACATAACTTATTGAACTTCTCAAAACAAGTAAATTATCACGCATTAAAGGTTTCCCATCAATTAAAACTTCCCCAATTTCCGGTCGATTCAGCCCCATTAATAGATCAATTAGTGTGCTTTTACCAGCACCTGATCGTCCAACAATAGCAGTCATTTGATTAGCAGGAAATTGTAAATTAATATTTTGTAGAGCGAATGTTTCCTCTGCTCTATTATATCTAAAGAATACATTTTTACATTCGATTCCTTTTTTTATAATAAGTGGATTAATAGCATGAATCATTTTTTCATTTATCTCTTGGTCATCCATACATTGCTTTTGCAGAGCTATGAGATTTTTAAATGAAGGCAATACTGCACCCAACTGTTCCAAGTTTGACTGTATCCCGGTGATCCTTGGCCATAATCTTGAAAATATAATAAGAATTAAAAATAAAGAAGCGGATTGCTCTTTGAACATTACTATAGAAATAAATATTAAAATTCCAATTAAAAATGCAGATACTCCCTTATAAATAAAGCTTGATTTTGTTTTTAAATCCACTGTTTTTTCAACATTTCTTTCCAATTGCTCATTTAGCTTTTTGAACCATGAGATATGATATTCTTCTAAATTGTTGCTTTTAATATCTTTGATACCGTTGAAATGATCGGTTATTCCTCCTATATAGGTTTGTGATAATTCAATATTATCCTGACCTAAATTAGCGGTTTGTTTAATAAACCTTCGCGAGAAAAAAACCATTAATAATCCAAATGCAGTAACCATTAGGGTCATCTTAATCGAAAATAAACAGGCAATTCCTATTTGAATAAGAGTAAATACAATGGAAGAGATGAAATTAAAAAAAAGATTGATTCCTCCACTAACACGACCCGTTTCAGTAATCATTGAGTTAATGAGATCGGACTTACGATTTTCTAGGAAAAAACTCCACTTAGCTAATAAAATGTATTTATATGTTTCTTCTCTTAAATGCCGTGCAAACCCTTGTTGAATTCTTGAATTTAAAATGGTTTGATTCCTTTGAAAAAAACTTTGTCCTATCATAACTAAAATGAATACAAATAGGATGATTAGAAATGAGACGTTTTGAGGTAGATCCTGTAAAATAGCAAAAAACTTATTATCAAAAAATATATTTTGACTTTTTACGTCTATAATTTTGGTTACATTTATTAACGGTATCAGTAAATAAATGCCCAACCCTTCAAAAAGGCTAATAATGATCATGGCAGAAAGGTTAAAATAAAGTATTTTCCCGGAAAAGGAATGGATTAGTTTTACAAAGTACATAGCTTCTTTCATTACGATTCCTCCAAGGGCAGTTCTTGTTTCCTAGCCTTCCTCCATAAACATAAAAAAGGTCTTAATATAAAATATAAAAAATGAAGATTACTAGGCAACGGTAATGTAAGGGTATCAATATGGTATGGGTATAATTGGCTTAATAGAAATAAAGCCTTTTGCTGACGTGACATTAACGCATATAAATGGCGCCCATGATATATAGAAACATCTTTTGGCAATGGATCATTATGTAGATTAATCATTTTTTTAAGATAAAATATCGCTCCTTGAGCCAGCAATTTTGAATGGTTATTCGTAATAAATCTCTGCATTTCTTTCGTTACCTTGGTATTTAGAAGTTGCGAAGTTAGGATAATACTTTGCCCGATGATATGAACGTTGTTGTGTTTTTTCATCAGAGATTGAATTTCCTTCCATTCTATCCCTTGTTCAATCATACGCTGAATATCAATTAACCAGCGCAGACGCGACCAACCATGTCTTCCACCATGGGAAACAAGAAATAAAAATAAATCCTCCCTGCCTAAAAAATAGATTGGATTGTTTGATAAAAGACTTTCTCTTTTACGTCCCCATAATTCTTTGAAGCTTGGTTCCTTTCCAGGTCCCGGATTAAGCCTCCAATGAATTTCCACCTTAATTTTTTTTGTCTCATGATAATAGGTAAGATGATGATGTCTCCATTTCCAATCTTCTAATACACTTTGTATATAATCATCTTTTACATAACCATTTGCTGCTAGAAGTTTGTGCATAGTTTCTAAGTTTTCCAATGATATAAGCAAATCTATGTCTCCACATGTCCTAAGTGAAACATCACCATAGATTTCCTTGCCAAGTATAGGTCCCTTTAAAAAGATAGCTTTTATAGCATTAGAATTAAATAATTTCGCTAATTGTTCCATCTCCCCACTCATATGAAGCATCTTGAAAATATTCTTCTTATAAAACCCGCTAAGCGTTTGGACAACAAATTGAGGGATCAAATTATCTTTAAAACTTTGAACTTTTGAAGATAATAAGGGATAAATCCTATGATGCATTGCTAAATCCAAAAACATCTTCCAATCAATATTATTGGATTCATTTCTTAAATATTTTTGAATATAGTTATCATTATCATTCTTTAACATTTCAAGTATCAGAATTAATTCTTTAGGAACATCCCGTACGTCTAAAATGAAGTCTTTCACTGTAATTACTCCTTATTAAACCTCGACTTTTTTGCAAATGTATACACAACTACAAATTTCTTCATTTCTTCTGCACCTGTCAAAAAAAGGGGACCACTCCGTAACCAGGCATGAGCAATCATTTCTCCATTCTCATTTTTGCCAGTTCCTAAATAGAGGGTACTATCAATTTTGCGCCGTTCCAGCATTTTCATAGCAGCAATTGCTTTTACCATACACAAGCTTTCCCATAAAGTGTATTTACTCATAATATGGATTGCATGCGATATCTGTTTTACTCTCTTACTATTTGCTGGGTCTATTTCAAAGGATGTTTCACTCATTTGAGAACCAAGAAGAGGGGAAACCCTATTGAAAGGGAAGGCTTTTAAAACTCTTGCCCATGCTAGTTGAAGATATGCTTCAATAAGTAAATTTTTTAATTGAAAATCTGAAGTGAAGAACAACCATACCTTTTTCACTTTTCATTATTCCTTCCTTACTAGCTAAACATTTTTTATTCTATATACTTTTTTCAATCATAATTAACTTTTGATTTAACAACTGCTCTAGAAAAGGGATGACCTCTTTCTGGCATTCACAACTTTCCACATCAAATTCATTAGTTAATTTTAAGATTAATTCATTGATAGAAATTGCTTTCTCTAAATACTTCCATATATCTCCGCCAATTTTACCTAAGTTATAGTATTTCCCATTTTCAATACTCATCATCACAGTATCCCCTGCCATATCGCTTATAATATTTCCCGGACTTTGGACTATAATTGATTCCATAGAGAGTTTATCTGTATCTAACATATTCATAATCAATTCTCCTTGTTAATTTGACTTAGCATTATCGAAACCAATTCATTTGCTGTAAAAGAGTTTTTCGGTCTATGTAACTTGTACATATTGACCTTGTTAATGATTTTCGTTGAATTTGTAAAATGCCAATCGGTAAGACCCAGGTTTTGGATAAGTAAATTTCGGTAGGTATGGATTAATAGTGTTTGTAAGCAATAAAGTCCTTCAATTTGTTTAAACTCTATTTCCTCATTTTCTATTAATGTTAATTCGAATAAACCAGCAAGTGGCAGCGGCGCAGTTGAGAATTGACCATCAATTGGAATTGCAAACTTAGTTTCTCTTTGGTAAATAGGTCTAAATCCCTTATTGTCGATTCCAAACTCCATTAAACTTTCCTTCCAGAGTTTCTGCTGGGGATAAGATGGAATCACCATTGGTATATTATCCTTCGTAAAATAAACACCAATGATATCATCTGTTAACAACTGATATCCTTTATTTAGAAACGCAGATGCTAGAGTAGATTTTCCCGCTCCCGAATCTCCAATGATTCCATAGGCTTTTCCATTAATGGCAATTGCACTCCCATGTAAAGGATAAATTCCTCTTTGCATTAAAATTGCCCCCATGCAACTTCCCAATAAATAGAGTCGAATCACATCTTCTTTATATTCATTTAATGGCGATACAGTGATTCGACGTCCATCTTCGATAAGAAAAATAGCAATATCAGAAACCTTAAAGATAACCTGAGATTCATTAATTACAAATCTGCTTTTCGAATTAGATAATTCTAACCATAAATTTGATAAATCCCTTAATTCTATTTCTATATCTATAGAGTCTCCGTAGCTATCAACAACTAGTAATTCAGGGAAATGGATTTTACTTCTTAACGAAAACCCAAAGGCCCTATAGATTACTTCATTCGCAACTTTCTCCATCAATTCCACTCCAATGAATCCTTAATTATATAAAAAGCCCTTATATCATCTGTGTATAAGGGCCTTTTATGTAGGTTGTATCAATTCCGACTAGATAAGTTTTATAGACATAGAATAAATACTTTTACCTTATAGTGCAGTCCATTTTTCTACTCATTTAGCTCATAGAATCTAAATGATTACCTTGAGAATCTGTAGGTATTTGTGTTTGTTGGGACCAGTCAGCATCATATACACTTCCGTCTGCACTGTGCATAGTCATCTTTACATCTAACATTTCAAGTACTGGACTTTGCCATTCTTTTTTCATGTGATCACCTCCTTTCAAAAATATTTTTTTATTAATCGATACACTATAACAGTTCGCATTAAAATTCTATAATCGGGGTCAGCCATACTTTCTATCCTTAGCCCATTTTCACTCTTAACCAAAGCTGACCTTATTACCTTTTCGTTTAAAAATTCCAATACATATGAATCTTTCAGAATTTCTTTAACTTCTTCAAGAAGCATATTCCAATTAGGATTCATACGGTGGAGCCAATCTGCACCTTGGATTCCTCTGATACGCTGATTTAGCCTAATTTGATCTGGTAGAATATTTTCTGTTGACCTCCGAATAAGTGCCCTATCTAACCCGTTATGAACAAATTGATCTTCCGGTAAAGAAAAACAATAATGCGTCACTCGAATATCATTTGTAGGATCGCGTTTCCAGAGCTTATAACGCAAAGATAGTTTAGCATTAAATGTACTACCAGAGTTCCAAGCAGCAATATCCTCGAAAACGGTCCTTCTTTGCTCAAAAATATTTTGAGTGGATAAGTTGCCTGTGTCATCAATTCCATACTCTTTTAATTTCGTAAAAACTGCCATCCTCTCGGCGAACTCTGAATTAATTAGAATCGGAAATTTTACTTCTTTCCCTTTTTGTACCATTTTATTAAGAAAAGGAAAGCCACTTCTAACAATATCAGGGAGCAAACGAAATCTGGCACCCCCAGTTTTCATACTATAAAGTTGTATCTCTTGAAATAGACGCAGCCATTTAAACCTTTTTAAAAGAATCGCATAAAAATCTAGAGCTGAGCCCCACGATATCGTCGAATTACCTTTATCACCATTTAAGAGAATTCCAACACCTTTTTCATGCGCCTTCTCAAATATCCCCCTTAACCAGAAGGAGTTCTCTGCAAATTTGTATGGCATTTCCATCACTTCAAGGTATTCATCGATTTCTGTATAAGAGCTTCTCCCCTCAAAATCATAATAATGATCTGAGATTCCTCCTACATATTCAACCGTTTTCTTTATAAACGGCCGTTCATCCGGCATTAATTGCTTATGTGTGAAATCGACAAAATCCTTTGGAGGGATATAACTAAAGGTATGTAATGTCTTATTTTCCTTTTGCAATTCTTTTGCAGCAAACCCTACAATTGCTCCAGAATCCAGTCCACCACTTAATTGAGACCCAATTTCACGAAACGTTCGTAACCTGCAGTTAACTGCTTTTTGAAAGACCTCTTGAAATGCCTCTACATATTCTTCATCTGACTTTAATTTTAATTTTTCCTTTGGGGTAAATGTTCCATATCTAATTAGATTAATTGCTCCTTCTACAATTGATACTGTGTGAAATGGAGGTATTTGTTCTATATTTTTAAAAGGAGTCATATGAGCATCGACCGTATCAAACATTCCAGCAATGGCTAAAAATTCGGCAAAATAATTTTCATTTAACTTTTTCTCAATATAGGGCAAAGACATTAAAGGTTCGATCGTTGTGCAGAAGGTGAAACGTGAATGATTCCTAAAATAGTAAAGTGTCCTATATCCCGAAGGGTCCCTAGCCCCAAATATTTTTTGTTCCCTCTCATCCCAAAGAACAAAAGCAAAATCCCCAACCAAATACTTCGGTGAATCCTCTCCCCACTTATCATAAGAAAGCAGAATAAGTTCACTATCAGTTATGGCTTTTTGTTTTGATTTTTTGATCTGCAGTTTTTCAAATAATTCTTCCCGGTTATCGATAATCGCATCAGCCGTAATCGCCAGCTTTCTTTCCTCATCATAATATGGAAGCTTCTCGCCAATCGATTCCGGTGTAATCCACTGTGCATGGCAGCCAAGAAAGACTTTGTCACTATGCCAGATTTGAACATCATCGGCTGGATATTTTTCTAATTCTTTCATCATTCTCCTGCCATGTTCAAGATTAATAGGTTCATCGTTAAAGTGAAAAATACCAGCAATAGCACTCATCATTTCCTCCTGCCAAACCTTAAATTAAAAATTTTATTTATATTCCTCAATATCGAAAACTCCGATATAATATATTCTCTAAATCGAACACCTAGAACATAGGAATCCATTGGGGTCTATATAACTAACACCCCCAAGTTTATTATTGTCAAAAACCATTCACATAGCGGATTAGACTATTTACTAGGCTAAATTATGTATTTCTTCAAGTTCTTTATTAAGAACAAATTTGTATCTTAAAATTACCATCTCTTATGTTTAGTGTCAACTACTTTCAAAAAATATTTTTAGAAAATTTAGTAGTTAAGGCCTACGAAACTTTTTAAAAAACAAATTGACACCATCAACAATTTGTAGTAAATTTTATAAATAATCCAAATAATTTAATTTCTTATCAAGAGAGGTAGAGGGAATGGCCCTAAGACACCTCAGCAACCTTCAATGGCTTCGTTCATTGAAAAGGTGCTAAGTCCTGCAAATTACCATTAATAATTTGCGAGATAAGAAGAATGACATATGTGAGCGTCTGACAAAGGTCTTCTTCTTAAAGAAGACCTTTTTTATTTTATTTAAAAAATTGGAGTGGTCATCATGTACAAAATTGAAACGAAACTTGCTCAAATTGGAAACCGCAGCGAAACCGTAACAGGAACCGTTAATCCACCGGTATATTTCTCTACCGCCTTCCGTCACGAAGGAATCGGCCAATCGACCGGATTTGACTATATCCGTACCGGAAACCCAACACGCCAGCTGCTTGAAAAAACAATTGCCGATTTAGAAGGCGGCGATCAAGGCTATGCCTGCAGCTCCGGAATGGCTGCCATCTTGACAATTCTTTCTTTATTCCAATCCGGTGACGAATGGATAGTCAGCGAAGACCTTTATGGCGGGACCTATCGCATATTGGAACAAGGTTATAAGAAATGGGGCTTAACTGCTCAATATGTAAATACCTGTTGTCCGAGTGAGATTGAAAGTAAGATTACCCCTAAAACAAAGGCCATCTTCCTTGAAACTCCGACAAACCCTCTTATGCAACAATCAGATATCGCCGCTGTTTCTGAAATTGCCAAGAAACACGGGATTTTGCTGATTGTCGATAATACATTTTACACCCCTCTCTTACAGCAGCCGATCCTGCTTGGGGCAGATATTGTGATTCACAGTGCGACCAAATATCTAGGCGGTCATAACGATGTGCTCGCAGGACTCGTTGTTGCAAAAGGACAAGAATTATGTGAAGCCCTTGCCTTCCATCACAATGGTGCCGGTGCCGTGTTGAGTCCATTTGATTCCTGGCTGTTAATGCGGGGAATGAAAACATTATCGCTCAGAATGAAGCAGCACGAGAAAAATGCGAAGCAACTTGTGGAATATCTCTCCAACCATGAAGATGTCAAGGATGTCCTTTACCCTGGGAAAGGTGGAATGCTTTCTTTCCGAGTAAAAGAAGAATCATGGGTGAATCCATTCTTACAAGGACTATCTTTGATTACCTTTGCAGAAAGCCTTGGCGGTACGGAAAGCTTCATTACTTATCCAGCAACACAAACACATGCAGATATTCCTGAGGAAGTTCGTTTTGCCGCAGGTGTCGATAACTGTTTACTTCGTTTCTCGGTTGGAACTGAAGATGCGGAAGATTTAATTAATGATTTAGAAAAGGCCTTTGCCAATATTCATGAAGGAGTGATCATCAATGGAAAATAAAGACATTTGTTTTGAAACCCTGCTTTTGCATAATCGTCATAAAATTGACCCGGCTACCGGTGCGGTAAGTGTACCTATTCAGCATGCTTCTACTTTTCACCAATATGATATCGACCAATTCGGGAAGTATGACTACAGCCGCAGTTTAAATCCAACTCGTGAAGCACTCGAAGATGTTATTGCTGAATTAGAAGGCGGAGTAAAAGGATTTGCTTTTTCCTCCGGTATGGCTGCGATTTCCACAGCTTTCCTTCTCCTTTCTGCCGGAGACCATATTGTCATCACAGAGGACGTATACGGTGGAACATTTCGGATGGTGACACAGGTCCTTACACGTTACAGAATTGAACATACCTTCGTTGATATGACGAACCTGAATGAGGTAAAGGCGGCAATCCAGCCAAATACAAAAGCTTTTTATGTAGAAACTCCTTCGAATCCGACTTTAAAGGTTACAGATATTAAAGCAGTAAGTGAATTAGCAAAGGAAATTGGAGCGTTAACATTTGTTGATAATACATTTTTAACACCAGCATTACAAAAACCATTGGAACTTGGTGCCGATGTTGTACTGCATAGTGCTACTAAGTTTTTATCAGGACACAGTGACGTTGTTGCAGGTCTTGCTGTAGTAAAGGATACAGAGCTTGCTCAAAAACTTGGATTTTTACAAAATTCCTTTGGAGCAATCCTTGGTGTCCAGGATGCATGGCTTGTTTTAAGAGGGCTGAAAACTCTTCATGTTAGACTCCAGCAATCTCAAAACTCAGCTATTAAACTAGCGGAATATCTAAATTCGCACCCGCTCGTTAAAGCAGTCTATTATCCTGGTCTTAAGGAGCACCCAGAGTATCAACTGCAAGCATCTCAAGCAGAGGGTCCTGGAGCGGTATTATCATTTGAATTAAATGATGAAGCAGAATTAAGAACTTTCGTTTCTAACGTTAAATTACCTGTTTTTGCCGTCAGTCTTGGAGCGGTTGAATCGATTTTATCCTATCCGGCGAAAATGTCACATGCTGCAATGCCACAGGACGAAAGAGAAAAGCGCGGGATCACGAACAGCCTGCTCCGTCTATCCGTAGGACTCGAAAACCCGGATGATTTAATCAAAGATTTTTCGCAAGGCTTCGCGCAAATACGCCATGAACAATTAGTGCTGCAGCAAGGAGAATGACAATGAGCTTTTTAGACAAATTGAAAAATCAAATCTTGATCGCTGACGGTGCGATGGGAACGCTGCTCTATTCCTTTGGAAAGGATTCTTGTTTTGAGGAGCTGAATCTCTCCCACCCCGAGCAAATCCAACGTATTCATAAGGCATATGTCGAGGCCGGGGCGGACGTCATTCAAACGAACACCTATGCAGCAAACTATTTAAAACTTGTGCGGTACGGACTAGAAGACTCGGTAAAAGAAATTAACAGTGCCGCAGTGTATAACGCAAAGTTGGCTGCAGGGCAGGGTGCTTATGTGCTAGGAACAATTGGCGGCAATCGTGGAATTAAGCCGGATTCGATAACCATAGAAGAATTAAAACGGAGCTTTCGCGAACAGCTTTATTGCCTCCTACTAGAAGGGGTAGATGGTTTACTGCTCGAAACCTTTTATGATTTGGAAGAATTAGAAACGGTTTTAACCATTGCAAGGAAGGAAACAAAACTTCCCATCATTGCTCAAGTTTCACTGCAAGAGCCTGGGATTCTTCAGGACCGGACCCCTGTCAATGATGCGTTAAGAAGATTGGAAGGACTTGGGGCGGATGTAATTGGACTGAACTGCCGGCTTGGCCCGCACCATATGCTTCTCGCTTTGGAGCAGATTGAACTCCCGGAACATGCCTTTTTATCTGCTTATCCGAATGCAAGCCTTCCTGCTTATACGGACGGAAAGTTTCATTATGAAGGAGATGCCGATTATTTTCGGAAGTCAGCTCAAGCCTTCCGTAACGAAGGAGTACGCCTCCTTGGCGGATGCTGTGGCACAACGCCGGAACATATCAAAGCTTTTGCTTCGGAATTAAAGAATGCTGTTCCAATTGTCGAAAAAGTTGTAAAATTAAAACCAAAGAAAATAACGATTGATGATCGAACCCCTGAGAGAGAATATCCTCCTCTTGAAAAGGTTGTAAAGGAACGGCCATCAGTTATCGTAGAATTAGATCCTCCTAGGAAATTAGATTCTATTACTAAGTTCTTTGAAGGCGCAATGGCATTAAAGAAAGCCGGAATTGACGCGATTACACTTGCAGACAATTCCCTTGCCACAGTAAGAATTGCAAACGAAGCATTAGGTTACCGTGTGAAAACGGAATTAGGAATGCGGCCGCTGATTCATCTTTCATGCAGGGACCGCAATATTATCGGCTTACAATCTCATTTAATGGGGCTTCACACCCTCGGGATGAATGATGTCTTAGCCATAACAGGCGATCCAGCTCGAGTCGGAGATTTTCCGGGAGCTTCTTCCGTATACGATGTGTCTTCATTTGAACTGATTCAAATGATTAAACAGTTGAACGAGGGCCTGTCCTTTTCTGGCAAAGATCTTGGGCAGAAAACTGATTTCAGTATTGCTGCAGCCTTTAACCCAAATGTCAGAACCCTTGAAAAAGCGGTAAAACGTTTGGAGAAAAAAATCGAATATGGGGCAGATTACTTTATCACTCAGCCTGTTTTTTCAGAGGAAAAATTAATCGAGGTCTATGAAAATACGAAACATCTAAGTGCACCAATCTATATCGGCTTAATGCCGCTTACAAGTAGTAAAAATGCTGAGTTCCTTCATAATGAAGTCCCTGGAATCAAAATTGCCGATTCGATACGTGACAGAATGGCAAGGTTGAATGATCAACCGCAGCAGGCAGTTCGCGAAGGAATTGAGATAACGAAATCATTAATTGATACAGCATTAGATTTATTCAATGGGATTTATTTGATCACGCCATTTTTACGATATGAGATAACAGCTGAGCTGGCAGCCTATACGAACCAGCGCGCGAACGAAATTAGGGGGAACTTCTATGTCGAAAGCACCATTCAGTGAACAATTACAAAAACGAATTCTTGTCATGGACGGCGCAATGGGAACCATGCTTCAACGCGCTGACCTAAGTGCCGAAGATTTTGGCGGGGAAGAATATGAGGGCTGTAATGAAAACCTGAATTTAACTGCACCAGCGGTGATTGAAAATATCCATCTCGAATATCTTAAGGCTGGGGCAGACATTATCGAAACAAACACATTCGGAGCAACTAGCATCGTTTTAGATGAATATGAATTGGGCTATAAAGCCTTTGAATTGAATAAGGTTGCCGCGCAAATTGCCAAAAAGGCAGTAGATGAGGTATCTACTTCTGATTGGCCGCGCTATGTTGCTGGTTCAATGGGACCAACAACGAAAACATTAAGTGTGACCGGGGGAACCACCTTCGATGAGCTTGCTGCCTCATACGAAGAGCAGGCAGTCGGCCTAATTGACGGTGGAGTCGACCTTTTGCTCCTTGAAACAAGCCAGGATATGCTGAATGTGAAAGCTGGCTTCATCGGAATCTCCAGGGCTTTCGAAAAAACAGGCAAAACGTTGCCATTAATGCTCTCAGGAACCATTGAACCGATGGGTACCACACTTGCAGGTCAAACGATTGAATCGTTCTATATCTCGGTTGAACATATGAAACCCGTTGCCGTTGGCTTAAACTGTGCAACCGGCCCAGAATTTATGCAGGACCATATCCGATCTCTTTCGGGTCTCGCAACCACTGCTATTAGCTGTTATCCAAATGCGGGGCTGCCAGATGAGGAAGGTCATTATCATGAAACACCAGAAACCTTGGCAAAAAAACTTTCTGACTTTGCAGCACATGGCTGGCTGAACATTGTCGGCGGCTGCTGTGGAACGACTCCTGAGCATATTCAGGCAATTGCTGATGCAATGAAAAATTATCAACCGCGTGAACTGAAGTCCTCCTCCGTCCATATGGTCTCGGGAATTGATCCGTTTATTTACGATGATCCTACCTTACGCCCGATCATGGTTGGGGAAAGGACAAATGTTATCGGTTCCCGCAAATTCAAACGGTTAATTACCGAAGGCAAATTTGAGGAAGCATCGGAAATTGCCCGTGCCCAGGTAAAAGGCGGCGCACATGTTATCGATATTTGTCTTGCCGACCCTGACCGTGATGAAATCGTCGACATGGAAAAGTTTATTAAAGAAGTAGTTAAAAAAGTAAAAGTTCCACTTGTAATCGATTCAACCGATGAAAAAGTCATTGAAAGAGCGCTTAAATATTCCCAAGGAAAAGCCATCATCAATTCGATTAATCTTGAAGATGGAGAAGAGCGCTTTGAAGCTGTCGTGCCATTGATTCACAAGTACGGTGCTGCTGCTGTAGTAGGAACCATTGATGAAAAAGGCATGGGGGTAACAGCAGAACGAAAGCTTGAAATTGCAAAACGCTCCCATGACATACTTGTTCATAAATATGGTTTAAAATCAGAGGACATTATTTTTGATCCGCTTGTATTCCCGGTTGGAACGGGTGATGAACAATATATTGGGTCCGCAAAAGCGACAGTAGAAGGAATTCGGTTGATTAAAGAAAACCTTCCTGGAGTTCAAACCATTCTTGGAATTAGTAATGTTTCATTTGGACTTCCTCCAGTTGGAAGAGAAGTTTTAAACTCCGTATTCCTTTATCATTGCACACAAGCCGGATTAGATTATGCCATTGTCAATACGGAAAAGCTTGAGCGGTTTGCTTCCATTCCTAAGGAAGAAGTCGAAGCAGCTGAAAAGCTGTTATTTGACACGACAGATGAATCATTAGCCACCTTTACTGAAATGTACCGTGGTAAAAAGAAAGAAGCTAAATCTACCCTTCCTGATATGACCTTGGAAGAACGACTCGCTTATTATGTTGTCGAAGGAACAAAAGAAGGCTTGCTGCCGGATTTAGATCTAGCGCTTGCTAAATACCCTGCTCCCCTTGATATTATTAATGGTCCTTTAATGGAAGGCATGAGCGAGGTTGGCCGTCTTTTCAATGACAACCAATTGATTGTTGCCGAGGTGCTGCAAAGTGCTGAAGTCATGAAGGCTGCCGTTACCCATTTAGAGCCGCATATGGAAAAAGGCGATACCTCTGCCTCTAAGGGAAAAGTGATTTTAGCAACAGTCAAAGGCGATGTTCACGATATTGGGAAAAACCTTGTCGATATTATTCTCGGCAATAATGGCTATCAAGTCGTCGATTTAGGAATCAAAGTTACCCCAGCAGATCTGATTCAGGCGATTCGAAAAGAGCAACCAGACATCGTTGGATTATCCGGCTTATTAGTTAAGTCCGCCCAGCAAATGGTCTTAACCGCACAGGATTTAAAGGAAGCGGGCATTTCTTTACCAATTTTGGTTGGTGGTGCCGCCCTTTCTAGGAAATTTACTGATACAAAAATTTCCAAAGAATACGATGGTCTTGTTCTTTACGCAAAAGATGCAATGACTGGCTTAGCACTTGCTAATCAAGTACAAACTCCTGAGGAACGCGAAAAGTTATTGGAAGAAAGACAGGAAAAATTGGCCGCTGCGGAGGTTGTTCACGATTTCAGCCATCTTCGTACAACAAGTGCTGTTGCTGTAAAAGTAAAACCAGCCATTTCAACCAATGTTCCCGTTTTTGTTCCTAAGGATACGAAACGCCATCTTTTACGTTCCTATTCGCTTTCACATATTGAACCGTATATCAATATGCAAATGCTGCTTGGACATCATCTTGGGGTAAAAGGCAAAATTGCTAAATTAGTTGCCGAAAAAGATGAAAAAGCTCTGAAGATCAAAGGGATTGTGGATCAATTACTCCAGGACGCAAGTTCAGAAGGCTGGATTACTCCTGCAGCTGTTTATCAATTCTTCCCTGCTCAATCAGAGGGGAATAAAATTTATATTTATGATCCAGAAAATCCGGAGCAAGTAATTGAAACGTTTGATTTTCCTCGTCAGGATTCTGAGCCGCATCTATGTTTAGCTGATTTTGTGAAATCAGTGGAGAGTGGCGAAAAGGATTATGTAGGCTTCTTTACGGTTACTGCCGGCAGGGGCATTCGTGAAAGAGCAGATCAATTTAAAGCAGAAGGCCGCTTTTTAGAAAGCCATGCCCTTCAGGCGCTTGCTTTAGAGTCTGCTGAGGGATTTGCGGAGTTAATCCACAGGCAAATGCGCGATCGCTGGGGATTCCCTGATCCACTTGATTTTACGATGCAGGACCGGTTTGCTGCAAAATATCCGGGACAGCGTTTTTCCTTTGGCTACCCTGCCTGTCCGGATTTGGAGGATCAAAAGAAATTATTTAGATTAATTCAGCCGGAGGATATCGGCATTCAGCTTACTGATGGCTGCATGATGGAACCAGAGGCTTCTGTCTCGGCGATGGTATTTGCTCATCCGGAAGCAAGATATTTTAATGTGTTGAAATAGAGTTTATTAGAAGTCCCGATGGGTCAATGATGATCCTCGGGATTTTTTTAGTTTCCCTACTTGACTTCAATCCCTTTGGTTTCAATTTTAATTCATAAAAATAAAAAGCCTATCCTTTTTGATAGACTAAATTTTATTAACGGGAAAATAAGTTACTAATTTATTGCCAAAACTTCAGGAGTACTACTTAAACAATTTTGGAAATAGTTGCTTTATCGTGTTGCCGTTTTTGTAAAAAAAGTCATCCCGAATTTTCTCATTAATTGCTTGCCATAGCATGATCTCATTATCTGACATCTCCCTTTCTTGAGGTTCTACTTCATCTAGAAAGGTGGTGAAATAATCTAACGGCACTCGGAAGTATCTCGATATATTCGTCATTATTTCAAATGAGATTGATTTTCTTACCCCATTTTCTATCATACTTAGATATTGAACAGTTATTCCTGTTCCTTTAGCTACGTCTTCTAATTTCAGTTTTCTTTCCAGCCTTAACCTCCTTAACTCTTGCCCTAACGGTGTGGTCAATGGGATCTCCCCCTTTCGATTATTCTAGATCCTGTTCTTGTTTTAACGTAATAATGTAGTACCAACTAATTATCGCTTCAAGCAGTGTTACAATTACTTCTTCCAATTGCTTTGATATGTGGAATAATGTTCTTAATCTATAATGAATTGTTTCATGAATAAGCGTTTGCAGTTGTTCAGGAAAGTCCAGTTTCTCATCTATAAAAATGAACATTTTTTTCGGATAGCAGGCACCTTTTATTTCACCTAAATCAGTAATGCAGACTTGAAACTTATATTTTCCTTCTAATTTTTTTACGACTGCTTCAAATTGCTTTTGATTAATCCCCATAAATTTCCGATGAAGGAAACCAATAAATGTATAGTAAGATAAATATAATATTAATATTAGATTTACAACAAATTTACCGAAAAATGAAAGGATCGGGAAAATAAATAAGATTTCAAATACCATAGGACCAAAAGTATCTAGTAAGAATTTTGTCGAGATCTTACCTGTTTCCAAATAAAGATAAACATATCGGAGTAATAATGTTAATAATAGCAGCATTAAAAGAGTAATAAGACGCGCGAGATAGTCTTTTTCTGTATATTCATTATAGTATTCATTCATTAATACGATTACAATTATATTAATAGATAGTGTGACAGTATAGTGGCTCATCCTAACTCTTGTTCTACTAATTAATATGAAAAGAAAATCTGCCAAAAGGTAGATTAAACCATAAACCATAGAATACCGATCAAAAATGATTAAACCTATGATAACAGTACTAAAGGAGTATCCAAATCCTGAAAAAACCTTTATATTGATACGGTCAAAAATGACCATTATACATAGGAAAACAACTATATTCCATTCAATTTCATCTGGAACTTTTGCGAAAAAATACATTAAAATGACAGCAATAAGTCCAAACATAATCTGAAGATAGTGCTCTCGTGCTTTTTCTTTGTACCTTCCCATCTAGTTTCCTCACCTTTTTGTTTTTTCACCTTCCTTAATTTTATATTAATTTAAAAGAGGAAATTTTCCAATAAAAAAGGGAAATTTCATTTTTGTCTGAAATTCCCTGAATGGTCATTAATTATGAAAGTTAGAATCTGAGTTATAGGCTGGCCTTCATTTGGTTTCTTAAAAGATGGCTAAATATCCCTTTTCTTTCACGTTCCAGTTGACTGAATCCACCGGTTTGAACAATTCGCCCCTGATCTAATACAATTACTTGATCTGCATTTCGAATGGTTGATAGACGATGGGCAATCACAATGATGGTTGTTATACCCTTTAGCTTCTCTAATGCTTCTTGAATCTTTGCTTCATTCTCAGTATCCAGTGCACTTGTTGCTTCATCCAAAATTAAGATTTCCGGTTTTCGTAATATGGCTCTTGCAAGAACAAGTCTTTGACGTTCTCCTCCTGAAAGCCTAACTCCCCGATCACCAATATGTGTATCTAAACCTTGAGGAAGCTTCCTAACAAATTCTGCAGCAGCAGCAAATTCAAGAGCCTCCCAAAGCTGTTTTTCGTTAGCTTCAGGCTCTACCAACAACAGGTTTTCTCTTATGCTAGCATTAAATAGAAAAGGTTCTTGAGGAACATAACTAAGCGCACGCCTCCATGCTTTGACATTACCACCCGTTAACGGGATACCATCTAAAAATACTTGCCCTTTTTCCGGTTGTAAAAGCCCCATCAATAAATCTATTAAGGTACTTTTTCCTGCACCAGATTTTCCTACAATTGCAGTCATTTTTTTTGAAGGGATAAATAAATTCAAATCGGCAAGTGCATACTCAGCTACGCTTTGATTATAACGAAAATATGCCTGTTTGCATTCAATTCCATTTTGAATTGGGATAGATTTTAAATCATCTTTAATTGTTTCCTCATTTATAGTTTCCAATGCTTCTTTACACTCAATTTGCAATTTCATTAGCTTTTTAAACGATGGCGTAAGGGAGGCAATTTTTTCTATACTAGATTGTATTCCGGTAATCCGCGGCCATAACCTTGAGAAAATAATAATAATAAATAGAAATTGCTGTGGCTTGGCGTTAAACATTTTTACGGAAAGGAATATAAAACAAGCGATTAAAATGGCCGATGCGATTTTATAAAAGAGTTGGGAAGAAGTGCTTATGACTATATGTTCAACCTGTTCATCTACCATATGTTTCGTTAAAGTTTTAAACCAAAACAAGTGAGCCTTTTCTAATGTGTTGCTCTTAATATCCTTAATCCCATTCATTTGATCAGTAATTCCGGCTAAATAGTTTTGTGCTAACTCAGAGGTTTGGCTTCCTAATTTTCTGGATTTTTTTATATATTTCCGTGAAAAAAGCGAAAGTATAGAACCACAAAATACAACAAGCACGGTAATACTTGGAGATAACCAAAATGCAAAACAAATCTGAACGGAAGTAAAAATAGCAGAGGATAAAAACTCTAAACAAATATTCGTCCCTGAATGAACACGTGCAATTTCCATCGTTAAAAAGTTAATAAGATCTGACTTTCTTCTTTTCACAAAAAAACTCCAATTTGCATTTAATAAGGCTTCATATGTCTCTACTCTTAATTGCCGTATAAATTCGGTTTGAATTCTTACATTTCTTATGGTTAGTTTCCTTTGAAATACGTTTTGGCAGACACTTAACAAAACATAAACAATTAGTATAGCTGGTAAACTCAATGCTTCAGGTAAATCTTGAAGTAATTTAATAAATGGAGTAAGAGAAGAAATCCCTCCTGTTTTACTTTGTAATATTCCACTAAGAGAAATCAGAGAAACTAATAATATAATGCCGATACCTTCAATTAAGCTTAAAAAAACGATCCCTATAAGATTTGCATAAAGAATAAAACCACCAAAGGAGGTTAAACGTTTCATAAAATAAATGACTTGTTTCATTTTAAGCTCCCCTTAAGCTGACGGGTACCTCTTGTTTTCCTCCACAAACATAATACTGGACGTAACGGAAAATACATAAAATGAAGAGGCTCGGGTAATGGAAAAGTTTTGGTATCAATTGGGTAAGGAAAAAGAAGACTCATTATATATAAACCTTTTTGTTGAAATGACATGATTGAAAATAGATATTTTTGATGAAATTTAGCTACGTGGCTAGGAATAGGTTCCGTGTGTAAATTAATTTTTTCTTCAAGATAAAATAAAGTATCTCTAGCTAAATTTAATGACCTGTTTTTGTATAATAGCGGTTCAAAAGGTCGAATTAATGGTGTATTAAGTAACTCAGAAGCCAAAAGAAGTGTTTGGCCAGCAATATGTAGATAATGATATTCCTTTAATAATGTAATAAGCTTATGCCAATCTAACGGCTGTTTACTTAATTGATTAATGTCTAACAACCATCGAAGTCGTGACCAGCCGTGTCTTGCTCCATGTGTAATAAGAAACAAAAATAAATCCTCATTACCTAATAAGAATATTGGGAAACGAGTTAGCGTACTTTTTTGCCTTCTTTTCCACAATTCGTCAAAGCCGGGTTCCTTTGAAGGTCCGGGATTCAGTCTCCAATGGATTTCAACTTTCAGATTTTTCTCAGAGTGAAGATAGGTGACATGGTGATGCCTCCATTTCCAATCATTTAAAACCGTTTCAATATAATCGTTTTTCTCGTAACCATTTTCTTTTAAGAGATGATCAACCTTATCCAAATCGGTGATCGGAATAAGCAAATCTATGTCACTGGAAGTACGAAGTGATAAATCTCCATATAGGGCGGCTGCAAGGACGGGACCTTTTAAAAGCAGCGTCCTTATATTATGATCATAAAATAACCTGCAAATGTTCTCCATTTCTCCACTTAAATCAAGCATTCTAAATGTATTTTTCAGATAACTCTTATGTAGGCTATCTATAACTGATTTGGGAATCGATTCGGAGCCTGTTTTTTTTAACTTGGAATAAATTATAGGATAAATACGGTGATGTTTAGACAAGGCTAGGAATTCATTCCAGTCAATTTCAGAATCTAAGGTTACGTTAGGTAGTGGGTTTTGATTCGTGTCTGTTTTTAATATTTCCAGCAATAACTTCATTTCTTTAGACAGCCGAGATATTTTTCGCTTCAATTTTTCAGGCATGATGTTCTCCTTAAGCTTTTCTTTCAAATATCCTTGAAAATTTCCCTACCACCGTAAATCCATCCATTACATCAGCCCCCGTAACATAAAATGAACCGCTGCGGAGCCATGCATGAGCAATCATTTTCCCATCCTCATCTTTTGCAATTCCTAAATAAAGTGTACTGGCTATTTGACGTCTTTCCAGCATTTTCATTGCGGCAATTGCTCTAACGAGACATTTACTTTCCCAAAAAGTATGATGACCCGTCACCTCAATCACATGATAAATATTCTTTAGTATCGAATCGTTAGACTCAATTTGATTAAACGGTGTTTCAGCCATCTGGATACCAAGGAAAGGAGAAACCTTTGAAAAGGGAATTATTATAAGAATTCGGGCAATCCCCAGATAAAAAAAAGCCTCTAAAAATAATAACTTTGATTTAATATCTAATAAAAGAAATTTTTTCACCTTCGTAACAATCGCCATCATCTTCCCTCTATTTTTACAATGAGTCCATTTCTTCTACCTGAATTAAATTACGATTCAATAAAACTTCTAAAAAAGAAATAACCTGATTTTCACAATCAGTTTTTTCAACTTGGTAGTATGACATAAGGTTATCAATCAATTGATTAACAGCAATTGGCTGCTCGATTTGTTCCCAAATCCTTCCTCCCACTTCACCTAAATTGTAGTACTTTCCATTTAAAATACTTAACATCACTTTTTCCCCATCCATATCACTTACAATATTTCCACTTCCCTGAACTACTATATTATTTAATGAAATAGTGTGATTTTTTATCATGATTATGTTCCTCCCTATATATAGTATCTAGTATTAAAGAAGCTAACTTAGGAGCCGTAAAACTTACTTTTGGCCGGCGTAATTGAAAAATATATATTTCCTTTAAAATTTTTACCGATTCTGCAAAATGCCAATCCATTAAACCTAATCTTTGGATAATAAAATTCCGATAGGTATGGTAATATAAAGTCTGTATTCGTTCCAGCTTATGAATTGGTTGAATTTCTATGGTTCCAACGTCTGATTTTGTCAATTCAAATACACCTGCAAGTGGTAAAGGCTCTTGAACAAACGAAGTGGTTAACGGGATAGAAAATTTCTCCTCCCTGCCACATATAGGCTTATACTTCCTTGATTCCATTCCCAGTTTTCTTAAGCTTTCAAGCCAAAGCTTTTGTTGGGGATAAGCAGGCAACACCATTGGCACCTGGGGATGTTGAGAGAATGAAATCGGAATGACATCGTCACTTAACAATTTATATCCTCTTGTTAAAAACTCAGCTGCAAGCGTTGATTTACCGGCACCAGAATCTCCTACAATCGCATATGCTTTACCATCAATTACAATTGCACTGCCATGTAATGCATATGTTTTCCTTTGAATAAGAATGATTCCCATACATGTACCAAGGATGAATAATCTAATCCTATCTAATTCAGATTCAATAATTGGTGATACAAAGATTCTTTCTCCGTTCTGTATATAAAATATCGCTTCAGAAATTTTAAACATGATAAACTCTTCCGTAATGACAAAACGTTCATTTTGAACCGAATAACATTCCCACATATCCGATAAATCTTTGAATTCAATCGTGATATCCGCCAAATCATCTTGAATGGATAATTGGGGCAATTCCCGCAAAGGAATTTCACTTAACAAAGTTAATCCGAATGCTTTATAGGCTTTTTTTTCAACGATTCTATTATTTATCATAAATTCCCCACCGTGAAAAATATTTGAGTTTTAAGATTGCCCTTATACTCATTTTGTATAAGGGCAACAAAACTTCAATCAAACTATAAATTTGATGCTAGGATCCAAGATTATCACTATCATCTCCACCTTGAACGCCATCCTGAGCCTTTGCACTCTTACCTTGCATTGTACGATTAATGTTCAATTCTTCTAGTATTGGTGTTTTCCATTCATTTTTCATTTACTCACCCCCTTTCAAGCAAACTTTTGTAAAAACCGAGAGACGATTAAACTTCTCATTAAGAAAATAAAATCGTTATCAAATACATCTTCAGGCCGTGGTTTATCTCTAATTCTCGAAATAGCATTCGCTATGAATTCTTTGTTAAAAAACTCTGACACAATAGTGTCATTATTCATTTGTTGGAGTTCATCGATAAAATCTTCCCATTGGTCCGTCATACGATGTATACCATCTGCCCCCTGGATGCCTCGTATCCTAAAGTTAAGTCTCACTTTATCTGGAATATAACCACTTGAAGTTCTTCTAATCAGAGCCCTGTCCCATCCATTTTGAACAAATTGTTCATCTGGTAACGATAAACAAAATCTAATCAGTCGGAGATCATTCGTAGGATCCCGATCCCATACTTTGTGACGTAAGGAAAGTTTTGTGGCATAAGTCCCATTAATGTTCCAATGGAACAGCTGTTCAAAATTTTTATTTCTAAATTGATGCCAGCTTAATGAATTATTTAAATCTAATCCCTGTTCACGGATTCTTTCAAAGACTTTTGTTCTTTCAGCAAATTCATCATTGATTAATTGCGGATCCTGTCCAGGTGTCGTTAATTCAGTGGGAAATAGCTTCCTTTTAATAGCAGATAAGATACGAGATTTTGATACCCCTCTATTTTTACTAAACAACTGCACCTCTCGATAAAACTGGACCCATTTTAACTTTTTTAAGAGAGAAATTTGGTATTCAAGGGCATTCCCCCAAGAAATGGTTGTGTTTCCTCGTTGCCCATTTAAGAGAACGCCGACTTGTTGTTCATGCGCTTTCTCAAAAATCCCTTTTAGCCAGTATGAATTAGCATAAAATTTATAGGGCATTTCCATTGTTTCAAGACAATCATCTATTACAGTAAGAGGACTATTTCCTTCAAAACTCAAATAATTGTCTTTGATATTACCTATGAATTTTATTGTTTCTTGAATATATGGTCTCTCATTAGCCATACGATTTTTTGATGTCCAATCTATAAAACTATCTACTGGAACATAGCTAAATGTATGTAAGCACTTATTCTCCTTATGCAGCATAGGAGCAGCAAAGCTAACCACGGAACTTGAATCCAAACCACCACTCAGATGTGCTCCAACATTATGGTGGGTACGTATTCTAGCCGAAACTGCTTGTTGAAATACTTCACGGAATGCATCTTCATATTCTTGATTGGATGATAACTTTAATTTCTTACCTTCTTCCGGTAATGTACTATATCTTTTTAATTCGACTCTTCCATCTGAAATGGTTATGGAATGAGAGGGTGGCAATTGTTCAATGCCTTTATAGACGGTAGAGTAAATATCAACAGCATCCACCATTGTAGGAATTGCAAGAAATTCTGCCAGCCATTGTTCATTGAGGACTTTTTTTACATTTGGCAAAGAAAATAAAGGTTCGATTGTTGTACTGAACGCAATATAATGATTATTCTTGAGGTAATAAAGAGTCCGGGCTCCGGAAAAATCTCTTGCACCGAAAAGTTTTCTTTTCCTTTCATCCCAAATCATAAAGGCAAAATCACCAATTAAATATTTCGGAACATCCTCTCCCCATTTTTCATATGCTAGTAAAATTAATTGACTATCCGTCATTGTTTTTCTAGATAATGAGTCAACATGTAACCGTTCAAACAACTCACTTCGATTGTCTACTATGGGGTCCGATGTTATGGCCATTTGTCTTTCGTCATCATAGAAAGGTAATTTTTCATTTATTGATTCAGGCGTAATCCACTGAGCATGGCATCCAAAAAATATATTCTCCTTATGCCAGGTTTGAATATGATCCGCAGGGAACTTCTGAAAATTCTTCATTAAAGTCATACCGAGCTCAGTGTTACTTACACTTCTATCAAAGTGATAAATTCCTGTTATCGCGCTCATGTTTTTCTTCACACTCCGATAATGAAAAAACGCTATTTGTTCTTAATAATGAACACACAAGCAGTATTATACGATTAGGTTCTAATTTTTGATTAGTATTGCCATAAAAGGTAATGAGGAATAGTTATTTTCTTTTAAATACTTTCTAAATCGAGTTAATTCACTTGGAGCATGTTCGACCACCCTTGAAAAGGATTGAATCAGTTTTAAAACATGATCCGTATTAAAAGCTTCCTTATGGTATCCCATCATTCCTATTAAATGCATTTTTACAATAGTATAATGTGTAATTAACAATATATAATCATCATAAACATTCCTTTTAATTGGAAAAACGTTTTTAAATACATAATTCACTAAAAAATTTTCTAAAATGTATTCATATTTGTTCATAAAAGGTTGGTAATAATTTTGGTAAGCTGTATTATAAAGGTCAATACTGTCATCCTTTAAATCTATGTTCGTATATTTAATTCCTTCAAGGGATTCCATTAGACATTGCAGGTAACGTTTATCTTTAACCCCAGAAAATAGTCGAATATTGATCAAGCTTCTGCCTATTTCTAACTGTTTCCTGATATTAATCGGAAATCCTATTAACCTTTCATAAATTAAACCACTCTTTATTAAATGATTATAGTGGATCAGTTGATTTGGTATTTCTTCTACCCTATTTGTTTTTATATGATCCTTTAAATTAGCAAATAACATCCCAAGAATGATTAATCGGTCGGACAAAGAATAGTTACGATTTTGTAACAGCTTAATTGTAAATTTACGCAAATCTAAAAAATATGGCATATCTTTGTGTGAAGACTTCAGATTCTTTGTATCTATTTGATTGACTATTATGTGACGTTCTTCAACAGATTCTTCCACTTCTTCAAAGGTAATTCCATTCGGATTAAGCAATGCTAATCGGGCAACCTCTGGACAAGATACCGTTCCAGATTTCTCGTAAATGCCATTTATAATATTTGAAACACGTGGATATGTTACACATAGATTGGAAAGGAACTTTTCCCCCATACTTTTATGAATACCGCATAATTTGCTTTCAGTAAGATGAGGGCAGGATGCATCAGAATCTCTTAAAATAATCTCTGCATAATGTTCCCTTGTTGCCCCGGTATCAAACTTTTTTAAATACGGCAAAAAGGATTCTTTCAGATCTTCTGTACCTTCATACTTCTTATATGTATTTTCATCAACAGTTATCTGCCAACCAGAGCAACATGTATCTTCACATGCCGATCCAATACATGAAAACTCTCGCATATATTGAGGAATTAATACGGTTCGTTTCACTATATCTTTTCCTTTCCGCAAAATCCGTTCTTTCAAAATTAGGACTTTGTTCTCAATAAAGAATTTAACTAAAGTTTAATTCTTCAATATGAAAATGTCAATAATAATAAAAAAATATATTAATAACGTATAAAAACTTGTGGATTCACTAAACAATCGTTTATCTTCCCTAACCTTATAATCTGTCAATTCATTATTATTTATGGGTACATATTCCCATTGGTTAGCAATCCTTGACATTTCCTCTAAACAGGCATATAGTTACCTAGGTAACTAATTTATGATTTTGATCTGGAGTGACTTTCTAAATGTATAACCACGAACTTTTCCATACTCTTCACCAGCTATCCAGACATCTAACCAATAAATTGAATGAAGTCTTGAAGCCAATGGGTTTATATGGTTCACAGTGGGCCGTTATCTTTGTTTTAAAAACAAAAGGCTCCTTAACCCAGAAAGAACTATGTGATTATTTATTCGTTGAAGCCCCTCCAATGACACGCACAATCCAAAGACTAGTCAAGCAAGGGTATGTAAGACAGGTTCCGGGTAAAGACAAACGTGAAAAACATATTCAATTAACGGATACAGCTTTAAATGAATATCCAAACTGGGAACGGGCCGTAACGGAACAAAACAAATTGTTATTAAAGCATCTTCCTGAAACATCTCAGAAAGAACTATGCACGATTCAAATTGACTGGTTACATAAACTTTTAAAGGAGTGATTTCCACATGTCGAAACCGAAATTGTGGACAAAGGATTTTATTAGTATATCCCTAAGCAACTTTTTTCTGTTTTTAACTTTTTATATTTTGCTAGTGACTCTTCCTATTTTTGCGTTAAAGGAATTTCACAGCAGTGCCTCACAGGCAGGATTAATGACAACCGTATTTTTGCTCTCCGCCATCATTTCGCGTCCGCTTGCAGGACAATGGCTAGAACGTGCAGGGAGTAGAAAGGTATTGTTAACTGCTTTAATCATTTTTGCAGGTGCCTCCCTCTTTTACTTTTTTCCGAAATCAATCACCGGCTTTCTGGTGATTCGGCTATTGCATGGAATTGGCTTCGGTATGGCAACAACTGCGGCTGGGACGATTGTGGCTGATCTGATACCTTCCTCACGTAGGGGTGAAGGAATGGGTTACTTTGTGATGTCAATCAACATGGCTATGGTATTAGGGCCGTTTCTAGGATTGCTAGCCATTCAGCAATGGGGCTCTAGTTGGTTGTTTACTTTAACACTAGTCGTTGCAATTGGTGCCCTTCTTACCGGTCTTAGTATTAAACTACCGAAAAAAGAGCAGCAAGTTGAACCGACAGTACAATCTTCCTTTTCTGTACGGAATTTATTCGAAGCATCTGCTGTACCGATCTCGATTGTTGGCGGCTTCTTAGCCATCGTCTATTCGGCGCTTCTTTCCTTTGTATCCGTTTATGCGAGCGAAATACACCTGGCAAATGTAGCAAGTCTATTCTTTGTGGTCTACGCTGCTTTCTTATTGCTTTCAAGACCTTTTACTGGAAAATGGTTAGATCAATATGGATCAAACGTTCTTTTCTATCCATGCATCATCCTTTTTGCGATTGGGCTTTTGGTACTAAGTAAAGCTGATGGAGCGTTTACCTTCCTCCTTTCAGCTGCTTTAATCGGGCTAGGATGGGGAACATTATTTCCAACCTTCCAAACGATTGCGATTCAAGATGCAGCTCCGAAAAAACGTGGATTGGCTACGGCTACTTTTCTATCAATCTACGATACTGGTATTGCCCTTGGGTCATTTTTCATCGGATTAGTTGCCGCAAAAATGTCTTATAGCTCATTATATTTCTTATGTGCTTTCTATGTTTTAATTGGTGCGGTACTCTATTATTTCTTTCATCATGCAAAGAAACGGGATTCATCACCTAATTTAAAAAGCCAGGAGAATTAATGAACTTTCGAATACATTAAGATTGCATTTTTTGGAAAACTAAGCTTTAAAAAGTGAGGTTTGCTCCAGATGATTCCTAATGTAATTCGAATTGCTCAGCTGATTGCACCATGGTTTTCAATCGTTTTTCTTCCGAAAAAATCATTTAATCAATATTTGCCTGTTTCTCTTTTTGCTTCCTGCTTAGTAATTGGGATGTGTGCTTTAGCGGCTCCCTTTCGATGGTGGGAGGTAAAAGGAGGAATCAGGTTTAAAATTTTTAATGATTTAACTTTTATCTTTGGACCATTTATCGTTGGAACCTTATGGATCTTCCATTTTACCTTTGGCAATTTAAAGCGTTTTTTTATCGTGAATTTAATCATCGACGCATTGTTTTCTTTTCCGGTAAATTATTTATTCCAAAGGTTAAACTTATATAAGTTAGTAAAATTTAAACCCACCTATATTTTCTTATCCTTCATTGGCTTTTCTTTTATCATTTATGGATTTCAACTTGTGAACAAGCGTGCATTTTTAAAATAAATCTACTCCATTCTTGGTCTATTGTAATATAATAGATGAAACCAACCTAAGGAGTGATTTCGATGGCAAAATCAAAGGCCAAAAAGCTGCGCGAAAAAATGGAACGTGAAGGCAAGCTGAATCCTGATTTAAAACGGAGCCCCTTTGTGTTCGCAGATATGAGAACAAGAACAACCAAAACGAAAAAAGATTGCTTATACAAAAACAAGTACAAGAACCATTATTCCACTGAAGGAAGAGATGGTTCTTTTTATTTTACTCGGAAATGGACATACTTCTATAGGAAAGACTTCGATTATAGAGCAGTTTGTTTTACAATATTTTGTATTTAAGTTAATCTAAATAAGAATTATTATAATTAAAATTGGAGGTATGTGTATGTTTGATGTAGTGATCGTTGGCGCAGGTGCAGCTGGAGCAAGTGCTGCTCTATTTACCGCAAAAGCTGGAAAGAAAACATTGGTTGTTGACAATGACAAAAGCATGACAAAACGTGCTTGGATTGAAAATCATTATGGTGTAGCAGAAATCACAGGTCCAGATTTAATTGAAATTGGTAAAAAACAAGCAAGTAAATTTGGTGCTGAACTGGTTCAAGCAACAGTAAGCAATATCGTTAAAACAGATAATGGCTATAAAGTGGAAACTGACGGTGAAAGTTATGAAACCAAGCATGTCATCATTGCTACTGGCGCGTTAGTTAATCTTGCTGAAACAGTTGGCTTAAAAACAAAGCCAGGTACAGAGCCAAGAATTAAAACGGTTCTAGATGTAACTGCTGAAGGAAAAACAAATCTAGATGGGATTTGGGCAGCCGGAACAGTTGCTGGTGTGAGTGTACATACGATCATAACTGCTGGTGACGGAGCAAAAGTTGCCATCAATGTAATTAGCGAATTAAACGGCGAACGCTACGTTGACCATGATGTCTTAAAGTCATAATCTTAGGGAGAAAACGAAAATGCCGGGAAAGAAAATTGACCATGTGGGGATTATGGTAAAAGACATTGATGCATCCATCAAATTCTATCAAGAAATCGTGGGAATGGAGCTTAAGGATAAATTCATTCATTCTGATGAGACGATGACCTTGGCCTTTCTCGGTTTCAATGGTTCCGATGAAACGGAACTAGAGTTAATTCAAGGTTATAATGACAATCTCCCTCAAGAAGGCAAAGTGCATCATTTTGCTGTGCTAGTGGATGATATCGAAGCGGAATTTGAGCGTATTAAAGGATTAGATGTGAAGTTAATCGATGAGGAAATTACCATTCTTCCAAACGGATACCGTTATTTCTTTTTTCACGGACCCGAAGGTGAATGGGTTGAATTTTTTCAAAGATAAGAATTTTATGAGGAGCTCATTCATAGAGCTCCTCTTTTTTTAGGCTTCCGAGCGGCTAGTCCGTTGGATCTCTTTTTCATGGATGGCAATTGTTTTTTCTAAAAAGTCACTGATTAATGCCAGCTGCTCTTCATTATAATGAGAACAGAGCTCCATCATCGATTTGTTTAAAGGTAAGAAATGCTCTTTAATGGAGCACTGATTTTCTTTTACTGGTACAATAATGACCCGTCGGCGGTCGTTCGGATCCTTCTCCCTCCTGGCATATCCTGCATGCTCGAGCCGATCAATAAGAGCTGTAACGGACCCCGTACTCAGACCGGTTACCTTACTTAATTCCCCTGCCGTAAGCGGGCCTGCTTCATTCAGAATATCCGCTGTTTTAAAATCAGTATGAACCAAGCCAATTGAATGGGCTGCAGTTTGTTGGAATAGAACCATTCTTGTGCTCAGTTTCCGCAAATTTTTTATAAGAGTCTTTATCGTATCAGGATGATCAAATAAATCCATTGACATGTTTCATCCTTCCTTTTAAAATTACTTTATCTTGATTATCAAGATAATAGGTTTCCTCAGTTTATTTCATCTTATCAAACTTTTTTACCCTATGAAAGAAGATCTAGGAGGACCATACAAAAGAAGGAGACATTTCATGATTAAAAAAGATAATAATCTTAAATTTGTTGTAGCTGGAATTTTATTAGCTATTTTAATGGCTGCCATGGATAATACCATTGTCGCAACGGCGATGGCTACCATTGTTTCAGATCTTGGAGGCTTCGACAAATTTATTTGGGTGACTTCAGCCTATATGGTAGCGGTTATGGCCGGAATGCCGATTTTCGGCAAACTATCTGATATGTACGGGCGCAAACGCTTCTTTATTTTTGGTTTAGTCATCTTTTTAGCCGGTTCTGCCCTTTGCGGAATTGCCCAAAGTATTATTCAGTTAAGTATTTACCGTGCCATCCAGGGAATTGGCGGCGGAGCACTAATGCCCATTGCTTTTACCATCGTTTTTGATATTTTCCCACCTGAAAACCGTGGAAAAATGACTGGATTACTTGGTGCCGTTTTTGGTGCTTCAAGTGTATTGGGTCCATTATTAGGGGCCTATATTACCGACTATATTAGCTGGCATTGGGTTTTTTATGTCAATGTTCCAATTGGAATCGTTTCGCTTTTCTTAATTGTTCGTTTCTATCATGAATCCCTTCAGCACTCTAAGCAAAAAATTGACTGGGCCGGTGCAATCACCCTTGTTATTTCAGTCGTTAGTTTAATGTTTGCCCTTGAGCTTGGCGGCAAAGAATATGACTGGGATTCTGCTCAAATTATTGGCTTGTTTGCTAGCTTCTTTGTCTTCTTCGTGGCCTTTTTTATTGCTGAATTTAAAGCAGCTGAGCCGATTTTACCGCTTTGGCTCTTTAAAAGACGATTATTTGCCACCTCGCAAATTCTTGCGTTTTTATATGGCGGCACATTTATCATACTAACGGTGTTTATTCCGATTTTTGTTCAGGCTGTTTATGGCGGGTCAGCTAAAAATGCAGGGTTAATTTTGACTCCGATGATGTTAGGGTCTGTTGCAGGAAGTTCTGTAGGTGGTATTTTCTTAACCAAAACTTCATATCGTAATTTGATGTTTATCTCCATCATTTCCTATTTAGCTGGGATGATTTTGCTTGGAAATTTGACAACGGATACCGCACGCTGGATGCTTACTCTTTATATGATTCTTGTCGGGTTTGGTGTTGGGTTCTCCTTTTCCCTATTACCAACTGCATCGATTCACAACTTGGAACCGCAATACCGGGGAACGGCCAATTCCACCAACTCCTTCCTCCGCTCATTTGGAATGACGCTTGGGGTAACGATTTTCGGCTCGATTCAAACGAATGAATTTACTGATAACTTGAAAGAAGCTTTTAAAGGGATGCAGGGAGCAAGTGGCCAAAGTGGAGCTCCTTCTATGTCTAACATGGACCCGCGTCAAATCTTCGAAGCTAGTGAACGCGCGAAAATTCCTAGTTTTATTCTAGATAAAATTGTTCACGCTATGTCTGATTCAATTACACATACATTTTTACTTACATTAATTCCAATTGCAATTGCAGCTGTAACCATCTTTTTCATGGGAAAAGCAAGGGTTGTCGTGGCGAAAAAAGGATAAATGGCTTAGCACTGGTCTCTTTGAGAACCAGTGCTTTTTTTAAAACTTCACGAATTCGTCATTCCATCTCCATCTTTTCTGCAAATTCTTGATTTATGATAAAGGTAAGAAAAGAAAGGAGTTGTTAATAATGAAAAAAATTGCAATGAGCATCTTTAGCGCTGCACTAATTCTTGGCGCCGGTACAGCAGTTTTTGCAACAGGAAACAGCAACTCTGGTAATGGTCTTAGCTTCGAAAAAATGTTGCCTTTTATGGAAAAAATGCATCCTAATTTATCAAAAGAAAAGATGAAAGACATGTACAAAGCGTGTCATGTAAAGGGCGGGATGATGGAAAATACTAATTCTAAAAAAATGATGGACCGGTTTTAATAATTTTGTAAAAGGTTTGGTACTCTCCCAAACCTTTTTTCTCATTATTAATATTAGTTACTCTCCAAACTTTCCGTCCATATAATCGCGGTAGGCTTGGCGGATTTCTTCCTCTGTATTCATAACGAATGGCCCTCGGGCAACGATTGGTTCGTTTAAAGGTTTTCCTGCATAAAGCAATACTTGCAGTTTTTCCTTCGCCTGAATGGTCACTTCACTCTCGTCCCCTTCTACACCCTTGCCTAATTGCAGTGCCTGACCTTTTTTGGCTTCTACCTTATTTTTTCCGAAATGGCCGCTTCCTTCCAGTACATACATGAAACCATTGTAATCCCCGGGTAATTCTTGTGAAATACTTGCACCTGGTTCTAAATTGATTTCAACAAATGTCACTGGAACATAGTTTTTCGTCGAGGACTTTATTCCACCTGATGAACCGGAAAAAACACGAACCAGCACACCTTCTTCTTCGCGAACTGGCATGTCTTGACCTCGAAGGTTTTGATACCGCGGCTCGGTCATTTTGTGTTCACGAGGAAGGTTTACCCATAGCTGCAAGGAATGAACGGTGTCTCCTTCTGCTGGGTCTTCAATGTGAATAACGCCTCTTCCTGCCGTCATCCATTGAACATCACCAGGTCCTAGCTCTCCTTTGCCCGCTTTATTGTCATTATGTTCAAGTTTTCCTTCGATGACATATGTTACGGTCTCAATCCCGCGATGGGGATGAAAATCGAAGGTACCTTTTTTGAAAAAATCCTCCGCTAGGAAAAGAAAAGGATCAAATTCATGCATGTTTGTCGGATCGAGCACCATTCCTGCCGCATGGATTGGGCTGTGCTGATGATGCTGCACGGTCCAGGTTCGTTGTATTTCTCTTTGTATCATTTCCTTACCTCCGTTCGTGAGTGGTTAGTTACTTTGAATTCAAGATAATCATAACGTGGTAGGGGTAGTTTTTCAAATTTAATGCTGAGGATTCATTTGGGAATTTGGATTCGCGGATAAATCCCTTCAATCCGCGGATAAATGAATTGTTAAAAAAGATTTTACAAATCATTTAGTTTTTTGAAGAACTTATATGCTATTTTTTAGAAGAAAAAATAAAAGGAGTGATCATTTTGATAGTAAAAGAAAGAACAATCCCGTTAAAAATTCTCATTTTAGCCGCCATTTTGCGGCGCCTACCTCCAAATCATGCAAAATACCAGCAAATCTTAGATGAATTGGGCAGAAGACAAGCTGGATACGAAGGCGAACAATCATTAGATTTTTACTATCGTGAACTCCCCAAGCAGAAATATCTTATTTTCCACGATTTAAACCTTCCAGATGGTGACTACAACTGCCAAATTGATACTCTCCTCTTAACAGGCGAATTCATCCTAATTATTGATGTGAAAAATATGGCTGGGAAATTAATATTTGATACGGAAAATGAGCAATTTATCCAAATTAAAGGTGATGAAGAAAAAGGGTATTCCTATCCGACCGCGCAGGCAGAAAGGCATCAAGAATACATAAAGAAACTATTGGCTGCAAATCATTTTCCCCCTGTTCCAGTTGTTTATTTAGTTGTTATAAGTAATAGTTATGCTTCTTATGTCATTACGGGGAAAAATGCTTACAAAATAAAACCAAAGGTATGTAAAGGGGATGTGATGTTAAAGAGAATTCTGGATCTTGAAGGTATTTATACTACCCCTATTCTAACAGCAAAAGACCTCCGTAAGCTTTCTCGCCTTCTATTGAAAATGAACACTCCTCCAACAGGATATCTTCTTCAGAAATTCGGAATTAAGAGGTCAGATTTATTAACTCGCGTTCACTGCCCCAACTGTAAATATCTCCCGCTTATTCGTAAGAAACAGAAATGGTACTGTCCTAGATGTCAGCATTATTCAATAGATGCTCATATTGAAGCACTTAAAGTTTATTTTTTGCTGTTTGATATAAAAATAACAAATCGGAAGTTTCGGGAGTTTGTGCATATAGCATCACCTGATACTGCTAGAAGATTATTACTTTCAGCTAATCTTATATATTCCGGTATGAACAGAGATAGGGCTTATCATCCAAAAACTATTCTTTGGTAAATTTGGATTCGCGGATAAACGGTTCAGATTCGCGGATAAATCCCTTCAATCCGCGGATAACCCTTTCAAATTCGCGGATAAAATCAAAATCGGGCGCTCTCACCAGCGCCCAATCAAAAAATGGATCCGAATTACACCTCAATATCCTTACCTTCTTCAACAATATGGAACAATAAATGTGCTAAATGGTGGATTGGGCCGTACTCTTCTTCCTCTTCCTCAGTTTCTTCATTAAATTCGAGGTCGTTCAGGTAAAGCGCCATGAATTCATAGAAATCCTCCAGCCGGAATGAGTAGCAGCCAACAGGTTCTTCATTGTCTTCCTCATATTGAAGCATTAAATATGAGACAACACCGTCAACATCTTCTGCATCAAAAAAGACAAAAAAGCCAATGTTTGTATCTAAATCAAATAAATGCCTTGTTCCGCCCTCGGTGGCTTTTTCAAAATCCGCTTGGCTTAGTTTTTGTATTTGCATGCTATCTACATTGTCTTCCTGATGGAAACTAACGATAAATGATTGCATAATAACCTCCTAAAATTTAATCAACACATACAGTTATCATGCCCATTTTTACCATTAAATCCTCTATTATGGCACAAATAAATTTGCTTTTTCTTGTTCCTCCAAAAATTCACCTGTTCCACCGGCTGCTTCTAAAGCTGCACCGATCGACTGAAGCCAATCACCTGTTATTGCTAATTTTTGAGCGTCTAATATAAGTTTATTGTCGTTTCCTGTAATTTGTCCGGATACACCAATCGCTTCAAAAAATGTTCCGAGTGCTTGAATGCCGGCACCAGTTAGTACTTCTTTTACAGGAATCGAATCTGGATTATCGCTAATCTCCCTTAACTTTGCAATCCCTAAGAATTCGATTGTTGCCCCAATCACCTGAATCCAAACACCAAGTGCAATTTGTTTTTCAATATTTAGCCTCTTTTGTTCCAACTCTGAAAAATTTCCATTCTTATTACTCATGAAGACACTCCCTCAAAAGAAGTCTGCTTCCAATACTTTATTCAAATGTCTAAAAAACGGTGTCCAATAAAAAAAAGCTAGCAAAAACGCCTAAACGTTTTAGCTAGCTTATAAGTCAGTCAATTATTTTAACGAAACCCAGACACTCTTGACTTCCGTATAGTTGTTCAATGCATATGAACCCATTTCACGTCCAATTCCAGATTGCTTATAGCCTCCGAATGGTGATGCTGCGTCAAAAGCATTGTAGCAGTTTACCCATACAGTACCAGCACGGAGTCGGCCTGCAATATAATGTGCCTTTGCTACATCCTTCGTCCAAACCCCTGCAGCTAAGCCATACTCGCTATTATTTGCGCGATTAATCAATTCATCCAGGTCCTCATATGGCATAGCAGAAATAACTGGACCAAAGATTTCTTCTTTAGCAATCGTCATTTCATCACGGACATCGGCGAAAATCGTCGGAGAAACAAAGTAGCCTTGTTCATATGGCTTATCACCGCCAACTAACAATTCGGCACCTTCCTTCAAACCTTTTTCAATATATCCAAGCACGCGCTTCTGCTGTTCATCAGATACAAGCGGTCCGATTTCCGTGTCAGCATGTAAACCTGCTCCCTGCTTAATTTTTTTGGCATGGCTGACCATATCGGCAACAACATTATCAAATTGTTTCTTTTGAATGAATACGCGGGACCCTGCACAGCAAACCTGGCCTTGGTTGAACATAACTCCATTTAAGGCACCAGGGATAGCTTTTGTTAAGTCTGCGTCAGGTAAAATAATATTTGGTGACTTGCCGCCAAGCTCAAGTGTTACGCGTTTAAGCGTTTTTGAAGCTTTTTCCATAATGGATTTACCAACTTCAGTTGAGCCTGTGAAAGCAATTTTATCAACTAACGGATGATCAACAAGCGGCTGGCCCGCTGTTTCACCAAAACCAGGGACAATATTGATTACCCCTTCTGGGAATCCTGCTTCTTGAACTAATTCAGCCAAGTATAAAACAGACAGCGGAGTCTGTTCAGCAGGCTTTAATACAACCGTACATCCGGTCGCAAGGGCTGCACCCAGCTTCCACATCGCCATTAACAGCGGGAAGTTCCATGGAATAATCTGTCCGACGACTCCAACCGCTTCATGGCGGGTATAGTTAAGGAATGGTCCGTTTACCGGGATGGTTTGCCCAACAATTTTGGTTGACCAGCCTGCATAATAGCGCATATGTTCAACTGCAAGCGGAATGTCCGCATTAGACGTTTCCCGAATCGGCTTTCCATTATCAAGTGTTTCTAATTGGGCAAGCTCTTCTTGATTTTGCTCCATTAAATCCGCTAACTTGTACATTAAGCGGCTGCGTGCAGCTGCACTCATTTTCGACCATGGGCCTTCATCAAATGCCTTTCGGGCTGCCTTTACTGCACGGTCAATATCCTCCGGACCGGCCTCATAAACCGCAGCGAGTACTTCACCCGTAGCAGGATTATACGTATCGAATGTTTTTTGAGAGAGACTTTCAACAAATTGACCATCAATATACAGTTTCTTTTTCCCTAATAGAAATTTTTCTACCTTTTCTTTTAGACCGACTGTTACTTGACTCAAATGTAATTCCTCCCTATGTACAAGATTCTGAGAATAAAAGCAACTTGTATGCGCTTTCAACCCTCGAGTTTTATAGTATCATTGTTAAAATCTAGTAATCAACCAAAAACCATCGGAAAATTCAAAATATTATCGACAAAATTCGGGTGGTGACAGGCACCACCCGAATTTTGTCGAATCAATCTTCTTCTTTTGGATCCTCTTGATAATGTTCATTTAATAGGGGATTTTCTGTGGTTGCAAAGTTGACGGATAGTAGGCTCATTTCGGGATCCAGTCCGTATAGGCCTTTTGCCAGTTGTTCTATTTCTTCACCGCTTTGAAATTGGGGTTCTTTTTCTTTCATTTTATTCATCCTCCTCTTGTATTTTTATTTTTTCTATTATATACAAGAAGAGTTATTTTACTCGTGGAAAACCAAATCCTGATGCATAGTCATCGCCTGTTGCGGCGCCAGTTCCACCTAAAATATCATTAGCTTTTGCTCTATTTTGCAGTTCTGTCCGAAGCTGAGTGTTAGACATTGAAGGATTTGCTGCCCAAATTTTTGCGGCAAGACCGGATACATGCGGTGTAGCCATTGATGTACCGCTAATCGTGTTATAGGTGCCATCATTCCAAGTAGACTCAATCGCTCTTCCTGGTGCAGACACTTCAACATCACGTTCTTGAATTTTATAATCACCATCGGTTGCCGGATTTCCGCGGGAAGAGAAATCTGCAACACGATAGGTTCCGTTTTCCGAAACATTTTCTAAAGCGGCAACCGCCACCACATTCACTAATGCACCTGGATACCCAATTGTATTGGTTCCTGGACCCTCATTTCCGGCAGCGGCTACAATTAAGACTCCCTTACCATAAGCATAATCAACAGCACTTGATATAAGTGAGTCTTTCGTGCTGGACCCAAGTGACATGGAAATAATGACATGAGAACCTTTTTCTACGGCTTTATCTGCAACTGCTCTAATCGTTGACGCAATATCATCCGAGTAGCCCGACCCACGATCATTTAATACTTTATAGGACCAAAGCTTTGCTTCCGGGGCAACTCCATAAATACCACTACCACTTCCACCATTAGCCAAAACGGTTCCTGATACATGAGTTCCATGTCCATTACCATCGGCACAGCTATCTTCAACCAAAGGGTTTTTCCTTTGTGAAAAATCTCTACATTGTTCAACATTAGCGGCTAAATCTTTATGGGTTTTTAAAACCCCTGTATCTAGGACGGCTACTTTAATTCCATCGCCTCCAGACGTTTTTACAATAGCAGGGTCATTATAGATTGCCTGAATTCCCCATGGTGTCGCATCACTTGGAACACTGCTGGCTGTTCCACCTGGCTTAGCCTTTTGGTCCACGATTTTCTCCATCTGAATTTCCGGTACCTTTTCAATCGTTAAGTTTTTATTTTTCAATAACGCTTGATACTGATGCTCATTAACCGTTGTAGTAAATCCTTTGCTACCAAAATCCCAACGTTTTCCGTAGCTATCTTTTGCCTTCGCTTTTTCAGAAGCCGGTCCATTAATTAAAACTCGGTAGGAATCCTGGCTTTGGCTGCTGGTTTGCTGCCCAAATGCCGCCGTTGCAAACATGGACATCCCCATTGCCAAGCTAAGTACAACTGAACCGATTACCCTTCTCTTTTTCACCCGCAACACCTCACCCCTTCTATTTACAGCACGCTGCTGATTATTTAAACTATTCAGACTACTAATTTAATATAATCAGTCCATTCTCCTAAAAAAGGGATGAAAAAAGACATAGACAAAATTTTGTCTATGCCCTTGCAAACCATATCGTCCATCTTTCTTTTTCAACCAACGGAAAAGATTTCGTTACACGTTCTCCAATATCATCAGCTAGAATCTGAACCTGTTCATCATTTAATTCAAATAATATCGAACGACCTTTACGCAAAATGATCTCTTGCTTCAATTCATCAAGCGTATTATAAGTTTTACGATTTTCCCAAAAGGACAGAACCTCAACATGCTGAAAGCCTGCCTCTGTTAAATAAGAATTAATTGTGTCTGCTGAATGTCTTCTAGCAATATCCATTTTCAGCAAGTCCGGATAAAATTCAAAAAAGTAACCACGAATATGCTCATTACTTCCTGCTAACGAACAGTCCTCAAATGTCCGGTCCTGAATGATGAATACACCATTTTTATTTAAAATTCGCTTAGCCTCTGTGAAACATTCTGATAATTGATGATCCTTTAAATGATGGATTAAGGCACGCTCCAACAGCACATCTACTGTCCCGCTTGGAAGATTCGATTCACTAGCTGTTCCAACTTGGAAACTAATTTGCGGATATTCCCGGCAATTCTCCTTCGCTCCGGCAATCATATTTTCAGAGATATCGACTCCAATGACTCTTGCCGCTCCCAATTCCGCTAAGGCAATCGAATAGATTCCACCGCCTGCACCAATATCCACTGCAATCTTCCTGGAAACATCCGCGAGATCCAATCCTTTCCCCTGACTTTACTTTTCAATATTACAGGGAGATAGAAAAATGACAGGCAGCGATTGTGCCTGTCATTTTTATTATAAAAAACTAATACTCTAGAAATATTTCTTTTTCCAGAAAATAAAGGCCGTACAACTCGTTAAAAGGGCCGAGATAACTAATGGAATGGCATACGAGTGGGTTGCATGCTGGAATGGAATATCGACGTTCATCCCATAAAAGCTTGCGACCATCGTCGGAAATGAAAGGATAATCGTAATCGATGTTAAAAATTTCATGACAATGTTTAGGTTATTCGAAATGATGGAAGCAAAGGCATTCATCATCCCGCTCAAGATAGAACGATAGGTTTCCGCCATTTCAATCGCCTGTGTTTTTTCAATGATTACATCTTCAAGTAAATCTTTATCTTCTTCATACATTTTTAAATAATTAAAACGCAAAATCTTATCAAGAACAACCTTATTCGATTTTAGTGAGGTTGTAAAATAAACCAAACTTTTCTCTAAGGCAAGAAAGGCATATAATTCTTTATTTTTTAATGATTGGTGCACTTCACGTTCAATTTCATTTGTTTTCTTATTGATTTGTTTTAAATAGCGCAGGTAATAAGATGAAATGACAAATAAAATTTGCAGGGCAAAACGGGTCTTTTTAAACGTAAAGAACTCTTTTACTCTATTTTTTCTAAATTCTTCTAAAATCGGTGTATCCTTTAAGGATACGGTGATTACACAATCATCCGTTAGAATAATTCCAATTGGAATCGTTTCATAAACAGCTAAACCGGTATCGTCGTGAACAATATAGGGAAAGTCAACGATAATATATACTTGACCATTATCTCGCTCAATCCTTGGACGTTCTTCATCATCCAGAGCATCTTTAATGATATCGACATCAACTTGTGCATCATTTGCAATCCGGCTAATTTCTTCAGCTGTTGGGGCATACATATTTATCCAGCAGCCCTTTGACACAACATCTACTTTTTCTAGAACCTTTGTTTCTGTATTTTTGAAAATCTCCAACATGTCAAAACCTCCTCATTGCTCGTTTTTGAGGAAGCCAACAACCTTTTCAAGAGCTGATATTCTTGTAGAAACCAATTCAATCAATTCAAAGACATTGACTTCCCCTCGCCTACTTGGGTCCGGGTCTATGGAATAACTCAAAAATATCAACTCCTTTAACTTTTTATTCCTTCCTTATCATAAACCCTAAAGGCCAAAAGTACAAAGCAGTTTTTTTTGGTTTTATTTTTCCTTAGGGAAGTAAGGGTTTAAATGAATCAGCACTTCCTTAATATTATCAAAATGGTCCATCAATTGTTGTTTAATCGAATGAGAAAGATCGTGCCCCTCTTTAATGGTTATAAAATGATCAATGGAAATCCGTAAATCCACCAATATATAATGTCCATGTTCTCTCGCCCGAATTCGGTCAATTCGCCTTACTTCAGGAAATTCGGAAATAATGGAGATATATTCTTGAAGAATTTCGCTGTTAATATTTCTCTCGAGTAAGATGTCAAATGCTTCTGTTATCATTTCCTTCGCAATTTTAAAAATTAAATAGGCAACAAAAATACTGGCCACCTTATCACCGTAAAGTAAAACATGAATATCAAATTTCACACCGAGAATGGAAATAAGAACCCCGATGGCAGCTGCGATGGAAGCAACAATATCAGCCTTATGATCAAAAGCAATCGCTTCGATTGCCTTACTCCTATGCTTCTCTGCTACATTTAAGGATGAACGGTAAAGAAGTATTTTTGCAACAAAAGAAAAAACCGCAACCCACATTGCTAAATAACTTGGTGTTTCAACCTCATGGAAGAAGCCGCTGATTCCTTCATATACCACATAAAGGGCTACCGCAAACAACAAAATTCCAATAATCTCGGAAACAATAACTTCTGCTTTGCCATGTCCATACGGATGCTCTTTATCCGCCGGCTTATTGGCTATTTTTATCACCAATAAAACAATGACGGAAGCAAATACATCAGCTGCAGAATGAATTCCATCGGCGAACACGGCATCACTATGCCCGAGCCAGCCAATAAAGATTTTTCCCAATGTCAGGACAATATTACTGACTACACTAATCCAGGCTATTTTTTTAGCAAGAACTTCTCTCATTTCCATCGTCTACCACCTCAAAAAATTCTCCTGAAATCATACCAAACTTTTCCTGGATGGGTCTAGAGAAAAAGTCTTGCCCCCTTGAACCATAGTTGGACAAATTCAACAATTTATTGTTCGACCTGTCCTTTATTTTCCTGTTTCACCATTTCGACTTCTTCTACTACAGAAATTCTGGTGATTTCATCCTGAAGAAAATGAAAAGCTTGATCTAATTCTTCTCTTGAGGGAAATGAGCTTTTTTTATTCATGATTTTCAACTCCTAAAATAGTTAGACTAAATATCCGTTAATAAGAGAAAATACGTCTGTAAGATTCTTCAATAAAGGAGTGGTTTCTATGGTTAAAAAAAATCAAAACGGCAGTACAGAAATTGCAGGACGTAATTTTAATGCAAATGATTATCAAAAAAATGATGCTTTGTCTTCAGGTCTAGCAACCACCCACGAACAGGTAAGTGATACCTATATGGAGGGAGTCATTGGCACAAACGATTTAAATGAGCAAGAATAAGAACTCAGAGAAAACAGCTCTCATAGATGAAAGCTGTTTTCTTTATATTTTCTGGCATCAGCATTAGGTATTTCTTTCGTTTTTGTTATTGTTATCTACATACGCATCATGTTCAAATGCAGGAAGATCACCGAAGCTTGTCATAATGCCTTCTTCATCAAGTGCATCTTCATAGCGTTCATGCTGCGCATTGGGGTAAACGGTAATATTTTTACCATACATATCGTTACCGGTAAAATTTTCATAGTCCTCTACATATCCTATGTTTTCGTCAGCTTCAATATAAATATCGTTGTAATCATCTTGTGGATTGACCAAATCAGATGGTGTTTCAGATGTTCCCCATTCGGCAACAGCCTGCCAGGAGTCTTCCGCGTCAAAGGCAACATCTTCGTCCTGATTATCCATATCAAATTTACCCCATGGCGGCATTAATACCCCTTCTTCAATCGGGCGCTCATGAGAAACGACTTGGTCAGGACTATGTTCCTTGCAATAGGTGGTGTTTGGTAAGGCTTCTAAACGTTCGGTTGGTATATCCTTCCCGCAAACCTCACATTTCCCGTAAGTTCCATTCTCCATTGCCTCTAAAGCGTGGTTAATATTGCTTAATTGCAATTCATAATGCTCCTTTAAAGCAATATCCTTCTCGCGCTCATAAAGGGCCGATCCCTGATCAGCCGGATGGTTATCATAACTTGATAACTCCCCCATTGATTCATGCCAAAATCCTTGTTCCAAGCCGAAATGGTTATTTTGCTTTAAATTATTTTCCACTTCGTTTTTTTCCTTTAACAATTGCAATCGTAATTCAGCTAACTGCTCGGTCGACAGCATTGCTCAAACCCCTTTCAAAAAGAAGCTTCCGCTTTTCTTATTTAGTTTCAATGTTTTTACGATTGTTTATGTAATGAAAATTTAATTCCATCAATATCCTAATGATGTTTCCATGGAAAAACTGAATAAGATTCATTGGTGCGAGTATCTTAAAAAATATAAGTACAGCCAGAAAAGAGGGAATCAAGTGGTTAATGAAAACTGGAACGAATTCAATAAAATTCAGCAAAAACATCGGGGAAGTTATTTAGGAAGTGAAAAAAGACAGCAACCAGGCATGAATGACCCGGAATATAATAGCGCGGAAGATACCGATAAATCGGTTGGGGCAACGGGCAGAGATATTTAAATTCACAAAATATACAGCAGGTCGTATCATTTTAATCAAAATAAAAATAGCCAGAACCAAAGGTCTGGCTATTTCCACCTATACTATTACACCTGTTTCAACCTAAACCGCTGCACTTTTCCAGTCGCAGTTTTTGGTAATTCTGGAATAAATTCAATTTCCCGTGGGTATTTATAGGGAGCGAGATTTTGTTTAACAAAAAGCTTAAGTTCCCTTTTCAAGTCTTCCGTTGGTTCAATCTCATCTCGTAAGACAATATAAGCTTTTGGATAAACAAGATTACTCTCATTTTTCGCCCCGACAACGGCCACTTCAAGCACATACTCATGACGAATCAAGGTCGATTCTATTTCAATCGGTGAAACCCAAATCCCCCCTACCTTAAGCATGTCATCCGAGCGCCCGCAGTACCAAAAATATCCTTCCTCATCCTGATAATATTTATCTCCTGTGTACATCCATTCACCGTGGAACTTCCGTTGATTTTCTAATAGGTTGCAAAAATACCCAATACTAACACTATCTCCTTGAATAACCAGGTCGCCAATTTCATTAGCACCCACTGGTTTAGACTCTTCATTTACGATTTTAGCCTTATAACCTGGAACGACTTTTCCGGTACTTCCTGCTTTGATATCGTTTGCCTGATTAGAAAGGAAAATATGCAATGCCTCTGTTGAACCAATTCCATCTAATATATCAAGGTTAAACAGCTCTTTCCACTTTTTCATAAAGGTGGCCGGAAGAGCTTCTCCTGCTGATACACATATTCGAACGGAGGATAAATCTGGAATTACCCCTGTTTTTTCGACATACTGAATAAGGGAACCATATAATGTCGGTACACCAAAAAAGATTGTTGGTTTATTTTTTTCAATGGTTTTAAAAATATTTTCGGGTGTTGGCCGCTCTTTCATTAACACGGTCGAAGCTCCTGTTCCAAGTGGAAAGTACATTCCATTTCCAAGTCCATAAGCAAAATAAAGTTTAGAAGCGGAGAATGTCCGATCATTTTCATTCACTTTCAGAATGTTTTCCGCATAGTTTTTAACAGCCACTTCCATGCTTCTATGGATGTGAACAACTCCTTTTGGATTGCCAGTACTGCCGGAACTATACAGCCAAAAAGCTGGATCTTCCGAGGTAGTAACAGCATCTTCCAACTGAGATGAGGCCTGACTGATGAATTCATCATAATCAATGGTATCCTCATAGAGGGTCCCGGTTTCTGAAATAACGATAATATATTTTAAGAAAATGAATCGATCCCTATTTTCCTTAATGGTTTCCCAAACATCCTCTTGGATGACCAGGACCCTTGCACGACTGTGGTTTAAAAAATATTCATAATCCTTTGGTTTCATTGCTGTATTCACAGGTATTGGAATGGCTCCAACTTTTGTTGCACCAAAAAAAGCGTAGATAAATTCTGGGGAATCATAGATGACATGTAAAATTCGATTTTCCTGTTCAACGCCAATACTCTTGAGAGCGTTTCCAAATTGATTTACTTTAAAAAGGAGCTCCTGGTATGTAATTTCATCGCTGTCAGAAAAAATTGCCACTTTATTACCGAGTCCATTACGAACCTTCTCTTCGATAAAAAAAGTTGTACAATTGTAATAATCTCTTATGCCATTTAATTGTTTCACTAATTCTAGCATTCTTTAACCCCCAGAAGAATATTGAAGACTAAAATCTTTTTTATCTACCTACAGAAAATTAACGGGCACACCTACATGGAAGGAGGGCCTAACCTTCTTTTAAAAAGTTAGACCCATTCTTCTTACTGACCAGACCACTCTGGCTGGCGTTTTTCGATGAAGGCTGATAATCCTTCTTTTGCATCCTGGGAACGGAATAATAAATTTTGTAATTCTCCTTCATAGCGAATCGCTACATTTAACGGCATTTCTTTACCATTCATGATGGAAAGCTTAATGTTGGAAGTTGCATATGTGGCACTATCTGCAACTTTTCTTGCATATTCCAATGTTTTATAACGGGTTTCCTCTTGAGGGAACACACGGTCAACTAATTGAATTTGCAGAGCTTCTTGCGGTGTTAAAGTTTCGCCGGTAATATTCAAATCAAGCGCTTTGGAATGTCCAACTAGACGGGCTAAGCGTTGTGTTCCTCCCGTACCTGCTAATACTCCTAGGGATACTTCCGGAAGACCGATTTTGCCTGCAGTGTCGCCCATAAAACGCAAATCGCAAGCTAACGCCATTTCCAAACCTCCGCCAACCGTGTGTCCTTCTAAACAAGCGATCCAAATTTGCGGTGAGCGGGCAATCTTATCTAATGTTTCATTACAGAATAAACAAAATTGCGTTTTAAATCTTGGCTCTGCCGATTTTAAGAAATTGATATTTGCACCAGCTGAGAAGAATTTCGGCATATCGCTCATTAATACGACTACTTTAATGTCAGTATCGAAACGAATATCATCAATCGCTGCGTTCAATTCTTTGTAATATTCCAAATCGTAAGCATTTGTATTATTAACATGCATGTGAACTTCAGCAACACCATTTTCTTTTTTTACCGTTAATGTTTTAGTATCTAATTTGACTTGAGTCATGCTAATTCCTCCTAAATAATTTAATATATTATATATTTTATGAAATATTTTTATATTTCGAAAATATTTAGCGGTTTTGCCCCAACATAGCAGCCTGCCAGCGAATATATTCAAAGACTGAATGACAGTGGTTGCAATAATACTGACGAACCAATTGTGCTGTACCAAATGAAGAGATTTTTTCAACATCTTCAGATGAACAAAATGAGCATTGAATATGACTATGTGCCTTAGACATGCTGTACATCTCCAAGGCTAGTAAGCTTTTCAATTGTTTCTTTGTATATGGTTGTAAGATTACTATTTTCTGTGATTATTTTTTCTGAGATTAATAGTTCGTCATTTTCCACAGTCCTTAACCACTCCCCGACCTCAACCGTCACTTTTTCTAATTCCTGTCTGAATGTTTTTGGGACAGCCCCTGTGTCATTAAGTAATTGTTTACACCAGCTTTTAGAATAAAGAAGATGTTCCTCTTGTTCCTTGAGCATTTTACTAAATGGAGTATTTACTTCAGGATGATTGGTATTGATCACTACTTTCATGACATGATCAACTGCTGCGTTTACAGCATATAATCCAGCGATTAAACTAATCCAATTAGATGTATGGACCACAGTTGGAAACGCTTTGCCTGTTTGTCCTCTCACTTCAATCTTGCTTCCATTTATATCCTGTAACTCATTTGCCCATTTATACATCAATCTTGCATGACCAAGTTCTGCCTGCGCCATCGCAATCGAGGAAAGCGTTGCTTCCAGGTTGGGACCGCTGATTCCTATTTCTACAAGTCGATCCCCTAAAATAAATTTGTTATCCGCAATCGTTTCTGCTATTTCAACTAGAGAAAATAGATTTTGATTTTTCATATTAATTTACACCTTCTTTTTCAAATAGTGGTTCCGGAAGGCGTACAGCAATAAATGCTTCTTTTCTTACGACTTGCATTTCAACCCAGTCTTCTTCATCGTAGATATACTGTGCATACACCTTTGCCAATTCATCACTTTCCGCTTGAAATGACCCGACTTGAATCAAATCATCCCCTCGTTTGATACGGGTAAAAAGAAGGTACTCTAGTTTTTGATTACTAACGGTCATGAGCTTACCCCCCAGGTTTTAAGTTTTGCTCTCCCTTTTTCTGTTAAGTTATTAACTGTCCACGGCGGACTCCAAACCACTTCGATTTCGACCTCAGCGATATCTTCTTCTTGGAGCAGCCTTTCCTTGATATCGTTTTCAATCCACTGCATACAGCCACAGCCTGTTGAAGTATAGGTCATCCTTACTGCGAGCTTTCCTTCATCGACCTTCGTAATTCCGTAGATTAATCCCATATCGACAACACTTATTGGAAACTCTGGATCCATGACCTCAGTTAAAGCATCCCAATATTTCTCCGTCTCCATTGTTTGCATCATTAACTTACCTCCTCAGCACGCAGTTCTTCCATTTCATAAGCACCCTTTTGAATACGTCTTACAAACTCTTGATTTTGCGGCCCGCGTTTTTTGAAACGTTCGATTACGCCTTCCCAGGTGTCCGGTTGATCGGTCAGCCATTTTTTATTTTCTGCATTGAATTTACAAGGAAATGGAACATCAATAACAAACTTGCCTTGCTCCTCATCATAGTGAGCTGGGACTTTTACCCCGATGGATTCACAGAATGGAACTGCCGTTGACAGCCATTTCTGTCTTAGTTGGTCATTTGTCTTGCCTTTTAACTTGTAATCTAATTGTGCCGAACGGCTTTTTAGATTATCAGCAACACCGAAGAACTCTAAGCCCATTAAGAACATCCAATCAACGGCTTCCTGTACTTGTTTAGCAGTTTCTGGATTTTTCATTCCCGCCTTCATAATGATTTCGCCATTACGGAGGTGGAATAACTCTTCTTTATCCACTTTTACTAACGCACGTTTCCAAGGTCCATAAGAGGTATTCTCGAATGCATCTCCAAGCAGTGTATAGCCGGCCCTGTCAAATAGCCCATTAAATACACCAAGCTCAATCCAGTTGTCTAATTTAAAATCAAAAGCGTAAGGGTTTTTCCAGCGATTTGCTGGACGTTTATAAAGAAGGTCCTCCACATTTTCACCTAAATCCTCTAATAGCCGGTAGGCGATATGGGCATGGCCAATTTCATCTTGGATCACGGCTAAAGCAGTAATCTTATAGTTAAGATTTGGAGCTTGATTGTATACCGTTAATAAAGGTGGAACACTTAAAAGCTCTGTGTCGCCAACAATCGTTAATGTTTGTTTTAAGGCTCGAAGGTACTCCTCGTTCATGTCCTCTTTACATTCCAGCACAAAACCATTTCGAATCTTTTCTAACAAAACCTCAGCTTGATTCATATTTAACTCCCTTCTTCATTACGTTTTTTTACACACCGTTTATATAATACAATATAGAATATTAATAATAGTCTGTCAATTACTTTATTATGTTTTTATGTTGTTGATATTAAAAACGTAATTCCAATTGAATGAAAGCGATACTTTTCCAAATAACCCATGAAACACCCTATTAAAACGATCATTGGAACTTTAGTAATCTTCCTTTGTTCTAACGATTTTCTCTCTAGCTTTATGTTTTTTTAACGTTAAAATAAAAAAAGACAACACATATCAAATGTGTCGTCCTAGTGCAACTTTTCATATTTTAGTGGAGATCCGATTATTTTTTTTGCACGGTTTTCGATAGATAAATAGTCTAAGTGGGCGATTGTTTCAGCAATAGCAAACCGCCATTGGTGTGGAGTTAACTCCTTATGGGCAAAAAGATCCTTGGCAACTTCAAAGGCTGTTCTGTTTTGCGCAAGCTCTAAAATGGCTGCCAGCCGTTCCTCATGATGCTTCAGTAGTTCTTGAATCCGCTCATTTACGTTCCCAATTGGCCTTCTGTGGGCTGTATAGGCGATCTTAGCCTGTAAATCTTCTACTCTATGAAGAGAACTTATATAATCATGCAGCGGTGTTGGGCTCGCACCTGGCCACACACTAATATTGGGGGTGATTTTTTCAAGAATATGATCCCCTGAGATTAACACACGCTCTTCTTCTTGGAAAAAGCAAATATGCCCTGTACTGTGGCCCGGTGTATGTATGACCTTCCATTCTCTATTAGCAAACACCACCTGGTCAGTAATTGTGTGAATGACAGGAATTGGCCGCACCTGTTGGACTAATACATCCATTTGTTTTTCAATTTCGCAAGCTAACTCCTGAGGCGTTCCATGTTCGATTACCATTTCCTTGATGTTTCTTGATTGGCTGCTATTTTCTCCCCAAACACGCTCCATCATTTTGGCATCAATCCCGTGCATAAAGATAGGTGCCCCTGTTAATTGGTGCATCCAGTCTGCAAGCCCGGCATGATCAGGATGAAAATGGGTTAAATAAATCGTTTTAATCTCGCCCGGCTCCATATGAAGTTCTCGAAAGGCATCTTCCCAGGCTGTTTTTCCACGTTTATTGTTGTAGCCAACATCAATTAAAACATATCCATCCTGCTGTTTAAACAGGTAGCAATACACATACTTCATCGGAAAAGGGATGGGAATCCCAATGCGATATCCATTAAAAATAATTTTTTCAATGGTCACAATTTCACCGTTTTGAAATGTGTTTATCATGTTTTCCTCCCTATGCGCTTTCCTGTCTACACATAAACTTCTTTAAACGGATTAATGGCCTTGTCCCGTTGAGGCTTAATATCACGATCAGGAGCAGCTTCATATATAGATTCAAAATAACGGACAGCGGGAATCGATATTAATTGATGAATATTCCAAAATAGCTCTCTAGCCTTAGTTCCAACCCAGTCCTCCGGCATTAAATCCCTCGGAAAACCCGGGTCTTGAAAGAGGAACTTTCGATATTCATGAACAATTGTGGTTCGCTTAATAAAACATTCTTCATCAGATAACTCATTATTCAATGCCTTTTCACGGAGCTGATCAAATTTAGGTGAATACTTTTCAATGAAATGAATGTAATTATCAGTAACTTGTTGAAAATCCCAGCCCTTTTCCATAATCCATTCTTTTGGATGAGAAACAACGTCGGAGGAGCTGAAAAGGATAGCATTTTCTTCTATTTTATAATTTTTAATCATTTCCATTACTTGATTTTCAAGGGGATTCGGGCTGACCCAGGTACTATTTGAAAGCATTCCAAATCCAGTCCACGTCAACTCCTTGCGAATTTCATTGCGAAGCTCACGTTTTTCCTCTGGAAAGGAGTAACTTAAAATTCTCCATTTCCCGTCCCAATTTGCTCTAGGGGCTGAATATACTCTTGAAACCCCGTCCTCAACTCTTCTTCTCCCCAGCTCTGTTATAGAGTAATAGCTTTTATTTCCTTTCTTTCTCACTTGCAATAAATCTTTTTGTACCATTCTTAAAATAGCACCGCGGACAGAGGATTCAGAGATACCAAATCCATTCATTAACTGAATTAAACTCCCTACCCAGATTTCTTCTCCATAATATTGAATGTATTCTCCATAAAGAGTAAACATTAGTGATCTCGGTTTCATTGCTGCCACCATCCAGTACTTAGTAGTATTCGCATTTTATGTAAATCTTCTTAATGTGACATTAATATTATAGAGGATTGTCTTAGCTTATGCATTAAACCTGGGTCTATTTTTATCTGCCTTTGTTTCTATATTTTCATTAAGAATGGCTTTAACCTCTTCCGGGATGACAACCGCCTTGATTCCTTCTGGTGATTTCTCTACCCAGCCCCGTAATTCATACCCCTGTGCACAGCGAACACCATCTCTATATATTACATGTCTCAATTTAATCGTTTTTCGATTGATTTCTTCTACTTTCGTATGGATTGTGATGAGGTCATCGTATAGTAATGATTTTTCAAATGTACATTGAACATCCAGTAATGGAACAATGATTCCTCGTTCTTCCTCCAATTTGGCAGGAGCTAGATTACAACTTCTAAAAAATTGATGCCCTGCTATATCAAACCATTTAAAAAAATTAGGATAATAGACAATTCCCGCTTTATCTGTGTCCCCCCAATTAATTAAAACCTCCATTTCATTTGAACGCATGCAAATCCCCCTCTTCTATTCCCTTGATTAAAATGGCGATATCGATTGCCGATATCGCCATTTTGTATTTTACTGACCTGTCCACTTTGCTTCACGTTTTTCGATGAATGCGCTAAGTCCTTCTTTTGCATCTTGAGAGCGGAATAATAGGTTTTGTAGTTCTCCCTCGTAACGTATTGCCACATTTAGAGGCATTTCTTTCCCATTCATGATCGAAAGCTTAATATTGGAAACGGCATAGGATGCGCTTTTGGCAACTTTTTGTGCATATTCTAATGTTTTTGCCCTCGTTTCTTCTTGTGGGAAAACTCGGTCCACTAATTTAATTCCAAGAGCTTCTTGAGGTGTTAATGTATCACCAGTAATGTTTAAATCAAGCGCTTTAGAATGTCCAACTTGACGAGCTAAGCGTTGTGTACCGCCTGTACCTGCCAATACGCCAAGAGATACTTCCGGAAGACCGATTCTACCAGCTTGGTCACCCATGAAGCGTAAGTCGCAAGCTAGTGCCATTTCTAAACCACCGCCAACGGTGTGCCCTTCCAAACAGGCAATCCAAATTTGTGGAGAGCGGGCAATTTTATCAAGAGTTTCATTACAGAATAAGCAGAATTGTGTTTTGAAACGCGGCTCAGCTTGTTTAAGAAAGTTAATATTTGCACCTGCTGAGAAGAATTTAGGCATATCACTCATTAATACAGCTACCTTGATATCGCTGTCAAAGCGAATATCATCAATGGCTGCGTTTAATTCTTTATAATATTCCAAGTCATATGCATTCGTTTTGTTAACATGAATGTGAACCTCTGCAACTCCATCTAGTTTTTTTACTGTTAATGTTTTCGTTTCAGTTACTGTTGTCAATTTAAAATCCTCCTCAGTTTTATTATGATTTTATTTCTGTCGTGCTATATACATAATATACACAATTTTCATATTATTTTTAAAATAGCGAATACACTCATTTACATAATATAATCTGCTATTTTCTTTCATTTTCATGCCGATTCTTCTGTTTTCTTACTTTTATACTTTTTTAATACGGACGTAGTAAAAACATACAAATTGACTGTGCAAATTAATTGTTGAAGACACCATGGGTTGATATAATTTATGGTAAATTTCAAAATTATTAAAATAAAGAGAGGTGTAACCTTTGATTGAATTAAAGAAAGCTTGCATTGAGGTCTTCCCAATCATGATTCCTGAACCGTCATCATTAAAAAGCGTAAACTTCTATTTAGTTAAACAGGATCAATCCCTTTCGTTGATTGATGCCGGATGGAATAACGAGGCATGTTGGAATGGATTAATGGCTGTCCTAAAAAGAAATGGATTTACAATAAAGGATATAACGGAAATCCTCCTTACACATCATCATATCGACCATGTAGGCTTAGTTAATAGAATTACATCAGTAAACCCAATTCCAGTCTATTGTCACCATGCTTCCATTGCGCGGTTAAAACGGGACAAAAACTTCCTGGAAATGAGGGTGGACTTTTATTCCAATCTTTACAAGGAAATGGGCTGTGCTGATAAGGGAGAACACCAGGCATCCTATTTGAGAAAAGCGATCGAACAAAACAAACAAAATGCGATTCAAGCTCACCTCATTCCGATTGAAGATGAACAAGTAAGCAATTTTCAAATCGTTGAGGTTCCGGGACACTCTCAGGACCAAATCGCCTTTTATCATGAAAAACAAAACTGGCTGTTTTCAGGAGATTTGTTGATTGAGCATATTTCAAGTAATGCATTAGTTGAGCCGGATTCATATGGGGCTCGGCTTCCAACCCTCTCACAGCAGATCGCTTCCTTAAAAAAATGCCTATCCCTTCATGCGGATCTTGTTTTTTCAGGCCATGGCATCCTAATTGAAAAACCTGATTCATTGATCGTAAAACGACTGGAGCGGATTGAGAAAAAAGCAGAGCGGGTAATTCAATTCATTCAATCCGGATGCCTAACTGGCAGTGCAATTGCTGAGGGCTATTACAAAACTACTTATTACGAGCAATTTTCTCTTGTCATGTCCGAAATCATTGGTCAACTAGACTATCTTGAATTACAGGGAAAAATTGAGAAAGAGCTTGTAAATGGGGTATGGCACTACTCGGTAAAATAGTTCAATAGCAAAAACAGAAACAGCCAAGTTTTGATGGCTGCTTCTGTTTTTTTAACTATTAATTTGATAGGTTAACGAATTGAGAGGCGATGAAGGCAGTAAAATCTCATCTGTCTTGACCTCATATAATCCATATGGAACTAACCGAAGCCCCGGTAGAAAATCACAGGTTAAAAATAACAATGTATAAAGTATGTCATGGAACGGGAATCCGCGCTCCTGTACAGCAGCCAAAAGTTGGTCATGGTAATTCACTGCTGCAGAAAAGGATGGATCCGATGTCATCATTCCCGTCAGCGGCAGTGGAATTTCCAACACTACTTCATCACCGTCAACAATCACAACTCCTCCTCCCATTTCATGGACTCTTATTGCCGCCTTTTTCATCGATTCCGGATTTCTTCCGACGGCGAGCAATTCAGTTGTCGTATTGTAGGTAGAAGCCATACCATCCAGATTTACGGCAAATCTTTCTAATATCGCCTTTGAGACCCATTCACCCCTTCGATCAATTAAAGCAGCATATACAAGCCCTTCATGGTGCGAAAGATCCGCATATCCGTTTACGGATGGAAGTTCCGTATCCTTTCTTTGGGTAATGACATTACTTTTAAAATAGGAAACTGGCACAGGAACCTTTTCGGATGGATGCGGATAGCGGTACAGATTCAAATTTTCTAAGGCTGATGTTGAATAAGCAAATGGTTCCCTTACAATATATTGATTCCAGTCGATTTCAGGAAGAGATACATTTAATTCTCCATTCTCAGCAACAATTTTTCCAGATGCAATGACCATATCAGGTTGAAAATCTACTAAATTCGGAAGCAGTAGAATATCTGCTTTTCTGCCGGGAGCAATACCTCCAATGTAGTCATCAAGCCTTAGGTAGGTTGCAGCATTAATGGTGACCATCTGAATGGCATTCATCACAGGGACACCAAGTTCAACAGCCTGTCTGACAAGTCCATCGACAAAGCCTTCTTTTTCAATAAATCCAGGATGCGGACCGTCCGTTGTCATCACAATTCTGCTCGTGTTAACGTTCCCATCGACAATAAGTTTTACAAGCTCTTCCAAGTCCGGGCGTAAAGAGCTATTACGAAGTGTTGTCCACATGCCTAGTCTAAGACGGTCAAAAGCTTCCTTAGCTGTAATTGCTTCATGACATGCTGTTACACCGGATGCCACAACCGCATTTAATTTTTCATAAGAGCAGCCCGCAGTATGCCCATCAGAAACCTTACCCAGTTTCTTAATAAAATCCATTGTTTCAAGTAAAAATGGATCCCCTTGATATAAAAGCGGCCAACGCGTTACTTCCGCTGATCCCACGACATTATCAAGTTCTAGTAATCCTTGAATATCCTTATGGTTGTACCATTCCCGTTCACCCGGATAATCTGCTTGTGAGACAAGCCGGATCAGCCATAGGAAATTTCCTGGCAAAGCTTTTAAATCGTTCGCCATCTTTTTAAATCCTTTTGCCCCCATATGTAGATAAAAAAATAAATTATCGTTTACAGTAGTGGTGGTTCCTAAGGACAGCACTTTCTCCGTAACACTTACGGGATTATAAACCACCCATGGGTGGGCATGTGCCTCGATAAACCCAGGTGATACATACTTTCCTTCTGCATTAATGATCTTTGTTTCGGGACCAATCGAAGTTTCACTTGGTCCCACATAGGCAATGCAATCCTTATAAACGGCAATATTAAGTTTCAAGAATTCTCCTGAATATACATTAATGACCGTTCCGCCTTTTATAAACAAATCAGCGGCCCGTTCTCCTTTGGCAACTTCGATTAATTCACTTCTTTGAGCTATAAGATGCACAATCTTCCCCCCATTGTAATGTTTTGGATGTTCATCTAATAAATATTACGATTTACTGAATATCGTCTATTAAACATAATATTAATAGGAGGTCATTTTCTTTGTCAATCCATTCAATTCAAAAAAGTGAAAATAATTAAAATAAAAGCTGGTATGCTTGGATACCAAAATAGAGCCCAAAACCAATCAAAGAAAGTCCGGAAAAAAGTGAAATCATCACTAATAATCGGGAAGTTAAAAAATTGCGGAAACTGCTGGAAACCCCCGCCATGGTAATATCCCAAAGTAAAAGACCGATAAATATAGCAGCGCTATAAATCATTAATTCAGCACGATTAGAAGTGGCTGCTGTTTTTGCCAGGACAGATCCATAGATCCCTAACCAAAATAAAATCGTTAATGGATTCGAAATTGACATGAAAAAGCCAGAGAAAAATGATTTGATCAAGGCTTCCTTATTTCTTGTATACGCTAAATTTACTGTACCGGCTTTTACCATACTTTCAATTCCTGTATAAATTAGGACAAAGCAGCCAAAGAACCACAGGAAAGCTTTTACGATTGGTGTTTCAAGAAACTGAACCACACCTATATAAACGATGAGCATATAAACCCCGTCTGCCACAACGGCTCCCACCCCGATTAACCAGGCATGCATGAAGCCGCTCCGAATGCCCCTGTCTATTTGTGCTGCATTGATAGGACCAATCGGCGCAGCTAGTGATAAGCCCAGTAAAATGTAGCTTAGAAATATATTCAATCTTCTCTCCTCCTGCCTAAAAATAAAGCCTGTCTTCTCATTTTTATTCAGGAAAGATAGGTTGTACTACAAAAAACGAGTTTTCCTTTTTCAGAAAAACTCGTTTTAGCTTAGTTCCTTTCAGTGGCCTTTTTTAGCTCTCTTTTAAAATAGTCATCTCCAAGGGTTCGATTTAGTAAGTGGTGCCTAGAAACCGGCAAATTAAAGGAATCAATATCAATTATATATTTTGGACGCTGCTTTGATTCTTTATAGATTTTCCCAACATATTCTCCAATCAATCCAATAGCAATGAGCTGTAAGCCGCCAATCAGCCAGACGGACGTAATAAGCGAAGTCCACCCAGTTTGCGTATTCCCTAAAAACTTAAGAGTTAAAAAATACCCCCCAAATAAAAGACTCATAAAAAAGGAGATAAACCCGATAAACAAGACAAAGCGAATCGGAGACACGGAGAAAGAAGTAATGCCGTCAAGGGCAAAGGCAATCATCTTTTTCAATGGATACTTTGTTTCGCCGGCAAGTCGTTCTTTCCGGTCGTAATAAACAACATCGGAACGGAAACCAAGGAGCGGAACAATTCCCCTTAAAAATAAATTTACCTCTTTAAAGCGTTCCAGTTCCTCAACTGCCCTTTTGCTCATTAGTCGGAAATCGGCATGATTATAAATTAAATCCACACCCATTTTTTTCATCACTTTATAAAAACCCTGCGCCGTGCTTCTTTTAAAAATTGTATCCGTTTCCCTGCCTTTTCGGACCCCGTAAACAATCTCGCAGCCTTCATGATATTTTATGATAAACTCCCGGATTACTTGAATATCATCCTGGAGATCGGCATCAATCGTAATCAGACAGTCGGACGTTTCCTTTGCCGTAAAAAGACCCGCTAAGAGTGCATTTTGGTGGCCGGCATTTCTAGATAGCTTTAAGCCGCGGATCGCTTCATTTTTTAAGCCTTCTTTATAAATGATTTCCCAGGTACGGTCCTTACTGCCATCATCAACAAAAAGGATTTTGCTGAAAGAGGAAACAAGCTTTTCCTCTTTCAAGCTTTCTAAAAGCTGCTTTAATTCGAAAATCGTATCAGGCAGTATTTCTTCCTCGTTATAGCAAGGAACCACAATCGTAAGGTTTGCTTCAATCATCTAGTCATTACCTCCGATGTCTCGATTGTTTTATACAAATAAATTTTCCATGCTGAGTTTTTTGACTTAAACACCTTTTCAAGGCTAAGTTGATTTTCCTCTGCATTATCAATCGGTAAGGCTGAAAAAATATACTGGCCGCCCAATTGATTAAAAACGGCTGTATTCAGCTGTAAATCCTTTAAGTGCCTTTTTGAGTCTTTTTTGATCATGTACCTTTTTCCGAGCTGGGCCGTGAATAGGTAGCAGCGCCCACCCCATTTGTCAAAATAAGTGCGAACTGTTTTATTTTTTGCTAATTCCTTTTCAATTATTTTCCGGAACTGATGCTTATAGGTTAACGGATAAAAATTATTGTACGTATCAAGCGTGTAAAAGCCATTGTATTGAGATACAGCCGGGTGAATCCCAATACTGGCAACCCTGTAATTCTTCTGTGGAAGGCCGATGTATTCTTTTACCTCCTTAAACAAGTCCTCTGCATAAAATTCTTTTACTGTCGGTTTCTGATGGTAAATGATTTCATCGTTAAATAACCCTAAAACCAGTAGTTGCAGTACGACAAACCATTTCGCGGTTTTAGCCCAGCTTTTTCCTTGAAGCGAAATAATTTTTAAGGCAAGAGCAAAGCTGGCGTAAATGACGAGCGGCCGTAGGAAATGGTAGCGGGCAAAGTTAAACGTATCCATAAAATGAAACCGCTTTGTGATTGGCACCCACCCCTTGTAAAACCAAAAGGCATACCAAAGGGATAATGCAAAATTCAAGGTAAATAAGAACACGTAGAGCTTTTCTTGTTTCCATATTTTTTTCTTATAAATAAAATACAAAGCAATAAATGTCGCTGGGAGGATAAAGAGAGTATGTACAGTCATGACATGGGTATGCCCCAGCACATAGTTTTTAAATGTCAGTCGAATCGCCCGCCATAAAGGTAAATGGGCATGGAAGTATTCATCCCTGCTATTTGCTTCAGAAACGAATAAAAAGGAATACACTAAACGGTATTCTACAATCATGAAAATGAAGATCATGTACACGATGGAAAATAAAAAACGTAGATTCCACCCTTTTCCTCTTATCACATCAACAAGCCAAAAAATTCCCATTGCACTTAAAAAGAAGAAAAATCCTAGAACAATGCTCGAATATAAAGGTAGCAACGTAAGTGTTACGTAATCTTTGGCTGTTCCTTGCGACTTACGGATATTTAGAAAAGCCCAAAGGGCAAGAGGCATTCCCAACGTACTTAACATTCCCGACGGCCAAAACGGGGTTAGGGCGAAGGCTAATGCAGCACTTACTTGATAAAAACTCCAGTTATCCCCCGGCAGAAAATGTTTCTTTAAAAGCAAATACATTCCAAAAAAAGCAACAATCCTTGTAATGGCTTGGCTGATTCCGTAGGCAATCATCGTTGGAAATAGAGCATATAGCCAGACAATCAAGCTAAACTCTGTTCCGAATGTATTTCTTGGGACTCCATTAATAATTTGAGGAATCATCCCATTTACCGGGCCGAACATTTCTCCGCTTTTAGCAAGCACCTTATACCATGCCAAATTTGAATCTAAGTTATCGTGAACACGGATATGGGCATTTTCCTGTAGAATAAAAAGCGGGGATAAATAAATGGCCAAAACCAACAAAGCAAAAAAAATCAACTTTTGCTCCTTTTTCGTTTCACTAGACACCTGCTACACCTCAAAATTTTTAATTATAGTTAAATTTTGCATCCCAGTAGAAAATTATCCCTTTCAAGTAGTTGGAAAACTTTTCATCCTTCTTATAAGAAAAAAACACCTTCCAGAGACCCGGAAGGTGTTTTAATTCATATTTATCTTTTTACTATAATCATTTAGCAAAAGGTCGAGTTTTTGACTGCATTGAACAACATGGGGATTAGAATATCCAAACTGATGCGCTAATAGAATCATTTCTAATCTTGTTTTTTCAATATTCGTTAATAGTGAGTGCTTAGTCATATTCATCCCTTCGACCCCGTTTCTCGTAGATAATGTTTACATGTTATTAGTCCTAATTTATTCGATTTCGGAAACGTTTACAAGTAGAATAAACCAAAAAAAAGTCAAAGTTTTTTGTGACATTACAGCAATAGAAAATGTATAGATACCTGATTAGATTAGCCTTCTTTACGTCAATAATGGGAAGAGAATCGAGGATCGGGGTGAGAACATGCCAAACCGTGTTTATATTAGTTTTTTAAGATTACCTCTCTTAATTCGAATCCTACTAATTGCTTTACTAGTGTTTCTACTATTTGGAATTTCTATACATTTTATCGAACCTAAAACCTTCCCGTCTATATTTGATGGTATTTGGTGGGCGATTATTACCGGTACAACAGTGGGGTATGGGGATTATGTTCCACACTCCCTTTTGGGCAGGTTTATCGCATTAATACTCATTTTGCTTGGCGCCGGTATCGTTTCCTCTTATTTTGGAACCTTAGCAGCAGCAGCTGTGACAAAACAGGATGCCTTATCAGAAGGAAAAATTGACTTTAAAGGAGAAGGCCATATTATCATTATTGGCTGGAATGAAAGGTCAAGAGAGTTGATTGATAAGATCACCCGTCCAAGCTCTCCGCAAATGGTTGTTTTAATTGATGAAACCCTCGAAGCAAACCCGGTACACTCAAAATTTGTCCACTTTATTCAAGGCAAGGGTCATGTTGACGAAACGATTACAAAAAGTAATATAACGGTGGCAGAAAAGGTTTTGATAACGGCCGATCGGGGAAATGATGAACTTCAAGCCGATATGAACAGTATTTTAACCTTATTAACCATTAAAGGCTTATGTTCGAATGTAAAATGTATTGTGGAAATCTTAACTGCGGAACAAGTGGTAAATGCACTTAGAGCAGGAGCAGACGAAGTCATTCAATCCAATAAGTTAACAAGTGTGTTTATGGTAAACAGTCTTCATTCCAATGGGGATGGTCTTTTATCAGATTTCGTCCATCAATTACAGGAAAGCAGATTGTCCGCCAACAAAGTAAATGAAAATGAAATGGGAAAAACCTTCATAGAGGTCTGTCATCATCATTTAAAAGAAGGAAATTTAGTAATGGGGATCAAAAGAGGGGAAGAAACCATTTTAAATCCTTCCCACTCCCTCAGAATAGAAAAACATGATTTACTGTTAATTTTTAAATAATTCCTACTCTGATAATAAAACTGATTCTAATTCTTGTACAAGTGCTTTGCCATTATCAATAAACTGAGTAGGAAAACTTGCATCTTTATCAACAGGTTCCTGAAATTGATTAAAGGTTCCTGCCGAATCGACACGTTCATCAATGTCCGATTGGTATTCGTGGGATAAGAGAAAGGGTCTTCCTAATTCAACTGTACAATTATTTGCATCAAGCTGCCCGTCAACTGCTTGGAATGGAAGTCTTAAAAATTCATACCCATCTTCACCATCGATTTTATAATCAAATGCACCATGATCATAATCCCAATTACCGCCAATCATATAGCCGATTGGCTTTAATTTTTGTTCCAGCTTATATAAATCAAACTGTTGCCCCTCTACCTTTGATGGTAACTCAATCATCATAAAACCTCCTTATCTTCAATGAAGATAGTTTCTCCAACAGAAAGAAATTCAAAACAAAAAGAGAGTGCTGGATGATTTTCAGCACTCTCTTTTTGTTATTTTAACCGCTTTTCAAGTTCTGCCTTTTTCTCCTCAAAACCTGGTTTCCCTAGTAAGGCAAACATATTTACCTTGTAAGCCTCAACTCCCGGCTGGTCAAATGGATTCACTCCAAGTAAATAACCGCTCATTGCACAGGCTTTTTCAAAGAAATAGACAAGATAGCCAAATGTGTATTCATCGAGAGATGGGATGGTCACGATTAAATTTGGAACTCCGCCATCTGTGTGGGCGAGCATCGTTCCTTCAAAGGCTTTATTATTCACAAAATCAACCGTTTGGCCGGCAAGATAATTCAAGCCATCTAAATCATTATCTGCCTTTTCAATGGTCAATTCATGGCGCGGCTGTTCAACTTTTATTACCGTTTCAAATAAATCGCGGCGCCCTTCCTGAACATATTGTCCAAGTGAATGTAAATCAGTTGAAAAATTAGCGGACGAAGGAAAAATTCCTTTTTGATCCTTGCCTTCACTTTCTCCAAATAACTGCTTCCACCATTCTGAAAAATATTGAAGTCCCGGCTCATAGTTGATGAGCATTTCAATCGTTTTACCTTTATTATACAGAGCATTTCTTACAGCAGCATATTGATAGGCTGCATTATCTTCAAGTTCAGACTGGCTAAAGTCTTCTTGGGCTTGTGCTGCCCCCTCCATCATTTTTTCAATGTTTGCCCCGCTTACCGCAATTGGCAGAAGACCAACCGCTGTTAAAACAGAATAACGACCTCCGACATCATCCGAAATCACAAACGTTTCATAGCCCTCTTCATTGGATAATGTTTTCAACGCACCTCTTGCCTTGTCAGTGGTTGCAAAAATTCTTTTACGAGCTTCTTCCCTGCCGTATTTTTCCTCTAGCAGCTTGCGGAAGATCCTGAAAGCGATTGCCGGTTCTGTTGTTGTCCCAGATTTAGAGATAACATTGATTGAAAAGTCTCTGCCATCCAGCAAGTCCATTACATCTTTCATATAAGTAGAACTGATGTTGTTTCCAACAAAAATAATTTGAGGAGTAGTCCGTTTTTCCTTAGGAAGTACATTGTAGAAGCTATGGTTTAACATTTCAATCGCTGCACGAGCCCCAAGGTATGAACCGCCAATTCCAATTACAAGTAAAACATCTGAATCGGATTTAATTTTTTCTGCAGCTTTCTGGATTCTGGAAAACTCTTCTTTGTCATATTCAGTTGGAAGGTCAATCCACCCTAAAAAGTCGTTGCCTGCCCCTGTTTTTTCATGAAGAGAATGGTGTGCAACTTTCACAGCATCACGTAAATATGTAAGTTCATGTTCCCCAAAAAAGGTTAATGCTTTTGAATAGTCAAAGCGAACGTGTGTCATATGTAGGATCCTCCAGTAAATTTATTTTCAATAACCACTTTAACGAATGCCGGGGTGATAATCAAGAACGGGCACACAATGAAAGCGTGTCCATTTTCGACAGATTTTTTAAAACCCAGGCATTGGTTGCCTGGGCCTTTGGAGCTTATAATGAACTACGATAAATTGCTAAAGTATCTTCCCTGTTTAACTTTTTAAAGTTACCAAATTCACCATATACCATTGCCTTGTCAGCCATCAGGTCAATTTTGCTATCATCAATTTGGTAATCTGCCAGACGTGATGGAGCTCCGAGGCTGTTCCAGAAGTCACGCAGTTTTTGAATTCCTTCCAGACCTGCCTCTTCCGCACTCTTTCCTTCCGGGTTTACACCAAATACCCGGACAGCAAGCTGTTTGAAACGTTCAGGCTTAACGTTAAGATTGTGCTTCATCCAGTTAGGAAAGAGGATGGCAAGTCCGCCTCCATGCGGGATATCATAAACGGCTGAAACGGCATGCTCCAGATTGTGGGTAGCCCAATCCCCGCGGTAACCCATATTAAGGATGCCGTTTAATGCCATTGTTCCACAGTAAAGAACTGTTCCTCTGTATTCATAATTTTCAAGGTCGGCCAATAATTTAGGCGCTGTTTCCATGATCGTAATTAATAATGACTCGCACATGCGGTCTTGAAAATCCGTACTTTCTTCTAGATGAAAATAATGCTCCATAGTATGTGACATTATATCAACAATCCCATAAACAGTTTGATTTTTCGGGACCGTAAACGTATGAACTGGATCTAAAATTGAAAATTTTGGGAATGTCGCAGGACTTCCCCAGCCATACTTCTCTTTTGTTTCCCAGTTCGTGATAACAGAACCTGAGTTCATTTCAGAACCCGTTGCAGCAAGTGTTAAAACCGTCCCGAATGGCAGAGCATCAGCGGCAATTACCTTTTTAGTTACTAAATCCCAGGCATCCCCGTCATATTTAGCTCCGGCAGCAATAAGTTTTGTGCAATCAATCACACTCCCTCCGCCAACGGCTAATAAGAGTTCGATTCCTTCTTGTTTACAAATTTCTACACCTTTTCGAGCCGTTGATAAACGAGGGTTGGGTTCCACACCCGGAAGCTCAAAAACCTCACAATTTAATTCTTTTAATATGTCTAATACTTGACTATAAAGGCCGCTTTGTTTAATACTACCGCCTCCATACACAAGTAAAACCTTATGTCCGTAGTTCGGAACCTCGTTTTTTAATTGTTCCAGTTGCCCTTTTCCAAAAATCAATTTCGTTGGATTCCAAAAAGTAAAATTCTCCATAAATCTCAACTCCTTTTCCTTCTTCATTATTTATTATTATGATGTTAATTGCAAAAAACTAGTTTTATGTTTAAAAAAGAAAAAGCGAATATAATTTTGGAAATTGTTTCAATCTAAAGATAAGAATTAATAAAATAAGGAGGAAACTACATATATGGGTTCTCTGCAGCGGATTGCCTTAGTACTTACCATCATCGGTGCGATAAACTGGGGATTAATAGGGTTTTTCCAATTTGACCTTGTGGCAACCATATTTGGCGGCCAAAATACCGCACTCGCACGGATTATCTATGGATTAGTTGGAGTAGCCGGACTCTTAAATCTCGGCCTTTTATTCAAAGCAAATGAACAATTTGAAGAGTCACCTGAAACAGACACAAGGTAAAAAATCGGAGATACCAGGTGCCTTAAATTGAACAAAAAAGAAAAATCCTTGCCCTTATATAGCAAGGATTTTTCTTTTTAACCCAACACCTTTTGAATTCTTTCTATTGCCCAATCTAATTCTTCTTTCGAAATTACAAGCGGTGGTGCAAATCGAATGACTGTGTCATGCGTTTCTTTACAAAGCAGTCCTTGCTCCTTTAATTCTTCGCAATATTTACGTGCAGGTTCAGTTAATTCCACCCCAATAAACAACCCGCGTCCGCGGACTTCTTTAATTTTTGGATTGTTTATTTCTTTTAGCTTACTAATAAAATACTCGCCAAGCTCTTGGGATTTTTCAGCAAGCCTTTCATCGACCAATACATCAAGCGCAGCAATAGAAACAGCACAGGCAAGTGGATTTCCCCCAAAGGTAGAACCGTGGGACCCAGGATTAAACACACCCAATATATCTTTATTGGCACAAACACACGAAATCGGCATTACCCCTCCGCCTAATGCTTTACCTAATATATATACATCCGGTTCAATGTTTTCCCATTCACATGCAAACATTTTCCCGGTACGGGCCAAGCCAGCCTGAATCTCATCGGCAATAAAGAGAACATTATTTTGTTTACATAAATCAAATGCTGCTTTTATATAGCCTTCAGGCGGAATGACAATTCCAGCCTCTCCCTGAATCGGTTCAATTAAAAAAGCCGCAGTATTAGGAGTAATCGCTGCTTTCAATGCCTCTAAATCACCATATGGGACTAGCTTTATTCCCGGTAGCATTGGACCAAAACCTCTTTGGTACTCGGGATCGGATGACAAAGAAACAGCCGTCATCGTTCTGCCATGGAAATTTCCATTACAGCCAATAATCTCTGCTTGATTTTCCGGGATTCCTTTCACGTCATAACCCCAGCGGCGTGCAGCTTTAAAAGCTGTTTCAACCGCTTCTGCCCCGGTATTCATTGGGAGCGCCATTTCTTTTTTCGTTAAGCTGCAAATTTTTTCATACCAGGGCCCCAACTGATCATTGTGAAAGGCCCGTGATGTTAAGGTAACCCGATCTGCTTGATCCTTTAGGGCTTGAATAATTTTTGGATGACGATGACCTTGGTTAACGGCGGAATAGGCACTAAGCATATCCATGTATTTAGTGCCTTCAGGGTCCTCCACCCATACTCCCTCTGCCTGTGAAATGACAATTGGAAGCGGATGATAGTTATGGGCACCATATTTCTCTGTTTGTTCAATTAATTTATTTGTATTTACTTCTGCTGCCATAAAGCTTTCCTCCATTTCAATGATTGAAATATGTACTAATATTATTGTAGCCGGGCGGGGAAAAAGAATGACCCAATATCAAAAAAGATTTTTACTAGATTTTGTTAATAAAAAGGCCCGGATGTTATAAGAACTCTAAACATCCGGGCTTTTTGGTTATTATTTTTTTATTTCTTCGCGCTGTGATTGGTCAATCCATTCTTGAAGCTTATCTTTTAGTGTATTAAATCCTTGCATTCCTTCAGCATCTGGAACAATTGCAGCTGCTTGGCGCTTGCGAGGCTTTTTGACCGGCTTTGCAGCCTGCTGAGCAGGAGCTTCTTCGGTAGCTCGAATCGATAAACCAATTTTACCTGCTTCCTCATCTACAGATAAAACTTTTACTTTTACTTCATCGCCAACTTTAAGATGGTCATTAATATCCTTTACATAGCCGTGTGTAATTTCAGAAATATGCACAAGACCTTGTGTATTTTCCCCTAGTGCCACGAATGCACCGTAAGGCTGAATTCCTGTTACCTTACCTGTTAATATACTGCCTGTTTCGATTTTTTCCGACATGAAAACACTCCTAAATCATGATTTATTTATATCCCAATATATGCAATAAAAAATTATATCACAATTATGGCATTAAATCAAAAAGACAATAAAAATTGCTAGAAATATTTTAAAAATTAACACAATGTTCAAATTCACCATCGGCATTATTGATATAGTATGATAAAATATGTATAAAAGTAATTTTTTCTAGGAGAGGTGAATAGTATGAGATCAATCGGCCAAATAATTAAAAACTGCCGTGAAATGCAAAATATGACACAGCAAGAATTGGCGCAAAAGGTTAGAGTAGGATTATCTACGATTGAAAAATACGAATCTGGAGAGCAAGTTCCAAGCAGACAGACGATTTTAAAGCTATCAACCGTATTAGATATTCCTGCATCAGAACTTTTAGACCAAGCGTTTCATACACAATCCTCTACCATTGATCAAGGATTGTAGAAACATTTGAGTATATGATATGACGCGGCATATGCCGCTTTTTTTATTTTTTCTCCATTTTATGTATAAAAAAAGGGAAACTGGAAATCCTTATTCTATAAGGCTTTCTAGTATTCCCCCTTTTTGAAGTGGACAACCTTTCCGGGATGTCCTCTTTTTTTATTTAAATTGAGCACGAATCACTGTTTTTAATGACCAACAGTTTCCCAGCAATCTCAAGACAGCGGTCCATGGGAATAACCTGTTCAAAAGAAAACTCGTAAATGCTTTGAATTTTTTCCGCAAGTTCGGACGGATCCTCCAATTCATGAATCGCCTGAATCGTATCAGCAATCTCTGTGTCATAGTTCCCCTCTTTTAATTGAAAAGGATTCCATTCATTTAATAAATCAACAAATTTTAAATTCGTTTGAAGCTGACTATTCTCCATATTCCTATCACCTAAACTCCCCTATTTAAGTACATATTCCGCCAAAACGCTTTGAAGTTCATAAATATTTAAGTTCTTATTAAATTGTTTTTGCAGCGGAAGTGCATTTCCGGAAATCCATATTTTTAATTCAGCATCTAAATCAAAATTACCTGCTGTTTCAATACTGAAATGTGTAATACTTTTATATGGAATGGAGTGATATTCAGTCTTTTTCCCAGTTAACCCTTGTTTATCCACTAAAATCAGGCGTTTATTCGTAAAAATAAATAAATCCCGGATTAATTTATACGCTTTTTCAATTTTTTCATTTGATGCAAGCACTTTCGCATATTCCCTTTGTAATTCTACAGGTGTTACTTCAGATGCATTCCCCATAATTCCATCAAAAAACCCCAAAGATTTCACCCCCCATTTGATAGTTTTAGTATACGTTTTTTTCTCCCTAATAAAAAGCCAGGCAAATTTATAAAATTTGCCTGGCTTTGTCATTCTATTTTGCAAGCCATTCCGTATGGAAGATGCCTTCTTTATCCACTCTCTGATAGGTATGAGCACCAAAATAATCCCGCTGCGCTTGAAGCAGGTTCGCAGGAAGAACCTCAGAGCGATAGCTGTCGTAATAAGCAATGGCACTAGATAGCCCCGGAACTGGTATACCCGCCTTAATGGCAACGGAAACCACCTCTCTCGCCGCATCCTGATAATCAGCAACGATTGATTGGAAATAGGAATCCAATAATAGGTTCTCCAAATTCGGATTACGGTCATATGCCTCTTTGATATTTTGCAGGAATGCTGCACGAATGATACAACCGCCACGGAAAATCATCGCAATTTCTCCTGGCTTTAAATCCCAGCCATATTCATCGGAAGCCACCCTATATTGGGCAAATCCTTGTGCATAGGAAACAATTTTACTTAAATATAATGATTTTCGAATCAATTCAATAAATTGTTTCTTATCCCCGGTAAAATCAAATTTGGCAGGACCGTTTAAAATCTTGCTCGCTTTAACACGTTCCTGTTTCAGAGCAGAAAGGAACCGTGAAAAAACAGATTCCGTGATAATCGAAAGTGGTACGCCCAAATCAAGCGCACTTTGACTTGTCCACTTTCCCGTTCCCTTTTGACCAGCAGTATCCAAAATAACATCAACAAGCGGCTTCCCTGTTTCGGGATCCTTTTTCGAGAAAATGTCCGCTGTGATTTCAATTAAATAACTGTCCAGTTCTCCTTCGTTCCATTCCTTAAATACTTCATGGAGTTCCTCTGCAGATAAACCAAGCAACTCTTTCAATAGATGGTAGGACTCACAAATAAGTTGCATGTCGCTATATTCAATACCATTATGAACCATCTTAACGTAATGCCCAGCCCCGTTTGGACCAATATATGTGCAGCATGGTTCCCCGTTTACCTTTGCAGAAATAGCCGTTAATAGCGGGCCTACCTCATCATATGCTTCTCTTTGACCGCTTGGCATAATCGCCGGGCCTTTAAGCGCTCCTTCTTCCCCACCGGAAACGCCAGCGCCAATAAACAGAATTCCTTTTTCGGCAAGATCGGAATTCCTACGAATTGTATCTTTGAAAAAGCTATTACCACCATCAATGAGGATATCACCTTTATCTAGATGGGGTAAGAGAGACTCAATCGCCTTATCAGTAATCGAACCGGCATTTACCATTAATAGAATTTTGCGGGGAATTTCAAGTGATTGAATAAACTCTTTTATATCTGTTGTACCATATAGGTTTTTTCCTTGGTTATTGTCAAGTATTTCATTTACTTTCTCAGTAGATAGATCATAAATAGAGACAGAAAAACCTTTACTTTCAAAATTTAGCGCCAGGCTTCTTCCCATAACACCAACGCCAACTACTCCTACTTGCTGTGTCCTCAAATTAAACTCATCCCTTCAGTAGTTGAAAAAAATTTCATTTACCCCTAATTATAATAGAAAATTTATTTCAAACAACTTTTATGCAAAAATTCTATCGAAATTCTTCTTTTCTTCCTACTTATTAACATTTGCCTTTTTTACAATTTTAATTAGAAATTAACTAGGTGTTGCAGCATTTGTTCACCCGAGATTTTTATTTCTCCGCCGCCTTGGGCAAAGGAGTCATTGCCGCCGCCTTTTCCGTTAATAAGGGCAAGAGCTTTTCCAATAATTGTTTTCATATTTTCCGACCTGGCAATACCTCTTGCACAAACGATTTGCAGGCGGTTTTCATTTTCGGACAGCAGGTAGACAAGTGCATCTTCATTTTCGGTTGTGATCAAACGCGCCAACTTTTGTAGCTCTTGAATCGTACGGTTTTGATAAACTTCGCCGATGGTTTGATCTTTATATTTTATAAGTAATTCCCTTGCTCCATAATGTAACAGCTGATCCCGGGCGTGTTCAAGTGATTTCTCAAGGCTTTTTCCAGTTTCAAGAAGCCGTATTACGGCCTGTCCCATTTCTTTCTCAGGAGTATTTAAGAGCCTAGTTAAATCTATCAAAATTTTATTCTTTTCGTGCAACTGCTGAAGAACACGACTTCCACAAACAAATTGAACGCGGACTTTTTTCTTTTGCCTTTCCCAATCAAGTATTTTGATCGCTCTGACTTCTCCCGTTGTATTCGGGTGGGTCCCGCCGCATGCATTGTAATCAAATTCAGGAATAATGACAAGCCGAATATCTTCTTTTACCTTCGTTGCTTTACGCAGGCGGTAAAAGGACAATTCTTTTTCCGTCACCCATTTTACTTCGATTGGCCGATTCCCTAAGATTATTTGGTTGGCTAGTTCCTCGGCTCTGTAGGCCTCTTCCTCCGTTAAAGTATCCGTTTCTAAATCAATCGTCACCGTCTCCTTCCCTAAATGGAAGCCCACGGTTTGATAATGAAACAATTGGTCAAACGCAGCTGATAAAATATGCTGCCCAGAATGCTGCTGCATATGATCAAATCTTCGTGTCCAATTGATTGCTCCCTGGATTTCTTTATCCGTTTCCTTTAAAGGCTCTTCAAGATAATGACGAACTTCTCCATCGATTTCTTCTACATTTATGACAGCCTTTCCACCGATTGTTCCGGTATCATGCGGCTGACCGCCACCAGTTGGATAAAAAGCCGTTTCCTTTAGAACAAGATACCAGTTTCCAGAGTCATCTCTTTCCTGCTTCAAAATGGCAGATGAAAAAGCCTGAATGTACGGGTCCTGATAATATAATTTATTCCGCATGGCTGTGCACTCCTAAATTTCTTTATAAACTCCGACTTTTATTTTCAGCAAAGAGAGAACAGAAATCAAGTTTTAGTAATCAATAGGCATGAAAAAAGGCCTCTCCAAGGCAGGAGAAAGCCAAACTTTACTTATTATTTTTCATCTTGAGAACCTTGACCCTTTTGCTTCTTATCTTTTGTAATTTCACCGCAAGCCACTCGTTTTCCTGAGTCCCCGGCAGGCTGTGTCATGCCGTCGTCTTTTCCCGCATGTACGACAATTGAAGTGCCCTTTTTCGTAAATAGAGATTTTTTTCCATCCTTTAAAGAGACATTTGGTGCCATTAGCTCCGCTTTCACCGACCCGTCATCTCCGACAATTAAATTGGGAATATCTCCGGCATGGGCTCCATTCGGATTCAGCAGTCCATGTTTTTTATTATCCGGGTTAAAATGGCCTCCCGCTGATTTAAAATCAGGTGCCTCACATTTTCCTGTATCGTGAATATGTATCGCGTGTACTCCTGGTGTTAATCCAGATAAATTTACTTCCATCTTTACTCCGCTTGCCTGTTCTGATAAGGTAATTTTCCCAAGGGAATCACCAACCGGATTAAACATTTGAACATCAATCTTTTTAGGATTTTCTTGGGTACATCCTGCAAGTAAAAGCAAAGGAAGGATCAGCCAATATTTCTTCATCTAATACCTCCACAATAGACATTTTGTAAATAGTATCTCCAATGTGTCTATGGGCTATTCATAAATGAAAAAGGAACAGCGTGATTTTACTGTTCCTTTTGATTATGCTGATTCATGATTCGATCTTCCAATTCTTTTGCCTTTTTAGCTTCACGTTTGGAAATGGCAATGATATATTTCATTGCAAAAATAGCTCCAATAAAGAAGATGAGAAACGTGATGGCAGCGGGAATATATTCTGATTTATCTTTCGGAAAATATAAAAATAACGACAAGATGTGTGGTTGAAACATTTTCTTTCTCCCTTTCATCAAGGAAATCCATTCATACCATTATAGCAATAAAAATAGTTTCAACCAAGTTTATAGTCTTTGTTATTTTAGGACATTAATCCTTTTAATGACAACATCTTTCTTCGGTTTATCCTTTCCATCGACAGGAGTATCAGCAATTTCATCAACAATATCCATACCCTCAATGACTTGTCCAAACACTGTGTGACGGTGATCAAGCCATGGAGTTCCACCATTTTTGTCATAGGCCGCTATGATTTCCTTCGGATATCCTATTTTTTCCATTTGTTCCTTCATGGATGGATCAAGAGCAGGATTTTGTACGATAAAGAATTGGCTTCCATTCGTATTCGGACCTGAGTTAGCCATTGACAATGCACCGCGGAGATTAAAGAGATTATTCGAAAATTCATCTTCAAACGGTGCACCATAGATGCTTTCTCCCCCCGTTCCATTTCCGTTCGGATCTCCGCCTTGTATCATGAAATCCTTAATCACACGATGAAAAATAAGACCATCATAATAACCTTTCTCACTGTGCTTCACAAAATTTTCAACCGCTTTTGGAGCGTATTCCGGAAATAATTTTATTTTAATATTTCCCATTGAAGTTTCCATTTCGACTAATCTTTCCTTATCAGAGACTTCCTTTGTTAGCTGAGGATAGACGGCGTTTGACACTTTTTTGTCCCCTTCCTTTTGTTCCGTGCTTGATGTACTGCCTTTGGATTTAGATTCATGCTTGTCATTGCTTGTCCCGCATCCGGCTATTACAAACATGATGATAAGCAATGCAGTCCATATTTTTAAGCTCTTTTTCATTATCATCCCTCCATTTGTTTAATTTAACCGAAATTTACTATTTTTGCACTTTGTTTTTAATTCTTTTAAAATGAAAGATATGAAGGAGCAGGGAGGGCTTATTTTGGCAGAATTTAAAATTGGCGATCGTGTGACAGCGATATATAAAACAGGCAAATATATTGGTGAAATAACAGAGGAACGGCCGCAACATTATTTAGTAAAGGTTTTGGCGGTTAAGAAACATCCGATGCAAGGCGACCTACATAATCCGAAGAGTGCAGATGTACTTGTTTTCCACGAAAGACGCGCACTTGCCTTCAGAGAGCAGGCAAATATTCCAAAACAAATGGTCAAGCATTTTGAAGAGGAAGTACCGGATTACCAAGTATCTTTAAAAGAAGCCATTGAGGTAATGAAAAAAGAGCTAAATGAAAACCCCTCAGAATGGGCAGAAATGAGCTTAAAAATGATAGATTCCTTGGAAAAGGATTATTTTAAATAAAGGCTCTTTTCTAAAGGAATTTTTAAATATGTTGTGATAGGAAAAAGGTTGATTGAAGCGGAAGGTGCGAGACTCCTGCGGGAGCAGCGGGACAGGTGAGACCCCGCAGGAGCAAAGCGACGAGGAGGCTCACCGCCCGCCCCGCGGAAAGCGAGCATCCTGGAGTGGAAATCAACCATCCATGTTCATTAGCAACATAATTTACGAAAACAGCCTATAGAAATAACATAAAAGGCCAAATCAATTTGAATGATTTGGCCTTTTATGCGAATTCATTTAATAGTTTTGAAAAATCAACCCGGTCCCCAATCGTCGTTGGTTTAGGTTTTTCCAAGTAACGTTTATCCTTTTCAACAAGCTTGAATATATTATAAGTAGTCAGTGCATCATCAAGTGCACGATGGTGTCTGCCTGTCCCTTCCTTGCCATACTCTTGAACCGCCTTCCAAAGCCCCGTTTGGTTTTGATCACCAAAAAATCGTTTATACTCCATGGATAGATCTAACTCGGCTGCATGAAATGGAAACGGAATTCCGGCTGCAAGACAATTATGGCGCAACACCTTCATGTCCATATTTCCCCAAGTAACAATGGTCATTTCATATCCTTGATTGAACTCCTCCATTTTTCGAATTAATTCAAAAAAAGTAATCCCTTTGTTTACCTGTTCCTGAGAAATATGTAGAAATGATTTACAGCGTTCTGAAAGCGTAGGAAATTTAAGCGGGGTCACATAAGATGAAAACTGATCAACGATTTGATCATCTATTACTGAAACAATACCAACCTCAATAATTTCAGGATAAAACTCCTTCATTCGGACATTTCTTTCTGGCATGGTAAATTCAAAATCTATAAATAAACAATGCCGTTTTCCCATCGTTTTTCACCACCTTTTCTAACAAATTTATTACTACATTATATAAAGAAACCTGTACAAAAAATTGTACATATAAGAAAATTTTTTATTATTTTCTATTATAACATGAAATGGTCGTGATTTTTTTAAATTTTCCTACAAATCATCCAAAGAAAAAAGGATGAAGAACTCATCCTTTTAGTGGCTTTTATTTTTTTAAGGAGATAACCGCCATTGTGCATCTGGAAACGCAGATAAGCCGATCCTTTTCATCGCTTATTTTTATATCCCATACCATTGTTGTTTTTCCTTGGTGCAGAACGGTTGCGACTGCTGTCACAAAACCTTCTTTAGCGGATCGTACATGGTTTGCATTTATTTCTAGACCTACAACCCCTTGTGTTTCTTTGTCCACCAATTCATAAGCACCTAAACTGGCAACTGTTTCTGCTAGCGCCACAGACGCCCCTCCATGCAGTAAACCAACGGGCTGCTTCGTACGCTCATCAACCGGCATCGTTGCAATTACTTTCCCTGGCTCTATATGAGTTATTTCAATCCCTAATGCTTCTAATAATGTGTTTTTAACCATATTTACCTCTCCTCTAGAGATTATTTTATGTAATATTTTATTTCTAATTTTTTACAAAATTACTCTTCTAAAAAGTGTAAAAACAGCCCTTGGAGCTGTTTTTACTCTGTTTAATAATATCCTGGGTAACCCATGCCCGGATAACCAAATCCCGGGTAACCCATGCCTGGATAACCAAATCCTGGATAACCCCAAGGCGGGCGGCTTCCTAATGCTGCTCCTGCAAACCCGCCTAATCCTCCACCTAATAATCCTCCTAAAAAGCCAAGTCCTCCTATCGCCAACGGCCAGCCCCACCCGATAAATCTTTGATCTTGAACGGGATAGGGATATCGATAAGGGTACATGCCATCATACCTCCCTTTCGTATATACTTGCCTACACTATTTCATATGCGAACAGATAGGTTTTTGAGTGGGCAAATACATAAAAAACCAAAGATAGCTCGGAGGATGAAGTTATTTTTCAATTGGCTCAAAACGCTCAACAAATAGAGCGAGTGTCCGGGTCATGACACCCGTTGCACCTGCAGGTCCAAGGTCATATTCCCTTGAGGTAGTTGCGGTTCCTGCAATATCTAAATGTACCCATGGTGTTTCTTCCGCAAATTCTCCGATAAACGCACCTGCTACAAGGGCATGACCTTCACTTCCAGGTGAATTATTTAAATCCGCCACTTTACTGTTTCGTACTCTTTCTTTTTCGGTATCAAACAGCGGCAATTGCCAAATCCGTTCTCCGGCTTCCTTTGATGCCTCTAAAACCTGTTCGTATAGAGAATCATGATTGGTCATGGCACCTGTGGTGTGAAGACCAAGTGCAGTAATCACACCCCCTGTCAAGGTTGCAACATCCACGAGGTATTCAGCACCGTGTTGTTTTGCATATGTAACAGCATCTGCTAGGACTAAACGACCTTCAGCGTCCGTATTTAGTACCTCTATCGTCTTACCGCTCATCGAAGTAATCACATCATCAGGCTTAAAGGCCGATCCGCTAATCATGTTGTCAGTAGACGGAATAACAGCGACAACATTTTGTTCAGGTTGTATTTCCCCAATAATCTCCATTGCCCCTAACACAGCTGCCGCACCGCCCATGTCTGATTTCATGCCAACAATCCCTGTTTTTGTTTTAATGGAATATCCTCCGGTATCAAAGGTAATCCCTTTGCCGACAAGACCAATAACATCCTTCCAGTTATCCTTCCCTTGATATTTAAGAACAATCATTTTTGGCGGCTCTGTTGACCCCTGATTTACTGCTAAAAACGCACCCATCCCCAGCTTTTCAATTTCCGCCTTTTCTAAGACTTCCACTTCAAAGTCATACTTAGCGGCAAGTTTCTTTGCATAATCGGCCATATCGGATGCTGTCAGCAAATTTCCTGGTGTGTTCACAAGTGTACGGGCTGAATTAGTTCCTTTTCCAAACGCATACCCTACTGTTAACGATGCTTTTAGTTCTTCAAAATCATTGGAGCCACAATAGATTGTTAGATTTTCCAGACTCTTCTCCGGTTCATTTGACTTCTGTTTGTAGCCCTTAAACTCATACGTCGCTAGTGCCAATGCTTCACCAGCTGCATGAGCTGCATCCAGTGCTGTCAACCCCTCCGTTGTAAACGTTTCCATAACAATAGCTAATTCTTCCTGTTTTTGAGCTTTTATCATCTTAAAAAGTTTCCCGAACACATCACGTGCATTCTCAAATGATAGTTCTTTTTCTTTACCCAGGCCAACAAACCAAATTCGCTTTACACCCATTTTTCCAAGAGTATGTATTTTATTAATACTTTTAAACTTAGCAGTAATATCTCCAGACTTTACAAGCTCTTTAAGCTGTCCATCGAATAATTCATCAAGCCTGGCCAGTAAACCCGTAAATTTTTCCGGCCGGTCAAAAAGACCGACAACCAAACCTTCATGTTCATTTGATCCATTAAATTCTGTTTTAATTTCAAACATGTCTTTTCCCCCTAGTATCTTTATAAGTTTATTATAACGAAAAAGAAAAATTCTTTCGAGAATCGGAAACAATTAGAAAAGCAGAAGCGGCTTGACCCGAAGCTGGACAATAGAAAAAAACAGGCGGTTGCCTGCTTTTATCTTTTCTCAGAATGAATATATTGCTGCCTGAATACTTGCATCGACTTTTTTTCATTTAATGTTGTTAATTCTTTTTCCGAAAGACTTCCATTTCCTTTTTGAACAACATAAATATCCAATTTCTTTTTGCCCCATTGGTTATAAACATCTTTAACCGTGTTAAAATACAAGTCCAACTCATTTCCCTTTATTGCCCCGCCTTTATCAGCTACTACGCCATAGCCATAGCCGGGGATAAATAAAATGGTCCCTACTGGAAAAACATTTAAATCTGCTGCAATCGTTGAATATAAATCCCGCTTCACTTTTACACCCGAATAGGTAATTCCATATTCAGGATGCCCTTGATATTTTCCTGTTGACTCAAACCCTGCAGTGTAACCCGTGGCAATAACCGTTTTTTTCGGATATTTAGACCAATCAATGGCTTCTTCTAACGTTGGGACTGTACCTGATGCCGTTTTACTCGACGAAATAAACGGATCAACAAAATTTAATACTGTTTGGGCATTCACTCCGGAAAGGGATTGATAGGTAACGAAAAGCGCCAGTAAGAAAAGACTTGTCATCATAAAGCGCTTAGCCCAACTTTTTAATATGTTCATCAAAATTTTTCACTCCTCAAAAAATATTCATTTCCCATGGGGAAAAGAATTATTCAAGGAGTAAATAAAAAAGACTCCTTACCAAGGTAAAAAGTCTTAGAACATCTGGTATCCATTTTTTCTTAAAAGCTTAATGACAATGCCTGAGACAATTGCACCTGCCAGCCCGCTAACTAAAATTAAGATGTCAGCAGTTGCAAGTGAACTGAAACGATGCCCGAGTTGTCCGAAGGCAGCTTTACTATTCGTAAAATATTCAATAAAACGTACTTTATCAACAATTAAAATCGCGACAATTGGATAAATAATCGCCATAATCCAAGACATTCTTAAAAGCATATTAAGGATAAATCCTATTCCAAAAAATAACACAAGAAACAATAACATCGAGATAATTAAGACAACAATGCTCATTTGCATTGAAAATTCCCCCTTTGACACATCAACATTAAGTGTACTGAATGTCCAAAAGGGAGTCAATAGAAAAGAAAAGCGGAAAGCTTTAGAGTAAACTACAAGTACAAGCCAATAAGTGCCGAGCGGAAGTATCAAGTTCAAAGATTATGCAAAAAAATAGCCCTCCGAAGGATTCGAAGAAGCAAATTTTCTCAGTTCCATTTTTTACTCCTGCTTCTTTCCTGTACCTTCACAGCATGAGCAGGTTTCAGAACCACCAAGTAAAAGTTGAAAATAACCATTTCCAGAACAATAATCACATGTTTTTGTATCCAAATTTTTTACAGTCATACTATTCATCCTCCTTGTTTATTTATTAAATTTTCTGATAATATATCAAGAAAATGAAAAAAAGAAAAGAAGGAAATACAAGCAAATAAACATAAGAAAACGGATACATCCTGAGTTTTCTTTCATTTTCGATGGGTTCCTTAAATTTTCTAAAAATTACAAAAATATTTTATATGCCGTATATCCGAACTGATTACCCGGATTCAAACCATCTTTACAGGGTATTAAAAAGGAATTCGTTTGATTTATTAAGTAGCTTAAAAGAATAGAGGCCTCCTTTTCATTCAGAAGCTCTTCAGGTGTCATAAATCGCGCCTCATAAAGTTCGCTGTCTTGATGAATAATTTGAACACCGTCCGTCGGCTCAAGTAAAAACATAAGCATATTGTCACTTACTTCTTCTTTTATTACACCTGTTCTCAGCCCAATTAAACCTTTCACTGAGCAATCAATACCCGTTTCTTCTTTGACCTCCCGAATAACAGCTTCATCCGCTGTTTCTCCTTCATTAACAAAGCCTGCCGGCAACGACCATTGCCCTTTTAACCCACCGTATCTTTTCTTAACTACGAGCCATTTCTCGTCATACTTTACCAATCCCGAGACGGCAAGCCACACCTTACCACGTTTACTCATGAGAACCTCCTAAATCACATTTTCATGAAATGATATGAAAAAAAAGGGCAGAATTTTTCTGCCCTTTTTTTAAAAGATTTTTATCAAAAGAAGTTCAACTTCCCTTTTTTCAGCACTAGTGATGTACCGCCAATCATATAAAGGGCCCGGTTATCAACCACTTTTTTCATGAAGGCTGCTTTTGAACCAGTCACTTTTTTACCAAATACAACACCGATCGCATCATCTTCACCAAGGGAACAAACAGTACCTTTATTATCAAAGGTAAAGTTTTCAAGCTCTGCCTTATTTCGAACAAGTGCTGCAATGTTTTTAGCAACTACTTCACCCTGCTGCATGGCAATTTGTGCAGTCGGAGGATATGGACGGTTGATCTCTTCATTAATAACAAGAGAGCTGTCACCAATAATAAATACATCATCAAATCCTGGTACACGAAGATCCGGTTGTACTTTCACGCGGCCTCTCATTGCCTCAAAACCTGATTTTTCAATAATGGCATTTCCTCGTACACCTGCAGCCCAAACGACAGTTCCAGCCTTAATTTCATAAGGCTCCTCATCGCCTTTACCAACAAAGATCCCTTCAGGAGTAGCTTCTTTAATCGCTGTACCGATTAAAAACTCTACGCCTCTACGCTCTAATTGAGAAACTGCGTAGCTAACTAATTCCGGATCAAAACCAGGAAGAACAGTTGGTGCTGCTTCTACGCAAGTAATTCTAACTTTTTGGAAATCCACATCATATTCCTGGCAAAGCTCTGGAATACGATTCGTTAATTCACCAAGGAATTCAATCCCCGTAAATCCGGCACCGCCAACTACAATAGATAAGCGATTATCGTTCTTTTCTTCTTCCATATTGTACGTAGCAAATTGGTACTCAATATGCTCCCGTAATTGACGAGAGGAATTGACATTGGTAATGCCAAATGCATATTCTTTTAACCCTTTAATTCCAAATGTTTCTGGTTCTCCGCCAAGCGCAATGACCAGGTAATCATAATTGACTTGATCATTTTCTAAAATGACTTTCTTTTCTTCTTTATTGATTTCAACAACTGTATCTTGAATAAACTCAACTTTACTACGGTCAACTACATTGCGGATATCATAGCGCACTTTATCATGGTGTAATGTGCCTGCTGATGCTTCATGTAACCATGTAGTTTCGTAGTGATAATCATTTTTATTGATTAACACGATTTCCGCTTCATTCACACCTAATAATTTTTGCAAACGAACTGTTGTCATAAGTCCGCCGTATCCTGCCCCGACAATAACAATTTTTGGCTTTCTCAAAGTGATCACTTCCACCTTTATTTTATTTTAATGAACCTTTTGTTTTATCATCCACTGATTTCTTTGTTTTTATTTGCCGAAAGCGCAACTGCGCCTCTGGCGCTTACCAATCGGCAGATTTCTTTAGGTTTACAAGGCGAAATCTTTGTGATATTTTTCACGAATGGGTACAAAGAAATCAGCAGCTACTTCTCATTACAGTAGGATGCACATTAATATTCCTATTCCTTATAAACTCTCTTAATTAAACAATGTTCTGATATTGTCACATAATAGTAACAATATATACACAATTCATCTTATTCCTTTTTCATCTAGTTTTCAAGCGGTTTTTTAATTTATTTAACATAATTATACTTTGAACATTTTCCACTCAAGTAATCCAACTAAGGAGATGAATTAATGGACTATTTCCAATAAAGTGAATATTCCTTGCAATTCAAGTGAGCATTTAATATTTTTATGTTATGATTGGGATGGAGATTGTTACTAACAGCTGGGGGGGATTCATAGTGCAAGGTGATCAAAAGGTATTTGATCTCACCATTATCGGGGGAGGTCCTGTTGGTTTATTTACCGCGTTTTACGGAGGGATGCGACAAGCTTCAGTGAAAATCATTGAGAGCTTACCACAACTTGGCGGTCAATTGTCAGCGCTATACCCTGAAAAATATATCTATGATGTTGCCGGTTTTCCAAAAATTCGTGCTCAAGAATTGGTAAATAACCTAAAAGAGCAAATGGCGAAATTTGATCCAGTAGTTGCGCTTGAACAATCTGTTGAAAAATTAGAAAAGCTAGAAAGCGGTATTTTTAAATTAACAACAAATACTGAAGTACATTATTCAAAAACCGTGGTAATTACGGCAGGAAACGGTGCTTTCCAGCCTCGCCGCTTAGAGCTAGAAAGTGCTACACAGTATGAACGGAAAAACCTCCATTATTTTATCGAAGATTTAAATAAATTTGCCGGTCAAAAAGTTGTAGTATTTGGCGGCGGAGATTCCGCGGTGGATTGGGCCTTAATGTTGGAACCTATTGCAGAAAAAGTGACGATTGTTCACCGCAGAGATAAATTTCGAGCCCATGAACATAGTGTTGAAAACTTATTCAATTCAAAGGTTCTTGTAAAAACTCCCTATGTTCCTTCAGAACTAATTGGAGATCATTCCGGAATTAAGCAAGTGGTTCTTGAAAGTGTGAACGGTGAAGAAAAGGTTACCATTAATGTTGACGCCGTCATTTGTAATTATGGTTTTGTGTCATCTCTTGGACCGATCAAAGAGTGGGGCCTGCAAATTGAAAAGAATTCGATTTTAGTCAACTCTAAAATGGAAACAAGTGTACCGGGAATTTATGCTGCAGGGGACATTTGCACGTATGATGGGAAAGTGAAATTAATTGCCTGTGGATTTGGTGAGGCACCAACTGCCGTTAACAACGCAAAATCATATATTGATCCAAAAGCAAAAGTTCAGCCATTACACAGTTCTTCCATGTTTAATCAATAGTCTTACAAGGCGCCCGTTTTGCGGACGCCTTTTCCCTTTAAATCCTAACATTCCTCCGGTGTACCTGTAGCCGTTGCTGTTCGGAAAGAAGATCCACAACCGCACGAGGCAATAGCATTCGGATTCTCGATCGTAAATCCTCCGCCCATCATCGATTGTTTATAATCAATTTTTGTTCCTTGCAAAATAGGAGCACTTTCCTTATCAACGAGGATTTGAATTCCATGCAGTTCGAATTGTAGATCGTCTTCCTTTACTTCATGATCAAATCCCATTCCATAAGATAAGCCGCTGCAGCCTCCGCCTTTAACACCCACACGTAAAAGGGCTCCTTCTTCTTCATTTTGCTTCATCATATCTTTAATTTGCATGGCAGCCGCCTCGGTTAAAATAACAACCTCATTACTCATTCTAGTTCCCCCTTTTAAGTCTTTTGATTTAGTATATCCACTTCAGATTACTGGCACAACAAATCGTTTATAATAACTATTATATGATAAAAAATGAAAAAAGGAGCGGTTTACGCTCCTTTCTTTTTATCTAGCCCCAGCGCCTAGACCCGGAGGTTTCTTGTCGGGCTGAACAAGGCGCTTTCGCGTTTCTCAAAACATTGGATTTTCTTCCAAGTATTGATAGATATTATCTACAAGATCTTCCGGAGTTTTTCCAGTTACTACTTCCCCATTAACGAGTGCGTAAAGTGTAATTGCACACTTTCCGCAATATCCAAGACAACCATATTCGATAACATCCAAATTCGGATCTTTTTCTAATATTTCAAGCGCCCGCTGTGCGCCATTTGCTAAGTTGCTTATACAAAATTCAATGATTGGTTTAATCAATGCCTTCACCTCTTCATACCTACTAATCGTACTCTTTTTAGGGGATACCGTCAATTAACAAAGTGCATTCATTTTGTCAAGAAAGCATGAAAATTGTTGTTATTTCGTCATATCTTAGCTATACTCGTAATTGTGTGAAATTGCGCTTGACTTTATAAACCATTAAATCCTTGATTCCAATTTATTGCTATATTCCGCGTGCAATAAATCGAAGAAAAAAGGAACATTAAAAATAGGAATACAATTGTTTTGTAAAAAGGGGAAATTTAAAAATGAGAAACCTGGTAATTCTTGGCGGAGGATACGGAGGAATGAAAATTCTTAGTGAACTCCTTCCGAACAATCTTCCGGAAAACGTAACGATTACACTTGTGGACCGAGTCCCATACCACTGTCTTAAAACCGAATACTATGCTTTAGCGGCAGGAACCATTTCCGATAAAGAGGTTCGTGTTTGTTTTCCTGAACATCCTCGGTTGAATATAAAGTTTGGTGAAGTTACCGGAATCAAAAGAGAAGAAAAAAAGGTTCTTCTAAAAGATGATGAACCAATTAGCTACGATGATTTAATTATTGGTCTTGGCTGTGAGGACAAGTATCATGGGGTTCCTGGGGCAGATGAATTTACTTACAGTATTCAAAGCATTGGAAAGTCCCGTGAAACTTATTCTGTTTTAAATAATCTGCCTCCCGGATCAGTGGTCGGCATTGTCGGAGCTGGTCTTAGCGGGGTAGAACTTGCAAGTGAATTAAGCGAAAGCCGAGATGACCTTAAAATTAAGTTGTTTGACAGAGGAAAGCATATTCTATCATCGTTTCCTGACCGCCTGAGTAAATATGTTGAAAATTGGTTTAATAAGAATAATGTTGAAATTATCAACAATTCTAATATAACAAAAGTAGAAGAAAAAAGACTATATAACCATGATGAACCAATTGATTGTGATGTCATCGTTTGGACAGCTGGAATTCAAGCAAACAAAATCGTTCGTGATTTTCCTGAGGAAAAAGATAACATGGGTAGAGTGGTCCTTACTCCTCAACACAACCTAAAAACGGATGAACATATTTATATCCTCGGTGACTGTGCAAGCCTCCCTCATGCACCAAGTGCACAATTAGCGGAAGGACAAGCAGAGCAAATTGTGGAGGTATTGAGAAAACGTTGGAATGGGGAAGAACCGCCAGCATCATTCCCACCAATCAAATTAAAAGGCATACTCGGATCCCTTGGAAAGAAACAAGGATTTGGAATGATGGGCAATTCAGCGATTACAGGACGTGTTGCACGCCTGATCAAGTCCGGAATCTTATGGATGTACAAATATCATAATGGATAATGCATGAAAAAGAAGGGGATGTCCATATAATGGAACACCCCCTTCTTCTGTTTAAACCGCTTTGTATCCATGCTTTTCAAGCTCGGAAAATATCGTTTTTAACCGCGGGTTTCCTTCGCCGACCACTTTGTCCTTGATCACAACCACAGGATAAAACATATCCTCCTCAATCACTTTTTGAGCGAAGCTTTGCTTTTCGGGCTCTGCGGGAGGAAAATGAATATCTACATAAGTCATTTTAAAGGGCTGTTCCGGAAATTTTCGAGCAATAGCAGCCTCAAGCCATTCAAATGTTTCTTTCGATGAGGGAAGATTTACACAGCTTGGGCAAAGCTGCTCTGCTCCGTATAATATGATTTCTACTTGATTATGTTCCATTTGATTCATCCTTGTTTTTTTCTTTTATTTTACAACATCTCTTACTTAAAAATGAAAGAAAATGATTAAATGGGCGTTTTGCCAGTTTCTTCGGAATGGATTTTTACTGTCAATCACATTATAATATAGATAGGAAAGGAGTCGATGGGAATGGAAGAGTTAGAAATAAAAGAACAAGTACAAGAAGTATTAGATAAATTACGACCATTTCTTCTTCGCGATGGCGGGGATTGTGAATTAGTTGATGTTGAGGATGGTATTGTGAAACTCCGTTTATTAGGTGCATGCGGCAGCTGTCCAAGTTCCACCATCACACTTAAAGCCGGCATTGAAAGAGCACTTCTTGAAGAAGTTCCTGGAATTGTCGAAGTTGAACAAGTATTCTAATAAAATAATAGCGATTGCCTCATCGGCAATCGCTCTTTTTATTTAGAATTCGTACAGGTCTTCCAATTCTTATTTACAATTGTTAAGGGCAGCTTTCCCTCTAACACCGCTTCAATATTAGCGATACATAAATTGATCATTGCCGTTCTTGTTTCTACACTTGCGCTTCCGATATGCGGGAGCGCAACAACATTTGAAAGCCCAAGTAATGGGTGACCGTTGTCAATAGGTTCCTTTTCAAATACATCCAATCCAGCCCCGGCGATTTCTCCTGTAACAAGTGCCTCATATAAAGCCTGTTCATCTACAACGGGTCCTCTTGAAGAATTAACGAAAATGGCGGAATGCTTCATTTTCTGAAAAACTTCCCGGGTAAACATATTTTGGGTTTCATCGGTTAGCGGTGCTAAACAGACCACAAAATCAGCCTTTTTTATGAGGTCCTCAAACGCACAATAAACAGTGCCCAGTTTCTGTTCGATTTCCGGCTTCCTTGTTCGATTATGGTAGAGAAGATTCATCTCAAATCCGGACGCACGTTTGGCAACCGCTTCTCCGATTTTCCCCATTCCAACAATCCCAAGTGTTTTATGATGAATATCCTGACCTGCTAGTAAAAACGGACTCCAGCTTTTCCACTGTCCCTTTTTAATAAATTCAGCCGCTTCCACCACCCTGCGGGAAACGGACATTAATAATGCAAAGGTCAGATCTGCCGTTGTATCGGTTAAAACATCAGGGGTATTACAAATGGCTACCCCATTTTTAGCAGCTGCAGTAAGGTCAATATTGTCATACCCAACAGCACAATTAGCTACTATTTTAAGCTTATTCCCTTCATTTAGTACCTTTTCATCAATCGTATCGGATACCATGGTTAATAGGGCATCTGCTTGTTTGACTTCCGCTAGTAAAATGTCCATCGGCACAGGAACGTCATCGTGTTCCCACATTTTGACTTCATAATTTTGCCGAAGCGGCGCTATTGCTTCTTCTGGCAGCTTCCTTGTTATATAAATATATGGCTTCATTGGTATTTCCTTCCTTACCCGCTTTTAACATTATTTTACCATAAGCCATTCAGGCAGTGGAAGATTCAGTCTTTTAATTGGAGCTCCTGATAATAAATAAAAGCCCCCAAGAAATTGTTCATACTCTGATGATTGCCTTAAGATTTTACTTAATTTCTCCTCCAAAAGCTTTTTATCTTGCTCAGAACGAGTAATATAATAATTTTCAACACACTCAAAATAATGTAATGGAAATAATAAACGAGCATATAAAAGCCGCCAAGAAAAGGAAGATAATGGAGCAATGCTTTGATATTCCTCGAAAAACTGTCTTAATTCCTGATCATATGTTTGATTGTTTCGGAAATAGCGCTCCCTCGTCCATTCAGCAAGATCCCGGCTTCGATGGTCAAATACCCAATCAAATGGATTTTTAATATAATAATTTCTGCCCCATGAATTTTTTGAAAACCGTTCGTGACACACAGTCCCAGCATCAAAGTCCATTGGTTCATCGTCAATTTCAGTATCCACTAAATATTGAATAGCATTTTCGGTTAACCCCAAATAGTAGGGAAAGGATTCAATAAACATTTTTTCAAATTCATCCTCCGGTGTTTGAAACAACTGTCCATTCCATACCTTCTCCATTTGCTCTAGACGCTTTTCCCATAGGGACTTCCACTGGCCAATCCTGCTAGTTCTTTCGATTTGAAACGGAACATTTCGGCCGCGCTCATGGAATTTGGCCAATTTACGGCCTAATTTAATTTTTTGTGGTTTTTCAGTCTGCTTGTTTGCGAGAACACAATATTTATTTTGCTCCCAGGTTGTAATCAAATTCCCGTCTTTTGATGAAAGAAAAACAGGTACATGCTGGTCTCCAAAGTTTCTAAGATGCACTGCTATTTTCTCCAATTCAGAAATATCCGTTTCCTCCTTGCCACCAGGCTTAGAGACTAAATAAAGCCAGCCATTTCCCCTTAAAGCGTCATAAGAATCTAATTTCAGATATTCCTCAACCTTGATTCCATACTGGTTCTCCAGCAATTTCTGCAGCATGCCGCCACCTCTTTCGAAACCTCTTTTACTTTATATATATGTAAGGGTCTTTCAAAACTTGTTGGTTCCCGTTTTTCAATTCATTTTTGAAAAAAGTGCATATGTTAGGGAAAAAATCAATAATATATAGAGAACAATCGTGAAAATTCATAGAAAAGGTGATTGTATGGCAGCAGACAAAAAAATGGATATTCTTGAAGAAACCGCTCGAAGATGGATTAAAGAAAGAGGCGTTGAAATTCAGGATATTGCCGATTTAGTTTATTTTCTCCAAAATAAGTATCATGAAAATTTACAAATGGAGGACTGTATTGCCAACGTAGAACGGGTACTATCAAAGCGCGAGGTTCAAAACGCAATTTTAACAGGGATTCAGCTCGATAAGCTGGGGGAAAAGGGTTTATTAGAGGAGCCGCTCCAGGACATTATTAAACGTGATGAAAGCCTTTATGGTGTGGATGAAATTATTGCGTTATCAATTGTGAATGTCTACGGTTCAATTGGTTTTACAAATTACGGTTATATTGATAAGCAGAAACCAGGTATCCTTGCTCATTTAAACGATAAATCAACTGGGGAATGCCACACCTTCCTTGATGATATTGTCGGTGCGATTGCTGCAGCTGCATCAAGCCGTTTGGCACACCGGGCCGCACGCAAAGAGGAACAGGATAAAGAATAAAAAGGATGGACCTCTTCCATCCTTTTTTTATGGCTCCCATTGGTCTAACGTATCCACCACACAGGTTGGTCTGCGGTCATATCCAGCCAGCAATTCTTTTGTGGTAACGCCTGTATGTACTAACAAAGTATCCATGCCGGCGTTCATTCCCGCAATGATGTCTGTATCATAGTTATCCCCCACCATTAAGGTCTCACCTTTAGTCGTCCCCAATACCTTTAGCGCCTGTTCCATAATAATCGATTCAGGCTTCCCAATAAAAATTGGTTTTGTTTGGGTTGATACGGTAATAACAGAGGTCAATGAACCATTCCCAGGCAGCAGTCCTCGCTCTGTTGGAAGCGCAATATCGCCGTTAGTAGAAATAAACACAGCCCCATTTCTTACAGCCAAGCAGGCAACTGCTAATTTTTCATAGGTAATTGCACGATCAATTCCTACCACCACAAAATCAGCATTCTCGGATGCAGTTAGAAATCCTTTTTCTTTTATGGCCGTTTGGATTCCTTCCTCACCAATCACATAAACTGAAGCATCTGGCTTTTGACTGAAAATATAATTAGCCGTTGCCATGCTAGTTGTGAACACTTGATGCTCTTCTGCAGGAATATCAAATCCACGGAGTTTTTCCGCAACCTGCGCTGGAGTTCTTGAAGAATTATTGGTTACAAATAAATAAGGGATTCCTTTGTTTGCTAGTTTTTTGACAAAATCGGAAGCAGCTTCGATTCGCTCTGTTCCTTTGTACATCGTGCCATCTAAATCAATTAAATAACCTTGATATTTTTTCATTTGATACTCCTTTCCTAAATAGGAAAAAGACCGCAATTGACGGTCTTATGGTTAATTTTTAAATGCTGAAACGGGACCCAGTTCATTTACAATGTACTCCCGGACATTGGCTGAAAATTGGTGTAATGCTTCGATGTTCTCTGAAAATTGTTTTAGTAGTTCATCATGATTGATTTCTGTATAATTTTGCACAAGAGATTTTCGATATTGAATGAGAACCTTAAGACGATTGCCGTTTTCTGCAGAAATCACCTTTTCGTCTGTTAGAATTTCAATAATATCTTCATAGCTGCCAGGGTCACGCATAATAAACCCATCAATCATCGAATTGCCGACATCCAGTACGGACTCGAGCATCATCTGCGTCAACCGTTCGAGCGCAGCCTTTTCAATTGGCGATGACCAATTTTTCTGGCTTAAAAAAAGGCTAATTTGCTTTTCAAAAAAAACTAAAATGGCTTCAATTTTTTCCCTATCAACAAAATACATGATTGTCCACTCCTTGTTTCCGCTTCTCTTATGTTGCAATTCCTTTCACAAGTGCGGTAGGTCTAGCATAATAGTATCCCTGGGCTAAATCAACCTTATTACGTGTTAATACAGAGGCTTCCTCTTCATTTTCGATACCTTCGGCTACCACTAACGACCCTGCTTCTCGTGCCACGAGTAACAATCCCTTCAACATGGATTCCTTTACAGGACTTTTGTGGATATTCTCAATCACGGAACGATCCACTTTAATGATATCAGGCATGATCTCACTAATCGTATTTAAACTATTATAACCTGCTCCAGTATCATCAACAGCAAATCGAAATCCCATTAATCGTAAGACCTTAAGATTATAGGAAAAATTCTCAACCCCATCAATTGAATCATGTTCAGTTATTTCAAACGTAATCTGTTTGGGGGAAATTCTTCTATATTTTTCAAGTAACTGTTTTATATCGCGGGGAAACCGGATATTTCCAAGCGTCAGCGGCGTACAGTTCATAAAGATATTTTCCCTGCTTTTTGTTACCTTTAATTGTTGAAAAATCTTTTCGAAAATAATCATTTCAAGGTCATATAGCATTCCTGTCTGTCTGGCAACAGAAAAAAGCGGAAAAGGATTCTCTAATACCCCCTGAGGACCACGTGTCAGCATTTCCCAAGCGTGAATTTCGCTTGTTGCCACATCAATAATCGGCTGTGCCCATAGGTGAATTTCTTTTTTAGAGATGATTTTCTTAAACGTAAAAATCATTTCATTCAACTCTGCATCTATCTTTCGTTCCGCCATTGCAATTGCTTGGCGATGAGCCCTTTCAATGGAGCTTTGAATCGAAAAATTATGTTTCTCCACGAACATATAACCACCATCAAAAACAGGTCTGACTAGTGGATTTTCCTGGTGTAGATTACGTTCCACTTCTTGGATAATTTTATTCACAAGTTCATCAATTTCCGAAAGGCTATGCCGTTCATAGTCCACCTTAATCATTAGGGTAATGCCATCTTCATAATGGTCATGAAGGGCAATAACATCATTTTTTTCCATTTCTTTTTCAATACAGTTCTGAAAAACTCGTTTCATTTTTTTTATAAATGGAGAGGAATGAAAGTTTCCCTCCGCTTCTGACAATTCAATATAATTTTTTATGGTAAAAACAATTACCGCTACATCATGCCTTGCTTTAAATGCAGCAGAAACGCCTTCCAATAATGGGTTGCGCAAATTAAATTGAGGGGGATAATATCGTATGGACGCAAGAGGTAAAAGGAGCTTTCCCCATTGTATTACACGTTTAGCTTTTTCAATGTAACAACGGACCATTCCATTCATTCCTCTCAAAAGTCAACATACGTGATTAGTTCAATTATACCACATTTTGGCACCTTTTGTCTTTTCACGACATTTTAATTATTAAAAACATTACTCCCTTTATTACTGTATATTTGATATGATTAGGGGAGTGTCGAAAAAAGTTGTGAATAAAGGAGACCGTTTTATGAACGAACGATTTTTCTTATATGATGATACAGAAAATACAAGAACGAGATTTGTCAGCTTTGTGGGTGAAAACCAGCGTTTTGATCTAGCGATTGTCCAAACAAGTCGTCATTATGGCAAACATCTTGTCCTTGATATGCAAGGGAACCGTTTTGCCATTATTGGACATGATGACCTGGAAGAAGAAGGCTATTTAGAATTCGCTTTTCAATTAAATGAAGAGGATGCAGAGGAATTAAGATCTTTTCTTTCTGAAATCGTTTAACCAAAAAATTGGATATTATGTTTAGGAACTTCTTTTATCATACTAACGATAAAAGGAGTGAGGTACATGTCTAAAAAGGATGCGGAAAAATATACAGAAATATCAACAGTGGAAAAGCGGGAAAATTATTTGACTGCCCAGGAGTTCCCAGAAGGACCCTATGGCTCAACTTTCCGAGTAAATGATCCCGTGCAGAATAAGAGTACACCTTGGAAAGAAGGACAGCGCTATTATTCAGCTTTTAACTGGGAATTCAAATCTTTGCATGAAGATGCACCTCGACAAATAGAGCCTGCACATCAGCCGCATGATGACCCGGATACAGATGCCCAGCCGCCGTATTCCATGAATGAATAAAATAATGAAAGGACCCCGATTTTGGGTCCTTTCATTATTTTTTTACTTTTTTCAAAACGAAATAAGCACATCCGAAATTACAGTATTCATATATATATTCGCTAAGTGTGCTTATTTTTGTATCAAAGGTTGCTTTTTGATTTTGGTCATCAAAAAATCCTTTTAAACGGAGCTGCCCATAGCCCCAATCTCCGACAACATAGTCATACCTGGATAAAATATCACTATACCTTGCCTTAAAGGCTTCTTCGTTAAAGCCGTTGCGGTATTCCTCGACCATTTCATACATGGTATTGTTCATTACAATCATGTTATCACCTCATTTTACCAGTCGATCCTACTTCCCATTATAACCGATTCACCATCAATTACTAAGAAAAAAAATCCTCCTTCTGGCTATTCTAATAAAAGGGAGGTGTTTTAATTTGAAAAAGTTGATGATCATCCTTGGGTTATGTACGATTACAACCATAACAGGTTGCTCCAAGGATATGAATAACCGGGATGTCTACGAGGAAAGCGGAAATTCCATTAATGTGAACAATAAAAGGACTGAGCTTTATAATGAAGGGGCGGGTCGAAGTGTCCGAAATGTCAGTAATGATTTCGGATATGTCCGCCATCAAAAAAGTCCAATCATGAACGATAATACGGCAAATAACCATTACACTGCCCTTGACCGTGAGCAGGTTGCGAATATTATTAGTAAATACAGTACAAACCTGCCGAATGTACATGATGTGGCTACATTGGTAACCGACCAGGAGGTTTTGGTTGCTTATACAACCGATTCCAAGGATCGTAATTTAACAGCGGATCAGGTAAAAAGAACAGCCATGTCTGTTGTTCCGCGTTACTATCATGTATATGTTACCGATAAAAAGGCTTTAATGCGCGATGTTGAAAACCTTTCGCATATGGATGCAAGGAACAAAAACTCCAGACATTCGATTAACTATGTTATCAGACAAATGAAAGACTCTCCACAAGGAAACCGCTTAAGTGATAGTGAAGATGAAAATGGTTTAACATCGGATGACCGTAAAATGCATTAAATAAAAAAAAGAGTTCAGCCGTTTTCATTCGGCTGAACTTTTTTTTTATGCTTCTTTTATTTCTTGCTCACCTAAAGCTTGTTTATGTTTTGCTGCCTCATTTACTTGTTCATCTGCATGGTAGGATGAACGGACAAGCGGCCCTGCCTGGCAATGACTGAAGCCTTTACTCATAGCGATTTGTTGTAATTCTTCAAATTCCTGAGGGCTATAATATTTCTGAACCTTTAAATGCTTTTTCGTTGGCTGTAAATATTGGCCAATCGTCATAATATCTACCTGATTTGCTCTTAAATCGTCCATAACTTCAAGAATCTCTTCCTTTGACTCCCCAAGTCCAATCATTAGGCTTGATTTGGTTGGAATTTCCGGATACATTTCTTTTGCGCGGAGTAAAAATTCTAATGAACGGTCATATTTAGCCCTTGCCCTTACACTTGGAGTCAAGCGTCTGGTGGTCTCGATATTATGATTTAAAATATCCGGTTTAGCATCCATTAAAATTCTTAAATTTTCTTCCTTACCACCCATATCAGAAGGCAGAACTTCAATGCTGGTAAACGGATTTTTTCTGCGGATGGCTCTTACGGTTTCTGCAAATACAGCAGCACCGCCGTCCTTTAAGTCATCCCTGGCTACTGCGGTGACAACGACATGCTTTAGATTCATTAACTGAACAGAGTCAGCAACTCTTTCCGGCTCTTGCCAATCTAATTCAGTTGGCAGACCTGTTTTAACCGCACAGAAGCGGCATGCCCGGGTACAAACATCTCCGAGAATCATAAAGGTAGCGGTTCTTCTTTCGGCCCAGCATTCATGAATATTCGGGCAGCGCGCTTCTTCACAAACGGTATGAAGGCTCTTTTCACGCATCATTTTTTTCAAGCCAGTATAATGCTCATTTGTATTTAATTTTATTTTTAGCCATTCCGGCTTTCTTAAATTTGGTTCTTTTGTGCTCATGTATTCCACCCCTACATTATGTATGTGAATGAGTTCTCTCAGTTGTCACTTTAACATAGAGTACACCGAAGGACAAGTCGAGAAAACTTTGCAACCTTGTGAATTTTTTCATTCTAAAAACATTCATTACCATTTATTAACCATTATGAAATGGCTAAAGAATCATAAACTAATGTTGTACATTAATTGGAAGGAGGATTCCTGTGCGGGCAGCTCTGATAATTGGAACTTTCCTTTTATTCTTTTCCTCTACATTTGCTGTCAGGGATGCTCATGCGAAAGAACCTGATGTATACCAGGAAAGAATGAAACTTTACAAAAAAGTTGAAACGATTACACAGATTCCTTGGTACTACCTTGCTGCCATTGATCAATATGAAAGAAGTATTCGTCAAGTCCGTAGAGACTTGCCAAAGGCAGAAAGTGTGATTGCGATTTATATCAGCCCAGAAAAATGGGCAGGTCTTACAAACCCTAACCCAACAGATCAAAATCCTGCAACGATTCAGCTTTTTAATGGATTGGGCGTCGACGGGGATGGAGATGGAAAAGCGGATAGTAAAAATGATGAAGATGTTTTATATACATTTGCCCATTACCTTCTTTCTTATGGTTTGGACCATGATAATCTTAAGATTGGTCTGTGGAATTATTATCATCGTGATAAAACCGTTGGAATCATTGCGGGAAAGGCAAAGGTCTACCGTCACTTTGGCAGATTAAATCTTGATGACCAAGCATTCCCAATGCCGATTCGGGCTAATCACAGCTATCGCAGTACATGGGGCGATGCACGAGGCTGGGGTGGGCGAAGAATCCATGAAGGCACCGACATTTTTGCCGGTTACGGTGTCCCTGTCAGGGCAACCAAGTATGGGATTGTAGAAATGAAGGGATGGAACAAATTCGGCGGCTGGCGAATTGGAATCCGTGACATAAATAATACGTACCATTATTTTGCTCACTTAAATGGATTTGCAAAGGATTTATCCGTTGGTCAGGTGGTCGAACCGGGAATGATCATTGGCAGTGTTGGAAGCTCTGGGTATGGACCTCCAGGAACATCCGGTAAATTCCCTCCACATTTACACTATGGGATGTATAAAGACAATGGGCTCACCGAATGGTCATTTGATCCATATCCACATTTAGCCATGTGGGAGCGTCAGGAGAGAATCAAATTAAGAAAAAGAAGGTAGGACTGTCCGCTAAAAGACAGTCCTTTTATTTTTTGGATTTAGTTTTCTCTTCTTTAGTGGTAGTGGTTTTGTTGCTGTTTGTTGAATCTGGCAATTGAATGGATGGCAGCAAACCGCCTCCACTGTTATAGAATTGCGGAACCTTACCCTCGATTAGCTTTCCTCCAGCAGGGATATTTTGAGTTAGCTTGGTAATTTTCGTTGCAAATGGCGTGATGATTTGAACGGCTACCTCAAGGTGGATGTTTACCTTAATCCATGTATTGTTAATTCCTAATTCCTCTGTTGTAATTTTAACATCAGGACGCACATCCCCAATGGCATGGAATCTTACTGGTATCTTTGGACCCAAGTTACCAAATAGAGCAAGATTGGTTGCTTGCCCTATGGGTACATACCAAACGATTCCATCCGTTTTTTCAGTTGATTCTTTTTCGATTTCAACATCTGTTAATTGTTCAAGGGAATCCACGTCTCCTATTTCCGCACGCGACAAGTTTTTCTGTATCTGACTGGTAATTTCCGATAATTTTTGGTTAATTAATTCTGTTTTTAAATAGGCGCTTTGTGCATTTCCATTTGTCCCAGGTTCAATTCCAATCACATCGCCAACGTCCACTGTTTTTTTTGTGATTGCATTATTGATCACGGATGCGGCAATTTTTCTTGACTGGGATTCGGCATATCTCATTAATGTCGGCTCTAGGCCTTTGTTGATCATCCATAAGCCAACTGCGGTAGAGAAGAGAAAAAAGACAAATGAGAGTAGAATCACATAGCGGAGAGGCAGTGGTCCCTTGCGCTTATATCGTGGACGAAATTTTGCCAAAAGAATCCCCCCTTACAAGCTATGTGTATGCTTGAACTGGTGGACCTAGCACTAAAAGGAAAGCGAGTTGGAGACGGATTTTAGGGAGGTGTGTCGACTATCGGGGCTTTTGGCGACACTATTCTTAATTCGGACAGTCCATACGTTCCCAATCATAAAAAACAGCCTGCCAGTCAGCAAGCTGTTTTAAATCATTTTCAGCAAGGCGTCCTTGCCGATCATGCCCTTATGAATACCTAAACTTTGTGCCTCAAAAGTTACCGACTCCAGCGGGGCGTTAAGGAGCTGGTCGATGGTTCTTACTCCTACTGCCCGGCCGGCAACAATTTTACGATCCTTTAATTGATCATTTAATAATCCAACATCTAAGGCACCGCACATGATATATCCCTTATCGTTTGAGATTGAAAGCAAAGTTGTTTTTGGTAGCAGCACGGTTACTGCCAAAAAAGTATGGCCGTTCAATTCGATTGGTGAAAGATCAATCAAGTTCCCACACTCCCTTCACTTACACTTTATGACAGCTTCAGAAAAAAGTGTATAACCTATGCATCTATTTATAACTTCCATTTCAATAAATCACGTAGGAATTCTGGGAGATAGTATTTTTTTGGTTTCCTTTTAAAATTTTCGCCAAAGAAATGTCCAAATGTAAACATATCGGGAAGAGCCAAAGAGTAAATTTTTTCAAAATCCAATTTCACATTATTTATGTAGATGGCATCCTCTTGGAAGGTGACCCCCTCATACACGATAATCCCCATTACTGTTCCCCTAAAACCAAGCCCTAGGATTTTCCTTTCTGGCCAATCGGGATCCTTCGTTTTTTCGAGAACGTCCTTTAATTCGCGTCCGGTTAAATCTACCTTACAAGGATTAATTGGGTGGGGGCAAATGGCCAACAAATCATTTGCTGTAACCTCTCCTGATAGCGGACCTAATAGTAATCCTGCATTAATAAAGGCGCAATCTGCCTTACACCATTCCCTGAGTGCCTCGCACAGTATACTAGAAAGCTTGGTCTTTTCAAAGGGGTTAGCCTCTAAAGGTTCATTTAAAAAAGTAATTTTTTCTTTTAAAAGCTCCTTTCCAGTTGAAAAAAATTCATCAATCTTGCTTTGCTCATTCTTCACTTCGGAAAGCGTTTCAAACGGAAAAAGAATCGCCTGTTTGTTTTCAATCTTTTTATCAGGCTGAAGTGTTAGGGTAACCTGACCAATAAAGTTGCCATACTTTCCTGCAGCAGCAAGAAGGGTATCTCCTATTTGCTTTCCTTTTTGAAGTATATGGTGGGTATGACCCCCAAGAATAACATCAATTTCAGGGAAATCTACTGCGATCTGCTCATCTACATTTAAACCAAGATGGGAAAGTAAAAGAATGATATCACTTTTTTCCTTTAACGTTTTCATCCATTTCCTCAACTCAGCAATTGGATCAGAAAGTTCCCAGCCAAGCAACTTATAAAGAAGGGTAAACGGTGCCGTTAAACCTATTACCCCAATTCGGGTCCCTTTTTTTGTTTGATAAATCTTGTAGGGCTGTACCCATTCAGGAGGGGTGTTTCCCTCTTTGTATAAGTTCGCCAGCAGCACATCGAAATGTGCATCATCATACAAATGATCCAAGTCATGAAAAGGAAGGTTAATCCCTTCATTATTTCCAATCGTTACAGCATCATAGCCGCAACCATTTAACAGTTCAATATTTCCTCTTCCTTTTGTTCCCTCTGAAAATGGGTGCCAGCGGTCGATGAAATCACCAATGTCAAAAAGGAAAACTTCATCTCCTTGCTTTTGGTCAAGTTCCTTTTGGGTTAATAAAAATTTCTCTATTCGCGGCCAATGCTCCAAATGGCTATGAATATCATTTGTATGATAAATCTGAATGATTTCCATTCTAAGTTCTCTTCCTTATCCTATAATTCCTTCATAAATAAGTTGTAGCCCAACAATCACTAAGATCGTTCGTAAAAGCAAAACAATCGTTTTGCTTTTAAGCTTTGAATTTAAATAAACCCCTACCTTAGCCCCAATCCACGCTCCTGGAATTAATGCTAAAGCGTAAAGCCAATTCACATTTCCTAAAACCACATGGGTAATCGAACTGAGAATAGATGTTGGTAAAATCATAAACATTGAAGTTGCCACCGCAACATGCGGCGGAAAGAAAAACACTAATATCATTGTTGGAACCATTAATGAGCCTCCACCCACACCAAAGATTCCTGACAAAAATCCAACTATAAAGGCGATTAGAATCCCGACAAAAGGATTAAATCCATATTCATAGCTTTTGCCTTCATTATCCCTAAAGGTGCGTACAATCCCCTTATCTTTACGGTAGGGAATCGGCTTTAACTTATCCTTTAGCAATAAAACAATGGATACAAAAATAATAAAAATTCCAAAAAAGATACTAAATGAGTGCAAATTCAATTTTTCAGTGACCCATGCACCTAAAATACTTCCAGGTCCACTTCCAATTAAAAAAATAAGACCACTTTTATAATCAACGGTTTTCCGTTTCATATACGCAAGTGTTGAAGATAAACCGGTAAAAATCATTGTAAACAATGAAGTCCCAACTGCTACTTGAGGTGAAACATGGCCGAACCACGATAATCCCCCAAAATAGAGAAGCGCTGGAACGACAATAATTCCCCCGCCAAGACCGATTAGCGAACCTAAAGAACTGGCTAAAAGTCCGACAATCAGTAAAATAACCCATTCCATTTTTGTATTCTCCTTCTTTAAAATAAATCCAATTGCCTTGGGGCAAGACCTTCATATTCTATCTCTAACAGGTCAATCATTTCTTTCGCATTATCTGCCGCGTCTCCGCCTGAATTATTATTAAAGAGAACGTAAACGTCCTTAGATTCAGTTTCTAAATTTTTTAGGCTAGCAGCCCATTCCTCAAGTTCATGCTGATTATAGCGATAAAGGTATCTGACCTCACGCCAATTATCGGTATTTCGTTTTTGCCAGCCGTGAACATTTCGGCCATGGAATCGGATTAAGACCTTTTCGGAATCAAGGGTTTCTAAAACTGTCGGAATCGACCCCTCACCAGATTGCGGTTCATCACAAATGCTATGAATCCATGCTTCCTTTTTCATAAAATTAAGTGTCTTGATTCGGTATTGCGGTGCGAACCACGATTGATTTCTAAATTCCAAAGCACAAGGAATTTCACCCATTTCATTTTTACACCATCTAAGATATTCAACATTTTCACGTGCACATTGAAACCATGGCGGGAATTGAAAAAGGACCATCGCCAATTTATTTTTGTTTATGTATGGTTCAAGTGAATCTTTGAAAGCCGAGAACATTTCCTGCTTATTTTGAAAGGGAATTTCGCCGCGCATATGTCCCGTCATCCCCTGATAGGCTTTTACAATAAATTGAAAGGATTCGGGTGTTTCATTAACCCACTTCTCGGCATTTCGCTGTGGTTGGATGGCATAAAAAGCCGAATCGACTTCAACAATCGGAAAGTTTCCAGCATATTCTTTTAGTTTATCCCTTGGTGATATTTGTCCCGGATAAAGGCTATCATGATCGCCCCAGCCTGTTACACCGATGTAAATCAATCCACATCACCTCCGTTTATAATAATAGCATAACCTAATTTTTTGTGTGCTTTTGAATTTTGATCTGACCCAATAAAGTTAGACAAATATTTTAGGCTACTTTGAGGACCTGAGCTCGGTATTCTACCGGACTTAGGTCTTTT